>NZ_BDIY01000126.1 GCF_002072155.1 Roseovarius sp. A-2 | reverse complement strand
AATCGCGCCCGCCTGCGTTTCGTATGAACCTTGATGCTCGAACACCATCCGGACCGCCCGCGCGCGGACCTCGGGCGAGTAGCGATTTGCCATTTTGCTTTTTGTCATAACCATCATCCTTACTTAACCCGGATAATTCACGACACCTGTATGATCGGCCGTGAGACCATGTTTTGCGCGAGGGTGCCATGACGAGCTCGAGCGTGATCTGCGTCCGGGTTAACGGCGGACGGCAATGTCCTCTGGGG
>NZ_BDIY01000125.1 GCF_002072155.1 Roseovarius sp. A-2 | reverse complement strand
CGGTGCCAGAACCTTCACCGATCTCTTCACAGCCCTCGGCGACGTCTGCCAGATGTTCACACCGGACGAGTGCTGGAACTACTTTCAGGCTGCCGGATATGTCGCAAGTTAAAACCGAAACGCTTTAAGGTGTATCCCAAACCTTTGAAGGGATACGAGAATGGCGAAGCGCCGGAACTTTACAGACCAGTTTAAGGCCAAGGTGGCGTTGGAAGCGCTACGTGGTGACAAGACCGTGCAGGAGATCGCGGC
>NZ_BDIY01000124.1 GCF_002072155.1 Roseovarius sp. A-2 | reverse complement strand
CGATCGACAGGAAACGCGGCGTTGGTTGAACAATCGAGCCGAGAATTCGCACCTGCCGTTCCGAAGGCGTGAGCGAGCGATGTTGCGGTTCAGACGAGTGCGAAGTTTGCAGAAATTCGCCGCCATCTGTAGCGCGACAATCTGGGTGAGAAGAGCGCGTCAATCAGGATGAGAATCCTTGGTCGCGACGTTTGTGACGATGGCGGTCTTTTCAGCCGCGATCAAGTGGTTTGTGTTTTTGATTGTCGCGGC
>NZ_BDIY01000123.1 GCF_002072155.1 Roseovarius sp. A-2 | reverse complement strand
GGCACGAGGCAGGCAGGGTCATGACGATCCGGGTTTTCTTCTCGACGATGATCGCGGCCAGCTTGACCAGGTGCAGGCGCAGCGTGTCGAACTGGGTATGTCGCCATGGGGACCGTTTCGGACAGGCTGTAGCGCGACAATCTGGGTGAGAAGAGCGCGTCAATCAGGATGAGAATCCTTGGTCGCGACGTTTGTGACGATGGCGGTCTTTTCAGCCGCGATCAAGTGGTTTGTGTTTTTGATTGTCGCGGCG
>NZ_BDIY01000122.1 GCF_002072155.1 Roseovarius sp. A-2 | reverse complement strand
CGATCGCACGCCACAGCCAGTGTTTCTTGCCACGGATCGTGATCACGACTTCATCCATGTGCCACTTATCGTTCGGCCGTGGTCGATCCCGGCGAATGCAATTTGCAAAGTTTTGACCAAAGCGATTTGAAGTGGTCCCACCTTTTCGGACATGTTTGCAGCTTTTCTAAGGTGTATCGGGTTTAGGTTTCATGCTGCTTCTTGTTGTTCCAAGCCTACCCAATATGCGTCGTCAGGCGTCTGCCGATCAAGG
>NZ_BDIY01000121.1 GCF_002072155.1 Roseovarius sp. A-2 | reverse complement strand
CCCGCCCATTTGGGGCGCAACGCGGGGGTGGGGCCTCTCCAGTCGGGCTACGCCCTCCCTGCGAGCCCCCACCCCCGCGTTCTCATCCTGATTGACGCTGGATTCTCACCTTGTTTGTCGCGCGGCACAGGCCGCCCGGAGCGTCCACCACAGCCAGTAGGCACAGCCGTGCAGCATGAGCCGCATCTGATTGGCGCTGGCCTTCGAGCACGACGTGCGGTCCGAGGCGAGATGGCTCTTCCAACCCTTGATG
>NZ_BDIY01000120.1 GCF_002072155.1 Roseovarius sp. A-2 | reverse complement strand
GCCATCTCATACCGACACGCCAGGTCCGATGCTTTCGACCTCTGGAGAGGCTATGCTGCCGAAATGACCGCCTGACAGGCAGAGGTCTCGCCCCTCTCAAAAATGGCGAAAACAAGTTGGCAATCCCACCGTGCCTGCAGTTTTGGCCCGATCATACCTTTCCAGCGCCCCATCTGCGCTTCCACCCGGCTGCGCTGATTGTAGCCACTGCTGACTTGCCAGGCCAACCGACCCCGGGCGTGGATTTCAGCGA
>NZ_BDIY01000119.1 GCF_002072155.1 Roseovarius sp. A-2 | reverse complement strand
CGGTGCCAGAACCTTCACCGATCTCTTCACAGCCCTCGGCGACGTCTGCCAGATGTTCACACCGGACGAGTGCTGGAACTACTTTCAGGCTGCCGGATATGTCGCAAGTTAAAACCGAAACGCTTTAAAGCGCTTCGGGAAAAACGTGAATCGCGGGGATTCCCACACGCATGATTTTGTGATTCATCCTGTTTGGGAGGATGGATCATGTCAGCACCTTTGCCAGACGCGCTTCGGGCGCGGTTTCAGCGATACATTGAGGAAGG
>NZ_BDIY01000118.1 GCF_002072155.1 Roseovarius sp. A-2 | reverse complement strand
AGTCCTCCAGGAAAGAGGGCTCGCGCTACTTCATACGCAACGAAAAAGTTAGAACGCCTGTTCCAGCCTGATCTGGCGACACAACGAAGGACACGGACGGCAGGCATCTATCACCCGTGTCCTATTATGTGAATCGGCATGCAAAAGTGGCTCTGACGCAGATTTGGTGCAGTTCTGGCATAGCTAACGCTATATTTCGGCCATCTTTCGCGGAGGTTGCCGATGGCGTTGCACTTTTCACGGCGGGATTTTCTACCCGCAGGTCTCAAGGCCGA
>NZ_BDIY01000117.1 GCF_002072155.1 Roseovarius sp. A-2 | reverse complement strand
AAAAGGCCCCATTCCGCCCTTGATCGGCAGACGCCTGACGACGCATATTGGGTAGGCTTGGAACAACAAGAAGCAGCATGAAACCTAAACCCGATACACCTTAGAAAAGCTGCAAACATGTCCGAAAAGGTGGGACCACTTCATGATGCACTTGCGGGGCGAGCGCCATCTTAAAGCGCTTCGGGAAAAACGTGAATCGGGGGATTCCCACGGTGTTTGTTTTGTGATTCATCCTGTTTGGGAGGATGGATCATGTCAGCACCTTTGCCGAATGCGCTTCGGGCGCGGTTTCAGCGTT
>NZ_BDIY01000116.1 GCF_002072155.1 Roseovarius sp. A-2 | reverse complement strand
CACCATGGCAAAAACCACAAAACAGTATCAAAAGTCCAACGATTCACCTAGAATCCACAAATGAACCATGAACATGAACCGCCCAGAGTCAATGACTTAGAGTCCAATGATAAAACAAGAACGACAGGGGGTGTCGTTTTAGTTTCATGGGTGGATTCGACTGAAATCGGCGGGAGTGGGCAAAACTTGGGGGTGTCTGTGTATGCTAGTGGTTCATTGAGGGGGGAACTACCATGGACGTGCGGATTATTGTCGAGACGACCTTCGAGAATGGAACCATAAAGAGGCATCGTCTCGG
>NZ_BDIY01000115.1 GCF_002072155.1 Roseovarius sp. A-2 | reverse complement strand
ACGGATGCCGCGCCGGGATGCGCGCCTCCAGATCCACATAGCTGAACAGCGAACCGCTCGTCTCGTCCGTCCCGCGCATCATCACCCCCGCCATTGCCGTGACGAGGATGAATCATGTTCCCAACCAACTGTCGAGGTGGGACTATTTCAGCAGCCTGTTAAAGCGCCCCGCCAAAAACGTGAATCGCGGGGATTCCCACACGCATGATTTTGTGATTCATCCTGTTTGGGAGGATGGATCATGTCAGCACCTTTGCCAGACGCGCTTCGGGCGCGGTTTCAGCGATACATTGAGGAAGG
>NZ_BDIY01000114.1 GCF_002072155.1 Roseovarius sp. A-2 | reverse complement strand
AGCAGGGAAATCTCTGCCTGCCTTTCCTGAGTGCTCTGCAAGCTGTGCAGGGCAACAGCGAATGTGGGGCTCTGTGCTTTCTTTCGCCCTGAACAAGCGTTTGTGTGCTCTGCGGAAACGCGATTCTGCGAAGCAATGTGAACACTTGTGCTTCCCAGGCACAGAGAAGGTGCTAGCAGGGAAATCTCTGCCTGCCTTTCCTGAGTGCTCTGCAAGCTGTGCAGGGCAACAGCGAATGTGGGGCTCTGTGCTTTCTTTCGCCCTGAACAAGCGTTTGTGTGCTCTGCGGAAACGCGATTCT
>NZ_BDIY01000113.1 GCF_002072155.1 Roseovarius sp. A-2 | reverse complement strand
TGATACGCCCATACCGCGTATGCGATAATCTCGCGCGGAAAACGGAAGCCTTTCAGGCGTGGCATATCGGATGGTATTTTCATCCCCGCCGCCTAATCGAAAACGAGACCTCGAACAACTTGGCAATGCCTCCCGGGCCGGCGGGCGTGCTGTCGCGCCAGATGTACAACCGGATTTGGAACCGCTGCGTGGAGGCGTTGTTGCACGATCAGGAGCTATTCTGGTAGTTGAGGATTTTGCCTCTGATCTGGACACCTGAATGCCACACAAGTTCAACGCTGCTCGCCGCCATAAGTTTGGCAGGAAGCGATATCGGGTAA
>NZ_BDIY01000112.1 GCF_002072155.1 Roseovarius sp. A-2 | reverse complement strand
GGGGCAACCAAAGGCCACATGAGCCCCTTCGGCAATTGGCCAATAAGCGTCGCGGGATGGAGCAGTCCGGTAGCTCGTCAGGCTCATAACCTGAAGGTCGTAGGTTCAAATCCTACTCCCGCAACCAACACCAAATCGTCAATGTAATCAATGGCTTGAGTTTTGCCGCTCAGGCCTTTTTTGCATTTGGAGCCCAAGCTGAGCGCCAAGAGCGCGGCCAGTGCGCCTTCTAGGTGGATAGTGAGTTTGCCATCGGGCTCTGTCGGCACGAGCGCGATCCGGTCAACCTGAAGTGGTCCCAGAAAACTGGACAGTCGGCTAAGGTGTATCCCAAACCTTTGAAGGGATACGAGAATGGCGAAGCGCCGGAACTTTACAGACCAGTTTAAGGCCAAGGTGGCGTTGGAAGCGCTACGTGGTGACAAGACCGTGCAGGAGATCGCGGC
>NZ_BDIY01000111.1 GCF_002072155.1 Roseovarius sp. A-2 | reverse complement strand
AAGTCCCCGCGCCAGGCTCAAAGGTTCCTCGCCGCCCACGACCAGATCAATATCGTTTTCCGCCCCCGCCGCTACCGAATGCCAGCTAACACCTACCGCCAGACCAGATCGGACGCTTTTGACCTGTGGCACGGATACGCCCTTGAGATGACCGCCTAACGACACGGCTGCCGGCTAACCGCGCCCAGCATCAGACAACTTGGCAATGCCCTCTGACTTGGTGCGCCTGCGGGTCTCGGATGTGGCAACCCCGGCAGGGGAGCGCGAGATCGTCGAAATCCGGCAGAAGAAAACCGAGACGCGCAATGCGCGCCCGGTCCAGGCACGGCTGTCCTCGGGCACGCGCGAAAGCCTGCGCACCTATCTCGCTGCCTCTGGAAAGCCGCAGCATGACTGGCGGTATTGCCAAGTTGTTGACTGGGTTTGCTAAAGGTATGTGGACCCCATGAATATTCCAATTGATTTGCCACGCCTGAAGGGGTTTCGTTATCCTCGTGAGATTATTGGTTACGCTGTTTGGGCGT
>NZ_BDIY01000110.1 GCF_002072155.1 Roseovarius sp. A-2 | reverse complement strand
AAGGCGGGCATAGAATACTCGGAGATGAGTCAGGCATTGGGAGTTGCCCGAGAGTCGCCTCCTGCCCGTCAAGATTTCTTCCTGCACGGTCTTGACCTTCCAGTCAGGGGAGCCCCTATGTGAAGGGCACTCCGCAGTACGGAAGGCAGAGATCATGGGCACGACACATCTGAAGATCGCCATCGAGGGCATGACTTGTGCCTCCTGCGTGGGGCGGGTCGAGAGCACTTTGGCGGGTGTGAACGGCGTCAGGGACGTCTCGGCCAACCTTGCGAGTGAGTCCGCGCAGTTCGAGATCACAGAAGATGCCGATTTGGGTCAGGTCGCAACCGCGCTTGACGAAATCGGCTATCCACTGCGCACACGGACCGTAAAACTGACGCTGACGTCCATGTCCTGCGCCTCATGCGTGGGACGGGTGGACCGCGCGCTCGGCGCGCTGCCCGGCGTTCTGGATGTCAACGTGAACCTGGCCTCCGAGAGCGCAACCGTGACTATTGCCGACGGGGTCGTGACCCCGCAGGAACTTTTAACTGCGACGA
>NZ_BDIY01000109.1 GCF_002072155.1 Roseovarius sp. A-2 | reverse complement strand
AAGGCGGGCATAGAATACTCGGAGATGAGTCAGGCATTGGGAGTTGCCCGAGAGTCGCCTCCTGCCCGTCAAGATTTCTTCCTGCACGGTCTTGACCTTCCAGTCAGGGGAGCCCCTATGTGAAGGGTACGCCGAAATACGGAAGGCCGAGATTATGGGCACGACACATCTGAAGATCGCCATCGAGGGCATGACTTGTGCCTCCTGCGTGGGGCGGGTCGAGAGCACTTTGGCGGATGTCGACGGGGTTAGGGACGTCTCGGTCAACCTTGCCAGTGAATCCGCGCAGATGGATGTCGCGGAGGGTACCGATTTCACTCAGATCGCCACGGCGCTTGAGAGCATAGGTTATCCACTGCGCTCACGGACCGTGAAACTGACCCTGACGTCGATGTCCTGTGCTTCTTGCGTCAGCCGGGTGGACCGCGCGCTCGGCGCGCTGCCCGGCGTTCTGGATGTCAACGTGAACCTGGCCTCCGAGAGCGCAACCGTGACTATTGCCGACGGGGTCGTGACCCCGCAGGAACTTTTAACTGCGACGA
>NZ_BDIY01000108.1 GCF_002072155.1 Roseovarius sp. A-2 | reverse complement strand
ATCTGCGGTACGTCCCTGTCGGTCGGCACGAGCTTCGGCATCCAGCTTGTTCACCAGGTCCACGACGTTGAAGAAGCGCCCCCGTTTGCCGCGCCGGATGCACGCCCGGGCGATGCTCACGGCAAGGCGGGATTTGCCGGTCCCGGTGCCGCCGATGAGGACGACGTTTCGCGGATGGTCGAGGATCATCAACCCTGCACGGCAACCGCGAACGCGGCACCAGCACTCTCAACAACGAACTCTATATCGGGCGGCAGATCTGGAACCGGCTGGCTTACGTCAAAGACCCCGATACCGGCGAACGGGTCTCGCGGCTCAATCCGGAGGCCGATTGGGTGATCACCGAGGTTCCGCACCTGCGGATCATCGACCAGGAGCTGTGGGCCGCCGTGCGTGATCGCCAAGCCGCTATGAACGTCAAGAACACCGACGTTTGCCGCGCGACAAACAAGGTGAGAATCCAGCGTCAATCAGGATGAGAACGCGGGGGTGGGGGCTCGCAGGGAGGGCGTAGCCCGACTGGAGAGGCCCCACCCCCGCGTTGCGCCCCAAATGGG
>NZ_BDIY01000107.1 GCF_002072155.1 Roseovarius sp. A-2 | reverse complement strand
GCCGCGATCTCCTGCACGGTCTTGTCACCACGTAGCGCTTCCAACGCCACCTTGGCCTTAAACTGGTCTGTAAAGTTCCGGCGCTTCGCCATTCTCGTATCCCTTCAAAGGTTTGGGATACACCTTAGCCGACTGTCCAGTTTTCTGGGACCACTTCAACCCCCGGAAACTTCAGACGAATGGTCGATCGAGGAAGCTCTCGAGATCCTCGAGTATTACCTCATGACCAACACGACCCTCGATCGCGAACACGATCTCTTGATCGATGTCCCTCCGGAGCTTCTCAACGAGGCCCTTATCCAACTCAACAAGGAATACATGCTATGAAATGAATGGTCGGCAGTTTTACTGTCCATGCGCGCGCGCCTTAACGGTAATGTCCTGGGATGTAGTGTCAGACTTGGATTCCCCCTTCCCGACAAAATGCGTCAGGCGACGGCAACCAGCCCCTTTGCTGCCGGTCACAACCGCGACCATCGCGGGTGCAGCATTCCACGCGATGGGCGGAAGGACGAAGCCGCTCGCGCGGCAATGGCGCTTGTGGCTGGCGTATTGAATCGATCCTGACGGCGCGCATTTTGTAATTTGGCTGACCTGTTTGACGATTGGGGTTTCTCAATCTGATGACAGG
>NZ_BDIY01000106.1 GCF_002072155.1 Roseovarius sp. A-2 | reverse complement strand
ACAGGTCAAAAGCGTCCGATCTGGTCTGGCGGTAGGTGTTAGCTGGCATTCGGTAGCGGCGGGGGCGGAAAACGATATTGATCTGGTCGTGGGCGGCGAGGAACCTTTGAGCCTGGCGCGGGGACTTGAACCGACCCATCAGCTTCTCGCGTTTACGGGTCGGCCGGTGCGACCCTTCGATGCGATTGTTCAAGCCCTTGTGTGCCCTGTGGTCCGCGTTTGGGGGCAGGTCACGGATCGGCTTGATATAGCTGCGCAACTTGTCCGTGATCACAACGCGCGGATCCCCGAAACGGGCCATCCGCCGCTTCATGAAACGCCTTGCCGCTTTGGCGTTTCGCCGCGGTTGGACGAGAATGTCCAGAACGTCGCCGTTCGCGTCAACCGCCCGCCAGAGCCAGTATTTCACGCCTCCGATCGGCACGACAACTTCATCAAGGTGCCATTTGTCGGCCGCTGCCGGGCGGTCTCGTCTGACACAATCCGCAAAGTGGCCTCCAAACCGGTTCACCCAGAGCCGGATCGTTTCGCGGCTGACAATGACGCCACGCTCTGCCAGCAGGTCTTCGACATCCGACGTACTCAGCGCAAATCGATGATACGCCCATACCGCGTATGCGATAATCTCGCGCGGAAAACGGAAGCCTTTCAGGCGTGGCATATCGGATGGTATTTTCATCCCCGCCGCCTAATCGAAAACGAGACCTCGAACAACTTGGCAAT
>NZ_BDIY01000105.1 GCF_002072155.1 Roseovarius sp. A-2 | reverse complement strand
CCGAGTTTGAAAGCTGGCATGCCGGTCGTTGATCAAGCGGCATTTGCCGCGGATTTCCACGCCTCGAAAGCTTCGAGCCGATGGTAGCGGATGGTGAGGGCGGAACGAAGGCGGGCTGGTACGGAGAAACGATTGCGGGTTGCGGACTGCATAGTGACGAAGCGCTGCAATCCACCCGGTGATCGGAAGCCCTGCAATGAGCGCTCTCGCTTTCGTAAGGGCAGGTGGCTGTTTTCTGCGCGGTTATTGAGCCCCTTGTGTGACCAATGATCAATGCCAGGCGCGACCTCACGTTTGGCGGCACCATAGGAGCGCAGTTTGTCCGTAATGATCCTTTTTGGGACGAAGCCCCAACGTTTCATCAGCTTGACCAAAAGCCGCTTTGCCGCACGCTTGTCTCGCCTCGATTGGAGGATTTCCTCGAGAACAACGCCTTGTTGGTCGACCGCGCGCCAGAGCCAGTATGACCGGCCTGCGATCTTCACAACGATTTCGTCCAGATGCCAGACATCGCCAGGGCGCGGCTGCCGTCGCCGCAGAACGTGGGCGATCAGCGGGCCGAACTTGACGCTCCAGCGCCGGATCGTCTCATAAGAAACGTCCACGCCACGTTCCAGCATCAGCTCCTCGACCTCGCGCAGGCTCAAGTTGAACCGGACGTAGAGCCAGACAACATGAGCGATGATCTGAGGCGGAAACCGGTGGCGTTTGTAAGTGATCTTTTGAGTTTGCATCAGCATCACCTATGCGG
>NZ_BDIY01000104.1 GCF_002072155.1 Roseovarius sp. A-2 | reverse complement strand
CCCGCCCATTTGGGGCGCAACGCGGGGGTGGGGCCTCTCCAGTCGGGCTACGCCCTCCCTGCGAGCCCCCACCCCCGCGTTCTCATCCTGATTGACGCTGGATTCTCACCTTGTTTGTCGCGCGGCAAACGGGTACATTCCGCCTACGGGCCAACTATACCCTTCTGTTCATTGGAGACCAAACCACAATGATGGGCGGAAAGATATCCCTGCACGAGGCTGGCACGATCCGAGTGGGGCGCGACTGCATGCTGTCGGGTAATATTCACATAGACGTGTCCGACATGCACTCGATCATCGATATATCGACCGGCAAACGTATCAATCCGCCTGCCGATGTCGAGATTGGTGATCACGTATGGATCGCGCGGTCGGTGCAGATACTCAAGGGGAGCCGGATTGGGGAAAACTGCATGGTTGGTGCCGCTGCACTGGTCAAAGGCGATTTTCCTGAAGGCAGCTTGCTGGCAGGTGTGCCTGCGCGTGTCCTGCGGTCGGGCATCACCTGGGACCGCCGCCGCCTGCCTTTGGACTGAACAGGCAGATGGGACCGGATCAAGGAGTATAACGAAAACCATCCACGGAGCGGCCTAAAGCGTCCCGCCTTTAACCTGCGACATATCCGGCGGCAGTGAAGTAATTCCAGCATTCTTCGGGTGAGTAGAGGTCGCAGATATCGGCGATTGCATTGAACATGTCGGTGAAGGTGCGTGCGCCGATCCGGCGCAGGTGCGCTTTGAGCTTTGAGAACGCCAT
>NZ_BDIY01000103.1 GCF_002072155.1 Roseovarius sp. A-2 | reverse complement strand
GGTATTGCCAAGTTGTTGGCATCAGCTTGCGAAGCTTGGCAAAGGCAGGATCATGCCACCATTTCCGCGGTGTAATCTGCCCAGAGGCTGAAAGCATCGGAGCGGGCGTGGCGGTATGAAGTTGCGTTCAGTTGATATCGGCGGGGACGGAAGAGCAAGTTGATCTGGTCATGTGCGGCCAAAAACCTCTGTGCCTGCCGGTGGGATTTGAATTTGCCGAAGATCTTCTCTCGTTTACGTGTCGGCCGGTGCGACACTTCGATCGCGTTATTCAAGCCCTTGTGCGCGCGATGGTCAGCGTTCGGGGCCAGTGCTTTGACCGGCTTGATATAGCTGCGCAATTTGTCAGTTATGACCACCCTCGGCTCGCCAAACTGTGAAACCAATCTTTGGAAAAAGCGCTTTGCTGCTTTGGCATTGCGGCGTGTTTGCACGAGAATTTCGAGGACGTCTCCATCCGCGTCGATCGCACGCCACAGCCAGTGTTTCTTGCCACGGATCGTGATCACGACTTCATCCATGTGCCACTTATCGTTCGGCCGTGGTCGATCCCGGCGAATGCAATTTGCAAAGTGTTGACCAAAGCGATTGACCCAAAGCCGGATCGCTTCTCGGCTGACAATCACGCCCCGCGCGGCCAACAGGTCTTCAACATCAGCCGTGCTCAGAGCTAACCGATGGTACGCCCAAACAGCGTAACCAATAATCTCACGAGGATAACGAAACCCCTTCAGGCGTGGCAAATCAATTGGAATATTCATGGGGTCCACATACCTTTAGCAAACCCAGTCAACAACTTGGCAATACCG
>NZ_BDIY01000102.1 GCF_002072155.1 Roseovarius sp. A-2 | reverse complement strand
GGCATTGCCAACTTGTTTGGGCGTGGGCTTTCGCATAGTCAGCCGGGATGAAGATACCTTGCACGATGCCTCGCCTGAAAGGCTACCGCTTCCCTCGTGAAATCGTCGCCTATGCGGTCTGGGCGTATCATCGTTTTGCGCTCAGCACCGCAGATGTCGAGGATCTGCTTGCCGAACGCGGCGTGATAGTCAGCCGGGAAACCGTCCGGAACTGGGTGAATCGGTTTGGCCGTCATTTCGCCGATTGCATCAAGCGCGACAGACCTGGCACCAGTGACAAATGGCACTTGGATGAGGTCGTTGTTCCGATCAATGGTGTGAAGTTCTGGCTCTGGCGGGCCGTCGACGCGGATGGGAATGTGCTCGACATTCTCGTGCAAAAGCAACGCAATGCGAAGGCCGCCAGACGGTTCATGAAACGGTTGATCGACCGATTTGGCGCGCCGCGGGTCGTGATCACCGACAAGCTGCGCAGTTACATCAGGCCGATCCGCAACCTTGCCGCGAAGGCCGATCATCGGGCGCACAAGGGCTTAAACAACCGGATCGAAGGATCCCATCGGCCGACTCGAAAGCGAGAGAAACTCATGGGCCGGTTCAAGTCACCCGGACAGGCGCAGAGATTTCTGGGGGCCCATGACCAGATCAACACGGTCTTCCGTCCCCGCCGCTATCGTCTTTCCGCCACCTCATACCGCCACGCCAGAACTGATGCCTTCGATCTTTGGCAAATCTACGCGCTTGAAATGACGGCCTGACGGGCTCGGGTCAGGCCTCATTCGGGCGGGTGAAAATAAGTTGGCAATGCC
>NZ_BDIY01000101.1 GCF_002072155.1 Roseovarius sp. A-2 | reverse complement strand
GGGATTGCCAACTTGTTTGCAGTGCGGCGCTTGGTTAGGCATTGGGTATGAATATACCGTCCTCCATGCCGCGCTTGAAAGGCTACCGATTCCCTCGTGAAATCGTTGCATATGCCGTCTGGGTCTACCATCGCTTCGCGCTCAGCACGGCGGATGTCGAGGACCTTCTCGCCGATCGGGGTGTTATGGTCAGCCGGGAAACGATCCGGAAATGGGTGAACCGCTTTGGCCGCCACTTTGCCGATTGTATCAGGCGTGACAGACCGGCCGCGGCCGACAAATGGCACCTGGATGAGGTCGTCATCCCGATCAACGGCAGAAAGTACTGGCTCTGGCGGGCGGTCGACGCGAACGGCGACGTGCTTGATATTCTCGTTCAGCCACAGCGAAACGCCAAGGCTGCAAGGCGTTTCCTGGCAAGGCTGATCGACCGGTTCGGTGAACCCCGTGTCGTGATCACGGACAAGTTGCGCAGCTATTTCAAACCGATCCGGGATATGGCACCGGGCGCAGATCATCGTGCGCACAAGGGCTTGAACAACCGGATCGAAGGATCACACAGGCCAACACGAAAACGCGAGAAGTTGATGGGACGGTTCAAATCTCCCCGACAGGCACAGAGATTTCTGGCAACACATGATCAGATCAACATCGTTTTTCGCCCACGACGCTACCAACTCTCCGCCATCTCATACCGACACGCCAGGTCCGATGCTTTCGACCTCTGGAGAGGCTATGCTGCCGAAATGACCGCCTGACAGGCAGAGGTCTCGCCCCTCTCAAAAATGGCGAAAACAAGTTGGCAATCCC
>NZ_BDIY01000100.1 GCF_002072155.1 Roseovarius sp. A-2 | reverse complement strand
CTCGCCTGCGCGCATGTTCACCTGAAGCGAGGGCAGGATCAGCCGAGGCATGGCCAATTGCGCATCGCGTTCGGTGCGGAACCTGACAAATTCCTCACGGGTCTTGCCGCCGCCCACGTGGATGTTGTTGGCCTTCTCCTCGGCGACCGTGGTCTCCCACGCGATATCGCGGCCACCCGGCCCGTAATCGTGGCACATGAAGAGGCGCATGGCATCGGGCAGGCTCAGGACCCGTCGGATACTGTCGTAAAGCTCTCCCGCATCGCCGCCCGGGAAATCGGCCCGCGCCGAGCCGCCATCAGGCATGAAAAGCGTATCGCCCACAAACGCCGCGTCGCCCATGACATGGGTCATGCAGGCGGGCGTATGGCCCGGCGTGTGCATGGCAAAACAGGTCATGCCACCCACGGTATAGGTGTCGCCATCCTTGAACAGCCGGTCAAACTGGCTGCCGTCGCGCTGAAACTCGGTGCCCTCGTTGAAGATCTTGCCGAAGACATCCTGCACGACCATGATCTTTTCGCCGATGCCGATCTTGCCGCCAAGACGCTCCTGGATGAAGGGCGCCGCCGACAGGTGATCGGCATGCACATGGGTCTCGATGATCCATTCGAGGCTCAGGCGCGCGCGCTCGATATGGGCGATCATCGCGTCGGCATGATCATAGGTGATCCGCCCCGCCGCCATGTCGATATCCATCACGCTATCGACCACCGCGCAGGCGTTGGAGCCGGGATCCTTCACCACGTAGCTGATCGTGTTGGTGGCCTCGTCAAAGAACGCCGTGACCTGCGGATGCACATCCATGTTCACCGGGTAAT
>NZ_BDIY01000099.1 GCF_002072155.1 Roseovarius sp. A-2 | reverse complement strand
GCGCCGCGACAATCAAAAACACAAACCACTTGATCGCGGCTGAAAAGACCGCCATCGTCACAAACGTCGCGACCAAGGATTCTCATCCTGATTGACGCGCTCTTCTCACCCAGATTGTCGCGCTACAGACGTTCCCGTCTGGGATCGCCGTCGCCCCAGAACACTCTTCTCCGGGCTTGTGACTTGCGGCAGCGGCGGTGGCGGGTTTTCCAAGGTCAACAAACACAGCTTTGGCTGCTCAACCGCCCGCAACAAAGGCAAAGCCTACTGCACCAACATGGCGATGATCTCGCAGGATGAGCTGGAACAGCTGGTGCTTGGCGCATTGCAAAACCACCTGATGGATCAGGAGGCTTTGACCGTGTTCTGTGAGGAGTACGCAAAAGAGCGCAATCGCTTGCAGGCCGCGGCATCGCAAAACCGCGATGCCGTGGCCAAAGAACTCGCCACAGTTAAAACCGACCACGCCAAACTGGTTGACGCGATCATCGCAGGCATTCCTGCTGAACAGGTCAAAGACCGGATGTTGTCATTGGACGCGCGCCGGATCGAGTTGGAAGCGCAGCTTGAGCGGGACCCTGCCCCGTCTCCCATCCGTATTCACCCGAAGATGGCCGAGACCTACCGCGAGAAGATCACTGCGCTGGTGGCCCGGCTTTCACACCCTGACGGTATGCTTGAGGCCAAAGACGCTCTGCGGGGGCTGATTGAAGTGGTCCCACCTTTTCGGACATGTTTGCAGCTTTTCTAAGGTGTATCGGGTTTAGGTTTCATGCTGCTTCTTGTTGTTCCAAGCCTACCCAATATGCGTCGTCAGGCGTCTGCCGATCAAGGGCGGAATGGGGCCTTTT
>NZ_BDIY01000098.1 GCF_002072155.1 Roseovarius sp. A-2 | reverse complement strand
AAAAGGCCCCATTCCGCCCTTGATCGGCAGACGCCTGACGACGCATATTGGGTAGGCTTGGAACAACAAGAAGCAGCATGAAACCTAAACCCGATACACCTTAGAAAAGCTGCAAACATGTCCGAAAAGGTGGGACCACTTCAGCTCGTCTGTACCACTGCAGCCACCAATTACGTTAATATTGGGGAAGCGACGGTGTAGATCACCAATCTGTTGACCAAGTTCAACTGGGTCGCCATCCCCAAGATGGCCAAGCTTGCATAAGCTATTTTTTCCATTTTTGAGGCGTTCGGCCGAACCGATTGCATCATGTTATTTACCGAGTCCGCACGAACCCCGGTCAGGATCAGCAGTCTCAAGGCGAGTTGTGTCGGGTCACCATCCGACAGGCTCGCGTAGAATGCAGGCACGTCTGACCAGGGAAGCGCGAGGCTTGGCTTGGCGAGTTTCCTGTTCTCTCTAAGAATGATGACGGCTTCCTCGATCACGGCACGGTTCACGAGAAATCCCTTTGCCCGCGCATATTTGAATACTGTCCGGAGCCGCGAGATGGCTTTCTTCGCGGTAACCGGCTTCTCGTACCAGATCGGCGCTAGCGCATGCGCGATGTCGTCCTGGTCGATCTTCACAATCGGCATCTTTGCCAATTTGGGGAGGACATGCAGGCGAGGGGGGCTGATCCAGAGGCCATCGCCGCCGGAAATGCTTCAGATTCCCTTTGTGCTTTTCAAAGGCGTCCCACGCGAGTTGTTCTAGCAGGCCGCTGAAGAAGTCACCGATGGGGAATGGTTTCCCGTCTATGGGACTGAGACCCTTGAGCGCCCACCCCTTCGGATCGAATGGAATGCATGCCTGATGCCCGTTGTCGCCTCATGTGGCCAGT
>NZ_BDIY01000097.1 GCF_002072155.1 Roseovarius sp. A-2 | reverse complement strand
AGTAGACTGTATCATGGTGAGGGGACGTACCTTGGAAACTGAGTTTTCTGGCTTCGACAACCAAAAAATACCTGCTTTCAAAAGCTTACGCTACCTTCACCACACCCCCATGAATTATTCGGGTTAACTCGTCCGAACTTGCTAAGCTGACCAAGCTGCAACGCGTTACAGTCGAACAATATCTGGATATCCTGATACGGTTATCGATGCTCACCAAGCTGGGTGCCTGGACATCGGGTGAGGGCAAGCGGGAGATCAAGAACCCAAAATATCATTTCGCAGATTCAGGCATAGCCTGTGCCTTGCGTCGTTTCACTGAAGATACCTTCACCATCGACAACAATCCGCAAGCCCTAGGCAGTCTGCTTGAAAGCTTCGTTCTGAACGAGATCCAGCGAGCCGTCCCAATGCAGGATGCTGACTATCGGCTCTATCACTGGCGCAGTGCAGACCGGCGGGAGATTGACATCCTGATCGACGGGGGCAGCCATCTGGTCTGCATTGAGATCAAAGCTTCTGCATCGATCAGCGGTGATGACTTCAAACACCTCAAATGGTTCTCAAAAGACGGGCCCGGTCACAGCAGAACGTGTACAGGGATCGTGTTTTATTTGGGCCAAGAAAAACTCACCTTTGGTGAAAGAAATTTTGCTCTCCCAGTGAGTGCCCTTTGGAGCGATATCAATGCTTAGGTTGCTATATCAAGCCTCATAAGACCCGCCCTGGTCTGCTCTCATCGTGACGCGGTCCGAGAGCGTAGTCATTAAAAAATCGCTGAGATTTGCGCTACTACTTTAGCGATAGTGATTGCATAGAAAGGGATTGCCAACTTGTTTGCAGTGCGGCGCTTGGTTAGGCATTGGGTATGAATATACCGTCCTCCATGCCGCGCTTGAAAGGCTACCGATTCCCTCGTGAAATCGTTGCATATGCCGTCTGGGTCTA
>NZ_BDIY01000096.1 GCF_002072155.1 Roseovarius sp. A-2 | reverse complement strand
GGCGTTGTTGCACGATCAGGAGCTATTCTGGTAGTTGAGGATTTTGCCTCTGATCTGGACACCTGAATGCCACACAAGTTCAACGCTGCTCGCCGCCATAAGTTTGGCAGGAAGCGATATCGGGTAACAAATTGGGCAGTGTACAACGAAAACCTTCGGCGTCGTGGCGATCTGACTATCTGGGTCACTAACGATGCGCTGGAACAATGGCGGGCGCCGCGCCGGTCAACCCCTGGCGGCCCACGAGCATATTCTGACTTTGCCATCACAACCTGCCTGACCTTGCGCGCGATCTACAAACTACCGCTGCGCCAGACCCAAGGGCTGATGCGCAGCATCGCACGGCTGATGGGAGTGGAAATCCCGGTGCCCGATTTCTCCACGCTGTCGCGACGGGGCCAAGGTTTGAAACTGCCCGAAAAGCCGCGGATTGAGAGTACCGAGCCGATCCATCTGACTGTGGACAGTACCGGTCTAAAAATCTTTGGCGAGGGTGAGTGGCTACAGAACAAGCATAAAACAAAGGCCAGGTGCAAATCATGGCGCAAGCTGCACCTCGGCCTGGACCTTATGACCGGAGAGATCATTTGCGCTGATCTGACACAGGACGACGTGGGCGACCCTTCAGCTTTGCCCGGACTTCTGGATCAGATCGACGAGACGGTCACCAGGTTTCTGGCGGACGGCGCTTACGACGGTGCAGCGACCAGCACCTTGCTCAAATCGTGTTTCGGCGAGACGGTCGAGATCATCATCCCACCTCCGAAGAACGCCGTACCAAGCCCGCAATCAATGACCGACCCGACGCATCGAGACCGACACATCGCTGAAATCCACGCCCGGGGTCGGTTGGCCTGGCAAGTCAGCAGTGGCTACAATCAGCGCAGCCGGGTGGAAGCGCAGATGGGGCGCTGGAAAGGTATGATCGGGCCAAAACTGCAGGCACGGTG
>NZ_BDIY01000095.1 GCF_002072155.1 Roseovarius sp. A-2 | reverse complement strand
AAAAACGTGAATCGCGGGGATTCCCACACGCATGATTTTGTGATTCATCCTGTTTGGGAGGATGGATCATGTCAGCACCTTTGCCAGACGCGCTTCGGGCGCGGTTTCAGCGATACATTGAGGAAGGGTTAAGCGGTCGCGCGGCGGCATTGCGCTTGAAGCTCTCGCCTGCCACGGGAGCGCGATGGGCGCTTGCGATCCGGCGGACGGGCCGGGCGGAGGCCGCTCCGCAGGGCCGACCGAAAGGCAAGGGCAAGCTGGACCCGCATCTGGGGTTCTTCGCCGAAGTCATCGAGCAAGATGGTGACATCACGATGCCCGAGCTGAGCGCAGCCCTGTTTGACGTAACGCGCGTCCGGGCGCATCCCAACGCCATCGGCAAGTTCCTTCGCAAGTTGGGCTACACGTATAAAAAAAGTCACTGGTCGCCACCGAACGTCACCGTGCCAAGGTAAGGCGGCAACGCGAGGATTGGTTCAAGCATCGCATTCCAGCCGTATCGAAGCATCCGGAACGCGTTGTCTTTATTGATGAAACATCAGTGAAGACAAACCTGACGAGGCAGAGGGGATGGGCCCCTTGCGGAAACCGCCTGATCATGGACGCCCCCTTCGGCTCATGGGGCACCCAGACCTTTATAGCCGGACTGAGTGCCGACGCGATGATCGCCCCCTGGGTGATCAAAGGTGCCATGGATGGCGCGGCCTTCGCCGCTTATGTTGAAAAGGTTCTGGTGCCGGAACTCTCAGCCGGAACCGTGGTCATTCTGGACAATCTCGCCACGCACAAAAACGTCGAAGCGGAAAAGGCGATGCGCAGGGCAGGATGCTGGTTCCTTTTCTTGCCGCCTTACAGCCCCGACCTCAATCCCATCGAAATGGCGTTCTCAAAGCTCAAAGCGCACCTGCGCCGGATCGGCGCACGCACCTTCACCGACATGTTCAATGCAATCGCCGATATCTGCGACCTCTACTCACCCGAAGAATGCTGGAATTACTTCACTG
>NZ_BDIY01000094.1 GCF_002072155.1 Roseovarius sp. A-2 | reverse complement strand
AGTAGACTGTATCATGGTGAGGGGACGTACCTTGGAAACTGAGTTTTCTGGCTTCGACAACCAAAAAATACCTGCTTTCAAAAGCTTACGCTACCTTCACCACACCCCCATGAATTATTCGGGTTAAGTTGATGGTCTCCGACAAACTCGGGGCGATTCAGTCCTTCGATCGCGAGACATAGGTCACCATGGTTTTGGGGTTGTCGATGATCACACGGCGCGGAACACCGCCAAAGAATGCAAGCGCCCGCACAAAGGCATCGAGCACCATCTCCTGCTTCTCGTTCATATACGCCGCGACAAAGGGTTTGCGGCTGTGGCACAGGCGGAAATGAGCGACATGAACCTTGTGCTCGACGCCGCCCAACATGACATACTCCTCGCTCCAGTCGAACTGAAGCGCATCGCCCGGCGCGAAATACAGCGGAATGAATGCATCACTCGTATCGGTTCCCGATGACTTCTTGAGCCCGCCGACAAAGCGCTGAACCGGTGAATAGGAGCCCGTGTAACCCTCCGCAACAAGCGCCTCATAAAGCTTCTTCGCGGTGCGACGCTCACGGCGGCGAAGCTGCAGATCGTGCTTGAAAAACTCCCTGAGGCGCGCCTCGAATTGCGCGTTCAGCTTGTGGCCGACGCGTAGTTGCCGTTCCCGATACTGCGGTTGCTCCGGGTCCTTCAAATACTTCTTGATCGTCGTCCGTGAGATCCCAGTCTCGCGCGCCACAGCCCGGATGCTGCGGCCATCGCCCAAGATCCAGCCACGGATCTTCATTGCCGTTTCCATCAGTAACACCTGCTCTTCCTCCGCGCCAAAACGCACGGATGTTAACAATGCAGGTGGGTCAATTTTAGATGATCATAACCCACCCAAGTGGGTCACTTTTGGGCTCTGAATCAATTTCGGTGCAGCTTGGAGGTTCCTTCCTATCAGGACGCTGCAACAAGCCGGGCTCTGAGCAGGTCGATGTTCGCCCGGCCATACATCTGACGTTTCAGGATCTTGAGACGATTG
>NZ_BDIY01000093.1 GCF_002072155.1 Roseovarius sp. A-2 | reverse complement strand
TAATAGGACACGGGTGATAGATGCCTGCCGTCCGTGTCCTTCGTTGTGTCGCCAGATCAGGCTGGAACAGGCGTTCTAACTTTTTCGTTGCGTATGAAGTAGCGCGAGCCCTCTTTCCTGGAGGACTTGCTGAATCCGATCTCCACGTCCCGATCGAGTTTCACCATGATCTCGAGAAGCTTTTCCAGGGAGAAGCCACGCAGCTTGCCATTCTTGAGGGCAGAGATTTTTGGCTGCGACAGACCAAGAATTCCGGACGCCTGAACCTGGGTCAGATGCCGATGGTTGAGGATAGAGTTGATCTGACCGACGATGGCGGCCTTCAGCTTCAGCTCGGGCGCATCTTCCAGACCGAGGTCTGCAAAGACATTGCCGCTTCCGGCTTCGATCTCGAGAGGGGAATGATCTTCGGTCATTTCTTCTTCCTTTTCGCTGTCTTCTGCACTTGGGCCAGGTGTTGCTTCACTTGGCTCAGGCGGGCCTTGATAAGATCGACTTCGGGCTTCGGAGTCTTGATCCCGATCGTGGACTTCTTCTGAAAAGAGTGCAGGACATAGATGTCCTCACCCAGCTTAACTGCATAGACCGAGCGAAAGGTGTCGCCGTCGTAATCCGCCACGATCTCGAAGACACCTGCTCCCAGTCCGGTCATAGGCTTTGCGTAAACTGCCTTGCGACCCATTTGAGCTTCACTCAACGCGTAGCCCACTTGCGTTCTGACCTCCTGTGGGAAGGTCAGTAGCTTCTTCTTCGAGTCATAGAGCCACTTGACCGGTCGTTCACTGCTTTCCACCAACCTTCACCTTCCTATACCAATATAGGTATAAACCCTGTCTGTCAAAACCTTCGTGCGTTTCCGCGCCGCTTGGATGCGCCAAGACTTCGAAAGACTTGTTGTGAACATTGGCCAATCCAGAAAGACACGAAACCCCCAAGTGAGGCTCGTCGCCTGAGCGTTCAAGCGGGAAGTTCGAACTTCCTGCTACAGCGTCCGTCTTGGCAGAATAATCAGACGAGATTGT
>NZ_BDIY01000092.1 GCF_002072155.1 Roseovarius sp. A-2 | reverse complement strand
CGGGAGGTCGAACGCCGGACCGACCTGGCGGGTCTGGTCGCAAAGTGCCTCCCGGATCCGCGCGCGCCAGGCAAGGTGCGGCACAGTCTGGAAGACATCATCCGGTTCCGGATCATGATGATCGCGGCTGGATATGAAGACGGCAACGATGCAACCGAGCTGCGCGGTGATCCGGCGTTCAAGCTTGCTCTCGAGCGCGATCCCGAGACCGGGGCCGCGCTGTGCTCCCAGCCCACGATCTCGCGGATGGAAAACCTGGCTGACACGCGGGCGCTCATCCGGATGGCGCATGAGATGGTGCGGCTCTATTGCGCTTCGTTTGCACGCGCGCCCCGCCAAATTGTGCTCGACATCGACGACACCTTCGATACCGCTCACGGTCATCAGCAGCTGCGCCTGTTCAATGCCTACTACGATGAATACGGCTTCCAGCCTATCGTGGTCTTTGACGGCGACGGGCGCTTGGTGGGGGCTGTGCTGCGCCCGGCCCGCCGCCCGACCGGCAAGGAGGCCGCTGCCCACATCCGGCGTCTGATCCGGCAAATCCGCCGCCATTGGCCCACGACCGGGATCCTGCTGCGGGCCGACAGCCACTACGGCACCCCGGAGGTTCTGGACCTGTGCGACAGCCTTGGGCTCCATTATGTGTTTGGTCTGTCGAAGAACCCGCGCCTGCGGGAGCATGTGCAAACCCTGGAGGCCTCCACGGCAGAACGCTATGCGCGCAAGGGCCAGAAACTGCGCCGGTTCAAGTCCTTCTCCTACGCGGCCCGGTCATGGTCGAAAGAGCGCCGCGTCATCGCCCGGGTCGAGGTCGGCCCGATGGGACGCGACACCCGCTTCATCGTGACCAATCTGATGGGCCCGCGCGGCAAGCACCTTTACGAGAAACTCTACTCCGCACGCGGCCAGGCCGAGAACCACATCAAGGGTTGGAAGAGCCATCTCGCCTCGGACCGCACGTCGTGCTCGAAGGCCAGCGCCAATCAGATGCGGCTCATGCTGCACGGCTGTGCCTACTGGCTGTGGTGGACGCTCCGGGCGGCCTGT
>NZ_BDIY01000091.1 GCF_002072155.1 Roseovarius sp. A-2 | reverse complement strand
TAAAGCGTTTCGGTTTTAACTTGCGACATATCCGGCAGCCTGAAAGTAGTTCCAGCACTCGTCCGGTGTGAACATCTGGCAGACGTCGCCGAGGGCTGTGAAGAGATCGGTGAAGGTTCTGGCACCGATCTTGCGTAGGTTGGCCTTGAGCTTTGAGAAGGCCATCTCGATGGGATTGAGGTCCGGCGAGTATGGCGGCAGGTAGAGGAACCAGCATCCGGCCTGTCTGATCGCCTCTGCCGCCCCGGCATTGCGATGTGTGGCGAGATTATCGAGAATGACGACGGTGCCGGGTGTCAGTTCCGGCACCAGTACCTTTTGCACATAAACCGCGAAGGCAGGGCCGTTCATCGCCCCCTTGATGACCCAGGGAGCGATCAGGGTGTCGCGGGTTAGCCCGGCGATGAAGGTCTGTGTGCCCCAGTTACCAAAAGGCGCGTCCATCTCGAGCCGTTGCCCACGCAGAGCGCGGCCCCTGAGCCGGGTCAGGTTCGTCTTCACCGAGGTTTCATCAATGAACACAAGACGTTCAGGTTGGCGTCGCATGGCGGGCATGCGACGCGTCAGCCAGTCATGCCGTGCCTGCCTTACCCGGACACGATGGCGTTCGGTGGCCACCAACGATTTTTTTTATAGCTGAACCCGAGACGGGATAGCAGCGCGGCGATCGAGGAATGGTGAACCTTGACCCCTTCTGCTGCCGCCAGCGCATCGCGCAGCTCATAGAGCGTAATGTCCGGGTCCTGTGCCACCAGCTCTTCAAAAAAGGCCTGATAAGGAGCCAGTTTGCCCCGACCGCGAGGGCGGCCTTGAGGCGCGGGATCAGCATGACCCCGCGTTCGGATCGCCCGCGCCCATCTCGCGCCCGTGGCCGGCGAAAGCCGCAGCCGCAAAGCCGCTGCGCGACCGCTCAAACCATCCTCGATATAACGCTGAAACCGCGCCCGAAGCGCATTCGGCAAAGGTGCTGACATGATCCATCCTCCCAAACAGGATGAATCACAAAACAAACACCGTGGGAATCCCCCGATTCACGTTTTTCCCGAAGCGCTTTA
>NZ_BDIY01000090.1 GCF_002072155.1 Roseovarius sp. A-2 | reverse complement strand
AGCCCCAGAGGACATTGCCGTCCGCCGTTAACCCGGACGCAGATCACGCTCGAGCTCGTCATGGCACCCTCGCGCAAAACATGGTCTCACGGCCGATCATACAGGTGTCGTGAATTATCCGGGTTAACAGGTCCCATATCTTGCCTGATGGATTCGCCCCCCCGTAATTTCTCTGCATTACTCATAGCAGATTATTCACTGGGTACGCAAAGTATAATGTCGCCTTTTAAAATGATCAAACCGGGTCAGTTTTGAATGCACATTGACAGTCATGGTAAACGCTGCCGGCGCGTGGGGGCATCCACCGCATCAGTTCAGGACGCATTGAAACGGCAAACGCGCCGCAGTGACGTGTTCAAGCGCCGTCCCGGAATTCGGGGTGGTCACCAGCTCAGGATATCCTGCCCTTGTGACCAGAGCCCCGAGAAGCACCAGATCGAACGGATCGTCAGCGACGGCAAGAATTCTCAACTAGTGGTCCAACTTCTGTGGCACGTGGCTGTTCTGGCTAAGTTGCCTGACCTTGGCTGCGCACTTACGGAGGCTTTGTTGTCAGCACTTCTGGCAAAACCGTGGCTCCGTGCCAAAGTTTCGCCAGAAAGTTGAAGCAAACTGTTCCAAAAAGCTCTTCTCAAGCGAGACTAAATGCAGGAATAGCGAGCGGTGATCAAAGCTCGACAAGAATTCGCATTCCTTTTGTTCTCCGCTAGGTTGAGTTCTGAAGTGACCCATTCTGAGGCATGCGCATGGTAGTTGGATACGTTTTGGTGGGCGGCTTTGCGGGTCTGATCGCAGCCCTGGTTGCTCTTGTTCTTGGAACTTCGTTCTGGACCGCGTTCGGTCTATACGTCCTGGTAGGCTCCGCTGCCATGGTGCTGTTGGCTGCCATCCAGATGGCAGCACGCGCTTATTCCGATCGCTTCTCTACACTCCGACATGACGAGACCGGTAATGACCATCTGTCTGAACGGGATTGCCAACTTGTTTTCGCCATTTTTGAGAGGGGCGAGACCTCTGCCTGTCAGGCGGTCATTTCGGCAGCATAGCCTCTCCAGAGGTCGAAAGCATCGGACCTGGCGTGTCGGTATGAGATGGC
>NZ_BDIY01000089.1 GCF_002072155.1 Roseovarius sp. A-2 | reverse complement strand
AGTAGTGTCCGCATTTCGTGTTGGTAAGCCTTCTTTTCGCCAAAAACGGCCAATATGGCGCTCCGAGGGAAGACGCGGAGGGCGCAATGAAGGCACACGATTTCAGGAAGTTTATCAGTCGATTTGACGATCTCACACCGGGCCAGGTGCAAGACGCCGCACGACAGATCACGGAAGTCCGCCGAAAAACCGAGGCGATCATCGCGATCGAGACGCGAGCCCAGGAGAGAGCTTCGTGTCCGCACTGCGGCCACGAGGGACGGGTTAGGTGGGGACGGACCCGGACCAACATTCAGAGGTATCGCTGTGAGGGCTGTGCCCGCACATTCACCGGACGGACCGGATCTGTGGCCCAGCATCTTCACCGCCCGGATCTATTCCTCGAGGTCGTCAAGGATATGCTCGACCCCAGAGCCCCGTCCTCGATCCGGCAACTCTCGCGACGCCTGCAGCGGAACAAATACACGATCTGGCGATGGCGCATGATCATCCTTGGTGCCTTCTCTGGCGCATCATCCGACATCTTCGCGGGGATCGTGGAAGCCGATGAAACTTATCAGCGAGAGTCACGCAAGGGGTCGCGCGAATGGGTTAGATATCTGCGAAACAAGGGAAAATACCCAAAGCCTCCGCGGCGCCGCTGGTATGAGTATGGCAAAAGGGGCATTCCGATGCTCCGGGGACTGTCGCGCTGGCAACTGCCGATTCTCACGGTCGCCGACCGAAGCGGCGCACAGCGTTTTCAGCGTATTCCAGGCCGCTCCAAGGGGGCGGTTTATACAGCCCTGTTGCCGCTCGTGGCCAAAGACGCCGTCCTCTGTTCGGATGGCCATGATGGCTATTCGGCGCTGGCAGAGTCCAGAGGCATCGAGCATTTTGTCATCAAGGCAAAGCCCGGACAGAAGATGGCCTCGCCCACTCACCACATTCAGAATATCAATAACCTTCACTCCCGCTACAAGAGCTTCATCAGACCATTTCGAGGGCCTGCCTCGAAATATCTCGAGGGGTATCTCGATTGGTTCGTGGCGCGGGTCAGTAAAGTGCAGCCAGAGGATGTTCTGCGGGCTCTGTGAGCTTACCAACACAAAATGCGGACACTACT
>NZ_BDIY01000088.1 GCF_002072155.1 Roseovarius sp. A-2 | reverse complement strand
CCAAGACCATGGCAAAGGAAAAGTTTGACCGCTCGAAACCGCATGTGAACATCGGCACGATTGGCCATGTTGACCACGGCAAGACGACGCTGACGGCGGCGATCACCAAGTATTTCGGCGATTTCCGGGCCTATGATCAGATCGACGGCGCGCCCGAAGAGAAGGCGCGCGGGATCACGATCTCGACGGCGCATGTGGAATACGAGACCGACGCGCGTCACTACGCCCATGTCGATTGCCCCGGCCACGCCGACTACGTCAAGAACATGATCACCGGTGCCGCGCAGATGGACGGCGCGATCCTGGTGGTGAACGCCGCCGACGGCCCGATGCCGCAGACCCGCGAGCACATCCTGCTGGCGCGCCAGGTCGGCGTGCCCGCGCTGGTGGTGTTCATGAACAAGGTCGACCAGGTCGATGACGAGGAACTGCTGGAGCTGGTCGAGATGGAAATCCGCGAGCTGCTGAGCTCGTATGACTTCCCCGGCGACGACATTCCGATCGTTGCTGGCTCGGCGCTGGCGGCGATGAACGGCGAGAACCCGGAGATCGGCGAGAACAAGATCCGCGAACTGATGGCGGCCGTGGACGAATATATCCCGACGCCCGAGCGCGCCGTGGACCAGCCCTTCCTGATGCCGATCGAGGACGTGTTCTCGATTTCCGGTCGCGGCACGGTGGTCACGGGCCGCGTCGAGCGCGGTGTTGTGAATGTGGGCGACGAGCTTGAGATCGTCGGCATCAAGGACACCCGCAAGACGACCTGCACGGGCGTCGAGATGTTCCGCAAGCTGCTGGATCGCGGCGAGGCGGGCGACAACGTCGGCGTGCTGCTGCGCGGCATCGACCGCGAGGGCGTCGAGCGCGGCCAGGTGCTGTGCAAGCCGAAATCGGTCAACCCGCACACCAAGTTCGAGGCCGAGGCCTATATCCTGACCAAGGAAGAGGGTGGCCGTCACACGCCGTTCTTTGCCAATTACCGTCCGCAGTTCTACTTCCGCACCACGGACGTGACCGGCACGGTGACGCTGCCCGAGGGCACGGAAATGGTGATGCCCGGCGATAACCTGAAGTTCACCGTCGACCTGATCGCGCCCATTGCGATGGAAGACGGGCTGCGCTTCGCCATCCGCGAAGGCGGCCGCACCGTCGGCGCAGGCGTCGTCAGCAAAATCCTCGAGTAACAC
>NZ_BDIY01000087.1 GCF_002072155.1 Roseovarius sp. A-2 | reverse complement strand
TCCTCGACCTCGCGCAGGCTCAAGTTGAACCGGACGTAGAGCCAGACAACATGAGCGATGATCTGAGGCGGAAACCGGTGGCGTTTGTAAGTGATCTTTTGAGTTTGCATCAGCATCACCTATGCGGGCATCGCTACACCAGCAACCTCAGGCCCGCTAACGTGACAACACCGGTTCAGCCCATCCACTGCAATGACAATTGGCTTGAACGGTGGCAATTTCGTCGCCATCGAAGATATTTTCGAGACATACCCCACCTGGCAGCTCCTTCTGATCTTTTGTCAAGTCCTCAGTCTAAAACGAAAGATTGGCCACATTGATGTCAACCGAAACTATCTTTTCAACATTTACTGTAAGGGGCTGGCCCCTCTCGACGCTCTCCCCAAATGTCCAAGTCCCCTGTGCTGCGCGCGTTTTCGTGACGCGCAGCACAGGGGACTAACCCGATAGAAAAAATGCCGCGCGTCATCATTCCCACCCTGAATGGAGACGACCATGAAATCCACATCACACCTGACCGCATGGAAAGACCGCCTCACGACCGGCGATGTCGTGCGATTTCGCTTTCCTGTCGATGATCCCGACAATCCCGATGCCAAGGCCAAGCGCCGCCCCTGCCTCGTCATGGGTGTCCGTTGGTTCGGCGGGCAGAAGTTCGTCGAAATCGCATACGGCACCGGCGCGCAAACCAGCGCGAACCGCGGCTTCGAGATTCGCGTCAAGGGCGGACGCGCAAAGGCGCAAGCGGGCTTGCGCTGCTACACCCGCTTCATCGGCACGCGCGCAATCATCGTGAGCATCGAGCACCCTGGCTTCGAGCCGGACCCTGAGACCGGAACGCCCGTCATGGGCCGCCTCGACGCCAAGCACATGCAGCGCCTGGTGTCCGTCAAAGCGACGCGGCGAACGTACGGGGATACGGCGCCCTCCGTTATCAGGGCCCAGCATCTGCGGGATCAAAACAGGCAGCGGCTACAAGCGACGCGCGGTTTTCCTGAGCGGCACCGCGGTTCGCGTGTTGCCACCCCCTGAACAAAAACAAGGACGATAAAATGCATCTAGCCGCCATAATTCACCACGGTCATTTTCTGTGCGGGCTCGTGCGGTTTGTTGCGTGCATGACCTTGCTGCGCAACCGGAGTGCTCGCCCCTGGGCTGAAGGCCGGGCGCTTGCTTGTTTTGAGGTATG
>NZ_BDIY01000086.1 GCF_002072155.1 Roseovarius sp. A-2 | reverse complement strand
TTTCGGACATGTTTGCAGCTTTTCTAAGGTGTATCGGGTTTAGGTTTCATGCTGCTTCTTGTTGTTCCAAGCCTACCCAATATGCGTCGTCAGGCGTCTGCCGATCAAGGGCGGAATGGGGCCTTTTGGTATTGTAGAAGGTCATCCAGTCCTTGATCACGCGCCTGGCCTGGAAGCCGTCGGTGATTTCTTCGAGATAGATGGCCTCCTGCTTCAGTGATCGCCAGAGCCGTTCAATGAAGATGTTGTCGAGATAACGCCCGCGCCCATCCATTGAGATGCGCACCCCAGCCTCGGTCAGGGTCGTGATCCAGGCCGATCCGGTGAACTGGCTGCCCTGATCTGTATTCATGATCTCGGGCGGGCCATGTTTGGCGACGGCCTCGTTCAAAGCCTCGACACAGAAGTCGGCGTGCATCGTGTTCGACAACCGCCAGCTCAGCACCTTGCGCGTGGCCCAATCCATGATGGCCACCAGGTAGAGGAAGCCGTTCTTGATCGGCACGAACGTGATATCGGCGCACCAGACCTGATTGGGGTGATCGATCTGCCTCTTTCTCAGCAAATACGGGAAGATCGGATGCTGGGGATGCGGCTGGCTGGTTCGAGGGCGTTTGTAGATTGCCTCCAAACCCATCTTCGCCATCAGCCGCCTTACACGATGCCGTCCTGTGACGACCCCTTCCCGGCGCAGATAGGCTGCGATCTGGCGGCTGCCGAAGAACGGATATTTGGTGAACACCCGATCGATCTCTTTCATCATCGCCAGCGTGTCAGCATCGATCCCGACGGGCGTGTAATAGAACGCCGACCGGCTGAGCCGCACCAGCTTGCATTGTTGACTGATACTGAGCTGCGGGTGGTCCCGGTTGATCATCGCGCGTTTCTTCTCAGGGCTCATCGCTTCAGCCCTTCCGACAAAAAATCATTCTCGACCGCCAACCTCCCGATCTTGGCGTGCAGCTCTTTCACCTCGGCTTCGGTCGGCCCGCTTTGCTTACCGCCCGAAAACACATCGGCCATGCCTTCGATGGCTTGTCGCTTCCATGTGCTGACTTGGTTCGGATGCAGTTGATGCTTTGCCGCGATCTCCTGCACGGTCTTGTCACCACGTAGCGCTTCCAACGCCACCTTGGCCTTAAACTGGTCTGTAAAGTTCCGGCGCTTCGCCATTCTCGTATCCCTTCAAAGGTTTGGGATACACCTTA
>NZ_BDIY01000085.1 GCF_002072155.1 Roseovarius sp. A-2 | reverse complement strand
GGCACCCAGCAACACGACGAGTACCGGCGTGAAGCAGCAGAGCGCCGCGATGACGGTGCCAACGATCCCTGTCACGATCAGCTTGCCGTCGTTCTTGTCTGACATCTCAGTCCTCCTTGCAGGCAGAGATTTGCACGTCCCCGCCCCCATCACGGATGTCATCTAAAAAGTTCATTTCGTTTTCCTCTCGTCACATTGTCATTTGATCTCAAATCTCTGTAGCAACTACAGGCTCAAGAGAAATTCGCGCTATGACCGATCACGAGACCGAGAGCGACCTGACACGCGGCCAACTGGCACACGCCACGGGCTGCAACATCGAGACGATCCGCTATTATGAGAAGACCGGCCTTTTACCAGACCCGCCCCGGACCAACGCCGGCTACCGGATCTATTCCTCCGCGCACACCAACCGCCTTCGCTTCGTCCTGCGCGCCCGCGAACTTGGCTTCACGATGGAGGACATCCGCGGGCTTTTGGGTCTAAGCGATGGCACGATGCCAACCTGCGCCGAGGTCAAGGCGCGGACCGAGCGTCATCTGGTCGATATACGGGCGCGGATCGCGGACCTTCAACGGATCGAGGCGGCATTGGCAGAGACCGCCGCGCAATGTTCCGGCGCGGCAGTGCCGGACTGTCCGGTGCTCGACACGCTCACGCGCTGATCGCGTCTTATTCCAACCTTGCCACGATCCAGGTAACAACACGCAGCGCGTCACCCGTCCCATTGGCCTCGCCCTTCTCGAAATCGCCCTCGATCATGCCCATCTGGTTGGTGACATGGGCGAGGCAGATCACGTCGCGTCCCCGCGCTGACGCGAAGGCATAGAGGGCGGCAGCCTCCATCTCGACGGCGAGGATGCCGCGAGCGCGGGCTGCGGCAATGGCCGTCTCTGTCTCGCGAAACGGGGCGTCGGTGGTCCATGTCGGGCCGGTCAGAACGCGCGGGCCGTCATCGTCCATGCCTCTGAGTTGCAACAAAAGGTGGTCGGGCGCGACGCTCCAATCAGAGGGTGGCAGATAGTGATAGCTCGTGCCCTCATCCCGCCACGCCCGGTCGATCACAATGAAATAGGGCGGCGGGGATTGCCAACTTGTTTTCGCCATTTTTGAGAGGGGCGAGACCTCTGCCTGTCAGGCGGTCATTTCGGCAGCATAGCCTCTCCAGAGGTCGAAAGCATCGGACCTGGCGTGTCGGTATGAGATGGC
>NZ_BDIY01000084.1 GCF_002072155.1 Roseovarius sp. A-2 | reverse complement strand
TTAAGTAAGGATGATGGTTATGACAAAAAGCAAAATGGCAAATCGCTACTCGCCCGAGGTCCGCGCGCGGGCGGTCCGGATGGTGTTCGAGCATCAAGGTTCATACGAAACGCAGGCGGGCGCGATTGCGGCCATTGCACCGAAAATTGGCTGTATTCCCCAGACCTTGAGCGGATGGGTCAAGCAGGCCGAGAAAGACAGTGGCATGCGCGACGGTGTCACGACCGAGGAACGAGATCGGATTAAAACTCTCGAACGTGAGGTCCGCGAGCTGCGCCAGGCGAATGAGATATTGCGCAAGGCGTCAGCTTATTTTGCGCAGGCGGAACTCGACCGCCCACTGAAGCGATGATCGCCTTCATTGAAGATCAGCGCGTTGTCTACGGCGTCGAGTCGATCTGCAGGGTGCTGCCGATCGCGCCGTCGACATATTACCACCGCCTGGCGTGCCTCGCTGATCCGTCCAAAGCTTCAGAACGCCATCAGCGGGATGCGGTGCTACGGCCAGAAATCAAGCGGGTCTGGGATGAGAATTACCAGGTCTACGGGGTGCGTAAGGCGTGGCATCAGCTGAGGCGCGAGGGCTTTGATCTGGCGCGTTGCACGGTGGAGCGACTGATGAAACAGATCGGCATCCGTGGGGCTGTGCGCGGCAAGGTGGTCAAAACAACGGTTCCAGACACTTCGGCACCCTGTCCGCGCGACAAGGTGAACCGGGTGTTCCGAGCACCAGCCCCGAACCTGCTCTGGGTCAGCGACTTCACCTACGTGTCCACATGGCAGGGCTTTGTCTATGTGGCTTTTGTCATCGACACATTCGCTGATCGCATCGTCGGATGGCGGGTCTCCCGGTCCGCCAAAACTGACTTTGTTCTTGATGCTCTTGAACAGGCCCTGCACGATCGACGGCCCGTCCAGAAAAGCGGATTGGTTCATCACTCGGATCGCGGCGGACAATATTTATCTATTCGCTATACCGAGCGTTTGGCCGAAGCAGGCATTGAACCATCGGTCGGCAGCGTCGGGGATTCCTACGACAATGCCCTCGCTGAAACGATAAACGGTCTCTACAAAACCGAACTGGTCCATCGCCAGGGTCCATGGCGCAACATGCAGGAGCTGGAAATGGCCACTCTCGGCTGGGTCGATTGGTTCAACAACCGCCGCCTGCTTGGCCCCATCGGGAATATCCCACCAGTCGAGGCCGAAGAGAACTTCTATGCACAGCGTGACGTGCTCGATATGGTCGCGTGAAATGAAGCTATAGGTCTCCGGTGAAACCGGGACGATTCA
>NZ_BDIY01000083.1 GCF_002072155.1 Roseovarius sp. A-2 | reverse complement strand
CCTGCTTGGCCCCATCGGGAATATCCCACCAGTCGAGGCCGAAGAGAACTTCTATGCACAGCGTGACGTGCTCGATATGGTCGCGTGAAATGAAGCTATAGGTCTCCGGTGAAACCGGGACGATTCATACCGCCTGCGCGTTCCGCTCCCCTCCCACGCCCTATGCAACCCTTTCCGCGCTTCTGGAATTCCGTTTCACGCTCCAGGTCGGCTATCTCTCCATTTCCGGTTCGCAGTGGCGCGGCGAAAACGCCGGGTATGCCGGACCAAAACAGTGCCTGAGAGTTGAATGTGCAACATGCGATACGCGCCCGCAACACCCTGCCAAAAGATTTTCCGCATTGGCTATCAGGGACAGGACTACAATCGCTATGCGCCCGGGCGCGATTTGAGAGGCATTGTCTCACTAATTCTAAGAAGGCGCGAGGTTAAAGTCGATGGGGCCGCGTTCGGAGGTCACGTTCGGCCAGCCAACCTGCGCGAGCGGCGGATCGCCCGGCAACGACTGGGCAATCGCAGTGGCAAGCGCCGCGTGGTGGTCGTCTTGCGTCAGCGCGGGGGCCGGACACTGATGCGGGCTTTCCTTCGGTAAGCCTTGGGCGCCAGTATCCGCTGTTCTGGTACGAAGAAATCGGCGATCCGCTGGATTATGCCCTGCAGGCCGCGATGTCAGAGTTCTATGCAGGCCCCATGGCCACAGGCGAGAACTTGTTCTCGCATCAGGATGCACGCAACCTTCTGCGACACGGCGGCATGCGGCCAGATCGTGACTGGCTGCAATTTGACTGCGCCCTGTCATACGGGCTGGTCGAATTCCTTAGGACACTCGACGTCATGGAGCAATTCGGCTGGTCCCCTGCGCGTTGTATTCCGCATGGCGGGCATCAGATGTCACTGAACATAGCAGCCGGGCTTGGGCTGGGGGGCAACGCAAGCTATCCAGACCTGTTCCAACCTTACGGCGGATTTCCAGATGGGGTGGAGGTCATCGACGGCCACATCACAATGCCAGAGCTTCCAGGTATCGGGGAGCGTGTTGCACAAATCGTTTCCGATGCGTAGCTGGTCCTTCGATTTGACTGCGGGATGCTGGGATGCCTTTCAAATTCAACGCGTCGCGGCGGGATAAGTTTGCGAAGGCAAAGTACCGTGTGACGGGTGTTGTCACGATAACTCGCCGAGTTTGAAAGCTGGCATGCCGGTCGTTGATCAAGCGGCATTTGCCGCGGATTTCCACGCCTCGAAAGCTTCGAGCCGATGGTAGCGGATGGTGAGGGCGGAACGAAGGCGGGCTGGTACGGAGA
>NZ_BDIY01000082.1 GCF_002072155.1 Roseovarius sp. A-2 | reverse complement strand
TGGTTGGGAACATGATTCATCCTCGTCACGGCAATGGCGGGGGTGATGATGCGCGGGACGGACGAGACGAGCGGTTCGCTGTTCAGCTATGTGGATCTGGAGGCGCGCATCCCGGCGCGGCATCCGTTGCGGAAGATCAGGCAGGTGGTGAATGATGCGCTGGCCAGCTTGGACGCCGAGTTCGAAGCGCTGTACACCGATTTCGGCCGCCCCTCGATTGCACCTGAGCGACTGATCCGAGCCAGCCTGCTGCAGATCCTGTTCTCGGTCCGGTCCGAGCGGCAGTTGATGGAACAGATGCAGTATAACCTGCTGTTTCGCTGGTTCGTGGGGCTGGGCATCGACGACCAGGTCTGGGTCCCGACCGTGTTCACGAAGAACCGCGACCGACTGCTGACAACGGAGATGTCGCGCAAGGTGATGGCGGCGATCCTGGCGCACCGCGAAGTGGCGCCGCTCCTTTCTGACGAACATTTTTCGGTCGATGGCACGCTGGTGAAAGCCTGGGCCTCGATGAAGAGCTTCCAGCCGAAGGCAGAGGGCGCGCCGCCGGAGGAGGATGGTCCGGGTGATCCGCACGAACACGACACCCCCGCAAAAGACCAACCCGCCCAATCCGAACCCGAGACCGAGCCGATGCCCCGCGCCACCCACCAGCACCGCAATGCCGAGGTCGATTTCCGTGGCGAGAAGCGTTCGAACGCCACGCATGTCTCGACCACTGATCCAGAGGCGCGGCTCTACAAAAAGTCTCCCGGCACCGGCGCGACACTGTGCTTCATGGGGCATGCGCTGATGGAAAACCGCTGCGGCCTGATCGTGCAGGGCGACCTGACCCAGGCGGATGGTCATGCCGAACGGCGCGCCGCGCTGGACATGATCCATCGCCATTCTCCCGGATCGACGCGGCGCCTGACGCTCGGCGCGGACAAGGGCTACGACGCCGCCGGGTTTGTCGCCGATCTGCGCAAGGCCTGTGTGACCCCACATGTCGCCCAGAAATCGCGATATTCCGCGATCGACGGGCGCACCACCCGCCACAAACGGTATTCTCAGTCCATCAAACACCGAAAACGCATCGAAGAGGCATTTGGCTGGGCCAAAACCGTCGGAGGGGCGGCACAAACCATGTATCGTGGCCTCGAACGGGTGCGATCCCGCTTCATCCTGACGATGGCCGCCAACAACCTCGCCCGACTGCCCCGGTTACTGGCCACATGAGGCGACAACGGGCATCAGGCATGCATTCCATTCGATCCGAAGGGGTGGGCGCTCAAGGGTCTCAGTCCCATAGACGGGAAACCATTCCCCATCGGTGACTTCTTCAGCGGCCTG
>NZ_BDIY01000081.1 GCF_002072155.1 Roseovarius sp. A-2 | reverse complement strand
GGTTGTGTCTCGAAAGTGGTTGAAATTCTCCAGCGGCGTCCTCCGAGCGGTTTGATTTGTGCCTGATCAGGCGGCGAGGTCAAGGGTCATGGGCTCGATTGGCTGGTCGAGGGTCTGCCACCCGTCGACTTTGCGCATCTGGATCTGACCGGAAGCCAGCAACGCCCAGAGCAGCATAGGCACGGTTTCCGGACAGGGCAGCACGGTCTGCGTCTTGATCCGACGTCGGAACTCACCGTTGAGGCGCTCGATGACGTTGGTCGTCCGCGCAGACTTCCATTGCGACGGATCGAGCCGGGTGAATGCGAAGAGGCGATCGCCTGCTTCCTCAAGGCTATCAGCCACAGCGCGGCACTTGAGACGCCATTTGCGCAGGAAGGCCTTGCGCTTCTGCTCTACCTTGTCGGCGGGGTCGGCGTAGATCATGTCGCGGTAATCTTCAGTGAGTTCGTCCTGCACATGCTCTGGAGCATGCGCCAGAAGATTGCGATGTTTGTGAACCGTGCAGCGCTGGATGGGGAGATCCTCGCCCCACAGCGCGACCAGAGCCGCCTCCAGCCCGGGCGCTCCATCCACGATAGCGAATTCGGGGCGCTTGAGGCCACGCACATCGAGGTCATCGAGGAACTGCCGCCAGGCCGCCGTACTCTCTCCGCCCATATTCCTGATGGAAAGCAGGACTTTCTGGCCATCACGGCGCACGCCGATCGCGGCCAGAACCGAGATGTTCGTCGCCCGTCTGTTAATCCGCGTCTTGATCACGGTGCCGTCGAGGATGATGCGCACGATGTCCTCTTCCGCAAGGCTCCGTGCGCACCAGGCGTCCCAGTCGGTCTTCACCTTGCGCCAGGCACGGCTCACAACGTCCTTGCCCACGGCCCCCTTGAACAGCGCAAACAGGGCCCGCTTGACCCGGCGCGTGTTGGTCCCCGAGAGATAGACGCCGGTGATGAGCGCCTCTGCGGCTTTGGTCAGGCGCTGGTAGCGCGGCAAAGCCCTTGAGCGCCATTCGCGGACCTTTCCATCCTCGTCCTCCACGCGAGCGCGGGGCACGCTGACGGTCTCGGTGCCAAAGGTCCCTGTGATCCGGCGCTCCCGCGTCCCGTGGCGGTAGCCCTTCGCACCCCCGATCTCGCGGCTGTAGCGCAGTCGGCCAAGAAAGCCGTCCAGCTCCTCTTCGAAAACGGCTTCGATCGTCGTACGGATGTTGGCTCGCAGCCGGTCCTCGATCGGATCAAATCCCTCTTCACATGCGAGTAGCGAAATCGGGCTGGTATCTGTAGTCTTGGTCATGGCGTGATCTCCTTGGCGGTGCCAGCCGCCGGTTGGGTGGTTTTCATTCACCCGGAGATTACGCCACCTTCAAATTTCCACCAACTTCGCGACACAACC
>NZ_BDIY01000080.1 GCF_002072155.1 Roseovarius sp. A-2 | reverse complement strand
GGGAGTGGGCAAAACTTGGGGGTCATGCGGCTGCTCTTTGGTAAGCGCAGGTTAGCCGACCGTCGAGAACGGCGGCGCGGACAACAGCCACGCGGTGGGCTCCATTGGGTGACCATCTCATGCGGCGGCGCTTGCCCATGCGGGTGTTCCCGATGTCGTCCACGCAGCCCTCTGCCCGGGATGAAGAGACCGGAAGACCTCTTCGATGTCGCTTACCGTAGTTCGTCAGATTGTCCATGTTGTTCGCAAGGTATGAATAGAGGTCTCGGCACCGAGCTTGCACTCGCCGAGCCGCTTCAGTCACCACGCGGTCATCTGTAACCAGCCGCGCGCAATCGACCATCAACCATTGCAGACTGGTCGTGGCCGTTAGAACTTTTCCATGCCAAAGGTACCGTCGCAGCGTTTCGGCCGGACGTTTGAACAGCACTGGAATGCCGGAGAAACCCCTGCTCTGCAGCAGGCCTTTTACGGCGTTCTCGACGTGCTGAATACGCATCGAGATATGCCACCAGTCGAGGATGTGGCGGACCTTTCCATCGACGGCATTCCGGACGAGGTTTGGCAGGGCTGGTTCCCCGTCCGAAATTACCGTGACGGTTTGTTCGTGATCCCAACCGAGAGCCTTCAAGTCCTGGCGAAGCTGGCTGGCAGGTGACAACACCGCCTGTTGCACCAAGCCGAAGCGACGGCACCTATCGTGGCTTTCGATTTTGCCGACCACAACATCGAGGTGTCGCTTCTGGTATTCCGGCCTGCATCGGATATGCGCACCGTCCAGGAAAACCGTCAGCGCAGGCGCCTCCTCGGCGGCTGAAGGAACCAACGGCTCAGTCTGCTCGCTGTCGCAGATTTCTCGGGCAACTTTGCCCAGTCGATTGCGCACCGATGTATTCACCTGCTTCGCGCAAGGCAGGAAGGTTTCCAGGATACGCGCCGCTTCCCGGAAGGAATGACGCGCCCCAAGTTCGGCCCGAAGGCGTCGCAGTTCCGGGGTCGATCGATCCGGAAAAAAGTGAGCGAGAGGCGAAAGCGGTCCGCCCAAGACAACATCGGATTTTGCATTGCAGGCGCAACGGCGAATGCGCGGCGCTTTGACCTCGAACCTGCCGAATAGTGTGTCGAGCACCCGCGACCGATAATCATGTATAGTCCGTACCCCGTCGCAGTCCGGACAGAACCGGCTGGCTTCGGAAATTTCCTCGATCTGGTCGCGCAGGATCACATTCTGCAATTGCCCCAGGATCGTCTTCGCATCTTCGAGCAACAACCCAAACCCCTCAGGCTGCGTGCGCCGAGATGGGCGGGATAGACGGCCGAGACGATGCCTCTTTATGGTTCCATTCTCGAAGGTCGTCTCGACAATAATCCGCACGTCCATGGTAGTTCCCCCCTCAATGAACCACTAGCATACACAGACACCCCCAAGTTTTGCCCACTCCC
>NZ_BDIY01000079.1 GCF_002072155.1 Roseovarius sp. A-2 | reverse complement strand
ACGCAACTTCATACCGCCACGCCCGCTCCGATGCTTTCAGCCTCTGGGCAGATTACACCGCGGAAATGGTGGCATGATCCTGCCTTTGCCAAGCTTCGCAAGCTGATGCCAACAACTTGGCAATACCAGCATAGCATCCACCATCCATTCCGGGGTGAGCACTTCGCCATGGTCGGCCACGCGTTTTTTCGACTTGATCAGGCTCATGGTTTATTCATGTCAGCAGGCAAAGCTTTATCCAAGGGCGTATTGATTTATTTGACGAAATGCCCGGACGCTCCCGCGCCAGCGCGTCCCTCACTCTAGACGCTCAGCGATCCACATCTTGATCAGCGCTTGGCGGGTGATACCGAGCTTCTGGGCCTGCCGGTCCAGACCGGCGACCACCCAGGTCGGGAAATCCACGTTCACCCGCTTGGCCTCAACATTGAGGCGGCGCGCTTTTGTCCAATCGACATGGGCGGACATGTCTTCGCCCGCGTCAAAGCGTTCATCGAATTCAGTCGCCTTCATAGTGGTCAATCTCCTGCTTGCGAGCGCGGCGCACGGAGATGATCCGCACCCGGTCGCTCCGGTATGTATAGACAGCCGTCCAGTGTCTGGCCCCGATCATGCCGACCGCCAGAAAGCGGGGCTCATCCGTGACGTTGGCGAGGGCCTCGATCAGATAAGGATCATCCCAGAGAGCCTGGGCCTCATCAAAGTCGATCCCGTGCTTTTCACGGTTCGCGGCGCTCTTGTCGGGGTCATACTCGAACTTCATGAGAGGCAATATATGCTGAAAATAGTATAGTTACTATACCTTTCAGCCACCCCACGGCGACGAGATTTATTCAGCTAATAAGCAACAACGCCAGTTGCTGGGGCTCCACCCAATAGCCGCGCTGGCGCTTGGCCGCTTCCAGCGTGATCAGAGCCGCGACGGCCTGGTTTTTATCCGCGAACCAATCCATCCGGACCTGACCGCCCTGCCCAATCCGGCCCCATTCCCGGTAGAGCGTCCATTCGCCAAACAGGTTGGGCAAGAGGGCCATCCGGTAGAACCGGGCGACGTTCTTTGCAGGCAGGCGTTTTTCGAGATAGGCCCGCATGGGTCAGAGATGATACTTGCGCGCGATTTCCAGGGCTTCGGCCTGTTCAGTGCCGATGTATTCCTTGGTGCTTTCGATGCTGGCATGGCCGAGCAAGAGCTGAGCCGCGCGCAGATTGCCGGTCTGCTGATAGATATGGGTCGGGAAGGTCCGGCGCAGCGAATGCAGGCCATAGAGGCTGGGGTCGAGGCGGGCCTTTTCCAGCCAGGACTTGAACAGCCGCCAGAGCTGGCTTTCGCTCAGGTGGGTATGGGACCACCTTGCCCCCTGCCCCGTGAACAGCCAGTCAGGTATTGCCAAGTTGTTGGCATCAGCTTGCGAAGCTTGGCAAAGGCAGGATCATGCCACCATTTCCGCGGTGTAATCTGCCCAGAGGCTGAAAGCATCGGAGCGGGCGTGGCGGTATGAAGTTGCGT
>NZ_BDIY01000078.1 GCF_002072155.1 Roseovarius sp. A-2 | reverse complement strand
CCGCCATAATTCACCACGGTCATTTTCTGTGCGGGCTCGTGCGGTTTGTTGCGTGCATGACCTTGCTGCGCAACCGGAGTGCTCGCCCCTGGGCTGAAGGCCGGGCGCTTGCTTGTTTTGAGGTATGTGGTTTCGGTTTCGAGGTTTGCGGGGCGCGCGTGCGTCAGGCTCACCCTGGCGGGGCGAGGGCATCGAAGAGCAGGCGCAGGAGGCCTTGCTGTGGGCAGGATGCTGGCAGCGTCACAATGATCCGGGTCTTCTTCTCGACGATGGTGGCGGCCAGCTTGGCGAGATGCAGGCGCAGCGTGTCGAACTGGGCACGGCGCCACGGAGATTTCTTTGGACAGGCGGCGCGCAATTTCCACCAGATCCAGTAGGCGGCACCGTGCAACATCAGGCGCATCTGGTTGGCGGTCGCCTTCGAGCACGAGGTCCGGTCCGAGGCGAGATGGGTTTTCCATGCCTTGATGTGGTTCTCGGCCTGACCACGGGCGGAGTAGAGCTTCTCGTAGAGGTGCTTGCCGCGCCCGCCCTCGAGATTGGTGACGATGTAGCGGGTGTCGCGCCCATTGGGGCTGACCTCGACCCGGGCGATGACGCGGCGCGTTTTCGACCAGGACCGGGCCGCATAGAAGAATGTCTTGAACCGGCGCAGCTTCTGGCCGGGCTTGCGGGCATAGCGCGCGGCCGTCGAGGCCTCGAGGGGCAAGATGTGCTCCGCCAAACGGCTGTTTTTGGGCAGACCGAAGACATAGCGCAGTCCGAGAGTATCACACAGGTCCAAAACCTGGGGGGTTGCGTAGTGACCATCAGCGCGCAGCAGGATCTCGGTCCTGGGCCAATGCCTGCGGATCTGCCGGATCAATCGGCGAATGTGGGCTGCGCTTTCGGCCCCCTTGGGCCTGCGCGCCGGGCGTAGCAAAGCTCCGACGAGCCGCCCGTCGCCGTCAAAGACAACGATGGGCTGGAAGCCGTATTCGTCGTAGTAGGCATTGAACAGACGCAGCTGCTGATGGCCATGCACCGCGTCGAACGTATCGTCGATGTCGAGGATGATCCGACCGGGTGGCTGCGCAAACGACTGGCAGTAGACCTGGACCATCTCCCGACCCATCCGGATCAGCGCGCGCATATCGGCCAGGTTCTCCATACGCGAGATCGTGGGCTGGGAACACAGCGCCGCCCCGGTCTCGGGGCCGCGCTCCAGGGCCAGCTTGAAGCCCGGATCGTGCCGCAAATCGGCGGCATCGTTTCCGTCTTCATACCCCGCGGCAATCATCATGATCCGGAAACGCACGATCTCGGCCAGACCGTGCTGAACCCTGGCCGGATCACGCGCATCCGCGATGCAGGCTGCAAGGCGACCCGCCAGATCGTCTTGACGCTCGATCTCGCGCAGCAGGGTCAGCCCGGCATCGGAACTCATGTCCGCACCGTCAAAACCGAGCAGGATCGGCTTGCCATTCACAGGTGACAAACGGGGGTGAAATCGTGTAGATTTGTCCATGGTGAGCGGTGGCTCCTCGAAATCCAGAATTTTGGCTTCGACACTCAAAATCTACACGATTTCATAACTTTACGCCACTCTCACCGCCTCTTCATGAATTTTCCGGGCTA
>NZ_BDIY01000077.1 GCF_002072155.1 Roseovarius sp. A-2 | reverse complement strand
GCCGCGATCTCCTGCACGGTCTTGTCACCACGTAGCGCTTCCAACGCCACCTTGGCCTTAAACTGGTCTGTAAAGTTCCGGCGCTTCGCCATTCTCGTATCCCTTCAAAGGTTTGGGATACACCTTAGCCGACTGTCCAGTTTTCTGGGACCACTTCAATTGACCCAAAGCCGGATCGCTTCTCGGCTGACAATCACGCCCCGCGCGGCCAACAGGTCTTCAACATCAGCCGAGCTCAGAGCTAACCGATGGTACGCCCAAACAGCGTAACCAATAATCTCACGAGGATAACGAAACCACTTCAGACGTGGCAAATCAATTGGAATATTCATTGGGTCCACATACCTTTAGCAAACCCAGTCAACAACTTGGCAATACCAGAAGCACTGCTTCGTTTGGTCAAGGATGAAGGCGTGACGTTCATGGCTGGTGTACCAACCGTCTGGTCCAATTTCCTTGAGTGTCTGAATGAGAGCGACATCAACAGTCTGCCGCAAGATTTACGTATTTCGACTGGTGGTGCCGCGCCGCACAAAGCATTGATCGAAGGGTTAGTTCGCTATGATATCAAGGTTTTCCAAGGCTGGGGAATGACCGAAACATCCGCTGCGGTGGCCTACAATCAGTTAAAGCCGATCTTGGGGCAAACGCCCAAAAGCCGGACAGCATTTCTGATCAAACAGGGGCTTCCTTTGCCAATTGCGCAGGTGCGAATTGTCGAGAGCGGGACGGTATCCTCAGGCGAGGAAAAGCGGCCCGTGGGTGCCATAGAGGTGCGCGGGGCTAGCGTGGCAGGCGCCTATTTGCACGGTCTCACGCCCGGGAAATGGACCGAGGATGGCTGGTTCAGGACGGGCGACATCGGCGAATTTGATGAGTTTGGTTATCTGACCATTTTAGAGCGCGAAGAAGACCTGATCAAATCCGGCGGCGAATGGATTGTGCCGCGCGATATCGAGGATGCGATCCTGGAGAATGCTTGGATCGAATCCTGTGCGGTGGTGGCGCGACCAGACATTCGGTGGGGTGAGCGGCCGATCGCCTTTGTTGTTCTGTCCGGTGCCCATGTGCCGGACTGGAGTGCCGTAAGGCAGACGTTGGAGGCGCGGTTTCCGCGGTATTGGCTGCCCGATGATTTCATTCCGCTCGCGGCGCTTCCCTATACGTCTATGGGAAAAATCGACCGTAAGCAGCTCAAGAAGCAGCTTACGCAAACACATGAGGATGTGCTGTAACGCACAAAGCGCAAACGGTAGGAAAAATTTGAAATGAGCTTGAGTAATCTGAGCGAAAAAGACCGCGTGATTGTCGCGAAAGCCCGAGATTTTGCGCAAACAAAGGTCGCGCCGTGTATTGAGCAATGGGAATCCGACAGGGCTGTGCCCGTGGATCTTCTGCGCGAAGGGATTGGCCGGTATTGCCAAGTTGTCTGATGCTGGGCGCGGTTAGCCGGCAGCCGTGTCGTTAGGCGGTCATCTCAAGGGCGTATCCGTGCCACAGGTCAAAAGCGTCCGATCTGGTCTGGCGGTAGGTGTTAGCTGGCATTCGGTAGCGGCGGGGGCGGAAAAACGATATTGATCTGGTCGTGGACGGCGAGGAACCTTTGAGCCTGGCGCGGGGACTT
>NZ_BDIY01000076.1 GCF_002072155.1 Roseovarius sp. A-2 | reverse complement strand
GGCTCTGAATCAATTTCGGTGCAGCTTGGAGGTTCCTTCCTATCAGGACGCTGCAACAAGCCGGGCTCTGAGCAGGTCGATGTTCGCCCGGCCATACATCTGACGTTTCAGGATCTTGAGACGATTGATTTGGCCCTCGGTTTGCCCGTTTGACCACGGCTCCCGCAGGGCTGCGGCGACTGCGGCTTGATCGCGCCGGAGCCCGCGGGCGAAGGAACAGAGCAGCCCGGCCTCCGCTTCATCCAGCCATCCCGCCAACTCGCTTTCGCGAGCATTCCGCACCATGTCCGTGAACCGGTCGGTTAGCCTTCGGGCGGTGGCCAGCGCTGGCAGCGCGGCCTCGATCCTTGCAATCTGGATTGCATCGGCCTTGCTCAGGTGATCTCGGCCCATGATTAAGAGGCGGGCAATCTTGCGCGCGGAGGGAGACCTTCCAGTTCCCGACGGCACTGCTTGCTCTGCTCGACGTTGGCGTGTTGCCCATTCTCCGATCACGCGAAGGCTGCCTTGGAAGCCGTCGGCGCGCATCCTACGCCAAAGTTCTGTACCATTCCGGCAGCCTCCTGCCCATTCCCGTTCCAGCCGCGGTAGCCAAGGGGTGAGACTGCTCTCGCGGATTCGGAAAACGTCCTCACGCTCCCCGCGAACGATTTGGCGAACCAAACCGCGGCTCAGCCCGGTCAGGCGAACGATGCGTTTGATGGGAGTGCCATCATCGGCCATCTGGCGAACCAATCGATTGGTCTGCTGGCGACGCAGGAAGCCCTCGTATTGCAGCCTTTCCGCCGCCGTCAGCAGCTTCGGATCGAGGGTATTCGCCCCGGTCGCCTTTCGGATGGCAGGCATGTTCCGCTGTACTGCGGACAGGAAGGCCGCGCTCGCATTCTCCAACAGGTGCCAGCGGTCGGCGACCTGAACCGCCTTCGGCAAAGCCCTTGAGACCGCACTGCCATATCCCCCGTTGCGGTCACGGGCGACGACCTCGATCCCTGGCCGGGCCCGCAGCCACGCCTCGACCGTAGCAGGCTCCCGGTCCGGAAGAAGATCGATGACCCGGCGCCGCTCCAGATCGCAGATCAACGTGCCGTACCGCTGACCTTTGCGCCATGCCCAATCATCGATGCCGATGACGCGGAGTTCGCTGCTGGCAGCCTTCGCCGTGCTTCGAATGCTGCGCAGAAAGGTATCCTTGCTGGCCGGCAGCTGGAGCCGTGCAGCAAGTGCCTGTGCTGGACGTCCGCCCAGTGCCAAGCCAAGGTGCCGGACCAGCCCTTGCAGACGGGAGGTGCGCCGCGCATACGGCCGGGTCACGGCAGGCGGAAACCGCTCCGCGAATATCTTCGCAGAGCAATTCATGGCGCGGCACCGAAAGCGACGAACCAGCAAGACCAATTCCACAGCCCGGCCATGAGCAGGCAGATCAGCCGGACGACGCCGATACCTGCTGTGGACATGACGCGAAATCGTGCCGCAGTGCGGACAGGCCGCCGCAGTTTTGGCAGAATGTGAATGGATCCGGATCGTGTTTTCGACAAGTTCGATCTGATCGGCCTTGAGACCTGCGGGTAGAAAATCCCGCCGTGAAAAGTGCAACGCCATCGGCAACCTCCGCGAAAGATGGCCGAAATATAGCGTTAGCTATGCCAGAACTGCACCAAATCTGCGTCAGAGCC
>NZ_BDIY01000075.1 GCF_002072155.1 Roseovarius sp. A-2 | reverse complement strand
CCCTTCACATAGGGGCTCCCCTGACTGGAAGGTCAAGACCGTGCAGGAAGAAATCTTGACGGGCAGGAGGCGACTCTCGGGCAACTCCCAATGCCTGACTCATCTCCGAGTATTCTATGCCCGCCTTTCGGTGAACGCTCGTGCAGCACTGCTTCACCCCGCGCAGCACGACAGCTTCGCGACATCCTTGTCGAAGGTTTGCGCGGCGAGTTTCAGTCCCTCGACGGTGGTGAGATAGGGAAAGATCGTCTCGCCGAGCGCCAGTGCCGTCATCTCTGCCTTCAGCGCCATGACAAGAGCTTGCACTGTGTCTGCACCCTCCGGTGCCATGATAACGCCGCCAAGAAGGCGGTCGCTCGCCCGGTCCGCGACCAGCTTGATCAGCCCGCGCGTGTCGCGGGCGGCGAGCGCGCGGGGCACGTTGTCGAGGCTCAAAACGCTGGTCTTGACGTCATGACCTGCCGAGCGCGCCTGGCATTCGGTCAGGCCGACGCCGGCGACCTGCGGATCCGTAAACACCACCCAGGGCATCGCCTTGTTGTCGTAACGCTCCGCACCGCCAAGCACCGCATTACGCGCCGCGAGTTTGGCGCCATAGGCCGCCATGTAGACGAACTGGTCGCGGTCAGTCACGTCGCCCGCAGCATAGATGCCGGGGCGTGTCGTGGCCATGTCGTCGCCGATCTTGATCGCGCCGCGCCGGTCGGCTTCGACGCCCATCTCGGTCAAACCCAGCCCCTCGGTGTTGGGCGCGCGCCCCGCGGTCAGAACGAGGTGGTCCGCCGTCAGTTCTCGTGATGCTCCGTCCACTGTCACCGTCAGACCCGCACGGTCCCCGGCGCGCCGCGCGGCTTCATAGCGCACGCCATCGAAAATCGTCAGACCTTCGGTGCGCAACGTCTCCGTGAGCGCCACGGACACCTCCGGATCTGCCTGCGGCAGCAGGCGCGAACGACAGACAATGGTGACGCGCGAGCCCATTCGCGCCATCATCTGCGCGAGTTCGACACCTATATAGCCGCCGCCGAGGAAGATCAGGCTCTCGGGCAGCCACTTCAACTCCAGGAGCGACGTGCTGTTGAGCGTCGGCGCGTCCAAGATACCGGGGATCCCAGGAACGGAGGGCCGCCCGCCGGTGGCGATTATGACCTTGAGGGCTGTTATCTTTCGCCCACCAACCTCGACACCGCCATCCACAAGTCGCGCGGGACCTTCGTCGATATAGGTCACGTTCTCATAACCCGGCAGCAAGTCGGCGTATTTCTTCTGCCGCAGCGTCGAGACGAGATCGTCCTTGGCCGCGACCAGCGCTGCCCAATTTTCCACCTGTGCCTCACCCTGCAAGCCTGGAAACCGTTCAGCGGCTTTCGCACCATGCAGCGCCTCCGCGGCGCGGATCATGGTCTTGGAGGGCACGCAGCCCACATTCACGCAAGTGCCGCCGATGGTGCCATGCCCGATCAGCGCCACCCGCTTGCCGCCCTCGGCGGCAGTGATCGCGGCGGAAAACCCGGCTGATCCGGCACCGATCACCACGAGGTCAAAATGACTCTTGAGCGTTTGAGTAGCGTCCGTCATGATATCATTCATTTCGTTGGTTGGCATGCCGCTGCTGTCGCCGCCAGACGGCATAGAGGGTCAGCGCGATGAAAAAGGCCAGCGTCGGCAGCAGCACATAGTCGATCCAGCCCAGCCAGGCCGATAGGCCCACGGCACCCAGCAACACGACGAGTACCGGCGTGAAGCAGCAGAGCGCCGCGATGACGGTGCCAACGATCCCTGTCACGATCAGCTTGCCGTCGTTCTTGTCTGACATCTCAGTCCTCCTTGCAGGCAGA
>NZ_BDIY01000074.1 GCF_002072155.1 Roseovarius sp. A-2 | reverse complement strand
AATCGCGCCCGCCTGCGTTTCGTATGAACCTTGATGCTCGAACACCATCCGGACCGCCCGCGCGCGGACCTCGGGCGAGTAGCGATTTGCCATTTTGCTTTTTGTCATAACCATCATCCTTACTTAAGTTGATGGTCTCCGACAAACTCGGGGCGATTCAGATCACGACCCGCGGCGCGCCAAATCGGTCGATCAACCGTTTCATGAACCGTCTGGCGGCCTTCGCATTGCGTTGCTTTTGCACGAGAATGTCGAGCACATTCCCATCCGCGTCGACGGCCCGCCAGAGCCAGAACTTCACACCATTGATCGGAACAACGACCTCATCCAAGTGCCATTTGTCACTGGTGCCAGGTCTGTCGCGCTTGATGCAATCGGCGAAATGACGGCCAAACCGATTCACCCAGTTCCGGACGGTTTCCCGGCTGACTATCACGCCGCGTTCGGCAAGCAGATCCTCGACATCTGCGGTGCTGAGCGCAAAACGATGATACGCCCAGACCGCATAGGCGACGATTTCACGAGGGAAGCGGTAGCCTTTCAGGCGAGGCATCGTGCAAGGTATCTTCATCCCGGCTGACTATGCGAAAGCCCACGCCCAAACAAGTTGGCAATGCCGCCGCCGAGGCCACCTGATCCTGTTTCAACAGCTCATAGCTCATCCGGCGCGGCCCGAAAGGGGTCGTCGTCAGAATTTCCATATTTATTCTTCACAGGACAAAACTTTTTCGCCCGCCGGAAACCGACGCTTGTTGACAGCTGTCAACAGATGGCCCATGTTCTGAAGTGTGTAGATTCAGATGATCATGTGACTGTGATCATGGGCCTCTCGGGATACGTTCTCGGGGGGCTTCTTTTTGCGTTCTGTCTGTCTGTGCCTCCTTCTTGGTTTCAGGGTTTCGTTTACCGGCCGCGTTGCCTGCGGCCGGGCCTAGCCATCATCGCCGTCCTTCCAGCGATGATGCAGGTCCGGAAGCGCCGCGATCAGCCATTCGGCAAATCCCGGCGCGGTCTTGTCGGGCAGCTTGAGCAAGGTCGTCCCCGACCTGTGCAGGGCCTGCCCGATGGTCTCGCCCGCCGCCCCCTTGAGCGGCGTGTCGGAGGCAGGCGGCTTGCGGCCCGGCGTGTCGCGGTGACGCTCGATCGCTTTGAAAAGCGCCTCGAACCGCGCGTCCGAACTGCTGCCATCCCGCGCGAGATTGACCGTGGCGATCGCCTCATCGACCGAGAACACATCCGTCTCGATCCGTTCGGCCAGCGTCAGCCAGCGGTCGCGCCCCACCGACGGCGCGGCGCCGATCGCCTCGATCAGATCGGGAGACAGGCGGTCGACCACCGAAAGCATGCGTGAAATCAATGTCTTGTCTATATGAAGCGCCGCGCAGATGGTGCTTCGCTCATAGCCCTGATCGCGCATCTGCCGGGCGAAATTGGCCTTCTCGATAAAGCTCAGATCCCGGCGGGCGGCGTTTTCCTGACCCTGCGCCAGGATCAGTTCGCGGTCGTCGAGATCACGCACCAGTGCCTTGACCGGCTGACCGAGATCGCGCAGCGCCAGAACCCGGCGGCGGCCATAGACCACCTGGTAGCGGTCCTTGCGGTCGGGGTGGGGGCGCAGGAGCACCGGCACCTGCTGGCCGTGATCGCGGATCGAGACCATCAGCGCCTGATGGTCGGCCTCGTCGAAATCCAGCCGGTCGCGCAGCCCGCCGGCCTCGATCTGATCGGGGTCGATCTCGAGCACGGAGCGCGATTTCAACCCGGCAATGGATTGGCTGACCGCCCCGATCGCGCCGCCGGAATAGCGCGGTCGCCCGGTATCGACGCGAGCCTCACCGGTCTCGGACCTCGGCTTGGGTGCCTCCATCAGCCCCTTGAGGGGCATTGCCAACTTGTTTGGGCGTGGGCTTTCGCATAGTCAGCCGGGATGAAGATACCTTGCACGATGCCTCGCCTGAAAGGCTACCGCTTCCCTCGTGAAATCGTCGCCTATGCGGTCTGGGCGTA
>NZ_BDIY01000073.1 GCF_002072155.1 Roseovarius sp. A-2 | reverse complement strand
CCCGCCCATTTGGGGCGCAACGCGGGGGTGGGGCCTCTCCAGTCGGGCTACGCCCTCCCTGCGAGCCCCCACCCCCGCGTTCTCATCCTGATTGACGCTGGATTCTCACCTTGTTTGTCGCGCGGCAGGCTGTTCTTGAGCTTACCTACACCGCCCACGACATGGCACCATTTGCTCAGGATATGGGCTATGTGGATGAAGCTGGAACTGTGAAGCCCCCCTTCACTTGGGATAAAGAGCGCCGCCTTATCTTGCGCGCCAAGCTCGACGCCGTCTTTTTTCATCTCTACGGCATCACTGACCGCGACGACATCCGCTACATCTATTCGACCTTCCCAATTGTCGAGCGCGAAGAGAAGTCCGCTTATGGCGGGAAATACCGCTCTTGCGATCTATGCCTTGCCTACATGAACGCACTCGCCGCCGGAAACCCGGATGCAGAGATTAAGCTATGAGTGACGAGGAAAAGATAACCGAAAGAATAGCTGCCTTCGCTCAAGGCTGCTTCCAGCAGCATCCGGTAGTGATTTTGGGGAGTGGAGCATCCATTGTTCATGGCCTGAGAGGCATGACTGAGCTGTCACAATATCTGAGGGACAACATTCAGCCAGATGAAGGTGATGAAGCTGATGCCTGGATGTTGATCAAAACAGCTTTGGCCCATGGTGACGGACTAGAGGAAGCTCTCTTAAAAACTGCTGCTCCATTGAGCCTCGTATCGAAGATCGTCACGCACACTTGGCAAGCCATTGCGGAGGATGATTTGGCTCTAATGGGCCGCGCAGCGCGCGGAGATGAGCATTTTCAACTCGCTGACTTACTTCGCGGCATGTTCAAAAGCACCCATATGGTGACGAACATCGTGACTCCCAATTATGATCGAGTCGCAGAATATGCTTCGGATATTGCGGGATACTTCCACTCGACTGGATTCGCTCCAAGCATAATTCGGTCACGGGAAGGTGCCGATACCGTTTCAGTTCGTCGAGGCAACCATCCCGCTAGGACAGTTAGAATTTGGAAAGTTCACGGATCACTCGATTGGTTTGCAGACGCTAATGGCCAAGTTGTCTCGCTACCTATTCCCGAAACGCTGCCAGAAGGTTTCGAGCCGTTGATAGTTACTCCAGGCGTCAGCAAATATGAACGCACGCACGATGAACCATTTCGATCGGCCATCCAAGGCGCTGATAGAGCATTGGAGCAAGCTGCATCATTTCTCTGTATCGGCTACGGCTTCCGCGACAGGCACATTCAGCCAAAGATCGTTGAGCGATGTAAGCAGCAAAATGTGCCAATCGTAATATTGACGCGCACGCTCACTGGCGACGCTAAGGACTTTATAGCCAACAATGCCGGAATCAATTACTTTGCACTCGAAAAAGACGGAAGTGGAACGCGGGCGTACTTTCCTGATCAGCCCGAGGGCGTAACGATAGCCGCCCCCGATATCTGGACGTTCGACAATTTTAACAGAATGGTGATGTGAGGTTAATAAATGTCCATATTTGATTACGAAGACGCAGAAGCGTTGGGAAAGATTATCTCAGTAGATACCGCCGTTGTGGTTGTCCGCGTCGACGAACTTGAAAGACTCAAGCGTGTCCAAGTAAATCGTCTGGTTGCTCTACAGAGCAGCAAGGCAGGTCAACACTTGGTAGGTGTAGTATCGCGCATTACTCGTAAGGCACTAGACACCCAACCTGAGGAACCACAGCCGGAAGCAGATGAGATCGTTGAACTTCCTGAGAACAACCTTGTTCGGGTATCGCTCATTGGAACTCTCATCGACAAGCTGGGACTTCAGGAAAATGTCTTCAGACGAACTTTGGAGACCGTCCCCGAAATTGACGCAAACTGCTTTGCGCTGGAGGGGAAACGCCTGACGAATTTCATGCAAGTCATTTCTAATGTGACTGGAGAGGGTCCTCAACTTGAACTTGGTAAGTATACGTTGGACGAAAAAGCCACCGCATTTCTTAACGGCAACAGGCTATTTCAGCGCCACGCTATCGTAGTCGGAAGCACCGGTTCTGGAAAGTCGTACACAACAGCGCGCGTGCTCGATCAGGTCGCCGCCTTGGGTCAGGCAAATGCCATACTGTTTGATTGAAGTGGTCCCACCTTTTCGGACATGTTTGCAGCTTTTCTAAGGTGTATCGGGTTTAGGTTTCATGCTGCTTCTTGTTGTTCCAAGCCTACCCAATATGCGTCGTCAGGCGTCTGCCGATCAAGGGCGGAATGGGGCCTTTT
>NZ_BDIY01000072.1 GCF_002072155.1 Roseovarius sp. A-2 | reverse complement strand
TCGGGCTGGTATCTGTAGTCTTGGTCATGGCGTGATCTCCTTGGCGGTGCCAGCCGCCGGTTGGGTGGTTTTCATTCACCCGGAGATTACGCCACCTTCAAATTTCCACCAACTTCGCGACACAACCCCTCGAAGAGCCCTGCCCAGAAAGTCCGGTCGTCATGCGGCCAGTCTTCGAATTTCAGAACCAACGGAATGTCAGTCATTTTTGTATCCCCGCCATTTTGACAGAACTGTCGTGTCATACCGCTCTACGGCAGCCTTGTTGCTAAACCTTGCGTAGAACGATGTGGTTGTATCGAGCTTCCTGTGCCCCAAGATGCGGCGTACAGTTTCGAATTCGCCCGGGTTATTGGTCAGAAACATCATACCCGCGAAATGCCGAAACAAGTGCGCGTTCATGACCAAGCCTGTCTCACGGTAGATCAAACCCGAAAGTTCCGAGCCAAGCTGGGCAGGCGAACGAAAACCACCGCCTGATTTCTTGGGAAACAAAAAAGAGCCCGGGTTGTCGGATACCTGCTGTCTGAACGCAGACAGATACGTTTCCAGAAGGGCTGATTGCTGCTCCCCCAAGTCGAAATCAACCGAGTTGTTGTTCTTCACATCCTTGGCTGAAACGTTCACCATGAAACGCTTGCGCCGTCCGTCACGCTGCACCGTTAGGTGTCGTTCAATATCGAGCATTGCCAGATTTTTGATCCGCAACGGACACGCCAGAAGAATGCTGATCGCGACGGCTTGCATCGCACGTAGAGGCGCGAGTCCCGCTGTAGAGTTTGACCTTGCCGATTGCATGAGTTTGTCGGGCAGGGTGAGCAGGCGGGCGATATTCATTGGATCATCAAACTGAGCAAGACGTTCCATATTCTTGTCCGTCATGCCGATTTGGAACTCGCTAACCTTGGTCTTGACCCTACGGATCATCTGCACCGTCGTTTCCGGTGCCTTCACGTGATACTTTGCTATGGCTTGAAGCGTTGCGAGAATGTTGCGGACGGTCGCGGTAAGCCTGCCACCCTGGCGCTCACGGATCTTGGTCACCCCTGCCTTGATGGCCTCCGGCTCGACAATATCCGCGAGACTTTGAAAATCATCCTGTGCGAAGCCATTCGCGCAAACGGCATCGAGGAACTGGCGAACATGCGCTTCGATGTTGCGAAGGGAGATATCACTCAAGGCCTTGTCCGGTCCTTCTTCGTCCATGATATCGGCATGCCGCAAGCGGTCGATGTACTTCGCAAAATCTGTTTGAAGTGACCTCGGATACTGATCGAGCGGTGTTGCGATGTAGCGATCGGCACGGGGAACCGCCAGAATACGAAACGGCAACCCTGCTCGCCGAATGACCGCGTTCCACGTTTGGGTGCTTTCCTTGCGGATCGCTTTTGGCTCTTTGGTGAGAATGCGCGCGTCCAGATAGACTTCGAACCCTTCCATCACATCATCCGACACCTCATCCGGTTCAATACCGTGATTGCAGCAATAGGTGACGAACCGCGCAAGCTGCGACCGCTGATGCTTGGCATCGACCCTTTGCAAGAAATCCAGCCACGCGTCGGTGCGCGCCACATTGCGCCGCTGCCGAGGTGCGGCCCGGGTGACCCGCAGAGCCTGCCCAAGATCGGACTTGATGTTTGCCAAGCGCTTGGCCGTGATTCCGGCCTGAACAGGATGGATTTTCAGAAGTGCTTGCCGAAGATCGGACACATCGGCGTTGAGCTCGAACGGCTGCCGTCCAATCAAATTGGCGGTGCAGTTGACCGCTGATATCAAATCCCGGCGCTTTGTCTTGCTCAAACGCGAATTGCGTTCCAACTCGTAAATTACTTGGGCGAGGTTGCTCGGTCCGACGCAAATGTCGATCATGGGTTGGGTCATGGGTTTAGCCTCCTTAGGCTTATGTTGCTTGCGACACGCTTGGACGCGCGTGTACACAACGCGACAGATGCGGAAATTCGGGAAACTGGATCAGTGAACTTGTATCCAAAATTATTAGCCCCAATTTCCCGACATTCGGATTAGACGTTCAAAAACAGAACTTTAGCGGACATGGCATCTGCACGGCTGTATCGAGCGCTCAAGAATGCTTCGATATCCTGCAAACTGATCCGCCACTGACGGCCGACTCGATGTGCAGACAAATCGCCTGCACTAATCCACCGGCGGATCGTGCGTTCGTTCACACTGAGCGTGTCAGCCACTTCTTTGATGCTGAAGAAAGATTTCTTACGGTTCGAAGTCTGCATATTCTGGCTCCTTTGAATAAGACGGCGCGTCGATCACGCGTTGCCTTCAATTCCGTTTGCCAGAAGGGCTTCGATTGAAGTGGTCCCAGAAAACTGGACAGTCGGCTAAGGTGTATCCCAAACCTTTGAAGGGATACGAGAATGGCGAAGCGCCGGAACTTTACAGACCAGTTTAAGGCCAAGGTGGCGTTGGAAGCGCTACGTGGTGACAAGACCGTGCAGGAGATCGCGGC
>NZ_BDIY01000071.1 GCF_002072155.1 Roseovarius sp. A-2 | reverse complement strand
TGTCCGTCACGGATGGCAGTGGCACCCAATTCCACGGCAGCAACTCATTTAGCTTGTTGATCTTGTGATCATGGATGCGGTCGAGCACGTCGGCGAGATAGGCCAGCGGATCGAGGCCGTTGAGCTTGGCGGTCTCGATGAGGGTCATGGCGCGGGACAGGGTTTCCGCACCGGTATCGGCTCCCGCGAAGAGCCAGTTTTTCCGTCCTATCGCGATTGGGCGTAGGGCACGCTCGGCTGGATTGTTATCGATCGCCACACGCCCGTCGGCCAGGAACAAGCTGAAGGCCTCCTGCCGGCTGAGACCATAGCGGAAGGCCTTGGCCAGATCGCTTTTGCCCGGAATGCGCAGAAGCTGCTGTTCGGACCAGGCAAAGAAGGCTTCGACTTGTGGGCGGCTCAACTTTTGCCGTGCCGCATGGCGGAGGTCAGCGGGTTGACCGTTGATGTCGCGCTCGATGTCGTAGAGCTTGCCGATCCGGTCGAGCGCCTCGCGGGCGATCTCGGACTTGGTCGAGGTCCAGAAGTCATGGAAGTCGCGCCGCAGGTGGGCCCAACAGGCGGCCTCGCGCAAACGGGCTGTGCCATCGGGGTCAGGCTCATAAAGCTTGGCATAGCCCTTGTAGCCGTCCGCTTGCAGGATGCCACGGGCCTTGGCCAGATGGCTGAGGACATGCTCTTCCTTCCAGTCTGGCGCGAACCGGTAGACGGCACCCGGTGGCGATGCCCCCACCCAAGGGCGTTGATCGCGCACATAGGCCCAGATCCGGCCTTGCCTGACACCTTTGCCAAGTCCCTTGTCTCGCATACCGCGATCCAGCACCCGGATCGGTGTGTCATCTGCGTGCAACAGGTCGCTGGCCATGATGTCCGCCTCGATCCGTTCGATCAGCGGCGACAGGGTCTTCATGGCCCGGCCGCACCAGCCGACAAGGGTGCTTTCGGGAATGTCAGCCCCCATGCGTTCGAAGATTTCGTGTTGGCGATACAAAGGCAGGTGATCGTCAAATTTGGAGACCAGCACATGCGCCAGCAGGTTCGGCCCCGCCATGCTGCCCGGGATCGGACGGCTGGGAGCCGGCTCCTGCACCATCCGCTCGCAGCGACGGCAGGATTTCTTGATCCGGGCAATCTGGATCACCTTCATCTGGGCGGCGATCATGTCCAGCAATTCGCTGACATCCTCGCCCACCACGCGCAGGTCGCCGCCGCAGTCAGGGCAGCAGGCACCGGGATCAAGTTCGCGGCGCTCGCGCGGCGTCACGTCCGAGACACGTGGGCGGCGGCGCAAAGTAGGCGCACCAGCAGTTTCCGGTGAAGGCTCATCCTGCCCTTCGTCGATGGGCGCATCATCTTCCTCGGCCACCGCTACCAGCAGGTCTTCGAGCGCCAGTTCCAACTGCTCAATCTCGCGCTCAACCTTTTCCGAGGACTTGCCGAAGGCCAGTTTCTGTAACTTGGCGATCCGCAGACGCAGGGCCTGAACCAGCTGATCATGGACGCGCAATGTCGCCGATATCTTGGCATTCTCAGCCTCGATCCGGGCATTTTCCGCCTGCAATGCGGCGATCACCGCCCTCAATTCGGCGGGATCATCAGGCAAGTTTTCGGCAGGTTTCGACATGCGCCTGACTACCAAAAATCAGGCCAAAGCACCATATAAATAAAGCAATTCCGGACGCAAAATCACCCGACACGTGCAGGTGGAGCACCCCAATTCGGACGCCGCCAGTCGATCCCCTCCCAGAGCATCGCGAGCTGTGCAGATGTCATCCGCACCGCTCCATCCTTGGCGCTCGGCCAAGGAAAGCGTCCGCGCTCGAGCACCTTGTAATAAAGGCAAAATCCCTGACCATCCCAATACAGCAGCTTGATCCGATCCCCGCGTCGCCCCCGGAATGCAAACACTGCGCCGCTGGTGGGTTTCTGATGCAGGACGTCCTGCGCCAGTGCTGCCAACCCCGCGATTCCTTTCCGCATATCTGTCACGCCGCAGGCCAAATATACGCGAACACCGGTGCCGGGACCGATCATGCCACCTCCACCGCGCGGATCAGCGCCGTCAGTGCGGCCGGGTCAATCGTGCTATTAAAATGAAGGCGGTGGCCGCACCGTAAGCGCAATTCGACTGCAACTGGTGGCGACGTATCAGCTGCCGTAGGCTGCGCCGTCGGAACTGGCATATCCAAAGGGTAGAAAAGCGCTCCGGCATCAGGCGACCATAGACCCTTCTTCTTCAGCTCATGCCGCCATTTATAAATCTGCTGCCGCGTGATCTCGTGACGCTGTGCCACCTGTGTCACTGTTGCCCCATCGATCCCAACCGACATGACAATCTCAAGCTTGTCCTCGTCACGCCAGAAACGCCGCCGCTCCAACCCAAGAACTTCTCCACGCATCAAAGACCCCGCATAAGACACGTCGCTAACGACGTAGTTAAACACGTATCTTAGATCATTGCCCAAGCGTCAGGCAGGCGGTGCCAATGGCGCGGTTAC
>NZ_BDIY01000070.1 GCF_002072155.1 Roseovarius sp. A-2 | reverse complement strand
CGGAAGGACGAAGCCGCTCGCGCGGCAATGGCGCTTGTGGCTGGCGTATTGAATCGATCCTGACGGCGCGCATTTTGTAATTTGGCTGACCTGTTTGACGATTGGGGTTTCTCAATCTGATGACAGGAGGATCTCATGAAAGAGGAGAAGATGAGCCCGCTGCGTGAGCGGATGATTGAAGACATGCGCATTCGTGGAATGTCGCCGAAGACCCAGCAAGGCCATATCAGGGCGGTGCGGTACTTTGCGGAGTTCATCGGGCGCTCACCGGATACTGCGACGCCGGATGAGTTGCGCGCGTACCAACTCCACATGACCGATAACGGCGTCTCGACCGGCGTGTTCAACGCGAGGATTGTATCGCTGCGGTTCTTCTTCGGTATGACCTGTGGGCGCGAAGAGATGAAGCGGTATATGCAGTTCCGGCGCAAGCCGAAGAAGCTGCCCGTTGTTCTGAGTATTGAGGAGGTTGGCGACCTGCTCGCGGCGGTTCCCGGACCGGGGCTCAAGTATCGCGCGGCCTTGGGGATCAGCTATGGTGCCGGTCTGCGCGCATCTGAAGTCTGCAATCTCAAGGTCTCGGATATCGACAGCGACCGGATGTTGATCCATGTCGACGAGGGCAAGAACGACAAGGACCGCAAGGCCATGTTGTCACCCGCCCTGCTTGATCTGCTGCGTGACTACTGGCGGGAAGCGCGACCTGAGGGTTGGCTGTTTCCGGGCAAACCCAAAATCATGGCATTGTCACCGCGCCAGTTGAACCGGGCGTTTACCTCGGCCAAGCATATGGCCGGGATCAATAAACCAGCCACCCTGCACACCTTGCGCCACAGCTTCGCCACGCACCTGCTCGAGGCCGGAACGGATGTCCGGGTTATCCAGGTTCTTCTGGGCCATTCCAAGCTTAGCACAACGGCGCGCTACACGCATGTCGCGACCAAAACCATTCGCGGCACTGTCAGCCCGTATGAGATGTTGGAGAAGCTGCAGGATCACACCGTCAGGCGAGGGTTGGAGTAACGGCCCCGGCGGTTGCCGCGCCCAAGGCTGGAGATCGCAGATATCTTTCGGAACTATGGCCCCGCGTGGCGGCGGGCCAATGCGGGTCATGTCAGTCTCGGCCAACTCAAGGTGATGTCGGCGATTGAAGCCTGCCGAACCGAAGCTCTCGGCGGGCATGTGGCGGGATGCGCCAAATGCGGCCACCATCACATCGCCTATAACTCTTGCAAGAACCGGCATTGTCCCAAGTGCCAGGGCCCCGCCGCGCGGGATTGGATGGCGGCGCGCGCCGAAGATTTGCTGCCGGTCGAGTACTTCCACGTCGTCTTCACGATGCCCGCAGAAATCGCTCGCATCGCATACTGGAACCAGAAGGCGGTCTACGGTCTGTTGTTCCGCGCATCAGCGCAAACCGTGACGGCCATCGCCGCCGACCGCAAGCGCCTCGGCGCAAAGGTCGGCATAACCAGCGTCCTGCACACCTGGGGATCCGCGCTCACGCATCACCCTCACATCCACATGATCGTCCCCGGTGGCGGTCTGTCACCTGATGGCAAACGTTGGGTCGCCTGCAGACCGGGGTTCTTTCTGCATGTGCGGGTGCTGGCGCGACTGTTCCGCCGCCTGTTCCTGGAAGGGTTGATGGAGTTGCACCGAGCGGGCCAGCTCACCTTCTTTGGCGATCTTGGGTACTTGGGGCAGACGGATGCCTTCGCGACGTGGCTTGCCCCGTTCCTCAATACTGACTGGGTGGTCTATGCCAAACCCCCGTTCGGCGGGCCCGAGGCAGTTCTGGCCTATCTCAGCCGCTATACCCACCGGGTCGCAATCTCGAACCGCCGACTGATTAGTGCGGATGCCAATACTGTGGCTTTCCGCTGGAAAGACTACCGTATCAAATCCGGTGATCGCCAAAAGGTCATGCGATTGGCAACGTCCGAGTTCATTCGCCGTTTCCTGATCCATGTTCTGCCCGAGGGGTTCCACCGCATCCGGCACTATGGCTTCTTGGCCAGCGTAAAACGCAAAACAAACATCTCGAAGATCCAGGTTTTGCTTGATGTTAAACGGCCTGTTGTCACCAACGAACCAGAGCCGGGACCCGAGACAAACCCTCTCACTCTGCGTGAGCCATGCCCATGCTGCGGTGGCCAAATGCGCATTGTCGAGATCTTCCGGCGAGGCCAGAAACCAATGTCGCGCGCGCCACCACGGGAGCAGGCCGCATGATCAGAGGCTTGATTACACACTTCGATATGCTCCGGTCGTCTTTGGCGGATCGGCCAAAACCGCTTGCGGCCATCAGCCAGAATGACGGTTCGAATTGCAGTATCAGCGCTCAATCGGCAAAATGCATGCGACCACGGTGGCGGAAAATGACTGCAAAAAGCGCATCAAACACAGTCGACCGACCGCCCGCAGCAAAGTCAGTCTCGCCCGCCTGCGCTCTTTCCCCATAGGCCGCAACCAGCCCCCGCGGCTTCCTCCTTCCGAGGTTTGTCAACGCGGGCCGAACGCAGCTCTGACGGCAAAGTTGCACCCCGGCCAGCATCGAAAAACCTTCAGGA
>NZ_BDIY01000069.1 GCF_002072155.1 Roseovarius sp. A-2 | reverse complement strand
TGTAGCGCGACAATCTGGGTGAGAAGAGCGCGTCAATCAGGATGAGAATCCTTGGTCGCGACGTTTGTGACGATGGCGGTCTTTTCAGCCGCGATCAAGTGGTTTGTGTTTTTGATTGTCGCGGCGCGTCAATCAGGTTTGGTGTTTGCCGGTGTTGCTCTTTGGGCTGGGCGTCCAGGGCCCTTTGCCTTTTCGGCAGCTCTGCGCCGGTAGCTTTCGACATTCATCTCGAAGATGGTGGCATGGTGAACGAGCCTGTCGACGGCGGCCAGTGTCATGGCCGGGTCAGGAAAGATCGTATTCCATTCCCCGAAGGGCTGGTTGGCGGTGATCAGCATGGAGCGCCGTTCGTATCTCGCGCTGATGAGTTCGAAGAGCACGCTGGTCTCGGCCTGATCCTTGGTGACGTAGGCGATATCATCGAGGATCAGCAGGTGGAACTTGTCGAGCTTTGCGATGGCGCTTTCGAGAGCGAGGTCGCGGCGGGCCTGCTGGAGTTTCTGGACCAGATCGGTGGTGCGGCTGAAGAGGACGCGGTAGCCTTTCTCGACAAGAGCGAGCCCGATGGCGGATCCGAGATGCGACTTGCCCACGCCCGGCGGGCCAAACAACAGGATGTTGCTGCCCCTTCCGATCCAGCTGTCACCAGCGGTGATGGCACTGACATGGGCCTTGGACAGCATGGGGACGGCGGTGAAGTCGAAGGTCTCCAGCGTCTTGCCGGGCAACAGGCGTGCCTGTGCGAGATGGCGCTCGATCCGGCGGCGATCGCGTTCGGCCAGCTCATGCTCTACCAGAGTGGCAAGCAGGCGGGCGGCAGGCCAGCCCTCCTTGTCGGCCTGTTCAGTAAAGCGTGGCCAGAGCGCCTTGATGGCAGGCAGGCGCAATTCGTTCAGAGCGAGGGTAAGACGGGCGGTATCGGTCTGGGACGATGTCATGCTGCCACCTCCTCAGCGGGCGCCGCACTGCTGACCAGCTGATCATAGGATGAAAGGTCGGCCATCTTCACCTCGACCTGGGGGAGTGCCTCGTCTGACGGGGCAAAGAGCGCGCGCAGGACCGCCATGTCAGGCGGGCGGTTCTGACGAAGATCCTCCTCGATCTGCGCAGCCAATTCGGCCTCGCACCCCCGGTCGTGAGCCAGCGCCAGAAGATCGACGGTCATGCGGCAAGCTGCCTTCTCACCGGTCTGCTCCAGAAGGACTGCGAACATGTCGCGAAAGGCCCGGCGTGGAAACAGTTGGTCCCGGTAGACCAGCCCCATGAGCGCCATGGGCTTTTTGCGCAGGGAATGGATGACATGGTGGTAATTGACCACGTGCCCATGGCTTCCGCTGCTCGATGCCCGACCGCGCGGCAGCGTCATCAGGGTGCTGCCCCCGAGAAACAGCTCCAGCCGGTCATCGTAGAGCCGAACCCGCAGCTGATGTCCGATCAGCCGGGATGGTACGGTGTAGAACACCTTGCGCAAGGTGAAACCACCGGAGGAGGTGACGCGCAGTGTGACCTCCTCGTAATCCGTCGTGCGCCGGGCGGGTAAAGGCTTGAGGCTGGCGCGCTCCACGTCGATGCGCTTGGCATTGCGGGCGTTGATCCGGCCCACGATCTCGTCGATGAAGCGCCGGTAGGCCGTCAGGTCCTCGAAGTCGCGCGAGCCGCGCATGACCAGCGCGTCCTCGATGGCGCGCTTCAGATGACCATTGGGGCTCTCAATGGAGCCGTTCTCGTGCGCGACACCCTTGTTGTTGCGCGTCGGCGTCATGCCGTAATGACGGCACAGGGTATCGACGCGGTCGGTGAGGTCCGCCTGGGTGGATTTTTCCAGATTCTTGAAAGCCGCCGACAGGCTGTCGGTTCTGTGTTCCCGCGGCACGCCACCGAGCGTCCAGAGGGCATTCTGAAGCCCTTCGGCCAGCGCTACATAGCTTTCGCCGCCCAGCACGACATGGGCGTGCTCGAAGCCGGAATAGGCCAACCGGAAGTGATACAGCCGATGATCCAACGGCTCACCGGCTACGGTCACGCCCAGTTTGCCCATGGCGGTGAAATCCGACAGGCCCATCTTGCCCGGCGTGTGGGTCTGCCGGAAGATCACCTCCTGTTCAGGGCCATGCTCGGCCTTCCAGGCGCGCATCCGCCGCTCCAGCGTGCGCCGGATGCCAGTGCCCAGATCGGGGTGCCGTCGCATAAGTTCCTCGTAAACCGCCACGGGCCGGATCCCCGGTGAGGAGCGCAGCAGCGGCACGACCTCCGTGTCGAAAATATCCGCAAGCGGATCCGGTCGACGTCGGCTGCGCGGGGTCTTCTTCTGCGATGGCAACGTCGGGTCGGCCTGCAGTCGATAACCGGTCGCTTGGCTGATACCGGCCTTCGCCGCGGCCACGGGAGTGGAATGGGTCTGTCTGAGCGTCATGAAAAGCCTCATCTGTTGATCAGTGACATGACGGCCCGGCATGAACGATCTCCTTACGCAGAAAATCATTCCCTATCCGAGCCGGCCACGACCGTCAGACCCGCCCATTTGGGGCGCAACGCGGGGGTGGGGCCTCTCCAGTCGGGCTACGCCCTCCCTGCGAGCCCCCACCCCCGCGTTCTCATCCTGATTGACGCTGGATTCTCACCTTGTTTGTCGCGCGGCA
>NZ_BDIY01000068.1 GCF_002072155.1 Roseovarius sp. A-2 | reverse complement strand
TAAGAGTCCAGAGTTTGAGCAAGAGCCCAGTCCACCGGTTAAGTGGAAACTTCCTCGACGAGAGGGCCGATTTCAGTCGAATCCACCCATGAAACTAAAACGACAGCAACATGTCGCGAACCCTATCTAGTTATGTCCGATAATACAACATTATTGGACATGATTGAGGGCTTTAAGGTGGGGCGGGTAAGGTAGTATTTTCTGGCAATAAGCGCCGCACTGACTTAGGGTTCGGATATGAAACCCACCACGAAACCAGTCTTTGACGATACACAGAGCATACAGTTGCTACCCCGTTGGGTCACCTCGTCACGAACCGAAGTCATTGAAACTGGTGCATTTATGTCCGGTGCGGCATTGGCAATGCTAGATGTGGTGTTGCGCGACTCGTGTGGCACATTGCCGGGTGCTTTGTTGCGGGATCGAATGGCTTTGGACGCCACAGTTGCCTGTCTAAAGCTAGAAAACCGCAATGAAAACACGTCCGATGTCCGTGACGCAGTGTGTTTGGCGCGTGCAGGGGATGCGTTGGGACCTGCTGGTAACATGTTTGTTGCTTGGCGCAAGTCGGCGCGGATCGACCTGACACGACCGGGGTGGAAAGACCGGCTTGGGAAGTTGTTGCCCGCTTCAATGGCAGAAGCGGTGTCAGAACTCGGTGCCCACGCAGGAACACCGGTTGGACAAGCGAGCCAGATATTGGCGGCCATGTTGCGACAGTTTCCGCGCGAAGAATCGGCGGCACTGATGTTGGCGGATGTGACGCTGGCCCGTGCGATTGGCTGGAGTCGCCCGGTGCCATTATTTGCCGCGCATTTGGCGCGCAAGGATATCCGTGCGATCGCGGACGGGGCGGGTAACCCGTCGCTTAGCTTACACCGCGCGATAATTGTCGCCTGCGATGGAGCCATTCGCGATGCTGCTGATCTTGTGAGGCGTGCCACCAAGTTGCAGGCCATTGCACCAAAGCTGCGGGCCAAAGGGTCAGACGAAGCCCTGGCCTTGTTTCTGAGCCATGATGCGGTGTCGCCCTCGGGGATGTTGTCTCCCATGATCCAGGGCACGTCATTCGCGATGACGGGCCGCGCGGCGCGGCGGTTGTGTGATCGGTTGGTGGAACTGGGCGTTGTGCGTGAGCTCACCGGGCGCGCCACGTTCCGGCTCTACGGGGTGTAAGCATGACACAGGAAGCCCCGGCGTTAGACACTGAACTGGAGGACCTGCCGCCAGAATTACGCTGGCGCGAATGGATGGGCCGGATCGAGGCGGTGCTCTTTGCCAGTGCGTCTCCGGTCCGGCGGGCGGATCTGGCGCGGGTTGTGGGGCAAGGGGCGTCGGTGGATTTACTGATTGAGGATATTCAGGCGGAGTTGGCTGGGCGTCCCTATGAATTGGTCGCGGTTGCCGATGGGTGGTCGATGCGGACGCGGGTGCGATTTGCCGATGCAATCCGGACGGCGGGGGATGTGAATGAACAGCTGGTAGACTTGAATGAATTCGAGGTCGCTGTGCTCGCGTCGATTGCCTATCACCAGCCGCTCACGCGTGACGGACTCAAGGATATCTTTGGCAAGGACATCAGCCGTGATCTGATTGGGAGGTTGCGGGCACAAGAGTTGATCACCACCGGACCGCGCAGCCCGCGGGCAGGGGCACCCTATACCTATGTGACAACGCAGAAGTTCTTGATGGTGTTCGGGATGGCAAGCCTTCGCGACTTGCCCGATCGCGAAGGACTACAGGATGCTGGCTTGGCAAGTTGACACACAGAAGTTCATCTAGTGAGCAAATAGTGAGATACCTAATGAGCAAATGGTGGAGTTTCTAATGGACAAATGGTGGGTTCTCTAATAAGCAACCAGTGGTAGGAACCAAGCCTCTCACACGGTATGCTTTCCGCAAAGCTCGAAAGGGAAACACCGGTCCATGAGTGATACAGAAGACTATCTGCCAAGACACCTCATTCCAGAGCTTGAAGACGCAATCGCATCAGCACGTGTGGTCAACCTCATAGGTCCGAGGCAGGTTGGCAAGACGACACTTGTAAGAGACTTGTTTGGCAATGGCCGTTTTATCACTTTGGATGACGCTGCAGTCTTGGCCGCCATTGACGCGGACCCAGAAGGGCAGCTCACCAGTCTGATGGAAGACCTGGATCATGCACCGCTTATCATCGATGAGGCTCAGCGGTCTAAAAAGCTGGCTCTGGCAATTAAGAGGTTGGTCGATACCAATCGGCGCAAGGGGCAATTTGTACTTACCGGATCCTCCAACGTATTTACGACCGCTGACGTAGCTGACTCGCTTGCGGGCAGGATGCGCACACTTAAGCTCTGGCCCTTGTCAGTTGCCGAAGTCAAAAGAGCACCTGTTAATCGCCTAATGGACTGGGCGATGCAAAAAGACCCGACGCTAGGACAAGTGGCCGATCCAGAGAAGGTCAGCCGAAGCGACTACATTGATCTCATTCTGGAAGGGGGCTTTCCTGAAACCAGAACGCTGCCACTCAGATCCCGTCAGCGGCAGTATCGGGACTATATCGACGCAGTCGTTGAGCGCGATGTGGCAGATATCACGCCGGTTCGAAAGCCAGATGCCCTGCGTATCCTGATAGACCAGATGGCGGCCCGGTCGGCTCAAGAAATTAACCCGGATAATTCACGACACCTGTATGATCGGCCGTGAGACCATGTTTTGCGCGAGGGTGCCATGACGAGCTCGAGCGTGATCTGCGTCCGGGTTAACGGCGGACGGCAATGTCCTCTGGGGCT
>NZ_BDIY01000067.1 GCF_002072155.1 Roseovarius sp. A-2 | reverse complement strand
AAGCTCAACGGCCTCGATCCGCTGGCCTATCTCGCCGACGTGCTCGACCGCATCCATGATCACAAGATCAACAAGCTAAATGAGTTGCTGCCGTGGAATTGGGTGCCACTGCCATCCGTGACGGACAGTCAAGCCGCGTAAGCTGCGGTATCAAAGAGGCGGTGACGGTGCCAATGGCGCGGTTACGTGCTAACGAGCCACGGCTCCGATCCTTTCTCCCGCAGCCCTGGCAAGGGACTTGGGTCTTGACGGATGATGGGGCCGGAAGGCCCCCAGAAATGGGAAAGAAACGCGCGGCTCCTATAGAGCCGCGCTCAGCCAGAGGGGTGCATCAAGCACGCCGACAATAACGCAAGGGATGGAAGCCGCATGGCCGAGACGCACTTAGGCGGCTCGGTTTACGACAGCCCGCCCCGCAGGGGAGCGCCACTATGCCAAATCAGTCATCCTTGAAAGTACGGCGAATGACGCCCTTCTCCTGATGTGCTTCCAGCAAGAGCTGAACATACTCCGGCGTGCTGGTTGTGACGTGTCCCAAGCCTGGCCACGCAAATGGAAAGCTCATGGAAGTTTCGTTCAGTTCCAACTCAATGCCAAGCAACTCCGCTACCGCGATTGCCGCATCCGGCTCTTTGAGGCTCGGCCAAAGGTCTTCGTCCAGAACGATGCAGGCGTCGCCAACCTCATCGACACAAATCTCGGCCAACAGCGCACCAAGCCGCTCAGCAGACGTTTCCGCATCCTCAAGCAGAGCGGTACGTAGGAGCATAGAAATGCTTTCCTCTTTGAGAGTCAGTGTCGGTCTGGAATCGACCACCTGAACTTTAGGCTCGGGCCGCTGCCGCGCTCCAAATACCTGGACAGGTTTGGAATTTCCATCGAAGCCATCCAGTTCGGGAGAAGCTGGGAAGATGTCTATAGGCGATGCGCCGCAGCCTGGGCAGTGCCATAGGTTTTCAGCCAGTTGAGCGCCCGTAATCGTGCCATCGCAATGCAGACAATACCAGTCAGCCGATTTTCCCCCAAAGAGAGGATGCAACACGACGCCTTCTGCGTCAGGTTTCGTCGACCGTCTTGGCCAGTCCGAAGAGATTCCAGCGCGTACCTTGGCGGTCTCTTCATCAACGATCATAAGAGCGGCATCGATGAAATCTCGGCTATTTGCGGGGCTTGTGTTAGCATGCGGCTCTTCAATCTCAACAATTGGCTGGGAAAGAAGCGCTTCGCCGACAAGAATACGCCAGCCATCGCCCTCCATGCGAACATCGCCGAAGCTCTCAAAAACGCTGTAAGGGTGATCGCCGATTTTGCCTTGCCTGATCGGTTCATCGAATGTACGGGACAAGTTCCTGTCAATAAATCTCGCGGAGTCATCCGAAGGTACATTGGACCCAAGGACGAATGCCTCTGCCTGTGCAAGTTGTTCGTCGCTTGGTAGCCAACCCCGCTTTGCCTTGCCCGCCAACTGCGCCCAATGAGCAAAGCCGAGTTCAGAAGCAATCGCATTAAGCGACTCGTGTTGAGCTACTCGGTTCGCCCGCGCGTGTTTTTTTGCGAGCTTCTTGAGTGTGTCGATTTCGTTTTTCTTTGTCATGATCCATTTCCAAATGGGATCTGACTAGGTGCCCGCTACTAACCAGATCCCAAAATTGGGCTGGAGACTTCATGTTTGAAGAAGAGTGCTGCATAGCTTTGCGTGGCGGGCACACCGGCATGCACTGAAGGCCGATATGATCGTGCAGGATTCTGTTCGCCGCGTCAACGTTGCATAGCCAATTTTTGCGCAGATGTTCTTATCTCGCGCTCTGACGCCTCCAGGCCAGCACAGACGCGGCAATGTCTGAGGGAGGTTTGTCGCCTGACCATCGATCCCAAAACTCTATAGTAGCGCTGTTCGGCTTGTACCGAGGCTCTCCTACGCGGACCCTTGTAGGCAGCAAGCTAGCATCACCCACGACGAGGGCTTCTCCCACATCGAGAACAGGGAGCAGATCGCCGAAACCACCAAGGCTGTCAGGCAATAGCCTTCTTATTACGTTCTGATCATCGCCATTGGTCAGCCGCATTGCAATAACGTTATTGCATTGGCTAAGAACAGTCCTGTTAACTTCAGAAGGGCGTTGACTTATAACGACGAGACCGACGCCATATTTTCTGCCTTCTTTAGCAATGCGCTCGAATATACCGACGGATATATCATCTGCGCCATCTCGGCTTGTTCGCTCCGGAATATACAGATGAGCCTCATCGCAGAAGAGAGCAATGGGATGGCGCTTTTCAGTGGGTGTCCATTGGGTAATATTATAAACCAATCTTGCGATAAGACTAACCATCAATGGAAGAATGTCGGAAGGCACTTCTGAAAAGTTGATGACTTTGATCCCGCCATGCGAGTCAGCCTGAATGCCCCTGCTTCCAGTTAAGATATGAGAAAGCTTGGGGAGCCATTCCATGTCCATGCATTCGACATGTGGTTGTAAGAGAAATCCAAGGCGGCGATCTAAGTGCTTTGCCTCAAAGCGGGCGATTAGGCGACTTAGCTTGCCATTAAAGTCACCCGCCTTGTCAGTGCCAGGCTTTGCTCCAGGAACACGCTCTGTATCGAGATCGTTCAGGCGTTGTAGAACTTCCTTCAATGGGAATGGTACGGGGCTATCAACAGTAAAGTTCGCAAGCACGTCATCGTGCTTGCCATCGGTCAAGTACTTACGCTTTGCATCAGTAATCGCGTTGGCCATAACCATGGCTTGGTTGGGCGCATTCTGATCTGAACGATCCACGAATAGCGACACCATAGCTTCGTAGCCGAGCAGCCAGTACGGTAGGTAGAGTATGCCATCATCAACACCGTGTTGTTGTTCGAGATCACCTGGGCCAGCGATACGTAGGTGTCTAAATTCGTCACCGTCTAGCGACTTATACTCGCCATGGATATCTGAAGTGGTCCCAGAAAACTGGACAGTCGGCTAAGGTGTATCCCAAACCTTTGAAGGGATACGAGAATGGCGAAGCGCCGGAACTTTACAGACCAGTTTAAGGCCAAGGTGGCGTTGGAAGCGCTACGTGGTGACAAGACCGTGCAGGAGATCGCGGC
>NZ_BDIY01000066.1 GCF_002072155.1 Roseovarius sp. A-2 | reverse complement strand
TGTAGCTCGTTCCGTGTCTCGAAGGGCAGGCCCGATTGGATGGCAGGGGCCTTGATGGTCAGGCCCAAAGCTGCACGACGCAGATACTCCGACACGGACAAGCCTGCCTGCTCGGCCTTGCCTATCACCGATACGCGCTCCTCGACCGTCAGGCGAACGCGCACGGCCTCGGATTTTTTGAGCGGGTCGGGTGTCTTTGGACGGGCGATATCAGGCTCCTGCTAGCTGGGTGTCGGGGGTGGCGTTAGACCCCTGACCGAGGTTTTTGTACCACAAAAACATATCTCGCTACTCTCAATCTGCCAACGGGTCTTTGAACCCTATCCACAAGATTCCAGACACAAAAAACCCCACCATCCCTACGGCGCTGTGTGGGGGCGCGGGATGGTGGGGTTTTGGAGTTCAGGGATTGGAAGGTTTGCGAGATGGCGTTGGTGGCAATGCGCCCGATGTTGCAGGATTAAAGTTCGCGGGCAGTTCCCCATTTCCTACAGTCGTCGATGAAAACAGCGTTCCAAAGAAAATACCCACGGGACTTGAACGACCAACGCCTACAGCAACACGCGCTGCTGACGTCGCGGTTTTCTTGATGCCTGAATCAAGTCCTGCATCACCTGTAGTAAGCCTGCGCTTGCTTTGCTCTCGGGGAGCTTCAGCGACGCGAATGCCATCTCGGGGACTAGCGTAAACAGCACTAGCATTGAACGCCGCCATCGCGCCTGTGAGAACAAGAGCGTATTTGCTCAATTTCATTGCAATGCCTCCCTATAGACGGGCTTGAATACTTCGATTGCTTGTTTGATTGTGTTTTCAGCCACTGTTTGGCGAACAATAGGATCAAAAGCCTCCATTTTTTGAATGCGCAGTGCTCGGCCCTCTAAGAGATCCACGTATGTATTAAATGGACCGCTGCATTCGTTAGCATGAGCAGAACGGATTGCGCTATCAACAGATGATGTTTTGCCATCTATTAGGTTTGCAGATGCAGCTGCATCCACACAAGCCATGTAAGCGATATACTCTTCGTAAAATTCTGGATTTTGTGAAGGTCGATTGGATACAGACGTGGCCTCAACGCATGCGCTGACGGCGGTCATACCGACCAGCAATGCCCCTATTAGAAATTTTTTTCTCACAAGCATTTACCCTTTCTGTTGGTTTATCTCTGAGCCTAACAGACTCGCACCGATTGCATAGCGAAACCTCAGATATCATGGGGATGTGGTCTGAGTGCCTTCCCTTCGGAGCCGCTGTCGCTGATGCCGTCTCGGACACGCCCCATGGTTCTCCGTCAAGGGTGCAAAGCACAGGCGAAGCCTGCTTGCCCTTGATGGGGGTTCTGGGGTGGGTCAGGCATCACCTCAGCGACTGCCGCCCGATGGGTCTAGGCACGGGTGCATCTTCCCTTTGGTGAGCTTGAGCGAAAACAGGACGTGCCGCCCGTAGGGCGGTTATCGCGTCCAGAGCATCCGCCGTTAGGCGGATTCCACATAGGCAAGCCTAAGAGGCGCAGCCCTAGTGTTAACTTCGTTACCTACGGAGTATGTTACCAGCCCGAAAATCGACCGCAAACCATTGGTAATATGCGGTAAAGTTATCCACACGGTTCCGAAAGGTACGAATCTGGGTTCCGAAAGGTACGAATCTGGGTTCCGAAAGGTACGAATCCAAACAGACGATTTTTGGTTCCTGATAGTACGAATCTGGGTTGGCCTATTGGGAACCTGTGGACGGTTCCTGATAGTACGAACTTTTTGGTTCCTGATAGTACGAATCTATTCTATGGTCAGGCATGGCCCTGTTTCCTGTTCGACATCCCCAGAAAGATTTCTTCGTTCTCGACATCGCGGACGTGGTTCCGAAGGATGACACGGCCTCGATGGAGCACCCGATATTCAGCTTGGCCACCAAGCCCGACATGCGTGTTCTTCACTATCAAGGCGGGAACAACGCTCTTGAAATACGGCCTTCCTACCAAGGTTTGCCGACCATCTTTGACAAAGATATTCTGATTTTCTGTATCAGCCATCTCATACACCTCAAGAACCAAGGCAAGCCAATTGGAAAGCGCGTGCGGTTTTCAGCCAGAGAACTTTTGATTGCTACAAATCGCAAAACAGGTGGCAACTCATATCAAAGGCTAGAAGCTGCATTTAGCCGCTTACAGGGGACGCAGTTTAAAACAACTGTTGGAACTGGTGGAAAGGTTGAAACACGCTTTTTCAGTCTCGTGGACGAGGGTGGATTCGTCATGAAAGACGATTTCTCGCGCCTCGATTATTGCGAGGTGGTGCTATCGGACTGGCTGATGCGAGCGATCGAAGCCTCCGAAGTGGTCAGCATATCGCCCGACTATTTCCGCCTGCGCCGCCCACTGGAGCGCCGCTTGTATGAAATCGCCCGCAAGCATTGCGGGAGCCAGAAACGATGGCACATCGGCCTCGAAAAGCTGCAAGCTAAGACGGGTAGTAACGCTCCGCTCAAGCGGTTTAGGCTAAATCTTCGCCAGATTATCGAAGAAGACCACACGCCGTTCTATCGCTTCGAGCTGGACGCAAACGACCTCGTTATCGTTCGGCCAAGGTCGGCCAAGGTCGAGCTGAGGGACGATATCAGGATACCCGAATGGGCCGAAGAAAAGGCCCGTTCTATCGCCCGTGACAAGGGCTGGGACTACTACGCCCTACAAACCAAGTGGCTGGATTTTGCACGGGCCGAAACAGGGCGCGGGAACCCACCAGAGAACGCAGGAGCGGCCTTTGTGGCCTACTGCCAGAAACAGAAACCCCTCCGATAGAGCGGCTCAAAGGTCACGATTTGCGCAACGCTACGAATATGGCACACTGTTCGGAATAGCGGTTCTCGAACGAACGAAGTACCGAAACCCGAACATACAGGCAAAACCGCATGAAACTGTCCCTGAACGCAGCAGCGAAGCACTATAAAATTTCTAAGTCCACCCTGTCAGAAGCTCTAAATTCAGGTCGTTTAAGCGCGGCCAAGGATGCGCGCGGACGGTGGCAGATAGACCCGTCTGAAATGGACAGAGTGTTCCCCCTGAACACCTCCGAACGGACGAAGCACCGAAACCCGAACACCGAGGCGAACCCCAAAAACCACCACGAGATTGAGGCCTTAAACGCCAAAGTTGCGATGCTTGAACAGATGGTCGAGGCGGAGCAGGCCCGCAATGAGGATTTACGGGCCGACCGTGATGAATGGCGCAAGCAAGCCCAGACCCTGGCCATCACGCAGGAACGACCGGCGGCGCCTACGACCAGGACAGGGTTCCTGGCGCGACTGTTTGGCTAAGCACACAAACCGATTTTAAGGCCCGTACAGCGCGATTAGGCCTTTTTGACACCCCTTGGCATGGAATAGGTCTCTGAGGCCTCCACGGGCCTCCTGTGGGGTCAAGCGCACGGGTTTCGATAGAAACCCAAAAGTGCGCTCTACAGGTAGCCCATCTCGGTGAAGATGTGGTCGAAGAGCACATCGAGCTTGTGCATCAACTCGTCCAATGATGCGGGCGGAACCTGACCGCCGCTGTTCATGACTTTCGCCATCTGGTTCAGGTTCACGCCGATGCGCTGTAGCTCGTTCCGTGTCTCGAAGGGCAGGCCCGATTGGATGGCAGGGGCCTTGATGGTCAGGCCCAAAGCTGCACGACGCAGATACTCCGACACGGACAAGCCTGCCTGCTCGGCCTTGCCTATCA
>NZ_BDIY01000065.1 GCF_002072155.1 Roseovarius sp. A-2 | reverse complement strand
CCCGCCCATTTGGGGCGCAACGCGGGGGTGGGGCCTCTCCAGTCGGGCTACGCCCTCCCTGCGAGCCCCCACCCCCGCGTTCTCATCCTGATTGACGCTGGATTCTCACCTTGTTTGTCGCGCGGCAGCCGCCTTCCCGGACGCCACGGTCCAGACCTGCATCGTGCATCTGGTGCGCCACTCGCTGAACTTCTGCGCCTGGAAGGATCGCAAGGCCGTCGCCGCCGATCTGCGTCTGATTTACGGCGCTCCGACGTCCGATCAGGCTGCTGCCGAGTTGGACGCTTTCGAGGAAAAATGGGCCGGGAAATACGCCTCGATCGCCCCGGCCTGGCGCAGGGCTTGGACCGAGGTGATCGCGTTCTTCGCCTTCGACCCGGCCATTCGCAAGATCATCTACACGACGAACGCGATTGAAAGTCTGAACCGGGTGATCCGAAAATCCATCAAGACCCGCGGCTCGTTCCCGACCGAGGAGGCCGCGACCAAGCTGATCTAGGAGAGTACCGCAAAGTGTGGGGCAGTTGCTGAGACTGGAGTGATCTGACATCGTCCGTTGATGAATTCATCAACGGAAATAGTTCAGCTCAAGGTTCGCCTTCTCGGGGTCAGCCCGATGATCTGGTTGCCGACCTCGAAGAGTGCATAACAGCTTACGAAAGCTTCAAGGCGCTGAGAAAAACCGCCGCGGAATTCCAGACATACATCTCAAACTGCGCCTGTGCGGTGACATCCAAAATCCTTGGCAGCATCATCCCCACAATTCAACTGCCCCACACTTTGCGGTACTCTCCTATCGGGGCGGCCCGGTTGACTATTGCCACGCTCATGGCTAAGTTAGCTAAGTTCAATCGGAGGCGCCCGTGCAATACAACGTCCACACAGCCAAAAGCCAACTGTCCAAGCTGATCGAAGCCGCCCTGGCGGGCGAGGAGGTCGTGATTTCCAAGGGATCGAAACCCGTTGTCAGGCTGACCGCAATCCCGCAGGGCAATTTCCGCCTCGGCACCCTGAAGGACAAGATCCGCACATCGCCGGATTTCCTGGATCCGATGAGCGAAGACGAGCTGGCCAGCTGGGAATGACATCCGTCCTGCTGGATACGCATGCTTGGGTCTGGTCGTTTCTCGATGATGATCAACTCTCGCGGCCGGCCCGGTCAGCCATCGAAAATGCGGATGCGGTGTATGTGAGCCCGATCAGTTTCTTCGAGATCGGGCAAAAGGTGCGGATCGGCAAGTGGCCCGAGATGGCACCGCATCTCCGCGATTTGCCCGAAATCCTGCGCGGGCAAGGCGGGCTGACCGCCACATTGACCCCCGATATCTGCATTCACGCAAGTGCGCGGGCGTGGGATCACAGGGACCCGTTCGATCGCTTGATCGCATCCACGGCCGAACTGTCGGGCCTGCGGCTGATTTCCAAGGACGCCGTGTTTTCCGGCCTTTCGGGCATCCACGTGGTCTGGTGACGCCGGGCGCGTGTGTGCCGCGACGTGCGACTATCCGGGCTGGCCCATCCGGGGTGCGAACATGGTCACGCATGGTATTGCCAAGTTGTTGGCAATACCCATATCATGCCAAGAGTCCAACTTCCCGCAGTCACCCCAAAACGCAAAGCTTGGAACAAAGGCCGGATTGTCGGCCAGAAACGACCGCTCCTGCCGAAACAGGTCTGGGCGATCCGTGCACGTCTCGAATTGGCGAACAACCTGCGCGATCTAACGCTGTTCAACGTTGCAATTGATAGCAAGCTTCGTGGTTGCGATTTGGTGAAACTGGCCGTCACCGACTTGGTGAGGGATGATCGCGTTCGCGAACGCGTGTCTGTGATCCAGAGCAAAACCAAGCGGCCCGTTCAGTTCGAACTCTCTGAAAACACGCGCGATACGATTGCCTCGTGGGTCAAGTCGCCGGAAATGATCGGCTGCTGTTTCATGTTTCCCAGCCGGTTTCACGACCGCCCGCATATCTCAACACGCCAATATGGTCGGCTTGTGCGAGATTGGGTGGCGGCGATCGGGCTGGAGCCCAGTGGATACGGCACCCATTCGCTGCGCCGGACCAAAGCAGCGGAGATATACCGCAAAACCGGGAATCTCAGAGCGGTTCAACTTCTGCTCGGACATACCAAGGTTGACAGCACAGTCAGATATCTTGGGGTCGAACTTGAAGATGCGCTGAGCATCGCCGAGCAAATCGACATTTGAACCACGTTGGCGGGCGGCCTATGCCGTTCGCCAATCCGGACCGGACCTACATTCGCGCCGCGGCGGTGGTTTGGATTGAGCCCACAGCAGAAGTGTCAAATTCGTTCTGCATGCGCTCGCAGCGCAGGAAATGCCGCAAGAGCGAGAAATTTGGTGCCGTCGCGCAGCGTAAGAACTGGTCATTCATGGAGGCCGCAACAAGAATCAGGCATTGAATTCACAGTTCGCGGACGGAGCAGGCTTTCGCTGCGCCGTGCACGAAGATCCGTGTCAGTCGGGCATACATCATTGCAACAAAGAACTGTCTGAACCGCAAAGAATATGCCAAGGGTCTAGGCATGACCAAACGGTCCATATGGCTTGACGCGGAAAAGAATGGCCGCGGAAAGGATTGTTCTCGCCTCACCGGAATAACAGTGATCGGACGTTCGCCGTGTCGCGGAAGAGGGGCTGTAGTTTAAGACGAAGACTTTAGCTGCGCCTGATAGGAATGCCCGCTGTCGGGCTATTATATTCACTCGCAGGCTCGGAATGTGTGGGAAAAACTTACCCGAATTGCCAAGCGCATAGACAGAACTCGGTCTCTTCCAAAAGGTATTGATGCCGATATTGCTCAGGCGTCGTCGCAAGTCAGGAATTCGTGCGATCAAAACATGGCACTTGCAAACGAGTCCCCTGCTACACGAACATGAACCGCAACGACACCGTGACAGCAGGCTGAACGCGCTCGACGTTTGACGCCGAAAGAACCCTTTATGGCAAAGAGGAATGAATAGATGTGTGAACTATTTGCGATGTCGAGTGCTTCTCCCACGCGGGTCAAATACCAACTCAACACTTTTGCAACCCATGGCGGTGAAAGATATTGTAACCGCGACGGCTGGGGGATCGTTTTCGCCGACGGACGCGACGGTCATATCTTTCGCGAACCCCGGCCCGCCAGTGATAGTGCATTAGCTCGGATGACTGCCGATTCTGACATATCTTGCAAGTACTTGATCGCTCATGTGCGCAGAGCTTCCGTTGGAAAGCCGGAGTTGCGGAACACGCATCCTTTTCGCAGGATCATAAGCGGGCAAGCACATCATTTTGCTCACAACGGAACTCTTCATGGGTATATCGACAGCCTTACGGATCGGTCCTTGCTGAGTGATTGCGTGGGAGATACCGACTCAGAGGCGGCGTTTCTGGATTTGCTCCAACGCTTGCGCGAAACCGGTGATGCAAGAGACACGGTGCCCGACCTGAAGGCGCGGTTTGATGTCTTCACCCGGTTCTGCGCTGAAGCGCGGCAATATGGCGCATCGAACTTCCTCTATTGTGATGGTGATGCCCTGTTCATTCATGCCCACCAGCGACGTCATGAAACAAGCGACGGGCTGAGCGACCCGCACCCGCCTGGATTGCATATGCGAAAATGTGGGGAATGGGCGTTGTTGCACGATCAGGAGCTATTCTGGTAGTTGAGGATTTTGCCTCTGATCTGGACACCTGAATGCCACACAAGTTCAACGCTGCTCGCCGCCATAAGTTTGGCAGGAAGCGATATCGGGTAA
>NZ_BDIY01000064.1 GCF_002072155.1 Roseovarius sp. A-2 | reverse complement strand
GATAGGGTTCGCGACATGTTGCTGTCGTTTTAGTTTCATGGGTGGATTCGACTGAAATCGGCCCTCTCGTCGAGGAAGTTTCCACTTAACCGGTGGACTGGGCTCTTGCTCAAACTCTGGACTCTTACCAGGACGCCGTCAATAGGGGGCTTTCCCTTGCCGATTGCTGACGGCCCACGCTGACGGCGCGGAAGCAAGGGTGCGGCCCGGCTGAAAAGACTCCGTGCCGTCTCGGGCATCTCGGCGTCGAAAACCAGCTCCGCACCGAACAGGTCGCCGAGAATGACCAGGGTCAGGGCGCGCCAACGCACCGGCAAGTGCTGGAGCGGCGCATCCGTGCTCACAGCCCCGCGCGCCTCAAAGGGGCAATTCCATCCTGGCTGATCGAACCAGAGCGCCAGAACTGGCCGGGCCGCATCCATCCGGTCGAGCGGCGCCCACAGGGCCCGGATCGTCTGCTCGAGGCGCGCACGACGGTCGGACTCGCCCCGGACAATCCCTTGCGCCTTACGCTGAAGATCGAGAACACCTTCGACGAAACCGGCGTCTGCCGGACGTAATCTCTCCCCTCCCCTGCCGGTGAGCAGAGTATCGCATTTGCGGCAGAACGAGCGCAGCAGGTCGCCTCGGAACCGGAAGGACACCTGTAGCTGGCTGCTGCAGGCGGGGCAGCGATCGCACAGCATCTCGCCATGGGTTGGGCAGGCGACGTGGTCCGCCAGCTTCCAGTCCCACCGCAGGTAGCTGTCGCGGCCGGATGAGCAATCCGCATCGAAACAGGCAAGGCAGACCGGCACCCTTGGCCTCTCCAGAAACCAAGTCGGTGGACGATCTGAAAATCGGGACGTCAGAGAAAGTCGCATGAGACGCGCGGGATCGACCCGGCAGGCCCGCGCCCAGAGCCTGAGCAGCTCTGGCTCGGGGGCGATGTCGTCGACCAGGTTATGCGACCGCATTCCCCTCCCCTGCCCCACCAGCCAGGCGGTCATAGCCGGAGTTTCCAGACCGTAACGAGCGGAAACCCGGCCCATCCAGGAAGAGAGTAACTCGTCTCGGATGGGGCGCAGCGCAACCGGCAACCGCAGCGGTGCCGTCATGCTCCAACTGGTTGCGGCGCACGTTTCCGGCGGCGGTGCGCGGTCTCGGTCATCGAAACCAGCGGCAACACCAGGTCGTCGCCGAAGCTCTCCGCATCGAGGCGTTCCTTGCCCGTCCGGATTGCGTCTTCCGCTGCGGTCTCGATCAGGCGGAATATCCGCGCCGTCACACCTGAGGTAAGCTTGTGGATCCGGGACCTGGCCTCCGGGCTCATCAGATCGGAGGGCGCGTGCAGTGGAAGGATGCGCTCGAAGCTTTTCAGAAGCCCGGTAAAACCGGCATCGTTCTGCCAGGGTTTCAGATGGAACGCCTCGAACCGCTCAGCCAGTTGCGCATCGGTCAGCAGGGCCTGACGGGCCAGATCTGTTCCTGCGCAGACCAGCGGGATCCGCAGATCATTGGCCAAAAACCTTATCGCATTGAGAAAGATACGCTGCTGCCGGAAGGTGCCGGCCAGCATGCCATTCACCTCGTCGAGGATGATCATCTTCGCGCCCACGGTACGCAGGAGCGACCGGCAAACGTCCTTTTCGCGGGCGAGCGTGCCGCCGGCCATTGCCGGTGCACCCATGCTGGCCAGCAATTCGCGGTAGAGATCGCGCTCGATCGGCTCGGAGGGCACCTGCGCGACGACCACGGGACGATGATCGACCCCGGTCACCTGGCAGAACGTAGGCGGGTGATCGCGTTCGAACTTGCGCACGATCTTGGTCTTGCCCATGCCGGTATCGCCGTAGATCAGCAGGCAGGGCATCCGGTCGCGCGGCGGGTAGGTCAGCAGGTTCTCCAGCCGCGCAAGTGCTGCACCGGCCTGGTCGAAACCGATCCAGCGGTCGGCCCTGATCCAGGCGATGCGCTCCTCATCCGGCAGGTTCGCAAAGCGCCGATAGGCCGGGTCGAGATGCGCGAATTCACAGTCATCCATCACGACCATTCCTCCACTTCGAAACCCGGGTGGTTCTTGAGCGCATTCTCGCTTTTCTCGGGTTCCGAGGCTACTTCTTCGATCTCATACTTTCCGGCACCATCAAGCGCCCGGTCGCGACGTTCGGCGGACCGCCGAGCCTCCCGCGTCTTGCCCGACGCGGCATCGACCAGGGCCCGTTGTTCCTCAATAACCTGAAATATCAGATCTTCGTCCTCCAAAGATCGTCCGCGCTCCCGCAGAAGCGCCTGCGCGCGGCGATGCTCGGCCAGTGTGATCGGCGGATGCCGGAGATCGGCAAACCGTACAGGGTATCGCTGGCCCTCGGGGCTGCGCACGAAGACCGTCGAGAGATCACGTGGATCATAGGAGACCCGCAATTGCCGGTCCTGCCGGCCCGCCCAGAGGCTCAGGATATCGTCCCAGTAACGCAAACCGAAGAGATGGATGCCGTCGCGACGTATCACGCGTTGTTCGCTGGGGAGAAAATCGATCCAGAACCCGCCCGGATCATAGGGCTGGCGTAGGGAAGTGTCGCGCCGCCCAAGGGCATCGTGCCAGGCCGCAAGCGGCGGAATGCCAAGGGATCTATGCCGCTCAGCGTGGTAGCGGGTGATTTCGAGCGCCAGCCACCGTTCCAATTCGTCGAGCGTCATCGCGGAATTCGCAACTGAATCGTAATCGCCGCGATCCTTGATGCTGCTGAAGGTCGATCCGGGCAGCAGATGCACGGCGCCCATCATCGTGCCGATCAGCCGCTCGATATGACCGCCATAATGTGGCGCGCCAATCGGTCGATATTGAAGAGATATCCCATGTTCCTCGGCACCCCGCTTCATCGCCTTGGAACGGAATTCCTTGGCATTATCGACATGGATGGTCTCGGGCAGCCCCGACGCAGGCCAACTCGCGTCGATACCCAAACCGTCCAGCCAATCCTGTTTCGTCTGGACCAAATTCTGAATGGCCAATGAGACAGACAAGGCAGAAGGCGGTTCCAGTGTCAGGTAGAACCCCGCAACCATACGGCTGGCGATATCTATGGCCAAGGTCACCCATGGCCGTTGCAACGGCTTTCGATGTGCGCGATCCACCACGATGACATCGACCAGCGTGTGGTCGATCTGAACCACCTCGTAAGCACGATTGACCTGATAACTGCCGGGCACCGGACGATGGAGTTGGCGCGATACCTTTGCCCCTTCCCGCGCGGCCATCAGTTCGGCCGGGTCCATCGCCGCCACCCGGTCGCGCAGCGTCGTCCAGCACGGAACGCGCAAGCCGCGCTGTCGGCAGCGCCTGCGCACCTCCTTTTGCAATGCGTTAATGCTCGGCTTCTGCGGCGACTTGAAGAACTCTTCAATCGCCTCCGCGATCACCGCCTCGACCTCTTCCGGCAAACGACGGCCTCCGGCCCGCGCTCCCGCGCCGGACGCCAAAAGCGAGCTGGTGAGAGGGCGCGCCTTGTAGGCCTGGATCAGCTGGTACAGCCGGGATCTCTTGACCCCAAGTTCACGGCACGCTTTGAGAAATTCGGCGCGGGCGATGCGGGGTTGTTCTGCGAGGCGGCGGACCACAGCCTCACGCGCAACCGCCTGTTCCCATGCCGCATCGTCTACGGCGTTGATGTCTGATCGGTCCACCATGGCAAAAACCACAAAACAGTATCAAAAGTCCAACGATTCACCTAGAATCCACAAATGAACCATGAACATGAACCGCCCAGAGTCAATGACTTAGAGTCCAATGATAAAACAAGAACGACAG
>NZ_BDIY01000063.1 GCF_002072155.1 Roseovarius sp. A-2 | reverse complement strand
CCTGCTTGGCCCCATCGGGAATATCCCACCAGTCGAGGCCGAAGAGAACTTCTATGCACAGCGTGACGTGCTCGATATGGTCGCGTGAAATGAAGCTATAGGTCTCCGGTGAAACCGGGACGATTCAGTGTCCCCCAATAATCATCTCGGACAACTGCTCAGCAATGTCGTCCGAAACACGGCGGCGCCCTACCGAACGGACAGTAATTAAAGATGTTTCTTTCTGCATGGCGAATCTCTCCAAGGATCAAACTAAAGTAGAACAAGTTGCCTGACAACTGACAACTGACAACTGACAACTGCGCTTCGCACCGACGTGACTATTGGCCTATCGTGGCCGCCAACTTCCCAAGCGGCATTGCCAACTTGACATAGGCGGGCGGGATAAGCCGCACATCATGGCCCAGATTACCGATCTCTCGGCCCCAGAAATGAGCGCCGCCGCACGCCTCCATCGCAACGACGCATCGCGGAAGTTGGCTGAAAAATGCCAAGACCTGTGCCCGCCGCAACTTCTTGCGCAGGACCGCTTGGCCCGCGCCATCAGCTCCATGCACTTGGAACATATCCTTCGCCAAATCGAGTCCGACCGTGATAATCTCCGACATGACCGCTCTCCTTTGTGGATCATTGCAGACCCACCTTGGCACATCGATGCCGTCGGAGGGCGGTTACATCATCAGAGCCCCTCGGTGGAGCAACTCATCTCAGGTCTGGAGCGACCCCATACCCCTCGAAGGCATATCGATTCAGAAACTGACGACCTGCAAAGAATGCGCGGTCCTGGGTGCTCAGCATGACGGCCTCACAGGCGGCATTCCAATGCTCCTGCAAGGCTGCCACCAGACTGTCAATCTCGGCTCGTGCAGCCGTCTCGCGTAGCAAAAAATGCGGCGCCGCATCCAGGCAAAGGGTCAGCTGCGCGCGGCGTGCGCCCGGGACAATGTTCAGCGCTTGGTTGGCCTCCCGGTTCGGTCGCGGCTGCGGCGCGATATCATAGGCGGGGGTGAGATCCAGACGCTGACCATCCCAGAAGGCGGCATGGTTGCGCGCATGATCATCTGTGTTACCGACCAGGATGTTGAAAACCATCCGCCGGAACAGCTCTCGCAGATCGCGCTCAGGATCACGTGACAACTTGCGCAGGATCTCCCCAAGATCGGTGTATGCAATGTGATGCGCGGAGATCTCGGCCTCTCCGGTCCAAGTCAGTGCTGAGACCATTGCGCGCCGCGCCATGGGGGCATCATGGTGATTCCCTGAAGGCACACGGTCAAAGCGATCGACAAGAATGACATCTCGACCAGCCACCTCGACCACCTCAACGGGGGCCACAGACAATCCAGCCAGAGCCGCAAGGCGCATTGCGAGCGCCTCGGCCTTTACCATCGACATGACATCGTTGGATGCGGAGAATTTCGCGATCAGCTTGCGCCGTGATCCGGGATCATCGAGCAGAGCTTTGGGGCGGGCGCCACCGATCGAGCTGCCATGCAGAATCACGCGCTCCAGTTCGCGGGGCACAGGTTTTCCCTCGGCCACGAGGTCGGCGAACTGCTGGAGCTCCTCTAATGTAGCCTCGCCGCCACCACGAGGCTCATAGTTTTCCGGCGAGCGCTGGAAGTCGAGCGCACCAATCCGGTCTGAGCCGGACGCCAGCATCAGGGCCAGTTCGTCAAACTCATCTTCCTGCAGATCGCCACCTTTGCGCCCGGTCAGCTCATGCAGAAGGACACGGCGGCCCCAGCGATCCGGAAGCGCATCGCGTAGTGAACTTGCCAACTCGCCATTTCTTGGTTGCTGGACGCCAGCGTGCAGGGGGATGTCGTCAAAAACCGACATGGCTCCCGAACGCTCCAGATAGAGGCGACCATAGGCAAAGTCTGCACGGCCGGCGACGGCACGAAGGGCACCACAAGGAACAGGCTCGACCGCGCCAGGAAGCCAAATCCATACAAAAACCTGATCAGGACGCTTCAACGCATCAGAAATCATCGAAGATCTCCGTCACAGCGCGCGGTTGCGGCAGAAGGTCAATCTCCCGGCGCGCCGCATCCCCGCGGCGCTGAATATCGCCGCGATCGCCGCCCATGAGGGGAACATCAACAAGAGCGGCAGCTTCCAGGGCAAGACCGATCTCGACACTGGGCTTGCCAGCCTCAATAGAGCGGAGCGTGTTGCGTGAACACCCCAGGCGCGCGGCGAGATCTTCTTGGGAAAACCCGCGCCGCTTGCGGCCTCGCGCGATCTCAGCGCCCAGCGTTGCCAGGACGGCGCGCACCAGCGCCGACTGGGTTCTTGGGTTGACGGTTTTGGACATTGCTCACTCCATTGTACAAGAGCGTTAATTATGCTCAACAGAATGAACATTGCATTTTTCTGCGTCAAAGTCAAAGATTATGATAGATTTTGCTCAAACTGATGAGCAACATAAGCAAATATGCTCACGGCAATGAACAATATAGGAGCGCCGAAGCCGGGGACGTTTCTCCCCTTACAAGCATCTCCAAAGCGGCGTGGTATTTCTCCACGCTTGCGACTTCCGCGAATTCGCTGCGGTAGCTCTCCTGCATCCATTCAACAGAATGTCCCAGCAACCTCTGGACGGCCCAGGCGGCATCGGGACGATGACGGCGCAGAAGATCGGTGACGGCCGTGCGGATGAGGTGACCGGATATCCCGAACTGCTCGCGGAGCAGCCTGGACGCGTGATACGTGTCGAAGCCTTCAACCCGCAGGCTCAGGAGATTGCACCCATCGAGCTCGGCAATTCGGATCTCGATGCACCAAGCTGGCCGGTCTTCGAGCACATGCGCATCGATGAGCAGGCCGGTCAGCCCCCAGAGCAGGCCGTTCTCCTTCCAGCGCCCCGTCTTCGATTGACGGAATGCCGACTCCCAGGTTCCGTCCGCCCGGCGCACGATATCGCGTCCGATCCGGAACTCGGACAGGTCCCCGGTTCTGTCGCAAAGTTTTCGCGGTTGGTTGGACCGGCTCGCGAGTGGTCGGTGTGGGTTTTTGAGTTTGAAAGCGAGCGGCCAACCGTGACGATTGATTTCAAAGGGAACCATTTCCCGAAGAGCGTGATCCTTTACGCTGTGTTTTTCTATGTCCGCTACGGTGTCTCGTATCGGGATCTTGAGGAGATCATGGCCGAACGCGGCGTTGAAATCGATCATGCCACGCTGAACCGCTAGGTGGTGAAATTCTCGCCGCTGATCGCTGCAAGTGCGCAGGCCAGAAAGAAGCCGACAGCCGTCTCTTGGCGGATGGACGAGACTCTGAGTAATTGAGCGACTGCTCTCTAGGTCGGTGCATAATGGTACCGAAGCAATGACAGGAGAGCAAAATGGAAAAGTGCTACGTGGGTTTGGACGTCTCAAAAGACGAAACGTCGATTTGTGTTCGAAATCTAACAGGTGACATGTTGTCGACTGCGCGGGCAGTTACAGATCCCGATGTGATTTTTGGGGCGCTGAGCAAGCACATGGGATCAATCCAGTGTGTGGTTCTCGAAACCGGTCGGATGGCGAATTGGCTTTATAACGAATTATCTGATCGAGGCTTGCCGGTTGTTTGCATTGATGCCCGACAAGCGCACGCAGTCCTTAGCCAGATGCACAACAAGACCGATGACAACGATGCCGCCATGTTGGCAGAGCTGGCTCGAACCGGGTTCTACAAGAAAGTCGAAGTCAAAAGCCGGGTTGCCCAAGAACGCCGCGCTTTGTTGAAGGCTCGAGAGATCGCACTGAAGGCCCGCGTAAATGTTGAAAATACCATTCGCGGTTTGCTGGCCAGCTTTGGACTGCGGCTTCCAAAGCATCTGTCGACCTACGAACAGCGGGTTCACGCGTTGCTCCAAGATCGGTCGGTCTTGTCCGGGATCATCTTGCCTTTGATGGAATTATGTCAATGTGCATTCAAAACTGGCTCTGAATCAATTTCGGTGCAGCTTGGAGGTTCCTTCCTATCAGGACGCTGCAACAAGCCGGGCTCTGAGCAGGTCGATGTTCGCCCGGCCATACATCTGACGTTTCAGGATCTTGAGACGATTG
>NZ_BDIY01000062.1 GCF_002072155.1 Roseovarius sp. A-2 | reverse complement strand
CCCATCTCAAAACACCGGTGTTTCTCGGTAAGTGCCCCAGATGGTTTTGAGTTTTTCGACGATGTCGCCCATTGTAGCGCCTTCCTTGACGAGCTGGATGGTAACGGGCATGAGGTTTTTGGTCTCGTCCTGTGCGGTTTCGATGAGCTCGTCGAGGAGCGCCTGGACCTTTGCCTCGTCGCGGTTTGCGCGGACGGATTTGGTGCGGTCGACCTGGCGCTTTGCGGTTGTCTCGTCGTAAGGGTGGACCTCGATCTTGACGTCGCTTTCGTCGATGATGTTGCGGTTGACCCCGATCACCGGCTTTTCGCCGGACTGCTTGCGCAGCGCGGTTTCATAAGCAAAATCGGCGATGTGCTTCTGGAACCACCCCTCTTCGATCAGCTTGATGGCGCCGCCGCGCTCCTCGACCTCGTCCAGGATCTCGAAGATCTTCTTCTCGTAGTCGTTGGTCAGGCTCTCGACGAAGTAGGACCCGCCGAGCGGGTCGACGACCTGGGTGACACCGGTCTCGTCGGCGATCACCTGCTGGGTGCGCAGCGCCAGCTGCATGGCGTGCTCGGTCGGGATGGCGAAGGCCTCGTCATAGCCGTTGGTGTGCAGCGACTGCGCGCCGCCCAGAACCGCCGCCAGCGCCTGCGTCGTGGTGCGCATGACGTTGACCATGTATTGCGGCTTGGTCAGCGAGGCCGCCGCGGTCTGGCAGTGGAAGCGCAGACGCATGGACTCGGGCTTCTTCGCGCCAAACCGTTCCTTCATGATTTTGGCGTAACACCGACGCAGGGCGCGGAACTTGGCGATCTCCTCGAAGAAGTCCGCCTGACAGACGAAGAAGAAGGCAAGACGCGGCGCGAAGTCATCGACCTCGACGCCGGTCTTGAGCACCTCCTCGACGTAGACGATGAGGTTGGCCAGGGTGAAGGCCGCCTCGTGCAGGGGGGAGGACCCTGCCTCGGAGACGTGGTAGCCCGAGATGTTGATCGGGTTGTACCGCTTCATCGTCTTGGTCGAGTAGGAGATGATGTCGCGCACGATGCGCACCGACGGCGTGATCGGGAAGATATACTCCTTCTGCGCCATGTATTCCTTGAGGATGTCCGCCTGCACGGTGCCGGACACCTTGTTCAGATCGTAGCCGCGCTCCTCGCAGAGCGCGATGTACATGGCCAGGAGGATCCAGGCCGTCGGGTTGATGGTCAGTGAGACCGAGATCTTCTCGAGGTCGATGCCGTCGAGCAGCGCGCGCATGTCCGCCAGCGTGTCGATGGCGACGCCCTCGCGGCCGACCTCGCCGTCGGACATCGGGTGGTCGCTGTCATAGCCCATGAGGGTGGGCATGTCGAAGTCGGTCGAGATGCCGGTCTGGCCCTGCTCGATCAGGAACTTGAAGCGCTTGTTGGTGTCCTCGCCGGTGCCGAAGCCGGCGATCTGGCGCATGGTCCAGTTGCGGCCGCGGTACATGGTCGGATAGGGCCCGCGGGTGAACGGGTACTTGCCCGGCAGGCCGATGTCCTCGGCCGGGGTGTCGGCGATGTCGGCGGCGGTGTAGGTGCGCTTAACCGGGAAGTCGCCGAGGGTGAAGAACTGTTCCTTGCGCTCGGGGGCGCGGGCGACGAAGTCGGCGACTTCGGTGTTTTCCCAATCCTCGACCGACTTGGCGACGGTTTCGGGGCTGGTGCGGCTGATGGTGTCAGACATGGGATGTCTCCGTCGTAAACTGTTTCACGATTCCGCTCGCGGCGGCGTAGGGGTCGGTCTGGCGCGCCGCGACGCGCCGGCCCTGCGGTCCGAACTCGGGACTGGCACGCAGCGCCTCGAGCATCAGCGCCTCGGCGGCCTTCTTGAGGCGGAACTCCGAGATCTGCTCGCGACGGGCCAGGCCCGCAGGCCCGTCGAGATGGGCAAGATGACGGTCGAAGCCGGCGATGAGATCCCCGAAGCCCTGGTCGTCATAGGAGCTGGTGCCGATCACCGGCGGCACCCAGCCGCGGGTCAGCGCCCCGCCGAGCCCGTCCTTGAGCATCATCTTGAGGTCGGTGATCGTACGGTTGGCATCCGAGCGGTCGCATTTGGAGACCACGTGCAGGTCGGCGATCTCGAGAATGCCGGCCTTGATCGCCTGGATCTCGTCGCCGAGCCCCGGCGCCGAGACCACCACCGTGGTGTGCGAGGACTTGGCGATCTCCACCTCGTCCTGGCCGACGCCCACCGTCTCGATGATGATCCGGTCGAAGCCCGCAAGATCGAGGATGTCGACCACGTCCAGCGCCGCATGGGCCATGCCGCCCACCGCGCCCCGCGTCGCCATCGAGCGGATGAACACGTTGGGATCCAGCACCAGGTCCGACATGCGGATCCGGTCGCCCAGGATCGAGCCGCCGGAATAGGGGCTCGACGGGTCGATCGCCACCACCGCCACGCGCTCGCCGCCATCCAGCAGCTTGCGCACCAGCTTGTTGACCATCGTCGACTTGCCCGAGCCCGGAACCCCGGTGATGCCGATCACATGCGCCGCCCCGGCCCGCTTGTAGATCTGGCCGATCGCCTCGCGCACCTCGGGGGTGTTGGCCTCGGCCCGGCTGATCAGCCGCGCCACCGCCCAGGTCTCGCCTCGCGACGCCGGCTCGATCAGATCGAGAGAGGGAATGAAGGGTCTGGCCATCATCCCGACACCTCTTCCTGGCGCTTCAGCATCTCGGCAAAGGCGGCGCGGTCGTCGACCACCCGCTTGGCCTTGAAGTCGGTGCGCGGATGGGTGCCCGGACCCACGATCTCGATCACCGAGCGCAGCCCCAGCATGTTGTGCAGATGCGTGGCGACCTCGGCGTGGAAGGCCTTGTGCACCTCGGGGCCGCGCGCCCAACGCTCCGCGTCAAGCTCGACCGAGACCATCATCTCGTCCATCACCCCCTCGCGGGTGATGAAGATCCGGTGCTCGCCGCCGTAGCCCTCGAGCTGGCACAGCGCCGCCTCGATCTCCGACGGGTAGACGTTCTCGCCGCGGATCGTGATCATGTCATCGACCCGGCCGATGATGCCCAGCGGCAGCTGCGGATAGGTCCGCCCGCAGGGGGTGGCGTCATTGGTCCAGACCGTCAGATCCCCCGATTCAAGCCGGATCATCGGCTGGCTGGTGCGCTCGAGATGGGTGTAGACCGGCGTGCCGCGCTGGCCGTAAGGCACCCGGCGGTGGGTCTGCGGATCGCAGACCTCGGTGTAGACCACGTCCTGCCAGCACAGCATGCCCGGCGTCTCCTTCGAGCCGCCCACATGCATCCACGGCGTCATCTCGCCCATTGAGCCACTGTCATAGACCTTGGCCGCGTAGAGATCCTCGATACGGTCGCGGATCGACGGGATCGACGCCCCCGGCTCGCCCGAGAAGAACATGTATTTCAGGCCGAACTTGCGCGGATCGAGCCCGTCCTTGATGGCGGTCTCGGCCAGGTGGATGGCGTAGGTCGGCGTGCCGTAGAACCCCGCCGGCTGCAACATGTCGAGCCATTGCGCGCAGCGCGACGACATCCCCGAGGCCCCTGCCCCGAAGGGAAACGCCTTCGCGCCAAGCCGCTCGGCCCCCGCCAGCGCGCCCCAGCTGCCCATGTAGAGGCTGAAGATCGCCGCCACGCAGATCGTGTCGCCGGGCCGCATCCCCATCGCCCACATGATCCGCGCATGGGCGTTCGAGATCGACCGCCAGTCATTCTGGGAGATCGCGAAGGCCGTCGGCCGACCGGTGGTCCCCGAGGTGCCGTGCAGGTGGTGGATCTCGCTGTCCGGCACGCAGAGGTAATCGCCGAACGGCGGATGCGCCGCCTGCGAGGCCCGCAGGTCCGCCTTGCGGATCACCGGCACCTTGTCCTCGAAGTCCTCGAGCGATTTCAGGTGGCTGGGGTGGAACCCCGCCTCGTCCCACTTGCGCCGGTAGAACGGCGCATTGTCCCAAGCATAGGCGCAGAGCTCCTGCAGCCGCGCAAGGATCGCCGGCTCGCGATCCGCCTGCGGCATGGTCTCGCGATGCGGGAACCAGTACCGGCTGTCCGGGTCCGGAAAGTAGCCGTCGTCATAGCGCGGCGGCCAGGACCATTGTTCCATCCGTGCCGCCATCAGCGCGGCCCCCGCGCATCCACCAGACCGGTCAGCGTGTCGATGATGTGCTGCGGCGGCGTGTCCTGAAGCAGCACCTCGGCAACGCCCATCTTCTTGAGCTCAACGACATCCTCGTCCGGCATCACACCGCCCGCGACGACGATCATGTCCTCTACGTTGTTCTCCTTCAGAAGCGCGAAGATCTTCGGGAACACCGTCATCTGGACCCCCGACAGAAGGCTCACGCCCAGAACGTCCACGTCCTCCTGAACCGCCGCCGTCACCACCTCTTCCGGCGTCCGGTGCAGACCCGAATAGACAACGTCCATACCAGCGTCCCGCAGCGTCCGCGCAACAACCTTCACGCCACGGTCGTGGCCATCCAGACCAACCTTCGCAAGCAGAACGCGTATCTGTGTCGACATGGGTTTCCTCCCTATAAGACTCGCTGTCGAAATTTCGTATACGGAATACGATTGCTGGAAAAATGTCAAGC
>NZ_BDIY01000061.1 GCF_002072155.1 Roseovarius sp. A-2 | reverse complement strand
TTCGAGGGCCTGCCTCGAAATATCTCGAGGGGTATCTCGATTGGTTCGTGGCGCGGGTCAGTAAAGTGCAGCCAGAGGATGTTCTGCGGGCTCTGTGAGCTTACCAACACAAAATGCGGACACTACTAAACCCTAAAAGCCGCCCTGGAAGAGAAAGGCTACTTTCTCGCGCGCGGTGATCGGCGCGGCGTCGTTGCGCTCGATTATCAAGGTGAGATTTACGCGCTCGCCCGTTGGTCTGGCGTGAAGGCGAAAGATGTAAAGGCCCGCATGCCGGACGCGGACAAGCTGCCGAGCGTGCAGGAGCGCCGCGAGGAAATCGCCAAGCGTATGGGCGATCAGCTCCGCAGATACGTCCTCGAAATCAACAAGGCCTACACCAAGAAGCATCCGAGTATCGAATTCAAACGCACGCAGGCCGTAGAGCGCCACCGTTCCGAGCGTAAGGCGTTGGACGATATGCAGCGTATCCGCTGGGAAAAGGAGACATCCGCCAGAGCCGCGCGCCTGCCCAAAGGCGTCAGCGGGCTGTGGAGCCGGATCACGGGTAAATACTCAAAGATCAGAACGCAGAACGAATTGGACGCATGGCAAAGCTATACCCGCGATCAAGCAGAACGGGATGCGCTGGTGTCTCGCCAACTCGATGAGCGTCAGCAACTTCAGCGCGCCATCAAGCAAATGCGAAAGCAACGCAGCCAGGATATTGCCGATCTACATAATGAGCTGAGCGCATACTTGATGATGGAGCGCGGCTATGCCGCTACTGCGAAGGTCAAGGCTGACCTCGGCAAGCAGTCTGAGAAATCCCCAAGAGACAGAATCCGTGAGCGTGATCGCTCAAAGGATAAAGGTTCTGATTTTAACCCCTAAACACAGAAAGGAGGAAACCATGCGACATACATTGATGCTCAACCTGGACGAGGCGCATGCGATACAACTCAAAGAACTACGCCAGCATTTTCATCTGGCGGCAGATGATACGGTGCGCCTCGCCATCCGGCTGACGCACGCCCGTCATAAGCAAAAGCCGGACGTGCTGGTGCCGGAATTCAAGCCGCGCGCAAGTCAGGAAGACTGGCTTGACGACGAGGACAACTCGCCGTGCTAGGTCCAAAACTAAAACCCCAAAGGAGAATGAAAGATGACTGACAAAGAAAACGTCCCGAAAAAACGAATCTTGGATGGCCTGGAAAACTCTAGCCCCGAAGAGTGGAAGGAAGCTTGGAGGAAAGCTCAGGCCCAAGAGGAGCGGCGCGATGCCTGGCTCCGTGAGCGGATCAACAATGGCCCAAAGCCAGGACAATAGTAAGCGCCGCCCATAAGCGGGCGGCGCACTGCCCAGCCTACCACCAAGCGTAGTAGAAGACGGTATCGCCATCGGCGATGGCTTCTCGCGCCTTGGCAATGAAGGCCAGATCATCTTCGGATTCCGTTCCTTCGGACACGCCGAAGAAAAAACCCGAGGTCGGCGGCAGGTTTCCGGCCTTGATGTCGGCTTCCAGCCTACCGAGATCAGCTTCGCTCAAGGCGACGGGTGTGCAGTTGAAGTCAGGCTGCTCGCCGCCCTTTTCGAAGTAGAGCGTTCTCATCCAGCCGTGCAGGTTGGGGTGTTTGCGCCAGTAGTGCAGCTCTCCCACGTTCTGATCCGGCTTGAAATCAACCTCGCGCTCGAAGCCCTCATCTGAAATCATCGCGTACATATCTAGTCCCATAGCTTTTTCCTTTCGTTTCACGGGCTTCGTCCTGATGGACGCACCCGAAACGGCAGGGGCGAAAACGCAGGCGGTCATGGGCAACACGGGCGGCGAAGCCGCTGGTGCGGGCAGCCCGATTGACCGGCCAGTGGGCTCTGCCAGGGAATGCGGCAAATCCTGCTTTCAGGACGAAGCCAAAACGAAAGGAAAAGATAAGGGAAGCCGGTGCTTACGGCTGATGGAATGCGCTTTGGTGCGCGCGGCGTTATTTCTTAATCTGGGCGGTGGCCAGCTTGGTCGCCACATCTATTGCGTCCAGACCGAGATAGACTTCGTTGTTGTTGGGCTCGGTGCGGTATGTGGCAAAGGCCTCTCCGAGATACTTCTCGATTTCAATGGCATCCTGGACGGAGCCGATGGGTTGGTCGGTGTGCAACGTCCATTGTGGCTCACTGGATAAACGGTATTTGTTGAATTCGGCAACCCGCTGGCTTGCGTCCTGTGCATGACCGATTTTCAAGGTTCGCCCGCCCTTGCCAAGAGTGGCGATGTAGATGCTGTTTGTCGCCCCGGCATTGGGCTGAACCGTGTAGCCGTTCAGCGCGAAGGGATGTTTCTGGCGAAGCTGCTGCACGCGGCTGGCCATCGTTTGATAGCGCGGCGTCATCACTTCCAGCTCTTCGCCGTTGGTCGCGATCAGGTCTTTGAGTGTTGCGGCCAGTTCATCGCCCACTTCCTGCACGGTCGTGATCGCACGCTGCGTGTGGGTCGCAGGTGTATAGCCGGGAAGCTCGCGGAATTCCGGCGCATCCCGAATGATCCATGTGCGGATCGGCTGGAGAGCGAAAGGCCAGCGATAGCTGCCGTCTTCCAGCTTGTCCCAAGAGTTTCTGGCTTCAATCCCGAATTCCGCCGTATCGGCAGTCGAATGGCTGATCTGCCAGACATTGATGACGCGACCTTTCAATTCTTCCGGTATTTGCACATCAGGATCGCCGGGGCTGCGGCTTACAACACCAAAAACGAAGTCGCCCTCTTGCGTGCTGCGAAGCGCTACTGTGCGGTTTTGTTTGCTGGTGAAGGTCAGCGGGCTGCCTCGCTCGCCGTGACTGCCCCAAACATAGGTAAAAAATACACCGCTCATCCATATGCCTCACAATCTCTTCCGGTTTTCGATGCTACTAGCGGTATCCGCTACTGCCAAGGATGTGAGCCATGAAGGATGCGCCGCCAGGATTGCTGGCGGCGCTACTCGTTAGAGCAGGTCAAAGAGATCGACTTGCTGCGGCAGGCTGCCCAATAGATCGAGATGCGCGAAGTCATTGTAGATATGCGCGTATTTGAGGCTCATAGCTGTGTGGACGGAGTCGCTGCAATTCGGGACTGGCTCGCCTGCATGGGCTTTGCGATAGGCATGAAGCTCGCGGGCCACCTCGCGGTAGATGGAGATATTCTGCTTCAAGGATTGCCGGACTTCCTCGCGGATTTTTCTGAGTAGCCGTGAGCGCTGCGGTTCTGGCTTGCTCGCCGCGCTCAAAATCTCTTCACGGCGGTAGCCCTTGTATCCTGCCAGGCGTACCTCGAAACGAATGACCTTCGGGGGCACAACCTCGCCGCCCAGATGATAGTACCACGGGTGGCCGGGGCGGTAGCCGCGTGTATGCGCTGACGGCTGAGACCACGGCACACCTGTCCAGCAGTCGATGGTTGCACCATTGGAACGAGCCGCCGCTCTTGGATGCACGGGGGCGGATAAATGCTGTAGTCAGTCCTCTCCCAGCATTCCGATCAATCCCGCCAGCACTGCGAAGATCACCGCATCAGAAGGATAGCGAAGCGCCATCTGCGCATCCGCCTGTTTGCAGGATCAAGTTACTTCCCGAACCATCAGGCCTTCCATGGGCCGATGATGGTTGTGCGGGGCCGAAAGGCCCTGAGTGGTTCGGGGCCTCCTTTAAGCAAAAAGAAGGATGAGATGACACTCGTCTCACGTTTTGAAGCGGCATCCCGCAGCACGGCAGAATTGCACGGCCTATCTTGTCCTTGCGTACAATGGCCTTGTCGAGGCAAGAGGTCCAATCGGCTGACCATGAGGTCAGCCGAAAAATTTTTGAAGTTGTTGAGCCGCCGCTTACGCCGCGACTCCTTCGTCCTGCTGCTCGTTTTCGATAAGCGGTTGCAGACCGTGCAAGAAATCTGCGGCACGCTGCGCATGGGCGGCGGCGGCGAATATCGCCCGCTTGTCGTCCTTCAAGACTTTGAGCCAGCTTTGAATATAGGCGGCATGATCGGTGCCAGGCTCGGGCGTCAGCTCCAGATCGGCGCAAAGAAACGCCGCGCCCAGCTCGGCGACAAGCTCTTCTCTGGCGTAACCTTCATCACCCCAACGCTTGCGGCCAAAGTCGCGGTCAAGGCGGGTTTTGTGCTTCGTCCAGTGGGTCAGCTCGTGGGCAAGCGTGGCATAGTAGCTTTCAGGGCTGCGGAAGGTTTCGAATGCTGGCATCTGCACGTGATCGGTGCCGCCGCTATAGTGGGCGCTGTTCCCGCCGTGGCGGATGTCTGCGCCAGTATGCCCGAAAAATTCTTCCGCATGGCTGATCCGCAAGGCGGGATCAATCACGGGCTCGGGCTTCGAATAGTAATGCTCGGGCAAGCCTTCGATCTGCTCGACGTTGAAAACGCTGTAGCCTTTCATGAAAGGAATTTTGCGCTCTTCCTCGCTGCCGTCGTCCTGCTCTTCGGTCTTTGTGATGGTGTTTGCATAGACGACCAGATTGCCGCGCTCTCCCTTCTTGACGTGCGCGCCAAGCTCCTTGGCCTGTTTGAAAGTCATCCAGTACGGGGAGAGATAACCCGCCTCAACGCTCGCCCCCCAGAGCATCAGCACATTGATTCCGTTGTAAGGCATGCCGTTATGCCGCAGTGGCTTGGTGATCTTGCCTTCAAGGTTGCCAGCGTTCCACGGCTTGAGCCAAGAAAGCTCGCCGTTCTCCAGATCGGCAATGATCTTGTCTGTTACTTTCTGATAAACATCTGCTTTCATGTCCTTTTTTCCTCCTTTGGATAGTCGGTTGCGCATGCAGCCGGACTAGGCCCGCGCCAATGAGCGGGGGGAGGCCGTCAAGATCGAAAGGATCGGAAGGTGGTGCGGGCGCAGTGCTAACGTAACCGCGCCATTGGCACCGCCTGCCTGACGCTTGGGCAATGATCTAAGATACGTGTTTAACTACGTCGTTAGCGACGTGTCTTATGCGGGGTCTTTGATGCGTGGAGAAGTTCTTGGGTTGGAGC
>NZ_BDIY01000060.1 GCF_002072155.1 Roseovarius sp. A-2 | reverse complement strand
TAAGAGTCCAGAGTTTGAGCAAGAGCCCAGTCCACCGGTTAAGTGGAAACTTCCTCGACGAGAGGGCCGATTTCAGTCGAATCCACCCATGAAACTAAAACGACAGCAACATGTCGCGAACCCTATCCATTCATGTCCGATAATGCAAACTTATTGGACATAACTATCTGCGCCAAGGTGGAGCGGTTATCGTTCAATTATCTGGCAGAAAGCGCCGTGGTGAGTTAGGCTTCACGAATGACATTTGCCCGACCGGATCACTCCATCGACCTAGACACATTACCCCGGATACCCTCGTGGGTCACCGCCGCGCGTGCGGAAACCTTTGAAGATGTTGCGTTTTTGTCGGGGGCTGTGCTGAGCCACCTGCATCTAGTGCTGAGCCGCGATGACGTACCCCAAGCCTTGTTGCGGGAGCGGCTGGCGTTGCGCGCGGCGGAGGCCTGTGTTGCGTTCTCTGGACGCCCCGAGCGGGCAGGGGAGCTGCGCGATGCGGTGCATTTGCTGCACCCCGACGATCTGCCCGGACCGGCCGGTGAAACCTACCTGGCCTGGCGGCGCGCGGTGGAGCGATCGGTGTCGATCAAGGCTCTGGGCCGAGCCTTGCCGGCCTTCGAGCCGGGCCAGATCGAGACGTGGCTCGATGCGGGGAACGGGGCGCCGGTGACCCGTGCTGCGATGGTGCTGGAGGCGGTGCTGACGGATGCGCCGCGTGCCGAAGTGCCGGCGCTCGTCCTCGCGGACGCCGCCCTTGCCCAGGGACTCGGTCGGGACCCTCTCGTGCCGCTGCTGGCCTCGGGCCTGAAACGGCACGACCTGCGCAAGCAAGGCGATGACCTTCGCTTGGCCTGTCATCGCGCGCTCATCTCATCGGCGGTCGAGGCCGTACGTCTCGCCGCCGACCTTGCGCGTCGGGCGGCGCACCTGAAGGCGGTTGCGCCGAAGCTTCGCGCCAAGGGCGCGGGCGACGCAGTCGAGATGTTCCTGACCCGCGATGCTGTTGCTCCTTCGGCGCTACCCCTGCCGGGCCGTGCCGCGCGGCGACTCTGCGACCGGCTGGTCGAGCTCGGCGCGGTACGCGAGATGACCGGGCGCGACACCTTCCGGCTTTACGGGGTGTAGCGATGGCCAAGGATCGCCCTGAGCCAGAGCTTGACCGCGAGTTGCCCGACTTGCCGCCGGAGCTGCGCTGGCGAGAATGGATGCGGCGGATCGAGGCCGTGCTGTTTGCCAGCGCCGCGCCGGTGCCGCGCGCGGATCTGGCGAAGGTCGTGGGGCAGGTGGCATCGGTCGACCTTCTGGTCGAGGACTTGGCCGCCGATCTGGAGGGGCGGTCCTTCGAGGTGGCGCGGGTCGCGGACGGCTGGATATTCCGGACACGGCCCGCCTATGCGCCCGCGATCTGCGCGGCGGCGGATGTCGGGGATCAACTGCAGGATGTGAGCGAGTTCGACGTCGCGGTGCTGGCCGCCATCGCCTACCACCAGCCTATAACCCGCAACGGGCTGAAGGATATCTTCGGCAAGGATATCAGCCGTGACCTGATCGGGCGGCTCTCAGTGCACGGCTTGATCGCCACCGGCCCCCGCGCGCCCCGACGCGGCGCGCCCTATACCTTTGTGACGACCGAACAGTTCCTCGTGGCGTTCGGTCTGGAAAGCCTGCGCGAACTTCCCGATCAGGAGCAGCTGGAGGATGCAGGCGTGGTTGGTTTAGCTGACCCTAGTACATCGTAAATTGACCGCGTGCCCGCTGCACACCCCATAGAGCTTGGATATCTAATAGAAGCATCTATTCGCTGTCGCCGTTGACCTGCTTCTCTTTGTCATCGAACCCCCACCGGCTCGCGCTCCCCGCGCGGGATCGAGAAGGGACACCCCTCTCGACGCTATCCCCGGCGGACAGTCCGTGCAGGGCCGCGCGCGCCGGATGACGCGCGGCCCTGCACCGCCTGCCCGAATAGGGCGTGGGTCCCGTGTCGGTTCAACGGATCAAGGAGATCGACAATGCCCATCCCCGATACAGTACATCCCGCCAATCGGGACTGGAAAGCCAGCCTCACACCCGGACATGTTGTCCGCTTTCGCTTTCCGGTCGTAGCGGAAGCCGGCCACCAGCCGGTCGCAAAGCGCCGGCCCTGCCTCGTGCTTGAAGTCTTCCACCTGTCCGGCCAGCGTTTCGCCAAACTGGCCTACGGCACATCGGCCGAAACGAGGGCGAACAGGGGTTGCGAGGTCCGCGTCAATCAACCGGATGGATGCGCCGCCGCAGGTCTTGATCGGCCAACGCGCTTCGTCGGCGCCCGGTCGATCATCGTTAGTGTCGAGAATCCAAGCTTCGAACATGTATCAGAGACCGGCTCTCCCGTGATGGGGCGGCTCGACGCGTCCCTAACTGGGCGGCTGACCGTCATACGGAAGCGGCTGCGTCTCGGCGCCACGCGGGCCAAGAACCGTAGCACAGAGCGAAAAGCGCAACGGACAAGAACGGCCAATGGCTAAGCATGATCCATGTAAGCCGAAAGAGCCATCTTCGGCATGAGCCGTATCACCTTGTTCAGCAGGCTTGTCAGCAAGCCCGACCGTGATTGGAAGCGTCGGCGCGTCCATCCGGACCCTGAGCTGCGCCTCGGCGCGGTCCGCGGTTTCCTTTGTGGAACCGCGGCCCGCGCGGCGCCACATCTCAAGCAAAATGAAGGAGACTACATGCCTGGTTTGCCACTTAAAGACTACGACGATGTCGAAGGCATCGCGATTGATGCCTTTGCTTTATCCAGGGACTGCGTGACGGGCCTGCGGGTCGATGTCCTGCCCAATCTGGCGCCTCGCGAACGCCCGCGGGTGGAGAGCCTGCTGGCCGACATCGAGGCGCGGCAGATCTTCGAGCAGAAGACCATCAACCTGTTGGAGGGCGTCATCGAGACGATTTCGCAGCGGATCCTCGATGGTACCGATGAGGTCGAGGGCTTCGTCGCGGATGAATGCCATGTCGACGGTGGGGCCGTGGATAGCAAGCGCCTGCGTACCGAGGTGGCCAACGACCTGGCACGCGCCCTGCCCCTCCTGCTGGGTCTGCGCGACAACGTCTACGCGGCACACGACGCAATGCACGCGATCCACGCCGTCGACAAGCTGCGCGCGGCGCACAACCGATCCGGATCGTAGCCCTCGGGCTACGTCAGGTGGGCGCGTCGCTTTTCACGCTCCTGTTGCTGTCACCAACAGCGCGCCAATCGAAGGACGCCCGCGCGGATTCCGCGCGGGCGTCTCAAATCGCCGATCTGCCCGAGGCACCGGGATCACGCGCTCCAACTGCAGACCAAGTAGCCATGCTGACGTATCAAAATCCTAAAATCCTTCATGATGCAGAGATAGCTCGGCAGAAATTCCCTCCATGGAGTATTGAGGGCATCGCGATCTTCGAGATTGTCCGGCAGCGTCTGGGGAATTGAATCTTTGGACAGACCCTCTGCATGGAAATCGGCTTTGATGCGCTTTTCCATTCGGTCAATCATCGGCAGCGAGATTTTGAAATCCGAGTAGTTTGGATAAATTGGCTCGGGCTCAGGCGTACACATCAACTCGAAAAATTCGCTGTGATTGCGCAGGTATAAAACATGTTCGTCACTGCCTTGCACCCCAATGTAGACATCAAGCCCCATGAAACGTTCTCCTTTACTGGTTGTGGCGCGCCGGAATTGGCACTTACACGGGACATAACTCTGAACCGAGAGACACGGAAACCGATGCGCCACATTTTCTTTAAGCATCCGCCGAGGGCCGCCGTAGCGCGACTGACCTGCCTCGGGAGTCACAAGGCCCTGGGCATCCTGTTTCCGGTCGAGGCCGAGGCGATGACCTGGCTCAAGGGGCCGCATCGCGGCGGCCCCGGAAAAGGAGCGGATATCGAGCCGGTGCGCGAGACGGGCCTCGTCTTTGCAGCTTGAAACGGGGCGACCGGACGTGTCTGCGGGTTAGTCTTCTTTCTCGTGCGCCGTGTTTTGCGCGTGAAATTTGAAATCCCTGCGTCCGGGGCCTTTCTCCACGAAAAGACGTGGAGAAGCCAATGCGCCCTTCGAAAAACCGAGGACTTGATGACCTTCAGCTGCTCAGCCGCAAGCAGCTGATCCAACGATGGCAATGCGGAAGTGATGCGTTATTCTGGCGCGCGGAGCGCGACGGCCTGCTTGTGCCACATCGCGACGGGCGTCGAACGGGCTATGTGGAAGGCGACGTGTTCGCATTCGAAGGCGGGCAGCCGCCGAAGGGCCTGCTCGAGGCGTATCGTGCAGATCTCATGACACCGGACGACGTCGCGGCGCGTTGTCCACTGACACGGAATACGATCCTTGATCGCGCCCGGACGGGTGTGTTGCCAGCCCGACGGATCGGCGTAGCCTGGCGATTTGTTCCCGAGGAAGTTTCCCGTTGGCTCAAAGCATGGCCGTAAATACCGAAGACAAAAAAGCAACAATAAAAATCAGCGGCTTATCCCGCCTTCTGCGATCTCGGCTTCCGGGTCTTCGTGATCAATCCCCTATCATCAATGTCTGCAACAGCGGAGTGGCTCGCCAACGGCAGGCCCGCCGAACCGGCTGTCCACGCAGGGGCACATGACCCCAGCTCTTTACATTTTGTGGTGCTGACGAGCGCGTTCAGCTTGTGGCCGACGCGGAGTTGCCTTTCCCGATACTGCGGTTGCTCGTTGGCACCTCAAACCGTCCCCCGGACGGTTTGTCGCGGTCCGCGAACCGGTGCGCAACCCTTCAGATACTTCTTGATCGTCGTCCGTGAAATCCCAGTCTCGCGTGCCACAGCCCGGATGCTGAGGCCGTCGCTCAAGATTGAGCCACGGATCTTCATTGCCGTTTCCATCAGTAACACCTGCTCTTCCTCCGTGCCAAAGCGCACGGATATCAACAATGCAGGTGGGTCAATTTTAGGCTCTGACGCAGATTTGGTGCAGTTCTGGCATAGCTAACGCTATATTTCGGCCATCTTTCGCGGAGGTTGCCGATGGCGTTGCACTTTTCACGGCGGGATTTTCTACCCGCAGGTCTCAAGGCCGA
>NZ_BDIY01000059.1 GCF_002072155.1 Roseovarius sp. A-2 | reverse complement strand
ACTGGCCACATGAGGCGACAACGGGCATCAGGCATGCATTCCATTCGATCCGAAGGGGTGGGCGCTCAAGGGTCTCAGTCCCATAGACGGGAAACCATTCCCCATCGGTGACTTCTTCAGCGGCCTGTTAAGGGTCAGAAACTGGACAAATGCGCCGGGATCGTCGAAATCGAGCAAATGACCTGTGGTAGCGCCGAAGCCTTTGGCCATTTCCTGCGCCAACCTGTCGTGTTGTACCAGCCGTTTGATGCGGATGTTGTCGCGGATTTCATCTGACTCTGCGAAGTGCCCCAGAGGTCGCTGGCATTGTTGTGCGGATTGAGCACAGCCTGGCGGTGATAAGAACGCAACCAGCGGTCGGGATCACGGCGAAAAAGAACAACGTGGACTTCTATGCCGTCAGTGAGTTCTCGGAACTGCGCCAAAGTGTCCATGTTGAAGTCGTGGAAATGATTGCTCATCCCCTCGTTCGAGAACAGGACATCAGGTGTTGTAACACCGGTCAAGGCCTGCCGGATCGGCATCAAACCGGGCGGGCGCATGAGGCTCTGGACGGTATAGCCTTGCTTGTAATTGTGAAGCGGCGGATCGTTCGGGTAAGTGCAGCCCAAATCGAGCAGCGCAGCGCGATTTTCCAAGAACCATTTTTGCATGGAGGTGCTGCCGGTCTTGGGCAGACCCGCATGGAGAAACAGCCGCCGGATCATGCGGAACCTCCTGTGTGATAGCGCGCCAGCAGGCGGATGAAATCAGGGTCGGTGCGGGCGTCTGCGACCAGTGCGTTAAAGCGGGCCACCTCAGCGTCGAGCGCCGCCACGCCGGGGGCCTTGATCCGCCCGTCAGACTGGATTTTGTGGTGATAGTGTAGCACCTGCGGCGCGCAGCTTTGGTGGTTAGCGTACTCGCGGGCGGGAAAGTGTAGCGGAAAATTTTTCTCGGTCTCCAGTGGGGCAAAGGGCAGCTCCAGATCCAGCATCGCCAGGCAAAAGCCAAGCTGATCGCTGTGGATCGTCCTATCCCCCAGAAGTAGTGCCTGATCGAGGCAGAACCGCGCCCAATGGTGCCAGACCGGCGCAAGGCGGCGTAGCAAGTCAGTGGGCAGGACATAGAGACCACCGTTGCAATTTAGCGCATGGGTTCGGTCGGTGTGCTCCGAGAGGGCAAAATCGGGCAGCACATCCAGCCGGGCCTCGATAAACCCGGCAAGGTCCAGGATCTGGCGCAAAAGCTGCGGGGACGGGTTGGGATGGTCCACCGGCTTGGCGCGGATGACACCCGCCATGGCAAATTGGCAAGGGTCGCTCAGAAACCCCAGATCGGTGTCGCAAAGCACCGCCTGTTGCGCGCCTGAGCCAAGCACCGCATCGAGTTGCTGAAGCTTGTTGCAATAGGCGGCGGGGCCCTCGCCAAAGCGCGCCACCTGTCCGACCCAAGCACCATGCCGTTTGGCCTTGCGCTGCACTTCAGGGCTGAGCCGACCGCAATGACTGAGCAGGATCGCGGTTTCAGGGGACAGCGCAAGGCGATCCAAATTGTGCAGCAACAGCCAAGCCTGTATCTGGAACTTCGGGCCCTCGTCCACTACAAATGAAATCACATGGACGGGATGTGTCATATCTTGGTCGATTTTTCCGAATCTTCAAATTTACTGACATATTTATAGTCATTTGACCAGAGCGGGGGGCAACGCATGCACCGACAGAAGGTTTTCGGCATTGGCTTTCACAAGACCGGAACAAAATCCTTAGGTGCCGCGCTGGACATATTGGGATATCGGACTTGCGGTCCCTTCGGTGCACAGGATGCCGATATAGCCGAAACCGCGCTGGCGCGCGCGGTGGCCCTAGTGTCACAATACGATGCCTTCCAGGACAACCCCTGGCCGCTTCTCTTCAAAGAGCTCGACACGCGGTTCCCGGATAGCCGATTCATTCTAACGATCTGCCCGAGCGACGAATGGATCGAAAGGGCAGTGCGCTATTTCGGTACCAAGGAGACCCCGATGCGGCGTTGGATATATGGAGCAGGATCGCCAATAGGGCGTGAGAGTGACGCGCGACAAACAAGGTGAGAATCCGCATTGTCGCGCTACAGTGCTTCAACACTTCACGGGTGATTGGCTGGTGCCTGGCGATAGAGACAAGCACCGCGACGTCGAACGCGCTCAACGCCAAAAGTTGGTCCTCCACCCAGGTTCACACCCGGCCCGGGCCCACCCTGAGACAAGCCACGTGCAATCGCCCGGGCGGCGCGGCCCCTCTACAATGGGAATCTCGCGATTGGTCACTGCCACCGATTGCTCAATCACCCCACGCTCAGACGCGATTGATCAAATGTGCCAAATCCCTGTTCTACCAGCTATTCTGAGGTGATCAGTGCGCGTTTCTGGAATCGGTGTGGAAATGATTGAAATAACATTTTTCTTGACCGCGCCGCGGTTTGTTGGCGTGTTTGAAAGTGCACTTTTTCTGACCGGATTCAATCAGCGCGTGCTGTCATGATAATGAAATGTCCCGAAGATCCAGCGCAGCGACGCAAATGGGCGATTGAGTTGCGCGAGGCGGGACGCCATCGCGAGGCCTGCGACGTGTTCGCTGAATTGCACAGACAACAGCCGGACAATCCGCAGCTGGCAATTCAGCTTGCAAGCAGCCTGCGCGCGATCGGACAGCACGAGCAGGCCGAAACCCTTGTCGAACCACTTATCGCGGCAGCGCCGAAGAATGTACCGGCGCAGCTTCTTAATGTCGATCTCGCCCTGGACCGCAGCGATCTAAACGAGGCGCTGCACCGGGTCGAGGCCGCCTTGAGCCACCAGCCCGATGACGTGGGACTGCGCGGCAAGCGGGCCGTGATCCTGCAACGGTCGGGACGTCACAACGACGCCTGCGAGGTGTTTGAGACACTGCTGCAAGAACATCCGAAAAGCGATCGTTTCGTGTCCGACCTCGTGAACGGGCTGATGAGTACCGGCGAGACCGCGAGAGCCGAAGCGCTGTGCAGGCAGGTGCTCGAGGACGAGCCGGGCAGTTGGTCGGCCCGGCGCAGCCTGGCGATGTTGGCGGAAGCCAGTGGCGACCTGGACGCGGCCATCACCATTCTGGACGAACAGCCGGAATGCCTCACTCCCTTGCACAGGCAACGCACGCCCGGCGATCTCAGGGTCTTTCTGGCGCAGCGCCTCGCAGTGATCCCAATCAGGATCAAGGGCGGCGACACCGTCGGCGCGCAGGATTTACTGGAGGAGTTGACCGCGCATCTCGCAGTCTTGTCCGAGGGGCAACTGATTCAACTCATCGACCTGGCCAAGCACCTTCACAAATGGACTATGCTCTCCGAGATCATCCGACAGGTGCAGACCCGGAAACAGATCGGAACGCCGCTCGCCCTCGCGGTGCTGCAGATCGGGCGCGCCGCCGAAAACGATGCGCTTCTGGACCGGCTTGTGGATGGGCTCGCGACACGGATCGGGCGCAAAGACCAATTGATCTTTCGAAGCGAGGCGGCCCAGGTTCTGCGCAGCCCGTTCGACGCGCTGGCCGAGCTGCGCGCGGCACCGCATCCCGGGCGTTCACCGCGCGATGCGACAGTTCTGGGGCGCGTCCTTGTGGGATGCGGCAAGACCCGTCTGGCTGTGCGCTACCTGCGCATGTGCGCGCGCAAATGGCCCCATGTGCAGCCGATCGCCTCTCAATTGGTCCAGGCCTTTATCGCGGCGGGGCACCCCGAGGCCGGGTTGGCGTTTTTGGAGGCCCGGTCTGGATCTCTGGCACCGGAGGTCTACGACCGGTTGCGCATGCAATTGCTGATTGCTCTGGGCCGGATGACCGAGGCCTTCGCCATCACGCAAAAGCAACGCCAGGCGGGTAGCCTACAAAACGGCAATCTGGCGAATCTCCGGTTGCTGCTCTTCATGGGCCACCTCCCCGAGGCCATGGAAGAGGCGCAGGCGCTGAATCGCAACCCGCGTCAGAGCGGCCACAACGCGGCGCATTTCAGGCCCAGCCACCTGGGCACATTGCTGACGGAATTGCAGCTTTTCAACCTGGTTGCACCGCCCGACGGCAAGAGCCACATACATCACGAGATTGTCCGGAGCAATTTTTTCGCGGCGCGGGCCGTGCTACAGGACACGCTCGGAACGCCAGCTGTGGCGGCCTCTGAACGGACGGGTGCCCCGATCCCGCGGCGGGTCGTGCAATACTGGAATGATGCCGAGCCACCTGAAGAAATCAGGACGATCATGCACAGCTGGCGGTCGGTGCCGGGCTGGGATTACCTGCTGCATGACAAGCGCAGCGCGCGGCGCTGGCTGCGGGAAAGGTTTGGCCCCCGGCACGCGCAGGCCTTTCGGCGCGCGCGCCACGTGGCGGAGGAAAGCGATTTTCTGCGACTCTGCATGCTGCTGGATGGCGGCGGGATCTATGCCGATGCAGACGATTACCTGAAAGCCGACCCGCAGCAACTTCTGGCGCACGGCTCTGGACTGGTCGTCTTTCTCGAGCCTTACGGCGCGATCATGAACAACGTCATATGCGCGTCACCGGGACATCCGGCGATTGCCCATGCCGTCAACATGACGATGGTCGCGCTGCTTAAGGGCGACAACGACAACACCTGGGGGAAGACCGGGCCCGGCCTGCTGACACGGGCCGTGGCGCTGCATTTCGCGCGGACCCCCGAACAGGCCATGCGCGACACGCTCATCCTGACCGAGTCCGAACTCCGTCGCGTTGTCAGCCCGCATATCAAACTCCCCTACAAGGCCACCGCCCAGCACTGGAACTCTACCAAGGCGCGAATGGACGATCACGGGATCATCGGCGCGCTCGAGGAGCTTGCGGCCCCGGTCGGCCAGGCGCAGCCGGTGCCCTGTTACACCTGAACACCCCCGTGAACGGTGTTGTCACGTTAATGGACCTGAGGTTGCTGGTTCATTGATCCGGGCGTAGGCGGTGTCGATGCAGCCATTGAAAATCACCTACAAGCGCCACCGGTTTCCGCCTCAGATCATTGCTCATGTTGTCTGGCTCTATGTCCGGTGAAGTGGTCCCACCATTTCGGACATGTTTGCAGCTTTTCTAAGGTGTATCGGGTTTAGGTTTCATGCTGCTTCTTGTTGTTCCAAGCCTACCCAATATGCGTCGTCAGGCGTCTGCCGATCAAGGGCGGAATGGGGCCTTTT
>NZ_BDIY01000058.1 GCF_002072155.1 Roseovarius sp. A-2 | reverse complement strand
GCCTATTTGCGCGAGATCGAGGTCGGGCGCGAGATCGACCATCGCAGCCTTGAGGCGCAGCGCGAAGAAAAGCTGGACCTCAAGGAACGGGCGCTTGAGCACGGCGACGACAGGGCCGCCCATGAATTTGAGATCGAGGCCGTGGAGCTGGACCGCGATCCCCTGCCGGACATTGGCTGGAAGGCGTGGGGCATGGAGCGGCGCGGCATCCAGACCACCGCTGGCGATCTGTGGCGTGATGCTTACGGACGGCTGGAACAGGTCCGCGAAGTTGTGTCCGGACTGCGTGAGCGTTTTGCCGAGACCTATGCCCGTGTGCGGGAGGTGGCCGAGCATTCCCTGAACGGGTTGGCCGAGGCGTTGCGTGGCGCGGACTTCTCGACGCTTGAAGCCGCGCATGAGCAGGTCAGGGAGCGCGACAGGGAGGCAGAGCGCAGCATCGAGCAGGAACGCGATATCAGCCGTGAAAGGGATGATGGGTTCAGCTTGTGACCATCATGCATGCTTGCGCGGCCTGCCGCCCTTGCGGCCATTTTCGCGGGCGGCGGCGGCTTTCGCCGGAGATTTGGCCTGCCCTGCCCGCCGGGCCATATAGGCTTTGGTTCCGAACAGTCCCGCCAGCAAGCCGGGGATGGACAGGTCTACATCGAGGGCTTCCCAATGCAGGCCGTAACCAGCACCGAGGATTTCAACCGCGGCGAGGTCTTCGTCCGTTGCAGCCTCCAACCCCTGCGCCACACGGGGTGGAAAGGCGAAAGTGCAACCGTTCGTCAGATCGACGATGATACGGCTGTTCCGCTTGTCATAGCGCACTGCATCGGCGCGCGGCTCTGTCTGCTGCGCGATGTGGCCACGCTCAATAGCGGCATTGATTTCAGAATCTGTCAGTTCAGCCATGGATTTCCCTCCATCTGGCAAGAAACGCCTCTTGCTGGTCCTGGACGATCTGCACGGCGCGGCGCACATCGTTCCCCTTCATGCCCTGGGCCCAGACAAGAGATGGAGCCCCGTCAGGCCCGATCAGGTTGATCTTGACTTGCCCGTCACCGAACACATGCACATGGGCCGGCTCATGATCGTCTGTGAAGATGATGACGCGCAGACCATGCGCTCGGTATATGGTGACCATAACTGAATTTAACCTATCACGTTGGGTTTTTCAAGGGACTTGCAAACCGCCTATTGGCGGGTGTTTCCGATGTGTGTATCCTGAACGGTAAGAAAACCAAGGGGAAACCCCCGTGAAATACAGGCGGAAACATCATGAAACTGACACTTGGACAGGCGGCAAAGACCGCGAAGCGTTCAAAGGGGACGCTGTCAAAAGCCCTTAATTCAGGCGGAATATCTGCGGAAAAGGACGACAAGGGGCGCTGGCAGATTGATCCGTCAGAGCTTTCCAGGTGGATGTCCGCGAACCCGTTTCCGAACAGTCTTGAAAACCAATCGGAAACCCTAGAGGAAACGCATGAAAACAGTGTCTTGGGCGTCGAAGTTAAGATGCTTAGAGAGCGGATCGACGCCATGACCGCCGAGCGAGATCGGGAGCGCGGCCAGCTCGTCGATCAGATCGAGGATTTGCGCGCTCGTCTGGACGGAGCGGAAGCTGAGCGGGTGCGGTTGAACGCGCTTTTGACCGATCAGCGTGAGAGGGGTGCAGAGCCATCCAAACGTGGTCTTTGGCGACGTCTGTGGGGAAAAAGTCTTTGAGAAACGCGAGAGTTCCTGCACGGAGGTGGACTTCAAACAGAGAAGAGCCTTGATCCAATCATGAATTTAGCGATTTTGGTCATGATATCCCCGTAGTTTTCGGGGTGTTTAGTTGGTAATGGAGAAAATTTATGAAGAAAGCAGCGGTCGTTATTGCCTTTTCTTGCGCGCTTATGAGCGCTTCAGTCACTTTGGCACAATCACTGACCGGCCCGCAGAAAAACGCTGTCAGGTCGGCGAATAGCTACCTGAGCATGACAGGTTTTTCCCGAGATGGCCTCATTGCGCAGCTGTCTTCCCCATACGGTGACGGCTACAGTGTGGCTGATGCCACAGCAGCGGTGAACAGCCTATCGGTTGACTGGAATGAGCAGGCAGCAAGATCTGCTCAGCAGTATCTGAGCATGATGGGATTTTCGTGTAATGGGCTGATTGAGCAACTGTCTTCGGATGCCGGAGACAAGTATACGAACAGCCAAGCATCTTACGGCGCGAGGCAAGCTGGAGCCTGCTAATACTCCGGGTCAGAAATAGCATTCACTGTCGCCAAATGCGCTCACAGAGCTTCTCTGGAAACAACAAATTCACGCGGTTCGGGGAATTTGAAGCCCCAGCTTCTGCTGCAAATAATCAAGATCTGCTGTGGCGCTTTTAGCTTTGAAGCCATCCGAAATTAGGTATTTTATATACATCTTATTGTAAATAAACATGAAAATTAGACCAGATAGGCCGAATGTGACTATTGCTGCAATTAGCAGGATCGCGAAACCTGCCCAGTGCCCGCGAAACAGAGGGGGAAAGAACCCAAAGAAAAACACGGTCCATGAAAAGCCCACAGGAGCTTCCCGAACTTGCCCTGTATGCGGGTTCTCGAAATAGATTTTTGCATGAGCCATGTTGTCCCTCTTAGATTGATTCTTGTGACATCCGTCATCTCAGGCTTTTTTGTTTATTGCAGTATGCCAAGAAAGCCGCACCTGCATTCTTTGGCGGATTTCCCTTAGCGGCTTCGCTCTTGGCGAACGCCAGCCAGTCAGAGCGCAGAGCGTAGTAGTCCCGGCCCTTTTCCCTGGCGATACCGCGCGCCTTGTCCTCTGCCCATTCTGGCAATCGGATCTCTGGCGAGAGGTCGCTCTGCGGAGAGCGTGGGCGGAAGATCACCAGGTCATCTGGGGTCAGCTCCATGCGATAGAACGGCGTATGATCGTCTTCGATGATCTGGCGGATGTTCAGCCGGAACTTTTTCAGGGGAGCATTGCTGCCGGTCTTTTCCTGAAGCTTGGCAAGGCCGATGTGCCATTTTGGCTGGCTACCGCAGTGCTTGCGGCCGATCTCATACAGGCGGCGTTCCAGCGGGCGGCGCAGGCGGAAATAGTCGTTGGAGATCGTCACGACCTCATCACCTTCGATTGCGCGCATCACCCAGTCGGAGAGAACGATTTCGCAGTAGTCGAGGCGGAAATGCTCGTCAGCGGTACGGACAAATCCGCCTTCGTCGATCAAACCAAAGATGCGGGTCTCGATCTTATTTCCGGTCGCAATATTAGTGGTGAACGTGGTCCCACGTAGACGCTGAAATGCATGTTCTAGGCGGTTGTAACCTAGATTGTTGGTCGGTCGGTTGGTTGCGATCAGCAACTCCCGGCCCGTGAAACGAACGCGCTTTCCGATTTTCTCCCCCCGGTTCTTTTTGTCCATCAGCTGGCTGATGCAGAAGATCAGGATGTCCTTGTCGAAGATGGTCGGGAGGCCACGACCCGAGGGGATTATCTCAAGCTTGTTGATGCCATTCTTGTACACCAGGTGGCGCATGTCTGGCTTGGTTGCGAGTGAGAACAGCGGGTGCTCCATCGAGGCCATATCGTCTTTTGGCACGACATCGGAGATGTCGAGGATGAAGAAGTCTTTCTGAGGGTGCCGGTCCGGTAATAACGCCATGAAATTTTCATAGCGGATATTCGCACCATCAGGAACCAAAAATTCGCACTATCAGGAACCGGGTTTCGTTTGACCTATCAGGAACCCGGCTTCGCACCTTTCGGAACCAAAATTCGCACCTTTCGGAACCCAGACTCGCACCTTTCGGAACCCTGTGGATAGTTTCTCTTTATGGTATCAGTGAGTTAAGGGCGATTTTTGGCCCCGTAACTTACTCCGTAGGTAACACTATTAACACTAGGAGTTGCCTGTGGATTATTCGCTGACCTGGAACACGCAGAACTTGCCGTTCTGCTGATCCGCGATGAATCCATCCTGCCGGGTGCAGGCCCAATCCAGCCCCATGAGCTGGACGCTGTCCGCAAAATCGCGGCCCAGGTAGTAATCGAACATTACCAATGAGACCAAAGCGCCCGTGGCAAGCCCTGTAAGGGCTGAGAAAGCCATCAGGAGCCAGGCGTTGCGCCTACGGGCCAGAACAGTGCTTGAGGCCGCTCTACGGGCCTCTGAGAGGCTGCGCACGGCATCATCAACCTTTCCCTGCATCTCACGGGCGGTCTGATCCAGAGAATGTGCCAGACGGGACGCACCTTCCCTGCCCCCTTGCGAAGCTGCATTCTGGACCCCCGCGATTTTTTCCGCGTTGTCCTCCAGTGCGGCTTGCAGGTGCTTGAGCCGTTCTTCCGTGATCTGGCGCTTCTTCACATCGGCGATCTCGACCCGCAGCAGGGTAAGGGTATCGGTCAGGGTCTTGATGGGATCGTTGCTCATGCTTGGTCGTCTCCGATGAATTTCCGCAGCTCATCCAGCAGGGGTTCCGCGTCCTGCTTGTCCACGGCCCGTGTCAGCGAGGTTTCCAGCAACCGGACCAGGTAGCGGGCCAGCTTTTTGTCCTTGAAGGCCGCAGGGATGATGGTCGCGCCGACGATGATCTTTCGGCGGGTGTCTTTTGTCCGCTTTTTGGTCTTGAGCCTCTGGACCCTGTTCTCGGCCTCGGCGATTTGCTGGTCGATGGTTCGGGGCATCAGAGTTGCGAGGTCCTGTTCTGGGTGCTACGGTGAAAACACTTTAAGTGCTCACTTATACATTGCCAAGGCAATGTGTGAGGTCTCAACGGGGTAAACCCCAAGGCGACGCCATTCCCCCTTGCCGCAAGCGGCAACATGGGGCGGCGCTTCGCCCGCCCCAAACCCCACCAGACCAGGGCATTGCCCTGGACCAACGGCACAGGCTCACCCGCTCCGATGGCGATCTATCATTTCTCCGCAAAGATGATCTCCCGCAGCACGGGGCGCAGTGCCGTTGCCGCCGCCGCCTATCGGACGGCAGAGCGCATCGAGGACCACCGCCAAGGGTTGGAGCATGATTACTCCAATCGCACGGGCGTCCTGCACACCGAGATTCTCGCTCCTGACGGCACACCCGAAGCCTTGAGAGACCGGGCAACCTTGTGGAACGCCGTCGAGCAGGCGGAACGGCGCAAGGACGCCCAGCTTGCCCGCGAGGTGACGGTCGCTCTGCCCCACGAGCTGACGGACGCACAACGGACCTCTCTGGTGCGGTCCTTCGTGCAATCCGCCTTTGTCGATCGGGGCATGATTGCGGATGTGGCTCTGCATGCCCCCGGAAGGGAGGGGGACGAGCGCAACCACCACGCCCATATCATGCTAACCACCCGTTCCATCGGCGCAGACGGTTTTGAGGGCAAAGACCGCTCATGGAACAGCAAGGAGCTGCTGGCGGATTGGCGCGAGAGCTGGGCCGATCATGCGAACGCCTATTTGCGCGAGATCGAGGTCGGGCGCGAGATCGACCATCGCAGCCTTGAGGCGCAGCGCGAAGAAAAGCTGGACCTCAAGGAACGGGCGCTTGAGCACGGCGACGACAGGGCCGCCCATGAAT
>NZ_BDIY01000057.1 GCF_002072155.1 Roseovarius sp. A-2 | reverse complement strand
GCCGCGATCTCCTGCACGGTCTTGTCACCACGTAGCGCTTCCAACGCCACCTTGGCCTTAAACTGGTCTGTAAAGTTCCGGCGCTTCGCCATTCTCGTATCCCTTCAAAGGTTTGGGATACACCTTAGCCGACTGTCCAGTTTTCTGGGACCACTTCACGGTTCAATTTGAGCCTGCGCGAGGTCGAGAAACTGATGCTGGAACGCGGCCTGGACGTTTCGTATGAGACGATCCGGCGCTGGACCGTCAAGTTCGGCCCGCTGATCGCCCACGTTCTGCGGCGACGACAGCCGCGCCCCGGCGATGTCTGGCATCTGGACGAAGTCGTCGTGAAGATCGCGGGCCGGTCATACTGGCTATGGCGGGCCGTCGACCAACATGGCACCGTGCTTGAAGAAATCCTGCAATCCAGGCGAGACAAGCGCGCGGCAAAGCGGCTTTTGATCAAGCTGATGAAACGTTGGGGCTTCGTGCCAAAAAGAATCATTACGGACAAATTACGATCCTAAGGTGCCGCAAAACGCGAGGTCGCGCCGGGCATTGATCATTGGTCCCACAAGGGGCTCAATAACCGAGCAGAGAACAACCATTTACCTTTCCGAAAACGAGAGCGCGCCATGCAGGGCTTCCGATCGGCGGGTGGATTGCAGCGTTTCGTCTCCATGCAGTCCGCAACCCGCAATCGTTTCTCCGTCCCAGCCCGTCGCCGCTCCGCCCTCACCATCCGTTACCATCGGCTCGAAGCATTCGATGCGTGGAAATCCGCAGCGAGTGCCGCTTGATGTATCATCGGCACCACAACTTGCTGACTGCGCGAGTTAACGTGACAACACCCAGCTCAGGTTTTGGCCCAAGCTGAGTCGTCGAGACGTATTTCGAACCGGGTGTCGTGGAAATCCGAATGGGCATCCGACAGCCCCTCGAGGCCCATTTCGATTTCGGTCCTCAATTGCTCAAGATCCCGACCGGTGCAATCGCCGTGAAGGAGCAGCCGAGGCTCTGGAATGAGTTCGTAGCAATCGCCCGATCCCACTCTCCGATACCCGTAGACGAAGGTGAAATCACGGAAGATGAGGGTAGACGTTTGGACCTCCGGCCAGTCGAGCGCGTCGAACGAGGACGCAAACTGGTCGCCGCGACGGTCCGCGACCGTGGAAATCAGATCGCATTTGGAGCGTTCCTTCTCGGGGGTCTCCAGGATGTGAGCACGGCAGAGGTCGTTTTCCTTGAAGAAGTACGCGCATGTTTCAGTAACGGGTGGTCTGCCGCTGGCTCTACGTAGATGACCCAGATCAACGCCGATGAGGGTCTGGTCTGGCGCCTGAGATAGGCTGCCGAGCAAGGTGATGAAGGGTTTCCAAGGGATCTCGAGGTTCTTCGGAAGAGGGCGCGGGGTGAGTGTGCAGAGTGTCGGTTTTGTCATAATTGCCTCCAAGGCTGAAACAAGGGTCTGAAGTTGGCGCGGGGTCTCCCCGCCATGTTGAGACGGCCGGTCTCGACCGCTGCAAGGGATTTGGCTGCGAGGTTCAGCTGCCGGAAATCAGACGCAGCTTGACGTTGCGTCAACATGCGTGGGGCAGCATGGTTTGACCTTTGTATTGAAGGCCGGCGCCGAGTTGCTTGTAGGGTGCAATTTAAATGTAGACACGGCAAATTTGGCGCTCAGGCCAGTGCCTCGCACATAACAGCGGCGACCCGTCGTTGCCTCAACCGCGCTTTCGTCGTCTTGGCTCCGAAGCCGGGGACGTTTCTCCCCTTACAAGCATCTCCAAGGCGGCGTGGTATTTCTCCACGCTTGCGACTTCCGCGAATTCGCTGCGGTAGCTCTCCTGCATCCATTCAACAGAATGTCCCAGCAGCCTCTGGACCGCCCAGGCGGCATCGGGACGATGACGGCGCAGAAGATCGGTGACGGCCGTGCGGATGAGATGCCCGGATATCCCGAACTGCTCGCGGAGCAGCTTGGACGCGTGATACGTGTCGAAGCCTTCGTCTCGCAGGCTCAGAAGATTGCGCCCGTCGAACTCAGCGATGCGTGTCTCGATGCACCAGGCCGGCCGGCCTTCGAGCACATGCGCATCGATGAGCAAACCGGTCAGCCCCCAGAGCGGACCGTTCTCTTTCCAGCGGGCCGTCTTCGATTGACGGAACGCCGGTTCCCAGGTTCCGTCCGCCCGGCGCACGATATCGCGTCCGATCCGGAACTCGGACAGGTCCCCTTGCCGGTCTACGCCGTTGACGAGCAACGCAAAAACCACCGCCTTACGCCGCAGGCGGGCCGCCCTGTCCGAATGCCCGGGCAGGTCGCGCGCCTCCTCGCTTGCCGCGACGGCGGCCCGAAGGACCCCATCGAGCCCGTGCTTTTCGCGAAACTCCCGCATCCTTGCCCGTTTCATCGGCGTCTCCTCGGCCGCCTCCGCGCGGCATGCCGCGAGGATCTCTCCGAAGGAGGCTTCACCGTCCGGCCTGTAAAGTTCGGCCCGGGCGGCAAGGCACATCACGCGCTCGAAATAATCGGCGATGCTTCCGAACTGTATAGGTTCGCCGCTTCGCGGGTTTACACGCTCTATGAGGAAGCCGAGAAACGCCTCCGCGAGCTCCGGCGTGAACCCTTCCCCGAACTCGGAGCCTTCGGTGATCGCGTTCTCACGCGCAAGCGCCAGGAGCCCGACCGCCTGGACCACCGAGGCTCTGCTCTTCGAGCCGAGAGGACGATACCGCCGTCCATCACGCCGAGCACGCCGGGCAAGACACGGCAAGGCTGCACGCCAGGCCTCGGGCCACACCTCGGATCTCAACGCCTCGCGACGCGAACGGCGCGGACGCGGAGCGCGGCTGTTGTACCGCCCGTTGAGCCACGCGTCCCAGTCGCGCTTGACCGGTACGGCCGCCGCGGTCGGCACATCCGGCGCGAACCGCGACAGCGCCGCCAAGAGCGTGCGGAACGCCGTCCGGCTCTGCGTAGAGGCAGCAAAGTCCTCCGCCTGTGCGAACTCCGGCGCGCGGCCCTCCGCCGCCAGGCGGGAAAAGAAGCGCTCCAGCGCTGCGGGCATGCCCCGCGGCTCAAGGTCCTTGACGAGCGCGGCCTGGCGCAGACGTTCGGTCACGTCCCGCGGGACATTGGGCATTGCGACCACCAGCGCCTCGGCGCGCGCGGCGCGGCTTTGGGGTTTGGGTGGCATCACGCGGCCCCCCGCAGGCCAAGAGTCGGATGCAGGTCTTCCAGCACCTGCGCGAAGAGTTCGGCGGCCGCCCGTCCCTCGCCGCGGGAGTAGAATTGTTCTACGGTCTTCAACTCATCGCAGAGTAGTGCTGCCACGACATGATAGTCGCCGGGATGCACCGCGAGATAGAGCGTCGCCGCGACGTGGCGCATCATGTGCGGTGTAAGGCCGGTGAGCCCAAGACGTGCCATGCCACGATTCCAGCACTTGTTGAATGTCGAGCGCGTGAGATAGTCCCCCCGCGTTCCGGGAAAGAGCGCATCGGTGTCGCGGCAGCCGGTCTTCTTGTGCCGCGCGATCCAGAGCGGCCTGCCCTCGTCCTGCCAGGCTTCGAGAACCGCCAAAAGCCACTCCGGCACCGGGCCCTCGATCGCGCGGCGGTTCTTCACTTTCGTTCGATCGATCTCGATCCATGCCTGGGCGCCCGCGCGGCGTGGTACGACGAGATCAGCCCCCTGGCCGCCCGCGTCGAACTCGTTGACGTTGCGCGTCCTAAGCGGCCGCGCCAGCTGCACGGCCATAGCGGCAGACGCGATCGAAAGGTGGAGGGTTTCGGCTTTTTGAGCGTCACGCGACCGCTCCCAACGATCGAAACCCCGCCGCGCCTCCCGCAGGAGAGCCTCCGGACCGGTAACAATGGCCCGCACGACGGCCGGATCGCGATCGATGAGACGGATGAACTCCTCGCGTGTCGCGGACATCTCACCCGCACGATCCGAGACGTAGTCCGGATCGTCGGCGATATCCTCGAGCGCGAAGACCAGATCCTCGTCCATTCCGTTGCGGCGCACAAGCGAAACGAGAGCTGACAGGTAGCTCTTGAGCGAACTCGTCTGTTTCGTATCGCGGAGCTCCTCGTCCGACTGGCTGCGCGCAATGAAGCGGTTAACCGCTGCCTCGACGCGTTCTTCCGTGACGAGATCACCGAGCGTTTTGACATCGTAGACGTCCCTGCGGTCTGCTTCGGCATGCCGTGCAAGCCAGGACAGCGAGCGGACGTAGTTTTTCCGCGTCGCGTCCGGGTTGAAGACGCGCCGTCGGCGCGTAAGCTTGTTTTGCCGCCGCGCGGCAATCCGGGCGGCGCGGGAGCTTTTCTTGTTTGCCTCGGCCTGCACCGCTTCGTCCAGCGCGGTGTCACGAGCGTCGAGGAACTCTTGCGAGAAGAGTGACCAATCGATCGGCGCATCGCGCCGCGTGGGCAACGTCCCCACCTGCATATCCGGCAAGAGGTCCGCGATGGGCGCGTGCCGGTTCTGCTCGCGGATCAGGCGGTTGAAAAACCTCACGGCATTCCGATAGCTCTCCGTCTTGTCCGCCGGCAAGCGCCGCAGCGCCTCGCGCGCGGCGGCAGTATCCACAGATTGCGGACGCACGTGCCCTAGTCGTGATCGCAAATTTGCGATCGAGACACCCGCCATGTTCGGCAGGATTCTCTGGCCCGTCTCATCGAAACAGTTTTCAACGTCGGACACATAGTCCGCGATCCGGTCCCAGGCTTCCTGTGCGCTCCGATTGCCGGCTGGACCCGATCCGGCATGCTTGCGCGCCCGTCGGATCGCTGCGGGGATCTTGCCGCCCCACGTCTCGAATGCGCGCTCGGCGGCCTCGGGGGTCTTGGCGCGGAACTCGCCGGCCCAGACGATTTTCGAGAGCTCCTGCTCCCAAGCCCGCTCGTCCGCCGCGAGCTGCCAAAGCTTCTTGTTCGTCAACCGCTCCGCGCGCCGGAACGCCGCGCGATACGCATCCCGCGAGGTTTCGGAATAAAGATCCGGAAGGATTTGATAGACATGTTGGAGAGTTTCGATTTGCATCGGTTTTCCTTTCTTTCATCAGAGAGTTTGAGTGTTCATCGGCAGCGCCGTCCGTTCAGTCACGCCGAGCTGAACGGAACGGGGGTGCAGGTAAGGCCCATAAATCTGGATAAGCGTTTCATTCAGATGGGTTTCAAAACCGTTCGAACCCGGGGTTTTCCGTTCAGACGGCAGGTCTGCGGCGGGCCCTCGATCGAGGACATCGGATGGGGTTTCGAAGGCTTGTTTCATCGGTGATCTCACGCGTGTCAGACAGGCATGAGACGTAAAAAGGTCCGCGAGGGTGTGTTTGCAAAGCAAGGCCCCCGCGGGGCTTGCATTTAACCACAAGTTCTCTGACCCTCCTGGCCAAGAGCGGAATTTTCTGCGGTTCATCCTGCGCTCCGGGCGCTTTGGTTCTCTCCCTCCGCGGTCCTCGCATTGGACGCCGCATGTTTGCGTTCCGGGTTGGGAGGATCGAAGTGTCGCGACCGCGTTCGAATTCAAAGTCGGCTGTTCGGTGGTAAATCCGAAGTGCACGGTCATGTGCGGAGCCATTCCGCACCGCAGGACACGCACCTACCTGCCTGCCGACTGAAAGGTCGGCAGGCTTTTGTTATTTATACACAATCTCGTCTGATTATTCTGCCAAGACGGACGCTGTAGCAGGAAGTTCGAACTTCCCGCTTGAACGCTCAGGCGACGAGCCTCACTTGGGGGTTTCGTGTCTTTCTGGATTGGCCAATGTTCACA
>NZ_BDIY01000056.1 GCF_002072155.1 Roseovarius sp. A-2 | reverse complement strand
TCCTCGACCTCGCGCAGGCTCAAGTTGAACCGGACGTAGAGCCAGACAACATGAGCGATGATCTGAGGCGGAAACCGGTGGCGTTTGTAAGTGATCTTTTGAGTTTGCATCAGCATCACCTATGCGGACATCGCTACACCAGCAACCTCAGGCCCGCTAACGTGACAACACCTGCGTTGCGCCTAGTTCCCGGTCACAGGCGGATCGCGCAAAAGTGTTCTTGGCCTTGGCATGGGGCACCCGCAGGGCGTTGACAATGATCTATTATCTCCACAACCTTGACATCTGATGCACGTGTATCGTCAAGCGATACAGTAAATGCGACCTGCTGTAGTTCCGGGACACCGGATTGGCAGCAGGGAGTAGCAAGAAGGGATAACCGGATGGGCGCGCGCATCGCGATTGGTGGCTTCCTGCACGAGACGAACACCTTCGCCGCGACCCGCGCCGACTATGCGGCTTTCGAGCAGGGGGGCGGATATATCCCATTGACGCGTGGCGCGACACTGCAAGAGCAGGCGGCGGGGGGAGTGGGCAAAACCTGGGGGTTACCGGTCATGCTATGATGGTTTCTTTGCGAGGAGAGCTGCAGTTCTCGACGGTCGATTGGCGCTCTCATATCAAACACTGGCCGCCTGATCCCCAGGTTTTGCCCACTCCCGTGCGTCGATGGTACGGTTGAACACTTTGCCGGTCCTGAGCATCGCATGCATTGTGACTGCGAGTTTGCGTGCCACAGCTACAGCGGCGCGCTTGAAGCCGAGGCGCTCCCTGAGCCTGAGCCCCCAGTTGCGCAGGTCGCTCTCCGCAGAACTGCGGGTCAAGATGACCAGGGCCGCCTCATAGAGAAGCCCCCGCACGTGGGGATCTCCCCGGCGGGAGATGCGCCCACCATAGTCGACCTCCCCTGATTGGTAGCGTCGGGTCGTCAGGCCAAGCCAGGCACCAACAGCACGGGAGTTTTTGAAGTTTTCAGGGTCTTCAATTGCGGTGGCGAAAGCGGTTGCAGTAATTGCGCCAACACCGGGGATCGTCATCAAGAGCTGACAGGCTGGGCTTTGGCGTGCACTGGCGAGAAGCATTTTTGTCAGCTCCGCCGCGCGCGTGCGGATGCTGTGCCATGCGTCCAGTATCGGTAACAGGATACGAGCGAGGTCACCCCGATCGCTCAGTAAATTGCGAACGTTCTTCTCAAAGGTACGCCCTTTGCCCGCGGGAACAATCAACCCAAACGTCTTCATGAGACCCCGGATCTGGTTTGAGAGGTCGGTGGCAATCCGGACTAGCTTGGTTCGCGCCGCCACGAGGGTGCGTGCCAACATGCTGTCAAAACCTTTAACGCGCACCTCTCGGTAAAAACCCACCTCGGCGAGATGTGCCAATCCATCCGCATCATTTGCATCGGTTTTGTTCGCAGCCATGTTGAGGGCCGCTTTAGCATGGCGCGCGTCAATGCAGATCGCAGGCAGACCCTCGGCACGGAGGGCATGGTAAATCCAAACCGACAAGGGGCCGGTCTCAAAAACGATGCGTGTGGCTGATGGCCCGTGTTTTCGGATAATCTGGGCAATTCGTTGCGGATCAGAAACACATTTTCCGCGCCAAACCCGCTGGCCACCACGTCGAATGGATAGCGCCGTCTCTTTCATTGATACATCGATGCCGATATAGTCTTCCATGGCTGTTCTCCTGAGATGCTTGGGCCAGACGCCTTGTCATGAGCCCGTATTTTCATCTTATCGGGGAACAGCCACCAGGCCCCATTCAAGTCTGCTCAAGACGACTCGCTCCCGCGATTACACCATGTGGATACCCCCGCTCAACGGCATCGCATTGTGCCAGAATGGTGACGGCCGTGAAATATCAGTTGCCGATCGTGACCGTGGTGCTGAACAATGCCAAATTGGGATTCATCCAACTGGAACTGGAGGCCAAGGGCCTGCCCGACTGGGGCACCGACCTGACCAATCCGGATTTTGCCACTGTCGCGGTCGCCTGCGGCGGTTGGGGTAGGCAGGTCACCGACCCGGGCGATCTTCGCCCCGCGCTCGACGAGGCATTCGCGCAAAACGGTCCTGCCCTGCTTGATGTAAGGGTAAATGCCGATGCGCTGATCATGCCCCCGAAGATCTCTGTCGCGATGGCAGCCCGGTTCGGAATGTCACGTTTGCGCGAGGCGTTCGGAACCTAGTGCTGGAATAATAGTTACACTTTAGCTGTGGGTAAGCCCCGCACGAGAACAAAGGAACACGAGATGAACAAACTCGCCGCAGGTGTGGTTGCGGGACTGATCGCCACGGTCGTTCTGTCAATCCTGATGGTCATCAAGGGGATGATGGGCGTGATGCCGGATCTCAACGTGATCACGATGCTTGCCGTCACCATGGAGACGGGGGCGGCCACGGGATGGGTCGCGCATTTCCTGATCGGTATCGGCTATGGCGTCATCTTCAGCCGACTGTCACCCGGCGGGAGTCTGGCGAAGGCCACGTTTCATGGTATCGTCCTGGGCAGCGTCGGTTGGGCGGCCATGATGATCCTGCTCATGCCGATGATGGGCAAGGGCCTTTTCGGGGCGGGGATGCCATCGGACATGCTGCTTGTGCCTCTCGCGACGCTCATGCTGCACGTGATCTTCGGCGCGGTGCTGGGGGCAAGCCATCATGCGCTTGCGAAAAACCCCGTCCGGGCTGGTGCCTGGGATTGATGGATCGGAGAAGGTAAATGGCTCTCAACACGCTTCAGAAACGGCTCTGCGAGGAGCACGACATGGATTTCTCCCACCTCACCGCGCTGTTTCTCAACTGTACGCTGAAACCTTCCGGTCAGGCATCGCATACGGATGCGCTTCTCCGGGTGCCGCAATCGATCATGCAGGCCAATGGTATTGCCGTCGAGATCCTGCGCCCGGTTGATTATGACCTGCCGCCGGGCGTGTATCCAGACATGCGAGCACATGGCTTTCCATCCGACGATTGGCCCGAACTGTGTGAAAAGGTGATGGCCGCCGATATCCTGATCGTCGGCACACCGATCTGGCTGGGTGAGGAAAGCTCGGTCTGCCGGCGCCTGATTGAGAGGCTCTACGCCGAATCCGGCAAGCTGAACGGTAAAGATCAATCAGTATATTACGGACGGGTCGGCGGCTGTATTGTCACCGGCAACGAGGACGGGGTGAAGCATTGCGCGATGAGCGTGCTCTACGCGCTGCAACATCTGGGATATCTGATCCCGCCGCAGGCCGATGCCGGCTGGATCGGCGAGGCCGGGCCGGGACCGTCCTACGCCGATGATGGCTCGGGCGGGCCGCAGAACGATTTCACGCAGCGCAACGCCACCTTCATGACCTGGAACCTGATGCACATGGCCCGCATTCTCTCCGACTGGGGTGGCATCCCGGCGCATGGCAATCAGCGCAGCGCGTGGGAAGATGGTTGCCGGTTCGATCATCCGAATCCGGAATATCGCTGATATCGCGCAGGCTGCGCAACAAGAGGAAAGGCACCCCCATGACAGATTTCAACCAGACCCATCACTTCGCCATGGTGGAAGGCCATCGCATCGCCTATCTCGACGAGGGCGCAGGGCCGCCTTTGATCCTTCTGCATGGCATCCCGACCTCCAGCCTGTTATGGCGCAAGGTGATCCCGGTTCTGGCCCAAACGCATCGGGTGATCGCACCGGACATGCTGAATTATGGCCAATCCGACAAACCTGAGCGCGCGGACGTGTCCATCGCGGCACAGGCGCGCCTTTTGGTCGGGTTGATGGATGCGCTCGGACTGGGCCGGGTCGATCTGGCAGCGCATGATATCGGCGGCGGCGTTGCGCAAATTGTGGCGGTGCGCTGTCCGGAACGGCTGAACCGGCTGGTGCTGGCCAACGCCATCTGTTTCGACAGTTGGCCGATACCGGAATTCGAGCCCTTGCAAGAAACCGGTGCTGAGACGGAGATAAGCGTAGACGCTTTTGACAAGATGCTGCGCGATTTCCTGCCTCAGGGTGTCGCCGTGCCAGACCAGCTGACCGGGGAGGCAATCGATATCATGCTTCAACCGTGGCGCGGCGAAGATGGCAAGGCGGCGCTCTTTCGCAATTTTCGCCGTCTTGACCCGGAATACACGATGGCAATTGCGCGTGAACTGGAAAAGCTCGATCTGCCGACCCTCGTGCTTTGGGGGGACAAGGACCCTTTTCAAAAGCCCGACTATGCGCAGCGTCTTGCCGACACGATCCCTGGCGCGAGGCTGGAATGGATCAGCGGTGCGGCGCATTGGATCATGGAGGAACAGCCGCAGGCGGTGGCCGATCATATCGCCCGATTCCTCGACACTCCGACATCGCATCGCAAGGCCTGACGGCAGAAAGGCGGCACCGGATGTTGCCCACGGCGCGCTCCCATGCACCCGATCATGACCTGATAATCCCACTCTTCGATGAGGTCCGTACACGCACGGAGCAACTCGCGGCCCCGCTCACCCCCGAGGACGCGATGCTTCAATCCATGGAAGAGGCGAGCCCGCCCAAATGGCATCTCGCACATACCACTTGGTTCTTCGAGGAATTTGTCCTGAAGCCGTATCTGCCCAGCTACCAGACCCCGGATGACCGCTTCGCATTTCTGTTCAATTCCTATTACGTGCAGGCGGGCCCACGCCACGCGCGTGACAAGCGCGGGCTGATCTCGCGCCCGGCGCTCCGCGAAGTCATGAGCTATCGCGAGCATGTCACCGAGGCAATCTCCGCCCTGCTGTGCTCGAACCGCAGCGACAGGGACGACATCGCCGCCCTGGTGGAGCTGGGTTCCCACCACGAGATGCAGCACCAGGAATTGCTGGTGACGGACCTCCTCCACGCGCTCTCTTGCAACCCGCTGCTGGTGGCGTATCGACCGCCCGACCCCGTACCGCCCGCCGCCGAGACGGAGATGGGCTTCACCCATCATGACGGCGGGCTGGTAGAGACCGGCCATAAAGGCACGGGGTTCGCTTACGATTGCGAACAACCGCGGCACCAGGGCTTTCTCGAGCCCTATCGCCTCGCTGACCGTCCGGTCATCAACCGCGACTGGATCGCGTTCATCGACGATGGCGGCTATACGACGCAGACGCTCTGGCTCAATGATGGCTGGGCGATCTGCCGCAAACAGGACTGGGATACACCGCTTTATTGGTGGCGGCAGGACGACGAATGGTGGAGCTACACGCTGCGGGGCGCACAGCCGGTCCTGCTGGACGCACCGGTCTGTCATGTCAGCTATTATGAGGCCGACGCCTTTGCCCGATGGGCCGGGGCGCGCCTGCCGTCCGAGGTAGAATGGGAGGCTGCATTCGCCGATACCGCCATCGACGGAAACTTTCTCGAAAGCGGCGCGTTGCGCCCGCGGCCCGAAGGCGGGGCATGGGGCGATATCTGGGAATGGACGAAAAGCCCGTTCACCTCCTATCCAGGCTTCCGTCCGCCTGAAGGCGCGATCGGCGAATATAACGGCAAGTTCATGATCAACCAGATGGTGCTGCGCGGCGGGTCCTGCGCGACACCGGTGCGTCAGATGCGGCCAAGCTATCGCAACTTCTTTTACCCGCAGCATCGCTGGCAGATGATGGGGCTGCGCCTCGCCCAAAACGCATAACCCGATGACTCTCGCAAAACGGAGATACGTATGACCCTCGACAATAAAATCGGTTCTGTCGCAAAGTTTCGTACTGCATAAATGTGTGTTGGCGCTGGACACATTTATCCTGCGAGGGCGGCGAACGGTATTGCCAAGTTGTTGACTGGGTTTGCTAAAGGTATGTGGACCCCATGAATATTCCAATTGATTTGCCACGCCTGAAGGGGTTTCGTTATCCTCGTGAGATTATTGGTTACGCTGTTTGGGCGT
>NZ_BDIY01000055.1 GCF_002072155.1 Roseovarius sp. A-2 | reverse complement strand
CGGGTGGACCGCGCGCTCGGCGCGCTGCCCGGCGTTCTGGATGTCAACGTGAACCTGGCCTCCGAGAGCGCAACCGTGACTATTGCCGACGGGGTCGTGACCCCGCAGGAACTTTTAACTGCGACGAGCGCGGCTGGCTATCCGGCCGAGATGGCAGAGGCGGGCGAGGGCCTCTCGGCGGTGGCCCGCAAAGAAGAGGACGCACGCCTGATCGCCCGCAAGACCATGATCGCCGCCCTGCTGGCGCTGCCGGTGTTTCTGATCGAAATGGGCAGCCACGTGATCCCCGGCGTGCATGAGCTGATCGCCGGGACGATCGGGCATCAGGCAAGCTGGTACATCCAGTTCGTGCTGACGACGCTCATCCTCGCGGGGCCAGGTTGGGTGTTCTTTGCCAAGGGCGTTCCTGCGCTGTTGCGCGGGGCACCGGACATGAACAGCTTGGTCGCCGTTGGCACCGGGGCGGCCTGGACCTATTCCGTGGTGGCGACGGTCCTGCCGGGTCTTCTGCCCGAGGCCGTGCGCGCGGTCTATTTTGAGGCGGCCGCCGTGATCGTCGTGCTGATCCTTCTGGGTCGCTGGCTCGAGGCCCGCGCCAAGGGCCGGACCGGGGCGGCAATCGAGCGGCTGTTGGGGCTGCAGGTCCGCACCGCCCGCGTGATCCGCGATGGCGAGGCAGAGGATGTCGATATTGACGACATCCGTGTCGGCGACACCCTGCTGGTGCGTCCCGGCGAACGCATCGCGCTGGACGGCGAAGTCACAAAAGGCGAGGCCTATGTCGACGAGAGCATGATCACCGGTGAACCCGTGCCAGTGGCCAAGGCCGAAGGCGATGCGGTGACCGGCGGCACGGTCAACGGGTCGGGGAGCCTGCACATTCGCGCGACGCGGGTCGGCGCGGATACGACGCTGGCGCAGATCATCCGCATGGTGGAAGAGGCGCAGGGTGCCAAATTGCCGATCCAGGGGTTGGTTGACCGGATCACTTTGTGGTTCGTGCCGGTCGTCATGGCCGGGGCCGCGCTCACCGTGGCGATCTGGCTGGCGATAGGGCCGGACCCTGCCGTAACTCTGGCGCTCGTCGCAGGAGTTTCGGTGCTGATCATTGCCTGCCCCTGTGCCATGGGGCTTGCGACGCCGACCTCGATCATGGTGGGCACCGGACGCGCGGCGGAAATGGGTGTGCTGTTTCGCAAGGGCGATGCGCTTCAATCCTTGGCCTCCGTCGATGTGGTGGCGCTCGACAAGACCGGCACGGTGACCGAGGGACGCCCTGCAATGACCGAACTGTTACTGGCCGACGAATTCGATCGCAACGAAGTCCTGTCACTGATTGCCGCGGTCGAGAGCCAGTCCGAGCATCCCGTGGCCGAGGCGATTGTCCGTGCGGCGCAGGCCGAAGGGGCCGCGCGCGCTGATGCGGAGGGTTTCGAATCGATTACCGGCTACGGTGTGCGTGCCCGCGTGTCGGGACATGACGTGCTGGTCGGGGCGGATCGCTTGATGGCACGTGAGGGGCTGGACACCGGCGACCTTGCCAAGGCGGAGGCGGACCTCGCCGCAAAGGGACGTACCGCGCTCTATGCCGCGATCGATGGTCAGATCGTCGCCGTAATCGCCGTGGCCGATCCGGTTAAATCCGCCAGCGCCGAAGCGATTCGGTCCCTGCAGGGCATGGGCCTGCGCGTGGCAATGATCACCGGCGACAAGCGCGAGACGGCGGAGGCTATCGCGCGCGAGGTCGGGATCGACACGGTGATCGCGGGTGTACTGCCGGATGGCAAGGTGACCGCGTTGGACGAGTTGCGCGAGGGTGGGGTCCGGTTAGCCTTCGTCGGTGACGGGATCAACGATGCGCCCGCGCTGGCCCATGCGGATGTCGGTATCGCGATTGGTACCGGGACCGACGTGGCCATCGAATCCGCCGATGTGGTGCTGATGTCGGGCGACCTGCGCGGCGTGGTGAACGCCGTTCAGGTGTCCCGTCACACGATGCGCAACATCCGGCAAAACCTGTTCTGGGCCTTCGGCTACAATACTGCGCTCATTCCGGTGGCAGCGGGTGTGCTTTATCCAGCCTTTGGGCTGCTCTTGTCGCCGGTTCTGGCGGCGGGGGCGATGGCGCTCAGCTCGGTCTTCGTGCTGTCGAACGCGCTGCGCCTGCGCAGATTGCGCCCGGCGATGGATGAAGGCAAGCGCGTAGGCACCTCAAATAATACGCACGCAGCCCAACCAGCCCCGGCAGAATAGGAGACACGCCATGAATATCGGAGACGTCGCCCGCGCCACGGGCCTGCCCGCCAAGACCATCCGATATTACGAAGATATCGGCCTCGTGACCCCGGCGCGCGACGACAACGGCTATCGCCGTTTCAGAGCTACGGACCTGCACAAGCTGAGCTTCATCGGGCGCGCCCGTTCCCTCGGCTTCACCATAGAGGATTGCCGCGCGCTTCTGGCCTTGTACGAGGACAACAAGCGCGCCAGATCGGATGTCAAACAGATCGCCCAACAGCATCTGGACCATATCGACGCGAAGATCGCCGAGTTAAAGGCGATGCGCACCACGCTCGGCCACCTCATCGAAAGCTGTGCGGGTGATCACCGGCCAGATTGTCCGATCCTCGAGGATCTGGCTGTGATTTCACAGAAAGAGCCATGCTGATGCAAGCGGTGTGCCCCAAAGGACAGATCGTCGCAACGCGACGGGGCACGGGGTCGTGGCTGGACACGCACTCTCGCTCAATCTACTGTTCAATCCTGCGCTGCTTTTCCTCAATATTGCTTTTGGCCTTTCTTGCGGTTTTCGCTGCGGGAAACATCGCGCATGCGGCAAGTGCCAATACTATGGCGCTGGACATGGCCCTGATGGATGGCAACGCGCTGGCCATGGAGGATTGCCAAGGCTGTCCGACAGATGGCGAGGGTACCGCAGACTCGACAGTGTGCGACCTCGATTGCACTGCCCCCGCTGTGGTAACCCTGACGGGTTCCATGTCTCTTGAATTCCAGATGCCGATCCTTCGTCAGGACCGCCCTCTGAGCATGACCGTGCCGCATGGCCTGCGGGCGCCGCCGGATCCGTTCCCACCCCGGCCCCTCATCTGATCCGACGCCACGGGCGCTGACGACAGCGTTTTCGTGACAGTCGGACTGTGTCTCCCGGAACCCGAACGGTATCGGGGCGCACTCGATCGCGCGACCTGTGCGCGACCCCCGATGGTAGAGATCAGATGAGACAGACACATGAAATCGACATTCACACCGGCGCTGTCGCGCCGCGGCTTTCTGGCCGGTAGTGCTGCGGCAGGTGCAGCAGTTTCTGTGCGCCCGGCCTGGGCGGACACTACAACGCCCTTCACCCTGCGCGCCGCCCCGGGACGGGCGCGGCTTGTTCCCGAACCCTGGGGCGAGACTGACATCTGGTGCTATGGCGGCGCTGTTCCGGGCCCCGAGATCCGGGTGCGGCAGGGCGATCGGCTGCGCATCGCGGTCGCGAACGCGCTGGACGAGGACACAACCGTGCACTGGCACGGGCTACGGGTGCCCAATGCCATGGACGGCGTGCCGCATCTGACCCAGGCCCCGATCGCGCCGGGCGAGACGTTCACCTACGAGTTCGAGGCGGTCGATGCCGGCACATTCTGGTATCACCCCCACCAGCGCAGCTTCGAGCAGGTCGGGCGCGGGCTTTACGGTGCGTTGATCATCGAAGAGGCAAACCCGCCGCGCGCGGACCGCGAGATGGTCTGGGTGCTCGATGACTGGCGGCTGACCCAAGAGGCCGGGATTGCTGAAGACTTCGGCGGGTTCCACGATATGAGCCACGACGGGCGGTTGGGCAATACCGTCACGATCAATGGCCGCGTGCCGGATGCGCTTCCAGTGCAGGCGGGTGAACGGGTCCGTCTGCGTCTGATCAATGCCGCCAATGCCCGCATCTTCGCGCTGGACTTCGGCGAACTGGCGCCGCAGGTCATCGCACTTGACGGCCAACCCGTCACGCCACATGCGCCACAGCACGCGCGCGGATGGGTGGTGATCGGCCCGGCCATGCGCGTCGATCTGATGATCGACATGACGGGCGCGCCTGGTGAGACGCTGACGATCACCGACCGGTTCTTCTCGGACCGGAATTTCGAAGTGGTCGATCTGGCCTATTCCGAGACGCCCCTGCGCGATGCGCCGCCCGACTGGGACATGGCGCTGGCCCCCAATCCGCTGCCCGAACCGGACCTCGCCCGCGCCCGCCGTCACGACGTGACTTTCACCGGTGGAATGATGGGCGGGATGGTCGAGCGCCAGATGGGCCTTTCCGGAAGTGGTGGGATGATGGGCGGCGGGATGATGAACCGGATGCACGACGGCGGCATCTGGTTCGTCAACGGCATGGCGGCCGAAGGGCATATCCTCGACCCGATGCTGGTACTGGAACGCGATGCGTCTCACGTCATCGCCATGACCAACGCCACCGCGTTCCATCACCCGATCCACTTGCACGGCCATTCCTTCCGCGTGATCGGCCGCAACGGGACGCCCACGGCGCATCGTGAATGGCAGGACACGGTTTTGATGGCCCCGCGTGAACGTGTCGAGATCGCGTTCGTCGCCGACAATCCGGGCGACTGGATGTTCCATTGCCACATCCTCGAGCATCAGGCGGGTGGGATGATGGGTGTGATCCGTGTGGCGTGAGGAGAACGCAATGCTGAATGCAAGCTCTGAAAACACACCGACGTTTAGCCGGCGCGGCGTCCTTGCCATACTTGGCGGTGTGGGGGCCGCCGGGCTGTTACCCACGCAGAGGGCGCGGGCCGGGGGCACGTCAACCTCTGCGCTGGCTTTCGACGGTGATGCGCTGGTCGCGGGAACGTCGCCCGCGCCGGGAGCTCCGTTGCCTGAAGGCGAGCCCGTCAGCGCGCTGGTCTCGACTCATGGCGCACCGGAACGGCTCTACGCCGCCCTGTCTTCAGGACTTTGGGCCTCCGCAGATGGCGGCGTGGCTTGGGAGAACAGGTCTGACTTGCACGCACAGGCGCTTGCCGTTGATCCGGCAGACCCCAACCACATCGCCGCCATCTCCGCGACCAAACTGCAACACAGCCGGGACGGGGGCACCATTTGGGTGACCCTCGCGGCCATCTGAGAAAGGAACACCGACCATGAAAAAGATACTTGTCATAACGCTGGGGATCGCAGGCGCAGCCACAGCCGTCTTTGTCGCGACCGATCGCGATACCCGCCCGACCCTTGTCGCATCCGCAGCCGCACAAAGTGCCGAGCCCGTGACCATCTGGCGCGCACCCGGATGCGGCTGCTGCGATGCCTATGCTGAATATCTGCGTGCCGAAGGCTTTGCGGTCAATGTGATCGACGACTGGGATTTCGACCAAAGATCTGTCGAGATGGGCGTGCCCGAGCGGGGTATCGGCTGTCACCTCGCCATGATCGACGGCTATGTCGTCAGCGGTCTCGTCCCGTCTGAAATCATCGAACGGCTACTGGAGGAACGCCCCGACATCACCGGCATCACCCTCCCGGGTATGCCCGGTAACGCGCCAGGGATGGCCCCCGAGAAGACAGGCACCCTGCGAACCTATGCCTTCGGACCGGACGGCGTGGCCGTTTATGCCGATGAATGAGCACGCGGACGTGTTCGTCGATACGTTGGTGGCCGCCATCGCGATTCTCGCGGTGACCCTCAGCCCCATACTGGCCACGGGTGCAGTCTGCCTCGTGGTCCGTGAAATTTTCCAACACATAAGGAGTTCGACATGAACGGAACTGTAGACGGCCCCGGCACGGGCTTTGCGGGCGATTGCATGGGCCAGATGATGGGTGGCCCCATGATGGGCATGATGATGGGCGGAGGCCTGATCATGCTGCTGTTTGTCGCGGTGCTGGTCCTCGCGGCGG
>NZ_BDIY01000054.1 GCF_002072155.1 Roseovarius sp. A-2 | reverse complement strand
GCGCCGCGACAATCAAAAACACAAACCACTTGATCGCGGCTGAAAAGACCGCCATCGTCACAAACGTCGCGACCAAGGATTCTCATCCTGATTGACGCGCTCTTCTCACCCAGATTGTCGCGCTACAGGCGGCGGTGATGGCCTCGGGGAAGCCCTTGAGACCGTCCACGACCGCGATCAGAACGTCCTGAACCCCACGGTTCTTCAACTCGTTCATCACCGACAGCCAGAACTTGGCCCCTTCGTTGTCGGCAATCCACAGGCCAAGCACCTCGCGCACCCCGTCACGGGTGACGCCCAAGGCCACGTAAACAGCCTTGTTCTTGACCATTCGGCTGTCAGCGTCGCGGATCTTGACCCGCAGCGCGTCGAAGATCACGATCGGATACATCCGCTCCAGCGCTCGGCTCTGCCAGTCCCGCACCTCATCCAGAACGGCGTCTGTGACGCGGCTGATCAGGTCAGGCGAGACCTGCAGCCCGTAGACATCCTCAAGGTGGGCGCGGATGTCGCGCACCGTCAGACCGGCGGCATAGAGCCCGACGATCTTGTCGTCGATGCCGTCGATCCGGGTCTGGCCCTTCTTCACCAACTCCGGCTCAAAACTGCCATCGCGGTCGCGCGGCACGGCGATTGGCACCTCGCCGTCCTGACCCTTCAGCCGCTTTGCGGACGTGCCGTTGCGCCGGTTGGCCTGCCCCACGGGCGCGTCCTTGCCATCCTCGTAGCCCAGATGCGCAGTCAGCTCGGCACCCAGCATCCGCTCCATGAGCTTGATCTTGAGTTCCTTCATCAGCCCGGCATCGCCGAGCAGATCCTCTGGCCGCTCGCAGCCCTTCAGCAACTCGTCCAGTAGTTCCTTGGAAATTGTCATCGTCCTTGCTCCTCTCAGAAAGCATGGACCAAATCCCAGTTACACAGAAGATCGGACACTCTCCGTGGGCGAGGTCTACGTCAATGGTGAGCTCGAAGCGCCGCGCCAGGTCATGCACCTTATGACCAGCGAGACCGTGCGGACCACCGACTACAGCCTCGCACAGCAGGAAGAAATGCCGCTCAGCCCTGATGAGTGGCACGTGGCCGAGCAGCCCCACCACACGCATCTGATCGTTCTGCCTGTCGCGCCGACCGACAAGGGCCCCGCCTTCAGTCCGGTGCCCACGGCATTCGAACTGCCAAAAGGCGAGACGCAGCCCTTCATGCACATCATGTTCGAGCAGGACACAGTGGTGAACTGAGCCCGGATCGACTTGGCCGGCCCCGCCGGGGCCGGTTCATCCAGCGACCCATCCAGGACCGCAGGTCTTTGTAAAACGCATACACACGGAGGTCCGCCATGCCAGTCCGTAAAGCACCGCTCGCCCTTGCCGCATCTGTCATTGCCGGTATGACTGCGGGGGCCGTGGCTGCTCACAGTCTCGAGGTCGAAGGAGAAGAATACGCCTTCAAGCCGGCCCGGATCGAAGTCGAGGCCGGCGAGACCGTCGAGATTACCTTCGAGAACACCGGCGCGCTGAGTCACAACCTCGAGATCCCGAGGCTCGACGTCGCCACCGAGACGATACAGTCGGGCAAGACGGCAACGCTGACTGTGACGCCCGACGAACCGGGATCCTACGAAATCAAGTGCAGCGTTCCCGGACACGCCCCCGCTGGCATGACTGGCAAACTTGTGGTCGCCGAATAGCCCCGACCACCTCCGGAACCTGTTGCAACTTTGCGGGTAAAGACGCGATGTCGTCGTCCAGATTGCTAGCTTACCAGCCTGTCACCCTGATCGAAGCGGGAAAACTCTCGCCAACGGCGGTAGAAGGCTCGGGGTCGGACCAAGTTGGGCCGGACTCTAATTCCAAATGGAGGAAAAATTCCGTGGCAGGTCAGCCGGACCACCTTCATAATGGTTTCGTACAGAAAGGTCGCGCCGCTCATGACCCGCTCGGTATCGTTGTCCTCGGGTGGAGACGGCGGAAGACCGAGCGGGCTCTTTATTCTCCGAACGAAAGAGAACCGCATTCAGGAAGTCCTTGAAACCTCCCCTCTGATAGGCGTAGCGTTCAAAATGTTGTCAAACATCGGCGAAGTATGTTCAGCAGATTTGCGTATTTCTTCGAGAGTCTCGGCATCTGCGTCGCTCTCGACCTCTACCGTGTAGGCGAGTTCGGTAAAGCCCGGGCGCACTGAAGTGTCGGTGTTGAGATAACCTCGTAGATCGAATGGTGCGGACACCCGAATCCTGAGATTGCGAAAATCGACACCGCGTTGGCGCGCCTTGGTGGCCCAGCCGATCGTGAGGCAGGTGCCGAGCGAGGCAAGCAGGAGTTCCATAGGGTCGATCTGCTCGTCGCGTCCACCGAGTGCCTCGGGTTCATCAGTCTCAATCGTGAATGAGCGCGCCCGGGTCACGGCCTGGGCACCTTCGCGCCACTCGGTTATTGCTTCGAAGCTGCCTTTGCCTGCATCTGGATCACGACTTACTGCATCGCGGGTCGCTTCGTAGGCGTCGAGATTGAGGGCCTTCAAACCGTTTGTCATTTCACATCTCCTTCGTGTTACATCCTTGTTCATTTGGCAGTGGCGCAAAACCAAACAACGAAAATCAACCGATTGTGACCGGCAGACCGTCGCGACGAAGTTCCTTCCGCTGAGAAGACTGGTGACTCACTCGCAAGCGTTGGCGTGATTGAATTCGAACTCCCCGCTTTGGATCATTGCCAGAACGTCGGACATGCTCGGGCGGTCACCCCAGTAGGTACCGAACCAAGCCAGCCGGACAATGCCGTCAGGGTCGATGATGATCGTGGCCGGGCGGTTGATGTATTCGGCATGAACAGCATAGGCCATCGGATCGATGCCGTAGCGCCCCCCGACTGCACCCGCCCGGTCGATCAAGTGTGGCCACCAGATGTTGTCGATATAGGCTTCCTGAAAAGACTCCCCGGCAAACCAGTATTTCGGGTCCAGTTCCTTGCCGACCATCACGCGTGTACGGTAGGTATCATGAGCTTCTAGTGTGGCGACGCACACGTTGGTCCTGCGGAACTCGTCGCGCAGTTCGATGAGTTCTGCGAATTCACGATGGCAGACGGGACACCAGTCAGCGAATACCCAGACCAGCACAACCCAGTGCTCGCCGTCGAGAGCCTGACCCAGATGCCAACGGTCCCCGTCCGTGTCGGGTAATTCGAAGTCAGCCGCCGTGTCGCCCGCGCGGACACGCCCGAAGGACGCCGGATCCAACGTGCGAAAGGCCTCGCGCAGCTGCTCTGTCGCCCCCATTGATTTCTCGATCTGGTCGATGGCCAGCTCGGCCTGATGACGAACATCCTGGGATGGGTCTTTCTCCTGGATGCGTCCGAGCACTTTCAGCGTTTCTCTATGCCCGATCTGGCCAAGGGCCATGGTGGCCGCTGAGCGTGCTAGTGCGTCAGGGTCTTGCTTGACGGTACGCTCCAGCGCGCGCGCCGCGGCTTCGTCGCCGATAATCCCCAGAGCTGTGGCGACGACGTAACGGACCTGGATGTCAGCAGCGTCCAATCCTTTGACAATGTCTTCGAGCGCGCCTGCTCCGGCGACGACCAGATCGCGCACGGCAAGCAGGCGGACTTGCCAATCATTATCAGCAAAGTCGGCGATGCCATCCGTCAGCAGCCTGCGATCCTTGGTGAAACTCTCTTCGCTGACTGGATGGAAAGCGTGGTTGGCCACGCGCTGAAATACGTCAGAGATCGAAGTCGGCGGTGTGTTCTTGGGTTCGTCAACTACAGTCATACCTACTCTCGTTCGGTCGTTGATCTATCAATGGTGCTAGGGACATTGCATGGACCCGACGCTCATCCAAATTCGCTCTCTGAGCCGGTGTGTCTGAGCCGGTGCCAGGGTGCCGGACCGAAAGTCGGATTTCCGTCAGGCCAATGCATTACCCGTCATTGATGACGATGCCAGTAAGCACGTACATGGGCATCAGTTTGGCGGAATACTTGTTCGTGCTCTTTCTCATGGAGGAGCATCCTACTCACGGGGAAGGGCCTCCGGTAAACCCGGAAAGTTTCACATTTCCGCGATCGCTTCGACTATTTTCGGCGTAGCCATCAGGATTATCTGTCGGCACGTTTTCCTTCAGCGCGGGTGACTCGTAGCGCAATTCCTTGACCTCAGGCGATGTCGCCTGGTGGGCGGTATCCCCGGCGACAGCATCACCCGCAGGTCCCGGGCGGCAGGGGTCTTCAAACGCCCAGGCTGAAACCAGCCCATTCGAAGAAGCTCGGCGATGCCACGGGCATCCCGCCGATCCGTCTTGACCGGAATGGCGGATAGAGCGGCATGAACCCTGCGCGTCTCCATCAGAACGCTGTGCAAGCCTCTCTGCTTGAGGCTCTCAACAAGGAAGCCAGACATGGGCCAGCTTCGAGACCGATCCCAGCAATCTCATCAGAAAACGGATCCAGCGCATTTGCGAGATCCTCAGGATGGCTACGCGCAGAAAACTCTTTCTTGACGCAACCATCTGCGGCGATCATGCACACGGCCGTACTCTCAACTGAAACATCAAGCCCTATGTAATACGTCATGGTCATCTCCTCTTTCCCGAAAACCACCACAATAATGGTGGCGAATCGGCCCGATGACCGCATCTCCGTTACGAAAACCTCAAATCTGTCCCATAGGTGCTGACGTCAGACACCCGGCGGCGGATGTTGTGCCGATCCGTTCTTCGAGGTTAATGAGATTTGTCTCCCTGGCCTTGAGGTCGTCGACGGTTTCCAGGAGTTCCTTGAGCGAGCGTCCCAATCGATCGCGGCAAATGACGGCGAGCGTTTAATGCGGATAGCGCTTGACCAGCCCAGCGACCGGTCGGCTCCGTTTATCCAAGGCTCTGGTTGCCGCAAGAGCGATCGCGCGATTGGTTGTTGTTCTGGCGCGCTCCGCTTTTGTTCCTTGCAACTGTACCGGTCCCCCGACAGATACGCCGATCGCTGTGCCATCGCCGGAGCCAAGATAAGCGATGTTGCCTTTAAGCCGGTTTTCGAGGCCAACTTCCAGATTGCTTGCCGAAATAGGGCTTGCTGAAAAGGCGACAACCAGAAGGTTCGCGTTGCTGGCGTAGGCCATCAAAGGTCGGTTAACACCGAAACAATCGCCCGCCGTTGTAGCCAAATGTTCGAGCAGGGAAGCGAACTGTTCGGGCGAAGATCGAGAGTGGATCTTTTCGATCCGATCCAAGTTGACGGCGAACACCTGAACGTCGGTTGCTTCCTTTCGGGGCAACTGGGTCAGATAATTCGACAGAACCGTGTGGTCGACGAGATTTGTCACGCCTACGATCCGTATTCCTTCGGGTAGTTCGAAGCCGTAGTCGGGTGCCGGAATCGATGGGGGGCCCATATCTGCCGTCCGAGCAAGGGTCTTCTCGCGTGCCTGACCTGCTTCCTGCGCCAGTTGCAGGCGCGCGCCCAGCTCTTCGATGTCGAATGGTTTGGATACGTAGTCCGTCGCACCTGCCCGGAAGGCCTCGCCCATGTGCTTCATGTCACGCATGGCAGTCAGCATCACGATCGGCGTCTCGCGATACCGGGGAATCTGGCGAACACGTCGGCAGAGTTCGATACCGTCCATGTCCGGCATGTTGATGTCGAACAGAAGGCAATCGAAGACCGATTCGGTGCTTTCAAGCAGCTTGAGAGCCTGTTCACCCGAAACGACGGGCCTGACCCGCGAGAAGCCTACCTTCGCTGAGATCATCGGTATGAGTTCCAGGATGAAGGGATCGTCATCGACGGCGAGGATGCTCATCGACGTTTCGGCAATCGCCCAATGTGTACTGGCCAAGGGTTCAGACGGGATTGCCAACTTGTTTGCAGTGCGGCGCTTGGTTAGGCATTGGGTATGAATATACCGTCCTCCATGCCGCGCTTGAAAGGCTACCGATTCCCTCGTGAAATCGTTGCATATGCCGTCTGGGTCTA
>NZ_BDIY01000053.1:2500-6014 GCF_002072155.1 Roseovarius sp. A-2 | reverse complement strand
TGGTTGCGGGAGTAGGATTTGAACCTACGACCTTCAGGTTATGAGCCTGACGAGCTACCGGACTGCTCCATCCCGCGACGCTTATTGGCCAATTGCCGAAGGGGCTCATGTGGCCTTTGGTTGCCCCATTTGGGAGATATGGGGCTGAGTGTCATCGTTTGAGAGATACGTGTTTTTTTTCGGGGGTCTTACCAGGTTTGGCGGCGACCTACTCTCCCACGTCTTGAGACGCAGTACCATTGGCGCGACGGCACTTAACGGCCGGGTTCGGGATGGGACCGGGTGTTTTGCTCGTGCTATGACCACCAAACCGGGAAAGACCCTCGAGGATTGTCTGATTGCGCATGTGCGTTTTGGGACAATCTGTTTTCAGCCGCCTGTCCTGCGGCTGAAGTATTCCAGGTCACGTACATTGTGTTTTGTGTATGCTTTTGATTGTGTTTCCAGTCTTGTTGTTACTGGATCAAATCAAGCCTATCGGGCCATTAGTACCGGTCAACTGAACGCATTGCTGCGCTTACATCTCCGGCCTATCGACGTGGTGGTCTACCACGGCCCTCAGGGATACCTTGTTTTGAGGGGGGCTTCCCGCTTAGATGCCTTCAGCGGTTATCCTGTCCGAACATAGCTACCCTGCACTGCGGCTGGCGCCACAACAGGTCCACCAGTGGTTCGTTCACCCCGGTCCTCTCGTACTAGGGGCAACTCCTCTCAAGTATCCTACACCCACGGCAGATAGGGACCGAACTGTCTCACGACGTTCTAAACCCAGCTCACGTACCTCTTTAAACGGCGAACAGCCGTACCCTTGGGACCTGCTCCAGCCCCAGGATGAGATGAGCCGACATCGAGGTGCCAAACACTGCCGTCGATATGGACTCTTGGGCAGTATCAGCCTGTTATCCCCGGCGTACCTTTTATCCGTTGAGCGATGGCCCTTCCACTCGGGACCACCGGATCACTATGGCCGTCTTTCGACTCTGCTCGACTTGTCAGTCTCGCAGTCAGGCTGGCTTCTGCCATTGCACTCAACGAGCGATTTCCGACCGCTCTGAGCCAACCTTCGCGCGCCTCCGTTACGCTTTAGGAGGCGACCGCCCCAGTCAAACTACCCGCCACGCAGGGTCCCGGACCCGGATAACGGGCCGCGGTTAGACATCAAGAGTGCGAAGGGTGGTATCTCAAGGGAGGCTCCACCGCGACTAGCGTCACGGGTTCAAAGCCTACCACCTATCCTGCACATCACAATCCTGATGCCAGTGCGAAGCTGTAGTAAAGGTGCACGGGGTCTTTCCGTCTAACCGCGGGAAGCCTGCATCTTGACAGGCAATTCAATTTCGCTGAGTCGATGTTGGAGACAGCGGGGAAGTCGTTACGCCATTCGTGCAGGTCGGAACTTACCCGACAAGGAATTTCGCTACCTTAGGACCGTTATAGTTACGGCCGCCGTTTACCTGGGCTTCAATTCAAGGCTCTCACCTCTCCTTTTAACCTTCAGGCACCGGGCAGGCGTCAGACCCTATACGTCGTCTTGCGACTTCGCAGAGCCCTGTGTTTTTAGTAAACAGTCGCCACCCCCTGGTTTGTGCCCCCAGCTCCTAGTTGCCTAGGAACCGGGCCTCCTTCTCGCGAACTTACGGAGGTATTTTGCCGAGTTCCTTCAACATCGTTCTCTCAAGCGCCTTGGTATTCTCTACCAGTCCACCTGTGTCGGTTTAGGGTACGATCTCATGATGGAGCTATTTCCAGGAACTGCTCAGCGGCCCATCCAATCCGATAAGGATGAACAACCTCTGCAATCCGTCACTTCCATCTGGCCCAGGAATATTAACCTGGTTCCCATCGACTACGCCTTTCGGCCTCGCCTTAGGGGTCGGCTTACCCTGCTCAGATTAGCTTTAAGCAGGAACCCTTGGACTTTCGGCGAGAGTGTCTCTCACACTCTTTGTCGCTACTCATGTCATCATTCTCACTAGTGATCTCTCCACGGGATCGCTCACGCGCCCGCTTCATCGAAAGCTCCGTGTCTCCGTAACAACCGAAGTCGCTAAAGAGACATGGAACTATGTCACACTACGCTCTGCTACCATGCCTTACGGCATCCTAAGCTTCGGCTCATGGCTTGAGCCCCGTTACATCTTCGCCGCAGGACAACTTGTTTAGACCAGTGAGCTGTTACGCTATCTTTAAAGGATGGCTGCTTCTAAGCCAACCTCCTGGTTGTTTTGGTCGTCCCACCTGCTTTCCCACTTAGCCATGAATTGGGGGCCTTAGCTGTAGGTCAGGGTTGTTTCCCTCTCGACTACGGACGTTAGCATCCGCAGTCTGTCTGCCATCTAGTACTCCTCGGTATTCGGAGTTTGGTTAGGATCAGTAAGCCTGTGGGGCCCCATTACCCATCCAGTGCTCTACCCCCGAGGGTATTCGGATGACGCTCTACCTAAATAGATTTCGCAGAGAACCAGCTATCTCCGAGTTTGATTGGCCTTTCACCCCTAGGCACAACTCATCCCGACCTTTTTCAACAGGTGTGGGTTCGGACCTCCAGTACGTGTTACCGTACCTTCATCCTGGTCATGCCTAGATCACTCGGTTTCGGGTCTGATCCATCCAACTCGACGCCCTATTAAGACTCGCTTTCGCTGCGCCTACACCTAACGGCTTAAGCTTGCTGGATAGACCAAGTCGATGACCCATTATACAAAAGGTACGCCGTCACAACGGCACAAGGCCGCAGCTCCGACTGATTGTAGGCGTTCGGTTTCAGGTACTGTTTCACTCCCCTCGTCGGGGTGCTTTTCACCTTTCCCTCACGGTACTGGTTCGCTATCGGTCAGTAAGGAGTACTTAGCCTTCGAAGGTGGTCCTCCGATCTTCAGACAGGATTTCACGTGTCCCGCCCTACTTGATACGTCCTTCAAAGCTTCCCATACGGGGCTGTCACCCGCTATGGCTGCGCTTCCCAACGCATTCTGGTCACTTATCAGGCTCGGCTGGTCCCCGTTCGCTCGCCGCTACTAGGGGAGTCGCTATTGCTGTCCTTTCCTCCGGGTACTTAGATGTTTCAGTTCTCCGGGTTTGCTCTTAAAGACCTATGTATTCAGTCCTTAAGTACCTGTTTCAGCCCGTTATTGATCACCCGAAGGTAACAATAACAAACTGTCAGGTGGGTTGCCCCATTCAGAAATCCATGGATCAAAGCTTATTCTCAGCTCCTCATGGCTTATCGCAGAGTATCACGTCTTTCATCGCCTCTTACTGCCAAGGCATCCACCAAACGCCCTTTTCGCGCTTGATTTGATCCAGAAAAAGCAAGACTGTTCAATGCCCTACCGCCTTGCGGCTAGTTGGGGACAATGGCTTGCGCGACGGTGGAAGCTGGTAACAAACCACCGTCATTTTTCCGATCAAAAGCATACTTTCCCGCCCGGCCATAAGGCCGGACATTTGGTTAGTGTACTTGACTTGGACAACTCTGTTCGTTTCAGCTGGCAGACAGATGGGCGATCGAGGA
>NZ_BDIY01000052.1 GCF_002072155.1 Roseovarius sp. A-2 | reverse complement strand
AAAAGGCCCCATTCCGCCCTTGATCGGCAGACGCCTGACGACGCATATTGGGTAGGCTTGGAACAACAAGAAGCAGCATGAAACCTAAACCCGATACACCTTAGAAAAGCTGCAAACATGTCCGAAAAGGTGGGACCACTTCAGACCAAAGGCGCGCACGGCAAATGTGGCAACGACGCCCGTTGCCATCATCATGACGACTGCCGAGACCGTGCCACCAAGAGCAGAGCAGCTTACTGCTGCACCGATCGCTTTTCCGGCTTGCCCATTCTGCGTCATGGGATAGCCGTCGAGGCAGGTCGGGGCATTTTCCGGGGCGCCGGGAATGTTAAACAAGATTGCTGTAATAGCGCCGCCAAAGACACCGGCACAGTAAATTACCGAGAACAGCATAACGGCGTTTTCTGCGCTCATCGTGACTGTGAAAGGCAAAAGAACCGCGCCTAAAGTTAGCATGTTCACACCGGGAACTGCACCGAACAGCATCCCCCCGAGCAGGCCTAAAAAGAAGATTGATATAGATGTGCCGCTTCCAAAAAGCGTCATTGTGCCTTGTATGAAGAGATCCATCTTTACCTTCCAAGTCGTGCGAATTCAATGATCGCAACATTGATGTCATAGAACGTGCCTTCGTTGCCCAGGGGTAGTGCGACGAAGAAAAATCTGGTGAAAATCAATAAGGTCAGCCCGTACACAACGAGTAGAACCAAACTGATCGGTTTTATTTTCCGCACACCTAACAACAGCAAAAACCCAACGATAAATATCGGCAGAGATACATAGGCCCCAAGGCGTGGCATGAGATATAGAAAGACAAACGGCCAGGCGAAGATCATGAAGCGAAGCGCCCATTGCTTTTTGGAAACGGGTAGCTCTTCGACGTGCTCCACTGTGCTTGATGGCGGCCCCGATCGAAGGGAATGCAGTTGTAAAACCAATTGAAATGTTGCGCCCAACAACGCCGCAAGGGCGATACCCCGTGGCCAACCGTCCGCGCCAAACCTGTAGTTCGAGATTTCATCGCCAAAATGGCTGGTCTGCTGAAAGTAAAGTCCGATTAGAGCGATCCAGAAGAACCATTCTGCGATATATCGAACATAGGGCGCTAACCCGGTCGGGGCGGAGCCGACTTTGATTTGTTGAGACATTTTGGTTTCCTTGCGGCTGGAACAAGTCAGGCCGATCAATCTTGGTGACCTACTGCTTTTCAAATGCAGTAGGTCACAACGCTTGTCTAAAGCCCTACTCGATCAGGCCAATTTCTTTGTAGATTGAAGTGTAGCTTTCAACTGTCTTGTCGATCAGTGCCTTTGAGCCCTCGCTGTCGCGATAGCTATCAATCAAATCCATGAATTTTGATTGATTGAATTTGGCGTAACCGGGGTTATCAAATGCTACCGCACAAACGGCCTCCAAATAATCGACGCGATCTGCTGGCGTTCCCTTCTTGACATAGAACCCACGGAAACGGGTCAGGGCGTCAAAATCTGCCCCGACTTCACGATGTGTGGGAACTTCCGAGAACACTTCAGGGCGTTCATCGAAGATCGTCAGGATAGGCTTCATTTGACCAGCGTCCAGGAAACTACGCACATCGCCCGGCTGCTCGAAAAGCACGTCGACCTGCGACCCGATCAGGGAACCGTAAGTTTCGGCAGGCTTGTCAAAAGTCACCTGACGCAGATCGAGATCAAGCGCCTCGGACAATTGCCGCATGGTTACAAGTTCCATCGAACCGACAATACCCAACAGCCCCATTGTAACCGTACCAGGGTTGGCCTTGGCGTAGGCCTGGAAGCTATCCCAGTCCGTAAATCTATCTTCGTCCGGGCGGATGTAAATCTGGCTGAATGTAATCTGGGTGGTGCAAAGCGGGATCCAGTCCTCGGAAGGGTTCTCGCGAATGTCCCCCTTGGCATAAGCAGCAATTGCAGTATCGATGTGCTGCATGATCGTATGGCCGTCGGCGGGGGCAATCATAAAGTCGGGAATGGCAGCTGTTCCACCGCCACCGGGCTTGTTGACGATCTGAAAGCTAAGGTCGGTTTCTTCTTCCATCGCCTTGGTCATTGCACGTGAAAGTTGGTCGGAACCGCCACCAGCACCATAAGGCACAATCACTGTAATCGGACGATTACCAAATCTGTCGGGTTTTTCTGGAAGTGTACCTTGGGCCGTCGCCCCGGTCGCAATGAGCGTCGACATGACACTGGTTGCTACCAGTTTAGTGAAAATATTCATAGTTTTCTCCTCCGTTTTTATGTGGCGGAAATAGATCAGCCACTTTGCCCAATTTTTAGAACCCTTGCAGAGCATGCAGGGGCAAGCGGGAACGACGTCGGGCACGCCATTCCTGCCTCACTTCACGTTCAACTTAAGTTCCGCCTCTCCCGGGCCTTCCGCTGGGCCAGCTCTCGGTAATCCAGTATTCTTTTTTTCAAACCCGGCCGGCCACTCGTGCGCACCACGGCCGCGAGATCAAGATCGTCGGTATCCGGGCTTGTCAGCCGGAGCATCTCTCTACTGGCAAATGGAGGGAGTGCACACGCTCGGTCTTTCAAGGTGCTTGTCATGCCCGACCACTGTTCGCTTTCTGCGATGTCCGTGACCAAACCAAAGTCACGTGCTTCAATTGCTGACACGGATCTGGTGTCAATCAGCATCTCACGTGCATTGTCTGTTCCAATGGTTTGCTGGAGCCGTCTGGTCCCTAAAGCCAATTCAAAGTTCCATCCCGGCATCCGGAAACGTGCGCCAGCGGTGGCGACCCGTCGCCAGCATGATGTGAACAAATCCGCACCGGCACCGACGACTTGCCCTTGGGCGAAAGCAACAATCGGAAACGGCGATTTATGGACTTTTTGTAGCAGGATTTCGATCCGCACAAAGCGCCAGAGCAGATCTCCGTCTGATAAATCCTCAATGTCGGACAGATCGAAACCGGTACAAAAGTGTTTCCCGTTGCCGCGGATAGTTGCCATTCTTGGATTTTGCGCCCCTTCCAGAGCGTCGATCAACCCTTCGACAATGTCAGGCGATAAGCAGTTTCCTTTGGCAGGGTTGTTCAACGTGAAAGATATCACGTCGTCTTGCTGTTCGATAATGAGATTGGGATTTGAAGATTGCATGGCCACGCCTTACGCTTTCTTGAAATTCAAAAGTTCCGAGAGCACTTCTTGAGTGTGCTCACCCAATTCCGGCGGTCGCCTGTCAATGGTTTGTGTTTGATCGTTGAGGCGCAAAACCGGCCCGAAAGTTTTGGTTTTCACACCATTTGGCAACTCCAGAGGCTGAACCCATCCCATGTGCTCGACCTGCGGGTCGGCTAGTGCTTCCGGGATGCCGTTGATTGCGCTACACGGCACGCCCGCCTCACCAAAGGCATTCAACCAGTGCTCGACTGGTTTGGTCTTGAACACGTCTTCGAGTAGGATACGCAATTCGGTTTGGTTTTTTGCGCGAGTTGTCGGGCTGGAGAATTTCTCTATTTCCTTGAGATCAGGACGTTCGACAACATCGCACACAGAGTACCACAGCTTGTTGTTGCCCGCGGCCATACCAAAATACCCATCCTGCGCCTCAAATGCCTGATAAGGCGCATTGCGGGGGTGGGCAGAGCCCAGCTTTTGAGGTGTGCGTCCCGTGCCGAAAAACTCGCTGGTTTGAAGGGCGGAAATCCCTAAGGTGGCTCCCAACATCGAAACGTCGACATGTTGACCTTTTCCCGTGAGTGCCCGCTCCAATAGCGCTGAGGCCACTCCGAAAGCTCCGTAAAGACCTGATACGAAATCGCACAGAGGCACACCGCATTTCACCGGTGCGCCGCCCGGCTCGCCGGTAACGCTCATAACGCCGCTCATCGCTTGCATTGTAAGATCGAAACCGCCCTCAGTCGCACGTGGCCCGGTTTGTCCGAATGCAGAAATAGAGCAATAGACCAACTTTGGATTTATCGCCGACATGGCTTCGTAATCCAAACCGTTACGCTTCATCACGCCAGGGCGGAAATTCTCGATGACAACGTCTGCGCCAAGAATGAGGTCCCGCGCATGGGAAATGCCCTCCGGGTCCTTGAGGTCGAGAATAATCGAGCGTTTCCCACGGTTGATCGAGGCAAAATTCTCACTGTAACCATTAGTGAGAGGCGGCCACGTGCGCATGGCATCCCCGCTGGGGCGCTCGACCTTAACAACATCGGCCCCCATATCGGCAAGAAGCATCCCACAATAAGGCCCGGCAGCTACTTCACAAAATTCGATTACTTTTACGTCGTGTAGAGAGATCATCTGGCAGTTCTTTCATGTGTATAGTCGTGTTTGACCGGGAGTATCAGCGTTCTGGTATCGGGTTACCTTCGGCCAATTGCTCCCAATCATTGCGGGAACATCCAAGTTGTTGAGAAATGGCGCGCGAAGTTTCGATTACACTCGGTGCGTATTTTTCGATCTCGCTCGACGTAAGTCGGCTTGCAGGGGCAGAGATACCGATCGCGGCGATCACCGTTCCGGTCGCGTCCGCCACGGGCGACGCAAGACCATTGATATCGGCCCGCCATTCTCCGTTATTCAGCGCATACCGCCGCGCGCGGCTGGAGGAAGTTTCGGTTAGAAATTTCTCAAGATCTGTAATCGTTGTTGGGGAATACTGCGTTGCATCACTAAGTATCTCTTCTATTTCCTGGCGTTCGAGATACGCCATCAAGATCTTGCCCGTTGCGGTACAATTGGCCGGCGCACGCCCCCCTAGCTGCGTGTAGGCTCGAACGGGCTCTTTGCTCTCTATTTTTTCGAGATACAGCACTTCACCGCGTTGGTACTCAGACAGATGGACGGTTTCTTTGGTCAGGTCTGACAATTGCCTCATAAAAGGCCGCGCAACATCCCGTAGCGCGAGATGGGATACGATGCTGCAACCAAATTCCCACATGCGCAGCGTCGCGACGTAATTCGGGCCCTCAGCTTTTTTCGCATAATTCAACTCGACCAATGTCTGCAGCAAACGGTGGACGTTGCTTTTTCCCAAGCCCAACCGCTGTGCAAGCTCTGTAACGCCCAGCGGGGTGTCACTCCCTGCCAGCTCCTCCAAAAGAGAAAGGGCTTTTGCAACCGTCGTATCCATTTGCAGCTCCCCCCAAGAATCTGGGGCCAAGAAACAGCGACTGGGTGTGCAAGTCAACATTTTTCTGAATACCAATTTACCGTTCTGATATTCAGAAAAATTACCATTGATCACACATGATCGGAGCTTTGCCCGCGCTCTCTGTCTTGAATATGTAAGATGCGAGGCGGCCTGCAGCGTCAGATGTAGACCACCGAAGGGTATATCACTGGGCACTTGCAGCCTGTGGGTGACGGTAGTTTGAGCTCGTGTGCCCAGCGGCAGGACAACGCCACCGGCAATTCCCCGTCCTGCCCTTTCAGCACCTTGGCTGATGTTCCGTTGCGGCGATTGGATTGGATCGCAATGTAGAAGCTTTACTCAACGAACGCGGCATCGCTGCCACCCAACAGGTGGTCGCGAAAATTTGGACCAGTTGTTAAGGTGGATCGCATGACGAAAGAAGTGATCCAGGATGAAGAAACGAAAGAACCATTCGCCCGAGTTCAGGGCCAAGGTTGCGCTTGAGGCGATCCGTGATGAGATGACGCTGGCCGAGTTGTCGAAGAAGTACGGCGTCCACCCAACCCAGATCGGCACTTGGAAACGGGCGGCAATTGAAAACATGGCGACAGCCTTTACACGCCGTGGAGGTGCGCCGGAACAGGTGAGTGCCGCCGAAGTTGACAAGCTGCATTCCAAGATTGGCCAGTTGGTGGTGGAGCGTGATTTTTTGGCCGAAGCCTCGCATCAGTTGCTCGGGACGCGAGGCAAAAAATGGTGAGCCGGGATCATAAGTTAAGTATGCGTAAACAGTGCGAACTGTTGCAGCTATCGCGGTCACGGCTTTACTATCAGCCTGTCGGCGAAAGCGCCGAGAACCTGCGGTTTATGGAAATAATCGACAAGCAGTTCCTGGGGCATTGTCAAAGGAACTTGGGTTGAGGCGGAGTTGATGCCGCCCCACCCTGCTCGGATGAAAAACCGAGACCCTTTCAAATACTTCAAGACGAGCCCCGAGATCATCCGCCTGGCGGTTATGATGTATGTGCGGTTCCCTTTGTCTCTCCGGAACGTCGAGGAT
>NZ_BDIY01000051.1 GCF_002072155.1 Roseovarius sp. A-2 | reverse complement strand
CACGAATAGTGACTCACATCCATGTACAGTCTCATGAACTCCGACTCAATCTCAAATATGAAAAACCGGCAAACCCTTGAAAACAAATGCAACGAAATCTCAGAAATTCCGGCAGCCCGACAATGCCCTCAGAGACCGAGAAATCGATGTCAGCGCTCTCTGATGAATTTAATGATGCTCGCATCGACGAGAGCGATCAAGACAAAAGCGACGATATCTCCCTACCCGCCCACGTCGCGGGCTCAGGCAGCCTCGAACGCCTGGTCGACACCGCCCGCGACTATGCGCGTGCTGCTGCGTCGGACAACACGCTGAAGGCCTATTCAAAAGACTGGAAACATTTTGCGCGCTGGTGCCGGCTGAAGGGCACCGAGCCCCTGCCCCCCTCGACCGAGATGATCGGACTCTACCTCGCGGATCTGGCCTCCGGGTCAGGCCCCTCCCCTGCCCTCTCCGTGTCGACGATCGAACGCCGCTTGTCCGGCCTGTCCTGGAACTACGCGCAGCGCGGCTTCACCTTCGATCGCAAGGATCGGCACATCGCCACTGTGTTGGCCGGGATCAAACGCAAGCACGCGCGCCCGCCGGTCCAGAAGGAAGCGATCCTGCGCGAAGACATCCTCGCCATGGTGGCCACCCTGCCCTACGACCTGCGCGGGCTACGGGACCGGGCGATCCTGCTGCTCGGCTATGCCGGTGGCTTGCGCCGCTCGGAAATCGTCAGCCTGGATGTTGGCAAGGACGACACGCCTGACAGCGGTGGTTGGATCGATATCCTTGACCAGGGGGCCCTGCTGACGCTGAACGCCAAGACCGGCTGGCGCGAGGTCGAGATCGGCCCGGGATCCAGTGACCGCCCTGCCCGGTTCATGCGCTCGAGCAATGGCTTCACTTCGCCAGGATCGATTTCGGGCCAGTGTTTACGCGCACCTCGCGGAATGGCAACAAGGCGCTTGAGGACCGCCTCAGCGACAAACATGTCGCGCGGCTGATCAAGCGATGCGTGCTGGCCGCCGGCATCCGGTCTGATCTGCCTGAGAAGGACCGCCTCGCGCTGTTTTCCGGCCATAGTTTGCGCGCCGGTCTCGCCAGCAGCGCCGAGGTCGATGAGCGCTACGTCCAGAAACACCTCGGCCACGCCTCCGCTGAGATGACCCGCCGCTACCAACGCCGCAGGGATCGGTTCCGTGTGAATCTGACCAAGGCAGCCGGGCTTTGATCGGTCAACGCCGTGCTGCGCTGATCTTTGACTTCACGGGTTTTCCCCGTGTCATCGGGATCTCGGCAACAGTGCCATCGGGCATCTCAGCGACAAGCCGCAACCGCCCACCCATGCCTTCGACATAGCGCTCCAGCGTCCCAAGTTTCGCGCCGGTCAGCTCCGCGTTCTCGAACCTTGATACCTCGCCCTGCGCCAAGCCTGTGCGCTCCGCCAGGTCCTTCTGGGTGATGGACAGCGCCTTGCGAATTTCGGAGAGATGCAGTTCCGATGCCATCTCTTTTGCAAGAGCCTCGATCCGAGCCCGTTTTGCCGCCGGAAGACCCCGAATGCGGTCACCGGCGTTCACAAAGGATGCTTTGGTCAACTTTGCCATGGTTTCTCTCCTTACTCCGCCGCGAGCCACTCATCGAAGCGCTTATCGGCGGTCGCAATCAACGTTTTGTAGAACCGCTTCTGGTTCTTGCCTTGTTTATCCCCTCCGACCAGGACGACAGCGTTTCGCTCCTCGTCGAATGCGAAGGCAAACCGCCAGACCCCCTGCCCTTTCACGCGTATTTCCTTCATATTCGCGTGTCCCGAGCCAGCCAGTGTATCGACATGAGGCCGACCTAACTGAGGACCGTACTGCTCAAGCAGCAAGATCACCGCATCAAGCTTGTCACACACCTCTTCCGGCAACCCGTCGCGTTCCCCAACGAAGTCCGGGTGTTCAAGTACGGACCACGTCATGACAGCAATATAGGCTCAAACAGATATCGGTTCAAGATGATATTTCCGATTTTGCCAGCTTCGATTTTAAGATTCATGATCCTCTCCTACGCCGTCTGTCCGCTCAATCGGCCATAAAAACTGCGATCCAGATGCAGATCCCCAGCTCTGGCCTTCTCGACCATGCCGCGCAGATAGCCGCCAGGCGATTTGACCTCTCCGGTGGTGTGTTTGTCGAATATCAGAGCGATTGCAGCAGATGCCACAACTGGTCCAAGCGCCTTTTGCGAAAGGTTCCACGCATCCTCGGAAATCCCGGCCATGCCCCTGATCTGACCCGCCGCACGGTGTAATTCGTTCCAGTTTCGGATATATCCGCCGCCAACAGCGCGCGCCATCTCCGCAAAATGCGGACAAGTGGCCATCAGCATCGGAATATCGACCTCTGACGTACGTTTGTTGGTGTGCGTGCTCCAGGCGATATCGAGATTCTCTCCTTCCAGTCTATCAACCCCCTCAGACTTCGGCATTTCTGGCGCAACGCCTGCCGCGTGCTTTGTTTCAAAGCGATTACTATTTACAGGATCATGTTGATTTGTAGTTAGTATATGGGTGTCATTTGAGACACCCGTGGGTGTCATATTTACATTGATTGGAATAACATTGTCCGTCGAGAACACCTGCAGAGGTGATGGTTTTGCGTCCGATTCTTCGGGACAATCAAAAGCGGCTTCGAAAGCTTGCTCTACGCGATCCTTGAAGGCTTTGAACCAGTCTACGATGTCCATAAGCCTGTTGGCCGCTGTCGTGCGCTTGGGAAGCCCCTGTAGTAGCACGGCGAACTCTTCCTCCAATTGCTTCCACGGGCCTCTGAGGCCGCTTTCCAGGGCTCTGTCGATCTTAGCCCGGATAACACGGCGGGTAATCGTCACGACATTCCTCAGCGAGGCGCAGAGCGCGCGTTCCTCTTTCAGCTGCGCATGGAGCGTCTCGAACTCCTCTGTACGTGCTGCGAGCGGCGCCAGATCGAAACCATAGGCCTCCACAATCACACCATCTTCGTCCCTACGACCATAACGCTTGCCGTTGGGGCTGTCCTTGATCCAGATAAGACCCAGTTCTGCCAGCCGGCGCACGTGGCGTCTCAACGTGGATAGCGAGAACCCTGTTTGCTCCATCAGGAAGTTGTTTGAGGCCCATACGATCGGCCGCCTGCCCTGCTCCCAGTCCTGTGGTTGCGTGAACGCGGCGAATGTATCGAGTAAGAGCAAGTCTTGCGCTCGCAGCCCGATCGCGGCTGCTACCCGCTTTGCCGCACTGGTTGCCTGTGATTTGGGTATAGAAAGCTGTTCACCGGCTTGTGCGTGCTTTTCAGCGACCACAAGGCCCGGCGTTGGCTTGCGCCATCCGTTATGTTTCATGGGTGTTGTTCCACCTCCATCAGTTGAATGAAGGCAAAAGGTTCCCGTTCACCAAATCGGTGTTGTTTCGTTGACATCGATCCGCGGGAGAGTTATCTAAAAGCTGCAACACAAATTAGATCAGCTCTCAGGCCGCATGGTTTGGGGGCTTTTCTTTTGCCGTTAGATCACGTGGTGTTCCTCTCTGCTCTTGGCCTCAATAGGGGTCGTACGCCCTTCCATGTCGTTGCAGGCGAACGCTTCATTTTTTCGACCCATGTTCTTGCAGATAAGCGGCGATTACGTCGCCAAGGCCCTCGAGACCCTGCTTATCTAAATCCAGTCCGGCAGCGCTGACTGACAGCTTCCCGCCTTGTGACGACATCGAGAGCTTTCTCGATCCGACTGATCTTGTGACAATCACCTTCTTTGGTTTTGCGGGCGCCTTAGCCTTTGTCTTCTTGGGTTCGGCGAGGCTGGAAACAGCCTTCTGAAGCTCGGGAAAGCTAAGATCATACGCATTCTTGAATTTATTCAAGATCTGCTCACGGTCCCTAAAAACCGATCTCCCTCGCGACACGATGCTCTCGTGGACGCCTATGCGCTTGGCAAAAGAAACGGCGGTGACATTGCTCGAAGCACTACTGGCTTTGAGGTTTTCGAACATCTCTCCAATCGATAGGAGCCGTTCGAACGGGCCGAGGTTTTCTCGCTCTTCGTTCTCTCTGAACCGCATGAAGAGTAGTTCAAATTCTTCATTCTCAGATCCACGTTTTTCCGGCGACGCCAAGACCGCGCGCAGGGGCATATTGAGCAGTTCTGCGATGGCATGCCGTCTTCGCCCTGTGATAAGCTCGAACTTCACCCCATCAACGTTTTCTGGGTCTAGCGGATCTGGCTTCCAATCCGGATCACTGGGCCAGACCTGTATCGGAGTGTCTTGTCCATTTGCTGCGATACTATCTTTTAGAGAGTGAAATGCTTCTTGGCTTTGCCAGTCGGAGCGGCGGTCCGATCCAAGCCTGTCAGTGACCATCTTCCAGTCTAGCGACAGTTCGTGGTGACCGTTGAGAATATCCTCCGCAATCTTTTCGCGGGCTCGATTCAGCGCCGCTTTGTTTTGCTCAACAGCGCCCGCCTTCCACGCGCTTCCAGCGCCGCCAACGCGTGGCTTAGCATCCTTAGCTGGAACCGGATCCGTCGCGTCACGCTTCGGATCGGGCTGCGCTCCCGGTCTTTTGGCTGACCCGTCATCCTGTGGCTTGTTCGTGTCTTGTAGCAAGGAACGCTTGAGTTTCATGCGGTTTCCTCCCCGTCTTCCTCATAGAATTCATTGATCCAGCTCTCCGCATAGCCTCGCTCACGACCTGGCCAGATCCGGGATACAATAGCATCGTTGACGGCGTCAGCATTTGTAATGAAGCGCTCGATACCCTTCTTCTTGCCGCGTGTATCGGGCTCATACTCATAAACTGACTGATAGACGTCTGACGCGTTCGCGATCGCATCCGACCGGAGGTAAAAAACGGGCAGCACTTCTGTTGGACAGTGCTCCAACAGATTAGCTACTTGTTTCAAGTCCTGGTCATTTGTTCGTTGCACGATTGTTGGCAGCAACATATTGGCCCCAGTACCAATCTCGATGCGGTCGTGATCAAGTATGTGATTGATCATCCCGCGAAGCCCAGTGACGAAGGTAGACAGCGTGGCAATGTCAAATCCCTTCATTGTCTGAGGAATAACCAAGTTGGTCGAAGCAACGACGTTGTTCAGCTGAAACAGAGTGAGCGCCGGCTGGTAGTCGATGATCAGGCAATCGAGTGTCTCAACGAGAGCGTCGTTGAGCTTTTCGGTATCGACCGAGCCATTGGACACAAGCTCGTTGGGCACCGTCTTGGGCTGGTGATGGTCACGCCAGCGCTCGACGGAGTCCCGAAGGTATCTGTAGAAAGCTTTATCGGGAGGATTATCGCGGATGAGTCGAGTGATCTGAAGTTCACCTTCAGAAGTCTCTCCGTGCGCAGGCAGGATTCGCAATCCGGGCCAAGATGTCTTCAGGAAAAAGCTGTCCAAGGTATCCGCGTCATGCTCGGTGTAAGGGCTACCATCTTCGCTCATGTACAACCCGGCAAAATCGACCAGTGTCGCCGTATCTTCCGTGGGAAGTTGAGGCAGGCCTTCGCCCCCGACAAAATAAAGTGTGATAGTACTCTGAGGGTCGGCGTCCATGACACCCACGCGCATCCCATAGTTGAGGCTCAGGTATTGCGCAAAATGTGCGGCAGTCAACGATTTGGCCGTACCGCCTTTCTGGCTCGCAAACGAAATCACCGGGAGCGTTTCACCGGGCTTTCTCCAAGCAAGATAGTCGTACGGTCGCTTAGCAGATGCGGCCAACAACGCTCGGATCTGCATCAAATCCACGAGAGTGAAAACCCGCTCTCTGCCAACATACTCGCCGGCGGGGAAATCACCATTCTCGCGGGCAAACTTTGTGAGGTACTGTATGCTGACATTGAGAAAGCGGGCGCACTGCCGCATGGACCAAGAGCGCTTGATCCGATTTCGAATCGTCAGGTCTTTGTTGACCGACACCATCGTCTTATCGAGACCGCGCGAGAGGTCGTTCAAAAATTGTTCTAGTGTACCGCTCATGATACTTACCACTGCCTCCGATTCTCTTATGGAATCAGTTCTGACTACTTGGTAGCATGGTTTGGTACATGTTGTATAGATATCGCGCTCCTATGCTATATAGACGCTCTTTATGGTCGCCACCGCGGCCGGATTGAGGTCTTGAATATATTCAAGACCGAGGATTTTGACGTTGATCGAGCGCTCACATTCAAAGCATCCGACCCATAATCCACCATCGGCCTGAGCCGCGTATATGCCACCGCCGGGCGGAACGGTCCGACCAGCTTCGAGCGCGCAAGCCGCAGGACATTCTCGAGCGCGTACTTGAAATAACCCGCCGCGGTGAACCCGGCGATCGCGAACACCAGCAGGGCGAAGGTCCACCAGCGGATGTGGAAGGCGAAAAGGACAATGAAGAACACCAGGCGCGCGTCGAAGGACGCGAGGCGCGGTCGCGCCATGGCGTAGCGCCAATGCACGGTGGAGCGATAGATGTTGTATCTGGTCTCGGGCATTGGGGGACCTCCGGTCATCAGCGGTTCGGCAACAGGACGTTGCCGGTGAACAGGACGCCGATGATCTGGCGTGAGCGTAACGAGATCAGCGGGCCCCTGGGTGCGCTTTGGACGAACTCGCCCGCGAGATCGTTGCCGACCTCCGCGAGGCCCTTGTAGAGGCCTTGCTCGATTGTCGACGTCGGACGCGTGACGCCGGTGACGCCGCCGAGATCAACCAGCGATGTGCCGGGATCGGAGAGCGCATCGCCCACGCCCGACACGAACGCCGCCGCGACCCGGGGTGCGTAGCGTGCGAAGAGCCGCCGATCCAGATCGCTGCGCACCGCGAGTGACTTTTGCCGCGCATCGACCGCATAGGCCGATACGGGGATTTGTGTGCCGTCCGCGAGTACCGCGGTGCTGAATCGCACAATGAGATGCGTGTTGCCCTGGTTGGCTTTGAGCCCGCCGAGGAGCCGGGCGCCCTTGAGCGGCCCTTTGCGGATTTCAGCGACGACGGGGCCGGGCGTGTCGCTGTCATTGGTGATGATGGTAGAGGCGAGAACGACCCCGCCGGCGCGAACGAGCGGCTCGGAAAGGGCAGGGGGGGTCGGCCTGGTGTCTCATGCCATCACTCGCTATCGCAGATGCAGCGTCTTCGCCGGAGACCAGGTCTTCCTCGACGACGACGGTGACGGCCGACGGCTGGGCGCTCCATGCGCCAAGCAGCCCCTGCTGCTGCGTCGCCATCAACTGCGCGAGCTGGTTGATGCGCGCATAGTCCGGTGGTT
>NZ_BDIY01000050.1 GCF_002072155.1 Roseovarius sp. A-2 | reverse complement strand
CTGCGCTCTTTCCCCATAGGCCGCAACCAGCCCCCGCGGCTTCCTCCTTCCGAGGTTTGTCAACGCGGGCCGAACGCAGCTCTGACGGCAAAGTTGCACCCCGGCCAGCATCGAAAAACCTTCAGGAAAGCGGGAGTTCTCTGCAAGTGAAATGAAGGTCCGCTAACCAATAGCCTTATTCAATTGATGGGGGGCGAGCTATCAATCATACGTCGATCGAAATGCGGAGCAGTCAATGCCAGAAAAGTGACGCGGTCAGATGTATTCTCTTCATTTTCCATGGATGTGAGGTTCCGGTTCGCTTTCCAGAGTTTTACCGCCTGGCTGACCTGGACGAGATATTCGCCCCGCAAACTGTTATCGCCAAAGGTGATGTAGGGCCCCCTCCGTGGCCTCTGCTAAGGGATCGATGACGCTACCCAGAATCACGTTCCGGTCGAAGAGTTCTGGATCGCGGGCCAAGGTCGCCCTTAGCGCGCTTCCGAAACTTTGCCGCAATTCAGTGCCGATGTTGAATTTCATTACCCGCGTCTCAAGTGCTAACTGCCGTCGTTGCTGGCGGGGAATACCACTGCCGCCATGTAGAACGAGCGGGGTTGGCACCGCAGCCTCAACAGCACGTATGACGCTGAGGTCAACCGGCACGCTATCTGAGGTGCTCAGGTGGGTATTGCCTGCAGAAATCGCCAACGCGTCCACCGGCGCCTCAGCGATAAACCGCCGCGCCTCTTCGGGATCAGTCCCAGTCGACGGGCTGGTGCCAACATAGCCGACTACACCCAGTTCGGCTTCAACGCTTACCCCAACCGCCCGTGCCACCTCCAACACTCTGCGGGTGTTCTCAATATTCTGGGCAAGCGGCAGAGCGGAACCGTCGTACATCACCGACGAAAAGCCCAGTTCGATGGCCTCGATGCATTCTTCAGGGCTTCTGCCATGATCGAGATGAGCAACCACAGGCACCCGAGACCGTTCAGCCAGAACACGAAACATCTTGGACCTGTCCCGCTTTGATGGCGCACATCCACTCGAACAGCGGTGCTAAGTTCTTCACCCCGTTCATGCTGTGGTCTCGAACCGACAATCGCTGGATGATGCTCGCGCACCTTTCGCAGCATCAAGCGGCGCGTGACAAGATGTTGGGCGTCCACTGGCAAGAACAGAACAGCTTTACCCATGTGGGTTCTGGCGGGTTGTTCAACTTAGGATATGATACCCGCCTGATAGAAAGCTGCGACTCATTATTCAGTTTCTCCGACATTGATAGGACCGCTCTTGGCAAGGAATTGATCAACTCGCCACCGTCAGAGGTCCACCGTATCATGAATGGTGGTGAGTTAGAGGTGTCCCGTCTCTTGGTCGAGATTGGAAACAGGACCGCTGGGACTAATGAAGACATTTTTGCCGTGTTGTCCGAACTTGCTCAGGCGCGTGAGCTTGAGGTGCTTTCTTCGAAAGGGACACCGAAACGCACTGGGACCAGAATAGCAGTCAAGGATCGTCTGATCCTGCCGAACCAGCCGACGCTTTTCTTTCCGGCGAAGTGCGCTACCCCCCGAAATTCGGACACTGACATAAGCTACGATTTTCAGTCTGCTGATCTTCGACGAGAAGGAGATCAGAGATGTCGAAACGCAAGCAGCACGCGCCCGAGTTCAAGGCGAAGGTCGCGCTGGAGGCCCTGAAGGGCGAGGAGACCGCCGCCGAGTTGGCGAGCCGGTTCGGGGTTCATCCGACGATGATCCACCAATGGAAACGTGCCCTGCTCGAGGGCGCATCCGGCGTGTTCGAGCGTGGCGGTCGAAAGAAGCCCGAGATTGACGAGGAGCAGGTGAAGGAACTGCACGCCAAGATCGGGGAGCTGGCGGTGGCCAACTCTTTTTTGGAACGAAAGCTCAAACCCTGGGGCGGGAAGTGAGGCGCGGCATGATTGAGCCCGATCATCCCCAGCTGTCGATCGGCCAGCAGTGCAATCTGCTGTCGATCGCACGATCGTCCTTTTACTATACGCCGAAGGGCGAGACCGAGCAGAACCTCGGCCTGATGCGGCGGATCGACGAACAGTTCCTGGAAACGCCGTTCTTCGGTGTTCGGCAGATGACCTGGCACCTGCGCAACGACGGTCATCTGGTGAACGAGAAGCGCATCCGCCGGTTGATGCGCGTGATGAGGCTGATGCCGATCTACCAGAAGCCCAACACCAGCAGGCCGGCGAAAGGACACAAGACCTATCCCTACCTGCTGAGAGGTCTGAGGGTGGATCGTCCCAACCAGGTCTGGTGCTCGGACATCACCTACCTGCCGATGCGGCGCGGATTCCTGTATCTCGTCGCCATCATGGACTGGCATACCCGCAAGGTCCTGGCCTGGCGGATCTCGAACACGCTGGAGGCCGACGTCTGGCACCCAAAACGCCCACCTGTTCCCCTAGCGTTCCCCCAACGCCAAAATCCCTCAAGCCCGCTTGGAGCGGTTTAAGCTAACTTATTGCTTTACTTGAGGATTATTGGCTCCGGCGGTAGGGATCGGAGCGCTTCTCGCGCAACTATCTGAAATTTAACGTTTATTTTTGGTCGGAAAGTGGGCTTGGTTTGGTCTTGTATATCACCCACAGAGCATAACGGGACCGACCTGCCGGGCGCAAGGAAAGATTGCCGCACATGGAGTCGAGGGACGTGATCGGCCCACAGCGGTCACTCGGGCCTGCATCGCAATTCTTGCGGTGGCAGCCCGTTTTGCAGACATTCGCGGCAAGAGCACCAGCCGCCTAGCGTCAGACACCGGCAGCCCACCCGCGAGACTTGGCTTTCGTGGAGTAAAAAGTGCCCTCCGACATGCCATTCTTGCGACACAGATCGGCGCATTTCCCACCGGCCTCATGCTCGATAAGGATGGCGATGATCTGTTCCTCGCTTTATCTCGTTCGCTTCTTGTCCGTCCCTTCGATGGGCCGGAAGCTCCACCAAGTGGAGGTGATTCGGGGCCTAGGCGAGACCCGGAAAAGGCGCCGGTCAAAAAACAACGGCAAGCTGCGCGAAATACGATCAGCTGTCGAACAGGATCAAAAACCTAGGAACGACGTTAGGATCGTTTTCACCGTATGAGCGGAGAGAAAACTGCACGCGTTTTGAACCTTGTCGTCCTTTTCCGGATCACAGAAATCAGAAACTGATTTGACACACAAGAACGCGGGTTTAGCTGATCGTGTGTTTCGGCAGGCGTAATAAAAGCCATATGATTCCATGTCCACGACCCAGATATCGTCATTCAAGTTCCGGATACTCTCTGCAATGAAGCCTTCGCTCACCACCGCCGAGCCAGAACCTGCAGGTTGTCTGTAAAATTTCACGTCGGTGTGATCTGTGCCCGAACAAAGTTCCTTTACACGTTTCACAACAACAGGCTCCGCGAGAAACGAGTCTTTCAACAGCTCACGCACCGCAGACGAAAGTGAGTCGCCGGACTGGTCGATTGGATTTGGGCGAGGACGGAAAACGGGTTTTTCTGTGCTTTTGTCATGCACCCATTTCCCATTGTCCCAAGCGTATGACGAATTGAATGCGACAACATCCATCAGCTCAACTTTTTCTCTAATGCCTCCACAAAAGCCAGACATTATTGAAACTCTGGGGCGATACCTTGTGAGGAGCGTTTGGGTTGCGCTAGCCGTCGGCGCTTGACCAGCTTGCCCCACGCTGTGAAGAACGCCACTTCTAAGGGTTCCGTCTTTGTCAGTGAATGCGAACTCCTTGATATTGAACTCCGGGTCCAGTTCAGAAAGCTCAAAAAGATCTTCGTAGGGCGCCGCTTCCTTGTCGAGCGCGGTGACTATCAGAACATCTTTTCCGTACTCTGTGATTTCAGCTCCAAGGCGGGCTTTATTGGCTCGACGAATGTACCTAAGTTTCGCAGCCAATTGGGATTGCCAATTGCTATCTTTGCTTTCTTCTAACAGAGTAATCACTTGGTCCGCGAACTGTGCGTTTGTGCTTTCAACAGCCGGGATGTCGTACGAAACTCCAATGACGTCCCCTGGTGTCTTGAGTTCATTACCATCGAACAGCTCTTTCAATAGTGCCTGAGCATTTTCGACGGTCGGAGGGCGGCTATCGAGGGCATTGATAGGCAACGTTAGGTCCAGGATTAGAACGTCGTAGTATCGCCCCTGTTTCGAATTCATTGCATCGCGGGCACCATTGTAGGTGGACTCGGTTTCCACCTGGCTTTCATTGCATTCCGCCCCCACGATTTCTTCAATCTCTTTTCGGGCTTCCTCTCGGTCGTGGACGATCAAGACTCTCATATATCCGTTGCCTCGCTAACTAGGGTGAACAACTGAGCGTCCCACCCGGTTTTTTGATACCGAACGACCCCCAAGAAAAGGTCGCCAAGTAAATCTGAAAATTCATTTTTTAGGTCTGATATGGACATAAAGGAAGATACTTGCGCTTTGTTCGCGCTCTTTTCGAGGAATGATTCATGCGCCGTAACAACGATTGTCGGAAGCTCCAGCGCGTTCAAGAAAAGCTCCTTCGCGAACCTTAGGCCCCCCAACATGTCGTGGTTGTCAGAAAAGAACTCGTTTCCACCTTCGGAAATATCCATTGAAATATCCAAAACCATCAAATCAAATGAACCTTTTCTAATGGCATCTTCAGCCTCAGTTAAAGTTGGAGATACTTCTATCTCGAGGTTCAGCTCTGTTTTCTCAATCACGGTTTGTACCTGCAGAGCTTTTTCATGGTTATCTTCAACAATAATTATTCGGAAACACATGGGATGATCTCACTTGCGGGGATTACCAAATGGAACCAGCGCTTTCTTCTGACGGCACGAACCTTGACCGGTTTTCCGCACAACGCGGACATTCCTGCTGAGATTTTAATTAACCCGGAATCTCCTTCCGAAAAAAGCTGAGCTTGGTTTTTTGCCAGGCTCGTTTTTTCCCACGTTTCGTCTGATTGGCTGCAGACGAAATTCGAAAAAACCAAATTATCCGCGATTCTCGACACGCGGAGTCTTGATACTTCGCCATGTTTTTGTGCGTTGGCGACGATATCGACGCACGTGTAGAGTGCCGGTTTTCGCATGTCCGATGGAAAGTTCGCAGAGGCATTGGACAAGGCCGAAATCTCGTTTGTTTCGACCCCGCAAACTTGTTTTGCGATTTCAATGGGCACGTCGATCGTAAACGTATTCTCGACTGCCCGTTCCGGGATGGTAAACCATCCCTGCGTCTCGGAAATCGCGTGCTCCATCCCTGCCGCTAGTCTGTCGAGATATGCCCTTTTTTCCCCATAATATTCGTTTGGAGCAGGGGCGTTCCTCATTTCGTCGATTTTTTCAATCAACTCCGTTTTCAGATCGGTCACGAAGCTGCGGCGGACTCGAACGAGTTGCTGATCGAGCCTCTCTGTAACCCACTCTTGCACAAGCTCAAAAACTTCAGTGAACTGATGGAGTCGGATTCCTTGATCGACCAATGAAGCAATTTCATCTGGCGTCGGAACCAAATTGAACATGCCATGCGGGGTCGATCTTCGGTGGGATTGCAAACGGCTACTGATCCAATCACTTAGGATTTGTGAGATTTGTGGCCAATAGAGTTTTTGGAGAGCTTCAGACGCCTGTTTGGGGAGGCGAGCATTCGGTGCTCGTGCGATTTCAGTGGCTTGCTTTCTGAATTCCCTTTCAAGAGTATCGTGCCGAAATCGAGAAGATAGAATTGCCTCCAAGCCGCCAACTGGATGTTGCAAGATTTCATCAATTATCGCCAGGACTACTGTCGCGAATTGCCTGACATGATTTGGCAGCCTGTAGGAAGCAGCTTGCTTGTTTCCAAAACTATGCTCAAGTGTAACCAAGGCATCGCCCAGGACCCGACGCCCTTCTCCACTGCGGATTAGCTCGAGGGCGGCATCGTAATAGTCTTGGTAGTTGCGGCTAGCGTCAGTTAGCAGTCGTGGCCACGAGAATTCAAACTGACCGCGACTGATGTGCCGCGCAAATAGCGCTCGCTGAAGGGTCGTAGATTCCGTTTGGTAGTATTCGGAATCAACAATGCTGTTGAAACCAAATTTCGTTTTATAGGAATCGAGTAAAGCCAGTTTTACTGTGATCGCCGCAAATGGGTTTTTTGCGAGTTTCAAATGCAAGATTTCACTGGGTGTAAGGAAATACCTCAGAAGCGCGCCAAGAACTTGGTTGCCAAGGTTGCTGCTAACCTTTTCTACCAACTCTTCCCAATCACTGACGTCAATTTTCTTCAGCATCGATCTAATTGGGACAGGGTCTGCGTTGTCCTCTTCCACCATCATGACAAGATGAGCGAAGACATAACTGTAACGGTCCATTTCGATTTTTTCGAAATGGCTCAAGCGATACTTGGAATTCACGGCGTCGAGCCAGCTCCACTCAATCCCGCTCAGGTAGCCAGGCACAATCGGGATATTTTCGCGAACATATCGTATCCACGACCTTGGCGCAGCTTCGAGTTCAAACCCCTGTAACTCCCAGTGTGCAGCGTTGAGCCGAAACCTGCAGTCATAGTGCTGTGGTGCGTCAATGACCGCGTCTATGCTAGCTCTTGTCTTGGTCCAATCTCTCGGACTAACAACTAATCGAACGAAGTGCATGCCTCTGGGCCCTGACGCGACAAAAGCGTCAATTCTACCTTTAGCGTCGACCAAAGGCAGTAACGAGCGCATTTCTTGTTCGAGATCGCTTCGTGGAAAAAGATATAGAGAATTCATAAAAGAGCGGACAACTCGACCTAAGTCCGAAAAGCCCCAGTGAATCGAAAAGGCGCGTAAAACCTCCCACTTTTCCGGGTTCGGATACTTCTCCACACGGCAGTGCTTTATTGCTTCGGCCAGAACCCCACTTGCCGCTAGGTGCTTTGGGATTTCGACAATTTCTTCCCGAGCGAAATGCTCAACATATTGGATCGCCGGGTCCTGCGAACCGGTACTATTTATCTTTTTTTGATCTCCTTCAAGTAGATCGAGTGCAAGAGACAACCGCTTGAACTCATTGTTCTTCAGGCCATCAAGATGCTGCAGTTTTGAAACAACGCTTTGAGGTACTGCAACTCTCTGCGACCAGCAGCGTTCCAGTTCGAGCGTTAACAACTGGAGAGCGTCGAATGGATGTGAAAGGAGAGCAACGTATGCTCGAAATGCAGTGCTTTCGCGCGAAAGCTGTGGCCGGAGCATAAACCGGATGACTTCTCGTTCTGACCTGTGTCTTAGGTTCGACAACATGAAGTCGGTCGTGTCCTGAAAACTACGGTCCGGGATTGTTGTCGCTGTTGATGAAATGAGGCCGTCTACGAAAATATTCCTTAGCCAACCTGATTTTAGCCTACCCGAAAAAAAAACGCCCACTTCGTCAGGTTGGTGTACACGCAGGGCGGCTACCGCCTTCATTGTAAAGAGCGATTGGGAGGCTTCAGGCCCCAAATCCGAGATTGCTAAGGCAATACCGTCTGTATCCGCCTTAAGAGCCATTAAATTGAGCTTCGTTGAGAATTCACTGAGCTCGTTCACCCATCCGATATTCTCCACCACATAGTCGGCCCAAAGATCAAAATATGTACCATTGAACTTGCTATCTCGCAGCCCCTTTTTTCGATCAAGGAGCCTCCAATCGGTTTCGTCAAAAGTGAATGTCGCGAAGCGGTCTTTATTCAGCTTCAACAAGCTGGTCTTCAAAAACGGGTTCAACGGTTTGTCGTCACCACCTACTGAAACAGCTTCACAAATCTTCTGGCGTAGGAACCGGTATGGCTCGTTGCTACGAGCCAAGTTTGATAAATTATGAGCTCTGGTAGAAATCTTGTCTTCCCCCCGCACAGGCCGCCTGGCCAGGACTTCGCGTCAAACTGATGAGGCGCACGCGTAAACGATCCTGTTGTCAAATCACTCTTTCGCTTTGGTAGTGTGTAGCGGTTGTTTCTTCAAGTCCACCATGGCTTTGCGCGGCGCACGCTGATCAATCAATCGTTGTATGAGTCCCGCAATTGCTGCGTCTGCTCCCTCTGTTTCCCACAATGGTTTTGCTTGCGCGGCTACTCCGAATGCCATCTCAATGGCCGCTTTCGTAGATGTGGTTCGATGACCGCGCGATCGCAGCGAATTGCCGGAATCCTGAAGGTTTTTCGATGCTGGCCGGGGTGCAACTTTGCCGTCAGAGCTGCGTTCGGCCCGCGTTGACAAACCTCGGAAGGAGGAAGCCGCGGGGGCTGGTTGCGGCCTATGGGGAAAGAGCGCAG
>NZ_BDIY01000049.1 GCF_002072155.1 Roseovarius sp. A-2 | reverse complement strand
AAAAGGCCCCATTCCGCCCTTGATCGGCAGACGCCTGACGACGCATATTGGGTAGGCTTGGAACAACAAGAAGCAGCATGAAACCTAAACCCGATACACCTTAGAAAAGCTGCAAACATGTCCGAAAAGGTGGGACCACTTCACACCTTTCCATCGGAGATTGCACTTAACCAGATCAAGAAATTACGCAGGGCGCGTTTTGGGCTCTACGAAGGCGAACCTATGTGTTCTGCAAGGAGTCGAACCACAGTAACAAAGACTCTGAGCGAAATAAGCGCGGGAACGCGCTGCTAAGCCCGATTCCGTTCTTTTGCTTGCACAATGGCGTTTTTGACCCCGCCTCTGGCTACTAATTGGTGGTCGGAATACTACAAAAAATGTCAGAGCAGCCATAGTTATGCCAAACGCGAAATCTGAAATCGAAAAAATGCAATAAAATCAAGGGCCGAATTTTTCCGATTTCAAAGTCGGCGGGCGTTATTGCCAAGGAGTGCGGTAATGTTTTGCCACGCAAAATCGGCAATAGTCTTGTCATATAGGCATCAGGCAACAAAAAATCCGCCCGGTTGGGCGGCTTCGATCGGCAATATCTTGTGGGAATTAGGTCTACAAATCGGCGCGCCTGTAGATTGCAGCGTTCAGGAGTTCCCGTCTCATAATCGGCTTTATGTCAAGTTTCCGCAGTTCCATCGCGACTACCTTCGGGGCCTTGCCCCTTGTCTTGGCCAGGTCCGCAAGCGCGACGTAGTCCGCCTGGAACCGTTTCACCTCCTTTTCCTCGAAGCGATGACGGACGGTGCCGCTCGAGGCCACGGTTTCGAGTGAGCGGAGAAACGGGCGCCCCGACCTGTCGACCTTCGTCCGAAGGTGCGTGACGCCGGACGTGAATATTCCGAGACGGGCGGCAACATCATGCGTGGACAAACCGATCTCGCCTTCAAGTTCCGAGATCACGGCGCGGACCTCGTCCGGGGAGACCAGTACCGAACGAAACCCCAGGTCTTCTGACAAGAGTTCAAGCGATGTCAGCTTGCGATCCAGAACAAGCTGAACGATGTCCATCACCGGTCGCCGCACGACCTCGGAGGCAACGATGGCGTCGACCATCCCGTCGCTGGCCTGGCGCACGGTTGTCCCATGCGCCCGCAAGCGAGAGATGAAATCATCGAGGTCTCGGACAGCTACCTTGGCGAGGACGCCGCCGCCGCGGCCGAGATCCGGCACCAGCTGAGATACAATCCCGCGTTTCACGAGCATCTGGGCTTGGGTCCGGTTGCAGTTCAGGTACTCCGGGACCTTGCTGATCGGAATTGAATTGTGAATGCGATCGGCCAGCCTTTCCCCTTGCCCTGCATCGACGGTAAACCGGTCGTCGGCGTCAACATCAGCTGGAAGAACACCGGTGAGTTTCAGCGCCCGGCGCAAGGTCGCCTGGTGAACGCCGGTCGACCGCGACAGGCTGGCCAGCGAATGACGGCGCCGCGCATCGACAGGACGGCCGAACAAGGTGCTACCCGGGTCAATCGACATCGTGTCCAGGACAAACTCCCTCACGACATCCCGGATCGGTCCGGGATCCGTCTTGGATTTCTTGAATTGCAGCCACTGGTAAATTCGACCCAAGGCCGCTTGCGGGCCGCCCTTGGAACTCCGGCGAAAGGACTCGCGTGAAATCTCGTCAAGCGCCTTGCGCAAGCCGTCCACGCCATCACGGGCCGCCTCGAAACCGGCACTGCCGGCCTCTGACCAATCACCAAGCGAGAGCCTATCAAGGTTGGTATGCGCCCCGAACACAAGGCAGGCCCCCAGCATCTCACAGGCTTTTGTCGCCTGGTCTATATCCTGAGTGTCGAGCCAGTCGTGACCGGACACGCCTATGAGGCGCCGCATAACATAGGCCTGCAAGGCAGAGGTGTTCGCTGGCGGCGCGTCGCCTGCCAGCTTTTCAAGGGCGGCATCGTCCGGCGCCACGAGGGTCATATCCTGGAAATGCTCATGAAACCCGCTGTTGAGGCGCCGATGAAGAACAAGCCCGTGTTGGGGGCATGTTCTGACCGGGCTGAACATCCAGCCGATCCGGCCAACGCGCCGCCCCGCGCTTGGTCCCGACGGATCAGCATCTTCCAACAGGCAAGCCGGGCAAAAGGTTGTATGGGTTCGCAGCGCGAACCGCATGCCGAAAACCTCGTCGCCATGCTTGAAGCGCGCTTCGCCGACACGCTGCACGCCGGAGGCCCGTATGCGGTCCGCGGCGATCCCGGTAAGGTCAGCCAGCCTGCCAATGCAGTCATCGGTCGTGTCGACGACGCTCTGGCGACTGATCTGCATCAGTTTCAGGAAGTCGGGACCGGACAGGCCGGCATGAAACGGACCGAGCCGAGAGCACCAGGAAACGGTGCTCTCACCCTCGATCAGTGGGAGGACAGGCAGCATGACCATTGTTCAACCCCGCTCGATCTTCTTCTGCTGGCGCTTGGAGCGCGCCTGCTCGTATTCCTCGGCCCCTGCATCCAGTGATATGGACATCCAGTCAGGCGCCCAAAAAATGTTGGAGCCAGGATCACACCCTTCCTGTATGGCCCAGGCCTCTGCGAAATGATCGATGGTCAGGAAGGTCGCACCGTCGAAAATGGCGCACTCGATCGCGTTGACGATGGTCTCGATCGCCCGTCCGAAACGATAGCGGCTACCCGTCATCAGGCGGACCGCCAAATCATCGGGCAGCCGCGCCGTGATGCCAGCCTCGTCGCAGTAGCCGTCGATCATCCCGAAAATGTCGTCCTGGTCCGTGCTGTGGTCGAGATCCGACGGCGCGATCTTGGTGAAGCGCCGCGACACCTGCGGATCGAAGCTGGTCATCTCACCGAGCCTCCGTGTCCCGCTGAGGATCGGGATCACCGCATTGTCGCCTTGCATGAGCGTCTTGATCGTCCTCAAGGTCGTTTCGGTCTCGTTTGCCGACTGCGCCATGACGAGGTCCTGGGCCTCATCCAACCAAAGGACCTTGATGCCCATCTGACCCAACCGCTTCCGCACGGCGCCCCAGATTTCCCAGGCCTTGGCATTCGAGGAGACACCGGACATGCCGGTTGCCTCCAGGATCGCGAGACCAACGCTCTTGTGCGTCGCGGGGCTGGGAACCTGGATTTCCAGGTACCGTGGAAGGCCCGTTTCGGGGTTCATCTTCAGCGCGCTGGTCGATTGCAGCACGGTCCGGATTGCAGTGGTTTTGCCACCCCCAGCAGCTTCGATGACGGCGATGCCGCGCGTTTCCTTGTCGGCGGTAAATCGGCATGGCTCGGCGGTCAGGCGATCATCGTCATCGACCTGCAGTAGCCGGGCAAGGTGTTTCTGCACCGCATCGGTGCGCTCGTTGGGCACGTGCATGTCGCGCAGGCTCTGCACCAATTTGCCCTTGGGAATTTGAATGTTCATTGACGGTCTCCTTTCCATTCAACGAGGGTTTCAGGGGTGATTTTTTTGGACTGCAGGGGCGCGAGCTCACCTGCTGAAATCAGCCGCAGAAGGGCTCGATAGCCGCGGGCTGCGAGGCCAGTTTTCTGCGTGAGAAGGTCAAGGCGAACAGCACCGCACAACTCCTGCGCCACGGCACGCGCTGCGTCCTCTGCTTCCGGATCAATGTCGCGCAATGCTGCGTTGATGTTCGCGTTGTGAAGGGCGACCCGGTCGATATCGGCCTCGGTCAAGAGGCGCACCGACTTGGCGAACCCCTTCTCTTGCACCCACCAGGCGATGGTGCGCATTTCCTCGACATGACGACCGGACTTGAGGCGCACTTCGGGCTTGACCGTATAGGCAATGCGCTCTCCCGAGGCCTTCGTGACGACCATGTCGAAGAAGTGCCATTTCTCATTTTGCCGGCCGAATGTGAAAAGCACCTGCTCCTGGACTGCGGCGACATCGGGCCGGGTAGCCTCGATTTGCAAGTGGCAGAGTTCAAGGTGTGACTCCGCTTGAAAGCGGGTACCTGAGTTCTCACCAAGGACGGCGAAGGCGGTACAATGTGCAGTCGACGCATTCTTGATACTGCGATCCCCACGGGATTGCGCAGGCAATACGCGACCCTCCGAATAAATCGGCATTTTGATTTCCTTTCGCATAGGAAGACCACCCGCCGGACTTCAGTCCGACGCTGCCCGAAGGCGGCGGCCATATTTTCGGGATTTCATGAAATGAACCGACTGACTCTCAGTTGGCGGTCATTTCACCTTCGTGGATCCAAAGATCCAAGTGGTTGGATTGAGTGTTCAGCTACTGGCGTTCACTTCGTTCTCCATTCTCTTTCCATTGCCTTTCCTGCACCGCTGTCCCCGGTCTCTCGGGTTGGGCAGCCAGGACATTGGCTGGTTGCATTTTCGGCGAAACGAGGCGGTCGAGCTGACCTGTGAAATCCGCCGTCCCGGGCCTCGTTTCGAGGGTCAAAGTACTCAGCGCGCCACCTCGGGCAACCGCTGATTTTGCCCCAAATTTTTTTCTTAAAGTCGTTCCCGCGCCGCTTTAATCGATCCCAGCGGATCCCAAGATACTGTTTTTATGTTATTTTCTCTGCCGACCTCCATCTTACGCCAAAAAAAACATCTGCGCCGACCCCTCCGCGCCTGTCTCATCTACGAAATCGCCGGCGACACTCGGATATTCGCGTGGCGAAAATGACACACGTAAGGTTGTTTTGAAAAATGTGATGGAGGTTCGAAACCTGTCGCACCGGGGGGAAGCGATTCGAATCCGATTCACCTGCAACGGATCTCCAGCATACTTACGCCATGGCCCGTTCGAGCCTTTGCTTCCGACGCTCCCAATCGGGCATCACCTTGTCGAAGAGCTCGAAGAAGGCAGCCCCGTGATGAGGCTCCGCCATGTGGCAGAGCTCGTGGGTGATAACGTAGTCGATGGCGTCGACCGGCGCCTGGCCCCAAGAACCTCGGCACCCCGCGCGGAGAGCGGCGTCCCCGTCCTCACCGCCCCCCCCCTCGGGAGCGCCGACAGGGAGCATGGAGAGCTGCCTCAGTGGGGGCTGTCAGGATATTCTGGTGTTGCAGGCCGGAAAATTTTTCTGCGTGCACTCGACCGTTCCATATCTTCCCTATGACTGCGGCATGAAGATGCCGTCGAGGACCGCACGATGAGCGAAGAGAAAGGAGGCAGCGCGAAATCCAGAACCACTGGACGCTCGTTAACAGTGTTGTGCATCACCAAAAAAGCAGCGCGCTGCGGGGATCTGATCATTCCCCAGAGGTAGTGGTATCCGCATGAGCGGAAGCGACACCGTGCATCCGAGACGAATTCCCATGACGTCTGTCACAGAAGGCCGTCCTCGGCGGTTTTCGAAGTCCCGGCCACCGACGGGAGACGACCACGAGCGCGGTGGCGCTCGTTTCTACATGCCAGAGGAAACGCCTCGAGGCCGACATCGGCAACAGGGGATTTCCATTTCACACGATGGCGCCGGATGGTGGCCCATGAGCCACGATCCAGGATCGTCGGTGCGCGCAGCGTAGCGACGGGTTTGCCCGCAAGATTCCCCGCCGCCCCCGCTCAGGCGAGCGGTCGGTGTGCTATTTCGGAAGCTGCCGTTGCTTCAGCGTCTCGTCGTCGCCATCGGATTTCATGGCGTCGGAGATGAGGTGGTTCACGGTCTCGTCGAAATACGCGCTCACCTCGCGGTAGAGGGTGCGAAACTCCGACGCGACCGTCCGTTCGAAGCCGGCTTGCCGCGCCCGGACCATGACCGTGGTGCGTCGTTGTCGGGGATAGCGATAGGGTCGCACCCCGTGCTTGCGGCAGAGCGCGACGAAGATCCGCACTGACCAGACATCCGGCAGGGAATACTGCAGCTCGATCTCCGGGTCCGCCTCGTCCGCGGCTCCCGAATCCAGCATGGCCTGAAGCCGGTCACGTGCCGCGCCGGCTGCGGCCCGTTCCCCCGGGGTAGCGCCTCGGGCGAAGAGCCGCCCGAGCTTGGCGAGTTTCTCGCGGAGATCTCTGTCGCTGGCCATATGATCGCTCCCTGCCTGCGCACGCCTGATGGCCGCATCACCGATGAAAGGTCAACCCGATCAGCTCCCATCCATGTGGTCCGGCCAGAGCCGACCGGCCCTTCATCCTGGAACCGCCTTGTGGCAATGTCGACCGGACAGGGGGGACGACGTGGCCAGACGCACGACACACAAATGGGCGTTCAAGCCCGGCGTGCGCGCAGGCGCATTCGGCTGGCGGGGCACGGCGAAAGCCACCGAACGGCTGAAGGCCGTAATGCGCGAGATAAAGGCCGTGCGGAAGTTCGATCTGGTCGCGGCCGGTGAGGGGGTCATCGCGCTCGCTGAACGCATCTGGCCGACCTTCGAACACATCGACACATCCTCCGGTGCTCTGGGGACTGCCGTGGCGCGCACGCTCGAAGGTCTGGCCCCTATCCTGATCGACGCGCCGGCGGACGAGAGCACGCGAGCCGCTTGGGCGAAGCGGTTGCGCACGGCCAGTGTCCTGGTAGTTTTCATGGTCATCTCCTTGAGTTGTATTGAAAGATCAGTCCCTCGTCGTGTTCGGCATATCGGCCGAGGTCTTCGCTGCGTCACAGCCCTTGCTTTTGCACATGACGCAGTATCCGGTGGCGCACATCACCGCGCAGGGTGCGAGGCTCAGGATCAGGGGGGCCACACCGATCGCGGCAAGCCAGCCCCAGTTGAGCCAGAGGCCCGCGCCGATGGCGATCATCACCGCGATCACGGTCTGGCGGCGGCTCAGAGGCCAGCGGGCGGGCGCGGCCTGACGGCGATGCACAAAAGGTATGTTTGTCATGGCGTGTCTTGTCCTTTTGCTATGATCGTTTCAAAGAATGCGATGTTTTTCGGGCTGTCCCACTCGGCAGGACCGGAGAGGCGGCCCAGTTCGCGGCCAAGCCGGTCGATCAGGATGGTCGTCGGCAGGCCTGCCACGGCGAGGGCCGCCATGGCGCGGATGTCCTCGGCGAGATACAGGCCCAGATGCGCGATCCCGATCTCGTCGTAGAAGCGGCGCACCGGGCCGAGCCCTGCCCGGTCGATGGAGAGCGGAAGGATGTGGAAATCCGCCCCGCCAAGCCGCGCCTGCAGCCGATCCAGCGTCGGCATTTCCTCGCGGCAGGGCGCGCACCAGGTGGCCCAGACGTTGAGCAGCACGACTTGGCCAAGGAAATCGGCCAAGGTCAGGTCGTGCCCGCCGCCGTCCACGAAGGGGGGCGAAAGCATGTCTCGTGGGCTGTCCCGAAGTGGCATGACCGGGCGCGCGGCGACCGGCGTGGCCAATGTCGCCGCCGCCGTAGCGGCAAGAAAGTCTCTGCGGTTCATGGGGTTTCCTCCGCCTGCAGCGCCCGGACCACGGGCATGATCTCGTTTTCCATAATCTGACGGTTGAACGGGCCGACATGTTTCATTGCGATACGGCCCTCGGCGTCGATCACGTAGGTTTCCGGCACGCCGTAGACCCCCCAGTCGATGGCAACGCGGCCATTCCGGTCCGCCGCGATACGGGTGAAGGGATCGCCCAGCTCGTCGAGGAATGCCAGCGCCGCGCCAAGAGCGTCCTTGTAGTTGATCCCATGGATCGGAACCGCGCCGGTCTCGGCAAGCTCAACCAAGAGCGGGTTCTCGTCGCGGCACGGCACGCACCAGGACGCCCAGACGTTGACGATGGACACGTCGCCCGTCAGATCAGTGGTGGCCAACCCGTCGCTTCGCCCCTCTATGGGCGGCAGATCGAATTCCGGCACCGGCTTGCCGATCCGGGTCGAGGGCAGCCGGTCGTCCGTGTTCCAGAGCCCCCAGTAAAAGGCGGCGCCAAGCCCGGCGAAGATCGCCACGGGCAACACCATCAGCAGGGAAACCCGGCTTCTTCGCGGTGTCCTCGGCACGCTCATGATCCGCCCTCGTCATTGGCTGTCACTTCGGCCTGAAAGTCGCGTGCGCGTTCAGGCCAGGTGCTCTTGATAAAGGCCAGAACGGCCTTGATCTCGTCGTCGGACAGGACCCCCTCGAAGCCCGGCATATCGCTCTCATAGCCGGGCACGATGGCGTTGACCCCGAGCTTGGTGATGGTGAACAGCTGACGGTCGGCATGGTGCCAGGTATGGCCGCTCGCATCATGCGGCGGTGCGGGCATTCGTCCGTTGTCCTTGCGGCGCTTCCAGTCGGGTTCACCCTCCAGGTTGACACCGTGGCAGGCGGCGCAATTGGCCGCGTAGAGTTCCTGCCCGAGTGCGACCTGTTTGGCCGTCACCGTCGCACCGCGAAAGCTCAGCCCCTCGGGAACGATCGGCGCGTCGGCCGCAACGACCCATGCCGTCGAGCCGAGCGCCACAACGAGACCCGCCGCGTAATGGCCGGGGCGGGTCATGCAGGCTGCCGAAGATACTTGACCAGCGCCGCCGCCGCGAGGACCAGCACCGCGACAAACAGCAGCATGATCAGGCCTCCGCCCATCATCATGCCCATCATGGGGCCACCCATCATCTGGCCCATGCAATCGCCCGCAAAGCCCGTGCCGGGGCCGTC
>NZ_BDIY01000048.1 GCF_002072155.1 Roseovarius sp. A-2 | reverse complement strand
AAGCTCAACGGCCTCGATCCGCTGGCCTATCTCGCCGACGTGCTCGACCGCATCCATGATCACAAGATCAACAAGCTAAATGAGTTGCTGCCGTGGAATTGGGTGCCACTGCCATCCGTGACGGACAGTCAAGCCGCGTAAGCTGCGGTATCATAGACGCGGTGACGGTGCCAATGGCGCGGTTACGTAATTCCCGATCACAGGCGCAGAGTCTCAGTAGCCCATTTGGGCCAGGACCAATCCAGCGAGCTGAACCATGGTCTTCGAATGGTTTTGCCATTCAGCATCCATGCCAATGCGCTAGCCGCACGTTCTCGCGTATGGACCTTAAGCCAGGCCGCGTCGCGTGACAGCGCCGCGTGTCAATCGTCCTTTTGTGTCGCAGCGGATACACCGTAGCGGTTCGCGCCTTTCTGCACGTCGCATATATGCGAGCGTAGGGCCGCGACGGCGCCGTCGATGTCTCCGGATCGGCAATGATCCAGGACGGCCTCATGTTCTGCATGGGCGCGCATCATGTCGTCGTGGCGTATAAGTTCCACGCGCGTGTAGTGATTGGAACTTTGTAGCAGCCCTGACACGATCTGTATCGATTTAGGCCGGTCGGTGCCACGATACAAGGTAAGGTGGAATTTCGCATTCAACTCGCCGAAACGCTGCTTTTCCGCGCCGGCGATCGCGTTGCCATAGGCGGTGTTGATGTCTTGCAGCTCGGCGAAATCATCCGGTCCGAGATTGGGCAGAGACGCCGCCAGCAACTTCGTTTCGAGCAAGGCGCGCAGGTCAAAGAGATCTGCGATCTCGGCCTCGGAGAAGCCAGCCACGACGGCGCCGCGCCTTGGCTGAAGGTTGACCAGCCCCTCGCTGCTTAGCGCCAAAAGCACTTGGCGGACGGGCACGCGGCTGACGCCGAATTCCTCCGCTACGGTCTCCTGCCGCAAAAGCGTGCCGGGCGCGTAACGACCATCCATGATCGCCTCTCGCATTTCGACCAGCAGCAGGGAGGTCACTGTCGGGTTCTTATCGTTGCTTTGTGTCATCTGAATTGTCCCCGTCGGCTACCTGAGGCAGCTACATCGTTTCCCGGTGCGTATAAACACGGCATTTGGCCGCCGGAAAATAGTACTTAGTAATTTTGGATCCAAAACCATTGACTTTAAAATTGGATCCAAAATATGCTGCCGTTGAGGAAAAAGTTCAACGGCAAAGAAGCCACGTCACGCCACGAGGATTAAGCTTATGAAAAGACGCGATTTTATCAGACTTACTGGCTCGACCGCTCTTGCGGGTGGCCTCGCGACGGCCGGACTTCCTGTGTTCGCGCAGGCCACCGAACTGTCGATGATGACATGGGGCGGCCTCTGGGGTGCCTCGATGGCTGAGCGGGTGGGCGTGCCCTTCACCGAAGCGACCGGCGTGGAAGTAGTGCAGGACACCGGCTCCTCCCCGGTCGAACGGATAACCAAGATCAAGATCAGCGAAGACGATCAGATCTACGACCTAGTCCAACTGGCCGATGGCGTGGTGCCGCTGGCCGAGGCGCAGGGCACACTCGAGGATCTGGACGTAAACTCGCCAAACCTTCCGTATCTGAAGGACGTGCCCGAGAAGTTCCGCACTAAAGGCTGGGTCGCGATGATCTATTCCGCGCTTGGGATCGTCTACAATCCGGACCTCGTTAAAAATCCGCCGACCAGCTTTGCGGATCTGTGGAAAGAGGAATACGCGGGCCAGATCGTCCTGCCCGCAATTAACCACTCCATCGGGCCATATATTGTTCCTATCGGGGCGCTTGCGGCTGGCGCTGATCTGAAGGACGCCGAAACGGGGTTCGCGAAGCTGCGCGAGCTGGTCGCGCTGGACCCGATCTGGGCGCGCGACACCGATTCGATCATGTCCGCATTGCAGACCGGCGAGGCCGCGATAGGCCTGCTTTACAAATCACAGACTTATACGGTGCTGGCTAATGGCGGTAACGTCAAATGGGTCTTCCCCGAAGAAGGCGCGATCACCTACATGTCCGGGACCGGCATCGCCAAGGGCACGAAGAACCTTGAGGCGGCCGAGAAATATATCAACGCGACCATCGACCCGAATCTTCAAAGCTGGGTGACGGAGGTCTATAACTACGCGCCTACCAATCCCGCCACTTTGGAGAAACTGTCGCCCGAACTGCAGGAGCGGGTCCAATTTACTTCCGAGGAGCAGGAGCGGATCATCAACCTAGACCAAGATTTCATGTCGATGAACCGGGCCGACTGGACCGACATGTGGAACCGCATCGTTGCCGGCGGCTGATCGTCGGCTTGGCTGCGCGAACTTAAGTGACCGGGACCATCCCAAGTGAAAAGTATGAGCCCGAGTGAATAATATGAGAATGCATCTCTATCGGGATCCTGGCGCCTTCAACGGTGCCGGGATCAGCGTTTTGAACCTGTTGCCGAGCAATGGCTGGCCGGTGTCCGCGGTCGCCGGGGGGTTTTTGCTGCCCGAGGCGGTGTCGCGGGTCGCGGATGCGCACGGTCTGATCAAGGCGTCGGAAGATGGCAAGGCAGGTTGCGCCGCGGCGGGCCTGGCTCGCCCGCCGCGCGTGTTGCTCTATGCCGGGCCGTCCGTTGGTTACCCCTATTGGGGCTATTATGCGCATGCACTCTTGTCGATCGGGGTGCCGTTCCGGTGCGTCGGTCCGGACGATATCCTGGCAAATGCACTGGATACCGCGGATCTTCTGATCATGCCCGGTGGCTTTGCCACCTGGGGACTGGACCGTGCCGAGCGGCAAAGCGGGATAGATGCCCGCGTGCGCCGGTTCCTGGCCGGCGGCGGCGGCTATCTGGGATCCTGCGGCGGCGCCTTCTATACGGCAGACGGGCGTCCGGGCTGGCTCGGCGCGTTCGCCACCACGCCGCGTTTCACGCAGGAATATCTGTTGGCGGGCGCCGGCATGATCAGCATTGCGATGGAGGATACGCCACTCGCCGCAGGCCTGCCTTGCGCGCTGGAGATGCCCTACTATCATGGCCCTGTCTACGACGACCCGCACGGAGGCGAGACGATTGCTGCGCGCTTCAGGTCGCTTATCGCGCCATCGAAGCTCTTTATCGACAACCCCTTAGATCCGCAGCGTTTTGAAACGCTGAATAAACGGCCGGCCGTGCTGGCGCGGGCCAGGTTCGAAGGCAAGGGACGGCTCGTAGTGTTTTCTCCTCATCCCGAGATGGGCGAGCATTTCAGGCGCGGTGTCCTGATGGAAGATTACGTGCGGCGATACTTGCCGATCCGGGGCGCGGGGGTCATCGAGAACACACTCGACTTTCTGTGCGCTGACGATGCGGCGGGGTTTCGTTTGATCCACAACGCAATCCACTGGAGCTGCCCCGAAGGGGCGCGCGGCCAGCATGCCGCGCCGAGTGTGCAGTCCCTGCAGATCCAGGATATGCATCGGACCGTCGCCAAGGGCATCGCGCGGCTGCGCGAGATCGCCGCGTCCGAGGCGGCCGGGATGCGCGACATCGGATCGTGGCTGGCCGACCGGCTGGACCGCGAATGGGAGGCGCTGACTGCGGGCTTGGACGCCCTCTCGACCGCGCCGCTCGTAGGCCCAGGAACGGGCGACATTCCTGCCATACTGACGCGCGCCATGGCCGACGCGAATGCATGGTGGGACGGTCCGGGCACCGCCAGTATCCTGCTGGGAGAGGCGTCGGTAATGGCCGAAACCCCGATTAGGATCGTGAGTGCAGCGCTGCGCTGCACGCGGATCGACACTCAAATTGGCGAGGTGCCTCATGGCTGACCCCATCCCCGGCGTAACTTTCGAGGGTATCGAAAAGACATTTGGGACGTTCCAGGCGGTCAAACCCCTGTCCTTGGAGATCAGGCAGGGCGAGCTGTTCTCGCTGCTCGGCCCGTCTGGATGCGGCAAGACCACGACATTGCGTATGATCGCCGGCTTCGAGCAGCCCAGTGCCGGGCGCATACGCATCGGCGCGGACGATGTGACCGGTGATCCGGCCCACCGGCGCAATTTTGGCATGGTCTTTCAGAATTTGGCCCTCTTCCCACACCTGACCGTCAATCAGAATGTGGCGTTCGGGCTGGAAATGCGCCGCGTCGCCAAGACCGAGAGGAAAAAGCGCGTGTCCCATGCGCTGGATCTGGTATCGCTCGGCCATCTGGGCGACCGCTATCCCGCGGAACTGTCGGGCGGGCAGCAGCAGCGCGTCGCACTCGCGCGTGCCATCATCTTCGAGCCCGAGGTGCTGCTGTTGGACGAGCCTCTATCGGCGCTGGATAAGATGCTGCGTGATCAGATGCAGATTGAGATCCGCGAATTGCAACAACGCCTTGGAATAACCACCGTCTTCGTGACCCACGATCAGGAGGAGGCGCTAACGATGTCGGATCGTGTCGCCGTTATGCAGGACGGCAAGCTGCTACAGGTCGGGTCGCCCCGCGACATTTATGACCGACCGCAGACCGAATTCGTCGCAACGTTCCTCGGTGCCGCGAACTTGCTCGAAGGCAAGGTGCTGGGCGTGCAGGGTCGAGATGTGGAGGTTCAGATTGGTGACCAGCACACGCGCGCCACACTGCCCGAGGGCCAAAACCTGAAGGCGGGCGACAAGGTGAAGCTCTCGCTCCGACCCGAGCGAATTCGTCTGGACGAAGGTGGCCCATTGCAAGCCACTGTCCGCTCGGTTGTGTTTCAGGGGGCGACCTGTAGGATCGACTTGACGTTCATGGGTCAGGATATCACCGCGATTCTGCCGAGCGAAGCCGTCCGTGGCCTCGCGCCGGGCGACGAGACAAGTCTAAATTGGAGCGACGACAGCATTGTCGCGCTGGAGCGCTGAGCGATGGGCGGAACATCCTTTTTTAGTCGCCTGTCGACCGTCGGCCTGCTGGCTCCGCCTTTGCTCTTGCTGCTGGTCTTCTTCGTGGCACCGCTGGGCTATCTGCTCTTCGTCAGTTTCATGTCGAACTCCATGTCCGAGCTGTTCGACTTCGTGCCGACGCTGGAAAACTACGCGATCATCTTCACCGATCCATTCTACCACATGATCGTGATGCGGACCTTGCTCTCGACGGGCGTGGTCCTGCTTGCCTGTTTTTTGATCGGCTACCCGGTGGCCTATCTTGCCGCACAGATGACTGCGCGCGGGCGGATCATGATCCTGATGGCCATGATGCTGCCGCTGATGGTGTCCAACGTCGTGCGTGCCTATGGCTGGGTCGCGATCCTAGGCCGACAGGGCATCGTATCGCAGAGCCTTCAGAACGCGGGACTGGCGGATCGGCCGCAGTCATTTCTCTATGATTTCAACGCCGTCACCTTGGGCCTTCTGACGATCCTGCTGCCATTCATGGTGGTGACCCTGACCAATTCCTTGACCACCATCGACATTCGGTATCGAGAGGCTGCCGCTTCGCTCGGGGCCAGCCCGTGGCGCAGCTTCCTGCGGGTGACGCTGCCTCTGTCCAGTCCAGGCATCGCGTCAGGGTTGATGCTGGTCACCTTTCTGACGCTCAGCGCCTACGTGACGATCGCCCTGCTGGGTGGCCCGCGCTACAAGCTGTTGGTCAGTTTCGTCTTCGACAGCGTGTCGTCGTTTCGCTGGCCGAGGGCGGCCGCCTTCGCGTTCACACTCCTGCTGCTCGCCCTGATCATTTCGGCGGCCATCCAGCTCATCGTCCGGCCTGGCCGGGTCCAAGGCCGCAATCGCAACCGAAAGTCCAAGGCATGAATTTCACCGCCCTTTTTCTGCGCCTGATGCTGGTGATCGCACTTGTTCTCATCATGGGGCCGATCCTGACGGTCATTATCCTAGCCTTCAGCTCCGGCGCGACGCTAGAGTTTCCGCCTCCGGGATTGTCGCTAAAATGGTTCGTCGCCTTCTTCGCGCTCGAGGAAATGCGCAACGCGTTCCTTTTGTCCCTCGGGCTGGCACTGGCTTCGGCCTTCGGCTCGTGCCTGCTGGGCGTGATGGCAGCGCTCTACTCCGTGCGGCGCGGCGGCATGCTGGGCGCTATCATGCAGGGACTGGCGATGGCGCCACTGGTCTTTCCGGCGCTCATTCTGGGGCTGGCGCTGCTGATCCTCTATCGCACTATCGGTGTGCCGGTGCTGCCCGGTCTATTTATTGCCCATGTCGTGGTTTGTCTGCCCTACGCGTTTCGCTCCGTCCTGACGTCACTGCAAAGCTTCGACATGCACCTTGAAGAGGCGGCCGCGGCGCTCGGCGCGCCGCCGCTGCGCACGTTCTACCTGATCACCCTGCCGATCATCTGGCCGGGCCTGTTGTCGGGGTTCATTTTTGCCTTCGTGATAAGCTTTGGAGAGTTGAACACAGCGCTGTTCCTGACCGGCCCGGGCATCACGACTTTGCCGATTGAAATCTTCAGCTACCTTCAGTTCCAGGGAAACCAGCTGGTCGTGGCCGCCGCCAGCGCGCTGCAAATCTTAGTCATTCTGGTTCTGCTGTTTATCGCAGAACGTCTTATCGGTTCTCGCGGGATCGTAGGCCGCTAAAAGGAGGCCTGAAATGGCTCGATTCACCACACGTCCCGAGCTTGCGGGCACCTTCGGCGCGGTATCCACCACCCATTGGATCGGCAGCGCCGTTGCGATGGCGATCCTGGAAAAGGGGGGGAATGCCTTCGATGCGGCGGTCGCCAGTGGCTTCGTACTTCAGATCGTCGAACCTCACTTGAACGGCCCCGGCGGCGAGGTGCCGATCATCGCCTGCCCCGTGGGTGCCGTCGCACCCATCGTCATCTGCGGTCAGGGCACCGCCCCCGCCCGCGCCACGGTAGAGGCGATGCGCGAGTTGGAGCTAGAAATGGTGCCGGGCACCGGATTGCTGCCCGCGGTAGTGCCGGGCGCATTCGGCGCGTGGCTGAAACTGCTGGCGGATTACGGCACCATGGAGCTGGCCGAGGTTCTGGAGCCTGCCATTGGCTATGCCGAGCGGGGATTCCCGCTGCTCGGACGAGTGGTCCAGTCCATTCATCCGGTGCGCGATCTGTTTCTGGACGAGTGGCCGACCTCGGCCGAGGTCTGGCTGGACCACGGGGACGTGCCACGTCCCGACCAAATCTGGAAAACGTCCGCTATCGCAGACACCTACCGCCGCATCCTGCAAGAGGCCGCGACGGGGGGCAGTCGCGAGGCCCGCATCGAAGCCGCTCGCCGCAGCTTCTACGAGGGGTTCGTAGCCGAGGCGATTGACACCTTTTACGCAAAGGAGGAACTCTTCGACACGACCGGCCGGCGCAACCCTGGCCTCTTGAGTGGCGATGACCTGGCTGGCTGGCTGCCCACGCAGGAGCAGACGCTCTCAGTGGATTTCAACGGTGTCGAGATCCACAAGACGGGGCCGTGGGGGCAGGGGCCGGTGATGCTCCAACAGCTGCGGATGCTTGACGTTATGGGCATCAAGGACATGGCTCCCGGCAGCGCTGATTTCGTGCATTGCGTCGTCGAATGCGCCAAGCTGGCTTTCATCGACCGCGAAACATTCTACGGCGATCCCGACTTTTCGGACATCCCAATTGAGACGCTGTTGTCGCGGGACTACGCGGCAAAACGCACGGCGGCGATCACCGGCGACGCGGCAGCTGAGCATATTCCCAGTCATCTGCCCGGCGCGGCCGAAGCGCTAGCGCTGATCACCGCACGCGCGGGCAGCGAGGAGCCCCAAGGCCCCGGCGGGGGGGAGGTGACATTCGCACCCCTTCCGGCAGTAGAGGGGGACACCGTGCATCTCGATATCGTCGATCAGTGGGGCAACATGGTGTCCGCCACGCCCTCCGGTGGATGGCTGCAATCCTCGCCAGTGGTGCCTGGCCTCGGCTTTTCAATATCGACACGCGCCCAGATGTTCTGGCTGGACAAGGGACTGCCCTCAACCCTGCGGCCCGGCAGCCGCCCGCGCACCACACTGACGCCCGGACTGGTGACCCGCGACGGCGCGCCGGTGATAGCGCTAGGAACGCCCGGGGGCGATCAACAAGACCAGTGGCCACTGGTCGTCCTCTTGCGCCATCTGCTCCACGGGATGCCGCTTCAGGCCGCCATAGATGCTCCGATGTTCCATTCGCGGCATTTCCCCGGATCCTTCTACCCACGCGAATATGCAATGAACACGATGGCCATAGAAAATCGCTTTCCGCCCGAAGTCATCGCGGATTTGCGTGCACGGGGCCACAAGGTGACCGAGACCGGCCCGTGGGAGCTGGGCCGTGTTTGCGCAGTCGAGCGGCGGGACGGCCTGCTATATGCCGGAGCAACGCCCCGTCACATGCAAGGATACGCCATCGCGCGTTGATCTGACGTTGGTGCAGGGTTGAGCAGTGACGCGTTGGGTGCAGCCGTCGCGCTGAACCCGCGATCAGCGGCAGGCCGTTCCGAAATCCTGGCCTGAAAGACACCCCTTGCAGCCCGCCCCTACCTTTCGTCTAGGCGGCGTGACCGTATTGGCCCCGAGGGGGTAAGGAATGGCTCGTCTCCTAGGGACGCACGGGTGGGTGGACTGAGGGGAAAGGAGTGAAGTCCTAGAAGCTCCAGACACATGTCATGGGGATGGCCCTAGTCGCCACCAGCTTCCGTGACGCAATTCCACCTCCCTCCGTAATTGACTCAAACCCCAAGTTTTCGACGTCGATTTCTACTCGATGGGGAATGCGGCCGGACCATGACAGGGCGCTTATGCAGTTCATCAGCACCAACCCAGCCTGATCTTGTGGCAGGCAGTGCTGATTGCCCGGCTGAGAGAACGTTGATTGAAGTGGTCCCAGAAAACTGGACAGTCGGCTAAGGTGTATCCCAAACCTTTGAAGGGATACGAGAATGGCGAAGCGCCGGAACTTTACAGACCAGTTTAAGGCCAAGGTGGCGTTGGAAGCGCTACGTGGTGACAAGACCGTGCAGGAGATCGCGGC
>NZ_BDIY01000047.1 GCF_002072155.1 Roseovarius sp. A-2 | reverse complement strand
GCGCCGCGACAATCAAAAACACAAACCACTTGATCGCGGCTGAAAAGACCGCCATCGTCACAAACGTCGCGACCAAGGATTCTCATCCTGATTGACGCGCTCTTCTCACCCAGATTGTCGCGCTACACCCGTTAAAACGCAGTGCTCGCCGATCTTCAGCGTGGAGTGTTTGTTGCGAATCTCAATCAGTCCCTTGACCAGGCGCGTGCCGCTCCCGATCAAGATATGGTTGTTGTCGCCACGAACATTTATGCGCATATCTCCACCGGTCAGAACATCCGGCGCAATTTCAATCCGGTTGTTCTGACCGGTGTCTTTAATGATGACGGGCATAAACAGGCTTTCGAAAAATCGTTGGCTAGAAGTCGCTCTGGCATTTAAAACTTAGACACCGGTCGAGTTTCAAGCGTTAATATAAATTCGCAAATAATCTCCTGAGTTTTTAGCTGAGCGTTCGGTCGCCCAAAGGAACCGTGCCCACCGCGCTCGGGCCATTTCCTGAGTTTTGCATCGGGATTGTTCCAGCTTTGCAGGAAATCCTCTGATTGCGCTATCGGTACAACAACATCCTCGCCTGGATGAATGATCAATGCGCGTGTCCTGGGCAAATCTCGTGCAAAAGCTAGCGGGGAGATATCCGTTCGCCCTTCAGCACCAATTTGTCGATTCCGAAATCCATTTTCACCGGTATTCGTAACTGGATTCATCAAAATAACCCCTGAGAAAGCATCGGGCCATTTTTTCAAGGCATGCAAAGCCAGCAGCCCACCTGAAGAGGCACCGCCGACAAACAATCGCTTGGCACGATCACGCCTTCGGATGAACCACTTTGTAGCGGCAAGGGTATCGGAAATGGCATCGTCAACGGACGCGCCGTCCTGGCCTAATAATCGATAGGACGGGAGGATGAGCCTCACGCCAGATTTTTCTAACGGTGGGGCCAACCAGGACAGCATATCGGGCGAACCTCTGACCCATCCGCCCCCATGGAATAGTAGAAAATCAGCATGCGGAAGATCAACATCAGAGACCAACGAAATCTGCTTTGCCTTGCTGGACCAGAAGTAGCGACGGGAGATCACTTCGGTTTTCATGGACAGCAAGTTCTCTGAATCTGAGGGGGTCAACCCCGCCCTAAGACGGTTTCGAAGCGCTTGGGAAGTCTCGGGTAAATATTCCAAGCACGCAAATATCCATCTGATCAGGCGGCAAGGTCAAGGGGCCGTTCCGGCAAGATGACGTCTGGCGATCACAATCACTTCATGTGACACTGCAGGCCCTGAAAGTCACCAAGCGAAAGGGACGGCGGGTCGCGATATCGAGAGACCCTTTGACGCCAGGTCGGATTTAACGCACATGCTGCGATTGGCGGCGGTTCTCTGCCCGGTTTCAGATAACGCAATTAGGAACCATGATAAGCGAAAAGAATGCAACCTCGAGGAACGAACGGCATGGTCAAGACAGGAACCGAAGCCCCTATCGTCTTTCTGCATATCCCGAAAACAGCGGGGCAGACGATACATTCCGAACTGTCGCGCGCCGTGGGACGAAAGGCTGTTTCGCCTGTCCGGGTGCATACCCAAGGTGGTCCCGGTGCAGCCCAGTTTCCACCCGGATACAGGCTCTACTCGGGCCATATCGATTGGGAGGCATTGGAGACGTTACCCTCTTCACGTTTTGTCTTCACCGTGCTTCGCGACCCACTTGAACGAATTGCCTCCTTTTATTTCTTTCTTCGGCGCAAGGCTGAGAGGCTGAGTGCACAAGATCTCGCACGCCCGGCCCGGACCGGCATGCGTATGGTGCTGGAAAACAGTCCGGACGATTATTTCTTCGGCGGAACGCCACAATGGCGGCGCTTCATCGATGATCACCATCACAGCCCCTATTGCAGCTACCTGGTGACCCGGCGGTTGCGCGGCCATTCGCAGGTGGCCGACTGGCCGCGCCAAGACCTCGTGGCGCGCGCGGTCGAGGCGGCCCGGGGGCTTGACGGGGTCTATGCGGTGGACCGGCTCGATGTGCTGGAGCGCGATCTGCAGGAGCGTTTAGGACTGCAGTTGAATGTGACGGGACGCTTCGTCAATGCCGATCCGGCCAGCCGGGACGTTTCGCAATGGGCGCGGCTCGAACCGATGCTGGAGCGTGACGAGTCCCGTATGCGATTGCGGCGCTTTGCCTTGGCCGATCAAATGCTGATGTTCCAGCTGGGACTGGGCCCCAGACCACAGCCTGCGGGCTGAGTACAGGCAGTCAGGCAGCGGATACGATCTTTTTAGGGCACACCGATACAGTCCATGCTGGTCATGGCGGATGCGCTTCTGTAGATTGCGCGCAGTCAGCGATTTCGGAAGAGGCGGGGCACAGATTGGCCACAAAGAACACCCCGGCAGCATCACCGATCCCGAAACAGGATCAGACAAAGGCTGACATGTCTCAGGATGATGGAGAGAAGACGCAGGACACACCCGCATCTGGCGAGACCAAAAAGCTGGTCGCAGAAAAAAAACGCATGGCCGCGCGTCTCGCCGAACTCAAGAACGAGAAACTGCGCCGTCAGGTCGCCCAGATGGAGGCCGAGGTTAAGCCGCCAGCCCCCCAGGGCGCGCAGCAGGGCGAGGCGCAGTCCTCACATATGGCCCCGCCAGTGGCCGCCGCCCGACCAAGACCGCGGCACTGGCTGGCGCTTGGCAGTTTTCTGCTGCTGGTGGGGCTGCCGCTCGTGCTGTCGGCCTGGTACCTTTGGGAGCGGGCGCATGAGCGCTATGTCTCCTATGCCGGTTTCTCGGTACGAACCGAGGAGATCGGCTCGGCGCTAGAGCTCCTGGGCGGGGTGGCGGAATTTTCGGGATCGTCCTCCTCGGATACCGACATCCTCTACAAGTTCATCCAGAGCCCGGAGCTGGTACGCCGCGTCAATGCGCAGGTCGATCTGCGCGAGATCTGGGGCCGCCCCGGGCGGTCCTGGTGGAATCCCGCGCATGACCCGGTCTTTGCCTATAACCCGGCCGGGGTCCTGCCCTCCCTGTTCGGAACCGAGGCTCGCCCGCTGGAAGGCTCGATCGAGGATCTGACCGATCACTGGGGCCGGATGATCAAGGTCTATTCCGATTCCGGCACCGGGCTCATCGATCTCGAGGTGCAGGCCTTCACCGCCGAAGAGGCCCGGACCATCGCGCAGATCATCTATGACGAGAGCTCGGACATGATCAACCGGCTGTCGGCGATCGCCCGCGACGATGCCACCGCCTATGCCCGCGAAGAGCTCGACCAGGCGGTCGAGCGTCTCAAGCGCGCGCGCCAGGCGATGACGCAGTTTCGCAACGAGACCCAGATCGTCGATCCCTCGGCCTCGATCCAGGGGCAGATGGGCATCCTCAGCTCCCTGCAATCGGAACTGGCGCAGACCTTCATCGATCTCGACATCCTGCGCCAGACCGCGCGCGAGAACGACCCGCGCATCACCCAGCTGGAACGCCGGGTCCGGGTGATCGAGGACCGCATCGAGGCCGAACGGCGCAAGCTGGGCATGGGCCAGGGCGCTGGCGGGGTCCAGGACGCGGATGCCTTCGCCAATCTGGTCGGGGAATTCGAAAGCCTGGCGGTGGATCTGAAATTCGCCGAGGAAAGCTACACGGCGTCGCTGTCGGCCTATGACAGCGCCGTGGCCGAGGCGCAGCGCAAGAGCCGCTACCTGGCTGCCCACGTGAACCCGACCCTGCCGGAATCGGCGACCCAGCCCGATCGTCTGACCCTGCTGGGGCTGGTGGCGCTCTTTGCCTTCCTGATCTGGGCCATCCTGGTACTGGCGATCTACGCGCTACAGGACCGGCGATGATCGTTCTGCGCGATCTGACCAAGGTGTTCGAGATCAACGGCACCACCAAGGTGGTGGCCGACCGGATCAACGCGGTCTTTCCAACCGGCGTGTCGGTGGGGCTTCTGGGGCGCAACGGGGCGGGCAAATCGACGCTCCTGAAGGTGATCGCGGGCACCTCGGCCCCGACCTCGGGCGAGGTGCTCAGCGATGGCAACATCTCCTTTCCGGTGGGGCTTGCGAGCGCCATGCACCCCGACATGACCGGCGCGCAGAATACCCGCTTCGTGGCGCGCATCTACGCGGCGGATACCCGCGAGATGATCCGCTTCGTCGCCAATTTCGCCGAGCTGGGAGAGCACTTCCACCTGCCGGTGCGCACCTATTCCTCGGGCATGCGGTCGCGGCTCAGTTTCGGCATCAACATGGCGCTGCAATTCGACACCTACCTGATCGACGAGATCACCGCCGCGGGCGATGCCGCCTTTCGCAGCAAGAGCACCCGGGTCTTCCGCGACCGGATGCGCAATGCCGGCGCGATCTTTGTCAGCCATTCGATGGGCGCCATGCGCGACATGTGCGAGGCGGGGGCGGTGCTGGAGGACGGGCAGCTGACCTATTACGACGATATCGAGGAGGCCATCGCGCATCACGAGCAGAACATGGCACCTCGGCGCAGGGCCTGACAAGATGAAGAGATTGATGAGACTGATGAGACCGTTGACCGATTTTCCTGCCCCGCCCTTTCCGCGCGATGCCACCATGTTCTTTTGCATCGGGGCGCAAAAGGCGGGCACAACCTGGCTATACGACTATCTGTCACGCTCGGAGGAGGTGCATTTCTCGCGCAACAAGGAATTGCATTATTTCGACGTGCGTGCCGGGCGCGGCAAAGCAACTCTCAAGATGCGGATTGATGCGCTGCATAAACAGGCTGGCAGGCTGGACCCCAAAAATGCGTATCTGAACAGGCTCGTTATCAACAAGTTGCGCGATATCACCGATCTTCTGTCGATTCACACAGGTAAGAGATCCGGAGTCGACCGCCACGCGCCCTATCTCGATTATCTGCTCGCAGGGCGCACCAACCAACCGCTTGTGGGCGATGTAACGCCTGCCTATGCCGTTCTTAGGCGCAAGCAGTTCGCCGATATGGCCAGTATCGGGCGGGCGAAATTCATCTTCATCCTGCGCGATCCGGTCAGTCGGATGTGGTCGCAGATCCGCATGGCGGTGGATTCCAAGCACGGGGCGGATATCACGCTTGAGGAGCGGACGCGACATTGTGTCGAGCACGCCAGGATGCTGGTCGATGCCGGTCGTCTGTCCAAGCATTCCCGTGCAAATTATGCTCGGACCATGACCGAACTGGAGGCGGTCGTGCCCACCGAGCGTATCCTCTATGTCTTCTACGAGGATCTTTTCGTGGGCAGCGCGACCCGGCAGATCTGCGATTTTCTTGACATTGCCCATTATCCCCCTGAGGCGGAAAAACGGGTTAACCAAGGCATATCAGTGCCGCTGCCCGGCGATATCCGCAGCATCTTCCGGCAGGCATTCGCACCGCAATACGAGGCGATGCGCGCGCGGTTCGGAGATCGGATTCCGGATAGCTGGATGGATTGAGCCCTGTGGTCAGCCGCGTAGCAGACCGAGCAGGTAATCACCGTAGGCGTTCTTCCTGAAGGCCTCGGCCCGAGCCTCGAGCGCCTTTGCGTCGATCCAGCCATGATTATAGGCGATCTCGTCGGGGCTGCCGGTCTGCAAGCCCTGGCGCTTTTCCAGCGTGCGTACGAAATTGCCGGCATCGAGCAGGCTCTCATGGGTGCCGGTATCGAGCCAGGCATAGCCGCGCCCCATCCGCTCGACCGAGAGCTGCCCGTCATGCAGATAGCTTTCGAGCAGCGAGGTGATCTCCAGTTCGCCGCGCGCCGAGGGCTGGACGGCCCGGGCGCGGTCGGGTGCGGTGCCGTCGAGGAAATAGAGCCCGGTGACGGCGTAATGCGAAGGCGGGTGCTCGGGCTTCTCGATGATCTGGTCGACCGTGCCATCCGCGCCGAACCCCACCACGCCATAGCGTTCGGGATCGGCCACCCGGTATCCGAACACCGTGCCGCCCTGCGCCCTGGCATCGGCCGAGGCCAGCATCTCGGGCAGGCCATGGCCGAAGAAGATATTGTCACCCAGCACCATCGCCGAGGCGCCCCCCCCCAGAAACGCCTCGGCCAGGATATAGGCCTGCGCCAGCCCGTCCGGCGAGGGCTGTTCAATATAGCAGAGCGAAAGCCCCCATTGGCTGCCATCGCCCAGGACGCGCTCGAACTGTGCGCGGTCATGTGGGGTGGTGATCACCGCGATCTCGCGGATCCCGGCCAGCATCAGGACCGACAGGGGATAGTATACCATTGGCTTGTCATAGATCGGCAGGAGCTGTTTAGAGACTCCCAAGGTAATCGGGTAGAGCCGCGTACCCGAGCCGCCGGCGAGAATGATGCCCTTGCGTGTCGTCATCGAAAAGGTCCTTTCTGGATTATGAATTGAGAGCGGTCAGCGCCCGCTCCACCCCGGCGCGCCAATCGGGCCGCCCGATGCCGAAATCGCGCTTGAGCGCGGTGCAGTCCATGCGTGAGTTGAGCGGTCTCTGCGCCGGTGTGGGATAGGCGCTGGTCGGAATGCCGTTGACTGCGACGCGGCGTCCGGCGCGCGCGAAAATCTCCTCGGCAAAGCCTTTCCAGCTGGTATCGGGCGCGCCGGAAAAGTGATACATACCGCCCTTGGCTGAATCCTCCACCATCGCCCGTGCCATACTCAGACAGGCTGCGGCGATGGCATCGGCCGGCGTCGGCCCACCGATCTGGTCGTCCACGATATCGAGTGCATCACGCGTCTCCGAGAGCCGCATCATGGTCTTGAGGAAATTGTTGCCATGGGCCGAGAAGACCCAGCTCGTGCGCAGCACTGCCCATTGCCCCTCGGCGGCGGCCACGCCCTGTTCTCCGGCCAGCTTCGAGCGGCCATAGGCGCTGATCGGCCCCACTGGATCCTCAGGACCCCAGGGCTGATTGCCCGTCCCAGAAAACACGTAATCGGTAGAGATATGGACCAATGGGATGCCAAGTGCCGCGCAGTCCCGTGCCATCGCACTGGGTGCCTCACCGTTTATCACGGTGGCTTGGGCTTCCTCCTCCTCGGCGCGATCCACCGCAGTATAGGCGGCGGTATTGATCACCGCATCGGGGCGATGCGCCTGGATCGCGGCGGCGCAAGAGGCGGGATCGGTGAGATCCGCCGCTGCGCGCCCGAGTGCGACCACCTTGGCCTGGGCGTGTAATTCGGTGGCGACCTGACCGGTCCGGCCAAAGACGAGAATCTTCACCGTTTGCCCCTTTCGATGCTTGCCCTATCCAGTGCCAAGACGCTTGCCCACGCCCTCGCGTGATTGCAGCGCGCGCCACCAGTCCTCATTGTCGAGATACCACTCCACGGTGTGCGCCAGACCTTCCTCTACCGTTACCGAAGGCCGCCATCCCAGTTCCTCTTCGATCCGGCTAGGGTCGATCGCATAGCGCGCGTCATGGCCGGGACGATCGGCGACAAAGGTGATCTGGTTGGCATAGGAGCCCTGTCCCTTGGGCCGCTTCTCGTCGAGTATGGCGCAGAGCGCCTGCACCAGTTCGAGATTGCTGCGCTCGTTGCCGCCGCCGATATTGTAGCTGCGCCCCACCGCACCCTTTTGCACCGCCAGCAGGAGCGCCTCGGCATGGTCCTCGACATAGAGCCAGTCGCGGACGTTGGATCCATCGCCGTAGATCGGCAAAGGCTTGCCCGCGAGCGCATTGAGGATGATCACCGGGATGAGCTTTTCGGGGAAATGATAGGGGCCGTAATTGTTCGAGCAATTGGTCAGCACCACGGGCAGGCCATAGGTCTCGTGCCAGGCGCGCACCAAGTGGTCGGATCCCGCTTTCGAGGCGGAATAGGGACTGCGCGGATCATAGGACGTGTCTTCGGTAAAGCGGATCGCCGGATCGGCGGGGAGCGAGCCATAGACCTCGTCGGTCGAGATGTGGTGAAAGCGGAAATCCCCGGGCCGGCCCTTGCGCACCCAATGCGCGCGCGCCGCCTCGAGCATGTGGAAGGTGCCCATCACATTGGTCTCGATGAAGGTGGCCGGGCCGTCGATCGAGCGGTCGACATGGGATTCGGCGGCCAGGTGCATCACCGCGTCGGGATCATGCGCGGCAAAGATCCGGTCGAGGGCTGCGCGGTCGCGGATATCGGCCCGCTCGAAGGCATAAGCGGGGCTGTCGGCCACGCTGGCCACGTTCTCGAGACAGGCGGCATAGGTCAGCGCGTCGAGATTGACGACCTGATGGCCCTGCGCGACAGCCCGGCGCACCACTGCCGATCCGATGAATCCGGCCCCGCCGGTAACAAGAAGCTTCATGCGGTCATCCCTGCCATGTGAACGGGCTGTCGAACCCCGAAAATACCGGAGCGGCGGCGTCCTTGTCGGACAGGATCGGCGTGATGTTGTCAAGCGGCCAGTCGATGCCGATCTCTGGGTCCGACCACAACAGCGCACCTTCGGTTTCGGGCGCGTAATAATCCGAACATTTGTAGACGATTTCGGTATCGGGTTCGAGGGTCATGAAACCATGCGCAAAGCCCGCTGGAATCAGTAATTGCCGCCCGTTCTCGAAGCTCAGCTCATGACCCACCCACTGCCCGTAGGTCGGGCTGCCCTTGCGGATATCCACCGCCACGTCGAAGAGCGCGCCTCTGCCGCAGCGCACCAACTTGTCCTGGGCATGCGGCGGGGCTTGGAAATGCAGCCCCCGGACAGTGCCCTGCTCGCGTGACAAAGAATGGTTGTCCTGGACGAATTCCGTCTCTATTCCCGCCTTTGATAGCTTTGCTTGGCTGTAGCTTTCGGAAAAGAACCCACGATGATCGCCAAAACGAAGTGGTGTGATCAGTACCACTCCAGGCAAGACTGTAGGCTCAACTTCCATGGGTTTAAAATCCTATTTTTGCAGTCAGCGCGAGGCTCGAGATAGCAAGCATAGGTGGGTTTGTCATCCGAATAAAACCAACTCGAACCAAAGTTACGCGCAGAGTGATATGTGAGTGGCGGTTAAAGAACACCTGAATTTCAGCTTGACGGTTTGAAGCTCAAGGGAGGGATCTGTATATCCATCTTTGGATGTGACCGTGGCGTTTCCGTGAAGAATTTGTCCCATAGCGCACCCTTTTGATGGTCACAGATTATTAGATCCCCACATGCCGGTAGTAAACACCTAAAGCGCTTCGGGAAAAACGTGAATCGGGGGATTCCCACGGTGTTTGTTTTGTGATTCATCCTGTTTGGGAGGATGGATCATGTCAGCACCTTTGCCGAATGCGCTTCGGGCGCGGTTTCAGCGTT
>NZ_BDIY01000046.1 GCF_002072155.1 Roseovarius sp. A-2 | reverse complement strand
TCTCCGTACCAGCCCGCCTTCGTTCCGCCCTCACCATCCGCTACCATCGGCTCGAAGCTTTCGAGGCGTGGAAATCCGCGGCAAATGCCGCTTGATCAACGACCGGCATGCCAGCTTTCAAACTCGGACGCAGATCACGCTCGAGCTCGTCATGGCACCCTCGCGCAAAACATGGTCTCACGGCCAATCATACAGGTGTCGTGAATTATCCGGGCTAGGTCACCTCGTTGCCGAAGCCTTTCATTATACTCAGCCCAAGTCGTCACCCGATACCGCTTCTTCACAAACTTGTGCCGCCGGGCGGCGTTGAACTTATCCGGGATCATGACAAAGTGCTTAGTTATCAGATCAACCGTGATCGATGCAACAAGGCCGCGCTGTCGGCACAATCGGGCGGGCCCCGACAACAGATCGTCGACCAACACAAGGAGCACAATCATGACTGTCAGACGGCTCTCAACCGAAGATATCGTACGCATCAGCCTGATACGTGACCTTGATCTGTCCGAGGTAGAAAGGGAGGACTATCTCGCGCTCTGCAATGATGTGCTCGGCGGCTACGACGCACTCGACGCCTTGCCTGAGCCCTCCTACCCGGTGATCAAGGCAGTGCGCGATCCGGGCCGCCGTCCAACCCGTGACGAGGACCCGCTGAACGGCGTGGTGCGATTCTGCGAGGTGCGTGCAGTGACGCCGTCGGGCGATGCGCTCGAGGGGCTCGGGATCGGCGTCAAGGATACGGTTGCGGTGGCAGGTGTGCCGATATCCTGCGGCTCGCGGCTGCTTTATGATTACACGCCTGAGATCGACGCAACCGTGGTGCGCCGCATCCTTGATGCCGGCGGGCGGATCACGGCAACACTCAACACCGATGATTTCGCCTTCTCCGGAGCTGGGCACACCAGCGTCTACGGTCCTGGCCAGAATCCGGCCGAACCCGGGCATGCGGCGGGCGGTTCCTCCTGCGGCTCGGTGATTGCGGCCGCCACCGGACTCGTGGACATTGCGCTCGGCGGCGATCAGGGCGGCTCGATCCGCATCCCGGCGTCGTGGTCGGGCATTGTCGGGCACAAGCCGACACATGGGCTAGTACCCTATACCGGCATCGTCGGCTTTGACCAGACCATTGACCACATCGGCCCGATGACACGGACCGTCGAGGAGGCGGCTCTGATGCTCGGCGTGATCGCAGGCGTGGACGACACAGCCATCGACCCCCGCCAGCCGAGAACGATCACCGTGCCGGACTACCGTGCGGCGCTGACAGGGCGGGTCGACGATCTCTCCATCGCGGTGATCGAGGACGGCTTCGGCACGCCCGATAGTATGGCCGAGGTCGACGATGCGGTGCGCAAGGCCGCCCGGGTGTTCGCCGATGCGGGGGCACGAGTCGAGAGCGTCTCGCTTCCAGAGCATGCGTGGACCGTGCCGATCTGGAACGCCGTCGCCATAGAGGGCGGGGTCGACAGCTTCTACCACGGTCACGCCGCCTACCAGACCAAGGGCCATTTCAACACCCGCCTGATGTCAGCAATGCGGCGGGCGGTGAAGACCCATGGCGGCGACTTCTCGGCGACAGCAAAGCTCGGGGTGCTGCTCTACGATTACATGTCGGACCAATATGACGGCTTGTTTTACGGCAAGGCGCAGAACCTCGCACGGCAGCTGACGGCGGCCTACGATCGGGTATTCGCCAAGTATGACCTCGTGCTGATGCCGACAACACCGCAGACTGCGCATCCGGCGATCCCGGACGCCGTGAGCGACCGCCGCACCCATATCACCCAAGCGCTCAACATGGTGCGCAATACCGCTACCTTCAACCTGACCGGGCATCCGGCGATCTCGGTGCCCTGCCACGGGATCTCGGGGCTGCCCGTCGGGCTAATGCTGGCGGGTCGGCAGTTCCAGGACGATGTGGTGCTCCGGGCGAGCCATGCCTACATGGCTGCGAGCTGAGAGATCTTTTCGACGGCTGCCCACCGCCTTTCTACGGTGGGCGAAAGGCATCCATTCGGCGGAGTAAAAACCTACCAATTGAGAACGACTTTGGCGGGTGGCATTACCAACTTATTTGAATCCGCCCGAATGCGGCCTGACCCGCGCTCGTCATGCGGTCGTTTCGAGTGTGTAGGCCCTCCAAGGGATTGCCAACTTGTTTTCGCCTATTTGAGAGGAGCGAGCCCTCTGCCTCTGTCAGGCGGTCATTTCGGCAACATAGCCTCTCCAGAGGTCGAGCGCATCGGCCCTGGCGTGACGATATGAGATGGCGGAGAGTTGATAGCGTCGTGGGCGAAAAACGATGTTGATCTGATCATGTGTCGCAACAAACCTCTGTGCCTGCCGGGGAGATTTGAACCGTCCCATCAACTTCTCTCGTTTTCGTGTTGGCCTGTGTGATCCTTCGATCCGGTTATTCAAGCCTTTGTGCGCACGATGATCCGCGCCCGGTGCCAGGTCCCGGATCGGCTTGAAATAGCTGCGAAGCTTATCCGTGATCACGGCACGGGGTTCACCGAATCGGTCGATCAGCCTTGCCAAGAAACGTCTTGCAGCTTTGGCGTTGCGTCGTGGCTGAACGAGAATATCAAGCACGTCGCCGTTCGCGTCGACCGCCCTCCAGAGCCAGTATTTTCTGCCGTTGATAGGGATAATGACCTCATCCAGATGCCATTTGTCGATCGCAGCAGGTCTGTCCCGTTTGATACAATCGGCGAAGTGGCGGCCAAAGCGGTTCACCCATTTCCGGATCGTTTCCCGGCTGACCATCACACCCCGATCGGCGAGAAGGTCTTCGACATCCGCCGTGCTGAGCGCGAAGCGATGGTAGACCCAGACGGCATATGCGACGATTTCTCGAGGGAAGCGGTAGCCTTTCAGGCGCGGCATGGAGGATGGCATATTCATACCCAACGCCTAACCAAGCGCCGCACCGCAAACAAGTTGGCAATCCCAGACCAACAGTAACAAGCCTTGACATAACCGTCCTCCTAATTGGATCAAACATGACCCACCCTGACACAAGAGTGACGTCAGGGGGGGGGGGCGGCGGTTACAGCATCAGTCCCTTCGATCTTTGGAACGGCTCCGCACTCGAAATGACCGCTTGACGGATGCGGATCAGGCCGCATTCGGACGGATGCAAATAAGTTGGCAATGCCGGGAACACGATTGAGTGTCTTCAGATCTTTTGGCGCATGGCAAGGAATTCCGCGCAGGCTTTGCCAGTCGCAACCTCCGCTGCAGAAAAAGGTATGGCATTGCGCAGATAGTTGATCGTGCCGATTACCTGGTTTCCGGCAACGACAGGTACGTTCAGAACGGCGTTGAGCCCGAGATCGAGGATCTTTGCGTGGTCGTCAAATGCCCAGGCGATGTCATCGGCTCCGAAACCGCAGTTTACTTGCTTCTCGATCAGAACCTTTTCACCCCATTCGGTTCGCCGCTTGGGTTTGCGTCCGCTGACCGGATAAGCCTCGGGCATGCTGGAATAGACACGTTCTACCTCCATCGTTTCTTGGTGAAAACGCATCGCGGTAAATAGGGTGTTTGGAATGACGGCGGCGCAATGCCCGAGCGCTTTCTCGAGTGTCGCGTCGGGAGAGGAGATTAACGACAGGTCAGTCAATGCATGATTCTTTCGAGGTGATCTTACCGGATACAGTTGTACTCGTGGCCGCGGAACCTGCGCGGCGCGGGTCGGCCACCGCGTAGATGCCATTGTCGTCGCGCAGCGCAAGGCAGATGCCACCAGCAATCCACGTGGCGGCCGGCCATGGCTCTAGGTCGTGGCCCCGCGCCTTCAAATCGGCGATCTGATCAGGGTGCAGATCGAATTCGTAGAGAACTTTGTTCGGATGCACATCATGTGGCGCAAAGCTGCCGGGGAAAGCATATGTGGCGACACGCGGCGCACGAACCGCATCAGCAGGTGATAACCCACCGTCGAGAAGATTCAGCAGGACCTGTGTCATTGCCTGAACCTGCACGTCGCCGCCTGGCGTCCCGAGTGCCAGCCACGGCTTGCCGTCCTTCAGCGCAAGGATCGGATTGGGGGTTAGACGAGGCCTCTTGCCGGGGGCAAGAGCATTGAGATGCCCCGGGATGCTGCGCGATTGCGATCCGCGCGACGAGACCGAAAGGCCGGTTCCGGGAATGACCACAGTATCATAGCTGGGATCGCTCGGAGTGGCTGAGAAAATGTTCCCGGAACCGTCTATCACGCTGATATGCGTGGTATCGGCACAGCCAACGCGGAAGGGGGCGTCTTTGGCATCGGTCGGTGCCAGAACGAATTTTCCGGGCGCCGGGAGCGGCTCCGACTGACCCGTTATTCCGGCCAACCGTTCGGCCAGGAACTCACGGTCCAGTAGGTCCTCCGGACGGATATTCATATAATCGGGATCCGTGACATAGGCTTCCCGGTCCGCAAAAACGCGCTTGAGCACTTCGAGCAGGAAATGCAGATCCAACATGCCGTCACGACGAGCCGCATCCGGCCCTGCCGCTTCGATCAACGCGAGCGTTTCGGCCATAGAGATCCCTTGGCACCAAGCTCCACAGCAATGAACTTCCGTCCCCCGGAAATGAACCGGGATGGATGCTTCGCTGCGCACGTCGTAGGCGGCCAGGTCCGTCGCGGTCAGGAGCCCGCCGTTGGCCGCGTGGAATGCGACGATTCGCTCTGCAACTGGCCCCTGGTAAAAAGCAGCGCGCGCGGCGGCGAGGCCTGCGCGGCGGTCCCCGGGGCAGACGGCTTCGGCGTCCAGCATCTGTTGGAGGGTCCAGGCGAGATCACACTGGAAAAATGTATCCCCGGCCAAGGGCGGCTTCCCGTCCGGCAAAAATATCTCGGCGGTGGAAGGAAAACGCGCATATTTTCCTCGGCGCGTGGCAATGAAATCTGCAAGGAGAGGATAGACCTCGAAACCCTCTTGAGCGGCAGCAAGCGCCTCTTCCGCAACATCTGCAAAGCGAAGTGTTCCCTTCTCCGACAGAGCCTTGATCCAACTTGCCGGCGCGGCTGGGATCACCGTGCGAAGGATGCCTTCGGGCACGTGATCGCCGTGATCTCGGTGCATTCGGTGCACGTCTGCCGCAGCTGGCCAGCCGCCGACGCCGTCCTGTGCTGTCACGTCACCGGTGGCCGCATTATACATGATGATCGGTGCGACACCGGCAATCGATACGAGGTCCGGCTGGACCACGCCGAGGGTCAGCCCGGCGGCCACGCCAGCGTCCACTGCGTTGCCTCCAGCACGTAGAATCCGCTCCGCGGCCCTGGTTCCGAGGGGGTGTCCGGTGGCGACTGCCCAATCGTTCATCTTTTTTCCTAAAGCTTTACTGTTAATGATTATCTTATCTTGTTAACTACGTAGTTGACTAGCCCTTGATGAAAATATTACCGTCGTAATATGAGCGCTAAACCAGATAACCTGCCACTCGAGCCTTTGCTTGGCTATTGGAAGGCGTCCGAGACAACACTGGTCAAATATCGGCGTCTGACCGAGGCGTTCACAGCGTGCATTCGTGCCGGCGACTATCGCCCAGGGGAGCGCCTGCCAAAGGAAACGGAGATTTGCGCGGCTCTACCGGTAGGCCTCTCCACCGTCCAAAAGGCTCTGGGGCGAATGGTCGGAGAAGGGCTGGTGGTACGCCGACGCAAACTAGGGAGCTTTATCGCTGAGGCCAGCAACCAAGTGCCGGAGGTTCATATCTACCGGTTCAAAGACCCTGTAACGGGCGAAGAGATGATGCCTTATACGCGAGTGCTGCGCGTGTCGCGGGTGAAGACCGAAACCTACGGAACGTTGCTGACGGAGTTCGACGCGGAAGAGGTTATCCGAATTGACCGGCTAGTCTGGGTGGATGGCGAGCGGCCGACCTTCAGCGCGTTCTATCTGCCGGTCGAGTATCAGAAGGGTATGCCTGACGAGAAGACGGAAACGCTGCATGGTGCGTCCTATCACCGTCTTTTGTGGGAAACTTACGGCATTCGCATCGCGAGGGTTCGGCACGCGGCTTCTGCCGAACTGCTTTCCGGAATGGCTTGTGAAAGCCTCGATCTGGCCGCGCCGCACGTGGGGATGCTTTGGGATGCACATGAATTTGACCGTGATGATCGATTGCAGATTGTTCAGCGGTTTGAACTGCCGCGCGGGCACAGGCCCATGCAACTGGCAGAACGTAAGTCGGTCCTGTGACCGGAAGAATATATCACAACAGTGGAGATTGAGTGATGAAGAAGATGATAGTCATGGGCGCGGCACTGACGTTGCTGGCAGCTCCCGCTGCGGCGGAATGGAGCCCCGATGGCCCAATCCGTCTTTGGATCGGCTACGGTGCCGGTGGTGGAACCGATGTGCAGGGACGTACCCTTGCCAAGGAGATCGAGGCGCTGCGGGGATGGAAAGTCCTGCCGGAGAACAAGGCGGGTGAGGACGGCACCGTGATGTCTGCCCAGCTCAAGGGCGAGGAGCCCGACGGCCAGACGCTTGGTTTTGCAATAACTACCACCTACGACTTCGCGCCGATGAACAGTGACAACCTATCGCCTGAAGATTTCACCTACGTTACCACGACTGCAGGGTCGCAAATGGCTGTGCTGGCGCGTGCAGAGAGTGGCTGGGAAACACTGGACGATCTGAAGGCTGCGGCAGATGCAGGCGAAGAACTTGTATGGGCCAACTGGGGTACGCAGGTAGAAGCAGGCGCCGAAATCGTCGCTCGTGCGTTGGATATCAATGTGAATCATCTCCGCACAAAGGGTGGCCGCGGAGCGCTTAACGCACTGGTTTCTATGGATGCAAATGTCGGCTGGGGCGGCGGCGTGCAGAAGCCTCTGGTCGAAGCCGGCGAGTTGAACATTCTGGCTTCAGCCGAGACTTCGCCGGTTGCGCTGGCCCCGGAAAAACCCACCCTGCAGGATGCGGGCATCGATCTGAACCTCGGCTACCAGTACATCATCACCGGGCCGGCCGGCGTCCCGGATGAAATCCGGGATGAGATCGCCGCCGTGGTCGCCGAGATTCTCAACAACCCGGAGAGCGAAACCCGCCAGTTCATCGAAAAGCAGTATCCGCCGGCACCGATCCTGACCAGCGGTGACGAACTACGCTCGCAGGTGATGACCACCTACGAAACCAACGTCAACATGATGAAAGCGCTGGCCGAGTGACCGGGACTCCTGTGGAAAACGATGCTCGAGAAGGGCAGGGCGGGAGCTGGAATCTCTGGCTTGGGCTTGTAGTACTGGGCTTTGTCGCCCTGTGCCTGACGGTCTGGTTTCCTCAGGATATCGGTAGCGGTTTCATGCAGAAAAACCTGACCGGGCGCACCGTTCCAGGCGATGCATTCTTCCCGGTTCTGCTGGTGGGGCTCATGGTCCCACTGGCAATTCTACTTATTTTTTCTCAACTGCGCCCGCGTCCAGGCGCGAGCGGTGAACCTGTCGGACATGTTGGCGCCGACAATTTAGTTTTCCTGATACTGGTCATCTTGCTGACAGGCATGTCGATAATGTTGATGAACCTTACCGGGCCTGCGGTCGTCTGGCTGACCAACAAGGCAGGACTGACAGCTTTCAGCGGATACCGGGCCGCATCGGCTACGTTTCCCTTCAATGTATCGGGGTTCGTCGTTGGTGGTTTCCTTCTAATCTGCGGCTTCATCCGGCTTACCTGTCGTCGGCTGAGCTTGCTCCACGTGCTGGTGGCGCTTGGGGTCGTGCTTATGCTTGTCCTGGTTTTCGACATTCTTCTGGAAAACGTCCACCTGCCGCCGAATGCCGATCTATAGGGCGCCTACAGAATGGATCTCGTTCTTCAGTACATACAGCTGGGTATCACCTCGGTTTTCGAAGGGTCGGAAGGCGGGCTGACCCTGCTGCCAGTGCTCATGGTGTTGATCGGGGTGCTGACCGGCGTTCTGATCGGGGCAATCCCAGGCATGTCTGGCCCTTTTGCCATGGCGATTGCGTTGCCAATTTTGGTGTCGATTTTCGGTTATGGGAATGACGCGCTATACCCTGTTCTGGGCTGCCTGTTGGGTATTATGAAAGGCGCGACCGTCGGTGGCGCGGTGCCGGCGATACTGTTCCGCACGCCGGGTACACCCGATGCCTTCCTGACCACGCTGGATGGCTATCCGATGGCGGCCAAGGGGCATGCGCGAAAGGCGATCCAGACCGCACATTTCTCGTCGGTTCTGGGAGACAACTTTTCCGACCTCGCGCTGTTTATTGCTGCGCCGGCCATCGCGCTGACGGTCGAACGCATTCTTGGCCTGCCGGAAAAATCTGCGCTGATAATCCTGTCGCTGTGTTTCATGGCCGCGGTAGTGGGAAAGGCCCCGTTGAAGGGGCTGCTGGGCGGATTGCTGGGCATGTTCGTTTCATTGATCGGGTCCGCAATGTCGGGCAACGGACCGCGCCTGACCATGGGAATGCCGGAACTGGGCAACGGCCTGCCGCTGACCTCCGCGGTGTTGGGGGTGCTGGTGATCTCGGAGGTGCTGGTGTCAATGGAGGACATTCGTAACAACCGGGACGACGCGTCCTCAAGCGACGGTAAGCGCCCTAAGATGGGGCCGCGCCTGACATGGGGTGAGCGGACTGCGATGCTGCCAGGCATCCTGCGTGGGGCGTCCATCGGGACGCTGATCGGCTCACTGCCCGGTATTGGCACGACCACCGCTGCAACCCTTAGCTACGACAGCGCCAAACGCGCATCGAAGACGCCAGAAGCTTTCGGTACCGGTGTGCCGGCCGGCGTGGTGGCCACGGAATCGGCCAACTCGGCCGTGTCGGGGGCGAACCTCATCCCGGTAATGAGTCTAGGTATCCCGGGCAATTCGGCGGCGGTCTTCATCATCCTGGCGGTGGAGACGATTGGCGATTTCGCATTCGGTCCGCAGGTCTTCCAGTTCACGCCGATCCGTGAGATCGAAGGATTCGACACGATACTGAACGCAGGCCTGGTCACGGCATTCGGCATCTTCACGATGATGATGATTGCCAATTTCTGGAACTGGACCTTCGGCGCGATGCTGATGGGTGTGCTGGGCCATCTTGCGAAGATTCCCAAGTCAGTGATGCTGCCTGTTATCCTTATGGTGTCGCTTACTGCGGCCTACGCGCAGGATGGCGGGTATCTCGGGCTGCTTACGGCGTCGGTCTTTGCACTGATCGGCTACGTGCTGCGGCGCCTGGACGTGTCGATCCTGCCCTTCGTAATCGGCTTCTTGCTGGCGCCAACGCTGGAGGTTTTGGTGCGCGGGGCCTTTACCGCGTCGGGCGGTGACCCATATTTCCTGCTGAAATCCCCTATTGCTCTGGTGATGCTGGCGTTGTCAGCCTTCTTGCTGGGCCGCATGGTGATGCAGGCGCGCAAGACCTGACGTCTTCGGCCGCCAAGCCAGCGGCGGCCTTTGGTGAATCAGTCGCGCTGGTGTTGTCACGATAACTCGCCGAGTTTGAAAGCTGGCATGCCGGTCGTTGATCAAGCGGCATTTGCCGCGGATTTCCACGCCTCGAAAGCTTCGAGCCGATGGTAGCGGATGGTGAGGGCGGAACGAAGGCGGGCTGGTACGGAGA
>NZ_BDIY01000045.1 GCF_002072155.1 Roseovarius sp. A-2 | reverse complement strand
CCGCGATCATCATGATCCGGAACCGGATGATGTCTTCCAGACTGTGCCGCACCTTGCCTGGCGCGCGCGGATCCGGGAGGCACTTTGCGACCAGACCCGCCAGGTCGGTCCGGCGTTCGACCTCCCGCAAGAGCGTCAGACCAGCATCGGAACTCATCTCCGCGCCGTCAAAATTGAGAAGAACGGGTTTGCCATTCACGGGTGACAAAGCGGGCTTTCGGGAGGTAGACTGCATCATGGTGAGGGGACGTGCCTTGGAAACTGAGTTTTCTGGCTTCGACAACCAAAAAATACCTGCTTTCAAAAGCTTACGCTACCTTCACCATACCCTCATGAATTATTCGGGTTAAGTTGATGGTCTCCGACAAACTCGGGGCGATTCAGTTTGCCGCCCGATCTCGCTGCAGGAAAGCCCCTGATTTCGGAGCGCATGGATGGTAGTGAAGGACCACCGGCTGGCGCCGGAGGCATCACTTGGAGGAATGTAATTCCAGGTACTGCTTGATGACGTCGTCAGTCACGTTCCCCGATGTGGTGGAGAAATAGCCGCGCGCCCAAAAGCGTCTGCCCCAGTACCGCTTGCGCAGGTCTGGGAACTCCATCTGGATTCGGCGGGATGAGCGGCCCTTGATGCGCTGCATGACATCGGACAGGGACAACTTCGGCGGAATCGACAGGAACATGTGGACATGATCGCGTGCCAAAACGCCTTTTACGATATGGACACCCAGTTCGTCGCAAGTCTGGATGACGATTTTACGGATGCGCTCGCGCATTGCGCCATGCAGAACCTTGTATCGGTACTTCGTAGCCCACACGACATGGTATCTGTGATAAAATCGCGTATGCGCGGATGACGAGTAGCGCATGATCTTCCTCCCCGGAATTTGAAGCCATACTCCTTCGGGGCTTCAAATTCCGGGGAGGAAGATCAGAACAGATTCGCTGAAGCGGACCGGCTGGAAGCCGGTGGCTTCGATCCATTAGGTGGAAAGTGAAAATCTCTTCCCGAGACGTCCTGTGCGCAAGGCGGGACTTCAGAAGGCTTCCGGCTGCGGTGATGTTGTCGGCGTCGGACAGCAGCGCCCTGCCGGTCGCACGGCCGTGAAAGTTCATTTGCTCCTCGATGGCCTGCCGCAAGTTTTGCACGATATGGAACCGGTCAGCGACCTGCTTCGCCTGCGGTGCTCCTTGCCGAGCAGCCTGGGCGTAGAGACCGCACCGATCTCTGCTAATCACTTCCACCTCGGGGTGTCGCTTCAGCCAGTTGGTGCAGCTGACGACATCTCGATCCTCAAGAATGTCGATCACCACGCGACGCTCCAGATCCACAATGATCGTGCCGTAGGTTTGCGATTTCCGCCAGCTCCAGTCGTCGATCCCGATGACCGTCGGCGACTCGGCATTGTCTTGAGCACGGTTCTTCAGCTGCCTAAGCACCGTGTCATCGCTGACCCCAAGGCCCAAACGATGCAACAACCGCTCGGCAGGCCGTCCGCCGGTCGCATGCCCAAGATGGCTGACAATCTCCCTGACACGCGAAGTACGACGTGCAAATGGACGCGCAATCGAGGCGATCTGGTCCGAGAACGTCCGGCGGGGGCAAGCGGGTGCCAGACATCGCCAACGGCAAATTGCGAGATCAACCGTTACCTCGTCTCCATGCGCGGGATAATCCTGCAGCCGCCGACGCCGCCAGCCGTGACGTCGGCGTGAATGCAATCCACAGTCTGGGCAAGTGCCGTTGGGTGCCAAGACGCCAGATACAATCCACCCGCCGGATTCACTTCGCTCAACGCTTTGAACGGCAACATCGCTCCCGGGCGACCAGTGCTTCTTTGAACTCACAACTATCCCTCCTGAATTTTCCAGTTTCAGGATAGTTGTGCCACACAGATTGAGGCAGAGCCGATTTAGGGGCAACGCGACACCTCGTCAAGGCGGCCGTCTTCAGTGCCGACATCGACGACTTTGCAAGAGTGGCTCTGTTGCGCGCTTTCGAGAAGGAGCCTCGTCTGCTTGCTGCGGTTGATCACATCTCGATTTAAGGGCAACGCGACACGTCCATAGATTCGCTCCTCGGTGGTAGCGATGAACCAGAAATCATCCGTTACGAAAACCTCAAATCTGCCCCATAGGCGCTGACGGGTTACACGGGTGTTCGGAGAGGTATTCCCGGAACGCTGAAGGTTGGGCGCAGGTCGGGATGGGGACGTGCCGTCAGCGGTCGGCGGGTTCGAGGATGTCGGCGAGTTTCAGACGCTGGATCTTACCCGACGGGCCCTTGGGCAGTTCGTCGAGGAAGTGGATCTCGTCCGGTGACTTGAACGCGCCGAGGCGGTTGCGGCAAATCTCGATCAGGTCGGCACCGTTGAGGGTGGAACCGTCGCGGACCCGCACCGCCGCCTCGACGGTTTCGCCGTAAGTGGTGCAGGATCTCGCGAAGGCGGCGGCTTCGATCACGTCGGGATGGGTGTAGAGCGCCTCGTCGACCTCGCGGGGGGCGATGTTTTCGCCGCCCTTGATGATGAGTTCCTTCAGGCGGCCGGTGACGAAGACATAGCCTTCGGCGTCCATGCGGGCGAGGTCCCCGGTCCGCAGCCAGCCGTCGCGGAACGTGTCATTAGTGGCACCCGGGTTCTTGAAATAGCCCTGCATCACGTTTGGGCCGCGCACGGTGATCTCGCCCTCGGTTTCGGGCGGCAGGGCGGCGCCGGTGCTGTCCTGGATCTGGACCTCGCAGCCATAGGCCATGCCGGACGAGCCGATCTTGCGGGTGGCAGGCGGCAGGGGGTTCGACAGGATCTGGGCGGCGGTCTCGGTCAGGCCCATGGTCTCAATAATGGGCACGGAAAAGCGGGTCTCGAAGGCTGATTGCGTCTCGACAGCGAGTGCCGAGGAGGCCGAGCGGCCGAAACGGAGGCGATCGCGAACCTCGGGGCTGGGCTCTTCGGTACCGTGCAGCAGGTGCGAGATGATGGTGGGCACGGCGGAGAACCAGGTGATTTCGGCAGTCGCGGCCTGTTCCCAGAACCGCGAGGCGGAGAATTTCGACGTGACGGCGAGGGAGCCGCCGGAGACGAGGCTGCCCATGACGGTCACGCAGAGGCCATTGATGTGGTAGATCGGCAGGATGCAGAAACCGCGGTCGGCCTTGGAAAGGTCGTGGGCGATGGTGGTCGCCCAGCCCCCTGCCAGCAGGCTGGCATGAGTGTGCAGCACGCCCTTGGGGCGGCCGGTGGTGCCGGAGGTGTACATCAGGAGGGCGTGGTCGTCGGGTTTGACCGGATGCAGGTCGGCCTCTGCCTGTTCGGACAATGGTACGGGTGTGATGCCGGTGCTGTTGGCAGCGGCGAATTGATCGGCGCAGGCGTCGTGGACGAGGGCGAGGCGGGCCTCGGAATGCTCGAGCGCATAGGCGATGGCATCGCGGCCTGCGGCAAGGTTGATCATGGTGGCGCGAAAGCCGCCGACAAGGGCACCGTAAAGAGCGACGAGCCCGTCGCGGCTGTTCGGGGCGACGATGGCCACGCTTTCGCCGCGCGCGGCACCGCGGGCGGTGAGGGCGCGGGCGAAGGCGAGCGCGGCGTCCTGAAGCGCGGGCCAGTCGAGGTGGCTGCCATCCTCAGGGAAGACGAAGGCGGCGCCACCAAGGTCGGCGCGGGCAGCGAGCCAGTCGCGGACGGTGCCTTGGGGCGGTGTATCGCGGCTGAGCTTCATTGGCCCGCGGCCTTCCAGTAGTCGGCGAAGATATCCTCGAGCTTGGGCTCGTTTGCGTGGATTTCGCGCACGATCCTGGTGGATTGCAGGAAATGCTTCCAATGGACGTTCTCGTCGATGGAATTGCCGCCCCAGCTGCCGCAGCCCATCGACAGGGAAAAGGGCATGCCGTTGGTGAAGGCGCCGCCGGTGGCGAAGGTATGCGCCTGGTTGACGATGATGCGGCTGGTGGGAATGGCGCGGGCCAGCGTCATGGGGCGGGCGTCGTCAGTGCTGTGCAGGCCGACGGAATGGCCTGCGCCTTGGAACAGCTGGATGTCGCGGGTCATGCGGATGGCGTCGTCGAAATCCTTGGCTGAATAGAGCGCGAGCACGCGGCTGAGTTTCTCGCCAGATAGCGGGTTCTCCGGGCCGATGCGGGCGGTGGGCACGGCGATATACTCGGTGCCCTCGGGGACCTTGCCCGACAGCCCCAGCGCGTCGATCATCTTGTCGGCGTCCTGGGCGATGACCTGACGGTTGAGGTGACCGTCGGGCCAGAGGGCGGCGATGACTGCGGCCTCATCCTCGACTACGGCACCGCCCGCACGCGTCATGGCGGCGATGAAGGCGTCGCGCACGGCGTTCACCACGACGACCGAGTTTTCGGACGAGCAGGACGTGGCGTTGTCGAAGGTTTTCGACGCGCGGATCTTTTCGGCGGCGGCGTCGAGATCGGCGGTTTCATCGACGATGACGGTGGCGTTTCCCGCGCCGACGGCGACGGCTGGGGTGCCGGAGGTCTGGGCGCGGTGAACGTTGTTCTGGCTGCCGGTGGCCACGACCATGTCGCAGGTTTCCATCAGGCGTTGCGTCTTGTCCTTGGAGCCGGGTGCGGGGACCATGCTGACAAGGTCGGGATCCTCGCCGATCTTTGCGAACTCAGCATGGATGAAATCGATCAGTTTCTCGCAGCTGGCAACGCCCTTGGGCGAAGGCGCCACGACGATGGCGTTGCCGCATTTCAGCGCGTTGATGATGTTGTTGGCAGGCGTGGCGGCGGGGTTGGTCGAGGGCACGATCGCGGCCACGACGCCCTTGGGGCGGGCGATTTCGGTGATGCCGGTGGCGGCGTCGTCGCGGATTACGCCATAGGTGATGACGCCCTTTATGTCGCGCATGAGACCCAGGGTCTTGCGGTGGTTCTTGGTGATCTTGTCGGGCAGGTTGCCCAAGCCCGTGGTCTGGACGGCGAGTTCGGCCAGTTCCCGGTTGCGGTCCGGTTCCATGATCGCCCATGCGACGGCCTGCGCGGCGCGGTCGTAGCGCTGTTGGCTGCCCTCGGCCTCGTATCGGCCTTGAGCGGCGCGCGCGCGCGCGATGATGGCGTCCAGGTCTGCGATGGGGTCAGGGGCGTTCATGATGCAAAACCTTTCTGGTGAGGGGCGCGCGGCCCATGGCGCGCGCCCCGGTGGCATGGGGGGTCAGAGACCGGAGAGCAGTTCCTTGAGAGTTTCCTCGCGCGCGGCCCACATCTCGATCACCTCGTCGCGGGTCATGACGTTCATGGGCGAACCGCCCGCTTCCATCTTGCCCGTGACGCGGTCGTTCTCGAACATGGCGGGGACGATCTCGGCCAGCTTGTCGATGATCGGCTGGGGCGTGCCCTTGGGTACCATCACGCCGCGGAAATTGACCGAGGCGTTGTCGATGTCATAGCCCTGTTCCTTCATCGTCGGCACGTCGGGCCGGAAGTCGCTGCGCTCGTTGTCGAAGACACCGAGGATCTTGACGTTGCCGGCCTTTTCGGCGCGGAACGCGTCGGACAGGTTGTTGACCCCGCCCAGCACGTCGCCGGCGATGACGGCCTTCATGGCACCGGCGCCGCCGGCGTTGTTCGGGATGTAAGCCAGTTTGACGCCAGCGGCCTTTTCAAGCTGAAGCGCCGCGATGTGGTGGCCGACATAAAGCCCGGCGCCGGAAAAGGTGAGGCCGCCCGGGTTTTCCTTGGCGTAGTTCACTACGTCTTCCATCGAGTTGAACTCGCTGTCAGCACCGACGACGAAGACCGCCGGGTCGGCGCCCCAGTTGGCGATGGGCTCGAAACTGTCGGTGCTGTAGTCGACGCCGCCCTCGATGGACTGGGCGATGAAGTGAGGCACGTTGTAGGCCCCCAGGGTGTAGCCGTCGGGCTCGACCTGGGTGGCGAGCCAGTTCCAGCCGACGCGGCCGCCCGCGCCGGGCTTGTTGACGATGGCGATGGGCATTCCCAGAGCGTCCTCGTTGCCCGCCGTCATTGTGACGATGCGGGCCTGGAAGTCGGTGGCGCCGCCGGCACCGTAGCTGACCATCAGCATGACGGGGCGTTCGGGGTAGTTTTCCTGTGCCGTGGCGACACCGGCCAGGCCCATGAGCGCAATGGATGCGGCTGCAATCAGTTTCTTCATTTCTTGGTTCCTCCCTTGGAAAGTTGTCTTTCGCTTCTTGGTTTTCAAAAAAGGACCTCTCGCGGGGTGAAGACACCCAAGAGCAGCGCAAAGAGACCGTACATCACGGCCAGGAAACCGGCCGTGATCAGCACTCGTTTGACCCATGTACGCGACGCGCCATGGGGAGCGGGATCGTAGAGGGACAGCAGGATGAAAAAGGCGATGGTGGACGCGGTGTAAAAGCCCAGCGTGGGCGCGGCCCAGAAGACGTAGATCAGCATGACCACGATGCCGGGCAGGATGTTCAGGGTCGCGGTGCGGCTGAGGCCGGGGCCGACCTTGGTCTTGCCCAGCAGCGCCTTGCCGAAGGTCCACAAGGCCAGAGCCACGAAGGCCACCGAGATGATGCGCGGAAAGAGGAACGCGCGGGCGGGCTCGCCGGTGAAGCTGAGCCAGGCGACCCAGACGCCCACCGCGGCGACAAGGCCGCTCGCGACGATGTGCTGCGTGCGGGGCAGGTTCGTCATGTGATCTGCTCCTCGCGTTCGAGGGTGTCTTCCTTGCTGAGATAGCGGCGCTGGCGCAGTTCCATCCAGATCGAGTAGGCGATGGAGGCCACGACGATGCCGATCAGCGTGAGGTTCAGCGTGCCGGTGAAGAAGTAGCTGCCCATGCTGGAGGTGGCGTTGGCGATCATGGCGCCTTGCACGAAATTGGCCTCGGCGATGGGGCCGAGGATGAGGCCCAGCACCAGCGGCGCGGCGGAAAAGCCGAAGCGTTCGAGGAAATACATGCCGGTGCCCAGGGCGGCCATGATGTAGACATCGCCCATGGAGGTCTGCACCGAGTAGCTGCCGAAGACCGCAAGGGCCAGCACCACGGCGGCCATGACCGCGTTGGGCACCTGGGCCACGCGGGCCGCCAGCCCGGCCACGTATAGCCCGAAGATGCACATCAGGATCTGGCCGATCAGCATGGAGTTGATGAAGGTCCAGGCGACATCCGGATAGTTCTCGAAAAGGTCGCTGCCCGGGAAGATGCCGTGGATCAGCAGGCCGCCCAGCAGCACCGCGGCAGTGGGCGAGCCGGGGATCGACAGTGTCAGGAGCGGCACCAGCGAGGGGCCGACCATGGCGTTGTTGGCGCTTTCAGCGGCGATCACGCCTTCGCTGTGGCCGGTGCCGAATTTCTTTTGTTCGCGGCTGGCCTTACGGGCCTGGTCATAGGCGACGAGCCCCGCGATCTGGCCGCCGACGCCGGGGATGAGGCCGATAAAGGAGCCGGTGAGCGTGCCGATGGTCAGCGCACGCGAGCGGCGGAAGACCTCGCGGATCGAGTCCATGATCGGGCTTTTTTCGACCTTCAGCACCTCGGCATCGTGCTGGTGCCGGCCCTTGGCGAACATGGTGATGACCTGCGGAATGGCGAAAAGGCCGATCAGGGCAGGGATGATGTTGATGCCGCCCGACACGCTTGAATGGAAGATGAAGCGCTGGGCGCCCATCACGTCGTCGAACCCGATGGTGGCGAGCCAGAGCCCGATGCAGCCAGATAGCAGCCCCTTGACCACCGAGCTGGAATCGAGCGAGCCGATGACGGTGACGCCGAGGATGGCCAGCCAGAAGAGATGCGACGGCCCGAAGGCAAGCGCCCATTCGGCAAGCACGGGCGTGAGGAAGATCAGCAAAAGCACGCCGAAGACCCCCCCGATGGCCGAGGAGATGAACGACAGTTGCAGCGCCCGCGCGCCCTGGCCGTTTTTGGCCATGGTGTGCCCGTCGAGCGTGGTTGCGATGTTGGCGGGCGCGCCGGGGATCTTGAGCAGGATGGCGCTGACCGCGCCGCCCGCGACGGTCGAGGTATAGGCCGCGCCCAAGAGGATGAGGCCCTGCGTGGGGTCGAGCTTGAACGTGAAGGGAATGAGCAGGGCCACGGCCATGGTCGGCGACAGGCCCGGCGTGGCACCCAAGATCAGCCCGCCGATGGTGCCGATCAGAAGCAGCATGAAGTTGAAAGGCGAGAATACGTCGCCGAAGTAGAACAGGAACTCCAAGCCGTATCCTCCCATTGGCTTGTCGTGATTAACCTGAAAGGATATGCAATGAAAACAATATTGCAAATGTTTTCATTTTCAATCGCAAAAGTCTGGGTAAATGGCTGAAAAGGGAAGAAGAAATGTCGATATCATTGCCGTTGCGAAGGCGGCGCGCGTGTCGCCTTCGACGGTGTCGCGCAGCTTCAATCATCCGGACCTGGTGAAGGCCACGACTCGGAAAAAGATCGACGCCGTGGTGCGGCGGCTGGGCTATATTCGCAACCGCGCGGCGCAGACGATCCACGGCATTCGCAGCGGCACGATTGGGCTGATCGTGCCGACGGTGGACCAGGCGATTTTCGCCGAGATGATCCAGAGTTTTTCCGAGGCGGTGGAGGAGCTTGGCTTCACGATCCTGCTGGCCTCGCACGGGTTCAACCTGGACCGCGAATACAGCCTGACGCGCAAGATGCTGGAGCACCGGGTGGACGGCGTGGCGCTGATCGGGATCGCGCATACGCAGGACACGCTGGATTTGCTGGCGCAACAGGAGATGCCGACGCTGCTTTTGTGGAGCTTTTCGCCCACGGCGCCGTTTCCGTGCGTGGGGTCGGACAATTACGCCGCCGGGGCGTTGATCGGGCGGCACGTGGCCGAGTTGGGGCACAGGCGCGTGGCGGCGATGTTTCCGCCAACAGAGGGCAATGACCGGGCGTCGTTGCGCTTTGCCGGGGTGAAGGACGCGCTGGCCGAGGTGGGGTGCCGCATCCCCGAGGCGTGGCAGCTGGTGGCGCCCTACAGCGTGGCGACGGCAAAAAGTGCGGTTGAGGCGTTGATTGCCGAGGGCGGTCTGCCGACGGCGATCATCTGCGGCAACGACGTGCTGGCCTGGGGCACGCTTCACGCGCTGAACCGCGCCAGGATCGATGTGCCTGGGCAGGTGACGGTGACGGGGATCGGAGACTTCAAGGGCTCGAAGGAGTTCGAGCCGTCGCTGAGCACGGTGCGCATCCCGGCGCGGACCATCGGGGCGCGGGCGGCAGAGGCCATCGTGCAACTGATCACCTCGGAGGAAGCAGTGGACGTGGCGGCGCTTATCCCGCCGGAGATCATGGTTCGGGGGACCAGCGGTCCACCGGGCAAGGCCTGAGGCGCGCCGGCGTCACGCACTGTGCGCGTGGCGAGAGGAACGTGCCGGTCGCGACTAAGACACCCCTGAACGCACTGGACCCCGCAATTGCCGCCTGCGCTCACTATTTCGGCGTCGACACCTCGAACATCTCGACGATTGCAATTGAATATCAGGAGTTCAAGGACGCATGGCATGACCAGTCCGTCATTGCTGCGAAGGAGGCGACGCGCGCGCTGGCACAGCAGTTTGGGGGAGTGGGCAAAACTTGGGGGTGTCTGTGTATGCTAGTGGTTCATTGAGGGGGGAACTACCATGGACGTGCGGATTATTGTCGAGACGACCTTCGAGAATGGAACCATAAAGAGGCATCGTCTCGG
>NZ_BDIY01000044.1 GCF_002072155.1 Roseovarius sp. A-2 | reverse complement strand
TCCTCGACCTCGCGCAGGCTCAAGTTGAACCGGACGTAGAGCCAGACAACATGAGCGATGATCTGAGGCGGAAACCGGTGGCGTTTGTAAGTGATCTTTTGAGTTTGCATCAGCATCACCTATGCGGACATCGCTACACCAGCAACCTCAGGCCCGCTAACGTGACAACACCACCACGGCATCCAGCGATCCGGGGCCGCGCGGCCCGTCACGGCCCGCGCGAAATCCGATCAGGACTTGGCAAGATCCTTGAGAGTGATATCTGCATCGACAGGACCGGAATGGGCGATGACGACGGCTGTGAGAACCCAAATCCCCAGCAGAACAGCGATACGTGGGCTCATGCCTGTCGAGTCGCATGATGCGTCCAGGCTCTGAACCATCTGCGACGCACCGCGGCTGATCTTGTGCGCCGCCGCCTGCGGCGCGGCGGGTGTTTGCGACAGAAGAATGGCCCATTCTTCCTCACTGCGGGCGTCGCACAAGTATTGCAGCGCCTCGGGCCAGGCGACCGGGTAAACTGCGGTGAGCGAGACATTACGCTCCGCAGAGAATTGCTCCAGACCGATGAGCAGGGCTCGAATGGCGTCGCTGGAGTTGACGACGCCGATGCGATGCAGGTAGCCGGAGAGCTCTCGGGCATAGGTCGGGGCGAGGCCGCGAAACAGCGCTGTGGCGGGAACGATCGGGGTCAAGCCGGCGGTTTCGGGGTGAGCTTTTGTCATGATGGTATCCTTGTAGTGAGGTGGGGAACGGTCCGGCCCCACGGGGGCCGGATAGTGAGATGAGAGGCCGCAGTTTGCTCTGGAGGGATCACCTGCCGCTGCGTTCGGAACCGGCCCTGGGCAACGGGAGTGGTCGACGGATGTTGCGTCGCTCGACGGTAAAACCCCGATCCTGTCGAGTATCACTTTGCGCATGACACGGCTCACAATCCCGGCGGATATCGCGCAGAGCATGAATGCGGGCCCGCTCAGCATTCATGTGGTTTTTCGCCACCTCCGGCAGCCGACCGAGAAGTGGTGTTCCTGAGGATGCGGAGATGACGAAATCGTCATGTACGAGCGGCACGAGCCGACGTGCGCGGATTGAAAACCGCGTTGCCCGCTCCAGTCCGGCCGCGCGCCAATCGACCTTGCGATCAATCGAGATCCGACGGCTATGCCGCGCGAACCGGTGCGCTGGAAATGCCGGCGACAACAGGGCGCAGCGTCGACCGTGGACGATCTCGATATCGAGCACCAGGCAGGGCCGTGGAACCGGACATCCGGAGGTGATCGGGTGTGTAATCGGAAACCGGAACATAAGTATGTCTCCGGGGGACAGCCGGTCCTGCCAGCCGGCAATAATTCCGGGCGTTTTGATCGTTTTATGAGGCTCAGGCATAGTGTTCTCCTTTACTGTTGCAACGCACCGGGTTGCCCTATCCGGGAGAGGGTGTTTGGCCCTGCGCGTTCGCAAGAAGACGCGCAGGGCCAAACACCAGTCCCAGGCTTCACTATTTCGACGGTGGTTTCGTGCGCCATGGATTGGCGGCGCTGAACCTGTCACGCTGATTTTCGGAAGCTCCGGGCCCTTTTTGGCTTCGGTTACAAGCGGGCGCGGCATCCCGGGCTCCATCTCCTGTTCGACACCAAAAGGAGATAGAAAATTGACCTCGGGCCCTTCCCTCTCACCGATCATCCCGTGCGCGGTCGCGCATGGCGCGACCTATTTCGAGGCGGCTTCCGAGCTGCGTGCCTCGGGTCAGATCGCCGAAGACGACTTCCGCCTGGCACCAAAACTTTCAGATTCGCGCGACCGGTTGCCGCAACTCACGACACAGGTGCTGGAGACATCTCATGCCGCCATTGCCGGAATTCTGGAGCGGGCTGATATGCGTAATCCCGGCACCGCACGGATGTATAAGGCAAAGCGCGCCGCTCATGCGACGCTGACCTGAAAGCTGTCGGCCCCGGGCGCGTTCGGGATGGAGGCACTGGGCTATCTGGCCGCGGCATCAGAAGATATCGCTCTGACGCTCGCGGCCGACGGATCGCAGCGCGGACGGCGGCATGCGCAGAACGTTATGATCGACGCAGTTGCAATCTGCGACAAAGCGGTGCTTTCCGAGAGACACCGATCCGCAGAGCCGCTGGCATCGGAATTCGCGGGAGGCACAGGCCAGAGCTTCGCCAGAAGCGTGGTCGATCTCTATCGCGATGGACGCCTTGCGGACACTGATCCACGACGCAAGGTGACACAAGCGGAGTTGAGCGCTCAGCCGATCTTCAGTGCCGCTACGAACATTTTCTTGTGACGGGAAGCAACGTGATAGCGGCCGTGATGGGGCGCGTTCAGCCGAGCGGTGGACAAATCTGGGCGCGCGACGCGATTGAAACTGACATCGCCGCGTTCAAACAAAAGAACCGCCTGCTCAGGGCGCACCTCACAGACCTTTCAGACGAAGAATGTGCCCTGAGCGCTGCTGATCTGATGCGTCCCTTCGGACGGATGTCAGAGCGGGCGGCTCTGAACTTGCTGCAAAACCCGACAAAGGAGAACTCTCGCGATGCACTGGTGCTGCTGTCCATCGGCGCTTCGAGCGCGGCACGCGTCGCGCATTATCGGGCCCGCGCACGTGCCGGGAAACCCCCTCGGGCACGCTCTGAGGAGATCATGCATTGACGCCCGCCCCGGGCCAATCCCTGACGCGTCACACGCGGCTGGAAAACCATGACAATCCGGGTCTTTATGGGATCGTCATGAATGGTGTCACGTCTCTCACTCCACGTCCGACCTGCGTTTTAAAAAGCGTTCACCCCTTGCGAATCGCTATCCTTTCTTTCGCCCAGGCATCGCTCTGTGCGCGACCCGTCGCGGCGAGGGTGTATGCTTCCTGGCTGCGCGGATCGTGATGTCCGAGCCAGGCCGCGATCTTGCGGGGGCTCTCGCCCGGATCAATACGCCGCAGTACATCAGCCGCCAACGTGCGAAGCGGATGCGCAGAAACAGTTGTGATCTCTTTGATGAGTGCACTTGGGTATTTCGCGGGTACGGGCTTGCGGGTGTGGCGCATCCAGCTGCACCCGTAGAAGGTGGCGTAGCGGGCCGTGAGCATCCGCTCCGGACGGCCGGCCAGCAGCAATGCATCGAGGGCGGCATGTGTTTCCGGCCACAGGCGGCTGAACTTCACCGATTTGCCGGTCTTGATCGACAGATAGCGCAGTGACCAGCTGCCGTCTTCGCGTCGTTTCAACTCTTCACCAAGTCGCCAGGCGGCGATATCGCCGGTACGGGCATTGGTGTTGAGCGCGATCAGCAGTACGCAAGCTTGCAGACGCGCACGCTCGTCCGAAGCCCGCCAGGATCCTCCGGCCGCATCCATACCGGTGCAGAGATCCAATGCCGTGTCGAGAAGTCCCTGCCAGGAACCGCCGTTCTCCGCAAAGGTATCAAGCTTGAGATCCTTGTGCTTTGGGGCCCGGGCGGCCCGGGCGACCCAGATATCAAAGATATTGGCGAGGCCATCCAATGTGCTCGGATCGGCGTCGAGACATTGGGCCAGGCGCACAAACGCGCCGAGATAGTTGCGCACCGTACGTGGCGAGAGCCCCTGGGCGGAAAAGGCCTCACTCAGAACAAGTGCCCGAAACCGGTCCGGAATGGGGGTCAGTCCAAGCCTGTCCAACTCCTCTGCGCAGCGGTTTAGGCTACTGACATGGCGCTTGGCGGTGCTTTCTTTCGGGCTCTCGGCGAACAGTCGGGCATGGGCGGTATGCCAGGCAGAGGGCCACTGCGCCGGTGGCCTCGCTATTTCCGTGGAATTCGTCGCAGCGGCTGGTTTCGCTGGCGCTCCCTTGCGGCGCTTGTACCAGGCCGTGCGGGCGGCGCGGCCTTCGGCGAGGTTCAGATCGGGCGCGAAGCGCTCGAGCCCGCGCAGAAGCGTGCCGAGGGTAGGCTCGCTTTTTGCCGCTTGATCGAAACAGGCGCGGGGCGGACAGTCGTGCTCCTGCCGATGCCGCCGCAATGCTTCGTAGAAACGATTCATCACGTCGATCGCCCCCGGTTCGATGCTGTCTGGCACGCGGGACATGGCCGCACGGACCGCGGGTGGAATGGCGCGCGCGGCGCGCAGTTTCGCTTTGATATTTTCGAGCTTGGGCATGGACTATCCTTTTTATCCGTATGTGTTGTAGCTATCGGCGCGGGCTTCGGCGGCCACACCGGCGTTGTCGTCGGCGCCGTATTTCTCGCGCACGATTCGTTCGCTCGAGCCGATGAGGGCCGCGGCACCGGCAAAATCACCCGGATGGCGGGCAAGCCAGATGACCGCCGCACTATGACGGGCCTGGTGGGTCGTGAGGCGCAGCCCGACGATCTCGGCACCTGCGTTCCATGCCTCGGCAAACCAGGCTGCGCTCACGCAGCCGGGCGGAAGATCGAGCCCCGTGCGCAGGTTGCGCGGGCTCGCGGCTCCGGGAAAAAGATAGCAGCTGTCGGCGATCTCGCGGGTTTCGAGGTAGAGCGGGCGCAGATCCTCGATCCACCAGCGCAGGATTTCGGCGTCCTGCGCGCGGATCACGAATTCCAGTTTCCTGAGGTTCTTCACTTCGCCCTTGGGTGTCAGCGAAACATAGTCACGGCCCTCTTCCCGCAGTGTCCTTGCATGCAACGCGATGCGCGTGACCGGATCGCGCGCGGCGCGCAGGCGCTCGAACATCACATTGGCGCGGCGGCGCGGACGACAGAGCTGCAGGGCCCAAATTGCGGCCGATGCTCCCAGCTTGAGGGTCTCGAGTCGCTTGTTGCGAGGCATGCCCTCCCAGGGCTCAAGCCGCGCGCGCACCTCTTCGGCAATGATGTCCGGGGCGGTGACGATCCGACGATAGAGCGCATCCCCGCCGTCATGCAGCGTATCGATCAGGGCGTCGGCCCCTTTCGAGAGGCCTTTCACATATGGATTGTTGACCTCGACCTCGCGCGTGTTGCGCAGGATCTGCAGAGATGCGGCAAGTTTGGGGTCTTTCAACCCCTTGGCTGCGATCTGGATGATCCCGGTGAAACGGGTCTTCAAGGTCGTGGTTTCCAGAGCGGGGCGAACCTGACCCGCCTTTACAGCTGCGGCATGCGCATCGAGTGCGGCTTCGAACGTGTCGAGGGTGAGCAGGTCTTCCAGGCATTGTGGTCGACGACCGCGCCGTAGCGCGCCGCGATAGAGCCAGCTCACATGGCCCTGCTGCCCCTCGCGCCATTTTGCGGGGTTGGTCACATCTTTGGAACGCGCGGCATTCACCTCGGCCGCGACAATTTCAGAATCTTCACCCGCCTTGATGCGGGCAAGTGCCGCATCGGCCTGGGCCGTGGTTTGCATCAGCAGAGCATCGAAGACCGCCGTGGCAGACCTCCGCAACGGTGCGGGCAGATCCGGCCAGAAGACCGGTTTATCCGGGTCCGCTACACGCAGTGACACACGCGGCAGACAGGTGGCAACCTCGGGCGGCAACCCGGACGCATTGGCATTCAGGCGGTCAATGAAGGCCAGCGCACTGCCGAAGCTTCGGCGCTTGGCCGATGGCATTCGGGCCAGTACAGCCTGTACGTCAGTGACGGTGATGTCGCGGAGAGCTATATCGCCGAACCATTTGCGCAGCATAGCAATAGCCGCGCTCCGACCCTGAGGAAAGAGATCTCCTTTGGCGACGAAGCCTTCGTTGTCACGAACCCAGGCTTCGACGATCTCGTAATCCGGATGGTCAGCACTTGCCGGCATCTCCGAACGCGCCGCGAGAAACTGACCCAGAACCGTCCGGATGCGCGAGTTTGCCTGGTCTCTGGCCGTCTTCGGTTTGTTCGCGCGCGCGAAGATTGCCTCGCCGGACGGCGCAATCTCGTCCTCAAAGGTCTTCAGGTCCGCGGAAAACTCCACGAGATCCTCGACCTCATCGAGACGCAGGCGTTTTGGCAGCTTCTTGATCTCGAGCCTTGTCTTGTAGGGCGCATCCCGCGCCTCGGGGGATTCGTAAAAATCCAGCATGGTGAGCATGTCGTTGTCCCTTGAATGCCGAAGAGTTTTTCCTCTCCACACGGGAGAGAGGAAAAATCTCGCGGGATTCAAAACCGGAGCGGTTATGGCATCTCACCTCGCGCGCCGACTGGCGCATTTCCGGACGGGTTTTGCGGGACCTAAATCCGGTTCATGACCATGGCTCTCCCCTTCCTCAGCGTGACCGATTGCGCCCGGCACTTTTCCTTCTCGGAACGGACCGTTTACGAGATGATCAAATCCGGCGAGCTGCGCGCAGAGAAATTCGGAAGCTACTTGATCGCCTGGCCCGATGCCTGGGCCTGCGAGCAAGGTCCTGTGCCAAGGCCCGAGCTTTATATGCGCTACATGAGCGACCTGCTCAGCCGACAGGCGCTTGCCAGGCGCTCGGGGAGGTCGCTGCGCACCGTCGACCGCTGGCTCGATAGCGGCCTGCCGACCCGCAATGTCCGCGCCTCAGTCCGCGTCAATCCCGTCGATGCCGCAGAGTGGCTGCGCGGGAAATACGGCACCAGCATCCGTCTCAATCGGCTGCTGGCCTGCGGGACCGCGCCGCCGGTCCCGCAGAACGCCTGAACCACCTCCGACGACCATCATGACGCAAGACCGCGATCACGGTCTTTTGGTGACCGCTGTACGCTCTGGTCCCGGCCTTTGCTCGTGGCCGCAAATTTCCAAAGATGGCAGCAGATTTCCGGTCTGATGCGCCGGTTTCCAGGAACGCCACCATGCATATCGCCGATTTATGTCTGGGGGTGTTTTTGGAATTGTCAGCAGATTTCCGGAGATGTGCACGGGGTTCCGGAAGCCCGCTTGGAATTCGGACGCTTGCCCCCGGTCTTGCTCGGGGCCATACGAACTGGCAATTCGTGAAGAGTTTCGAGGTGCTTCACCCGGCCCCGCAGTGATCTGGTGTTTTAATTGCTTTCATACACTGATTGCCGCTTCAGCGCGCGATGGTGCATGATGAAGTGGGAAGCCACCGCTCCCCACCCGACTGCGCCCCGCCGGTGGACAGGACTGACGGAGGTCCGCCATGGCGGACCGCCTCCGAGCGGTGTGCAGGATTTCATGTTCCCAGCCGCTTGACCCCGTCCTCCGCTCATCTTCGTGCGGGAGTGATCAACTCCCGGCAGCGCGCTGCCTTCTTCACTGACGATACGGATATCCCCGGCGTTCAGTTGCCTCCTTTCGATGGGCGCCGGTGACGAATTCTCGCGACGGCAACGTGATGCACGTCCGTCGTAATCAGGATATTGATCGATCCGAATCCTCGCGGAAGGCGGCAGTGCAGTTTTTTCTTTTTTCATGAAAACAGCGTTGGTCGTCATGCAACAGAAACTCACCCCTTCGCATTGAGCGACCATCCCGACACATGCGTCGACGCCGCATGAAATTGCGCGCCACCCTTGCGCGACTGCGGAGAAGGGAATGCCGCACCCGCAAATCCCGTCGCGGGGATTTTGCGTCATTGTGCGGGGAAATTGCGTCATCTTGCGGGCTTTCTGCGTCACGAAATCTGCAAGGCTTTAAAATTGCGAGAGAATAGACGCGGTATTGAATCAAGAGAATCAGGAATCTCCTGAAAGAGGCCTGGCGGCCAGGAGAGGTGGGGGTTTTGGGGGCGTGTGACGCCGCATCACGCCGAATTTTCAACCGAATATTTCCGTTCAGATCTGGTGCATCCATTTTCTGTTCAGAGGCACGCCGGGGCTCATTCCCGCATCGACGTCTCCGACACGGGCGACAAGTCGGCAAACCCGCCGGTCATTCCGATTCGAAAAGGAAAATTCGATGCTTTTGAAAATCATCCATGATTTTGCTGCTCCAGCAGGGCTATTCGCAGGCAGCGCTGGCTGCGGCCCATGAGGCGCACAAGCGCAAATGGCGCCTGTCCCACCCGAAAGGCTCCTTCGACAAGGTCGGCCGGTTCACCCTGACCGAGCGCCATGCATGTTGCCAGAGGATCCGGACCCCAGCGGATCCTATCCGCATACCGAGATGCTGCACGGCCGGTCGCTCACACACATGGCCCATCTCCACGATGTCCCGAAACTGCATCTGAAGCGGCTGGTCAGGGCCTTGGACGCCGCCCGATTCTCGCAGGAGGACGCGGACTCGAACCACGCCAGGGCGCAGTTCCTTGTCAAGCTGCAGTATATCCTCAAGCCTGTTCGTCCGGCCCACTGAGGGCCGGACGGTGTCGGGCTCAGAAACAGTCTGCGAGATCTTCGAGGCTGAGATCGGCGTCGAGCGGGCCGGAATGCGCGATAACCACCGCGGTGATGATCCATGTCCCGAGCGCGGTGGCGATCTGCGGACTCAGCCGCACGGCTTCGCTCAGCGCTTCGAGAATCGCGACCATCTGCGCCGCGCCGCGCGCGATCTGGCGTGGCGTCGCCTGCGGCGCGGTGGCGGTTTGGACCAGAAACCGCTCCCACTCGGCCTCGCTGCACGCCGTGCGCAGCGCCCGCAGCGCTTCGGGCCAGGCTTTCGGAAAACCCGTCGCGAGGCAGACGCCGCGCCCCTTTGCGAAGCTGCTGAGGCCGGTTGTCAGGGCCCAGATCAGGTCGTTGGCATTGACGAGCCCCGCGCGGTGCAGCTGGCTCGAGAGGTCCTGTGCAACGGTCGGTGCAATGCGACGAAAGAGGAGGATCGCAGGGATTTGCGGGCCGCGAGTGGTTGAAGATTGGGTCATGAGGATGGCTTTCTTACTGAGATGGGGGAGAAAACCGGCACCGCGCAGGTGCCGGAAGATGGAGCGATGCGCATCACGCACCGCCCGGGAGGATTTCAGGATCTGCTGCGCGCTGCGGAAACCTGCGACATCGGGATCGGCCGGCGCGGATGGCGTCGCTCGACGGTAAAATCACGCCCGCGCAAGCGCTCGCGACGAAGCGGAGGGCGCTCGCGAGCATGCGCCCGATCGCTGCGAATATCGCGCGGCGCATGCAGACGGGCGCACTCGGCGTGCATCTGCTCGACCGCGGCTCCGTCCAGGCGCCCAATCACTGGCGTGCCGGTCGTTTCCGACGCAAAAAAACCGTCATGCGCCAGCGGCACCAGCAGCCGCGCTTTGATAGCGAACCGTGTGGGTCGATCGAGTCCTGCGGCGCGATACTCGGCCCGCCGGGTGATCGAGACCGCCCGGCCATGGCCCGCCGGGCGGCGGGCCGGAAAGGCAGGTGCTAGCACGGCGCAGCGTCGACCGGCCGTGACCTCGATGTCGAGGACGAGACAGGGCCGTGGCGCCGGGTTGGCTGTTGCGGCCTGTCCGGCACCGGGAAAACGGAACATGACCACGTCGCCATGCGACAGGTGATTGCGCCAATCGGTACCGGGGTCCGCGATGAAAGAGGAAGTGGATGTATGGAGCATCAAAGGCTCTCCTTTGCTGAGTTTCGGCGCGCGGCCCTACCCCTTCCCTTTTTACCGGTGGGGGCGTTTCGACCTGCGCGTCCGCCAAAAGGCGCGCAGGCCGAAACGGCCCCTGCCCCTCTTTAATCCTGCCTCATCAATGTCCTGGATCAATCATCGGTCTCTTGGTGAAAACCCACCCGCCATCTTTTCGGAGCCCCGGAACTGACGATCGCATAAATACTCGCCGATCAGGCCATTTTGGTTTTTCCGCCACCGGAAACGTTCCCACTTTCCAATCAGCGGCTTCAAAGGGAGGCAATTCTCCCACCGCGTAGCGAAAGGACGATGCCATGGGCCTCGATGTCGAATTCTACCAGCGTGGATCTGAAGAGTACGTGCACTATCTGCGCAACCACTGGGAATTCCAGTATCTCTTCTTCGATCAGAACCCCGAGCCGGCATATGAGGGCTATGACGATTTCCTGGTCGATGCAGATGTGCTCGACAGGGTCGCGGTCCGCCTGGCGCGCCAGATGATCGCAGTCGGCCTGTCACGGTCGGATGTTCCCGACACGCTGCCCGAGGGCTTCTGCGTGCGCCGCCCCGAGGTCGCTTATGCGCAATACCTGCCGGTCTACCTGCGCATTGTCAGCGATCTTTTGGCCGCCGAAGCCGAGCATGGCCCGCTCATCTGTTCCTGGTCCGCATGAGCAGTGTGCACTCGGGGCGCGGTTGGGTGACGCAACGTCATGAAACAGCCCGCAGATCAACATCCCGGAAAGGAAAACAAAATGCTTCACTCCACGATTTCCAATCGGCGGCGATCATGTCGCCGACCTCACCGTCATATCCGTAATCCAGGTCGTGGATTTGGGTGGGGGGCTATTCGAGTCCGGGCTGCGCTGTGCGGATCCGACCGGCCAGATTTCGCACCTGACTGTCAGGTTCTACTGGTTTTTTGGCATGCTCGAGATCGATATCGAGCAAGTCATGATCGACGGCGATGCGAGACATGGCGCGGCATTCGCAACCCGCTATGCCGAGAGGCTGCGGCCCGCGCTCATCGCATCAAACCAGAAGGGCTCACCGACAACGTAGATTTCGAACAGCGATGCTGACCCCGCTCCAACACAGCCGGGTCGCATCCTGCAACCTGCAACGCGGGAAGCCCTGATCGACATTCACGGCACCGCTCTGGTGCGGTGCAAGACGACGCCGATGCTGACATGGCCAATTCCAATTGGACTGGCAGACCCGCATGGATCACTTACAACAAGGAAAGACACATATGAACTACTTCGCGCATCCGTTCGCCCTTCCATCCTCCCGGGCCATTTTCTCCGGCCCTGTCGGGACTCGCCGCCTCTGCGTACTCGAAATCCATGAAACACGCCTGGAGGCGGCCACGTTGTGTTGCTGGATCAACCGGGTGTCCTGTTCGAAGATGCGACGATTCTCGATGGCCGAGATCAGGCGCTTGGGGCCACTGCGCTCGCGGGGGTGCAGGTTCGGGATGATATCCACGTTCAGCGCGGTGACGCAGCCGCGCGATGCTGCAAAAGCCTGCGCTGCGCGTTCCTCGACGGATTCCAGTTTGTAGAGGTATTCTAGCCCGGAAAATTCATGAAGAGGCGGTGAGAGTGGCGTAAAGTTATGAAATCGTGTAGATTTTGAGTGTCGAAGCCAAAATTCTGGATTTCGAGGAGCCACCGCTCACCATGGACAAATCTACACG
>NZ_BDIY01000043.1 GCF_002072155.1 Roseovarius sp. A-2 | reverse complement strand
TACGCCCAGACCGCATAGGCGACGATTTCACGAGGGAAGCGGTAGCCTTTCAGGCGAGGCATCGTGCAAGGTATCTTCATCCCGGCTGACTATGCGAAAGCCCACGCCCAAACAAGTTGGCAATGCCGTTCGAACTGCTGGGCGTCACCGAGACGACCGGCCTCGAGAATTACATCGACATCGTCTGACCCGAAGGTCATGCAGCAGGATCGGGCGCGCCGGACAAGGTGCGCCCGATGCCGTTCAGGGCGTCACTGGTGCCCAGCTTATTGCCTGTAATGCTCCCTGTACCAGGCCACGAACGCCGCGATCCCGTCGCGGATATCGGTCTGCGGGCGATAGCCGGTCAGCGCCTGCAAGAGCGACGCATCGGCCCAGGTGGCGGGCACGTCGCCGGGCTGCATCGGCATCAGGTTGCGCCGCGCCGCGACCCCGAGCTCGGCCTCGATCGCCTCGACGAAATCGAGGAGCCGCACCTTTTCGGAATTGCCGATATTGACCACACGCCAGGGTGCCACGGGCGAGAGGCTGTCGCCCTCGAGCGGCGGTGTGTCCCGCCCCTCCACCTGCGGCGGCGGCGTGTCGAGCAACAGCCGGATGCCGCGGACGAGATCGCCCACATAGGTGAAATCGCGATACATCTCGCCGTGATTGTAGATGTCGATCGGTCGGTCCGCGAGAATCGCCTCGACGAACTTGAACAGCGCCATGTCGGGCCGTCCCCAGGGGCCGTAGACGGTGAAAAAGCGGAACATGGTGGTGGGCAGACCCCACAGATGGGCATAGGCATGGCCCATGCTCTCGGTGGCCTTCTTGGTGGCGGCATAGATCGTCATCGGGTGGTCGGCCTGCATCGTCTCGGCATAGGGCATCTCGGGATTGGCACCATAGACCGAACTGGTCGAGGCCATCATCAGATGCCGCACCGCATGGCGGCGCGCGGCCTCCATCACGTTGAACGTGCCCAGGACATTGGCATCGAGATAGGCGCGCGGATTCTCCAGGCTGTAGCGCACCCCGGCCTGGGCGGCGAGATGCACGATCTCGTCTGGCGCGAAACCATCGATCGCGGCATCGAGCGCGGCGCGGTCCTCGAGCATCGCCTCGGTGGCCGAAAAGCCGGGCATGGCCTGCAACAACGCATGGCGGCGACGCTTGAGTTCGACATCGTAATAGTCGGTCATCCCGTCATAGCCATGCACGACGATCCCTTCGGCCAGCAGCAGGCGGGCGAGGTGGAAGCCGATGAATCCGGCGGTCCCGGTGATGAGGATACGGCGCGACATGAGGGCTGTTCAGACCGGTTTCTGTAGATTGCGATCTTTCCTTGATAGCCGCATAAGCCACCGCTTTACCATGCAATTTCCACGGCTGCCGCGCCGAAACGGACACCGCCTGGGACCACCGTCTGGCCCCGCTGCAACAAAGATGGGCAAGAACATGTCAGAGCGCGCAAATTTCGCAAACATCTATTTTCTTCGGGCTGGATTGTGTGTATGTTCGGCAATGAACTGTAAAAGGGATTTTACGCCATGAAAAACTATGCACTTTCCGCACTCGCACTTGCCGCTGGTCTGACAACCGCATTGCCCGCCGTGGCACAGCAAACCGCCGTGCGTCAGGGCAACGAAACCGCCATGGAAATGGCATCGCGAATCAACGCCTGCGGCGGGGCCTTCTCCTCGGCAAACTTCAGCAACGGCGGCCAGTTGCTGGAGGTGCAATGCATCGGCGGGGCTGGTCTGGAAGGCGGTCTGGGTGGCGCGGCTGCGGCCGGGGCAGTCGGCGTTGGTGTCGCGGTCATCGCGATCGCTTCGGGTGGCAGCTCGTCCTCGACCACAACCACGAACTGAGTCTCCGCCCCAAAGGCTGAAGATACGACATCAAACGCCCCGCCTTTCAGCGGGGCGTTTTAGTGTCAGGTTATCAGACAGACCTCAGTCGGCACTTTACCCCTCGCCATTCGACCCCACCGCAACCGAAACCGAGGTGGCTGCGGGCTCGACGTCCATGTAGCCGACCGCCGGGCTGACCCATTGCCGGGATTTCACGATCCCGCCCGACCGGTCGAGCCAGTAGATATTGGTCAGCGCACCATCCGGCGCGGTGCAACTCACCTCTATGCGGCGGGTACGGCGGGTCTCGTCAGCCACGCTCAGATCGCTGTCCGCCCGTCCCGTCTCGCGGCAGTGATAGCGACGATAGAGGGTCTGGTCCTCGCCGCCGAGATAGGTGCGCACATGCAGATGATAGAGATCGGTGGCGGGCGCGCGCAGCATCGCCTGCGTGCCTTCGACATCGGCGGACATCAGATCGTCCCCCAGGCCCCGGGTGCCGATCAGCAGACCGTCGTGGAAACTCAGCGTGATGCCGTCGCGCGTCTGCCAGACGGTCACGTCGCCATTGCGGGCCACCGGAGCCAGGGTGGCGCTGGCACCCCGCGCGGGCAGGGTCACGCGCAGACGCTCCGGGCCAACCGGCTGCGGGGTCTGGGCGGCAATCTGGCCGGTGATGTCGAGTGCTCCGGTCACCCGGTCGCAACCGCCAAGCAACAGCACCGCGAGGCCCGCCGCCGAGCCGAGCCACCGCAGGGAGGGCCTGAAATCGGGTGTCATCGCCAGAACCTTCCCCAACCGTCGCGCAAGGCGGGTTTCTGCAAGGGACGAACCCGGTCGTAAAGCCGCCCCGGCACGTCGAGCCGCGCCCCGCCATCCCGCTGGACCGGGCGGATCGTCGTGCTGAAATCGCGCTTGTTGGGCTCCCCGATCAGCCAGGCCAGCGGCACCGTCAGGCGGATCCCCTTGTCGAAGGATCCCTCGCCGAACGTGTCAAAGGGCACATCGGTGAGGGTCGCGAAGGCCCCGATCCGCCAGCCATTGCCGAATTCGCGGTCCAGCGTGAAGGTGCCGCCCCAGTCGCCCGCAAGGTAGCGCCCGGCATCGAGCTGGGCGTGAAACCCGTTGCCCATGTCCCAATAGGCCGAGGCATGACCGGTCGCGACCTCGTAATCGCGAAACCCGAAGCGCTGGTCGAAATCGCGCTGCTTGACATAGTTGGCCTCGATTCCGAGGGCGAAGGGGCTGTCATTGCGCTTCCACAGAAGCTCCCCGGAGATGCCGCCGAACATGCGCTCCATATAGCCTGCCGTGACCCGGCCATAGAGATCGCGGCCGGGCTTGAAATACTGCGCCGCCGTGAGCTGCATGAGCGCCAAATTCTCGCCCTCGCGGTCGTAAATCGTGAACTCGCTGCGCACCCGCGGCAGCACCGAATCCGATTTCCGCGTCGCCTCGTCGAGATTGCCCACCGCCTTCTGGCGCAGGATCCCCGAGAACTCGAGCCCCGGCCTCGGCTGATAGGTCAGCTCGAGCTGCGCGCCGAGATCGGCCCGCACCGGATTGTCGGGGTCGAAATAGCTGGGGCTGAGATAGGGGGTCAGGTCCCACTGGAAATCCGGATAGCGCCCGGCCAGCGGGCGGCTCGGCCCGTCGGGCGAGAAGATGCGCGTCCGCACGAAACTTTCCACGCTGCCATCGACATCATGCGCAAGCCGCTCCATGTCGTCGCGCGCGATATGCAGTTCGGTGACCGGCAGGCCTACATCGACCAGCGTGATCTCGAAGCCGTCGACCTGCGTCGGCATCAGCCGCGAGAGCACCCGCGCCGTGCGCCCGATGGCCTGGGCCTCCTGGTGATAGACGGTGTTCTCGATCTCGACCCGCGCGCTGCGCCCGGCGATCGAGAACCCGTGCAAGCGCATCCCCTGATCCTGAAGCGCCGCTGCAAGACGGTCGCGCAGATCGGTTTGCGCCTCGATGCTGCCTGACCAGGACAGGGCGGCATCGCTCTGCGCGGCGCGCAGCAGAACCGGCGGCGGGGCCGGATCGCGGCCGCCGTGATCGGGCCGGTTCTTGGGGTTCACCGCGGTGGTGATCTGCACCCCGATCTCGCTGCCATAGAGATAGCGCAGCGACAGGTCGGTCATCGGGCCGATCTTGTAGGTGGCCCCGAAATTCAGCTGCGTCTCGCGCTCGAAGGCCAACGGATCCTCTTCGGGATGATCGTCCGAGGAATATTCCGCAGTGAGCTTCAGCTTTTTCGTGGCCTGCCATTCGATGCCGCCGAAGAACGCCGCGTCGCCGCGAAAGAACTGCGCCGCCTCCACGTCGCCGCCTTGCTGGAAATCCCGCGCCGGGCGGGTCTCGAAGCGCTTGTCGAGGATGCCGAGCGGATTGGTGAAACCACCGACCCCGCCAAGCCGCCCCCAGCCGATCCCACCGGTCACCCGGACCGAGTCGCCCAGGGTCTTGGTCGCGACCAGATATTCCGAGGAATAGACGCCGGTGCCGAGAAAGTCGTTGAGCCCGACCGCGAGCGCGGGACGGAATTCGGTCTCGTCGGCAAAGCGGAAATGCAGCGAGAAGCTGCGATCAAAGAGCTTGTTGTTCACCGGATCGCCGCTCACGACTTCGTCGAGCACGGAATAGCGGAAACTGCCCGACAGGCGCGGCAGAATCTGGAAGGTCATCGTGTTGCGCAACTGCTCGGCGAAATAGCTGACCGAGAAGGCCAGCTCGCCATCGGGCCGGCTGGTGGCCACGGGCATGTCGATCATGCCGGGATAGCCATAGCTGTTATAGCCGGTCTCGATCCGCTTCTCGTCCTCGGCCAAAGCAGGACCGGTCGCGCAGAGCCCGACCGCCAACACCATTCCGAAACCTTTGTTCGACAGCCCCTGCATGACAGTCAGTTACCAGAAATCCTCACGAAGGGAACACCATAAGGTGATCGTCGGCAACCGGTCGCGAGGGGCTGTGATATCTCTGTCACGTGGGCTCGGCCTTCCAGGACAGCCGCATCATCCGCCCATGCATGTTTTCGCAGTCCGGAACGCGTTGCGGACGGTATTGGTTCTCGGTGACGATTCATATTTCGTTTTCGGTGACAGGCTTTTCTATGGCATGCAGTCGGAGAAAAGGTGCAGGATGCCCCTGTTCGACAAAGGCATTGAAAGGCGAGACATGAAGAAACGCGCGCTGATTACCGGGATCACCGGGCAGGACGGATCCTATCTGGCGGAATTTCTTCTGGAAAAGGGTTATGAGGTGCATGGCATCAAGCGCCGGGCCTCGCTGTTCAACACGCAGCGCGTCGACCATCTCTATCAGGATCCGCATGTAAGCAACCAGAATTTCAAGCTGCACTACGGCGATCTGACCGACAGCTCCAACCTGACCCGCATCCTGAGCGAGGTGCGGCCCGACGAGGTCTATAACCTCGGCGCGCAGAGCCATGTCGCCGTCAGTTTCGAGGCCCCGGAATACACGGCGGATGTGGATGGCATGGGCACGTTGCGCCTCTTGGAGGCGATCCGCTTTCTGGGGCTGGAGAAAAGCACCCGGTTCTATCAGGCCTCGACATCGGAACTTTATGGCCTCGTGCAGGAAACCCCGCAGAGCGAGACGACGCCGTTTCACCCGCGCTCGCCCTATGCGGTGGCCAAGCTCTATGCCTACTGGATCACGGTGAACTATCGCGAGGCTTACGGCATGTATGCCTGTAACGGCATTCTCTTCAACCACGAGAGCCCGCGTCGCGGCGAGACCTTCGTGACCCGCAAGATCACGCGCGGGCTGGCCAATATCGCGCAGGGGCTGGAGGAATGTCTTTACATGGGCAATATCGACGCGCTGCGCGACTGGGGCCATGCCAAGGATTACGTGCGCATGCAGTGGATGATGCTGCAACAGGACGCGCCCGAGGATTTCGTGATCGCCACGGGCAAGCAATATTCGGTGCGCGAGTTCATCACTTGGTCGGCGGCGGAGCTGGGCATCACGCTGGAGTTTTCCGGCGCGGGGGTTGCAGAGGTCGGGACCGTGGCGGCGGTGACCGGTAACAAGGCCCCGGCGGTGAAGCCGGGCGATGTGCTCTTGCGCATCGACCCGCGCTATTTCCGCCCCGCCGAGGTGGAGACCTTGCTGGGCGATCCGGCCAAGGCCAAGCAGAACCTGGGCTGGGTGCCCGAGATCACCGCGCAGGAGATGTGCGCCGAGATGGTCGCCGATGACCTGCGCACCGCGCGGCGCCATGCGCTCCTGCGCGAACATGGCATGGACATGCCGGTGAGTTTCGAGAACGGGTGAGCGCGATGCGGATCTACATCGCCGGGCACAGGGGCATGGTGGGCGGCGCGATCCTGCGGCGGCTGGAGACGCGGCGAGACACGGGCGAGGCGATCACGCTCATCACCGCGACCCATGCGGAGCTCGACCTGACGGATCAGGCCGCCGTGCGCGCCTTCATGGCCGATCAGCGCCCCGATGTGGTGATCCTGGCGGCCGCCCGCGTCGGCGGCATCCTCGCCAACAACACCTATCCGGCCGATTTCATTTATGAAAACCTGATGATCGAATGCAACGTGATCCATCAGGCCTATCGGGCGGGCGTGCGGCGGTTGTTACAGCTGGGCTCCTCCTGCATCTACCCGCGCGAGGCCGCGCAACCGATGCGCGAGGACGCGCTTCTGACCGGCCCGCTGGAGCCCACCAACGAGCCCTATGCGATCGCCAAGATCGCGGGCATCAAGCTCTGCGAAAGCTACACCCGGCAGCATGGCACCGATTACCGCTCGGTCATGCCGACCAATCTCTATGGCCCCGGTGACAATTTCCACCCCGAGAACAGCCATGTCCTGCCCGCCCTGATCCGGCGCTTTCACGAGGCGGCGCAGGACGGGCGCGAAGAGGTGACGATCTGGGGCACGGGCAGGCCGATGCGCGAGTTTCTGCATGTCGATGACATGGCCGAGGCGTCGCTTTTCGTGCTGGACCTCGACAAACCCACCTATGACGCCAACACGCAGCCGATGCTGAGCCATATCAATGTCGGCACCGGGCAGGATGTGAGCATCCTGGAGTTGGCGCAGATGGTGGCGAAGGTGACGGGCTATGAAGGGCGGATCACCACCGACCCGAGCAAGCCTGACGGCACCCTGCGCAAGCTGATGGATGTGAGCCGTCTGGATTGTATGGGTTGGCGCGCCTCCATCGCGCTGGAGGACGGGATCGCGCGCACCTATCGCTGGTTTCTGGATCATCAAGACGAGTTTCGCGGCTGACACGGGGGCCGAGGGGAGGTTTGACCATGACCGAGGATATTCACCCGCTCCTGCTCTGCGGCGGCTCCGGCACCCGGCTCTGGCCGCTGTCGCGCAAGAGCTATCCCAAGCAGTTCACAAAGCTGACCGGCGAAGAGAGCCTGTTTCAGGCCTCGGCACGCCGCCTGTCCGGGGACGGGTATGCCGCCCCCGCGATCATCACCGGGTCGGATTACCGCTTTGTCGTGACCGAGCAACTGGCCGGCGTGGAAATCGCCGCCGCCGCCACGCTGATCGAGCCCGAGGGGCGCAACACGGCGCCCGCGATCCTTGCGGGGGCGCTTGATCTCGAGGCGCGCGCGCCCGGCGCGTTGATGCTGGTGGCCCCATCGGATCACGTGATCCCCGACGCGCAGGCGTTTCGCGACGCGGTGCAGGCGGCGGTGCCTGCGGCGCGGGCGGGGCAGCTTGTCACCTTCGGCATCCGGCCTGACCGGGCCGAGACCGGCTATGGCTGGCTGCGCCTGAGCGCGGCCCCGTCAGACGATTTCGCGCCGGTGCCGCAGCCGCTGAAGGACTTTGTCGAAAAGCCGGATGCGGCTACAGCAGAGGCGTTGCTGGCGGACGGCATGCATCTGTGGAACGCGGGTATTTTCCTGTTTTCCACCGACGCCATTCTGGACGCGTTCGAGACCCATCAGCCCGACATGCTGGCCGCCGTGAGGCGCGCCCATGCGGCGGCGGAGCGCGACCTGCATTTCCTGCGTCTCGATCCCGAGGCCTGGGCCGCGTGCGAGAGCGAGTCGATCGACTACGCGGTGATGGAGAAAGCGAACAACCTGACCGTCGTGCCATACGGGGGCGCATGGTCGGATCTGGGCGGCTGGGATGCGGTCTGGCGCGAAAGCGGACCGGATGCGGCGGGTATCGTCACCTCGGGCCCCGCCACCGCCATCGACTGCGCGGATACACTGTTGCGGGCTGAGGACGAACAGCAGGCGCTGGTCGGCATCGGGCTGGAGGATATCATCGCCGTGGCCATGCCCGACGCGGTTCTGGTGGCGCATAAGGACCGCGCGCAGGACGTGAAGAAAGCGGTGGAGGCGTTGAAGAAACAGGGCGCGAAACAGGCCGAGACCCTGCCGCGCGACTACCGCCCTTGGGGCTGGTTCGAAAGCCTTGCCACCGGCGGGCGCTTTCAGGTCAAGCGCATTCATGTCCATCCCGGGGCCGCCCTCTCCTTGCAAAGCCACCATCACCGCTCCGAGCACTGGATCGTCGTCGCGGGTACCGCAAAGGTGACGGTCGATGACCAGGTGAGACTGGTGAGCGAGAATGAATCCGTCTATATCCCGCTCGGGGCCACGCATCGCATGGAGAACCCCGGCAAGATGCCGATGGTGCTGATCGAGGTGCAGACCGGCAGCTATCTCGGCGAGGATGACATCATCCGCTACGAGGATATCTATGCCCGCGGCCAGGGGGCCAGAGGCTGAGTCGGGCCGGTCCGGACATGCGAGGGCCACAGATGCGCAAACCTCACTGGTCGATCCTCGGCACAGCCGGCGTTCCGGGCCGCTATGGCGGCTTCGAGACCCTGGCCGAAAACCTTGTGCGTTACCATCAGGCCCACGCGCTCGAGGCGCGACTGACCGTCTATTGTTCAGCACGCGACACCGAGACGCGGCCAGCCCGATACCTCAGCGCGGAGTTGCGCCATATCGGTCTCAGGGCCAACGGTCCGCAATCCGTAGCCTATGACGTGGTCTCGCTCATCGACGCCATACGCCACCACACGGATACCGTCCTGCTGCTCGGCGTATCGGGCGCGCTCGCCCTACCCATCGTCCGGGTACTCTCGCGCACCCGCATCGTGACCAATATCGACGGGATCGAATGGCAGCGCGCGAAATGGCGCGGGCTCGCGCGGCTGATCCTGCGCTGGTCCGAGCGCGCGGCAGTGCGCTGGTCGCATGCGGTGATCGCCGACAATCCGGGCATCGCGGAGCATGTCCGCGCGCGCTATGGCAGGGACTGCCATGTCATCGCCTATGGCGGCGATCACGCGCTCGAGGCCGCCCCGATAACCAAGCCGGGGATTGCCCTGCCGCAGCGCTACGCGCTCGCCCTGTGCCGGATCGAGCCCGAGAACAACGTAGAGATGATCCTTGACGCTTTCGCCCGCCACTCCACAGGCGATCTGGTCGTCGTCGGCAACTGGGACCAGAGCCCCCATGGCCGGGCCTTGCGCGCGAGATACGGCGCGCGGCCGCATATCCACCTGATCGATCCGGTCTACGAACCCGGACATCTGCGCTGGATCCGCGACGGGGCGGAGGTCTATATCCACGGCCATTCCGCCGGTGGCACCAACCCCGCGCTGGTCGAGATGATGCATTTCGGGATCCCGGTGCTGGCCTTCGATTGCGCGTTCAACCGCAACACCACGGACGGCAAGGCGCTGTATTTCGGCAGCGCCAACGCGCTGGCCGGTACCATGGCGGCGCTCAAACCCCCCAAGGCGGCAAGGATCGGCCGGCAGATGCGCGAGATCGCGGCGCAGCGCTACACATGGGCCCGGATCGGGCGGGCCTATGTCGAACTGATGCACGACCTGCCCGCCTGAACGAGCCGCGCGCGGGCTCAAGTGGAATCCTGTATCTCGATCCGCCAGCCGTCTTCTTGGGAGGCCGGGGTCGCGCGTGCCCCGGATGGATTATCCCGGGCCGTTTTCCGCCCGGCAGCAGCAATCGTCCTGCGCCGCGTGAGAGCCAGCCGCGTGATCACGACATGGGCCAGGCCCGCCAGGCCCGCCGCGCCCGAGATCAGCACAGCCCCCACCAGCCCGTTCATGCCATCCACCAGATTGGTAACCGGTATGAGGATCTCGGTGCCAATGTTTGGCTCTGATTCTTGGATCAGGGTGTATGCTGCGAGCATCCGGGACAGAGGCACCGGGAGCACGAAGGTGCGGGCAGGCCGATCCATACGATGAGCCGAGAGCTCGTGTTAGTAGCTGGCCGCCTCTGCGACTCGCCCGGTTGTGCCGAGAGCACGAATCCGTAGTTGTCGTGTTGCCCGCCGCTCCCGCTGTTTTCAACTGGCAAGGGAGGCGCGCATGCGACGCGTGATCGGAATAGATATCCACCGGACTTTCGGGGAGGTGGTGATCTGGGAGAACGGTCTGACCCGACATGAAGGTCGGGTCGAGATGACCCGCACGGCCCTCGAGGGGTTCGGCAGGCAATTGAAGAAGACGGACGAGGTCGTGATTGAGGCGACCGGCAACTGCATGGCGGTGTCCCGGGTTTTGTCGCCCCATGTGAAACGGGTGGTGATTGCCAATCCCCTCCAGGTGAAAGCGATCGCCCATGCCCATGTGAAGACCGACAAGGTCGACGCGGCGACGCTGGCAAGCCTACACGCCGCAGGCTATCTGCCGGAGATCTGGATGCCGGATGCGGCCACGGAGCGGATGCGCAGGCTCGTGGCGCGCCGCTATCAGGTCGTCCGGCACCGGACTCGGATCAAGAACGAGGTGCATGCCATCCTGCATGCGCATCTGATCCCGAAATGTCCGCACGCCGATCTCTTCAACAAGCGTGGCCGCGACTGGCTGACTCGCCAGCCAGTGCCGGAAGACGAGCGAGCCGCAATCGCGCGCCATGTCCGCGAGTTGGACCGGCTCGGTGAGGACCTTGCCGTGCTCGACCGTGACATCGCCCAGGACGCGATTGATGACGAGGCAATCCAGCGGCTGCTGACCATCACGGGTGTAAATCTGACGGTGGCGGCCGGGCTGATGGCGGCGATCGGGAGTATCGACCGGTTCAACTCACCCCAGAAACTGGTGAGCTATTTCGGGTTGAACCCGCGGGTGCGCCAATCCGGCCTCGGCCCCGCCCATCATGGTCGGATCAGCAAGGCCGGGCGCAGCCACGCCCGCGCGATGCTGGTCGAGGCGGCCTGGGCCGCGGCGAAAGCACCCGGACCACTGCGGGCTTTCTTCATCCGCATCCGAGCGCGCCGCGGACATCAGATCGCCGGGCATTGCCAACTTATTTTCACCCGCCCGAATGAGGCCTGACCCGAGCCCGTCAGGCCGTCATTTCAAGCGCGTAGATTTGCCAAAGATCGAAGGCATCAGTTCTGGCGTGGCGGTATGAGGTGGCG
>NZ_BDIY01000042.1 GCF_002072155.1 Roseovarius sp. A-2 | reverse complement strand
GCGCCGCGACAATCAAAAACACAAACCACTTGATCGCGGCTGAAAAGACCGCCATCGTCACAAACGTCGCGACCAAGGATTCTCATCCTGATTGACGCGCTCTTCTCACCCAGATTGTCGCGCTACAACAGCCTGCCGAACAACCTCGGCAGCGCTTTTCGCTCCGAAACGCACGCTTTCGAATTTATCAGGCAAAATCACTGGAAGCTGTTCGACGATGTACCAGTTCAGATGAGTGCTTTGAGCTTTCTGCCTGGTCACGTAATCCAATGAGATTGCGCCAAGGTTTCCCAGGAGAAGAGCTTTGTGATCGGCGCGCTGATCTTCATCATTCCACAGGATCAAGGGAGCTGTATTCCCGACGCCCGCTTTCGGGATAACTGCTGCGATCATCGTCCGCGCATCGGTTGCCCTAGCGATGTCCCGAAACGCGATCGTCCATTCAATGCCAGAAGGCAGATCGACCTCGCTTTCCGGCACCCGATATTGGGGGGTCGGCACGAAGTCAGGATCGGCCTTCTGCTCTTCCGATACCGCGCCGCTCAGCGCCGCGTTGTGCAAGTTTGCTTCGTTGACCTCAACTGATGCCGCTCGGTGATCGAATTGATGGACCATCCGCCCGACATATAGAGGCAGCCAGTTGCCCGACGCGCTTCCGAAAGTGTTACCGCCCAAGGGATAGGCTGACTCCTGCTCTTCGAGCTCTTTGCGGGTGCGGAACAAGCCAGAGTCGTTCGTCATGTGGAACATGGTCGCGTACTTCACCGGCCATGCCTTCACCTCCGTGCAATTAGACCGATCGACCAAAGGCACGGCATTGCCATAGATGACTGTCGTGAGGTCAGCGTCTCGCTTCGAACGGAAGATCGGTGCGGTGCCGGTATTTGGGTTGGCCTTGGTCTCGGCGCTGTCAAAGAGCAAGCCATCGGGCACGTCTTCACGGCCGCGCGGTGAAAGGTTTTGTTGGCGAAGGGATTCCGACCAACCAAGCGCTTCGAGGATCGGCCAGATCAAATCATCTTCGGTCTGGCTTTCGTTGGGTGTCTGGGAAATCGGAAAGCGATCGAAGATTGATCGAAGTGAGACTGCGAGCTGATCGAGATCAGCATCACCAAGCGCGTTCCACTCCGAAACGCCTTGAATGGTTTCGGTCAAGAAGTCGGGAGTAAACAGACTGCCCTAGCTTGCTATTTCACGGCTCAATGCTCGGATTCCTCATCATTTTTCAACAAGCTAGCAGGGTATCGACACTAAATCACGTCCTAAAGGCAGTGTTTCCGTCGCTGTCCACAGGTAAGGTCGTCGTACTTAGCTAGACAGCAGGCAGCGCTGCATCGAAGAATAGCAGGCAGTCTCAGAGGAGTGACCGAGCCTTTGGCGGCAAAGATTGCCTGGAAAGCGTTGCCAAGGGCCAGCGGAATGTTGGCACTTTACTGCGGATGGAAACGTCACAGACAATGGTCGCTGCAAGCTGGGTTCAGCCCGCAAGGACATCAATCAGGACTTCCCGCTGCGCGGCTTCGTGCTTTGCGATGATTGCGGGGAGCCGATGACCTCTTGCTGGTCGAAGGGCCGCAATCAGCTCTATCCTTACTATCTGTGCGACACGCCGAGTTGCTGCTCCAAGCGCAAGTCGATCCGCCGCGCCGATATCGAGGAAGGGGCAGAAGCTCTCCTGCGTGGTCTGCAACCCGCTGCGCAGGTCTTCAAGCTCGCGAAGGCAATCTTCACCGATATCTGGGAGATGCGCCGCGCTGATGCCCTGGGGGCCCGCAAAGCTATAGAAGCCCAACTCAATGACACCAGCAAGCAGATCGATAATCTGCTCGACCGCATCATGAACTCGACCAGCCCGTCCGTCATCGGGGCGTATGAAAAGCGTATCGAAGAGCTGGAACACGACAAGATCAGACTGGCACAACGGGCCGAGTCGGCGGTGCCGAGCGAGGCACGCCTGAGCGAATTTATCGAACCGGCCATGGCATTTCTGGCAAGTCCTTGGAATATTTATAAAAATGGCAACTTCGCCCTCAAGAGAACGGTACTCAAACTGGCCTTTGCTGAGCCACTGAGGTATAGCCGAAATGAGGGTTATCGAACCGCTGAAATCACCTTTCCTTTCAAGGTGTTAGCGGATTTTTCATCCCTAAAGTGCGGGATGGTGGGCAACCTAGGAATCGAATCTAGCGTGCGTCTCCGCGAGGGAGTTAGAGGCTGTAGAGTGCTTTCACTTCAGACATTCATCCAATACTCCACCTTACCCGGAGCTAAACTTGATAATCTTCGCGTCTGATCTGCGGGCAGGATTGTGAGCGGATTGGTTGCTCGAGTCCGGCATGTCATAGTTGTGTCGTGTTAGTGACTGCGTAATTTTGCAAGGACACCCGTCGCCTCCATTTGAGCTATGACGTTGTCGTGAATGGCTTGCAGCGCGTAGTAAGACTGCCTCGGCTTGCCCGTCCACCACAAGACCTGTTCGCCGCTGAAACGATCAACGGCAAGGCTCGCACTTGACTTGACATGCGCGTCAACGAACGCATCGAAACCTGTCGCGACCTCCTCGATCAGCGCGTGATCCACAAATTGCGGATATATCCGAAAACCTTCCGACAGGTTGCTCTCAGGCGCCGGAATCGCGTCTATCGGGCGACTGGACATGTAGGTGAGGATCTTTGGGACCTTGATCATCTCACAGAGTTCTCTGTACACGTCGCGATAGACAACACGGGCTCTACTGAGTAGCTCGCGCAACGCATCTGGATCGCGTTCGAGCAGATCTAGATAGATGGGCATCATGTGGACAGGCCGCCCGCCCTCAGGCGCAATGACCTGATTGCCACGGAAGTGTCGGTATGGCGGCGGCGCGACCGAACGGAGCGACATCACATCAAAAACGACGAACTCGGCACGGTTTGCAAGATCGACGAAGCCTTGGCCAAGATTGACATAGTCGTGGGGACTGGCACCGCCCATGCCCAAGTTGACCACGTTTATATCGAGAGCCTCCGCCAACATATACGAGAATGGCCGCTCTACGGTAGCACCGTAGACACTGGCTGCTCCCGCGACAACGGCATAGGGACGCCCCTCAACCCACGGACCGGGATGACGGAAGGCTTGTTTTGGCAGGGCATTGTACTTCACAGGTGCATAATCGACGATCTGGTAATCGCGACGATAGTAGAAATCTGGAATCTCTAAAGCATGCGCAGCAAGCGCCTCTCGAATCTCGGCGTTATGGGGATCACGTGCCAGCGCCTTTTCCAAGTCGCGTTGCTCGCTCGTGATCATCTCGACAAAACGAACGTTTTCAGCACCTTGGGCTTCTGACCTTTTCGGCTGCGAATCGTTCATTCTTTTCACCAATGCCACCGTAACGAATTTTGAATTCTCGAATTCAATTTTGACAAGTACTGTCAAATGCTCTCCAGTTCACTATCATCGAACCTCTGCCAATACAAAGCAAAATTTGCCGCTAGCTCTACCAAAACCCAGACGCAAGCCGGAGCCAGGATCAGGCGTGGAAAACGCGCTTGCGAAAGCTTGTTGTTGCCACGATCACTCCGGTTGCTACACAGAAAGGCGCGCATTTACCATTTCGCCCGGTTTGGCGGTCCAAGGCAAAGCTTCCGAAGCGCCCGCCGACACTCCTCCGATACCTTTCAGCCCCGAAATCGTCGGGGCTCGGCACATACTGACCGCGCAGCAGATTGCCAAGCGAGCCCGCTTGCAAGATGTATCGAGGCTCAGGCCGGTCGCGCAAGGCTTTACAAAACAATCGCAAATCGCAGACACGATCATTTGTGGGTTTTTGGGAGCAAAGCCTAAACTCTGTTTAAGTTTTGAGTCCAAAATGGTGGGCGACCTAGGAATCGAACCTAGCGTGCGTCTCCGCGAGGGAGTTACAGTCCCCTGCCACACCTTGCGGCCTGTCGCCCACTTGCCCGGAGCTGCGCACCAGACGTGGAGGGCTGATTACTAGCGGCCTGCGCAGGCGTCAACCGGAAAATCGCTTGCACATGCGGGCGCTCCGGTGCAGGGTCGCGCGCCTGAAAAGAGGGGTATGAACCCAATGAAAAAACCCCGTTGGGTGATCGAGAAGGAACAGGCGAGGCGAGCCTCTGCGGCGGAAACCGTGTGGCTGTTCGGTCTGCATGCGGTGCGCGATGCGTTGGAGAATCCGCGCCGCGAGAAGCTGCGGCTGATTGTGACTCGCAATGCCGCCGACAAGCTGGGCGAGGCGATTGCGACGAGCGGGCTGGAGCCGGAAATGGCCGATCCGCGCCGGTTCACCGCGCCGCTTGATCCCGGGTCCGTACATCAGGGCGCGGCGCTGGAAGTCAAGCCTCTCGACTGGGGGCCGCTGTCGGAGGTCTGTCTGGGCGACGGCGCGCAAGCGCCGCGCGTGGTACTGCTCGACCGGGTGACCGATCCGCATAACGTGGGGGCGATCCTGCGCTCGGCAGAGGTGTTCGGCGCGCGTGCGGTGATCGCGCCGCGCCATCATGCCGCCCCCGAAACCGGGGCGCTGGCCAAGACCGCAAGCGGCGCGCTGGAACGCCAGCCCTATCTGCGGGTGCGCAACCTTGCCGATGCGATCACCGAGTTGCAGGCCATGGGCTATGTCGTGCTGGGGCTGGCCGGTGAGGCCGAGGCCAGCATCGAGAGCGCATTGGAGGGCCGCCGCGACCGACCCGTCGCACTTGTGCTTGGGGCCGAGGGGCCGGGGCTGCGCCCGAAGACACGCGACACGGTCGATGCGCTGGTGCGCATCGGGTTCGCCAGCGATTTCGGCTCGCTCAATGTCTCGAACGCGGCGGCGGTCGCGCTTTATGCCGCGCGCGGCTGAGCGCGGGCGGCGGCATCCTCGAACACCGGCAGAAAGCGACCCTTGATCATCCAGGCGAGGCCAAAGGCGATAAGGCCGGTCGCCTCGAACACGAAGGTCAGGCGCAGGCTGTCCCAGAGTGCGGCAAGGTTCTGGGCGGTGCCGTCGGGGAGTATGCCCTGCAGAAGCAGCGCCTTGATCCCGAGCACGGCAACGACCGCGAAGATCAGCTTGCCCAGCACACGATACCATGCGTTGCGCCGGTCCTTGCGGTTGCCCGCGACCAGCGAGGCGGTGGAATTGGGCCGGGTGAAGACATAGGCCGAGAAGTATCCCAGGATCAGGAACATCACCCCCGCCGCGCCGAAATGCGCCAATTGCAGCAAAAGCGGCACATCGGCCCCGACGGGCGCGAAGCTGGCCCAGAAATCATAGCTGATGGTGCCAGTGACGGTGCCGCCCGGCGGGTGAAAGCCCTGTGAGCCCGCCGCATCAGTGAGAAAAACGCGTGCGACCTCGCCGGTATACGTGCAGCCCGAACCGGTGGTCGGCACGAAAGCCACCACCACGCTGGCCGCGCCCGCCAGTTTCAGCAGCATCACGTCATACCAGTGCCAGCCAAGGCAGCCTTCGCGCCCCGGTGCGCGGAAGCTGTAGAAGAACATCAGCAGGAGGCCGATGAAACTGAGCGCGCCGACGAGGATGTCACCGCCGAGGCGGCTGTAACAGTAATGGCTGATCGAGGCGTTGAAACAAGTGTTGGTCAGGACCGAGATCACGGCGAGCGAGAGCGGCAGGCCGAGGGCCACGTAGCCGACGCCGAGATTTATGCGGCGCAGGTCGATATCAAACGGCAGATCGCGCGGGGCTGTGGGGGGCGGGTCTGGCAGGTCGGTCATCGGGTGAAATCCTTTTGCGGAAATGCCACAACCCTACCATGTATCGCGAAATCGGGCGACGGTTTCGTTGGGCGGGCCCTTGGAAATCCCCGTCAATTGACCAATATGCAGCGCATGGGCCACAAGATCGCCACTTGCAATTATTGCGGCACGCGCGCGGCGCTGGTTCTCGACCGCGACCGGCACGAGCTGGCCTGTGCCAGCTGTGGCGCGCCGTTGCATGACATGAAGGCGATGCCCAAGGCCAAACTGGAGCGCCACCGCATCAAGGCACGCCCGACGCCGCAACCCCGGCAGGACTATAGCGACGATTTGCCGCCCGCGCGCGTGCCTCGCCCGCGCAAGCGGCGCAAAGGACTCAGTCGCCGCATATTTGAGGAAATTTGGGACGTGGTCGAGGACATATTCGACTGAAATCGACGGCGCATCGCGCGGATCACCGGTAGTCACAGCTATATTACAATCCCTTTTTATCCTGAAAATCGGACCTACATCTATTCCAGAGACGTCGATACGGAACCTCGGCGTCTCCTATCACTGTCCCTCGTTCCGCGACTGGCGCCCAAGCTTCGACTTGGGCGCTTTTTTCTTGGCCCGGTTCGTGATTAATGATTGCCATGAGCGAGACCTACAGCGATTCCCACCTGCGCGAGATCCTGACCCGCACACGGCGCGTGGCGGTGGTCGGCGTGTCGATGAATCCGGTGCGTCCGTCCTATTACGTAGCGCGCTACCTGAGTCTGAAGAACTACGAGGTGGTGCCGGTCAATCCGGGCCATGCCGGGCAGATGTTGTTCGGGCAAAAGGTGGTGGCGTCGCTGTCCGATATCGAGGGCGGGGTCGATATGGTCGACATCTTCCGCCGCTCCGAGCATGTGCCGCCCATCGTTGACGAGGCGCTGCAGGTGTTTCCCGGGTTGCGCACGATCTGGATGCAGATCGGGGTGGAGCACCCCAAGGCCGCCGAGCACGCGCGGGCGCGCGGGGTCGACGTGGTGATGGATCACTGCCCCAAGATCGAGTATCAGCGACTATTCGGCGAGTTGCGGATGGGGGGCTTCAATACCGGGGTCATATCCTCAAAGCTGTGACCGGGTTTTTTTGAGTATTTTTGGAACAGTGAAGAAGGGGAACGGGCTGGCCTCGGGCCGGGCTTGTGATAGCTAGGGACCATGACGCTCAATTCCGCCACACCCGATTTCATCGACAGCCTGCGTGCGGGACTGTCCGATGCGGCCTTTCGCGAGGCCGAGCCGCGATACTTCGAGGAGCCGCGCGGGCGCTGGCGGGGGCAAGGCGTGGTGGTGGCACCCGACACCGTGGAAGGCGTGGCGCATGTGGTGCGCGCCTGTGCGGCGGCGGATGTGCCGGTGCTGCCCTATGGCGGCGGCACCGGCCTTGTTGGCGGACAGATCACGCCTGATGGCCCGGTGCCGGTGATCCTGAGCCTGGAGCGGATGCGCACGGTGCGCGGGCTCTGGCCAGAGGAAAACGTGATGGTCGTCGAGGCCGGCGCGATCCTGCAGGATATTCATGACGTGGCCCAGGCGGCGGACCGGCTCTTTCCGTTGTCGATCGCGGCCAAGGGCTCGGCGCGTCTCGGCGGCCTTTTGGGGACCAATGCGGGCGGGGTCAACGTGCTGCGCTATGGAAATGCACGCGATCTGTGCCTGGGGCTGGAGGCTGTGCTGCCCGATGGGCGCATCTGGCACGGGCTGAAGCGGCTGCGCAAGGATAATACCGGATACGACTTGCGCAACCTGCTGGTGGGGTCCGAGGGCACGCTGGGGGTGATCACCGCCGCCGCGCTCAAGCTCTATCCGCGCCCCCATGGCGAAGGCACCGCACTGATGGTGGTAGAGGGGCCGCGCGCGGCGCTCGACCTGCTGGCACTGGCGCGCGATCATCTGGGCGAGGGCGTGAGCGCATTCGAGATCATGCACCGCCAGGGGCTGGAGTTTCTGGCCGAAACGCTGCCGGACATCCGTCAGCCGTTCGATGTGATACCAGAGTGGTTCGTGCTCATTGACGTGGGGCTGGCGCGGGGGCTTGACCCGGCGACGGCGCTCGAGACGCTTTTTGCCGACGCGTTCGAGGCCGGGCTGGTCAGCGATGGCATGATCGCGCAATCCGAGGCGCAGCGGCATGCGTTTTGGGAGGTGCGCGAGCAGATCCCTGAGGCGAACCGGCGGATCGGGTCGATAAGTTCGCATGACATATCGCTGCCGATGTCGGTGATCCCCGAGTTCATCGCACGAGGTGTCGGGGTGATCGCCGGGATCGGCGCGTTCCGGATCAACTGTTTCGGGCATCTGGGCGACGGCAACCTGCATTACAACGTCTTTCCGATGCCCGGGTGTGCCGGTGCCGATCATGTGGCCGCGCGCGATGCGATCAAGCGCGCGGTTCATGACTTGGTGCACGAAATGGGCGGCTCGGTCAGTGCCGAGCATGGCATCGGGCGGCTCAAGGTCGAGGATCTGGAGCGCTACGGCGATCCGGTGAAGCTGGCGGCGATGCGGGCGATCAAGGCGGCGCTCGATCCCAAGGGCATCATGAACCCCGGCGCAGTCCTGCGCGGCCCGTAGCTAGTGCCACTTGGCCAGCGGCGGCAGGCTCATCAGCACGGCATTGGCGTCATGCCCGGTGGCCAGCCCGAACTTGGTGCCGCGATCATAGACGAGGTTGTACTCGGCATAGAGGCCGCGATGCACAAGCTGGGTGTCCTTGTCGGCCTCGGTAAAAGGCTGCACCCGCCGCCGTTCGGTCAATGGCACAAATGCGGGCAGGAAGGCCCGCCCGATATCCTGGGTCAGGGCGAAATCTGCCTCCCAGTCGCCGGTGTTGCGGTCATCCATGAAGATGCCCCCGACGCCGCGCGCCCGGTGGCGGTGCGGGATGTAGAAATACTCGTCCGCCCAGTCCTTGAGGCGTGCGTAAAGATCGTCGCCATGCGGGGCGAGATGCGCCTTTTGCTGATCGTGAAAATGCGCGGTATCCTGCGCATACTCGATGCAGGGGTTGAGGTCCGAGCCGCCGCCGAACCACCATGCGCCCGGCGTCCAGAACATCCGGGTGTTCATGTGAACGGCAGGGCAATGCGGGTTCTGCATATGGGCGACGAGGCTGATGCCCGAGGCCCAGAAGCGCGGATCATCCTCCATCCCCGGCACGCCGCGCGCGGCCATAGCCTTTTGCGCGGCCTCGCCCAAGGTGCCGTAAACCTCCGAGACGTTGACACCGACCTTCTCGAACACGCGCCCGCCGCGCATCACGCTCATCAGCCCGCCGCCGGCGTCCGATCCGTCGTCGCTTGCGCGGCTGGTCTCCGTCACCTCGAAGCGGCCCGGCGCGGCTTCTGCGAACGGCCCTTCGGCGTGGCTCTCTTCCAGCCTCTCGAAGGCGGCGACGATCTCGTCGCGCAGATGGCGGAACCAGGCGCTCGCGCGGGCTTTTTTCTCGGTGAAATCGCTACTCATCGGGTCATTCCCTGGACTCGTTGTCGCATTAATGCGCCGGGGCTGCGACGGGATCAAGCAGGGTCCGCCCGCCATCCATGGTCATGATCTGCCCGGTCATGAAGCTGGAGCCGTCGCAGGAGAGATATTGCACCGCTTCTGCCAGTTCCATGGCCGACGCGATCCGGCCAAGCGGGGTGTGACACTCGATGTCGTCGCGGTAATCGCTGTGCTCGCGCAGCGTGTCCTTGAGCGAGGCGCTCATCACCGAACCGAATGCTACCGCGTTGACGCGGATGCGATACGGGGCGAGCGCCACGGCAAGGCTGCGCGTCATCTGGTCGAGCGCCGCCGAGGAGATCGAGTAGGCCATGAGATCGGGATGGGTGCGGCGCGCGGCGATCGAGGAAAGGTTGACGATGGTGCCCGCGACACCCTCGGTCTGGCCTTCGGCCTGCTTGATCATCCGCTTGGCGACCTGCTGGCTCATCCGTAGCGAGGTCATCAGGTTCTGCTGCAACAGCATCTCGACGGCGTCATCCTCGGGGTTGAGCGCATCCGACGGTACCACCTGACGACAGGCATTCACGAGAATGTCGATCTGGTCAAACGCGTCGATGGTGGCCGAGAGCAGATTGGCCTGCGCCAGTTTCTGCCGCAGATCGCCCGCGAAATAGCGCACGTTATCAGCCTCGGCGGCCTTGCCCAACTCGTTCTTGAGTTGCTTCTCGTCCATATCAGCGAACATGACATTCGCCCCCTTGTCCGCGAAATGCCGCCCGATGGCGAGACCGATCCCGTTGGCGCCGCCGGTCACGATGGCGGTCTTGCCCGCGATGGAGAATGACATGAAAGCGCCTTTCGAGCTGATCTTTAGGAGAGGTTAGGCGATTCTACCGCGTCTGACGAGACGGGTGACGCGCCTGAAGGATCTTGAAACGGGTGTCGCCCGCGACCTCTTCAACATGTTTGAAACGTTGCGCCAGCGTCGCCTCGTAGGGCAGATGGCGGTTGGCCACCAACCAGAGCGTGCCCGCAGGCTTGAGCGCGCGCGCCGCCGAGGCGATGAAGGCGCGGCCCAGATCGGGATCGGCGCTGCGCCCGGTGTGAAAGGGCGGGTTCATGATCACGCTGTCGGCGCGGCTGTCGGACTGCCACTGAGTGGCATCGGCCCAATGGAATGCCGCGCGGGGGTCGAGCACGTTGCGCTGCGCACAGGTGAGCGCGGCGTGATCGGCCTCCACCAAATCAAGCCGGGTGATGGTGTCGCGGCCCAGCACTTGCGCCGCCAGGTATCCCCAGCCTGCGCCAAGGTCGATCACATGCGCGCCCAGCTTCTCGGGCAGCGCGCGGGCCAGCCAATCCGAGCCCGGGTCGATCCCGTCAGCGGAAAACACGCCGGGTGCGGTGACATAGCCGCCCGCGATTTCGCTCTCGGTGCCACGCCAATCGGCGAAGTCGGCCTCCTCAGGCAGGGTGAAGATCTTGCCATGCGCCTTGGAGAGCGGCACGCCGGTCTCCACCCGTTTGCGGCAGTCCTTGAGGATCGATTCGACCCCGTCGGTCTTGTCGCCTTCGACAATCACCGGTCCGTCGGTCACCTCTGCCGCCTGCGCGATCAGGGCGCGCGCCAGCCGCTTTGCGCGGGGCAGGCAAACGAGGGCCGCCGCATAGCGCCCCTCGGGGGCCACCGCGCAATCGTAGCCGCGCGCGGCGAAGGCGTCGAAATCCGATTTCATCGTGGTGATAATGTGCACCCGCTCGGCGGGCAGCGCCGTGATGTCTGCCCCGGCGCGCGGCGCGATCACGGCGATACGTCCCGCCTCGGGCAGGGCCACAGTGCCGGATTCGATGGCAAGCGACAGGCGCGAGGGCGTGCTCACGCTATTCCTTTTCCATGGTGCATTGCAGCGGATGCTGATGGCGGCGGGCGAAATCCATCACCTGCGCGACCTTGGTCTCGGCAATCTCGTGACTGAACACGCCGACGACCGCGACGCCCTTTTTGTGCACCGTCAGCATGATCTCGAAGGCCTGCGCGTGCGACATGCCAAAAAATCGCTCCAGCACCGCGACGACGAATTCCATCGGGGTGTAATCGTCATTCAGCAGCAGCACCTTGTAGAGCGGCGGGCGCTGCGTCTTGGGCCGCGTCTTGATCGCGACGGAGGCGTCATCATCGCCACCCTCGTCCTTGCCCGGACCAGCCATTTGGGGAAACTGCACTGTCATCGCTTTGCTGTCGCACCCTTGTTGTGCAAAAGGTCCATCCGTTCGGCCCCTCTATATAACCTATACCCTCCTCGAGAAAAGGGGCAGCGCGGAATTCCCGGGGTCAATTTTTCGACATGGTGCTAACCGCCATAATTCACCACGGTCATTTTCTGTGCGGGCTCGTGCGGTTTGTTGCGTGCATGACCTTGCTGCGCAACCGGAGTGCTCGCCCCTGGGCTGAAGGCCGGGCGCTTGCTTGTTTTGAGGTATG
>NZ_BDIY01000041.1 GCF_002072155.1 Roseovarius sp. A-2 | reverse complement strand
GCCATCTCATACCGACACGCCAGGTCCGATGCTTTCGACCTCTGGAGAGGCTATGCTGCCGAAATGACCGCCTGACAGGCAGAGGTCTCGCCCCTCTCAAAAATGGCGAAAACAAGTTGGCAATCCCAGCTTGAGTGTTGCCACGAGGCCCCGTTCTACACGCTCGGGCCGCTCACCACTGATATTGCGCCCGGCTATGACCACATCACCAGCGGCATCGGGGCGGCGATGATCGGTTGGTTCGGCTGTGCGATGCTCTGCTATGTCACGCCCAAGGAGCATCTGGGCCTGCCCGACCGCGACGACGTGAAAACCGGCGTGATCACCTACAAGATCGCGGCCCATGCCGCCGATCTGGCCAAGGGGCTGCCGGGGGCGCAGCGGCGCGACGATGAGCTGTCGCGCGCGCGGTTCGAGTTCCGGTGGGAGGATCAGTTCAACCTCTCGCTCGATCCCGAGACGGCGCGCGATTTCCACGATCAGACCCTGCCCAAGGAGGCGCATAAGGTGGCGCATTTCTGTTCGATGTGCGGGCCGAAATTCTGTTCCATGCGGATCAGTCACGACATCCGCGCCGAAGCCCAGAAAGAGGGCATGACGGCGATGGCGAAAAAATTCCGCGAAGGCGGCGATCTCTACCTGCCCTTGGATGAATGAACGTCTCTGCGAAGTCTCGCAGGCATAGGACCATCAATAGGAGAATGCGCCGCAGCAAGCTTGTTGCGGCGCATTGCTGTTATTGCTTGACCGTCAAGGCTGTAACGCGCGGCATGCCATCCTCACCCATTACAAACGTCATGATGACTTTGTCGCCAGCAGAAATTTCAGGCATCGGCTGAATATCTGCGGCAAATGGCATATCCATTGTCATCTGAGGCCAACCAATCTCGGGGATCGGGGCATGGCTGACGTTGACGCTATCTTTGTCGATACTGTTTACCGTTGCGTCAACGTGCATGGGGCCTTCCGCAGAAGCTTTGTCCATGGCCATTGCACCATGATTCATCCCTTCCATGTTGCTCACTTGGGCCGTGGCCATTGGTGTGCTCAGGATGAGCGTTATGATAGTCAGTAGGGTCTTGCGCATAGGGATCTCCTTTTTGTTGCGCCAATCGGTGCCGGACGATCATTCGCCAGGCACCGCGGAAGTTGCAAAATCAGCGGGTTTTCGATGTTCGTTAGCCAAGTCGCGGTTAACGCGCGCCAAGGCGAGACGTTTCCAGATCACATAGATCGCGGGGATCACCAGGAGTGTCAGCAGGGTTGCCGTCGCCATGCCACCAATCATCGGGGCAGCAATGCGCTGCATGATCTCGGAGCCGGTCCCGTGGCCATACATGATCGGCACAAGCCCGGCGAAGATCGTGGCCACGGTCATCACCTTGGGCCGCACCCGCAGTAAGGCTCCTTTAAAGACAACTTCCTCGACATCCAGAGATGTCAGGGGGCGCCTCTGATCACGCGCGAGGGCACGGCGTTTCTCCCATGCCAGATTGAGGTAGAGAAGCATCACGATGGCCGTCTCGACCGCGACCCCGGCCAAGGCGATAAAGCCCACCAGAACCGCAACGGAAATATCGAAGGCCAGATACCAGATCAACCAGACACCGCCGGCCAATGCCACCGGCAGTGCCGCGAGAATGATGGCAACTTCGGTCACGCGCGAGAACGCCATGAACAACATCAACGTGATGATCAGCAATGTCGCGGGTGCCACGAGTGTCAACCGATCCTGCATTCTCTGGATATATTCATACTGTCCAGCCCAGGTGATCGAGTAGCCCGGCGGCAGGGTCACGGTATCGGTCACAACCTGCCGTGCCTCATCCACATAGCCCCCCAGATCACGTCCGGCGATGTCGATAAAGACAAACCCCGTGCGTCGCGCATTCTCCGACCGGATCATTCCGGGGCCATCCACCACAGAGATATTGGCCATGGCCCCAAGCGGCACATGCGCGCCCGAAGGGGTCACAACCGGCAGGTTGCGCAGCTTGTCCGGACTGTCCCGCCAGCTTTGCGGATAGCGCAGGTTGATTGGAAACCGTTCCAATCCCTCGACGCTTTCGGAAACATTCAGGCCGCCAATTGCAGATTGCACCACATCCTGAAGCTCGCGCACGCTCATCATGTAGCGCGCGGCGGCATCACGGTTGACGTTGATCTCGACGAACCGTCCGCCGACAGGGCGTTCGGCAAAAGCCGATGCCGTGCCCTCGATGCCCGCGACAGCCTTCTCGACTTCGATGCCGATGCGCTCAATCACCGATAGATCCGCGCCGGAAATCTTGACCCCAACCGGGGTCTTGATGCCTGTGGCCAGCATGTCGATGCGGTTCTTGATCGGTTGAATCCAGACATTGGTCACACCGGGGATTTGCACAATGCGGTCCAATTCGTTGCGAATACGCTCCATTGTCATGCCCTCACGCCACTCGGCCTCAGGCCTCAGTTGCACCGTGGTTTCGATCATTGTCAGCGGTGCCGGGTCCGTGGCCGTATCAGCCCGCCCCAGTTTGCCATGCACGGTCTGTACCTCTGGAAGAGAGGCAATCAGCCGGTCGGTCTGTTGCAAGACCTCACGCGCTTTGCCGATGGACACTCCGGGATAGAGTGAGGGCATATAGAGCAGATCGCCCTCGTTCAGCTCTGGCATGAATTCGGTCCCCAGCCGTTGCAGCGGCCATGCCATCGATAGAACCAGCGCGACCGCAAGCATCGAAGTCGCCCAGGGCCAAGCCACAGCCGCGTCCAGGAAGGGCCGATAGAGCCAGATCACTAACCTGTTCAACGGGTTTTTTTGCTCGGGTAGAATTCGCCCGCGCACGAAGTACCCCATCAAAACGGGCACCAATGTGATCGACAGGATCGCGGCGGCGGCCATGGCATAGGTCTTGGTGAAGGCCAATGGTTTGAACAAACGCCCTTCCTGGCTCTCAAGAACAAAGACCGGCAGGAAACTGACCGCAATGATGGCCAGTGAGAAGAAAAGCGCCGGGCCCACCTCGGACGAGCATTCGGAGACGATCCGCCAACGATTCTCCTTGGTCAGAGGTTCTTTTTCGATTCGTCGGTGCATCGCCTCAATCATCACGATTGCGGCATCAACCATCGCTCCGATGGCGATCGCTATGCCCCCGAGAGACATGATGTTGGCATTGACACCTTGTAGTTTCATGATGACGAAAGCGGCGAAGATGCCCAGGGGCAGCGACAGAACGATCACCAGAGAAGACCGCAAATGCAGTAGAAACGCGCCACAAACGAGGATCACGACGATGAATTCCTCGGTCAGCTTGTCTTTCAGGGTCTCAACCGCCCGCTCAATGACTCCTGCGCGATTGTAGGTCGTGACAATTTCCACACCCTCGGGCAGGCTGCCTCGCAATTCTTCGATGCGTGCTTCGACGGCCTTGATCGTTGCCAGCGCATTCCCACCCCACCGCAGGATGACCACGCCGCCGACAGCATCGCCCTCGCCGCCGAACTCGCCAACCCCGCGGCGCATTTCAGGCCCGAGACGGATATCGGCGATGTCACCCAGGGTGACCGCGGCGCCGCGCGCGTTCACCGTCAAGGGGGCGGCTGCCAGATCGGCTAGTTCATTCACATAGCCGGTGGAGCGCACCATGTATTCCGCTTCGCCCATCTCGATGACGCTGCCCCCGGTTTCCCGGTTTGCGGCCTCGATCGCCGCCCGGATACGTGACAGCGAGAGATCAAAGGCGCGCAGCTTGTTGGGATCCACGACCACCTGATACTGTTTGACCATGCCGCCGATGGTGGCCACCTCGGACACACCCGCGACCGTCTGCAACTCGAATTTCAGAAACCAGTCCTGTAGCGTTCTCAACTGTGCAAGATCATGGCCCCCGGTCCGGTCGATCAGCGCATATTGATAGATCCAGCCGACGCCGGTTGCATCCGGTCCCAACTCGGGGGAAACACCTTCGGGCAGGTCCGCCGCAATCTGTTGCAAATATTCCAATACGCGGCTGCGCGCCCAATAGAGGTCGGTCCCGTCTTCGAACACGATGTAGACGAAACTGTCGCCAAAAAAGGAGAATCCGCGGACATCCGTGGCCCCCGGCACGGCGAGCATGGCAGTGGTGATGGGGAAGGTCACCTGGTCCTCGACCACCTGCGGGGCCTGCCCCGGATACGGCGTCTTGATAATGACCTGAACATCGGAAAGATCGGGAATGGCATCGACCGGAGTCGAGCGGATGGCCCAAACCCCGGCAACGGCCAGCATGACAGCGAGCGCGAGCACCAAGAGACGGTTGGCGATTGACGACCTGATAATCATAGGGATCATTGTAACAACTCCGGCGCGGGCGCGATCCCGACAAGGGTCAACGACAGATCAGAATTGCGCGCGAGAAGAAGTCTGGTTTCCCTGCCAACCGGCAAACTGTCAGGTTCGAGGTCTGGCGCGATGGCAAAGTCCATTGTCATCCCCGGCATAGCAATATCGGGGATCGGGCCATGGGTTATATTGGCACGACCGGCAGATGAATCTATTGAATTGATCGTCCCCAAAACCTGCACTGGTGGTTGCGCCGGTTCGGCGGCCGTCAAGACCATAGTAATCCCGTCGGGGCGTTCAAATGTCAGTATCAGATCGGCGTTGAGAGCAAGCGTTGCCGGATTAAGCGTCTCGGCAAGTTCAAATTCCATTGTCATCCCTGGCATTCCCGTCTCAGGGATAGGACCATGTGCGATCTTCGCCGTCCGATCCTCGGCGTCGATCTCTTCGATGCGGCCGGGGATCGTGATTGATGGTGCCGTCGTGGACATGCCAATCTCTGGCGTATCCGCGCTCTGCACTTCGGTGCCAAGTGCCCGAACAGCCACAATGACAAAGTTACCATCCTCATCCTTCGCCAGATCGAATTCGATCCGTTCACCCAAAGGCACCGTTGCCGGATCAAGCCCGGCGACCGGCATATCCATCTGCATGGCGGGCCAGCCGATACCAGGAATCGCGTCATGGCGCATGGTGAGCTTGCCATCGTCTGTCACCGCCGCGACCAAACCCGTCGCGGTTGCTGCAATCTCGTCATCTCCAGCAAGATCAATCAGACCGAGCTGGCCATCCGCCCCGCGTGCTACGCGAAACGCCACCATCTGACCTGGCTTGAAATGCTCAATTGCGACATCCGCCCGAAGCGGAAAGTGCGAGGTCATCGGCGGCCAGTCGAGGCTTTCCAGACCATCGTGGCGAACTGTCGCCATACTTGTCTCGGCGTTAAGTGCGACGAGTGTGCCTTGTCCCTGCGCAGGTTCAGCATCAGTAGGAGCCATGCGCATCAGTCCTGCGGACATCGCACTTTCACTGTCGATCAGGAATTGGGCAGAGGCCACGACCTCTTCGCCGGGGGCCAGCCCCTGCAAGACCTCTGTTCGCCCGCCTTCGCCAAAGGCATCCCGCAGCCCCGTAGTGATCAGACGAGGCTTGAACGTGCCCTCTCCGGTCCTGAGAATGACCCTCTCGGCCCGCCCCGTTTGAATGATCGCCTCGCTTGGAATCGTCACTGCCTCGCGCGTCTGCTCCGGGACAAGCGTGACAGTACCAAACATGTTTGGCTTGAGCAGGCCCTCGCGATTGTCGAATCGCAAGCGCACCGGCAGGGTCCGGGTACGGGCATCGAGCTCTGGATGGATGTAGTCGATCCGTCCTTCGAAACGCTGACCGGGCAGATGATCGAATTTTGCCACTGCCGTCATGTTATCGGAGAGGCGCCCGATATCGCGCTCGAATACATCCGCGATCAGCCAGACCCGCGACAGATCAGTGAGCGACAGCGCCCGCGTGTTGGGTTGCAGAAACATTCCGTCCGCGGCCTCCAGCGAAATCACAACGCCGTCTTGTGGAGCGTAGACACGCAGATTGCGTGCCGACCTGCCCGAACTGGCGATTTCGTCAATCTGCCGGTCCGGCATGCCTTGACTGCGCAGGCTGCTGCGCGCCAGATCGACAATCCTCGGATCGCCCGCGTCAATGGCCCGGATCAAATCGGCACTGGACGACCCGATTGCAGGTGAGAACATCTCAAAAAGAAGATCACCCTTGGCGACCTGATCGCCCACGGCGCGCACATTGAGTGTCTCGACCCAACCCTCGACGCGCGTGTGGACATGGCTTGTCAGGTGATCGTCATAGCCAACGTAGCCCACGGTATCTATCCGTTCCGAGACGGCGTCGACCCGGGCAATTGCCGTGCGGACACCGATCGCGTTGATCTCGGGCCCTGATAGCTGCACCTCGGCAGGATCGTTTGACGGCTCTTGACCTGCGTAGACAGGAACTAAATCCATGCCCATTGGAGATTTCCCCGGCCCGTCCCGGCGATAGTTCGCGTCCATCGGCGCGGCCCAATACAAGATTTCCGGCCCGGTAGCTTCTACTCCTGCAGACGGGTTCCATAAATATCGTTCACCAGCAATTCCGGCCAAAGCGCTTACACCAATGACCAGTATGCTCAACGCGGTATAGCGTCCTCGCATCATATTCTCCGTTCGGGCGTGTCATCGCCCGCATCCTCGATCTGACAAATCGGGCAAGCGCACGCGTGCGCTGCCCGGGTTCAATTTGGGATCAGAGATGCTTTGGAGGTCTGTCTTCGGAGCCCGGCTTAAATTCAACAAGAATTAACTGGTTAATTTTGTTGAAATTCAAGGTTGAGAAATATTGCCATGCTTGCACAAGCACCGAATCTTCACGCGTAGTCAGGCAACAGGAAAACGACACGCAATCTTTCATTGGATCGCCGGACGCTGTTGAAAGGTCAGCCGACTGGGCGTGTTTTGGATGCGTTGACTCCGAAGTGTGCTCCAAGTGCTTGGTGGAACCATGCTGGTCCATCGTTTGCATATCTTGCATCGTTGCAGCATTTGCCATGGCTGGAGTCATGGTGTTCAGAAAAAGCCATGCAAGGGTCATGAGGAGAAGCCCCGACGCCCTTAGAATACTGTAACAGGTATTTTGGCTTTTTTTGAACATTATCTGTAACTAATGGGCTGCGGGCCAGATGCAAGTCACATTGTCAAAAGCTGACCTTTTCTCGGCTGTCTGTCCCCACGGCACCGGCGCGTTTGAGACGTTGACAACGCTTGGATTCAGCATTTTGCCGGACCTGGACTGTAAGAGTTTTTGCGTTTTGGAGTGTCGACCTTGCCTCACCCAATCCTTCCCAGCACAGGAAACACATCGAGTAACCAGTATGACAGGGCGCTGAGCTGACCGGTGATCATTGCGATCCCCATAAGAATCATCACCACGCCCGCACCCTGATGCAGACGGCGGCCCAAACGTCCCGCGCCACGCAGGCGACCCGTAAGGCGGTCGGTGAAGGCGGCGACTATCAGGAACGGGATGCCAAGCCCGGCGGAGTAGATCGCAAGCAGCGTCACGCCCTGTCCAATCGTTGCACTTGTCGCGCTTGCCGTCAGGATCGCGCCGAGGATTGGGCCGATGCAAGGAGTCCAGCCAAAGCCGAAGGCGAGCCCAAGCACGTAAGAGACCGTGGGGCGCCCTCCCGGCAGGTCGAGGTGAAACCGAAAATCCCGCTCCATCGCCTGAATACGTGCCGCCCCCAGCATGAAGAGCCCGAACAGGATGATGATCCCGCCGCCGAGAAAGTTGAGCTCATACCGCCAGCGCAGCAATGATTGCCCGAGGGCCGTGGCAGAGGCCCCGAAGATCATGAAAATCGTGGAGAATCCGAGCACAAACCAAAGGCTGAGCCAGACAACCTGGCCGCGGCCCGGGGTCACTGCGCCGCCTACCGAGCGCCCGGCGATATAGGAGACATAGCCTGGCACGAGCGGAAGCACACAGGGTGAGACAAAGGATATCGCACCTGCCAGAAGGGCCGCAGTCATGCCGAGAAGTGAGAGGTCAGCCATGCGAAACCTCCGGCGTTCTCTGTCGCCATGGCCACCAACCAAGAGCATAGGAATAGGCCGCAGTCGGAATGATCACCCATTGCAGAACAGGACTCAGCCCTGCGTCGATCACGGGAATGATTGGCATAAGATCGCGGTAAGCCCAGGCCTCACGGATCTCAATGTTCAACCATTCGCTGAAGATCGTGTAGCCAACACCGAAAATCAGCGCAGCAAGCAGAACACGGGGTCCTTGCGTCTGCGGCCACGTGAGTCGGCCGAACAGCATGAGCGCCAAGAAAAAGGTGCTGAGCGTGATCAGGATATCACCCCCGGTGCAGTGCACCGCCGCAAAGACGATTTCCCCGGGCGTTCCGGTCAGCCAGATCGTGTAGAGCGGCATATGCGCGAATTCCCAGATCAGGTGCGCGACAGCGGAGAAGACGAAATACCGGCGCAGCGCGCCCAGCCAATCGCGCGACTCCCCGACATAAGTGAATGGGACTGCTGTCATTGGAAAATCTCAAAGATGCTCTCGAGAAGGCCCGGTTTAGGCGGCGGCGCTGCGTTGGTCAATTCGTTGATGTAGAGGATCAGATTTACATGAGAGAAATCCGCGCCGTGGAAAATCGCCGCGTGGCGCCCGCCCCGGCCGATGATATGGATCATCGGGGCAGCGCTGTCGCGTTCTGACAAGGCGGCGTAGTCATCGGCAGCTTCAGAGATACCACCCTCGATAGAAATCGCGTGCCAGTTCGTGCTGTCCCAGCCCTCTGTCGCCAGACCGACCGTGAGGAACGTGACCATCTCGCGCATCGGCGTGACATTCACCCCCTCTTGAACCTTGTGCAACAGCGCCTGTTGGCTCTTGCAGGGTGCGTCACACCCCTCGGGCGCGAAGCTGATGACGATGATCCGGTCCTCCATGGCGTCGATCCGCAGTGGCGTGCCACCGGCATCAATGCCACTTAGGTTCGGCGTCCGCCGCAGGTCCATGGCTTCAAACGCCGGCTCGCGTTCCGTCATCACCTCGTCGCTCTGTTCGCCCGGATGATGCGCCATTGCCGGTACAGGCGGCAGGACAAGTGCGAGACAGACAAGGACATGTTTCATTCCGCCCCCTTCGGTCCGGTCGCGGTAACGCTCAGAACCGGCACCTCGACCATGATCTCTCCGGCATGCTCGAAACTCAGGGTCAGGGGGAAGGTGCGACCCTCCTCCAGCTTCCCGGTCAGCCCCATCAGCATCAGGTGCATCCCGCCAGGTGCGAAGGTGACTGGGGTGCCGGGGGCAAGATCGAGCACATCGATATGGTGCATGCGGGAGACACCACTGGCATCCGTTACAGTGTCATGCAGCATCACATGGCCCGCCGCTGGCGTTTCAAGCGCCGTGAGCCGGTCCGCGATATCGCTTTCAAGCGTCAGGTAGGCGGCACCTGGGCGGCTGGCCAGGATGCTGGCGCGGGCCCACGGGTCTGTGACACTCACATCGGCGGCTGCGAGAGTCGGGAGCGCCGCGCAGACAGCGGCGAGAGCAATGATTTTCACGATGATGATCCTGTCGTTTGAATGAGGGTCGATAGGTTGTTGGCGAAGGTCTCGGCGGGCGCGTCGCCCTCCATCCAGACATCGAAGAAACGACCGTCGGGGGCCATTAAATAGATGTGTCCTGAATGGGCCATAGTGTAGCCGTCAGGTGCGGTGGTATCCTCGGCGCGCTCGTACCAGACCCGAAAATTGCGCGCGGCTTCGGCGACCTGCGCCTCAGTTCCGGTCAGGCCTACCATGCGGGGATGAAAGGCCCCGACATAGGCGGCCATGACGTCGCGCGTGTCGCGGGCCGGGTCCACGGTGATGAAGATCGGTGTCACCTGCGTGGCGCCCGGCCCAAGTTTATCCATCACCTGCGCCATGTAGGCCAGTGTTGTCGGGCAGATATCGGGGCAATGGGTAAAGCCGAAAAAGACCAGCTGCCACTGGCCGTCGAAGCTGTCCGCCGTCAACATCTGTCCGGTATGATCGGTCAGGGTATAGGCATTGGTGATCGCCGCCTCGCCGGTGACGCGGGGGGCGGGCAGGTCTGGCCGGGTCAGTGCCTGCCAGAGGAAGGCGGCCCCGAGCGCGACTGCGGCAACGCCAGTCAGTGCCCAGAGACCGCGACGGATGCGGCTCAAGCCGTAACCGTTCGAAGTTTGGTTCATGTGATCGGGCCTTTCAAAAGGTGGGGCCGCCCGGGCCAGGACCGTGGCCCGGGCAGCGTTCGCTCAACCGCCCTGCGGTGCAGGGTCAGCATCGGTCCCGGCCGGCGGCATGTCATGCTCGGGGCTGTGATGGGCCATGTGTTGCATCATCTCGGTGCAGGCCTCCATCATCGGGCCCATCTGCTGCATCATCTGCATCATGCCCATCATGTTCTGCATGCCGGACATATCCCCCATCATGCCGCCGCCTTGCATCATCTGCCCGTCCATCGGCGCGGGTGCCGTGTCGTCCTGCGCAAATGCCATCGGGGCTGCGATAAGAGCTGCAAACGTGGCAGCGAGGCTCAGTGTCCTGGTCGTTTTCATGGTCATCTCCTTGGGTTGTGTTGAAAGGTCAGTCCCTCGTCGTGTCCGGCATATCGGCCGGAGTCTTTGCTGCGTCACAGCCCTTGCTTTTGCACATGACGCAGTATCCGGTGGCGCACATCACCGCACAGGGCGCGAGGCTCAGGATCAGGGGGGCGACGCCGATCGCGGCAAGCCAGCCCCAGTTGAGCCACAGGCCCGCGCCGACGACGATCATCGCCGTGATCACGGCCTGGCGGCGGTTCAGGGGCCAGCGGTCGGGTGCCACCTGTCGGCGACGCATAAGAGGTATGTTTGTCATGGCGTGTTTTTTCCTTTTGCTACGGTCGTTTCGAAGAGTGCGATATTCTCTGGGCTGTCCCACTCGGCAGGACCGGAAAGGCGGCCCAGTTCGCGGCCCTGCCGGTCGATCAGGATGGTCGTCGGCAGGCCCACCACGGCGAAGGCCGCCATGGCGCGGATGTCCTCGGCGAGATACAGGCCCAGATGCGCGATCCCGATCTCGTCGTAGAAGCGGCGCACCGGGCCGAACCCTGCCCGGTCGATGGAGAGCGGAAGGACGTGGAAATCCGCCCCGCCAAGCCGCGCCTGCAGCCGATCCAGCGTCGGCATTTCCTCGCGGCAGGGCGCGCACCAGGTGGCCCAGACGTTGAGCAGCACGACTTGGCCAAGGAAATCGGCCAAGGTCAGGTCGCGCCCGCCGCCGTCCACGAAGGGGGGCGAAAGCATGTCTCGTGGGCTGTCCCGAAGTGGCATGACCGGGCGCGCGGCGACCGGCGTGGCCAATGTCGCCGCCGCCGCAGCGGCAAGAAAATCTCTGCGGTTCATGGGGTTTCCTCCGACTGCAGCGCCCGGACCACGGGCATGATCTCGGTTTCCATGATCTGACGGTTGAACGGGCCGACATGTTTCATTGCGATACGGCCCTCCGCGTCGATCACGTAGGTTTCCGGCACGCCGTAAACCCCCCAGTCGATGGCGACGCGGCCATTCCGGTCCGCCCCGATGCGGGTGAAGGGGTCGCCCAGCTCGTCGAGGAATGCCAGCGCCGCGCCAAGAGCGTCCTTGTAGTTGATCCCATGGATCGGAACCGCGCCGGTCTCGGCAAGCTCGACCAAGAGCGGGTTCTCGGCACGGCACGGCACGCACCAGGACGCCCAGACGTTGACGATCGACACGTCACCCGTCAGATCAGTGGTGGCCAACCCGTCGCTGCGCCCCTCTATGGGCGGCAGATCGAATTCCGGCACCGGCTTGCCGATCAGGGTCGAGGGCAGCCGGTCGTCCGTGTTCCAGAGCCCCCAGTAAAAGGCGGCGCCAAGCCCGGCGAAGATCGCGACGGGCAACACCATCAGCAGGGAAACCCGGCTTCTTCGTGGTGTCGTCGGCACGCTCATGATCCGCCCTCGTCATTGGCTGTCACTTCGGCCTGAAAATCGCGTGCGCGCTCGGGCCAGGTGCTCTTGATAAAGGCCAGAACGGCCTTGATCTCGTCGTCGGACAGGACCCCCTCGAAGCCCGGCATGTCGCTCTCATAGCCGGGTACGATGGCGTTGACCCCGAACTTGGTGATGGTAAACAACTGACGGTCGGCATGGTGCCAGGTATGGCCGCTCGCATCATGCGGCGGTGCGGGCATTCGTCCGTTGTCCTTGCGGCGCTTCCAGTCGGGTTCACCCTCCAGCTTGGCCCCGTGGCAGGCGGCGCAATTGGCCGCGTAGAGTTCCTGCCCGAGTGCGACCTGTTCGGCCGTCACCGTCGCACCGAGAAAACCCAACCCCTCGGGAACGATCGGGGCGTCGGCCGCAACGACCCATGCCGTCGAGCCGAGCGCCACAACGAGACCGGCCGCGTAATGACCGGGGCGGGTCATGCAGGCTGCCGCAGATACTTGATCAGCGCCACCGCCGCGAGGACCAGCACCGCGACAAACAGCAGCATGATCAGGCCTCCGCCCATCATCATGCCCATCATGGGGCCACCCATCATCTGGCCCATGCAATCGCCCGCAAAGCCCGTGCCGGGGCCGTC
>NZ_BDIY01000040.1 GCF_002072155.1 Roseovarius sp. A-2 | reverse complement strand
CGCCACCTCATACCGCCACGCCAGAACTGATGCCTTCGATCTTTGGCAAATCTACGCGCTTGAAATGACGGCCTGACGGGCTCGGGTCAGGCCTCATTCGGGCGGGTGAAAATAAGTTGGCAATGCCAGCTGTTCAGTTCTTCGTTGAAAACGGTCTCGATTGTGCTGCGGATATTCGCGCGCAGCCGGTCCTCGATCGGGTCGAAGCCGTCCTCGCAAGCGAGTAGCGAAACCGCGCTGGTGTCTGTAGTCTGGTTCATGGCGTGATCTCCTCTGGCGGTGCCAGCCGCCGGTTGGGTGGTTCAGGATCACCCCGAGATTACGCCACCTTCAAATTTCCACCAACTTCGCAACACGACCTGAATAATGGGTTTAAGGAGACTTGAGATGACAACGACGAAAACAATGCCGACAACAAATGTAACCGAGGAAGAACGTCAAAAGCGCGTGAATCTGGCAAGGGCCCTGTATTTGACCGAGCAAGGTACCGCATTGCCGAACGCCCCCGAAGACCGGAAAGCCGCATTCCAAGCGGTCAAGAAGGACATGATGAAGAAGGCGATCCATCTAGAGCGGCGTCTTGACAAGGTCGGCTACAAGATCGTGCCAGTGGAATAAAGCTCTGCTCATGCGGCCCAATTGGACATCACTGGGGGAACCCGCTGACGGCTGATTGGGCCTCATGAGCACATGCAAGTGTCACGAGAACGAGAAGCGGCCTACAGCTATGTAGCCAAGGCTGTCTCCATTTGACGTCACAGCAGTAGATCAGGCACCTTGAACCTGACCTCGCACCCATTGCCAGCTTTCAGCGATACCCTCGTCCAGTCCGATCCTTGGCGTCCAATCGAAATCACGGCATGCGCGAGTAATATCCAGAACAACGCGCGGCACGTCCAGACTCCGGCCCGGCTTGTAGACGGGAGCCATCGGGGTACAGCCGGTTTGCTCAACCGTGCGACTGATACTGTCAACGATCTGCGCTACCGAAGCTCCGGTCCCGCTGCCGGCATTGTAGCATCCGGCCACATCAGATTGCACCGCAGCCGCGCAGAGCTCGGCAAGGTCGCGCACATGAATGAAGTCGCGCACCACGCTTCCATCCCCCCATATCTCGACGGGCTCCCCTCGGGCCGTGCGCCACAGATGGGTACCGATAATGCCCTGCACTCCGGTATGCCCCTGCCGCGGCCCATAAGGGTTCGACGCACGCAGAACGACATGCTGCAACCCATGCAGCTTGTGTTGCATGAAGAGATAATTTTCGATCGCCACCTTGACGATGCCGTAAGAGCTGATCGGGCGTAGGGGGTGCGTCTCGGGAACCACTTCGGTTTCGGGAATACCATAAACGGTTCCCCCGGAGGACAGGTAGACCAGTTTACGCACCTCGGTGGTGCGCATCACCTCCAGAAGCTGTACGGTCGCCACGAGATTGCCTTTGATGTCTGCGACAGGATCGAGGTTGGAGGTTGCCGGGACCGTTGTGCTGGCCAGATGAATCACCGCATCCACTCCGCTCATGGCTTCGTAAATCAGCGACGAGTCGGAAAAATCGCCGATCACGTAATCCACACCCGCCAACGGCGGTCGCAGCGCCTCAGGCCGACGATCAAACACCCGCACCTTGAGACCGCGCGCAAGCAAGCTGTCGGCAACATGGGACCCGATGAAACCACATCCGCCAATAAGAAGAATCATGAAACGCACCTCCGAGAAAAGACAGCCAAAGAATGACTATAAAATATCTCAAATGCCACCCTTCGGTTGACAGCACCCCATCACAACGAAGACAGTTTGCCTTGGGAATTGTCAAGCATCTCTGTTTGGGGTAGCAAACTATGCAAGGATTGCATCTGTAATGAAACTTACGCCTAAAATTAGTGATATTCATAGCCACCATCTCTTTTCACTTTCAAACTCGGCCTGTCTGCCAGACATCGGGTGACAGTGACGGTCCCGCGCCTGCGGATGGCGGTATTTGGATCGGGCCATCGGCTCGGGGTTTTTCCAATCGAGAGGAAACAAACCTGTGAAGAAAAATACGCCTTCCACAACGTTGCCGTCCAATCAACGTGATCCTGTGCCTGTGGTCTATCAGCGCTTTGGGCAAGACTTCCTGATCTCGGGCATGGCGGTACCGGGCAGATGATGGAATGGCGCGGGGAAAGCCATGCGATCCTTCGTGTAAAAGCTGTTTCAAGACACTACATATATTTGACAAAATATAGTTTTTTCAGTATGTTACAAAACACACATCTTTGCGCCCGCTCCCATTGCCCGCGTAATCGAATAATGACATACACGCAAAGAAAATACCCCGGTGGCGGGGCCTTTGGCAGAAGAGGTGGGTCAAGATCATCATGCTGGTAATGACAACTAATGCGCTCGAAGCTGGCACAATAGCCCCGCCTTTTCCATCGTGGCCCGGTCTGCATGTCCTGATCGTTCTGCCGGGATCGGAGTGCGATCGTCAGGCCCTTGAAGCGCTCAATGACAGGTTTATCATCATCGAATGGCTCCAAGAGCCTGCCGATGCGACGGTCCTGCTCTGCGATGTCATCGGATGGCTGGAACGGCGGTTGGATGAGGACGAAGGTCCGCTTCTCTATATTGACCACCCACTTGGCAAGGCAGTCGAGCCAGATGATCCAGATCAGATACCCCCCCTTGCCGTGGATGCGACGTTTGACCCGGATGCAAACATCAACCGGCTGGTCTTGGGCGAGATGATCGCAACCAGCCCCCTCTTGCCCGACCTTTTTCGCAAACTGGATGGCCGCCCCGCCAATGACACGCAATTCACCGAGATACTGACAGATTTATTCGTTTGGAAAGACGCATGACCGATTTGGACCTCATTTGGCGCAAATACGCGTCCGAGATACCCGAGCTGCTGATAACCCGCCCTGATTTCCGTTTCGATCCACACTATTACAAAGAGCATATCTCCGCACAGACCGACGATCCCTCAGAGTTGGCCCGGCATTACGAGGAGCATGGGCGTCCGAGCGGCCACAGTCCCAATCTCTACGCGCAGACTGTTTCGAGATCTCGCGTTGTCGACGAGGTACTGTCGGATCTCGTCATCGACACAGAACTGGAAGAGGCGATGGAGGCCGGGCAGCCCGGCGCGCATGAACTGGCATTTGAGCTCATCCACCTGGGCAAACCGGTCGATGCCGCCGTCTCGGATTTCTCCATTGACAGCTACCTACAGATGCACGCGGATATCGTGAAAGCCGGCGTCGATCCGCTGGTGCATTACCTGTGCTATGGGTGGGGCGAGGGGCGGCGCACTCTGCGTGACATCCGCAAGGGTCAGTACAGTGGGCAACTTGCCTACCGACCGGAGCGGCCGACTTGCCTGATCGCGGTGCATGAATGTTCGCGCACCGGGGCCCCGATCGTCGGGCGGGATCTGGCGCGCGAGGCGGCGAAGACGCATAATGTCATCATCTCGGCCCTGCGCGACGGGCCGCTGCTGGACGATTTCAGGGAAACCAGCTGTCAGGTCCTGATCAGCTCATCCCTTTATCAGGATTTCGATCTGTTTCCGGGAGAGGTTCTGAAGAAAATCGATTTCGCGATCGTGAATTCGGCTGTGGCCTGGAACTACATCCCGTTTCTTGTCGCAAGAGAAATCCCTTTCGTCGGGTATCTTCACGAATACACAGAATATCTGCATCCAGCATTTCATTTCAACCTGTTCCCGATGTTCGCGGATCTGCTGGTTTTCTCGTCGGAGCATGTGCGCGACGGTTGGCGGGGCCGGATGACAGATGTCAATTTCGACCCCGATCGGGACAGCACGATCATCCCGCAGCGGCCCTTCTTTGTCGGCGCTGTCAGCGCAGAGATGAAGGCCGAGGCCAAGGCGCGACTGTCGGATCTGATCGGGCGCGACCTGAGCACATCGCGCATCGTGTGCGGTGCAGGGCAACCTCATTGGCGGAAAGGCACCGATATTTTTGCCATGACGGCGCAGATTTGTCGGCCCCGGGACAAGGACACGGTTTTCATCTGGATCGGACACAGCGTTGTTCCAGATGAACTGACGTTCGGGACATATATCGCCTACCATTTCAAAGAAACCGGAATGGGGGGGCCAACATCCAACATGGTCTTCATCCCCGCCGGTCCCGCCTATCATGACGTGCTGACCGCAGCGGATGTCATGTTCATGTCGTCGCGGCTGGACCCGCTGCCGAATGTGGTGTTCGACGCGCTGGAATATGGGTGCCGGATCGTGCAATTCGACGGCGCATCAGGCTTTGGCGACGAGATTTACCGGAGATCGGACAAGTTTATCACGGTCGAATATGGCAACCCCGAGGCCGCAGCGACCGCGATCCTGGCGTTGCCGCCCAAGGACACAAGTGAGGCCACGCCCGAAAAAACCGATTTCCATCTGTTCGACACGATCAGAACCTCCCTCGAGGCGCGGCTGAAGGCGCAGAAATATTTCGTGCGTGGGGCGTCGCAGATTGACGTGCCCATCATGTACACCCCAACACCCGATTTCGATCAGGCCCGCATCCGCGAGCGCGAGAAAATGATGCGCTACGGGCGGCGGCGTGTCTGGCGCGATCTCGATGAGGTCGAACACGAGATCGCGACCTCCGACAACTGGATGCACAGCCGGATGCGGCTTGCCCCCTACGCGACCGTAGAGCCCGAAACGCTACCGCCCTTCGCGCTGCATATCCATGCCTATTACACCGATGACCTGGCCGAGGATATCAAGTCTTTCGCGATCTACCGCCAGGCTCGCCGCATCGTGGTCACCACCGACAGCGAGGAGAAGGGCGAGGCCATCCGCAAGATCATGAAGGCCGAAGGGTTGGTACCGGAAATCCTGCTGGTGTCCAATACCGGACGTGACATCCTGCCCTTCATGAATCTGTTCCAGCCGGGCGGGGCGGCGGACCGGGACGAGCTTTGGTGCCATTTGCACCAGAAGAAATCGATCGGATCGACGGATGGCGGCGACCTGTGGCGCCGATTCCTGATGCGCGTTCTGCTGGGCGATGCGGACACCGTTTCCAACGCGATCACGACGCTGGCGCAAGACGGGGTCGGCCTTGTGGCCCCGTTCGATCCGCATTTCGTGGGCTGGAACGAAAGCCGCCACCTGTTGCCGAAATTTGCGGGCCGCCTGCCGGGGCCGATGCCGGACAACCCGCTTCTCTTCCCCGTAGGTAACATGTTCTGGGTGCGCCGTCAGGTGGTGGAGGCGATGAACGAGCTGTTCGGCGCAGACTATCCCTGGCCGGACGAACCGATTGCCAATGACGGCTCGGAATACCACCTGATCGAGCGGCTCTGGCCCGCGATGGCCACGCATCTGGAACTGGACCAGGTCTTTGTGCATAAACTGGACGAACAGAGGATTTGACGCGGAAAATGGAAATCATCCTGCATATCGGCATGGGTAAGACCGGCACCTCGTCGATCCAGAGTGCACTCAACGCGAATGTCGACAGCTTGCACGCACAAGGGATCGACTATCTGGGAATGTGGTTCGACCTGATCGATCCAGCTTTGCGCAGCGATGACAAACAACGGAACTTTTTTGCTTCTTCCGCAGAACGACTCGATGCCGTGGCCGACCAGTTCCTGAATGCCCTGCGACAAAAGCAGGCCGACAGTGGCGTATCCCGTTTCCTGTTATCTAACGAATCCTTGCTGCAACAGCATGAGGCTCTTGGCCCGTTCATCGCACGCCTGAAACAGCAGGTGACCGTCCGTCTTATAGCTTATGCCCGGGATCCGCGCGACTGGCTGCCATCGGCCTATAATCAATGGTTTGTCTACCACAAGACACCTCACGGCCAGATTCCCCCCTATGCGGAGGGTGGGCGCAGATTACTGCGAATGTACACGGATCTGAATACGTGGCTCCGGAAATGCAACGACATCATGACCGTTCGACCTTTTTCGAAATCCCTGAATGTGGTCGAGGATTTCGCAGCCATGCTCGGTGTCGAGATGGCGGCTCCGGTGGCGCGCAGCTTCGAGCGGGTCGAAACCAGCGAAAGCCTGCTGCGCGCGATTTACAACGCAAGGTTTCCAACCGGGGTGCTGCCTGACAGGTTCGACCGGGCTTTTCGGCGACTCGATTTCGCGCAATCCCCCAGCATTGCGGCGCTGGTCCGTGACAGTTTCACCTATGATCAGACCGATGAGATCGTGGCAGAACAGGCCGCGCTCTTCGCGGAGATCAAGGACAAACTTGGCCTCGATCTGCTCAGCGGCCCCGCCCCCGCGCAGAAAACGGTCGATCCGGAGGAGATGCGCCACCGCGCGCTGGAACATGTTCTTCATATCGTCATGCAACAGGCGGATCGCATCACCCATCTGGAACAGATCGTCAGGCGGCTTGAGGCCGGGACGCAGGACGAATGATGGTGGCGAGCTGGTCAGCTGCGACGGCGTCATCTCATGTGACGGATTTTTGATGCCGCAGGTAAAAGTAGCCACAAGGACCCATTATGAAAATCGTCATCCATCCCGGCATGCACAAGACCGGTAGCAGTGCCATTCAGGACCATTTTTTCAAAACCGCCTATCCGGGGCTGCGCTATGCGCGCTGGAACAGCGGCAATCACAGCGCGATGTTCGTTCTGCTGTTCCAGGAGCCGGAGTTGCTGGCCGAGTATCACGGGTTCAAGCCGCGCGGCCCGGAGTTCTACGCCCGCCTGCCGCAGATGCGGGAGGACTGGCGCGCCTCATTGACAGAAGACCTTACGCGGGCGCAGGCGGCGGGCGAGACCCTGGTGTTTTCGGCCGAGGACATTTCGGGCCCGCAATTCCACGGGGCCGTGGGCCGGATGGCCGCGTTCTTTCGCGAGTGGAGCGAGGATATCACGGTGCTGGCCTATGCCCGCCGCCCGCTCTCCTATGCGACCAGTGCGTTTCAGGAGCGGCTCAAGGGCGGAACGGTCGAAACACTCGAGGCAGAGAAGTTGTGGCCCTTCTACAAGGCCCGCTTCGCCCGGCTGGACGAGGTGTTCGGGCGCGAGCGAGTGATCCTGAAACCCTATGACCGCGAGCACCTCAGCGGTGGCGATGTGGTACGCGACTTTGCCACCACGATCGGCGTGGAGATGGCCACCGCCCCTGCCTCGGAGGCCAATACTAGCCTGAGCGCCGAGTCCACAGCCCTGCTCTTTGCCCAACGTCGGTTGGGGAAGGGATTCGTCACGGGTTTCGACAAGGCACAGGCCGCGAATAGAGCTTTCATCGACGCGCTGCGCGGCATCGGCTCAAGCAAACTCACCTTCTCCGACAGTCTCTGGGGCTCGGTGCTGGAAAAGAACCGCGCCGATCTCGACTGGATCGAGGACCGGCTGGGCATGCCGCTGCGCGACACCCCCACCCCCAATGCCATCGCCATCGCCATCTCTGGCGAGGAGGATCTCTTTCGCCTGGCAGAAGAAAACCAGCCCGCGCTGGAGACCGCGCTGCTCAGCACCCTGCACCGCGACCAACGCCCCGCCCTCGACAGAACCGTCAGCACGCTGGAACTGCTCCGGCGGCTGAGCTACGACCCTTATTCAAGCCTCTGACGCGGGGATGACTGGAACCAGGACCATGGCAAAAAATAAAAAAACGGCCTCTCTCCCACCCCGCACAGCGCTTATCGTGCTCGGGATGCACCGTTCGGGCACCTCCGCGCTGGCGGGCGTGCTGGCAAAGATGGGGGCCGATCTGCCGCAGGACCTGATGCCAGCCAACGAGTTCAACCCCGATGGCTATTTCGAATCCCTGCTCGCCTACAAGCTCAACGATGCGCTGCTCGGCTCCGCCGGATCATCCTGGGATGACTGGCACGCGGTCAATACGGATTGGTATGGCTCGCCCCGCAAACAGGAATACATCCTACGGGCGCAGGAGATGCTGGAGCAGGAATTCGGCGCGGCGGGCTTTTTCGTTCTCAAGGATCCCCGTATTTGCCGCCTGGTACCCTTCTGGAGCGAGGTCATGGCGGAGAGTGGTATCGAGCCGCTCTTCGTCTGCACGCACCGCAACCCCGTCGAGGTCGCGGCCTCGCTGGCCCGCCGCAACGGCTGGCCCGAGAGCCGGGGGCTGTTGCTGTGGTTGCGGCACGTTCTCGATGCCGAGGCGGACAGCCGCGGGCACAGGCGAACCTTCGTATCCTATGACGGGCTGCTGTCGGACTGGCGGGGCATGATCGGACGCATCGGTGCGGATCTGGAGCTTCGCTGGCCGATAAAACCCGAAACTGCGGCACCCGGGATAGAGGGCTTTCTGTCGGACTCGCGCCGGACGTTCCGCGCGGCAGAGATGGACGGACCAGCGCAAGGCACGATCTCGGGCTGGATCGGTGAGGTCCACGGGATTCTCGACCAGTGGGTACAGGACGGTGAAACACAGAGCGACCATCAGCGCCTAGACGACATTCGGGCCGGGCTTCGGGAAACGGACGCGACCCTGAGCCTGCTCATGCAGGAGACGCAGCGCGAGAGCGAACAAGTGCGGCGACTACAGTCGGAGCTTGAGCAATCGCACGCGAAAATCTCCGAGCTCGACGCTGCCGCGCGCACAGCCCGGGAAGACGCGGCATCGCATGCCGCCAACCATGCCACGGAACAGCGGGCACGGGCGAATGCGCAGACCCGTATCAACGAGCTCGACGCGGCGCTCAAGGCCGCGCGGGACGAAGCCGAACGGCTGCAGGCCGAGACCGCGAGTGCGTGCCAGGCGCGCACCGCCGCGCAAACCCGCGTCAACGAACTCAACGAGGCGCTCAAGACCGCACGCGCAGACGCCGAGACGTTGCAAGCCAATAATGCCAATGACCGTCAGGCCCGGGCTGCGGCAGACGCTCGCGTCAAAGAGCTTAGCGAGGCCCTCGAGGCCGCACGGGAGGAGGCCGGGAAACTACAGACCAATATCGCCACCGAACGGCAGGCCCGGGCCGATGCAGACGCTCGCGTCAAAGAGCTTAGCGAGGCCCTCGAGGCCGCACGGGAGGAGGCTGGGAAACTACAGACCAATATCGCCAGCGAACGGCAGGCCCGGGCCGATGCAGACGCTCACGTCAAAGAGCTTAGCGAGGCCCTCGAGGCCGCACGGGAGGAGATGCAGGCTCGTAGCGCGGCCGAAGAGGAACGCTACAAGGCTCTGGTAGAGAGCCACGATGCTTTGGAAGCCAAGCATGACGCGCTCGACAAGGCGTTGGAACAGGCCAACCATGAACGCGACCAGTTGCGCAGCCAGTTGGAACAAAGCCGCACGGAAGCGCAGGATCTCCATGATCAGACCCTGTCCGATGCCCGCAAGATTGCCGAGCTTGACTCCCGCCTGCAAGATCTTGACGCCGAGCATGCGGCACTCAAGCGGAAATCGGGCCGCGAGGCACGGCAACTCGTCGGCATGAAGCAGCAGCTTGCCATACGCTTTTCCAGGGAGATCGAACAACGGCTCAACGGCGATTCGGTCCGGGACCATGAGCAAGAACGAGAAGTCATGTTGTCAGAGTGGTCTGCCGAACGCAACCGCATCGAACAGGCACGCCTCGCAGCCGAAGCACGCATCGCCGAGTTCGACGCCGCCCTCAAAGCCGCCCGAGCCGACGCGGAGCGGGTGCAGGCCGACAGCGCCAATGAACGCAAGGCGCGCGCAGCGGCAGAGGCGCGCATCGCCGAACTCGACGCCGCCGCCAAGGCCGCCCGGGCCGACGCCGACCGGGTGCAGGCCGACAGCGCCAATGAACGCAAGGCGCGCGAAGCGGCAGAGGCACGCGTCGCCGAGCTCGACGCCGCCGCCAAGGCCGCCCGGGCCGAAGCGGATCAGTTGCTCAACAGCAAATCTTGGCGCGTAACGGCTCCATTGCGATATGTCATGGAAAAGATTCACGGGAAGTAGGCAGCCTCTGCATTGACCCGCGCCACAATGATCAAAGACTTATGTCAGGCAGAGTCATTTTCAGATCCGGTTTTATCAAAGGGTCAGATACCGGGAAAATGCAGGACTCTACGCTAGAGCGTGTTGCGTTCAATTGGTTTCATAACCTGCGGCCTTGAAGAAGTTGTAGCATTCTTCGTCAGTGAAGAGATCACAGACGTGTCCAACTGCGCGCCAGAGATCGTCGTAGGTCCGTGCCGCAGCTCGCCGGATAAGAGCCTTGAGCTTTGCGAAGGCCATCTCGATGGGATTGAGGTCGGGGCTGTAGGGTGGCAGGAACAAGAACCATGCGCCCACGGCGTGCATGGCTGCTGCGGCCTTGGGGCTTTTGTGGTAGTGCCCCGGGAAGTGGTGTAGGAACTGGCGTCCACCTGCTTCTTCATAGCTGGTGCTGCTCGTTCACTGAGCGGCGATCATCACCGTCTCACTTTCATCGTGGCACATGGCGGTCAGCTTTTCCATCGGCATGTACCGGCGGGAGACGGCCCACTCATCGTTCTGCTCCAGCATGAGCGCCCCGACGAGGCGGATAACGGCCTCGCGGTTCGGGAAGATCCCGACCACGTTGGTCCGCCGCTTGATCTCCTTGTTGACGCGCTCCAGCGGGTTGGTGCTGTGCAACTTCGAGCGCAGACTTTCGTCGAAGGCCATGTAGGCCAGCACGTCATGCTCCGCGTCATCCATCAGCTCGGCGACATCCCGGAACCGCTCGCGCAGGCTGTCTGCGACCTCGCGCCAACGGGCATGTGCCTGATCGCGGTCCTTCTCGGCGAAGACGGTCTTCACCACCGCGCTGACCACGGGCTTGTGGGTCTTGCCTACGCGGGCCAGAAGGTTGCGCTGGAAGTGAACCCTGCAGCGTTGCCATCCTGCGCCAAGGACCTTACGCGCGGCGACCTTCAGGCCCTCATGGGCGTCGCTGATCACCAGTTGCACGCCCCGCAACACGATGAGTGTATTTGCAGCGTTGGACGTGTCGCAGGAGGAAACTGCGATTTGTGTGGTGGATCGGGATGGTGGGCTTCTGGCCGAAGCCAAGGTGGCGACATGCCCGGATGCCATTGCCCGCTGGCTTGCGGAATGGGCCGAAGGTCTCGAACGTGTTGGCATGGAAACCGGCCCGTTGGCCGTCTGGCTCTGGAATGCGCTGACGGCGCGCCAGGTTCCCCTCGTTTGCCTCGACGCGCGCCATGCGAGCGGCGTGCTGAAGATGATGCCGAACAAGACAGACCGTCATGATGCCCGGGGCCTCGCCCAGATCGTGCGCACGGGCTGGTTCAAACCCGTGCAATTAGAGAACGGCGAGGGTGAGATCTCTCCCACCACTGCGGCAAAGACCGCGCACACCACTTCGATCCTCCCAACCCTGAACGCAAACATGCGGCGTCCCATGCGATGACCGCGCAGAGAACCAAAGAGCCCGGCGCGCAGGATGAACCGCAGAGAAATCAGCTCTTGATCATGGCGATTAGAGAACCCGGTGGGGCACTACCGCTTTTGTGGGATGACAGGTTGTCGAGGATGATCACGTCGCCGGGTTGCAGGGTTGGGGCGAGCTGAGTCTCGACATAAAGCTCGAAGAGGTCGCGGTTCATCGCGCCGTTGATGACCCATGGCGCGTCCAGCCTGTCATGGCGCAATGCGGCGATAAACGTCTGGGTGTTCCAGTGGCCGAAGGGCGCGTGACAGGTCAGGCGCGCGCCTTTTGCAGACCAGCCTGTGGTCTGGGCCATGTTCGTCTTGAGTGAGGTCTCGTCGATGAAACCGATACGGGGCAATAGGTTGGCCATGAACGGCTGGCGTCGCGTGATCCAGATATGGCGCGCCTGCCGGACCTCAGGCCGCTTTTGCTCGGCGGCTTGCAGGTCTTTTTTTATGCGTCAGTCCAAGACTGCGCAGGGTGCGCCAGACCGATACGCGATGGACCGTAATCTGGTGTTCATCGGCGATTTCCAACACCAGATCATCCAGCGTGAGGTCAGGCTTGGCCGCCATCCGCGCCGCGATCCAGTCCCGCAACCGGCCCAGCTTGCCATGCCCCCCGCCATTGCCCTGGACACGCGGCTCCAACCCGCCGGTCTCGCGTTTCAGGATCACCATGTCGTTGACGAATTTCACCGAAACCCGGAACCGCGCGGCGGCTGCGCGGTGCGAATGCCCTTCCTCCACAAACGCGACAACGCGCTCACGAAGTGCCATAGGATGTGGCTTGCCCATCTCAAACCCCCATATCTGCCCTACAGACAGGGAATCACAAATCAACCCTTATGGGAATCCTGAATCAGAAAGCCCGCAACGCGCTCTAGAGAGGTCGCTGCACAAAAGTGACGTCACCGTTCGGCTCGTGAGAACCTTACGGGAACATTCGCGGTTCCAGTCGGATTTCTGGTCTCTGAGGGCATTGTAGAGGCTTGTTTGTTTTTCTTATTTTGAGGCGTGCTGCGGCCTCTCGGACGGTGTCAACGGCGGAGACAAAACCGGCCTCTGAGTTCCGCAACGGGATCCGCCACGTTCAAACCACCGCGTGATCGGGCGTCATCAACTTTTGCCCATATATTTTCTGAATGTTTAGGATCTTTCTTTCCCAAGAAGTATAGGGAACCGCGTGCGCAGAAAGGTTGTAATGTCGCCCACAGGGACTTCGGGGGGCATATCTGCCAACAGGTCGACATTGAGGCGAGCAAGGTCTTTTGGACCCAACCTGCGGGCATCGTCGCGCAGGACCGTATGATTGCTGTCGAGAAAGTGAAACAGAAGCCCTTTCCAGGCTTGGCGTTCGGGGTTGTTCGGTTCGCGAGCGTTAATCCGTCGCATCATGGCAATTACCCAGTCGGGCACCGCTTCGTTGATACAGGGAAGAGGGATAGATGCGAGCTCTTGTAAACCCATAAAGCGTCCCGCCTTTAACCTGCGACATATCCGGCGACAGTGAAGTAATTCCAGCATTCTTCGGGTGAGTAGAGGTCGCAGATATCGGCGATTGCATTGAACATGTCGGTGAAGGTGCGTGCGCCGATCCGGCGCAGGTGCGCTTTGAGCTTTGAGAACGCCAT
>NZ_BDIY01000039.1 GCF_002072155.1 Roseovarius sp. A-2 | reverse complement strand
ACGGATGCCGCGCCGGGATGCGCGCCTCCAGATCCACATAGCTGAACAGCGAACCGCTCGTCTCGTCCGTCCCGCGCATCATCACCCCCGCCATTGCCGTGACGAGGATGAATCATGTTCCCAACCAGCTGTCGAGGTGGGACTATTTCAGCAGCCTGTTAGGTGCCGAACCTGCCTTGCCCTCCTCCGGTGGGCAATCCGGACACGATGATCTTTTCCATCCGGCGCTGGCGAATGTTGCGATCCCCAAATAGTCGACGCTTGAACATATAGTGGACGTCCGGCACTTGATTGGTGCCAAAGCACTTCCGCGCACGTTTCTCGCAACCGCCCGATTGGTGCCGCCTGTCGCCGCCGTAAGCTAAGACATGTGCATAACGACGTCTTTACTGACGTGTCTTATGGGGTGAAGCCATGCAGGGCGAGGTGCTGGGCGTTGAGCGACGTCGAAGTTGGAGCGAAGAAGAGTAGCTGGATATCTTTTCGGAGGTGGGCGTGTTTGGAGCCTCGGTGACACAGGTCGCGCAGGGCCAAGAGATCACGCGCTCCCTGATCTACGGCTGGCGGCGTGACTTAAAGAAGAAAGCTCTATGGTCGCCGGTTCGCGGTAAGGTCTTCTTGCCGGTTGATTTTGTCGCGCTCGCGGAGCCGTTGAGCTCGGCTGCATCGCCGCGGTCGCCCAAAGGTTGCGCTCCGCCTGAGCAATGGCCGCTGTCTAAGGTTTGATAACAGCATTGACGGAGATGCGCTGACACGGCTGAACCTTATTCCGCTCTTGGCGGGAAGTTTCCGACCGTTCGCTCCGCTACACATTGGCCCTACGGATCAGTAAATCTTATAAGAATCAAATATTTGCTTCAATCTCCGGCAAACGGACGGGGCATCACCGTGGCGAATCGGACATTTTTCGCCGGAAGTACGGTGCAGCGGTTCGCACGAATGGCACCGACCACGAAAACAGGACATCTTTCCGGGGTGATCTGCACCAGAACGGCAACCCAGAGTCTTGTGGCGCTCGCTCTGAGCGTTTCGACCGTAGCCTCGGAGCCGCTGCCCTGCCAGGGCCGGTATAAGGCGATATCGGGCGATGTGATCATGTCATCGGCCGGCATGGTCCAGATCGATCCGCGCAATCGCAACGAAGGCACGGTCGATCTGATCTATGACGGCTGCAACCGGATCGTCTTGGAAGCTCAGGGGCAGCGCATGCCCATCGTTCGGTCGGCCACGTCCGGCTGGAGCGGCACCCTGTCGGGTGGCGGGGCCAAGCGCATCTACAAGTTCAACGCCCTGACGCCGCGCCATATTGACAGCTGGATGGATGCTTTCGGCGGCGGCATGATGGTGCAGCGCGGCATGAAGCTGACGCTCGTGAAAGCGACCGAACATCAGCCCGTGGAATGCATATTCGACGGCGACCGCCATGATTTCTCGCGCGAGAATTCGGCTGCGCGTTCGTTTCTGGCGGCGCGTGGGCTGACCCCGCCATCGACCGATTTCACACTGAGCGATTATTTTCGGGCCAGCCAGTTAGCAACCGACTTCATCGACGAGACCCGAAACACCAGCTCCCTGCATCTGCGCTTTCTTCTTGGGAGTGGCGACGTGATCCTGCCCGCCACACGCGCCGCCACGCGGTTTCGCGAAATCAGCCGCGCCGAGGAGGGCACGCTCGATCCGCCGCGCCGGATGCTCGACTTCACGATATTCGAGTTGAAGAACCCTGCGGGCGTCGAGGTGTTCGCACAGATCGTCGATATCGAGACCGGGAAAATCCTCGCCAAGCGCCGGTCCGAGGCCCCGGGGTGGCGATGCCGCCCTCGCGGCTGCCCTTCCCCGCGTGGACAGATCAGCGGTTCACGCCAGGAATGGACGTGCGCCGTTCGAGAACATGCAAAAGCTGTGCGACGATGCCCGTCAACACGACATAGACAATGGCCACCAACAGGAAGACCTCGAAGAAATGAAAGGTCTTGTACCCGATCTGCTCGGCCTTGGATGTCATTTCGCTGACCCCGATGGCATAGGCGATCGAGGTGTATTTCAACTCCAGGATCGCCTCGTTGGACCATTGCGGAATGACCCGGCGCAGGGCTTGCGGCAACAGCACGTTGCGCAGCGCCTGAAGGCGGGTCATCCCGATGGCGCGCGCGGCAACCATCTGCCCTTGCGGGATGGATCGTACAGCCCCCCGGAAATATTCGGCCTGATAGGCCGCCGAATTCAAACCAATGGCAATCACGGCTGCTGTGAACGGGTCCAGAACGATGCCAATCTCGGGCAGGCCGAAATAGATAAAGAACATCTGCACCAGCATCGGCGTGCCTCGAAACACTTCGACATAGGTTGTCGCCAATGCATATGTGATACGCCCTCCGTACAAGCGCCCCGTTGCCAGCAAAAGACCAAGCCCCGCACCGATGACGATGGCCAGAACCCACATGCCAAGCGTGATCGGCAGGGCCGACAGGATCGTCGGCAAATGTTCGGTGGCAAAGGCGATGAAATCACTCACGAGATCTGGCCCTCTTCCGCGATCACGTTCAGGAATTCGCGGGTGCGGTCCTGCCTGGGGGCGCCGATGATCTGCTCTGGCGGGCCTTCTTCGATCACATGGCCGCCCTCCATGAAGATGATGGCATCGGCGGCCCGGCGGGCAAAGCCGATCTCGTGGCTGACCACCAGCATCGTGATCCCGTCAGAGGCCAGCTTCTGCATGACTGTGACCACCTCGCCCGTCAGTTCCGGGTCAAGCGCCGAGGTCGGCTCGTCGAACAGGATAACCTCGGGCTTCATCGCAAGGGCGCGGGCAATCGACACCCGCTGTTGTTGCCCACCAGATAGTTGCGCGGGATAGGACGCGGCATGGGTCTGCATGCCGACGCGTTCCAATTCCTGCATGGCCAGTTCCCGCGCCTCGGCCCGCTTCATGCCCTTCAGGCGCATCGGCCCCATCGCGACGTTATCCAATGCGCTAAGGTGCAGGAACAGGTTGAAATCCTGGAACACGAAGGCCACCTTCTGGCGCATCTCGTTGATATTGGCATCGCATATCAACTCACCGTCCAGAAACACCTCGCCCGAGGTCGGCGGACTCAGACGGTTGATACAGCGCAGCAAGGTGGATTTTCCGGTCCCCGACGGGCCCATGATAACCTTGGTCTCACCGCGCGCCAGCGTCAGGGAGACACCTTTAAGCACCTCGATCTCACCGTATTTCTTGTGAATATCCTTGACGTCGAGCAGCATCAGTCACTCTCCCTCCGTTCGAGTCCGGGAATTTCCAGCGCCCTTTCGGCGCGATACAACACACGGTTGCCCAGCCAATTGACCACAAAATACATCAGTGCAACGACGGCAAAGACGATCAGGATATTGCCCTGTGTGCTGGAAATGATGTACCGGCCCTGCCGCGTCAATTCGACCACGCCGATCACATAGGCCAGCGACGTCGCCTTGAGTTCACTGGAAAATTCATTCGACCAGGGCCCCGGCACCTGCCGCAGTGCCTGCGGCAGCACCACGTAGCGTACCGCCTGCACACCCGACATGCCAATGGCGCGGGCCGCCGCGATCTGTCCCTTGGGCACCGCCTGTATGACCCCGCGAAAGATCTGCGACTGATAGGCGGTCGAACGCAAGCCAAGTGCCAGAACCGCCGCCGGGAAAGGCTCGATCGGGTACCAGTTCCCGACGCCATAGAAACACATCAGGATCAGCACCAGCTCGGGTATCCCGCGAAACACGCGCTCAAAGGCCATGCCGGAGGCACGCAACGTCCAGTGCCCGTAAACCTCGGCCAGTGCCAGAAGCAGGCCAAAGACAAACCCGATGGCCAGCAGGCACACCAACAGTTGAATAGCGACCCACAGCCCATCCAGAAGATAGGGAATGTGATTGATGATGATTTCAACGATCATATGCCCACCCATCCGTGAAACCGCCGGGCCACGCCACCGCGCAGCCCGGCACAATCATCGCACGGCGGCGATTACTCGGAATAACCCGGGATCGGCTCCTGATAGGAATCCACGTAACCCGGCATCGCCGTCGGGATCGCACGGATCGAGGCCTGCGGCGAATATTCGTGAACGATCTCTTCCCACTGGCCGCTGGCATAGATGTTGAGGATGCCGCGGTTCAGGCTGGCCAGCAACTCGTTGGGGTCTCCCTTCTGCACGGCCAGGGCCTGCGGCTGGTTCTGCTGGATGGTACCGACGATGGTCACCGGGCGGCCGTTCGAAATGAATTCCTCGGCCGTATCGGTCGAGGTGACCACGGCATCGGTGCGCCCGGTCAGCATGTCCTCGATGGCCACGACGTAATCCTCGTACCCGCGCAGCGTCACGTCCACGCCATCGCGATTGACAAGGTTTTCCTCGAGCCACTGATATTGCGTGGCCCCGCCCTGCGCGCCGATGGTCGCCCCACAGCACAGAACGTCGATCATGTTCTTGCCCGAGTCCGAGGCGACAAGAATTTCGTCGTCGTTTTCCCACCACGGGATCGAGAAATCCAGAACCTCGGCGCGCTCCGGCGTCACGTTCAACCCGGTCACCAGAAGGTCGATCCGCCCCTGCGCCAGTGCAGGCACCAAAGATGGCCACGGCATATCGCGAAATTCGACATCCAAACCCTGATCTTCGGCAATCGCGCGCATCGCGTCGATGGCGATCCCCTTGAATTCACCCTCTTCCACATAGGCCCAGGGCGGGAACGAGGCTTCGACCCCGGCAACATAAGTATCCTGCGCTTGTGCGACACTGGTCGAAACAAGGCCAGCCGTTACGGCGGCAATCAAGTAACGAGGCAACATGGCTATTCTCCCTGCTAATTTTTAAGTATGCAGGGAACCAACCATGCCCATGCCGATAGTTCAACCGAAATGTCCCAACCGAAATTTGGACATGAACATCTTTCGTGCGCTGGGGATCGAGCCGCTCCAAAAACGTGTGATCGCGTTGAAATCCATGCAACACTTTCGCGCCGCATACGCTCCCGTTGCAGGGCGCATCGCACTGGTGGATGGCGCGGGACTTGCAAGCCCATCTCTTGACCGGCTGCAATTTGCGCGCATTCCACGTCCTTCGACAAAAGGCCGACGCCAAAGCATGGATGAAGCGTAAGGAACGGGAACTCAATCAGCCCGACGGACTTGCGACCGCCATCAAGAAGAAGACGGCCAAGACGCTGGGCGAGGTCATTCAAGCTTATATCGAGAGCCAGAATGGTCAAATTGGGAAGTCTAAGCTTCAGAACCTGAGTGCGACATGCCGGTTCGAAATCGCCCACGAGAACGCCGAGACGCTCGCCTGTGGGCTTTGCCACCTCAGGGGCGGGTCATGTTCAAATGATCAAACCGGGTCAGTTTTGAATGCACATTGACACTCGTGGCACTGTGAAGCCGCTTGCGTTTGGGCTTCTGATTTCCTTGAACCGTGCGCGCCGCAGACCTTTAAAACCGACCGTTTCGTCAAGGTTCAAGGTCGCGCCGCCCCCTGCGAGGTCGGTGGAGATTCAGGTACTTGGCCGCTCTGAACGCCCCGGTCTGCACGGCTCAGATCAAATTTGAGGTGATTGAACCTGCCATGCTCGGCGGCCTTTTCCTCGCGGAGATTCCAGCCCACCAACCGCTGCCGCTGCCACACGCATCGACCTTGCAGGGCGTGTTCTCATCAAGACGACGCGCGCGCCCACAGGATGTGAACGGATGGCCGCGCAGCCGTCTTGTGGCTATGAAACGTACCCCGGCTTAACTGTGCGCGGAACAGGCCTATTTCACCCCGGAAAACGCCAGATCCTCATCCGAGAGATAGTCCGACAGCGGCGCTGCCAGCCCTTTCAGATTGGTGCCGTAATTCTTCCACCGGGCTACGGATCGGGTGTAGATCGGTTCGCGGACCTGCGCCAGAGATGCGGTATTCACCTGCCGCGACGAAGATTTGTAATTCAGAACTTCCTCGTCCCAGTCCAGACCGATCCAATCCAGCAAGCCGCGCATCTGGCCCTCGGCATCGGCGGTCACGTCCTCGTAATTCACCACGCGCACCCGGTCGGGGATCACCTCGCTCCAGTATTTCACCATATTGTCGAATTCGCGATAGACCCGCGCCAGATTGTCGAAATCGGTGCTGAACGGCTGGTTTTGGCCGAAATGCTGCATGTAGTTGGACAGCAGGCAATCCAGCGGATGACGCCGCATAAGGATGATCTTGGCCCGTGGCAGCGCCAGTGAAATCATTCCGGCATAGAGGTAATTCGACGGCATCTTGTCCGACACATATTCCGATTTGATACCTTCGGCGCGGACCCCGTCCATATAGGCCTCGCCCAGTTGGGTGAAATCGTCCGGCCCGATCTCGTCCTCGGGGCGCTCTTCCTGCAATGCTTCGCGCAGGTGGCCCCCCTGATGCATCGCCGCAGGCATCGCCCGCAGTTCACCACCAGCCGTGACCTTGGGATGGCGCGAAAACATCTGATCCATCAAGGTCGTGCCCGACCTCGGCATGCCGCTGATGAAGATCGGTGCCAGGTCTTTCACCCCGGCCCCGCCGCAGCGTTTCAGCAGCGCCGTGCTGGCAAATTCGCGCAGCCGCTCGGCCCGCGCGACATAGGCTTTCTCGTCAAACGGATGCAGTCCCTTGCTGATTTCGTTGGCCGCGTGAAAATGCCCGAACGCCCTGTCATAGTCGCCAAGATCATCAAACGCCTTCCCGGCGGCGAAATGCAGGCTCGCCTGCCCCTCTTCACCGAAGCTGTCGATCCGCTCCAGATACTTTTCGAGGATCTGCATCTCGGGGGCATCCGCCCTCGTCTTGCGCAGATGGATCAGCCGCGACAGCGCCTGCAAGCCGATCGGCGGGCGCCCGGCCACCGACAGCAGCGCCTCGGCGGCCTCGTCCATCTTGCCCGCCGAACCCAGGGCATTGCCCAGATGCAGGTAGGCCTCGCTCGCACCCGGCTCCAGCTCGATCGCGCGGCGGGCGTGATGCTCGGCGCTGTCGTGACGTTCATTGCGATAGAGCGCCGCCGACAGCTGAACATGCGCCCGCACGCTCAGCGGGTCGATGGACAGCGCCTTGTAGAGCACATCGACCGCCTTGCCATGCCGGTTGGTCTGGCTGTAGGCGACCCCCAGATTGGTATGCGCGTCGAGCAGATTGCCCTCCAACTCGATGGCCTTTTCCAGATGGCGCACGGCCTCGCCGTATTTTTTCTCCAGCACCAGGGCACCGCCGAGGTTGGAATGGGCCACGCCGAAATTCGGGGCCAGTTCCACGGCCTCTCGGAAATGCTCGATCGCCTCTTCCAGTCGATTGGACTGCGCCAGCAAAACCCCAAGGTCGGCATGCTGAAGCGGGTCTTCAGGTGCCTTGTCCAGCCCTGCCCGCATCAGCTTTTCGGCCTCCTCGCGCTGACCGGCCATCGCCAGGTTCAGCCCCTTGTAATGCAGCAAACGCGGCATCGGTCCACGCTCTTCGATCAGCCCGTCCAGAAGCCTGTTGGCCTCGTCCAGCCGCCCCGCGCTCTGATGCCGGGCAATGCGGTCCAACACCTCTTGCGTGGCGTCCTTGCCGTTGCTGCGTTGCGCGGCCGTCTGTGCCTGACCATCCGTCACCGAAATCTCCGTTCTTGAATTGCCCGTGTCGACAGGCTGCCGGACCGGGTCCGCTTCGTCACGTTTCCCCGTCACGCTATCCCGCATCCCGTCTTCTTCACAAGCACCAAGCGCGTGCGTGCGTGCGTTACATGATGACGGAATACCCGGCTCTTCGGCCACAAGAACTTTTCCTTCGCGGTCACAAATTTTCCTTTTCAATCACGATTTCGTGTGTCATTCTACGTGTTATACGTGTGTAGTTCGTTTTCGCGCCCGCGAGGCGCGTGTAATATTTATACTTTTAGTGTCGGTAATCTTGCGCGGATCGCGCCCATCGCGCCCAAAGAAACTTATTAATCAAGGACAAAGCATGTTGAAATCCACCACATTCCTCGCCGCCCTGACCGCAGCCACACTCAGCGTCACCCCCGACACCGCCAAGGCGCAGGACTTCTGGGTTGGCCAAATCGTTCTGGGCGGCTGGAACTTCTGCCCGCGCTCGACCATCCCGGCGGCGGGGCAATTGCTGGCGATTTCAAGCAACACCGCGCTGTTTTCGCTCTATGGCACGACCTATGGCGGCGACGGGCGCACCACCTTCGGCATCCCTGACCTGCGTGGCCGCTACGCCACCAACAACGGCCAGCAACCGGGGCTGAGCCTCGTCCGCTTGGGTGAAAAGGGCGGTGCCGAGCGCCATACCATGAACGTCACGGAAATGCCGAGCCACAACCACGCGATCCAGAGCACCGCCACGGCGCAACTGCACGGCTCGGACGGCGCGGTAAACTCGAACACGGTCGCTGGCGCGGCGCTCGCTGACCAGCCGTCGCCGCATTACGCCGGGCGCGGCGCGCTCGACCAGACGCTGGAGGATGGCAGCGTGTCCGTGAACGTGACCTCGACAGCAGGCAACACCGGCGGCAATCAGTCCTTCAACATCAAGGATCCGTTTCTTGGGCTGCAATACTGCGTCGTGCAATTCGGGATCTTCCCGTCGCGAAACTGAATGACACATCAAGGCGACCGATCCGCATGGCGCGGCGGTCGCATCATAGATATAAAGAAACAGCGGAGCTGAAACCATGCCAGTCACAAATGCCACATTTGATTTTCGGGGCACTGACATCGCCACGGATACCTCCATTGCGGCGGGTGGTGTCCAAAATGGCACCCTGACCGAGCAGGGGATAACGTTCAGCTTTTCTTCAAATGCCGGCCTTGCCAATTTCAGTAGCACAGCCTTTGGCCTGTCCGTTTCTAGCGGCACCGCGATACTGACCATCAATGACACACCGAGCGAGGAGTTTTTCTCGGATCTTGTGTTCAATTTCGGCAGCAGCCCTGGAGGCAGCCCGACCTTCGTCGGTACGAACTCGATCGTGCTCAGCCAGACAAAGACGGCCAACGGCGCGCCGATGGCCACGGCGATCACGGCGGTGATCCCCGATTCGCAGATTGTGGCCAACGGAGTGGCGACGGCACCAGCGGGACAGTGGAACTCGATTCAGTTCAACAGCCCCAATGGTTTCATGATCCTCGACAGCATCACCGCCACGGTGAACTGTTTCCTGTCCGGCACCGCCATCGCCACCGAGACAGGCGCGCGCGCGGTCGAGACGCTGAAACCGGGCGATCTGCTGCGCACCGCCGACGGGCGGCTGGAAGCGGTTGTTTGGCTGGGCGAGATGGAGATCGACACCCGCCTGATGCATCCCGCCAAGGTCAACCCGATCTGCATCACCGCAGGTGCCCTCGGCAATGGCCTGCCCGAGCGCGACCTGCACCTCAGCGCCGACCACGCGGTTGAGATTGACGGCGTGCTCTACAACGCGGGCGCGCTGGTCAATGGCGCGACAATCTATCGGGTCGCGAAAATGCCGATGGACGGCTTCACCTATTACCACATCGAGACGCAAGGGCACGAGCTGCTGCTGGCCGAGGGCGTGGCGGCCGAAAGCTTCATCGACTACGTCGGCCGCGACAGTTTCGAGAACGGCGACGAGGCCGAGGTCCGCGCCATCCCCGAGATGGACCTGCCCCGCGTCTCCTCGGCTCGCCTCGTGCCGGATCACATCCGCGCATGCCTGGCACCGGATGCCGTCGCGGCCTAGCCAATTCCGGACGATATCAGACGGTGACCGCGTAAGCGAACCCGGGTTCGCTTGCGCGGCCCGGGCATCGCTGGCTCTGCCTGCGCCGCGAACGCCCTGTACGGCGTTTGACGCTACCGTCTCCGCTCGACGAAGGGATCCTCGAGAAGCGTGGTCGACTCGGCCTGCCCGTCTGTGGTGTCGTTCAGGACAAACGGGTCGCTGACATCCGACGCGACCTGAACCTCGATGTTATGCTGCGAATCTTCATTGATCGTCTTGCGGCTAGAGTCGAGTTCCAGCGTGGCGTGGAAGAGGCCTGAGAGCCGCAGCCTCCAGCATCGTTCGCTGAACTTCATTGGCTTTCTCCCTGGTTTCAAGGCGTTCCGCCAGGCGACCGACCCGCTCGCCGGAACGGCGCAGGGCCAGCAGGAATAGAAGGATTGCGAAGGCTGTGACGCCGTAGCGGAGCGCTGCGCGTGCCCATGCCGATCCGGCGAGCGCAGCGAGGAGGCCGCCGATCATCGCCGTGCCCGCTTCCAGTCGTCGAACCGAGCATAGATCGTGACCGCGATACCGCCGAGCGCGACGGCGATGAACACCCAGCGGAGCGTGTCGAGATACGGCACGAGCGGCAGGATAGCGGTCTGGGTCTCTGCCAGGACGCCTTGCGCCACCTCGACCCCGGCTGCGCCCAACGTTGCCACGCCAGCCGCGCCACTGCCCTTCATGGTGCGGCTATCGGCCAGCACTTCGCGCGCTGGTGGAGTTTCTTCGGCGAATGCAGTCGCGCGGACTGGGAAGCGCTCGCCCCATTGGCGCGTGGGGCCGAGATCGACATGCATGAACCCCGAGCGCGGATAAAGTCCAAACCCGAGGAAACCAACCGCACGTGCCGCCGTCTCGAACGCCGCCGGATCGTGGTTCGTCATGGCGATGTCGAAGGCCGCACCGTCCATGTGCTTCGACCGCGTTGCGCCGCCGACGGAGCGGTTGTGTTCGGAACTGCGATAGGCAGAACGGACGATCAGCGGCTTGCCCAGCCGGTCGCGCAACGCCTGCAGTTTGTCCAGCGCAGGCTCATTGACGAGCAATTTACCCGTTCCGCGACAGGCGATCTCTGCGGGGCTGAAATTCGGCCATGCAGCAGCGACTGACCTGCGATGAGGTCCGTTCCCGTCAAGCATATCTCCGCGCGATCATTGACGAGATCGAGATAGGCGACAAAGAGATCCGAATAAGAGGCCGGAAAGACCACCTGAAGCACGCCGTTGGCGCGCAGAAGAAGTTACCTTCTGGAGTGCCCACTTTTGTTCGTAAATGGCGGAGAGAGAGGGATACTATGACCTGGCGTTAATTTCCCTTATAATCAACAAATCAAGGGTTTAAAGAGCCAAACGTGTGTGGTTATCGTGTGTGGTAATGGCTCAGAAAAATCCCCCATATCTTCAAAAGAGACGGCGTGGTTGGTATGCCGTCTTGGAAATCCCGAAACCGCTCAGACGCAAATTTGGCGACAAAGCACGCTTCGTCCAAAGCCTTAAAACCGACAGTTTGTCGGAGGCTGAGCGCATCAAGTGGTCGCTGATCGGCGAGTGGAAAGCGCAGATTGAAGAGGCGCGGACAGGCAAGCAGGCACGTCGAATGGAACCCTTTGAGTTGGCAGAAAAGCTAACCAAGGGACAGGAATACGACGACCCATTTACACGCGAGGTTCGCCAAGGGGAAATCTCTGACACCGCATGGGAATTGCATGAGAAAGACCCCAAACAGGCTGACGCATTTATCAAACTAGTTGATGGCGAAAGTGTCCTTACCTCAAAGTACATAGACGATTGGCTCGCCAGCGCAAAGAATGAACAAAAGACCATCGATATGAAACGATCTGATGTTCGTCGCCTTGCTGAGAAATTCGAGTATACCCATGAGATCGACCAAAGGGCGATCAAGCGCTGGGTTCACGACCTTCAGCACGGTGAGCAAGGGCTTGCAGCCAATACCCTTAGCCGGATCATGTCAGCATGTCGTGGATACTGGAATTATCTCAATGATGCCGGGCTAATTCTTCGCAATGATGAACCCTTCAAGGACGTTGTTAGAAAGCCTTCAAAGCGCAGCAAGTCGAGTTATGAGGATGAACGCCTACCGTTCAAAGAGACCGATCTAAAAGCGCTGATTGAGGCCGCCGATAAAAAGGGGGATGTTATGCTGCGTGATTTGATTGTGATCGCTATGTGGACGGGGTGCCGAATTGAAGAGATCGGGATGCTCAGGTTGCCCGATATAAGTCATGAAAGCTTGGATGTCACAGGGGCGAAATCAAAAGCAGGGAACAGACAAATCCCGATACATATGCAACTTCAACCAGTAATCTCCCGCTTGTCGAAGGAAAGCAGCGATGGATTTTTGCTGTCAGGTTTAGGCCCGAACAAATATGGCAACCGTTCTAACGCTATTGGAAAAAGGTTTGGCAGGCTCAAAAAGGCTCTAGGGTATGACAGTCGATATGTCTTTCACAGCATCCGAAAAACCGTCGCAACAGAACTAGAGAACTTAGGCGTACCGGAAAACGTCGCAGCCGATATTTTGGGTCACGACAAACCGACCATGACATATGGAACGTATTCGGGCGGGGCGTCATTTGCAGTAAAGCGAGATGCTATTGAACGGCTCCGTTTCCCCAAGATCGTTGCGCTAGGTATCGCCTGATCGCTAACCCTCAAAGGAAGCGGAACGCAAACGGCCTTACTAGGAGAGAGAACCCGTCTTTCTCTCGCTGGCGACCGACCCAGCGCAAGCAGACTCTAGTAAGGAAAACCCATGACAATCCGAAAAGACGTACCCAAGGACATCCTTGATGCAGCCGAAATGGCTGATTTTCTTAGAGCGACCGATACGGAGAATGCACGGCAATTCGTGCAAGCCATGGTCGAACAAACACTCGAACACGAAGCGGCATATCATCCCCGAAAACGCAAGCGCCGACAGAATGATCAGCAATCCTTCGAGAAAGCTGTTGCCGCCTACGCAGGGGACCTTATGCATCACAATGCCAATCAAGCAGCCGATGGTTTCATGTATCGCCCTTGTGATCGTGAAGTGCTTTCCGAGACCCTGGTCTCAGGCCGTCATTATGAGCAACTGAATCAGTTCTGGTCCGAGATGAACTTGATCGAGTTAACTGGATATTTTCAGGCCAGGACGGAAATGGAGCGCCCGACAGATGATGTATATCTTTCACGAGCCCGTAGGATGAGAGCTAAGCGGACGCTCTTGGATATGGCGGCTGAATTTGAGCTATATCCCGATACGATCCGAGAGCATTTCCCAAAGCAATCTGGTCTAATCCGACCCGTGACCGTCAGGGATGAATTTCACCTGCAAAACGGACGAAGGAAACCGTCTCGAAACATAAAAATCCGTGGGGCTGAGTATGACAGGCAAGTTGATCTGATGCGCGAGCTCAATCAAGCCTATGCACATCACGCCTTCAATCTGGCGGATCAGCCAAGTCTCTATCGGCTGTTCAATCGGGGGAATTTTGCTGATTTCAGTTTCGACAAAGGAGGGCGGTTATACTGCGCGTCAGACGATAACTGGCAAAGCATGGACTCGGAGACTCGAAAAGAGATTGAAATCGACGGAAAGCCAACCGTTGAGCTAGATGTCAGGGCGAGCCATTTGGCGATCCTTTATGGCCTTCACGGAAAATCCTTAGATACCCAGGCCGATCCCTATGACATTGACGGTATCGAACGAGAGGTTGTGAAGCTCGTATTCACCGCTTGGACTGGCTCCGGAAAACCACCTGCTAAATGGCCCAAGAAAGAGGCTGAAAAATACGCCCAGCGCCATGGCCGGAAACTCAGCGACATTTACAAGCTCAAGGATGTGGTTGCCGCGCTCAGAAATCGTCATCCAGTCCTGGACAAGATCAAATGGGGTGCTTTGGACTGGTCCAAGCTCCAATTTGTCGAGTCGGAATTCTTCCTGTCAGCGATGCTGGAGCTTTCCAGGTGCTTTGAGGTCCCGGCACTGCCGGTTCATGACAGCCTGATTGTCCGAGAGCGAGATGCTGACTTGGTCGAAGATATTCTGGGCCAATCATACCAGAGAAGATTGGGTTTCAGGCCGATCATCAAAGCCGCCTGATCTCGGCAATCAGAGATCGATGAAGTCGCGCTCATTCCCGGAAATGCCTTTAGGCCAATAGGGGATAGCCTAATGGTATCTGCTTCTATGGGGATATCCCATCTGGGAAGTATCCTTGGTCTCCAATGACATCCGTGAAGGTTCTAAGGCATTACCATGAAACGTAAGGTTTCAGCCCTGGTAACAGGCCCCATAATGCCTGGACCTTATGGTGGTATCCTATGGTGGTATCCTATGGGTAGAGACGCCTATAGGCATCACTGAAACTGGGTGATCCCTAAGTTCCCAATGACATCCTAGACGGGTTCTAGGGCATTACCATGAAACGTAAGCCTTTGAGCCCTTGCTAATTGCCCAGGGCCCAGTGCGATCCCCCCTCCCCAATCAACCAACGTCACCGCCTCTTTGATACCGCAGCTTACGCGGCTTGAGTGTCCGTCACGGATGGCAGTGGCACCCAATTCCACGGCAGCAACTCATTTAGCTTGTTGATCTTGTGATCATGGATGCGGTCGAGCACGTCGGCGAGATAGGCCAGCGGATCGAGGCCGTTGAGCTT
>NZ_BDIY01000038.1 GCF_002072155.1 Roseovarius sp. A-2 | reverse complement strand
TAGACCCAGACGGCATATGCAACGATTTCACGAGGGAATCGGTAGCCTTTCAAGCGCGGCATGGAGGACGGTATATTCATACCCAATGCCTAACCAAGCGCCGCACTGCAAACAAGTTGGCAATCCCCAGTAGGGATACCGTCGAAGCCTCGACGCCCTGCTCGGCCACCCGGATTTCGAACGGACCCTCTACCGCAGCCCGATAAATTGCGATTTGCGCATGACGACCATCACCGGCCTTCTGCAAGCTGCGGCCACTGCTATCCGGCGAGTTTCGAAAACTGTTTGCGACCCATGATGACCGTGAGGCACAGCATGTCCGGCAAAGCGAGGAACAACACCGGCCGAGATGCGAGGTACAAGAACACAGATGTAACGCGCCCGCCCCAGCGACCGTAACCGGAACGGCCGAGATGAAGCGTTGCCACGACCATGCGACGGCTGGTCGGGCTGGCTCCGGAGGAGACTGCGCGGCCAGCGGCACGTCGCAGGGAGAGGCGGCGTTTCAGCTCGGGGAGGGCGGCTGCGTCCAGCCGACCGAGTAGGGCGCGGTACTGGCCAAAGGGCAGGAGGGGCCAAAGTTCCCCTTGAATGCTTCAGCTTAAGAATCAAAAGTTACTTCAACGGCAGGGCCATTGAGACAGGCGGAACGTACTTTGATTGAGCTGAAAATCGAACTTATTGGCATCAAACCACCCATCTGGCGCCGGATCTTCGTGCCGAATAACATCAGCTTGGACATCCTGCATTCCGTTCTTCAGGGCGCTATGCCTTGGCAAGACTATCATTTGCATGAATTCGAGATTGGCGAAGATAGGTTCGAGGCCCGCGATGAAAGTGACGACAGCTGGGACCCAAACGATGGCCGGAAGGACGAAAAGAGGTTTACTCTTGGAGAGCTGGTCAAGAAAGGCAGCCAGTTCACATACACTTATGATTTCGGCGATGGTTGGCGGCATCTCTTCACTGTTGAGAAGGTTAACAAACCAACCGGAAGACCAGATTTGGACTTTCCCGCCTGTGTTGCCGGAGAGCGAGCGTGCCCGCCAGAGGACTGTGGAGGGCCCTACTCTTACGAAGAGTTTCTCGACGCGCTGACCGACAAACGCCACTCGGAACATCGTGATACAAAGCAATGGGCGGGCGCGTTCGAACCGGAAGTGTTCAGCGTGCAGCAAGCCAATGCTGCCGTCGGTGCGATGTTTGTATGGGCAAAAGAACGCCACAATAGAAAGTGAAACTTGGCTTGGTTTGGCGCAGCGGCTTCGACATGGGCACAAAGCTACAGCTTTTCGATCCGAATGGCCGAGCGTCTTCTCAGCCAATCTAGGGCATCCACGCCCTGCTTTGCTGGAGAGCTTCAGAGCTGACAACCACCAGTCTCTTTGAGAATTTCAGAATTTGTCGATCCTTGACGGACTATCTCGCAGGTTTTCACAGAAACAAGTAGCGCCCTCTTTAAAAATACACCATTGTGTCGCATATGAGTGGACAAGAACACGAAAAACTAAAGAACCTTCTTGAGGCTGTCCCCGCGGGGTTCCTCGTAGACTCCCCCTGGCTTGAACAGCATGGGATAGGTCGACGTTCGTCCTACGCTTATGTCCAACGCGGCTGGCTAGAACGCCTTGGACGCGGCGTCTTTCGCCGCCCCGCACCAAGCAGCGCCACCACGAACACGCTCGACTGGAAGACCTGCCTGCTCTCGCTCCAGCACATCATGCACTACCCTGTCCATGTCGGCGGGGTGACGGCATTGAGCCTGCAAGGATATGCGCACTATCTCTCACTCGGAGACAAGAGCACGGTCTGGCTCTACGGCTCAAAAATCCCCAGCTGGCTCGAAAAACTGCCGCTCAACGCCGAACTCCGCACACGCAGCGTATCGCTATTTTCCGATCCGGAGTTGGGTGTCGCTGACACACGAAATATTCTCAACGAGTCAGCAACGTCCCTGCCATGGGACTGGAAACTGGTGATGTCCTCGCCGGAACGCGCGATCCTCGAAGCGCTGGACGAGTTGCCGGATCAAGAGAGCTTTCACAACCTCGACATGGCGTTCGAAAGCCTGACGACGTTGCGCCCGAGAACCCTCTCGGCGCTGCTCAGAAGTTGCAAGAAAATCAAGGTCAAACGCCTGTTCTTCGTGTTCGCCGACCGCCACGACCATGCCTGGCGCAAGCGACTCGATCCGGAAGAGTTCGACCTCGGCAGCGGCGACCGCGCCCTGGTCAAAGGCGGCAAGATACATCCGCGCTATCGGATCATGGTGCCCGAAGAATTTGTAAGAACGGAGCGTGGCGATGGCGCGTGAAGACTATGCCGCCCAAGTGGCCCTGCTCGTGCGCATACTCCCGTATGTCGCCAAGGAGGAGAGATTTGCGCTCAAGGGCGGGACGGCCATCAACCTCTTCTTTCGCGACCTTCCGCGCCTCTCGGTCGATATCGATCTGACCTATCTGCCAATCAAAGATCGCGCAGAAAGCCTCGCCGAGATCAACGACGCGATGGACCGGATTGCCGCCGCCATCGAAGGCGGCATCACCGGCGCCAAAGCGCAGCGTATTGCGGGCGGTGGCGGCGGCGCCACACGCGCGCTCGCACGCCTCGGTGCAGCCGAAATCAAGATCGAAACCTCCCCCGTCACCCGCGGCGTCGTGCACGATCCGGAACAACGCGAAGTCTCGGAAGCCGTCGAGGAAGAGTTCGGATACGCGATGATGAACATCGTCTCCTTCGAGGATTTGTTCGGCGGTAAGCTACATGCGGCCGTCGATCGCCAGCACCCGCGAGATCTCTACGACGTCAAGCTGCTCTACGAGAACGAAGGGTTTACCGACGAGTTGTTCCGCACCTTTCTGATCTACGTCGCGAGTTCACCACGCCCGCCGCACGAACTGCTGAACCCAAACCTGATCAATCTGGATCAGCCCTATGCGCGGGAATTCGAGGGCATGACGAAGGAAGCAGTCGACCTTGCGGAACTGATCACGACACGCGACCGCGTAATCGGGGATATTCGATCCCGACTCGATGAGGACGCGAAGAGATTTCTGAGAACTTTGCACGAAGGCGAACCGGACTTCGAGGCGATCGGCCGATCTCAAGCCGCCGCGTTGCCAGCCGTCAGATGGAAGCTGATCAATGTGAACAAGCTGAAAGCAGAGAACCCCGAGAAGCACGCCGCCCAAGGCGAAGAGTTGGAGAAGCTCCTCGGCTGATGATGGATGATAGATGACTGATTTTGAAAACGACCCCGACTACGAAGAATGCCTTGTGACCTTTTTTGATGTCCTCGGCTTCAGGAACCTCCTGCACACGAGAAGCGGCGCAGAGATCAGGCACTTGCTTTCGGTATTTCGTCGGGTATCCGAAGGGGATGCCACGCCACCGACCCGGTCCGATGAAATGCGGATGATCAGTGAAGTCCATGCCGAGATCGTGTCTGATGCGATCGTCAGGGTTCCGTCGCAAATTTTTGTAAGTGTTTGAGACGGCTACCCTGCGGACATGACTATGCCGCCAGCGCTGCGAATTGCTGGAATGCAGCTATGCCTTGAGCCGCAAATTGTTTCTTGCGGATCATGTGGGCGACCTCGATCCCTGCGATGGTTGCGGCAGCTGAATGGAAGGCCTTGAAGCCCAACATTGGGCCGGTAATCCGCTTGATAAAACGGTGATCCTGTTCCAGAATATTGTTGAGATACTTGACCTGCCGGATCGTGACAAGACGTCCCGTCCCGGTGAATTTCAGGATCACGTTCACTGCTGTCAGTCCGGCCAGGTTTGCGCCGCTCTTGTCTGTTGTCGATGACCACCCGATCTGGCACGCCGTTTGTGCCCATCGCCTGCTTGAAAAACCTGCGGGCTGCGGCAAGGTCACGGCGTTCAGACAGCATGAAATCAAGGGTTTGGCCGTCCCGATCGACCGCGCGGTAAAGGTAAGTCCACTTGCCCCGGACCCGTATGTATGTTTCGTCCATCCGCCAGGAATTTGCAGTTCGCCGCTTCCGGGTTTGGGCATTTGCAGCAATCAACGGCGAGAATTTCACCACCCACCGATTTAGCGTCGCATGGTCAACGACGACACCACGTTCTGCCATGATCTCCTCGAGGTCTCGGTAGGACACAGCGTAACGAACGTAGAAAAACACTGCGTACAAAACCACGGACTTCGGGTAGTGCACGCCTTTGAAATCTATCGCCATCCTGCCCAACTCGCACAACCGTTTCTTCCGACCCTGCTCTGCAACATCGACAATCAAGCTGGAAGCGAAAAAATTTGCGACACTACCTTGCGCACACATTGAAATTTTTAACGCCAGCAATGGTTACTGAATGCGGCATGGCACTGGCGGCAATCGGATAGGCGTGCTGGATGGCGTTGCCATTGACAACGATCAAGTCGCGTTGTTGTAAATCTTCAAGCAACGCCGCATCCTGCGTCTCAATCTCAGGTGGGCGGCCGAGTTTTAGAAAGCTGTTGAGTATCGCCAAGTGAAGAGCGCGCGCCTGCGGCCGCATCCCGGCCCATTGCTTGCGCGCGCCACTCCGTCAAGAGCTGTGGTAACGCCTCTATGACACAGGAGTCGGTTACGACTGACGTGTCCAGGCTCTGTATATGTGTTATCTTCTCTACTTTTTTCCATTCTATCCGGCACAGCAGCTGAGCTTGGCCACATCCATATCGAAGGTTTGCGCGGCCAGTTTCAGGCCTTCTACGGTCGTCAGATAGGGAAAGATCGTTGCTCCCAATGCTTTGGTCGTCATGCCGAACTTCAGTGCCATGACCAGCGTCTGGATCGTGTCCGAGCCTTCCGGGGCGATGATCTGGCCGCCAAGCAGCCTGTCGGTGGTCTTGTCCGCCACCAGTTTGATCAATCCACGTGTGTCTCGTGCGGCCAGCGCGCGTGGCACCTGGTCGAGTGGCACAACAGAAGTCTTGACATCGAACCCGGCCTCGCGCGCCTGTTGCTCGCTGAGACCGACACCGGCAACCTGGGGGTCGCTGAACACGACCCAGGGCATGGAAGAATTATCATAGCTTTGGGTATCGCCCAGAACGGCGTTCTTCACTGCCAGCTTGGCTCCGTAGGCCGCCATATAGACGAACTGGTCGCGGTCGGTCACGTCGCCAGCGGCATAGATGCCGGGCACCGAGGTCTGCATGTCGTCACCAATCATGATGGACCCGCGCGCATCAGTCCGCACGCCGATCTCGTTCAACCCCATTCCCTCTGTATTTGCGCGTCTGCCAGCAGTCGCAACGAGACGGTCCGCAGTGACCTCGACAGGGGTGCCGTCCCGCATGACCCGCAAGGTCACACCCGCCGCGTCGCGTGAGACGCTCTCATAGCTCAGGCCGCTCAGCAGGGTGACCCCCTCTGCCACGAAAGCTTCCGCCAAGGCCTTCGAGACCTCCGGTTCTGCACCCGGCAGCAGGTGCGAGCGTGTCACCAGCGTGACCTTTACGCCCATCCGGCCCATCATCTGTGCCAGTTCTGCACCGATATAACCCGCGCCTATGAAGATGAGGCTTTTCGGTAGGGTTTCCAGTTCCAGCAGGCTGGTGCTGTCGAGCGCGCCTATATCCTCAATACCGTCAATCGTCGGTAGGACCGAACGCCCGCCCGTCGCAATGATCATCTTCGGCGCAGTCAGGGTGCGGCCCCCTACGGTAACGCCGCCTTTGACCAGATGCGCGGGACCGGCATCAATGTAATCGACGCCGTCATATTGCGGCAGCAGGTCGGCGTATTTCTTCTGGCGCAGGGTCGCCACCAGATCGTCCTTGGATTGGATCAGCGCATGCCAGTCATCGACCTGTGCTGCCCCCGAAAGGCCGGGAAACCGTTTGGCTGCTTGCGCGCCATGGATAGCTTCTGCGGCACGGATCATTGCCTTGGACGGCACACAGCCAAAGTTCACGCAGGTGCCACCAATGGTGCCATGCCCAACAAGCGCCACGCGCTTGCCAGCGTCTGCGGCCGTGATCGAGGCAGAAAAGCCCGCCGACCCGGCCCCGACAACGATCAGGTCGTAACCACCGTTTCCGTCGTCATTCTTGTTGATATCTTTCATTTCAATATGCCTCATGTAGGTTCGTATTTTTTCGATTGGCGACGACCAGATAGATGATCGCACCGATGGCGATGAGCGGTGCCGACATCCCGAGAATGCCGAAGAACATGCAGCCCGCCGTGTAAGATCCCATCATCATGATGTCGCGCCTTCGGATTTCATTCGGTTGAGAAGAAAGGCGTAGACGCCGATGACGACAAAAGCGCCCACCGTGATCCGAATTGCAAAACGAAACTCGACCCAGATGATGAAAATCGACAGCAGAGCGGCAATCATCGTCGCCCAGAGCTTTGGGTTTGGTCCCCTTCGTCCCGCGCGCAGCCACAGCGCCTGCGCCACAACAGCAAGGCAGAAGAACATCAGCGGGAACAAAGCATAGTCGAGCCAGCCGGTGAAGGCAGACAGACCGACGCCAGCAACGACGAAGACCAGTAAGGGCGTAAAGCAGCACAGGGCAGCAAAGAGCGCGCCGCCCAGCCCCCATTTCAGCATGCGGTCGGGATTTTCGGTGTTTTGAGTCAAGATTGTGTCTTTCTGTCTATAGAACTATTGGAGTTGGCACCCCTTTTGGAGGACCGTCGGAATTCACGGACGACAAGGAAAACGACCGCCGCAACCAGCGCGATGGAAATACCGCCAAATCCCGTCAGCCAGGCTCCAATCCCACCGAAGGTCGCTGCCAGAAGGGCGACTCCACCCCCGCAACACACGATCATGACCGGGGCCGCAATTCCAACGGCCAGAAGTCCGCCCATCCAATCGTCACGCATTGCAATTCCTCCTGGTCAAGATGCAGAACCGGGTACAACCTGGGCGGGGTAGCCGTTTGCCGTCACAGCGTCGATGATGCTTTCCACATTGGTTTCGGCATCGTCGAAGGTGATGTTGTAAACGCCATGGCCATATTCGGGACCGTCCGCGAATTTGACGATCTGAACGGATGGAACGCCCCGCATCGAAGCGGCAACGATGAAGGAACAGGACGGACAGGTCAGCTCACTGACAGCTATCTCCACCTTGCGCTCTTCCGCGAAGGCGGCTGAGGAAAACGCGACAACGGCGAGGGTCGAAGACAACAGGAGATGTTTCATGATATTGGTCCTTACTCAGAATTTAAGGATGAAGGGCGTGATGTAGGGAAAGGCCATCGCCACAATGACAATCGCAGCGGCGGTCCAGAGTGTTGCCCGCATGACCGTCCGGTTGATCGGGCGGGCACAGATCCCGTCGGTACAGGCTTCCGGGTCCACTGGCTTGTAGGCCTTGTAAAACCCGTATCCGATGAAAGCGGCGCTCAGCGCAAAAGTATACCACTTGTAGGCATAGAGCGCGCCAAGCTGCGCGATGAAGACGCCGGTGACACCGAAACTGACCAGAACAAGCGGCAGGATACAGCACGATGTCATCGCCAACGCGCCAAAAACACCGAGGCCGGTTGCGCCCCAACCCTTGGAGGTGTCATCGCTGTCTCGGCGCGTCTGACTGGATATTTGATCTGTAAAGCTCTGTTCCACCGAATCGGCCTTGTTTGGGTATTTCCTCCGTTCTACAGTCTGTAGGAGATACAGGCTCAAGAGGTTTATTAGGTGAGATGGATAACAGAAGCGTGAAGTCACTTCGGCGGATTGATCTGGCACGGGCCACAGGCTGCAATCTTGAAACGATCCGCTATTACGAGACGGTCGGTATCATGCCGGACCCGCCCCGCAGTGCGAAAGGGCACCGAAGCTACGATGATTCACATGTCAGACGGTTAAAATTCGTCATGCGGTCCCGCGATCTCGGCTTTACTTTGGAAGAAATACGCGGGCTGCTGGGGTTGGTTGATGACCGGACCCAGACCTGTGCCGAAGTCCAAACCGTCGCCGAAGATCATTTGAAAGACGTTCAGGCGAAAATCGTCGATCTTATGCGGATCGAGCGGGTCCTGTCTGAGACCGTGGCAAAGTGTACCGGCGATGCCGCCCCAGAATGCGCCGTCATTGATGCCCTCCTCGAGGGTTGAACGGCGTTGACGACGAGGGATAGTCCAACTTTTCCTGGAAAAGCCCATTTCGACGTATGCACAGGACTTACGCGACCTGGTCACTTGGTCAGAAGACATGGTCTGATGTTCGCCAGACCGGCGCGGCGCAATGACCGACATCATAAAAACCCAGATCGATTGGATACCGATCTCCCTCGGCGGTGCGCGCCCGATACAAGGCAAGACGCTGGCCGTCATGCAGATCAGCGGCGGTCCGCAGCGCTTCAACGCCGTGAACCAGCTCCGCATCTTGGGCCGCTGAAAGCGTTTTGCCCATTCCCAGCCCGTCGTCCACACCAAAGGCGTTTTTTGAAGTTCGACGAAAGTGGCCGGATGAAGCCCTCACCCTACTACGACAGGATGGCCGACGTCATGGAAGAGATGATGAAGTTCACGATATTCACCCCGAGACGACAAGACATACTCGCTCAAACGCCACAGCGAGCGTAAGCAGAGTGCCGCAGAGCTATCAAGGTGGGTGAACCCGAAGGAGATGTCACCGACTTCTCATACACTACGGCTGCAATTTCGAACCGCTTGCTGTGAATGGGGGAGCAAAACCCGGCCATCGCCGGGAGCTTTCGGTCGCTGGTCTCGAAAGGTCCAATGGGTCGAGAGCGGGACGACTTTCACGGCTGCCCGGGGCGGAATCCTCACAGATTGCATCCACGCTCACGCCATCAGCAACGATCTACAAAATTAGACTTGACTCCGTACTATGGTACGGTGGGTAAACATCGAGGATGACGTGAGTCGCTAGGCGGCCCTAAACCCGACAATGAAAGGAAACGAGTATGAAAACCCTGGGACGCATCATTCTGGCAGTTTTTACCACGACATGGATCGCAACTGCGGCCTTTGCCGCCGGACCGAGCTACCGGATCGAAGTAGCCGGTCTTGCCTGTCCGTTCTGCGCCTATGGCATCGAGAAGGAACTGAACGCCATCGGGGGCGTGGAGCGCGTCGAGACGAACATAGGCGACGGCACCGTTATCGTGACCATGAAGGATGGCGCCGCACTTGATGAGGCGACGGCCAAGCAAGCCGTCAAGGATGCTGGCTTCACCCTGAACGGGTTCACGCAGGCCGCGCAATGAGGCGGTCCAAGGAATACGGAGAGAAAATCTTGACACCTCTTCACAGTATCACTCTCGCCATGGTGGCACTTGCCGCCTCGGCAGGCGTTGCAACGGAAGTCCGTGCCGCGCCCGAAACGTTCAACTCCGCGCTTCCCGTCAGCAAGGGTAATTTCGTCTTCCGCCAGCAGTTCCTCGATCTCAAGGCCAGCGATGATCCGAGCGCCGCAGACCGAAACCTCGAAGTCCGCGGCAGTATCTCGGTGCTCGGTTACGGTGTCACCAGCGACCTGGCGCTGTTTGGCATTCTTCCTTATCTCGACAAGGATCTTGATCTCACCATGCCGGCCGGCCAGCGCATCAGCCGCAGCACAAACGGCATCGGCGATGCGCAGATCTTCGCCCGTTACACGGTCTTCCAGAACGACATGCGAGGCAGCAACTTCCGCATAGCGCCCTTCGCCGGACTCAAGCTACCCACGGGCGCTGATAATGATCGCGATAGCTTCGGACGCTTGCCCCAGCCGTTGCAACCGGGATCCGGCTCCTGGGACCCATTCGGCGGGGTGGTCGTGACCTGGCAGACGCTTGATTACGAGATTGATGCCCAAGCCAGCTACAAGGCCAACACCGAAGCCAACGGCTTTGAGTTCGGCGACGAGTTCCGCTTTGACACCTCGCTGCAGTACCGGCTCTTGCCGCGCGAGCTCGGGCCCGGCGTGCCCGGGTTCCTCTACGGCGTCATCGAGGCGAACCTGTTTCACCAGGCTAAAAACAAGATCAACGGGACCAAGGACCCGAACTCCGGCGGCACGAAGCTCTACCTTTCCCCCGGCCTCCAATACGTGACGAGGAAGTGGATCGCCGAAGCGATCGTGCAAATTCCGGTTATCCAGGACCTGGGCGGTACGGCGCTCGAAGACGATTACGCGGTTCGAGCCGGTTTCAGGGTGAATTTCTAATGGGCATGATCAAGCGACGCACCATGCTCAAAATTCTCGGCGGAATGGTCAGCGGCGTGTCCGTCCTGGCCGCAGCAGGTTGGATCGCCTTCGTGCCGTCAGCGAAGGAACCTTCTTACGAATTCGTCAAGGCTTGGGGCGGGAAGGGTGTCAGACCCGGCCAATTCAGCGACCCGACAGGGATCGCCATTGCCGATGGCGAGGTGTTCGTGGCCGACTCGCGCAACGGCCGTATCCAGGTTTTCGATCTCGACGGCAATTTCAAGCGCCAGTTCGGCCGCCCGGGCAAGGAACCCGGCGAGCTCGGTAGGCCGATGAACCTGACGGTCCGTGACGGCGAACTTTATGTGCCAGAATATTTCAACGATCGCATCCAGGTGTTCGGACTGGACGGTACGCTCAGGCGGATCATCGGCGGCCCCGGTAACGGCCCGGGCCAGTTCAGCGCGCCGGGCGGGCTCGCTGTTGGCAAGAACGGCGAGCTCTATGTAGCCGACTTCTACGGGCAGCGCGTGCAAGAACTGAAGCCCGATGGTGTGTTCGTTCGCCAGTGGGGGACGACGGGCCAGACAAGCCACGCCGTCGGAAGTTTCCACTATCCGACTGATGTGACGCTGGACCGAACGGGCAGCATCTACATGGCGGACGGCTATGGAAACCGGATTCAGGTGTTCGATCCGGACGGGACGTTCCTGCACAAGTGGGGGGGGCCGCTGGCGCGCGGCATCTACGGCCCGTTCAATGGCTGGTTCACCACGGTGACATCGATCGCCTTCGGTTCTGAAGGGAACCTGTTCGCCGCTGACTTCTACAACAATCGCGTCCAGAAATTCGCGCCGGATGGCACCTTTCTCACGGATTTCGGCGGGAAAGGGACGGGGCCCGGCAAGTTCGACCACGCTATCGCCGTGGCCGTCGCGGCGGATGGCAGCGTGTTCGTTGCCGACTTTCTCAACAACCGCATTCAAAAGTGGCGGCCAAATTAACAATCTGATGACCGGCAAGGCTCGTCGGCCGTAAGCCTCGCCGGATTTGGCCCCTACAGCCGGGAATTCGGTACATGGAAAGGTGAAATCTTCATCAGCGGCGGGCGCAATCCGCTGCGCGACGTGCACTACATGCCGACGCTGGTAGCCATGTGTTTCAACCCCGGTCTCAAGGCGCAATACACCCAACTCCGCGAGACCGGCCCCCCGAAGCCGTCATCCCCATGCGAAAGTTTATTGAAACCGCCAACGCCTCGATCAAGCTTGGCCAGCCTTGGGTAGAAAAACCGCTTGATCAAGACGAAAACACCAGCCTCAAATACGGGGAGTAGGTTGATCGATACGAAGGAGGCATAAATGACACGTTGCACCATAAGCAAGGCCGCAAAAGCCGCCGACGTGAGCGTGGAAACCATCCGGTTCTATGAACGTCGCGGTTTGGTTCCCCAACCCCGGACGCCCGTGCGCGGCTATCGCGAATACGACTCCGAAACGATTGAACAGATTCGTTTCATCCGCCATGCGCAGGAGATCGGATTCTCGCTGAACGATATTCAGGAGTTGATGGAGTTGCGATCCGATCCCGACAGCGACTGCTCCGATGTGAGACTGCGCGCCGTCGCCAAACTGAACGATGTGAATATCAAGATCGAGAGACTGCGACGCGTGCAGGGCGCGCTCGAGACGTTGATCGCGGCCTGCCCGGGAGAGGGTGGCGTCGGTTCTTGTTCCATCTTGAATGAGATTACCAAGCAAGAACCGCGTCCTGACGGAGCAGACCGCCCTTCAAGTCAAAGCGCAAAGGAATAATCGCTCATGAAAACCACAGAACTCACGGCTCTGTCGCAAAGTTTGTTGATCGACGGAATGACTCGTTTCGCTGGACACAGTTATCCGGCGAGTCCCGAGAATTGCTGGAATGCGGATTGGCCGGGCGCCTCGAATTGGCCCTTGCGAATCGTGTGTGCAACCTCGATGCCCACCAGTGTTACCGAGGCTGAACCGAAGGATTTGAGCCCTTTCATTTGCCGTGTCAGCTTCTTGATGACCTGTGATCCTGCTCGATGATGTTGTTCAGATACTTGACCTGCAGGATTTCGGTCAGCCAAAACCACCCGTTCAAAATAAGCATGCAATTCATGTTCTGCAGCCTGGCGCGATTTGCCCCGCTTTTGTCGATGACCACCTTGTCGGGAAAGCCGTAATTCCCAATCGCGCGCGTGAAAATGCGGTTGCCATCTCTCCTCGCTCACGGCAATCATGCCGCTGTTGCGCGGAAAATCCACCTATCCCGGCTGTTCAGATTTCCGGAACCACCTCTGCCGTCCTTCACTGTGAAACCGATGTTTCGTTCTTTCCCGGGTTTTATTTTTGATGACCCGGAGCCCCAACCAGATTGCTAGTAAGGCAAAAGAAATACCCCCAAGCGCTTGACCAATCAAAACGCCAGGCGCACCCCAAATCGCCGCGCCAACAAAGACAAAGGGCCATGTGCCTATAGTATTACGCCCCCAGTTTATCCAGGCCGAATAGGAGGGATATCCAAGATTGCTAAACGCAGCGTTGGAAACAAAAATGGCCCCATTAAAGAATGACGCCAACGCAAGCGGTCCACTAAATAAATAAATCAATGAGCGTACCTGACCTTTCGCATCGAAAAGATCGGCGATTTGTTCACGAAACAGGAACAAAATGAGCGTCATACCAACGACGTAGATTGCCAAGAACTTTAACCCATTCAGAAACGCTGTATGCACCCTCTCCATAGAATTTGCGCCATAGTTTTGGCCAATAATGGGTCCGATAGCGCTTGAAAGGGCGAGGACAACGGCGAATGCAACAGGTGTCAAGCGGCCGACTATCGCCATTCCGGCAACGGCCTCAACACCAAACTTAGCCATCTCCCTCGTCACAATCGCAGTGCCAACGGGCGTGGCAATATTGGTGAGAACCCCAGGTACCGCGAGCCTTGATACTATAAGAAAATCTCGGAAAAGCCAACTGATCCTCGGGAAGGCGAATGCTAAGTGTTTTCGTAAAGCAGGATAAAAGGCAATTGCCAAAGTCACAAACCGGGCCGCAACCGTCGCCCAGGCGGCGCCGTTAAGACCCAAGCCCAAACTAAACATTAAAAGCGGATCAAGAGCAGCATTGGTAACTGCCCCAAAGAAAGAAGGATACATTGCTGAGCTGCTTTCGCCATAAGCTCGAAGCACTGAAACAACCACCATCGACAGCCCTGAAACGAAGGTGAAAGGAAGAATGATCCAAAGATAACTTGCTGCGAGTTCAACCTCATCTCCTGTCGCCCCCAGAAGAGAAAGCAGAAAGGCGATATTCGGTAAAACAATCAGGGGCAGTATGGCTCCTATAATAAACACAAACATGGCTGTACTCGTGGCATATTCGCGTGCTTCCTGGTCCTTGTCCGCACCAATAGAACTTGCAGAAAGAACGCCAGCCGCAATCGACGAGCCGATGTTCACGGAACTGGTGAAAAACATTATTACGCTGGCATAACCCGCAGCAACCGCGAGATGGTGGTGACCCAGCATTGAAATGAATACTAAGTCAATTAAATCAACAGCGAAAATGGCCATAAGACCAAAACCGGTGGAAAGTGACATAACCGTGACATGACGCATGAGATTGCCACGGGTAAATGTTGCATATGAAGTTTGGGCCATGAATGTTCCTGTGCACTGCTAGAGTTATCGTCAAATCTGGTGTTTGAGCTTTGTTGGTCATGCGGTGATCTGGTTTCTTTTTGTGTTTTCCATTCCGTCTTTGAACGTCACGCCTGTGATGACTTTGGCCAGATAGTCAAAGCCGCGTAGCTTCCTCCAATTTTGTTCGGCACATTTGCCCAGCTTGAACATCACGTGCAGCATGCCGTCACGTGAGCGGCAGCTTTTTGAGCGTTTGGTGCGGTGTCGGATCGTGGTGAAAGCCGATTCAATCGGGTTGCTGGTGCAGATACTTTGCCAATGCAGGGCAGGGAAATCGAAGAATGCCATCAACATCTTTTTTCGTCTCGGCTTGCCAAATGTCGTGAAGGGCTTTCTTGGCTTTTGGGTGGAAAGCTTAGGCTAACAATTCAGGCTGAGACGGGATCGACAAGGCCCGCGAATGAACACAGTCACATTGCATGCAACCGCCCTCACCGCAGTCCGGGCAGATCTCGACTATCTTTTTCTTCAACGCCGCTCTTGCGCGAGGGACCCGCACGCCCAGTGAGTTCAGGTTAACCCCAGGGTCAGCTGCGACCACTTTGCGTGGTTCGTCTTGCAAATCCAGACGTGTCAGCAATTCGGCCTGTTCGTGTCATCGGGCTGTATGACGTACCACGTACCTGCAATGGCCGCGATCACAGCCAGCGATATCGTTCCCCATTTCATCTCGATAATTGCTTCACCTTCATTTTGCCATTGACCGGGCCTCACCCGCAGGGCTGTGCCCGGAAGGGGCACCGAAATTCATCGGCGCCCCTCTAAGGGTTTTACTGGGATTGCCAACTTGTTTGCAGTGCGGCGCTTGGTTAGGCATTGGGTATGAATATACCGTCCTCCATGCCGCGCTTGAAAGGCTACCGATTCCCTCGTGAAATCGTTGCATATGCCGTCTGGGTCTA
>NZ_BDIY01000037.1 GCF_002072155.1 Roseovarius sp. A-2 | reverse complement strand
TGATACGCCCATACCGCGTATGCGATAATCTCGCGCGGAAAACGGAAGCCTTTCAGGCGTGGCATATCGGATGGTATTTTCATCCCCGCCGCCTAATCGAAAACGAGACCTCGAACAACTTGGCAATGCCGTTGCAGTTGATCTGTGCAACACGGCCCTGCCCAAGCATCAATAATCGGTCGGTTTTCGTGGACTGGCGCGACTACGAGGGTAATTATGGGTCCGAGCAGGTGAACTACTAGGCCGTTGCGATGCCGTCAGCTGAAGGCATCCAACGCATCATGTCTTTTCGTGCGCGGTCACGTTCGGAATTCGTGGTGTCTCATCCGGGGTTTGTGCTCTTGGAGCTTGCACTGCGCCAAAATACGGTATATTTTGACGGTATAATAAAGGAGTGTAATCGTATGGTAGCTGCGACGAAGCGCAAGACGTCCCTGACGCTTGATGTCGAGGCGCTTGAGGGCGCAAAGGAACTTGGGATCAACGTCTCCGCAGTGGCGGAGACGGCACTCATCAAGGCCGTTGCCGACTCTCGACGCAACAAGTGGCTCACTGAGAACTCAGGCACATTTGCGGCCCAATCGGATTGGCACGAGCGTCATGGACACCCGCTGGCGGACATCATTACGGCGCCCGGCGGATCGTCATGGACACCCTGACTCGCTTTGATGTCGCGGAGTACAATGGCGTTTCCATGGTCGTTGTCGAAAGCGACCTTCTGCCGCCCGATGCTTCCATAGTCGTCATCCCACTTCTCTCCGGCTACCCTGCGGTGCGGCACCTCAACCCTGAACTCCAGCACGACGGCAGACGCCTGGTGCTTGCGACACGACTGATTGCGGCTGTGCGACGGTCGAGCTTGCGCCGAACAGGGAGCGTTGCGGACCAAGGTGACCTGATTACTCGGGCGGTAGATATCCTGATGGTCGGCGTATAGCTCGAAGAACCAACATGATTTTCGGACATCGCCTCGTGAACCGTTTACCGTGGTCGGGATTATGAAAAGTGGGTCCCAAAGAATTGCAGTCGCGTAGAATTTCCTGCACCCTCGCACGGCAAATCGATCACTGGCCCTCCCATGCATAAGTCGGAAACCATATGCTTTCTCCCAAGATCCAGACCCTTTTGGATGCTCTGCCACAGAACCCCGACGCGACAGGCGCGCGCCATGCATTGAAACGGGTCGCTCTTTCTCTCATTGCCGAGCCGGAACAGGCGGTCGCGGTGGTTGAAGCCACTGGCCGTCTCGAGACACGCCGTAATCACGATGAGCGGCTTGTCTTGCTCCTGTCATCCACTCTGGATGAGGCTCGCATGGCGCGGGAAAACGGCAAGACGGTAGGCGCAAGCTTCATCGATCAACTCGAGGACAGGATTCAGGCGCTCAAGGCACGAGATGCCCTCACCGATCCAGGGCGCCTGTTGCTGGCGTCTTGTTGGGTTCGGGCCGGCCTGCCTTCCCCGGATGCCCTGGCTGGCGAGTTTTCTATGCCAGACGACATGGGGGAAGAGCTGGACCTCTCTGATGCGCCTGACCTTGAGCCGCTCATCGACAAGTTGCTGGAGGAGGTTTCAGGCGATCAGATGGACAGCATCTCAACCCTCCATTCCGGTTTTTCAGAATTGATGGCCACCTTCCCTGCCCCCGTCAGGCAAGCCGTTGTTCGGCAGGTCGTGTCGCGCCCGAAGACTGTCTTGGAAGAGCTTGGCTGCGCCTTGTTGCTCGATGGCAGGGCCGAAATACGTCGAGGCGCGATCGATGGCCTGGCGGATCGGCTGGCCGCCAATGCGATGACATCGGACATGATCGGGCGACTGACCGTCATGCGCAGCTGGATCGCAGATGACGATACGCGTACGCGGATCGACGCAATTGTCCGGAATGCCCTGCGCCAGGAAACCGATCACGCGACATCCAGAACCGCACCAAAGGTGCATCGGGCGCTCACGAGCCTGGTGGATGGCACCGGCGCCCAGAGCATGACCATCGCACTCCAGGCCGACGGCACGCGCAGCGTCGCCGTGGTGTTGATCAAACAAGGGTTCGGACTCAAGGATGCCTATCTGGTCCCCTGCTCGAGTGCCAGCGAACAACGCCGACTGATCGACATGATTGCTTCCGAGGTGGAGATACGCGACGTGCCGGTCGACTACATCGCAGAGGTGATCGCGATCGGCCTCTCGGATGGCTTGCAGACCGGACATCCGCCCGCCGCTGGTCTTGCCGGCGTTGTCCAGGCCCTGGGCTGGTCCGAGTTGCGTCCGCGATCGGCATCGGTTTACGACATTGCCGCCCTGGCTGATCCGCAGGAAAAGATTCCGGCAATGTCTGCGCAGGCGCGCGGCCGGATGATCAATGCCAGTTCCGAGTGGGAAACGCACTTCCCGATGATTTCAGAAAGCTGGTTTGAAGACAGTGATGCCTTCACGACGGCGATCGAAGCTTCGAAGACGCCTGCCGCGCTGAAACGCGACCTGTGGCAGACGCTTGACGCCCGCAGATCACATTGGGCGCGCGTGATCGCACGCATGGCCCATTTGCTTCATGCCGCCGGCGACCCAAAAGCACTGCAATTTGTCGCCGTCGCCATGGCCCTCGAAGAGGGGCGGGCATTGAAGAAGACCCCGATCATGGAGATGATCTTCGATCAGTCCTTCCAGGTTTGGCTGCATGAAAATGTCCTGGGGAATGCAGCCCCGTACGCCGATGACCATGTTCCTTTTGAAGTCGCCAGCGGCCCGGCACCAGCGGTCATGACAATGCCCGACATCCGTCCGGAAAAATCTGGCGAACTGGGCAAGCTGCTCAAACCGGCCGGACTGACTGAATGGTGGGTCGATGGCTACATGATGGGCGTTTGCACTGCGCCCAAGTTCGTGCCCCCAGGGGCCTGGGCTCAGGTCCTGCTGAACATCATCGGGCCCGAGATCAAAAGCGACAAGGCGCTTCAGCGAATTCTGGATCTGCTGATGCTTCGCTACAATGGTGCCCTGACAATTCTTCGCACGCCCGTCGGGGTCGCATTGATCCCCGAGGAGGAGACGCTGATCTCGACCTGGGCAGACGGATACCTGACGGCCTGGGACGGAAATCTGGAGTATTGGCCCAAGCCAAAGCTTGGCAAGCACGACAAGAGCGCCCGCGAACTTCTGGAGAATGCGGCGTCCTGGCAGGCTGATGGTGATCGCTTCAGGAAAACGATTCCAATCTGGCTCCGCCAGAGGTTTGTCGCCCAAGCGCAGGCTTCTTGACGTGTTGTCAGCTCGCATTCGAGCAGCTGTAACGTCCATTTGTTCCGGCGGAACGGTCGGATATCACCGCCCTCGAGGGGCCGGTTCAAGAATGCCTGTACCCTCTCGTCGATCTCCTCGCACAGCCGTGAGACCTGGCTCTTGGAGGTGCCCGTCAGTCCCATGGCGCGCACCAGATCGTCGACAGCCCGCGTGGAGATCCCGTGGATATAGGCTTCCTGTATCACGGCCATCAGCGCCTTCTCGGCTGTCCGGCGCGGCTCCAGGAACGTGGGGAAATAGCTGCCCTTGCGCAGCTTGGGGATGTTCAGGCCGATGGTGCCTGCCCGGGTATCCCATTGCCGCGGTCGGTAGCCGTTGCGATGGTTCTCCCGGTCCGGGCTGCGCTCGCCGTGCCCGGCACCGCAGACAGCAGCCACTTCGATGTCCATCAGACGCTGTGCAGCATCCTGGATCAGCTCGCGCAGAAAATCGGCATCATCGCTCTTGGCGATCACGCTCGGAAGGTCAATCATGGTCTCGGTCATCGTGCTCTCCTTCGTTGTCATCGGTCTTTGAACAACCTCAGACTACGAAGAAGCGCGGTGGCCGCCAGCCCGGCCGCACGCTACGCTACGCCAAAAGGCTCCGCGTGCGGCCTCTTACACCACCCGGTGGGGCACTACCCCATGTCAGGGCCACCGGCGAGGTAGACGGTGCCGATTGGAACAGTTCCACTCCGCGTTGAGCAAAAGGCTCCAGATCCTTTCGCGGCTCCAACCAAAGGCGGTTCAGTACAGTTCTGGTCTTCTTCCTAGCCGCAGGCCCTGAATGAACCCGCCCACACCGCATCCCAGACCGCCCATGCGCTCGACGAGCTGCAGCTTTATGGCTTCCGTCCCTTTGATGAGCCCGATCCCCGCCCAATGCCCGATGGGCAGCGCCTCGCGGTCACCCTCGCAGACATTTTCGATGCCCTCGTCGCGACCCTGGAAGACACCCGCATGGAACCCGACCTCGAAGAGGTGCTCTGGGGTCAGGTCAACCTCTTCCACCGCGCCACGGCGAGGGTTGAGCGGTCGCTCGATGAAAACGAACAGGCGCAGCGCCGCCTCCAGCGCGAGCAGGACGGCTCCGAGGTGAAATCCACCGAACTCGAACGCCTGACGGTCGAAGGCCTCACCCTGATCGAACGTCGGAACTGCATGGACATGATGTGGGATCACGCCGCCACCGAGTTCGTCCATCACACGGGATCGACCTGGCGCCCCCGCACTGGCTCGATGGTGAACCGCCAGCACATGACCGCGGCGCTCATTGACAGCCGCGACTTCCTCGCCGCCAAGCGCCGCGCAGAGACCGAGGTGATGCTTCCCGTAGGCCGCAAGGTTGCCCTCACCGGCGGGACCGACTTCAACGATCACCGCCTGATTTGGGGCAAGCTCGATCAGGTCCGGACCAAGTATCCCGACATGGTCCTTCTGCACGGTGGAAGCCCGAAGGGCGCAGAACTCATCGCCGCCAAATGGGCCGAGGCGAGGGGCGTGACGCAGGTGGCCTTCAAGCCCGATTGGACCAAGCATGCCAAAGCCGCCCCCTTCAAGCGCAACGACGCGATGCTGGATGTGCTCCCCGTGGGTGTTCTCGTCTTCCCGGGCACCGGCATCCAGGAGAACCTCGCCGACAAGGCCAAAAAGCTCGGCATCCCGGTCATGAAGTTCGAGAAGGGGGCGTGAGCCCCCTTCCTCCCTCGCGGGGAAATCAAGGTGGCAGGGCATGCGTCCACTTGATATTATGGAAGAAAGCCTGCTGGATCACGATATGTTTGATAGCGTCAACCAACTGGAGATCTTCCCCACCGACCTGCAGATGCGGCGGATCGATCCGGCGCGCAACATGCGCCGCTTTTATCGCATGAGCATTCAGCCTGATCTGTTCGGCGGTGCAAGCCTTGTGCGTGAATGGGGGCGCATTGGCGCGCGCGGGCAGATGCTGAGCGAGCCGCATGCCGATGAAGGGCAGGCCGTCACCGCGCTGATGAAACTCGCGCGCGTGAAACAGCGGCGGGGATATGCATGACACGCCAGCCTATACGGCGCGAAACCAGCGTAAGGGGAGGGAGATGACACTCGACACGGACAAGATCGACGACGCAGCCCTCGCGATCCTCAGCCTGACGCTGCATGACGGTGATCGGGTCTGGAAAGGGGTCGATTGGAACATCACAGACCGGCTTTTTGAGAAAGGCCTGATCTATGATCCGAAAAACAAGACGAAATCACTGAGCCTGACGCCAGAGGGGATCGAACATGCGCGGGCAATTCTCGCGCGGGAGTTCTGCAAGGCCACGTGAAAACGGGTTGGTGGTCGTCAGCTTTCAGGCAAGATCCGTCTGTGCGAAGTCATTGCCCTTGTAGATCAGCTTCAGCCGATAGGCCCGCGCGCAGGTATAGGCAAAGCAATCACCGAAGTTCAGATCAGCCGGATGTCCGACGATCTTGCCATATTCCCTTGCCGCCTGAATGGCACCGTCCCCGATGCTGCCCGTGATGTGAATATCCCGTGCTGTCAGTTCCTGCACGAACGCTGCCACCAAACCTGCGCAGGCGTCCATTAACGCGCGTGTCGGCTTCGTCTGCGTGCCAGAGCGTGAGCGCGCCAAGATGACGCTGGTTTCAAACCGGGCCATGGGGGAGGTGAAGAGCTGACCTTCATGATCGCCCATCCGGCGGACCAGATCTTCATACCCCGCTTCGCGGTTCAGGATTGCCACAATCGCAGAGGCGTCGATGAACATCAGCGCGCGTCCCACATCTCATCGGTGAACCGCTTCATGTCGAAATCGGGATCGGACGGTCCCAGCTCATCGGCGCGCTGCAGCAATGGTTCCAGCCGATCGAGCAGCGGCTTGCGCGCCTGCTCGACGGCAAGCTGCGCCGTCAGCGCCATGCGCACAGCCTCCGTCTTGGTCTTGGCGTCGCTCAGTTTCATGAAGCGCGTTGCCAGATCGTCGACCTTGTCATCACGGATGTAGAGGGGCATTGTCTGTCTCATCACTGATCAGCGCATATCCAATGATGCGCCTTCATCAGTCACATGTATATCCCGCCGCAACAGGGCACAGTTTGCAACCTGCTTGTGACTGGCGGCTGTCGGAACCTCGTGGACGTTCGGTGGTTCTGTGCGTATTCTGGAACATCCGCCCACCCATTCCGACAACATGCGCCCACCTGTTCCGGGCTATCCGCCCACCAGTGACGCGTTGCCGTGAGGCAGCGTGTTTCGGGTATCAGGTTTGAGGCATTTCGTCATCCATTTTGGCGATGGTTTTGCGCATGGACGCGCCCTCGAGTTCGAGACGGTGCGGATTTCAGAAATACCGGACAGCGAATACGCTAATTCCCGGACAGCCGTTTCAGTAATTCCCGGACAGCTCGGGCACGGCTAATCATCTGCCTGCGATCATGTTTCGGATTGGATAGTTCCGGTGTTTTCGGCGGAGGTCAAGGTCGCGTTTCGGTCCTTTCTTCGCATGCTGTCCCCCTTGAGTTCGATGCGGTGTGCGTTGTGGACGATCCGGTCGAGGATGGCGTCCGCAATGGTGGGTTCGCCGATCATGTCGTGCCATCCGGACACGGGCAACTGGGCGGTGATGATGGTGGACCGCCGCTGATAGCGCTCCTCGAAGAGCTCGAGCAGATCGAGGCGCTGTTGGTCGGTCAGCCCATGCGTGCCCCAGTCGTCGAGAACCAGCAACTGGACGCGGGCCAGCTTGTCGACGAGACGGGGGAAGCGCCCATCGAGCCGTGCCATGGCCATGTCCTCGAAGAGCCGCGGCATTCGGACATAGGAGACATAGTGATCGAGACGGGCCGCCTGATGGCCGAAGGCGCAGGCGAGCCAGGTCTTGCCGGTGCCTGTCAAGCCAACGACAGACTGCCCGCTTTCCGGGATCTGAGGTTCGGATTTGTTATCCGTTTCATCCTCGGGCGGGACAGGTGGTGCAGGTGGTCGCGCGATCGTGTCGTGGTGGAGCCGCGCATCTGACGATTGTTCAATGTGACGGAACGCTGGCAAAGATCCCCGCCTGGATGACCGAGGAGGGAGCGGGAGAGGCGGTGGTCGTTCGCGATCCTGCGCTTTCGGTTGCGGCGCTCCTTGAGGCCCGCGCAATAGTGGATCGGTCTTTACGCTTGCCTGGCGGGGAATCATCCCCGGACAGCGGAGGCGAGAATGACAGCGACCAAACCTCTTCAACTGCATCTGTTCGATGCCACCCCCGATCCCCTAACGATCCCGCCGGACCGTCGACGGCGTCTTCTGACGCTCACAGGAACGCTTCTGAGCCAAGCCGCGCGCGACGTGGCGGACATGGAAGACCCGTCTGCGGCGAGTTAACGTGACAACACCCCTGATCGGGCCCTTTATGACCGGACCGATGTTGGTGGCCTCAAACTTTACCGGCCACCCCTGTTTGCACCTGCGGGCGGGCTTTGAGCAACTGGGCACCCGCGGTCCCGCCTCGCTTGGCGCGGGCAAGCTGACCACCGGTGACGCCGACGACAGCGGCGAAACCCACCGCGTGCCACAGGGCATTTCGCTTTGGGGTCGGCTTTATGAAGAGGGCACGATCTTGAACCTCGGACAAGCACTGGAAGCCAAGCTGGGCGTTGCTGCCGAACGTCCCATCCTACCGGAATAACGCACATTCAATGACCCCGAACGGGGCGGATAAACAGCGGGCCAATGCGTCCGCGACCATCAAGGAGACCACCGTGAAAAGAAGGCATTTCCTGCAATCCACCTCTGCCCTGCTGGGCGGGACGCTGCTGTCCTCTGTCGCACTGCCGGCGTTGGCGCTGTCCGAGCCGGTCAAGGGCGGCACCCTGATCTGGGGCCATTCTGAGACCACGCAGAACCTCGACATTCATCAGACCGGCACCGCATCTACCGGGCGCGTGTTGGAGAATGTGCACGACTCCATCGTTACCGTGGACAAGGATTTAAAGGTCATCCCGAACCTGGCGGAGAGTTACGATATCAGCGAAGACGGCACCGTCTATACCTTCAAACTGCGTAATGATGTCGTCTTTCACAACGGCAAGACGATGACCTCGGAAGACGTGAAATATTCGTTTGAGCGCTGCAAGGATCCGGCCACCGGGGCGGTCAACTTTGAAGTCTTCAACAATGTCGCCGGCATCGAGACGCCGGATGACACGACCGTGGTCGTCACGCTCGATAAGGTCAACGCGCCCTTCATCTTCCGCCTCGCCGAGAACGTCGCGGGGGTTGTCATGCCTGCGGGCAGCGGCGATGAGCAGGGCAACACACCGATTGGCTGTGGCCCGTTTAAATTCGTGCGCCGCGAGTTCGGCAATGAAGTGGAATTGGCTCGTTTTGATGACTACTGGGGCGGGCCGGCGCACCTTGATAAAATCATCGCGCGTGAGATCACAGAGCCTACCGTGCGCCTGACCGGTTTGCGCACCGGCGAGTTGCATATGATCAACGACATCCCAGCCGACCGCATCACCGAGATTGAGGCCGTGGAGGGGCTGCAAGTGGTGTCTTGGTTCCCGCTGAACTGGGACTTCGTGAACTTCAACCACGACTTCGAGCCATTCAAAGACCCAAAGGTGCGCGAGGCGTTTGACTATATGATCGACAAGGAAGCGCTGCTGGAAGGCGCGCTTTGGGGGCAGGGCAAAGTGACGGCTTCGCCCAGCTACCCAACCTCGGCTTCCTACGACCACGATCTGCAGCAGCGCCCGCAGGACATTGAAAAGGCCAAGGCCCTGTTGGCCGAAGCGGGCTATGGGCCGGGTGAATTGTCGGTCGTGTTTAAGGCGACGACCAACTACCCCTACCATATTGAGGCGGCGCAGATCATGCTGGAATGGTTCCGCATGGCCGGGGTCGACGCCACCATCGAGCAGCTCACATGGTCGGATTGGCTTAGCCAGGTCTGGGTCGACAAGGATTTCCAGATCTCCATGATGAACTTCTTCACCCTATGGGAGCCGGATTTCCTTTATTATTCGATGTGGAACACCGAAGGGGCGTTCAACTACCGGAAGATTTCGCACCCCAAGGTGGACGAACTTTGGCAACGGCGCCCCTTTCACCGCCGGACGACCAACGCTGCGTGCCGTGCGTTGTGGAGGCGGGGCGAAGAGGTTGGCGTCGAGCCGGAGCCGGCTGATGAGAGTTGCCCGGTTTGTGATGGCATGAGCCAGCTCATGAACGGCAAAGCTGCTGTCACCCACGAAGATGATATCGCGGTCGGGCAACCAGCGGCAGAGCTGGCGCGCCCCCTGGCGGGCCCAGTCGGTCAGCAGCTTGTGCCTGCGGCCACGCTGTCGATCGGAGCGCTCCGATGGCGCCAGCAGGGTCAAGACCGGCAGGGCCTTCACGACGCCTGCCCACGGGACCGGCGTCAGCACCATGAAGCTCAGCCAGCGCAAGCCGCTGGCCTTGACGAAGTGGCCATGACTGGAGCGGACGGGATCGCGATAGATGCCGCGCGCCGTGATCTTCCGTCCCCACCGGCGTTCGATGGTGTCGTCCATTCCGATGACCACCGGCCCCTCGGGCACAAGGCGATCGATGATCATGATCAGCAGGCGGCGCGCCACCGCGTGAGTATCCCAGCGGGCACGGTTGAGGATCTGGTGATAGCTCGAGAAATTGCTTGCCGCGGCGCGCCCCGTCATTCGCAGACAGGCGCTGACGGTGCGCTTGCCCGGCGCGAGGACGGCTCCCATCACCAGAACGAGCACATGCTCCCAGCCGGGGGCCGTGAAGTACGCGCGCAGCGGGTGCAGCCAATGACGCAGGATCCGGGGAACCGGATCGCCCGGAGGTGGTGGGGACGTGCGATGATGTTGCATCCCATGTTTCGAATCCCTCGCCGCTGACCATGCAAGTCAGCGGCCCGCGGCAAAGCGACTCACTCACCTTGCGGTGCTCCATTGTATGATTGGCACATGAAGTATGACGACATCGCCGCCCGCATCGAAGCCTTCGACGACGCCAATGGTGGCGGCGTCGGCTATTATGAAGATAAGGGCGCTTACCATCTCTACCTGCTGGCAACCGATGCGCCGATTGCCCGATTGAAACCAACCGGCAACGGCGATGAGATCCGTCTCGAATACTGGTCACACAGGCGCAGATGGGAGGACGTCGATGACATGGGCGGTGTCGTGTTGCCCCTCGACGAGGCGCTGGAGTTCATAGCCAACGAGGGCGTCTTCTGGACTTGGACCTGACCCAAAAATGTACAAAGTCGAGCTCAAGCACCAAAGCGATGGCCAAAAGCCGCCGCGATATGCGGCCGTCCTTCACACGCCCCGATTGTCTGCGCAAATCCGACGCCGCCGCGTCATCACGTGTAATCCTCACCGTCATTCCAACCTCCAAATCGGCTGGAGTGATTGAGTCAGACTTTTACGAAATTGGGAACCCCAAAAGAGTCAGACCGTCGAGCCGGTGGTATGATAGGGCTCTTTGCCTTCAATTGGGCCAACTTCAACGCGGTCGCCAACGCCGTGATCGGCGGGCTCGACTATGTCGCCGGGGCCCTGATCTCTTCGGTCGGCGGCGGCGGGGCAGGTGCCACCTACTTCGCCGACGAATTCGACCGCCTGATCACAGAGTTCAGCCAATACCTGAATGCGATCGGCAACAACCTGAACTGGATGACCGGCGCGATCCTGGGCGGTATAGGCCTTGTCATGTTGAGCCTGCTCGGCTTCATGACCGGCATCGTCCTCATCTTCGCCAAGATGATGCTGACCCTGATGCTCGGCCTCGCACCAATCATGATCGCTTTGTCGCTGTTCGATGCGACCAAGGATTTCTTCCACAGATGGGTCTCGACGACGATCAGCTACGCCTTCTACCCCATCGTCATCGCCGCCATGTTCTCGACAGTCGTCGGGATGGCGAATTCGCTGCTGGCCCAGCTCGGTGATCCGAACTCGGCCACCAACATCGGCTCGCTGGTGCCGTTCTTCGTGATGGTGTTCCTAGCCAAGGGTTTCGTCGCGGCGACGCCGCTGATCGTGCGGGGTATCTCTGGGAACCTGATGGTGGCCGCGGCACCCGCTGTGGTCGCGGGATCGACCGGGATCATGCGGGGGATCTTCAATACCGACGGCGTGAAGGGCAGGGCGCGGATCGGAGCGCTCACGACAGGCGAAGTGATCGGACGAGGGGCTGTCCAGGCTCCCGCCGCCGTGCGGAGCGCCGCGGCAACGGCAAGCGCACAGGTGGTCAGGATGGCTGAGAGGGCGAAGCGATTGGGGCGATAGCGGCTTACGTTGCTACTCCGTGTTCCAGCAAACTCAAACGACTGACAATCTGAGCTCTGGGATTGCGGGGAGAAATCGATCTGCAAGTCGTTGATCGCTAGTCACAAGAAGGTAATCACGTTCAACAGACTGGGCGACAATCCATAGGTCATTCTCATCAACCTGGAGCAATTGCCCAGAGGCCCGATCTTGCCAGTTTTCCAGCCATCGAGGAGTGCGACGGGACAGGTCGAGATAGTGGTCAGCCAGCCGCGCCTTGACGTCGCCGTATGCTTCGGCGGTATGGCGACCGACTTCTGCGAGCGGATACGCTGCTGCCTGAGTTAGCGTGTGACGGATATGGAAGACGTCCTGTCCGGCACGCTGGGCTGCTTCCATCCCAAAGCGCAGTTCGGCAAGAACGACGGCTGAGAGATAGACGAGGTCGCTTTGGGTAAAGGCCTGCGCCCGTCCTTGGACCGCGGCAAAGTTAGGTCGGCGCGGGTCGAACAGAACGGACACAAAATTGGTATCGAGAAGGATCTGCTCCATCAGGTAAGAAACCTGGCGAGAGCATCATTTTCGTCATCCGGCACGGGCTTGAACACATCGAGCACCCAAGCGCCATGGTTGGATGCATGATCTCGGGTCAGCCATTCGTAAAGGGGCACATATCCCTTCAGGTCTGCCGGAAGCCAGCCAGAGAAGTCATGCTGGACCGGCCGCTCACGACCTTCGAAATAGGAAAATAGCTGTCGTTCGAGGCGTGGCGGCAGATCATAACCGTCAAGCACAAGCGCATCGATCCAGACGAGCAAGCGATCAAGACGCGAGTCATAGTCATTGCCGACGAGCACGGCATGGCGCTTTTCGTCAAGAAGAGCTTCATATTCCCGCACAGCCGCACCGAGCGCAACCATATCCAGTTTGCGTGGAAGCGGCATACTGGCGAGCATGATGTTGGTGAAATCATGATCGCTCGAATGTTCAGTGACGAAAGCATTGGCGAGCGGCCCGTTTAGGATTGCAGCGAGTGCTCGTGTGTCATAGCTGCCAATGGGCCAGATCCCTGAAAACTGTTGCGATGCCCAAAGGCCACTGTCATCGGCCGAAGCTACGAGCCGCCACGGGCCCCGCGATGAACGCTGATTGTTGATCAGAACTTTTGGTTTGTCCCAAGCGCGGGTCAGCGGTCCCGGATAAAGGTTGAGGCCGGGGTCGGTGCTGAGCCACACTGGTCTCATCAAATGGAATGGCATCAGGCTGTCAGCGGGCTTGTAGAGTCCGCGCACACGCTTCGACCCCGGCTCATCGTGCACACCCGCGCGCTGCGACCGCCACTGGAGTCCACGAAAAATCTCGAAGTGATCGCCCAGTATCGGAGCATCGGCGAGGTAAGACCAGATCGCGTCTAGTTCGCCGATCCACAAATCGCCTTCCGAAGCTGGACGGATTGTCTCACGCCGAGATGTAACGACGCCGTCCACAAGAAATTGGGCTCTACCTGCGTCCGCCACCGTCTTGGAAATAAGCCGCACCGGCATGGTGGCATTTGCTAACGGTCGGCGATCAGATGCGATTAGAAGTGCGCATGGATAGGTAGCCTTTTCGAAGATGCGGTCCGGGAGCGAAACCAATTCGACTCTGGCGTAGGCGGCGGAGAGACGGCTACGAAGTTTTCGATATTTGGCCTGTTGGAGGACACCCCGTGGCAGCACAAAGCCAAGTGCCTCTGGGCGGGCATCGATCGCAGCATGGAGCGCGACCATCGCCTTTGACGGTGAAACGGCGGAGGCCTCCGGATAATCCTGTCGCTCCTCCACCGTGAAATCCTCGAACGGCGGATTGCATAGAATAAGCGTCGCGCCTTCGAGGAAAGTGCTGAGGGCGCCCACTTTGAAAAGATCGGTTGAGCGGATGTGCCAGCCATTCGCATTGGGATAATCGGCCAAGATCAGCGAAAGCGTCGCCACCTCGCATGCGAATGCGTCGAGCTCCGCACCTACCAAGCGATCAACCAGAAATTGATGGCGTCGATCGGCCGGCCAATCCGGCGGCAGTAGGTCGCGGAGTTCGCGAAGCGCAGCGACCAAGAAAATCCCCGCGCCAGCGAAAGGTTCGGCGATCCGCACTGTTTCTGGGTCACAGCGCGAAAGATCGATCTGGCTCAGCACATACTCAGCCAAGGGGCGGGGCGTGCTATGTGTCCCGAAGAGCTTGCGGGTATCGGCCGTGACGAGCGTATTCTCGTAAACGAACGCCAAGCTGTCAGACGAGATATTCCGTAGCGTGATCGACGACCGAAGGCGCGCCCACGCGGCGACAATACCGTCGGCAGTTACCGCAGCAACCTCGCTACCGAGGAGGCCAAGGCCATAATAGCCTTGGATTCCGCTAAGGACCGCACTGGCATCGTCGTGCACCCAGTCCGCAGCAGCCGGATGCTCTCGATCAATCAAGATCTTGGCGGCGAGCAAGCGGAAGGTCAGGCGGAAAGCATCCTTCTGCCTTTCTTGCTCGGCGTCAGATGGTAGAAGCAGATCGAGTACTTCCGCCATGGTCCGATGGAGCTTATGCTGGACCTCTTGCTCGATCGCCGGCAACAACCCTAGATCGATAAAATCAACTTGGATCGGACCACGCGGCAGATCGAGCGACTTGGCGCGGTGGAGTGCCTGCGGGGTCCAGCTCTCGTGGTAACGGCTAAACAGGTCGGAAAGCTGATCGACAGGTACTCGCTCAAGCAGGCGTGGCGCCTGGGCGCCAACTGCCCAAACGCCGACATCCGTACTGTCGATCGAAAAAAAGATGGGGGCGCCCAAGGCGCGATTCGCCATCACTGCGGCAGCACTGTCGGACCCGCCTTCGATGACGCCGAAGGCGGCGGACCGGAAGGATTCAGGCGTCTGGGTGAAAGCGGCCAGCGCGACCGTGCGCGTCTGTGCAGCGGAATCGAGGACGTCCGCGAAGCTATAGGCCCGGTGCAGGGCGTCGGCGCTGTAGCCCAAGCCCAAGAGCTCCCGCTCGATCGAGACAAGCACGCTCATCGGATCCGCACCGCGCGAAACAGTGGAAGCTGCCCGCTCTGATCTTGGGGCGCGAATTCCACTTCGAGCACGTCCAGATGTGGGTCAAGATGCAGAAACAAGGTATCGGGCTCATTCACACCGACACGGACTATACATTCAGAAAGGAGCTCGCCATGTTCCATGGCACGCAGTGCCAATACGCAGCCGCGCAAAGCTGGAAAGGGCACACCTGAAAGAAGGCCGTGCAGCGCGTGCAGCAGGTCCTTGTGCGCCTGCAACTCAATCCTGAACCGCTCGCGCAGAACCACAGCAATGCGCAGCAGTAAGACTGTTTGCCAACTATAGAGCGCGGGCCGACCCGGACCGCCGGCCTCGATATCGGGTGGAACGAGGTCGCGCCGATGAGACCACTCCCGTAATTGATTGGCGGTCAGTCCTGTCAATGTCTGTACCCGCCCAGCAGGGATCATGATTGGTTGCTCCTGAATGGGTATAATGCCCTCTTGCTACTTCGAAGCGGGTATGATCCCCGCTTTGTCGACACTAGACGGGTATCATACCCGTTTCAAGTTCATTCTCCTGCCAATGCCAGGCCCAGATCAAGTGAAGGACCACCGGCTGACGCCGGAGGCATCACTTGGAGGAATGTAATTCCAGGTACGGCATTGCCAAGTTGTCTGATGCTGGGCGCGGTTAGTCGGCAGCCGTGTCGTTAGGCGGTCATCTCAAGGGCGTATCCGTGCCACAGGTCAAAAGCGTCCGATCTGGTCTGGCGGTAGGTGTTAGCTGGGCATTGCCAAGTTGTCTGATGCTGGGCGCGGTTAGCCGGCAGCCGTGTCGTTAGGCGGTCATCTCAAGGGCGTATCCGTGCCACAGGTCAAAAGCGTCCGATCTGGTCTGGCGGTAGGTGTTAGCTGGCATTCGGTAGCGGCGGGGGCGGAAAACGATATTGATCTGGTCGTGGGCGGCGAGGAACCTTTGAGCCTGGCGCGGGGACTT
>NZ_BDIY01000036.1 GCF_002072155.1 Roseovarius sp. A-2 | reverse complement strand
GGGAAGTAGACTGTATCATGGTGAGGGGACGTACCTTGGAAACTGAGTTTTCTGGCTTCGACAACCAAAAAATACCTGCTTTCAAAAGCTTACGCTACCTTCACCACACCCCCATGAATTATTCGGGCTAGGTCTTCTAGGTATGCTCTTCTGCTGACAGAAAACTCAAAAGACAGCGGCGAGAAGTGCCGGACGATGAATGAAAGGCGCTTAAGTTTCGCATCTCGCAACTCTGGTGACCAGCCGCGAAATTCGCCCTGTAACGCTTTCGCCTCGCTCATTTTTAGGTATTTCAGTTTCGGCTTTTCATCCAAACATTCTTTCCAGGCGTCCGAAAATAACGCCCAGTTTTCAGCACTATTTAGGTAGCCAGCAATAAAAAGTCTCCTATCCCCTTCGTCAGAAGAAGAATCGTCAAAGTATACCTCAAAGAATGCCAAAGGTTTTCCACCCCTCACATCCGACGAATAGCTGTTTAACCCGGATAATTCATGAAGCTGCCTTCATGTGTTCCTGGGGCCGGTTTCACGGATCTCGGGGAGTCGCGCGCATCCGATGTTTGCGTCCGGTTTGCTGGCCGGTCGGTGACTTGGTTGTTGGCTAATATGGATTGATGTTTCGGGGGTGTCGGGGCGCTTGCGTCGGGCTGCTTTCGGTGGGGCGAGCGCGACGAAGAGAAGATGGAGGAGACCCTGTCGCGGACATGATGTTGGCAGTGTGATGATGATCCGGGGCTTCTTCTCGACGATTGTTGCGGCCAGCTTGACGAGATGCAGCCGCAGCGTGTCGAATTGGGCGCGGCACCATGGGGATTTCCTTGGACAGGCGGCGCGCAATTTCCACGAGAGCCAGTAGGCGCAACTGTGCAGCATCAGACGCATCTGGTTGGCGTTCGCCTTCGAGCATGATGTTCGGTCTGATGCGAAATGGGTCTTCCATGCCTTGATGTGGTTTTCGGCCTGACCGGGAGCGGAATAAAGCTTCTCGTAACGATGCTTGCCGCGGCCGCTCTCGAGATTGGCGACGATGTAGCGGGTATCGCGCCCCATTGGGCCAACCCAGACGCGGGCTATCACGGGGCGCGGTTTCGACCACGACTGGGCCGCGTAGGAAAAGGTCTTGAACCGGCGCAGTTTCTGACCGGGTGTGTGTGTAGCGCGCTGCCGTCGACGCCTCCAGAGCCGAGATGTTTTGCGCCAGACGGCCGTTCTTTGACAGACCGAAGACATAGCTCAGCCCGAGCCTGTCACACAGGTCCAGAACCTCCGGGGTGCATAAATGGCTGTCCGCCCGGAGCAGGATTTCCGTCTCGGGCCAATACTTGGCAATCTGCCGGATCAACCGGCGGATATGGGCCGCGCTCTCGGCCCCCTTGGGGCGGCGGGCCGGGCGCAACAGTGTCCCCACGAGTCGGCCCTCACCGTCGAACACGACGATCGGCTGGAAGCCGAACTCGTCGTAGAACGCATTGAACAGGCGCAGTTGCTGGTGGCCATCAAAGGTACCATCTATATCGAGCACGATCCGGCCTGGAGCGCGCGCAAAGGACTGACAGTAGAACCGGACCATCTCGCGACCTATGTGGATCAGCACGCGAGCATCGGGCAGGTTTTCCATGCGCGAAATCGTCGGCTGCGAACATAATGCCGCCCCGGTTTCCGGGCGGCGCTCCAGTGCAATCCTGAAGCTGGGATCGTGCCGCAAGGCGTTCGCGTCATTGCCGTCTTCATACCCAGCTCCGATCATCATGATCCGGAAACGGATGATGTCGCACAGGCTATGCTGAACTTTTGCCGGATCGCGCGGATCGCACAGGCAATCTGCAAGCCGCTGCGCCAGGCCCGCCTTGCGCTCGATCTCGCGCAGCAGCGTCAGCCCTGCGTCGGAGCTCATGTCTGCGCCGTCAAATCCAAGCAGGATCGGCTTGCCATTGAGGGGTGACAAGTGGGGCGTGGAGCACGTAGATTGGACCATGGCGGGGGTCGTCCTCTCAAAAGCTGCGTGTTTGGCAGTAGCACCTAAAATATACAGCATTTCAGATGGTTACGATACCTCCGCCGCCTTCTCGTGAATTATCCGGGCTAAGTGACATATCTGAACATACTCACCGCTATGGCTCTTGCGGCCACAATCCTTACTCTGGGCAGCCGGTCACGGCGCAACCCGTCGGCTGTCCACCGGGCCTTGAAAAGAACAATCCACCATGCGTGCCACCTGAGCAGGCGAAGAAGGATATGACAACAGCAGAGTGGCTGAGCCGCCACCGGATCGGCGGCCGCGTCGATCCCGATAATGTGGACTGGTTCGACGATTACTCGCGTTTTAATCTGCCACCACTTTCTGACGGCCGCCGCTACGCCGTTATCGACGGCATGCTGGTTGCGCAGGACCCCGAGAGCTACGAGCTTCTGTAGCTCATCCGATCCGCCGCCGCTGTTCTCGATTGAGAATCCCTTGTCAGAACCGCGCGGTCAAAAACGGTGATTTTGCCACTATAAGTTTCCACTTAAGCTATCTCTGTACGCCAAACCGGCAGTCGAATTATAGCGCTGGTGATGTCCGGCTCAGACCGGACTTCGAAATCGCCGCCATGAAGCTCTACCAACTTGCGCGTCAATGGAAGACCAAGACCCAAACCACCTTGCGTGCCCCGATGGTTGATGTCGCCGCCGACCACGAAAGGCTCATAAAGCTTTGCCAGTTCGACATGTTCACCCAGATTGCCGTTGTCAGTGACATACAGCTCGATATTTCCCTCTGCATCAGGCCTGGCACCGACCTTAATGTCTTGACCGCCATGATTGATCGCATTGAGTGCCAGAGCATTCAGCGCAATTTTGATCTGCTCCGGGTCAAGTAAGATCAACTGTGCCAATGAGCTCTCATCCAGAGAAACTGACTTGAGGATACCGTCAGAGCCCGGCAGTTGCAGGTCAGTGATTTCTGCAAACAGGTCCCTCAGTTCGCAACGGCGTTCGTTCAACCGGAGCTCACCTGTTGAAGCATCGCTGAACGCAATTACCGCTTCCACAAGACGCACCAACTGTTCGGTAGATTTGCGCGCGCCCCGCATCAGTTTCGGATTTACGCCACTGTCAGCTGTAGCTTCCAGAAGTTGGAGGCTGCCGCACAGAATGGTGAGCGGTGTCCTTAATTCATGTCCGATCAGGGTGATGAAGGTGGTTTTCGCTTCTTCATCTTCTGTCTGAACCGCAGGCTTAGGCGGAACGCCTTCGAGGGCCGCAACCACAGCTTTGCCCAAGTCTGCAAGTACGGCCATCTGTTGATCCGTGGGGGTATCGTGCGGAACGAGGTCGAGACCGCAGAGACTGCCAAAACGTTGCCCCGATGAAAGTACCAGAGGCACTCCGGCATAGTACCGAGCTTCAGGTCCCCCCTTTGCGACCATCGGGTGTCGCTTGAATCGCGGGTCTTTGCTCAAGTCAGGGACCACGAGTGGTTCATTTGACATGATCGTGTGCGCACAAAAGCTATTATCTTTGGGCATACGTTCCAACTCTATCCCGACGACAGCCTTGTACCATTGAGTATCGTCTTCAACGACGCTGATATGGGCGATGGGACAGTCAAGAAGTTTTCTTGTTGCCTCGCAAATAACTTCGAAAACGGCGTCGTTCTCAGCTCTCAGCCCGGGGGCCGCAAAGAGGGATCGTAGACGGGCCTCTTCATTAAACGGGATAGGATACGTTCTCATAGTCAAGGCTTCTTTCTAATCCGACATGTTTTCAGAAGTTCCAAATAGGTAACCTGCTCCCAATCCTTTTCAAATTATGTTCGTGCCTTGTATCGGTCGTAGTCGTAGGGGTACAAATGGTGATTATCGCCGGTGGTAGAAAAAGCCAGAGTCGCACTGTTCAGGCGTCTCTCCATGATCATGCATGCGATGATGCGTGACGGGACCGAGTTCCAGATCACATAACGGAGATCACGAAAACAAACGCGAGGATTCCTATTGCGGGTTTCGGTAATTCCCGGACACGGATTTCAGTAATTCCCGGACACGCGTTTCGGTAATTCCCGGACAGGGATTTCGCTAATTCCCGGACAGCTCTGGGGAGGCTTGGGCACGGTTGGTCATCGCCTGCGCCGTCACGGCATTCTGCCGGTCTTGAACAAGACACAAAAGATCGGACACTCTCCATGGAGACGAATCGCTGCAATCCACCCGGTGATCGGAACCCTTGCATTACCAGCTCTCGCTTCCTGAAGGGCAAGTGGCTGTTCTCGGCGCGATTGTTGAGGCCCTTGTGCGACCAATGATCCAGCCCGGGCACGAGTTCGCGCTTGGCCGCGCCATATGAGCGAAGCTTGTCTGTGATGATCCGCCTGGGCACGAAACCCCAGCGTTTCATCAGCCGGACCAAGAGCCGCTTTGCCGCGCGCTTGTCCCGCCGGGCCTGGAGGATTTCATCCAAGACAACACCGTCCTGATCGACGGCACGCCAGAGCCAGAATGACCGGCCCGCGATCTTCACCACGACTTCATCCAGATGCCAGACATCGCCAGGACGGCGCTGGCGCCGCCGCAGGTTCCTGGCGATCTGCGGCCCAAACTTCGCAGTCCAGCGTCGAACAGTTTCATAAGATAGGTCGATACCGCGCTCGAGCAGCATCTCCTCGACCTCCCGCAGGCTCAGATTGAACCGGACGTACAGCCAGACCGCATGGGCGATGATCTCGGGCGGAAAACGGTGGCGCTTGTGGCTGATGGACGATCCCTGCATCGGCGTCAACTACGTCCGATTCGCGGTGCGGGCAATTGCAGGTGGGTTAATGTGACAACACCTGCGGATCACATCAGTTTATCAGGCAGAAAAAGAACGATTTGCGGGAAGAGGATCATCAGCGTTACCATCGCCAACACCGCAGCCGCCAGCGGCAGCATCTGAATCGTGTAATCGCGATAGGAACAGCGCAGAATGCCGCAAACGGTGAACATGGATACACCGACGGGCGGGGTCATGCCGCCAAAGGTGACAAGCGTCATCATCACTAGGCCAAAATGCACCGGGTCGATGCCCGCCGCGGTCACCACGGGAACCAGGATCGGGGTCAACAGCATCACCAACACCGTCGCCTCGACCAGCATCCCGAGGAACAGAAGGAACCCGGATACCACGAACAGCAGGACTGTCGGATCGGTGATTGCGGTCAGCATGAATTCGGCGATGGACTGTGGCACCCTCTCAAAGGTAATGACAAAGCCGAACGTCCCCGAAAATAGAATGATCAACATGATCATCCCGATGTCGCGCAGGCTTTGAATGAGCGCGTCAAGCAGTTTGGCCAGCGTCAACTCGCGGTAAATGAACAAGCCGATGATCAAGGCATAGGCCACGGCGAAGGCACCGGCCTCAGAGGGCGTGAAGAATCCAAAGCGGATCCCGACTAGCAGCCAGATCGGAAACAGAATTGCCCAGAACCCGTCTTTCAGGTCGCGTCCGACCTCGTAGAGCGTCGGTAGCCGGTCGTTGGCAGGCTCGTAGCCGTCCCTACGGGCAACGAACCAGGTCGCGATCATCAGCGTGGAGAGGAGCAGAAACCCTGGCATGATGCCGGCAATAAAAAGTCGCCCGATGGAGACTTCGCCTAGATAACCGTAAAGAATCAACCCGAGACTGGGTGGGAGGGTTGCGGTGATGAGACCACCAATGGCTAGAACGGCTCCGGTGAAACCTCGGTTATAGCCTTTCTCCACCATCGGCTCACCCAAGATGCGCGCTTGCATGGCCGCGTCGGCCACGGCCGATCCGGACACCCCGCCCATCAGGGTCGACAAAACCAGCGTCGATTGCGCCAGTCCGCCGCGCATCCACCCGGTCAGGGTGGTCGAAAGCCCCACCAATCGCGATGTGATGCCAGCGGAATTCATCAGGTTACCCAGAAGAATAAAGAGCGGCACGGCGAGCAAAGGGAATGACTGGCTAGCGGCGACGATCCTCTGGACGGCGGTGGAGTCGGGCAGAAAGGTCGACGGGAGCAGGAAGTAACTTGCGCCAGCGATTCCAATGGCGAAGGCCACGGGCATACCAGCCGCGATCAGGATCAAGGCTGCGACGAGGATCAGGGTGGAGATCATAGTAGTTCCTCCGATTCGTCACCGTCTGATGTGATGGCACCCAAAAAGCCTTGTCCGACAAGTCGGCGGAGGAGCGACACGATCAAAAGCGCGGCACCCGCTGGTACGGCCAGCGTCACCAATCCATAGGAAAGACCGGAGGCACCAAGCTCGCGTTGCCAATTGCTCATTGATAATTGCCAACCAAGAAGAGAAATGAAGCCAAGAAATCCCAGGATCATTGCCGCGTGGATCGCGGCCAACGCCGCCTGTAGTCGCGGCGGGGCCTGGTCCACAAGAGCTGAAACGCGTATATGCGCGCCCGATTTCATGGCAAGATCCGCACCAAACATGACAGTCCAGATCAGGAATAACTGCGCAAACTGGGGGGCCGACGTCACCGGCATACCCAGACTGCGACCGACCGCTGCAACCAGCACGGCGGCTACCGTCGCCGCCAGTGCCAGTAGGCCGACGGTCAGTTCGATCCAGTCGTAAAGCTTCCAAAAGATCATCTGCACCACTTGCCTTATTTGCAGTCATGACGACCCCGCGACGGGCGTCGCCGGTTCGTTTGGCCTTTTTGTCCTACGGAAGGTAAGGGGCAAGTGTCTCGCGGGCTTCGGTCAGGCCAACCTCACTATAAACACCGGCTGTTGCTTCTTTGAATGGCGCCAAGTCGACGTCATTGAACGCAACGCCCGAGGCTTCCATATCAGCCTGAACCTCTGCAAGCTTGGTGACTGTGGCCTGCGTGGCCTCGTCGCCTGCCGCAGACAATTCTTCCGCTACGATAGCGCGCAGGTCTTCAGGCAGTTCGCTCCACCACGCGTCCGAGGTCGCAAGGCCGGTAAACAACTGGATGTGGTTGGTTAGCGCGACGTTGGTTGTCACCTCGTGCAGCTTGATGCCAAACGCGCCGGTCAACTGCGCTTCGGCTCCGTCAATGGCGCCAAGTTGCAGCGCCGAATAAACCTCGGCCCAGGCCATCGGTGCCGGTGTAGCGCCCATTGCAGCCACCGTCGCGATCCAGCTTGGTGCATCGATAGTGCGGACCCGGACGCTGCCCAGGTCAGCAGGCTTCTCAATCAGTTTTTGACTGAACATTTGCCGGGTGCCTTGAAACCAGTTGTAGTTCAGCAGGCGGATGCCGGAACTTTCGGCCAGCTCGTCTACCCATTTGTCGTAGACCGGCGACGTGGTGACGGCAGCATATTGGGAATAATCATCGACCAGATACGGCGCGGCAAGGATGCCCAGCTCTTTCTTGAAGGGCGCAAGGCGGCCGGCGTCGACCAGCACGGCGATGGGCGCTCCGCCGCGGATCTGTTCCAGCACGTCGTTGTCCTCGCCCAGCTGCGAGCTGGGATAGATCGTAATCGTGACCTTGCCTTCGGTCCGCTCCTCAATGCGCTCCTTTGCACTTTGCATGGCGATCACGAGTGGATCCTGTAGAACCTGCGATGTCGATAAATTTAGTTTGTATTGTGCCGATGCCGCACCTGCGATCGCCAGAAACAATCCCGTGATCGCAGCGAGTCTCTTGATGTTCATGTTGTCGTCTCCTTTTGAAAAGTTTTCGTTTGTGGCAAGTCATCAATTGGCCATAGGCCCGCGCGTGCGCCTTCGGTGACAAAGAGAGCGACGTGGTAAATCAAGCGGCTCAGCGCGGTAGGCCCGAGGATGCGGCCGTCGCCGTCAAGCCGATTGGACCACACTGGATTAGAGCCGCCCGCGAAATAACGCTCGAAGATCAGTTTCCCGATGGCGCGGGTGCGTTCTGGCGCACCGGTTGCTGCGTGGAATTTGCCCGCCTCGGTCAACGGCCAAAGCAGATGCGTTGCCTCAGTCACGCGGCCTGCTTCATCCACCGCATCGAACGGCGCTCCGATCATGGGTCCATCGCGACGTAGACCGTGCGCCTCGACAAATGCGATCATTCGGTCCGCCATAACGCGGGCCATGGGATCGCCGCCGAAGTCAGCAAAACGGTGCAGAAGCCAAGCCCATTCGTATTGATGGCCCGGCTCGCGCCGCAAGCCTTCCGGCGTGGTGAGGGGTGCAAGCCCAGGACCCACGAATTCGCGAACTGCACCCGTGTCAGGGTCGACAAAATGTTGCTTCGCGAGCTGAACCAGATGCGTGGCACGGTCCAGCCAGACGGCGTCGCCCGTCATCTCGAAGGCCTGGAGTGCGGCTTCGAGCATGTGCATATGCGGATTCTGCGCGCGCATCGCACCGACACCTGCGCCGTCGACCCCCATTGTGTCATCGTCCCAAAGCGCCCCGGTGGCGGGCTCGGTCAGTTCTTCCTCGATGAAACGCCACAGATCGGTGATCCGCGAGGCGGGCACCGCGTCCGGATCAACTCGCCGCAGTGTGGTCAAAGCCAGCAGGGCGAAAGATTGGTCATAGCTGCGCTGCAGGGCGTTCTCCGTCGACAGTCGGTAGCCGCCGGTAGCATCACGTAGCGCAAGGTCCATGAAGCAGTAAATCCCGCGCGCGGCCTCCAACAGGCGCGCATCTTTGGTCACCAGATACAGGTGCGTCAGCGCGAATATGGTTCGGGCCTGTGTCAACGTCGTGGCCGCCGAGGTATCGGTTTCGGCTTCCAGGCTCATCGCCTCGACCACGGCACCATCCGCAGTCGTCGCGCGGTCAAGCCAGCGGGGCAGAAAATCCACGACAAACCACAGCGCGTCGCGAGTCATCGTGCGCCCTGCCGAAAAAAATCCGGGAACATGGCGGCGACCGAAGGTAAATCTTCCAGGATGAGCCGCAGGTGGCGGCGCATCCGCTGCTCCGCTTCGTCGGCGTCGCCTTTGCGGATCGCATCGACAATCTCGCTGTGCTGGCGGACAAGAGTAGCGCGCGGAAAATTCCGCGCGCTAAGATATCGGACCCGGTCCATTTGTGTCTTGAGCGGTTGCAGGAACTCCCATCCGTCCTTCTGTCCCGCAACCTCGGCCAGTTGCCGGTGAAACGCCTCATCTGCAGCGATGAATGGTTGTGGACCCTCGATGTTGATAGCTTCCGCTTGGGTGGCGAGCGTGGCCTCCAGCTCGGCTACATCAGCCGGTGTTGCCAAGGAGGCGACGCGGCGGACGATGTCTGCCTCGACAGCCTCGCGGACGAACTGTGCGGAAACAACGGCGGAAATAAGGATACGGCTGACATAACTGCCGCGTTGCGGCCGCACCTCGATCAGCGATGCATCTGCAAGCCTGATGAATGCCTCTCGGACCGGCTGCCGACTGATACAGTAGGCCGTGGCGATTTCTGCCTCCGACAGCCGGGTGCCGGGGGCCAGTTCGCCACGAACGATCCGGTTGCGCAGCAATCGGATCAACTGCGGTCCGACGGCCTTGGCGCTCTCGAGCCGATCAATAGTGTCGTTACCTCTGCCGACCATTCCGTGTCTCCTCCCGCCATGGGAAATAATGAAAATTACCATACTAGTCAACAATAAGTTTTCGCGCTATTGTTTGCCTAATGTGAAGTGCCTGTGAAGGAGAGCGGCGATGCAACAGACTTGGCGATGGTTCGGCCCACAAGATCGCGTTTCAGTGGACGACATGCTGCAGGCAGGTGTGCAAGGGGTTGTATCCGCCCTGCACCATGTGCCGACTGGGGCCGTCTGGACTCCGGACGCAATCTTGGAACGTCAGGCGCAGATCGGACGGATGGCCGATCGCACACCCTCGGGCCTTGCTTGGAGCGTGGTCGAGAGCCTTCCCGTCTCGGAAGACATCAAGCGGCAGACGGGTGACTGGCGCGCCCATTTAGACAGCTGGAAAAATTCGCTGCGCAATCTTCATGATGCCGGTATCCGCGTCATCTGCTATAATTTCATGCCGATCCTGGACTGGACACGCACTGATCTTGCCCATCGCCTGTCGAGTGGTGCGACGTGCATGCGCTTCCATCTACCGACATTCGCAGCGTTCGATCTCCACATCCTGAAGCGACCCGGCGCCGCGCAGGACTATTCCGATGAAACGAACGAGGCGGCGAACGCGGTCTTCGCCACCATGGACGACGCCGTCCGCGAACGACTGGTCCGCAATGTCGTATTCGGACTTCCAGGTGCGGCTGAAAGTTTCTCGCTTGAAGATCTGCGGCACCATCTTGCCGCTTATGACGGGCTTGGAGAGGACGGCCTGCGCGCGAATTTGATCGATTTCCTTTCGGAAGTCGCACCGCTGGCCATGGAACTGGACATGCGCCTTTGTTGTCATCCCGACGATCCGCCCGTTCCGTTGCTGGGCCTGCCACGCATCATGTCCACCGAAAGCGATTACACGCGCATCATGCAGATGGTCGATTTGCCTGCCAACGGCATCACGCTCTGCTCCGGCTCACTTGGCGCGCGGCCGGATAACGATTTGCCCGGTATGATGGATCGGCTGGGCGACCGGGTGCATTTCCTACACCTACGCAACGTGCAACGCGAATCGCCCGACATTCAGGGCAGCTTCTACGAGTCTGCGCATCTGGAAGGCGACACCGACATGGTTGCCCTGATCGCCGCGGTTATCCGCCAGGAAGCCGCGCGCCGCGCGTCGGGGCGCGACGACGCCTCTATCCCGTTTCGGCCCGATCACGGACAGGACATCCTCGACGATCTGACACGGCGGGCACAACCGGGATACCCCGCTATCGGACGGTTGAAGGGGCTCGCGGAACTGCGCGGCATTTTAGCCGCACTGACGCGTCACGACGTCGGGCTGCAAGCATGATCCCGCGCCTCACCCGTCTGTCGGACGTGACTGGCCTCGCCTCGATCCCATCCTACGATCCGGCCGCGCATGGCCTAGGGATCGTGCATCTGGGCCTCGGCGCCTTCCACCGCGCCCATCAAGCTGTCATGACCGACGATGCCCTGTCTCGGGACGGCGGCGACTGGCGCATCGTGTCGGTCAGCCTGCGCAGCCGCGACGTAGCGCAGGCGCTTGCACCGCAAAACTGCCTTTATACCGTGATCGAGCGCGACGCGGGTGGGATGAAAGGCCGGATTATTGCCTCGATCAGCACAGTGATTGCTGCCGATCCGGACAAGACACTGAAAGCGCTTTGCAATCCCGCCGTCCGTATCGTTACGCTGACCGTTACGGAAAAGGGTTATGGTATCGACCGCGCCACTGGCGCACCGGACAGTACAAATCCGGTGGTGAGCGCCGATATCGCGGCCCCCGACGCGCCCTCAGGCGTGCTGGGGCTGCTTGTCGCCGCGCTGCGTAGGCGCAGGCGCGATGACATCGCGCCATTCGCCATCCTGTGCTGTGACAATCTTCCCTCGAACGGTCAATTTCTACGCGGTGGAGTGTTGGGTTTCGCACGCGCCGTCGATCCGGATCTGGCGGGCTGGATCGAACGCGAAGTCGCCTTTCCGTCGAGCATGGTCGATAGAATCACCCCCGCCTCCACCGACGCAACCTTGCGCGACGCGGAAACCCTGACGGGTTGCAGAGATTGCGCCGCGATTGAGACCGAGACATTTCTGCAATGGGTGATCGAGGACTACTTTCCGCATGGTCGGCCAGCTTGGGAAGCGGGCGGTGCCTTGTTTGTGGACGATGTAGAACCCTATGAACAGATGAAGCTCAGGATGCTGAACGGTGCCCATTCTATGCTGGCCTATGCCGGGTTCCTTTCCGGGCATACATTTGTTCGCGACGTGATGACGGATCGGGCTTTGGCGGCGTTGGTTTTGCGCCATCTCGAGGCGGCCGCGGACAGTTTGTCTCCCCTGTCCGGCGTCGATTTCGCTCATTACGCGCGGGACTTGCAGGACAGGTTTCGCAACCCCACCATGGCCCACCGAACGCGGCAGATCGCGATGGATGGAACCGTGAAGATGCCGCAACGGATCTGGTCACCCGCCGCTGAGGCACTTGAAGCAGGACGCGACATAGGTGCCTTTGCCTTCGCCACCGCCGCATGGATGCGATATTGTCTTGGAATTGACGAGTCTGGCGAAACCTTTGCCTTGTGCGACCCCAGGGAAGACGAGATTGGCGCGGCAGTCGGTCCCCAGCCCCGTGACGCAGTCGGTATCTCGGACGCTTTGCACGGATTGCCGGGCTTGGTCCCTGAAACATTGCGCGACCACTCCGGCTGGCGACAAGCCGTCGATGATAGGCTCGCCACAATGCTGGAAATTGGCGTGACGGCAGCGATCGCGCATGAAAGAGGCCGTGTTGTATGGGTTAAGAATTAGCCGGAACGCACCCTTACCCATGAATAGGTTCAGGTGGCCGCCACGAATGCGGGGCGGCCCGGTTCGATCGTTTTTTGAGTGCGCTGACGCCGATCCTGACTTCCGTCTTCTGGTTTTCGAGGCTCCGCGCCTTCAGTTTTGACCCGATGACACCGCAGCCGCTCTTGTGCAGGTTGTGTCGCAAACTTTCTGTCTGACTTTCGCCGTGTCGAGCTTTTCGCTATGCCCGCTGCGGCTCGGTAGCAGAATGTCGAAGGACGGGGTGATCAGATTCAAGGGCAGCCATTATCCGAAGCATGTCATCGGTGTTGTCACATTAACCCACCTGCAATTGCCCGCACCGCGAATCGGACGTAGTTGACGCCGATGCCTCCGGCAAACGTGGAGCAGCGCGCATCGCCATTCCGATCCGGAAACTTGCTGACCTCCCGGTTCTGTCACCCCAGTGATCCGGGAATGGACGACCGGCAGAAAGCAGATTTCCCGGGATTTCTCTGATTACCCACAGTTCCTGTAGTTCCAACACTTCAATCAGCCGTTTTCCGTGCGCTCACAGTCACTTCGCATGGCAGCCGCCACAGTGTTGCGGACTATCCCGACAACGATGCGGGCCGGCTCTCGGGCATTGCGGACTGCGCCGCCGGACTTGCGGGCGCCTGCATTTGAACCGCTGGATAATTTCCTGTTTTTGCGGGCGGAGAAACGGACCCATTTCCCCGGCTCCACGACATGCAACGGAGCTCTCGAAATGCCGACCGATAACGGGAAAGTCATGATCCCCTGGCGCCTTGCCGAAACCATTCTCGAAACTAGGTTGTCGACGACAACGCTGCGCCTGTTGTTCTCGATGCTTCACCGGCTTGACCTCGCGGATGTGTGCGGACCCGGTGCACCGGCCGATCCGCCCGCGACCTGGGCCGCTTGCGCCGACCTACGCGCCCGCGTCGGTCCCCGGTGCCCCAACGGGGCCCGCGACTTCCACGCGGCGATGGACGAGCTTTTGCGGGCAGAGATTCTGGTCGCGGCGGATCTGCTCAACAGAAACACCGATTTCCAATGGCGGTTCGCACCCTGGGTCTGGTCACACATGCGCGTCCGGGACTGGTCGAATTACGTGCTGGTCGATCTGGTTGAGCTCGGACAATGCAACTCATGGTACACCGTCATGCTCTACATCAGAATGCGCAAGCTCTACGGTAGCGACGCACCGCAGTTCCAAATGGCGATCGATCCGAAAAGATCAATCGCGGCGCAGACCAGACGGCTGACCGAGGCAACACGGCGTGTTGCGAGTATTCTGAACGTGGTCTGCTACATCGGCCTCGAACACGCCCGGCACGCCCCAATCCCCGAGCGCTTCGTCATCAAACTCACGCATCCAGGCACCCGGTGGAAGAAACACGCGTACCTCAAGTTCCGTCCGAATTCTCAGGTCTGGCGGGTGGACTGCATCGGAACCCGTCGGTTCGACACACGCTCAGTCAGCAAGTTACGGGCCGATCTGATGGTAAAAGAAGACGAGGGGCTGGAGCATCAGTTGCCGAGATGACGGACATCCGCGCGCCGCCGCAGGCGGAAGGCGTAGCCGACGCCTGAGCACTGGCCGCTCTCGATCGCTTCAAGCCGATCGGCGGCCGCGCACACCGAGGTATCGCCGCGAGGTCGCCGCCACTCCCCATCCGTTCAAGGTCGACGCCTCTCTTCCTTCCCACGCAAATGGTTTGATTTACTATACCTCAGCGTCCGAGCGGTTCGCTTTTGTAGATCTTGAGCGGCATGCGAAAAACTTCTGGAAGCGGGTATTTAAGCGGCATTTTGACACGGCCCTGAGGCTTGCTCAGCCAGAAAGGAGAGGCCGGTCCGGCTAGCTCCGCCACACCGATCGGCCTCGATGAAAGGCTTTCAGTCGGGCCATTTACAGCGGTTTCATCCCCACGCTGCATCCTTTCCCTCAAATCGCCTGAACCAAGCTGTCGGTTAAATTCGGCGGCGGCCTTGGATGGCGATTCTCAGAGATCAAATTCCCCGCTCGGAATGATCGTTGAAATCGAAGATTTGAGAACGAGTTGGGTCTGACCCGCTCGCCGAAGAGCGAGAGAAAAGAGATCATGCCGCACGACATGGCCCTGCAGCTTGACACCATTGATCAAGAATACGGTCGCCGGCACCGCTTGTCCCTCAAGCGCAGCCAGAAAGCCGTCTTGCAACGTGTTGTTCTTCGCGGCCATCAAGCCCTCTCCTTGTCCGTTGCACTACGCGACCTGTTCTCGCTACACGCGGGAGGCAAACATCTGACTGTGCGGAACTGCAAGAACATCTTTTTAATTTCCAGGTGATCCCGGCTGGATTCGGTCAACCGCCCATGGCCAGATACAGCGACACCGCTCGTCTATTGGGCGTTGAAAGCTGAGACATCACGCTCTTTGCGCTCTTCATGCTTGAGCTTTTTCCCCCGGAGAGGCCCGCTGCCGGCGTGGCCGCGATCTATTTCATCTTCGGGTATGTTCGCCCAGATGGGTTGTTTTGGTGTCTGCTGTCTGCCTCGGGAAAGTGTGGAATCTGGATCGACGCGCCAGGCAACGCAACCGAAATCCACAACTTTGCGACACTACCCGTCAACAAGGAGATCAAGCGACGGACCAACGTCGTCGGGGTTCGTCGGGAAAACAGCGCCCCACGCTGTTTTCTGATCCTTCTCACTCCCGAACCGTGAAGCCGTGATCCGGCTCATCGGCGCGCTGATGCTGGAGCAGAACGACGAATGGGCCGTCTCCCGCCGCTACATGCCGGTGGAAAAGCTGACCGCCATGTGCCACGATGAAAGTGAGACGGCGATGATTGCCGCTCAGTGAACGAGCAGCACCAGCTATGAAGAAGCAGGTGGACGCCAGTTCCGACACCGGCATCGTCAACTTATCGGATCTAGCCGAAAAGTTGACGATGCCCTTGCGGCACATCTTTTCGTCCGCGGTGGTTGGATCGGGTGCGGAGCGGCCGCGGATGATATGGGCTTTCCCCTCAAGTTCATGGGCGTGCTCGACCGCTTCCTCGGAAAGCGCCAGTGTGGGTGCATGAAAAACAACGCGGTCGTTTTCGGCCAGGTCCGCAAGCACCTCTCGCGCTACCCGACTTTTGCCGGCCCCAGGACTTGCCGCAATAACTATGGCAGGAACAGAAGCGCCTTCCAGCGCGTCACCGATTTCGACAAGATTTTCGATGGCTGACGTGAGGGCCAGCCTGAGGTTGGGCTCCGCGTTGGCCAACCTGGTGAACATCGTGGTCGGCGCGGGGGTCTTTGCTTTGAATGCGCCGTGCCCGCCAAAGCGGCCGACCAGGTCTCGGGGCGGGATGGTGTTCGACATGATCGTTCCTCGAATTGTTGTATCGAAGGAATTCGGTCGATCCGTCTTGGCAGAGAAACTTTCATTTCAAGAAAGTGTCACACGGGTAATGATTACCTATAATCGGCATGACACCAAGTTTGCGCCGATCTCGTGCGGATCTGACCGGGTCTAAACCAATAGTTCATGTCCGCGACCCATCGCGTCGGCTCGTCGCGGACGGGACACCACCCGCACGTGATTTCATTGCCAACAGCGAATCCCAATATGGCGAGCGCGAGGTAGAACAACTTCTTGATGCCGCCCATTCGCTGATGCAGGCCAGCGTGTTTCGTCACCGCCGCCCCGCCACGACTTCCCTCCGCGGAGAGCGCGAGCGAAAGCGTGACCGACTGCGTGACGAGGAAGCTGCGGCAACGGCATTGCCAAGTTGTCTGATGCTGGGCGCGGTTAGCCGGCAGCCGTGTCGTTAGGCGGTCATCTCAAGGGCGTATCCGTGCTACAGGTCAAAAGCGTCCGATCTGGTCTGGCGGTAGGTGTTAGCTGGCATTCGGTAGCGGCGGGGGCGGAAAACGATATTGATCTGGTCGTGGGCGGCGAGGAACCTTTGAGCCTGGCGCGGGGACTT
>NZ_BDIY01000035.1 GCF_002072155.1 Roseovarius sp. A-2 | reverse complement strand
AAAAGGCCCCATTCCGCCCTTGATCGGCAGACGCCTGACGACGCATATTGGGTAGGCTTGGAACAACAAGAAGCAGCATGAAACCTAAACCCGATACACCTTAGAAAAGCTGCAAACATGTCCGAAAAGGTGGGACCACTTCAGATATCATCCTCGCGCCAAACCGTAATACGCGGCCCAAGTTTAATAGGCTGAGGGAAGCGTCCGGATTTCACACCCTCCCACCATGTGGATTTCCCGACAGGGATCGGACCGCCCGGGGCGATGATTTCGGTGATGCGCAGCAGGCGCTTTGGCACGTCATCGTGGGTTTTCATAAGATTTCTCCATCAGATTTTGATGGAGTTGTCCTATCCTGACCGCTGGTGGGCGAAGGGCGATCAATGCCAATTCGCCGGCGAATTCGCCTACTTAGATTGCTGGATCAGCGCACGGATATCGGATGTCTTGATATCTAGGCGCTTCGCAAGGTCCGCTTTTTCTGCGTCATTGAGTTTCGCAATACCATCCATCAACCGGGAAAGAATTGTCTGATCGTCAACTACACCGCCGAGCAATTCCGTGTCGTTGATGATCTTTCTTGTGACCGACGGTGAACCCGGCTTTGGCACGTAGTCATACTTGGCAACCACGAGGTAGAGGTACATTTTCAGCAGCTTGTTGTACTTTCGCGTTATCGCAGAAGTCGCCGACGATGCCGTTCTAGATGTTGCCGTTTCATGGGCTTCGAGGACAGCATCAGCAAGCGCTCGGGGCAAGGGTTGCTTTCCTCTTTCAAGGCGGTGAACCACTTGGAGGGGTTCGATGGCATCCCTGCCACCGAGTCGAAAGCGATGGCTGTGAAGAATGCGACTGACTTTCTTCTGAATAGCAATCTGGTCGGGGCTTGGCTCCCATTCAGTCCCATCTTCTAACTTTTCTGGGTCGACCCCAAGCACCAAGAAGGTGACGTCGTGGACAAACCAATTTTCATAGGCCGCCCAAACATCGACATCTACTTGAAGGTCTTTCGGCACTTCGCTCATGTGGTTGCACCCCGTTGCAAGTCATCCAGCAGGTCGGCCCACCATTGCGCCATCTCCACTCGTTCATCCCAGAACGCGCCACGCGCGTAGGCTCTTCGCACCTCGTTACCTTCAATGTGCGCCAAGGCCCGTTCTATTGCATCAGGGTTCCAAAGGCCGCTCTCATTTGCGAGTGAAGAAAACGTCGCCCTGAACCCGTGGGCCGTCATCTCTTCCTTGGAAAACCCCATCTTCCGAAGCGCTTGATTGAAAGTATTCTCGCTCAGCGGTTTCACCTTCAGGCTCTGTGACGGCAGCACCATCGCATCAGGATGGGATAGGGATTTCAACTCTTCCAGCAGTTCCACTGCTTGATTTGGCAAAGGCGCGACATGTTCCAGCCTCGTTTTCATGCGTTCCTCGGGAATGGTCCATTTACCGTTCTCCAAATCGAACTCGCCCCATTTGGCAAAGCGCAGTTCGCCCGGGCGGACGTGCAGGATTGCCAGCAACCGGAGACCCAAACTCACCACCCTGTACCCAGTGTACTGGTCAATGGCTACCAACAGCTTTCCGAGTTGCTTCTTGTCCGTGATGGCTGACCTGGATTTTACGCGCTTGCGAACCAGCGCGCCTTTCAACGCGACCGTCGGATCGTTCCCAGTGACACCAGTCGCAATAGCGTAACGGAACACTTCGCCGATGGTCGAGCGCAGACGGCTTGCCGTTTCCAGATGTCCAGCCTGTTCCTGCTTTTTGAGAACAGCCAAAACCTCGCCGGGTGTGATCTCCGTGACCGGTCGCTTGCCGAGCCTTTCGTTGGCCATGTCCAGCAGCCATGACTTTTTCCTTATCGTTTGCTCGGCCTTCCCTTCACGCCTGTTCTTGTCCAGCAATTCCTCCGCCAAAACCTCGAACCGACCACGTGCGGCAATTTCTGCGGCCAGCTTGCGTTCTTTCTTAACCGACCCAGGGTCGATCCCTTCGAGCAGCAGCTTCTTGTCGCGGTCGCGCTTGTCTCTGGCTTCCTTCAAGGAAATGAGCGGATAAGGCCCGTAGGACATCAGCTTTTCCTTTCCCTGAAACCGATACTTCAAATGCCAGTGCTTCGATCCGTTTGGTTTTACCCAAATGAACAAGCCGTTAGAGTCGGCTTTCTTGTAAGCGCGCTCCAAAGGTTTCAATTTTTTCAGGGCGATATTGGTCAAAGGCATGCCGTTTGATAGCATTTTGGCACCCCTTATTCTACCCCCAAATCTCTCGGCTTTAGGCGGAAAAACACGGAACGCACTGGACAACCAATTTCCGAAACTATTGATTTAACAGACCATTAGGACTTATCCGGACCATCTCGGATCATTTAGTGGTGCCCGCGGCCGGACTCGAACCGGCACGGCCTTTCGGCCTGGAGATTTTAAGTCTCCTGTGTCTACCATTCCACCACGCGGGCAAGGGGCGGCGTCGGACGCGCGCGGACAATATCCGCTTTGTCCGGGGTGTAAAGCCAAAGCGGCGCGTCAGATGTCATCTTCCAGCGCCTCCAGCCCGGGCAGCAGATGCCGCTCGACCAGCCACGGGTTGAGGTCGAGCGCGCCGCGCAGGATCAGCGCCGCCTCGCCCGGACGCTGCAACGCCACAAGCGTCAGCGCCTGTCCGGTCATCGCCGCGATATGGCGCGGTGACAATTCGAGCGCCCGCTCCAGATCCGGCAGCGCCGCCGCGTAATCCTGACGGATGAAATTGACAAAGGCGCGCTGATTGTAGCCCTCGGCATAGTCCGGGCAGTAGGCAGTCAGCGCGTCGAACGCATCCACGGCACCGGCGAAATCATAGGCCTCGCGCCGCGTCATCCCCTCGTCTAGCAGGTCCTGCGCGCGGGCGTCCGGGGCATCGGCCCAATATTCCCACATCTCATTTGAAATGAGCCGCGCGCTGCGCTCGTCCTCTGCCTCCTGCACCTGCTCGATCAAACCGGCGATGGCCGCGCGGTGATCGGGCGGCGCGGGGCAAGTCTGGGCAAAGGCCGGTCCGGCGATCAGCGCAAAGGCGATCAGAACAAGTTTCATCCGTCCTATAATGACGCAGACCGCGCGCAGGTCAAATCACGTCCGACAGCGCGTTTTCCTTGACCGCCTGCATCGCCACATAGGTCGAGGTATTGGCCAGATGCGGCAGGCCCGAGATCTGCTCGGCCAGCACCCGGCGGTAATCGGCCATACTCTGCGTGCGGATCTTCAGCAGGTAATCGAAATTTCCGGCAATCAGATGCACCTGCTCGATCTCGGGTACCTTGGAGACGGCGGCGTTGAATTCGGCCAATGCCGCCTCGCGCGTGTCATGCAGCCGCACCTCGACGAAACTGACATGATCGAGCCCCAGCCGAATGGGATCGAAAAGCGCGCGGTAGCCGGTGATCACGCCGTCCCCCTCCAGCCGCCGCAGCCGCGCCTGCGTGGGCGATTTCGACAGGCCAATGGCCTTGGCCAGATCGGTGACGCTGATCCGCCCGTCACCCGCCAGAACCCGCAGAATCGCCCGGTCGAAACGGTCAAGATCAAGCTGTTCACTTTGATCCACTTCTCTCTCCAATTCGATGCGACTGACCTGTGTTTGAACTCTAATCGGGAAAAGTCACTTACACAATGATGGTAGCATCACCCAATCACTCATGGGGGAGCAACCATGCCGTATGACACCGATATCCGCCGCGCCATCGACCTTGACACCTATGCCGATGAGGCCGGGACGCTGGCCCGCCTGACCGAGATCGCCGCCCTCTCGCCCGAGGACCGCGCACGCATCTGTGACCGCGCCGCGCAGCTTGTGCGCGATATTCGCCGCCGGTCCGATACCGGGCTGATGGAGGTGTTTCTGGCCGAATACGGCCTCTCGACCGATGAGGGCATCGCGCTGATGTGTCTCGCGGAGGCGCTCTTGCGGGTGCCCGATGCCGAAACCATCGACGCGCTTATCGAGGACAAGATCGCGCCCTCGGACTGGGGTAAGCACATGGGCCATTCCACCTCGCCGCTGGTCAATGCCTCGACCTGGGCCTTGATGCTGACCGGCAAGGTGCTCAAGGATGAGGCGCCCGGCCCGGTGGGCCATCTGCGCGGCGCCGTCAAGCGATTGGGCGAGCCGGTGATCCGCACAGCCGTGGGCCGCGCGATGAAGGAAATGGGCCGTCAGTTCGTGCTGGGCGAGACCATTCAGGCCGCGATGGATCGTGCTGCGGGGATGGAGAAGAAGGGCTACAGCTATTCCTACGACATGCTGGGTGAGGCCGCGCGCACCGATGCCGACGCCACCCGCTATCACCTCAGCTATTCCCGCGCGATCAGCGCCATCGCCAATGCCTGCACCAACAAGGACATCCGCGACAATCCCGGCATTTCCGTGAAACTCTCGGCGCTGCATCCGCGCTATGAGGTGGCACAGCGCGAGGAGGTGATGAACATCCTCGTGCCGCGCCTGCGCAGCCTCGCTCTGCTGGCGAAATCCGCGCGCATGGGCCTCAATATCGACGCCGAGGAGGCCGACCGCCTCGCGCTCTCGCTCGACGTGATCGAGAACGTGCTCTCGGAGCCAGCACTTGCCGGTTGGGACGGGTTCGGCGTGGTGGTGCAGGCCTACGGACAACGCGCCGCCCATGTGCTCGACTACCTGCACGATCTGGCTATGAGGCTCGACCGCCGGATCATGGTGCGGCTGGTCAAGGGTGCCTATTGGGACACCGAGATCAAGCGCGCGCAGGTCGAAGGGGTGGACGGCTTTCCGGTCTTCACCTCGAAACCCGCAACCGACATCAGCTACATCGCCAATGCCCGCAAACTCTTGGCGATGACTGATCGGATCTATCCGCAATTCGCCACCCACAACGCCCACACGGCGGCGGCGATCCTCGACATGGCGACGGATAAATCCACGTTCGAATTCCAGCGCCTGCACGGCATGGGCGAGGCGCTGCACGACATCATCCTGAAATCCGAGGGCACGCGCTGCCGCATCTACGCCCCCGTCGGCGCGCATCGCGATCTGCTGGCCTATCTCGTGCGCCGCCTGCTGGAAAACGGTGCCAATTCCAGCTTCGTCAACCAGATCGTGGACGAGGATGTGGCCCCCGAGACCGTCGCCCGCGACCCGTTCGAGGCGGTGAATGACCCGCAGCCGCACCTGCCCACCGGGCCGGACCTGTTCCAGCCCGAACGCCCCAATTCGCGCGGCTTTGACCTGACCCATCAACCGACGCTCGACGCCATCGAGGCGGCGCGCGCGCCCTTCGCCTCGCACGCATGGGCCGCAGCACCGCTGCTCGCGGGCAAGGCGCAGCCAGAGACGCCCGAGCGCGTCGATAACCCCGCCGATCCCGCCGACAGCCCCGGCACCGTCGCCTGGGCCTCGAAGGCCGATATCGAAACCGCGCTTGCAGCGGCCAAGCCATGGGAGGCGACGGCGACGGAACGTGCAAATATCCTCAACAAAGTGGCCGATCTCTACGAGGAGAACCACGGCGAGATTTTCGCGATCCTGCACCGCGAGGCGGGCAAGTCGATCCCCGACGCCGTGGCGGAACTGCGCGAGGCGGTGGATTTCCTGCGCTATTACGCGGCGGGCGCGCCCGAAGCGGAACCGGTCGGCACGTTCACCTGCATCTCGCCGTGGAACTTCCCGCTGGCGATCTTCACCGGCCAGATCGCGGCGGCACTCGCCGCAGGCAACGCCGTGCTGTCGAAACCGGCCGAGCAAACCCCGCTCATCGCGCATCTGGCCATCGGGCTGATGCACCGCGCGGGCGTACCGGACACCGCATTGCAACTCCTGCCCGGGGCAGGACAGGTCGGCGCGGCGCTCACCTCCGACGCGCGCGTCGGCGGCGTGGCCTTCACCGGCTCGACCGACACGGCACTCAAAATCCGCGCCGCGATGGTCGAGAACCTTGCCCCCGGCGCGCCGCTCATCGCCGAAACCGGCGGGATGAACGCGATGATCGTCGATAGTACCGCCCTGCCCGAGCAGGCGGTGCAGGCGATCGTCGAATCGGCCTTTCAATCCGCCGGGCAACGCTGCTCGGCGCTGCGCTGTCTCTACGTGCAGGAGGATATCGCCGAGGGGTTCACCGAGATGCTGACCGGCGCGATGGACGCGCTGCATGTCGGCCACCCCTGGCATCTCTCGACCGATTGCGGCCCGGTGATCGACGAAGAGGCCCGCACAGGCATTGCCGAACATATCCAGCAGGCCCGCGCCGCCGGGCGGCTGTTGCACGAACTCAAGACCCCCAATGCCGGGACATTCATCGCGCCCACGCTGATCAGGGTCGGCGGCATAGAGGATATGGAGCGTGAGATATTCGGCCCGGTCCTGCATCTCGCGACCTTCAAGTCGCGCGATCTCGACCGTGTGATCCGGGCGATCAACGCCACCGGCTATGGCCTCACCTTCGGCCTGATGACCCGGATCGACGACCGCGTGCAGCACGTGACCGAGGCGGTGCATGCGGGCAATATCTACGTGAACCGCAACCAGATCGGGGCCATCGTGGGCAGCCAGCCGTTTGGCGGCGAGGGCATGTCCGGCACCGGCCCCAAGGCGGGCGGGCCGCATTACCTGACGCGGTTCTGCGCGCATCCCGCGCCGGAGAGGGGCGAGAAATGGGAGGCGGCGATGCCCGTCGCCGCCGTGCAAAAGGCGCTCGATGCTGCCAACACGGCACCGCACAGCCCGCGCGAGGCCCTCGTCCTGCCCGGCCCCACCGGCGAGTCGAACCGGCTGACGACGCATCTGCGCCCCGCTCTGCTCTGCCTCGGGCCGGGGCGCGAGGCGGCGGCGGCACAGGCCAATGCCGTGCGCGATCTGGGCGGTGTCGCGGTCGAGGCGTCTGGCCGCGTAGACCCGAACGCGCTCAAGACCATGGGCGGGCTTTCGGGCGCGCTGTGGTGGGGCGACGACCGCGACGCGCGCGCCTATGCGCAGGCGCTCTCCGAGCGTGCCGGCCCGATCCTGCCGTTGATCACCGGGCTGCCCGATACCGGCCACGCCCTGCACGAGCGCCATGTCTGCGTCGACACAACGGCGGCGGGCGGCAACGCGGCGCTGCTGGGCGGCATGTCCTGAGGCCGAGATAACGCGGTTCGACACGAACAGGGCGGTGACGAGGAAAATGGCCTTTGCGGACATAGCACCCAGCCAGAAGGTACCGCGCGGGATGCGGCAACGACTGCAACAAGCCAATCCTCGCACCCCGCGTCCTAACGCTCGTGCTTTGCCTCCCCGGCGTCGCGCGCGACCTCCCCATTCGCTTCCAGTTGCGACAAAAGCATGGTCTGCAACGCCTCCTCCAGTTCCCGCGCGCGCGCCATATAGGCCGCATTCTCGAGTGTCGGCGTATCGGGATCCCAGAGCGCGGCCAAGTCGCGCACCGATTGCCGGTCATGCTGGTAAAAGGTCTGCGCGATCTCCGCCGCCTCGAAATCGGTCAGGCCCATGTTCTCCAGCACATAGCGTCCCGCACGCAGCGAACTATCGAAAAGCTCTCGCACGATGTCATTCGCCCCCGCCTGATAGAGCCGGAACACATGCGTCCGGTCGCGCGCGCGGGCGACGATATGCAGGTCGGGACGCTCTCGGCGTGCGAACGACACAAGCCGCACGGCGGCATCCGGACTGTCGAGCGCCACGACAAGGATACGCGCCTCCGCGAGGCCCGCGGCATGCAAGAGATCGGGCCGGGTCGGATCGCCGAAGAAGCCCTTGACGCCGAAGCGCCGCATACTCTGGATCGCGGTCAGGTCATGATCGAGCACCACCGTCTCGAAGCCGCTGGAGCGCACCAGCCGGTTGACCACCTGACCAAACCGCCCGATCCCCGCGATGATCACCGGCCCGGTGCTGTCGATTTCGTCGGCTTCGGGCATCTCGGCGCCGTCGGTCATGCGCTTTGACAGCCAGTCATAGAGGATGAACAAGAGCGGCGTGATCAGCATGGTGAGCGCGATCACCAGCAGCAGGATCTCTTCCATGCCGCGCGGCAGCACGTTCTGCTGTTTGGAGAACGCCACCAGCACGAAGCCGAATTCGCCCGCCTGCGCCAGCGACAGGGTGAACAGCCACAGATCGCGCCCGCGCAGCGCAAAGATGCGCCCCAGCAGATAGAGGATCCCCCCCTTGACGAGGATGAGCGCCGCCGCCATGCCGACGATCAGGATCGGCGCACCGAACAGCACCTCGAAATTGATCCCGGCGCCGACGGTGATGAAAAACAACCCCAGCAGCAGCCCCTTGAACGGCGCAAGATCACTTTCCAGCTCGTGGCGGAATTCGCTGTTGGCCAGCACCACTCCCGCAAGAAACGCGCCCAAAGCGGGCGAGAGGCCCACCAGCATCATCAGGAACGAGATGCCCACCACGATCAGCAGCGCCAGCGCGGTATACATCTCGCGCAGACGGGCGGCGTGAATGAAGCGAAACACCGGCCGGGTCAGATAGACCCCCGTCAGAATGATCGCCGCCACCGCCGCGATCGTCACCAGCGTCGCCCCCCAACCCGGCAAGCTGGCCATGAAACTTTGCGCGGCCTCATGCGGCGCTGCGGGAGCATCGCCATGCGCCGCACCGGCTTCGGCCCCGCGCATCAGCACCCCGCTCAAAACCGCATCGGCACCCTTGGGCAACGCCAGCAGCGGCAGAAAGGCCAGCATCGGAATGACCGCGATATCCTGCGCCAACAACACCGAGAAGGACGACCGCCCGCCCCCCGTCTGCATCAGCCCCTTTTCCGACAGGGTCTGCAAAACGATGGCGGTCGACGACAACGCAAAGATCATTCCGATGGCGAGTGCGACACTCCAGCCCTGGCCGAAATACATCGCCCCGCCCATCACGGCGAGCGTGGTCAGCGTGATCTGCAAGCCCCCCAGCCCCAGCAGCCGGTGGCGCATGTCCCACAGCGCGCGTGGCTCCAGCTCCAGCCCGATGAGAAACAGCATCATCACGACGCCGAATTCCGCCACATGCTGCAATTCGGCGGTCTGCTGCCCGCCCACCAGCCCGGTGATCGGGCCGATGATGATCCCGGCGGCGAGATAGCCCAGCACCGAGCCAAACCCCAAGCGCGAGGCGATCGGCACGGCGATCACCATGGCGGCGAGGAATATCGTGGCTTGGAACAGGAAACCTTCCATCAGGGCCTATCTGGGTCCGGGCATGCGGGATGGTCGCATCCTAGCCCTTCGGCATCCGCAACACCACATTTCGACCGCGTTTATTGTAGCGCAATTCGCTGTCGCCGATGGCCGAGACCTGCCCGCCGTCCATTCTGTCGCCAACCTGCACCTTTTGATAGCGACCGTTCGACAGGCGCACCAGCGCGCGACGGTTCGACGGGCTGCCATAGACGCCGATCAGATTGACCTGCCGCATGTTGATCGCATTGCGGTCGGTGGCGCTGCGCGCGACCGAGGCAGAGCTTGGGATGCGCGGGGCCACGGTGGCGGCGGCGGCGCTCTGTTGCGGGGCCTGGCGCACGATCCGCTGGAAATTCTTCGGGCGCGGCTGCGGCTTGAGCGAGGCGGCGACGGCCTGCGGCGTGGCCTCGGGCGCGCTGTCCTGCACCGCCTCGGCGAGGGCGGCGGCGACGGCGTCGGGATCGGGCGCCGCGCTGGCTGTAGCCTGCTGGATGGTCTCGGGGCGCGGGCGCGGGCGCAGGCTTGCCAGCTCGCTCCGGCTGCGCCCGCCGAGCGCGCCGCGTTCCTGCTGCTCGATCAGGTCCTCGGGCCGCGTCCGGGGGCGGATGCCCGACAGCCGTTCGCGCTCTGCCGCTGCTTGGGCGGTCAGCGCCACACCCGGCACCGGCACCGCGCGGGTCGGCGTGTCGGGCGGGATCAGCGGCGGCGGACCGGCGCGCACCAGCACGTTCTCTGGGGTCAGCGCACCTTTGGGCGTGGCCACCACGAGGCCGCGCGCGTCAAGCGTGAATTCGGTGCCGGGCGGTGCCGGGGTCGCAGGCGTCGCCGGTCGCGCATCGGCCCGCAGGTCCGGCGCGGCGGGCAGCGCCACCGCATCGCTTGCGGGCACATCCTCGTCGATGGAGGTGAGGTAGAAATCATCTAGATGCCCGGCCTCGGGCTCCAGCGGCGGTGCGGGCGGGGTCTGCCAGATACCGGTCACGGCATAGCGCGCGCGGGCCTCTTCGGGGGTCGCAGGCTCGGTCTGCGCGGCCTCTTGCGGGGCTGTGTCAGGCACAGGCGCGGCGGCGGGCTCGGGGTCGGTCGCCTGCTCCGGCTCTCGTTCCGGCTCGGGGGCCAGCGCGATCTCGGGTGCGGCCTCCGGCTCCATCTCCGGCTCGGGCGATGCCGGGATGATCACAGGATCCTCGGTCGCAGCCTCGGGGGCATCTTCGGTCTCGGCGGGCGCGGTAAGCTCTGGAATATCGGGCGTGAGCGCGATTTCCGGCTCGCTTCCGCGAATGAGACGCGAGAGGCCCGAGTCGGGAAAGATCGCGGCCCATGCCGCGACCCCGGCCAGCAGGATCAAGAGCACGATCGTCAGGATCAACCCCAGAAAGCGCGGTTTACCACGTCCGGCGCGCTGCGTTTCGCGCGCGCCGAAGATCGTCATGCGTTCGGCTTCCTCCTCGGGGCTGGCAAAGCCGGGGCCGGACGGGGCGGCCGCCAGGGCGGTGGAGCCCGGCGGCGTGTCGCTCTTGCCGGTGGCCGAAATGTCGGGCGCAACCCCGCCGGGGTCCGAACGATCGCCACGGCGTGAGAAAAAACTGATCGCCCCGGAAGCCTCGGCGCGGGCGGGCTCGAGGCTGTCTGCGGGCAGAGGGGCGAGGCTCGCGGCAGCGGGGCCGGGTGTCGTCTCAAGTTCGGGCGCGGCGGGCGGCGGCTGCTCTGTCGGGGCATCCCGGCCATTGCGCGCGGCCCCGCTCAGCTTCGGCGCACCGTTTCCGGGCGCGGCCCGCTCGGCCCGGATCGAGCTGAAGGCCGGAGCGTCGGCGGCGGCGGGCATATCGCCCTGCGTCTCGGGCTGTGGCGTCGTGTCCGTCCCGGCCTCGTCCGGCGCGGGCGGTTCGGGCAGGTGCGCGGCACCGAGGATCTCGATCCGCTCCGCATCGCGCTCCACCGGCTCCGTGGCATGGCTGGTTTCGCCAAAGAACGGCTCGGTGCCAAAGCCGTCGTCCTGTGGCTGCGCCACGAAGCCGACCGGGTTGAAGTCGTGCTCGGTGGCGAAGGCTTCAGCCTCGTCCAGCGTCTCGCGCGCCACCGCGGCCACGTAAAGCCGCCCCGCCTCGACGTTCCAGTCGAAGGCCAGATCCTCCAGCGCATAGGGCGTCGCCCCATCAAGCGCCTCTGCCGCCGCCGCGTCGTAATCGCCATAGGGCGCGCTACTGGCGGGCAGATCGAGATATCGGATCTGCGCGTCGGGAATGACCAGCTTGGTCGAAAGCCCCGAAGGATCGAGCGCCGCGGCCTTATCGCGCAACGCCCCGAGTTCGGCGCTCAGATCGGCGCAGTCGAGCGCCACCTCGCCCACAAGATGCCAGCCCGACGCGCCTGCGCGGTGCAGCAGGCTGATACCGTCGAAGGACAGGGACAGGGCAAAATTCGGTTTCATGCGCAACGCTGTAACACCGCTCGGGGTCATGCGGGAGTCTCCCGCCGTTGAAGCCCGATCCTACAGCACCAAATCGCCGAGGCAAAGGGTTGAGGGGTTGGAATTCCCGCTGTCCTCCAGAGAACTCCGCCGATCTGCGGGCTCAGCCGGCGCATGCCCTGTTAACCCGCCGCCGCGCCGCATCGGCACCGACAGGACACCGACGCGATGCAGACCGCCCGAAAGCGCGGATTGTCCTTGTTAATCAGGCGAATCCTGCCCCGATTCGCGCGCCCCGCGCGCCCCGGGTCAGGTTTCGTTAACCAACGCCCGGCGCGGCTCAGCCCGCCGCTTTCGCCAGCGCCTGCTCGAGATCGGCGATGATGTCATTGGCATCCTCGATCCCAATGGAAATCCGCACCACATTGGGGGCCGCCCCCGCCGCGACCTGCTGCTCTTCGGTCAGTTGCCGGTGCGTGGTCGAGGCCGAATGGATGACCAGGCTCCGGGTGTCCCCGAGATTGGCCACGTGGCTGAACAGCTCAAGGCTGTCCACCAGCCGCACGCAGGCATCATAGCCGCCCTTGAGCGCCACGGTGAACAGGCCCCCCGCACCCTTGGGACAGATCCGCGCGACCCGGTCATGCCACGGCGACGAGGGCAGCCCGGCATAGGTAACCCCTTCGACGGCCTCATGTTTTTCCAGCCATCCAGCGACCCGCTCGGCATTCTCGCAATGCCGCTGCATGCGCAAGGACAGCGTCTCGATGCCCATCAGCGTGTAATGCGCCGCCTGCGGATTAAGCGTCATACCCAGATCGCGCAGCCCCACGGCGATGCCATGAAAGGTAAAGGCCAGCGGCCCGAATGTCTCGTGGAACTTGAGCCCGTGATAGGCCGCTTCCGGCTCACTCAGTGAGGGAAACTTGCCCGAGGCCGACCAGTCGAACTGCCCCGAATCCACCACGCATCCCCCCGTCACAGTGCCGTTGCCGGTGAGGAACTTGGTCATCGAATGCACCACAAGCGTGGCACCATGCTCGATCGGGCGGCACAGATAGGGCGTGGCCGAGGTATTGTCGACGATGAGCGGCAGCCCCGCCTTGTCGGTGATGGCGGAAATCGCATCCAGATCAGTGACATAGCCACCTGGATTGGCGATGGATTCGCAAAACACTGCCCGGGTATCGTCGTCGATGGCCGCCTCAACCGCGTCAATATCATCGAAATCGACGAACTTGGCCGACCAACCAAACCGCTTGATCGTCTGGCCGAATTGCGTGATCGACCCGCCATAAAGCCGGGTCGAGACCACCACGTTGAGCCCCGGACCCATCAGCGGAAAGAGCGCCATGATCTGCGCCGCATGGCCCGAAGAACAGCAGACCGCCCCCGCACCACCCTCAAGCGTCGCAACGCGTTCCTGCAACGCGGCCACCGTCGGGTTGGTCAGGCGGGAATAGATATAGCCCACCTCCTGCAGATTGAAGAGCGCTGCAGCGTGCTCGGCATCGCGGAACACATACGCGGTCGTCTGATAGATCGGCACCTGCCGCGCGCCAGTCGCCGGATCGGGACGCGCGCCCGCGTGAATTTGCAACGTGTCAAAACCGTAAGCCATGTGAATGATCCTCCCTTGGGAAATGCTTGCAAACCGGGTTACGCCATTGAAAGGTGCCCCGCAACAGGCATGAGGAGATACGACATGGCGCATCCGTTTCACTTGGCAATCAACGTGACCGATCTCGACGCGGCGCGCGCGTTTTATGGCGGGCTTCTGGGCGCAGTCGAGGGGCGCTCGACCGAGACTTGGGTGGATTTCGATTTCTTCGGGCATCAGCTGTCGCTGCATCTGGGCACGCCGTTTGCGACCGAGGCCACCGGCAAGGTCGGCGATCACATGGTGCCGATGCCGCATTTCGGGGTGGTGCTGCCCCTGTCCGAGTGGCAGCGCGTGGCCGGACGGTTAAGCGCGGCGGAGGTCGATTTCGTGATCCCGCCATCGGTGCGGTTCGAGGGCGAGCCGGGCGAGCAATGGACGATGTTCTTTCGCGATCCCTCGGGCAACCCGGTGGAACTGAAGGGCTTTGCCGACATGGAGGCCGTTTTTGCGGCTTGAATGGCCTTGGGCTGCCGCTGCCGCATCCCGCGCGAAACGCACCGAATGTGCCGCGCAATCACGCGGCACCTTCTGGCGGTCATTCAACGACAGCTCCGGGCCAAAACCCCACGCCCCTACCGCATCCAGAACCCGTTGCGCTTGATCGTGTTGCGGATCGCCTGCTCGCGGCGCGGCAGGTCATCCTGATCGAAGAGCGCGCGGACCTTGGCCCCGCGCCCCTGATAGATCACCCGCTTGATCGCATCGTATTCCTTGAGCGCCTTCTTGATCTTGTGAGGGCTTGCCACCTCTTCCAGCACGGCGATCACCCGGTCGCTCTCGCGGGCATAAAGCAGCGGCAGGGTGCGATAATGACAGCTCACCTCGCCATCGAGCAACCCCTCGGGCAGCGTATCGCGCCCGCCGCCAAGCGCGTGAATGACCAGCGGCAATGCCACCTGATCGAGCCACGGATCAAGCGACTGGCACACCAGTTCCGGCGGGGCATCGTCGCGAATGGCAAGCGCATAATCGAGAAACCGCTGCCCGAAAACATGCGGACAGCGGTAAAAGAAGAACCCGGCGTTGAAGTAGAGATAGCGCTTCCAGTATTCATCGGGCTGGCTCAGATCGAGCGAGCTTTGAAAATCCAGCCCGAACTTGTCGTAGAGCGCGCGCCAGATGCCCGTATAGCCGGGACCGTAAAGCTCGGGCTCGGGCCAGGTGCCGCTGCGCCGCAACGACGCAGTGGGGCGGTCGAAATCGAAAGGCACCGTCGCGAGGTCTCCGGTGATCAGCGTGTCGGTGTCAAAGAACACGAAGGGTTCGCCCCCGGGCAGCGCAAGAAGCGCCTCGATCTTGTTGCCGTAAGGATAGGCATGGCCGAAATGGCGGCTCTCGAAGGGCAGGATCTCGGCCCCCAGATCATCAAGCCGGGCGCGCACCTCGGCGCTTTTCATGCGGGGATCGTTGCGCCAGAGCGGGCCGGGCTGCGGCTCGGCCACGAACAGGCGGCCTGCAAAGCCCGGCGACATCGCGCGCAATGAGGCGGCAAAGAGCAGCGCCTCGTATTCAAGGCGTCCGCTCTGCCCGACGATCACGATGTTGAACAACGCCTTTGCAAGGTTAGCCCCCGCCATGTCGCAGCCCCCCCGCGTCAGCCCGCTCGGGCCAACAGAGCGAGGCTGGTCACGCGGCTGCCCAGCTTGGTGGACCAGGGCAGCGTGCCGCCAGGCAGAACCTCGACCGGCACGCCTTCGGCACGCTGCCGCTCCACGGCAAGACAGGGCCCAGGAATCACCACCTTGTTGTCCCAGAGCCAGCGATGATCCGGATAATAGTCATGCAGAAGAATCACACCCCCGGGGGCCAGCGACCGAAGGGCGAGGGGGATCTCGCGATAGACCACCTCCGCCGCGTGGCTGCCATCGAGAAAGATTAGATCGTAGGCCGCCGCCCTGCCCACCTCGGCGTCGAGAAAATCGAGCGAGTTGTGCTTCACGAAATCCACGCGACCGGCAAAACCCGCCGCCGCGAGCAGATCGCGCGGCAGATAGGGCGGCAGGCCGCTATCGGCCCAGGGCTGCTCGGACGGGTTGTTCACATCAATGATGTCGACCGTCGTGATCCGGCTCTCGGGGGGCATCGCCGCCGCGATATGCAGCGTCGAGAAGCCGACATTGGTGCCGATCTCCAGCACGCTTGCCGGTTGCAGGTGCCGCACGAGATGAAAGATCGCCCGCCTGTCCCCGGGATTGACGCCACGATTGCCATCGGTGCGCGCCGCCGGTGGGGCCATACTGGCATGGTCCTCCAGCCGGGGCGCGATCTCGGCCCATGCCTCGGCGGCCGCTGCATCCTGCCAGATCGCCGTCAGATCGATCTGGGATGTGGGCCGCAGCGCGGAAGGGTCGCAACTGACCTCCGGCAAGCGGTCGAGCGCCGCGCGCGCCTTGCGGACCTTGATGTCGCGCCGCAGCCCGGCCGGTAGGACGGTCTTGACGGTCTTCTTTAGGCGTTTGCCCGCGCTTTTGAGCATGTGATCTGTCCCCACTGCGTTATCGGATGGCGCGCCCGACCCTGTTGCTGCCGGACCATGCCGGATTTACCGCGCGCGCTCAAGCGGCAAGCGTGGTGGCTTGCCGGATCGTGCGTTCAGATGGGGGAAAATGGTGGACCCAACTGGAGCGGAATCGAACCGCTTGTTTGAGGCCTTCCTAGAATGGGAACACCATCTCGCACCGTATGATCTAACCGATCTGAGGTGCGGCGATGAGCACCTTAGATAGACGTTTCAATAAGTTAGCCAAAGATCAGCGGCCCAAGTATCCGCCGCCGTTCTCGCTTCGCTTCACCTTCGATGAGCGTGCGAAGCTGGATGTGTTGCGGGGCAGCATGCCGCTGGGGCGGTATATTCGTGAGCAACTTCTCGGGGATGATGCAGCACCGCGCAAAAAGCGTGGGCGCTATCCCGTGAAGGATCAGGAAGCCCTCGGGCGCGTACTCGGCGCGCTCGGCTCTTCGCGCTTGTCGCAGAATCTCAACCAGCTTGCCCGCGCTTCCAATACCGGATCGTTGCCAGTGACGCCGGAGACAGAAGATGAACTTCGCCAAGCCTGTGCTGATGTGCAGGCCATGCGGCAGGACTTGCTGCGGGCGCTTGGCAGCCTCTCGGAAGGAGGTGAACCATGATTCTGAAAGGCTCTCAGCGCGGAAACGCCGCCAAGCTCGCCCGTCACCTGATGAATGTGAAGGACAATGAGCATGTCGAGCTGCATGAGCTTCGGGGCTTCGTTTCCGATGAACAGCTCCTGGATGCCTTGTTGGAAGCGCAGGCTATTGCCAAGGGCACACGCTGCCAGCAGCACCTGTTCTCGCTCAGCCTGAACCCACCGGAAGATGAGCGAGTCGATGTCGCCACGTTTGAGGCAGCCATCGAACTCGCTGAGCAGCGCCTCGGTCTAGAAGAGCACCCCCGTGCCATTGTCTTCCACGAGAAGGAAGGCAGACGGCATGCCCATGCGGTCTGGTCGCGGATCGATTCCGAAACGATGACCGCGAAGAACCTGCCATTTTTCAAGCGGCGTCTGTTGGAAGTTTCCAAAGAGCTATACCTCCAACATGGCTGGGACATGCCCAAAGGCCTGATCGATCAGTCTTTGCGCAATCCCTTGAACTTCACCCGCGCCGAATGGCAGCAAGCCAAGCGGGCAATGGCCGATCCGAGAGTAGTCAAGGCGATGTTCAAGCAAGCCTGGCAGTCTTCCGACAATGCCAAAACCCTAAGTAGTGTCCGCATTTCGTGTTGGTAAGCCTTCTTTTCGCCAAAAACGGCCAATATGGCGCTCCGAGGGAAGACGCGGAGGGCGCAATGAAGGCACACGATTTCAGGAAGTTTATCAGTCGATTTGA
>NZ_BDIY01000034.1 GCF_002072155.1 Roseovarius sp. A-2 | reverse complement strand
CACCATGGCAAAAACCACAAAACAGTATCAAAAGTCCAACGATTCACCTAGAATCCACAAATGAACCATGAACATGAACCGCCCAGAGTCAATGACTTAGAGTCCAATGATAAAACAAGAACGACAGTCGAAATACAGTCAGGAACTGCGCTCAGACGCGCGAAATAGGTCTTCCATCAACGAAGATAATGAGGGGGACGTTGCATCCGGCGAAGCTCTGTCTCTCCGCTCCTCTGTGGCGGGCTCCGGCACCCTTGATCGACTGGTGGACGCTGCCCGCGACTATGCGCGCGCTGCGGCTTCGGACAACACGCTGAGGGCCTATGCCACTGACTGGAAGCACTTCGCCCGCTGGTGCCGCCTGAAAGGCACAGACCTCCTGCCCCCATCGCCGGAAATGATTGGCCTCTATCTAACCGACCTCGCCGCACCGACAGGCCCCTCCCCTGCCCTGACCGTCAGCACGATAGACCGCCGCCTCTCTGGTCTCGCCTGGAACTACGCGCAGCGCGGGTTCACCCTCGACCGCAAGGACCGCCACATCGCCACCGTGCTCGCCGGGATCAAGCGCAAGCACGCTCGGCCGCCAGTGCAGAAGGAAGCGATCCTAGCCGAGGACATTCTGGCAATGGTGGCCACCCTGCCCCACGACCTGCGTGGCCTGCGGGATCGGGCAATGCTGCTTTTGGGCTACGCCGGAGGTTTGCGGCGCTCGGAGATCGTCAGTCTGGATGTTCAAAAGGATGACACGCCCGACAGCGGCGGCTGGATCGAGATCCTCGAGAAAGGCGCCCTTCTCACCCTGAACGCCAAGACCGGCTGGCGCGAGGTCGAGATTGGCCGGGGCTCAAAGGATCAGACCTGCCCTGTTCATGCGCTGGAGCAGTGGCTGCATTTCGGCAGGATCGATTTCGGCCCGGTGTTCACGCGCACCTCACGAGACGGCAAGAAGGCGCTGGAAACCCGGCTCAGCGACAAGCATGTCGCGCGGCTGATCAAGCAGACCGTGCTGGCCGCTGGTATCCGCGCCGACTTACCGGAGAAGGATCGCCTTGCGCTGTTCTCCGGCCATTCCTTGCGCGCTGGCCTTGCCAGTGGTGCCGAAGTGGATGAACGCTACATCCAGAAGCAACTGGGCCATGCCTCTGCCGAGATGACCCGGCGCTATCAGCGCCGCCGCGACCGGTTCCGCGTGAACCTCACCAAGGCCGCGGGGCTATAACGCGTCATTCCTGAGGGCCGTCAGCGCGGCGACATGGCGTGGAAGATCGCTTTGCGAATGCAGTATGTCGACGATGATCACCTGGTCCGGCCGATCCAGAAACACCAGGAAATGCTCCCCTGCCCTCGCATACCGCAAGTCCTCGGCATCATCGACCAGGATCGCACAGCTCCGGCTGTGCGCCTGCCCGTTCAGGATCGCCTGACAGCGATCGAGCAGTTCTGTTTCATAGAGCTCGGCCTGCTTGGGCCCGAATGTCGCGATCGTCCACTCTGCAATCTCGACCAGCTTGGCCTCGGCGCGGCGCGTCAGCCGAAAGGATCGGCTCATGAAGCCGCGCGTGCTTTTCGAAAGGCCCGCCGGATCGCGTCTTCTCCGCTACCCTCGGCAAGCTGGCCCGCCTTCGCCTGCGCCAAGCCCTCGAGCAGACCTTGCCGGAGTCCTGCGATCTGGGCTTCTTCCTGTTCGAGCAACCGCAGCCCGGCGCGCATTGCTTCACTCACATTCTGATAGCGTCCGGACGCCACCAAAGTCTGAACCAACTGGTCCTGCGTTTCGGTCAGAACGACATTGCGTGTCACCATGGCAAAATTCTCCTCGCTGGCAATATATGCCAATGCAGGTTTTTGATCAATGGGATGGGCGCGCGCTTCGCCGTCTCCAAGCGCGCGCCTGCGAGCATGGCAGAGCGCCGCCCAAGAGGTTTCGCGGCGAAACCTCTCAGGGTTTTTCCAGAAGCGCGCGGATTTCCTGCATCAGCGAATCCATCAGCTCGCTGTCCAGCCCCCTGCCCTCGAACCGCAGCAGAATTCCCTTGTCGTCCTGCATGCGACGGATGGTGATGCCCGCAGAAGTGTGCAGCGTCTCGGCCCCTTGCCAACCTGATATCGGCGCGCTGGCCCTTGGACGTCCGCCACGGCGCTTGTCCCGTGCGGGTGCGTCCAACGTGCTCAGCACTGCGTCAATCTGCGCCCATTCGGCCTCGGCATCAGCAGGCGGGTGCTGCTCCAAAGCTGCGCGCAGACGCCCCTCTGCCCCGGCGCGCAGACCCTGCGCCAGGCTCAGCCCGCGCTTTTCGGTCAACGCCTCGGGAAAGGTCAACATATCGCCGAGCTCTTCAAAGATCATGGCGAAGGACCGGACCTTGGATCGTTTGGCCTTGGACGCGGTGGCATATAGCCGGTTCACGGCGTCCTCGACGTTGACAAAGGCCCCCTGTTGCGCAGCAATCACCGCGATGCGGCCGCGCTCGAAGTGACTCAATTCGGAGCGGACCTCGTTTTCTTCGACCATCGAGACGAAGGCCTGATCGGCCTCGGTCCGCGGGCGGACGATGGCACGGATGCTGGCGTATTTTGCAGCTTCCGTCAGATCGCGCAGCGCCAGAACCGCCATGTAGCGGCGATAGCCTGACACAAGCCCATAGCGAACACCGTCAGCGCGCGGAGTGGCGAATTCAAACACCTCAATCGGCAAGCGCAGCCCGCTGGCGGCGATGGATTGACGCAGCTCTGACATTTCGTCTTCGGACAGATCAATCCGGTCTCGGATCATCGCGTGCGGGTCAATTTCGGACAGCGGCAGATCAGACATCAACCGCCCATCCGCACGCGCCTCTTGCAGCCGCTTTGCCTCAGCGGCGTTATGCGCGTGGCCTGCCCGGATTTCGGGGCTGGAGACCTCTGCCTGCGCGGCGGCCTCACCCGCCACCTGCGCGATCGGCGCAACCGTCGCCCCCGGGGTCAGCCCGGGGCGCGAGGAGGTTTCGCGGCGAAACTCCTCCTCGATGCGCAAAAGGTCATCGGCGCTGGGGGTCTCTAGTTTTCTGCGTTTAGCCATCTGCCTGCTCCTCTTGTGGGGCACTACTGCTCTGCTCGGCTTTCGCCGCTTGTTGATCCCGGTACCAGGTGCCCAGGATCAGCTCTTTGACCTCGGCCCACGTCCTGTCGAAGGTCTCGCGGCCCCGAACATAGGTCTCGCGGTTGAAATCCCGGTAATCGGCTTCGTAGATGCCGTTCACACTCTCGCCGGCCTGCCCGACCATCGCTGTCAGCTCCTGGCGATAGGTGGTCATGAAGTCGCCGAAATAGGCCTGAATGACGTTGGCCAGATCGGTCTGCTGCCCGGCGTCAAACCGGGTAATAAGCGCGCGCACGGCGTCCCATTCGAACTTGACCTCTGGCAGGCCGTCTCGGCGGCGCACGGCATTTTCACCATCCTCAACGCTGGCAAAGGTCGAATAGAGCATGTCGAAGAACCGTCCGGTAGAATCGAATTCCAGAAACGATGCGCCCAGTGGAACCAAGAGGATATCAGCCGCTGCCAGAGCGTTAATCGTCAGGTAGCCAAGCGCCGGGGGAGTGTCGAGAAAGATGATGTCGTAATCGTCAACGATGCGTTCTTCGGTCAGCGCATTGTTCAGCGCATCCCAAAGCGACCAGCTACGCAGGCCCATCCGCCAGACGGGAATCTGGAACTCGGCCCAATAGAGGTTCAACTGCGCGCCGAGCAGGTCAATGTTTGGCCAATGCGTTGGCTGGATGATGTCGCGCGCCGAAACCTTCAGCGCCTCTGTCAGCGTCTCGTCAAAGGGCAGGGGGGCCTGACCAGCAGCGGCGCGCACGGTGTTTTCGGCCTGCACGGTCTGGGCGTAATCCTTGGCCAGGAGCGGAAAGGCAGTGGACCATTCATCAGGCACGTCACCGCCCATGATCGAGGTCAGCGACCCTTGGCTGTCCAGATCGATCACCAGCACCTTGTAGCCATCCAAAGCGGCGGACATGGCCAGATGCGCGGTGGTCGTGGTCTTGGAGGTGCCGCCCTTGAAGTTCGATACGGCGACGATCTTGGCCGGCAGCCCCTCGGGGCGCCAGGGCGGTATTGCCAAGTTGTTGACGGCGTCTGATCTGGATATGGGGCTCTGATGAATATTCCAATCCATATGCCGCGCCTGAAAGGCTTTCGTTATCCTCGAGAGATCATCTCTTACGCAGTATGGGCTTACCATCGGTTAGCGCTGAGTACCGCTGATGTTGAAGACCTGTTGGCTGCGCGGGGTGTGATCGTTAGCCGGGAAGCGATCCGCCTTTGGGTCAACCGCTTTGGTAGGCATTTCGCAGATTGCATCCGTCGGGATCGACCGCGACCGAACGACAAGTGGCATTTGGACGAGGTGGTGATCACGATCCGTGGCAAAAAGCATTGGCTGTGGCGTGCCATCGATGCAAATGGTGACGTTCTTGATATTCTGGTCCAAACCCGCAGAAACGCCAAGGCTGCAAAGCGGTTTTTCAAAAAACTGGTTACCGAGTTTGGCGAACCGAGGGTCGTTATTACCGATAAACTGCGTAGTTACATCAAACCGGTCAAAATATTGGCCCCGAATGCCGACCACCGCGCCCACAAGGGTCTGAACAACGCGATTGAGGTGTCCCACCGACCGACCCGTAAACGAGAAAAGATCTTCGGTAAGCTCAAATCCCACAGGCAGGCTCAAAGATTTCTAGCCGCACACGATCAGATCAACCTGATCTTCCGTCCCCGCCGCTACCAACTCACCGCTGCTTCATACCGTCATGCCCGCTCAGATGCCTTCAGCCTCTGGGCCGACTACACCGTTGAAATGGTGGTATGATCCTGTATTATCCAGAATACACAAGCTAACGACAACAACTTGGCAATACCAACGTAGCGGATGCCGCGCCGGAACGCGCTCCTCAAGATCGACATAGCTGAACAGCGATCCCGCCGCCTCGTCCGTCCCGCGCATCATCACCCCCGCCGCCGCCGCCGTGCCAAGAGTGAATCATGTTCTCGAAACCGCGTCGAGCCTGGTGTTTTTCAGCAGCCTGCTAGACCATCAATACTAGTGCCGGTCTTGCCGTAGCGCACTCACTTTATCGCCCACGGCACTCATTTCCTAGCAATCAACCCGTCTCGGCGCGACATCACCGGTCCCCGGCGTTGATGCGGCCTTTCGCATTCGAAAGACCAAGGCCGGACATCAGATCACCAGATTGTTTCGCGCGCGAAACACCTCCAAGCGTGGCGCCGTCACTGCGGCTTGGTCTGCGAGCCCGCTCTCAACCACGCTTCGAGCCGGGTGCGCAAGTCCGCCCCGACCGCCGGGCCAGAAAGCTCGAGCCTGTCCTCTTTCTGGGTCAGAAAGACCCCGGGGCAGACCTCGTGTTTCGCCGAGGCAGAGACGGATTTCCGTTGGATGGGCTGTGTTGCCGAGGATTGCTTCTCCGGTCCGGTCCCGACCTTTGCCAGAGGGTCTGGTGACGGCGCGCTTTCGGTCTCGACAAAACCCGAGAACAGACTCTGTTCCTGCTCGGCAGTCGCGGGAGAGGCGGTTTCGAGCCGCGCCCTCAGGCGCGCAGCCCCGCCCTCATCCGCCTCCAGTGCCTTGGCCAGGGAAAGGCCAAGCCGTTCCGTCAGCGCCTGCGGAAAGCGCACCGCGTCCCCGAGCACCCGGTAGAGGGTCAGAAAAGAGCCTATCTTGGAACGTTTCGCACGTGAAGCAGAGGCAAATAGAGAGCGTAGGGCGGCTTTCGTGTCGGGATAGACCCCGGCCTCTACCGACTTGGCCGCGATCCGGGCACGTTCGTAAAAGGAGAGGCCGAGACGGATCTCGTTCTCTTCGACCATGGCGACATAGGCCTCTTCCGAGCTCGCGGGTTGCCGCAGGAAGGCCAGAACAGTGCCGAAACGCGCCTCGCCGCTCTCTTCGTGCAGGCGGCGGAGCGCGGTCAGGCGGCGCCAGCCCGAGATCAGCCCGTAACGCCCCTCGCCGATATCGACCACCTCGATCGGGCTGCGCTGACCGTTGCGGCGCAGGCTGTCGAGCAGGGCGGTAAAGTCGGGATCCTCTTCGGTTCCCGGATGCGTGCGGTCACGCATCAGCCAGGCAACCTCGATCCGGTCGAGGGGCAGACGCAGCACTAGACGTCCCTCGCTGCGGGCGCTGCTCAATTCGCGGCTCACCTCCTCGAAGGCCGCGTTCACGGAGGTCTCTCCGGCGACCCGGGCGATCGGGGCTGAGGCGGCGGGCGTCGTCGTGGTCTGGGATGTGGCGAGATAGTCCTGAAGCGGACCGCCGAGGCGCTTACGCTTGGCCATGACAGGTCTCCCGGAGGCGAGGGCAGGGCAGGGCGGATGTTTCGCGCGCGAAACATTTGGGCGGCAGGGCGCGGATCATTCTGCCACCTCCGCCTGTGCCTCGGCCAGTTGATCGCGCCGCCAGACGCCGAAGAGAAGCTTCTTGAAGGCGGCATAGGTCGCGTCAAATGTTTCGCGCCCGCGAATATAGGTCTCGCGATTGAAATCCCGGTAATCGGCCTCGTAGATGCCGCTCACCTGCTCGCCCGCCTGGCCGATCAGGGCGGTGTAATCCTGCCGCTGCGGGGCGAGTGCATGGCCGAGATAGGCCTGCATCAGACCCGCCAGTTCGGCCTGCTGCCCGGCGTCGTAGCGGGTGATCAGCGCGCGCACCGCATCCCATTCGAAGCGGACCCCGTCGCGCCCCAAGGCACGCGCTGCCATGTTCTCGCCCTCCTCGATGGATTGAAAGGTCGCGTGCAGCATTTCGAAAAAGCGGCCCGTGGAGTCGAATTCCAGAAACGAGGCCCCCAGAGGCACCAGCAGGATATCGGCGGCGGCGAGCCCGTTGATCGTGAGATATCCCAGGGCAGGGGGGGTATCGAGAAACACCAGATCATAGTCCTGCAGGATGCCATCGGCCTCGAGGCTCTCGGTCAGCGCATCCCAGAGCTTCCAGCTGCGCGCGGCCATGCGCCAGACGGGAATCTGGAATTCCGACCAGTAGAGATTGAGCTGCGCGCCGATGAGGTCGATATTGGGCCAGTGGGTTGTCTGGATGAGATCCTGCGCCCGCATCTTCATCGCCTCCGCCAGGGTGTCGTCGAGCGGTTGCGGGGCCTCGTTGCGCTGCACCCGCAGCCGGTTGTCCTCCTGAAGGTGGCGGCCGTAATGCCGGGCGAGCAGTGGAAAGATCGTGCCCCACTCATCCTCGACCGTGCCGCCGAAGATCGAGGTCATCGAGCCCTGGCTGTCGAGATCGACCACCAGCACCCGGTAGCCGTCGAGCGCCGCCGACATGGCCAGATGCGCGGCGGTCGAGGTCTTGCCCACGCCGCCCTTGAAATTGGCCACTGCCACGATCTTGGCGGGCAGACCCTCGGGCCGCCAGGGCTGGTATTCCTTGGTCTTGGAGCCTTCCGCTGCGAAATGCGCGCGCAGCCGCAATACCTCGTCGAGGGTGAACCATTTCGCTCCCCCTGTGGTATCCGAGCGCCCCTGCGGCAGATCGGGATTGGCCTTGAGCACGCGGCGGAAATGCGCGGTGGCGATCGGGATCAGGTAGCGGGTGATCTCCCAGGTGGAGAACAGCCGCAATGTACGCGCCCCGCTTTCATCAAGGCCGCGCGACGCGAGATCCCGGCGGCCGCGTACACAGGCCTCGGCGATGCGTCCGAAATCCGCAGTTTGCTGCGGCGGGTCGAGATCCGCCATCGCGGTATCGGGAGAGATGTTGAAATAGGGAGGGAGGGGTGAAGACCCGTCACGTGCCATCATATGCCTCATGTGCTCTTTTTTAAGATATGTACCCCGAAAGAGCGCACATAGCTATATTTTCATTGCTTGGTCTGGCATGATTCGACGTTTTTCTTTGCTTTCTCTGCAAATTCAGCTGTTTGAGGTCGATATCCCGCCGTCTGATTTTCCAGGCGCGAAAAAAATCCCTGTTATTGATCTGTTATATAGTAAGTTACGCGACTTTGCGGATTCTATAATTGACTGATCTTTAAACATATTCTCGCTCCAAATGAGATCAGGGCGATTCCGAACCCACGATAGAACGACTCTGAACCCACGAAGCTGCGATTCCGAAGCCACGATGCTTTGCCTTGAAAAGCTGGACGCTGTCTCTGCGGACTGGATAAGGTGGTGATAATGAAACCCCGAAACAAAAGAGCAGGCTGGGGGCATGGGCGGTCAGGCAGGAACACACGGGCGCAGGCTGTTGCCGGAGCGGCATCCGACGGCGGATTTCTTCGTCTGCGATATTTTCGATGCGCTGCCCAAGGACGACCTGGCCTCGATGGAACATCCGCTGTTCTCGCTCTCGACCCGGGCGGATCTGCGGGTGCTGAGCTATGCTCATAACGACGTGACGGTGACAGTGACGCCGTCGGTTCGGGGCCGGGCCACACTTTTTGACAAGGATATCCTGATCTATTGCATTAGCCAGTTGATGGCGGCGCTCAATGCGGGGCACCCGGTTGCCCGGACATTGCATCTGCGCGCCCACGATCTGCTGGTGGCCACCAATCGCGAGACTTCGGGGGACGGCTATCGCCGCCTGGTCGAAGCCTTCGAGCGGTTGGCGGGCACGCGCATCACCACCAACATCACCACCGCCGATGTTGAGGAGACCACCGGCTTTGGCCTGATCGAGGCCTGGCAGGTGCAGCGCAAGACTCGGGGCGGGCGGATGGTCTCGGTGCGGGTTACCCTGGCCGAATGGTTGTTCCGGGCGGTGCTGGCAAAATCCGTACTGACGCTGAGCCGGGATTACTTCCGCCTGCGCAAACCGCTGGAGCGGCGTATCTACGAACTGGCGCGCAAGCATTGCGGTCATCAGCCGGAATGGCGGGTGTCGCTGCCGGTTCTGGCGCATAAATCCGGATCCGCCTCGCCGTTGCGGGTGTTCCGGCGGATGATCCGCGACATGATCGCGGCCAATCACTTGCCCGATTATGAGCTCTCCGAAGGGCAGGGGGATATCATCCATGTCCGCCCGCGGCGGGTTGTGCTTGCCCCGGGCGAGGGGCCGCAATTGAGCCCCGAGGCGCTCATTGAGGCGCGCCGCCTAAGCCCCGGTGCGGATGTCTATGCGCTCGAGGCCGATTGGCGCGCCTGGTGGCTGGCCACGGGTCGGCCGCGCCTGCGCAGCCCCGACGCCGCCTTTCTGGGCTGGATACGCAAGAAAAGCTGAGCTCGCCCGCCGCCACCGCTCAGGGAAGGGCTTGCATGGCGGTGACGGCTCTGGGATGATCCGCCGCGTCCAACAATGTGAGCCCGATGACGATTCAGAACGACTCTTTCGATAGGCGCCGCCTGCGCTCCACCCGAGAGCGCCTGCCGCGCGCCGCCTCGCTGCGAACCATCGCGGCACTTGTCCTGCGCGAAATGTCGGTCACCTATGGGCGCACGCCGGGTGGCTATGTCTGGGCGGTGCTGGAGCCAGCCCTGGGTGTGACGCTGCTGGTGTTGATCTTTTCCGCCGGGTTTCGCACCCCGCCCCTAGGGACGAATTTCGGGATCTTCTATGCCAGCGGTCTTCTGCCCTTTTTCACATTCATCAGCATATCGATTAAAGTGCAGCAGGCGATCAACTACTCGAAGCAATTGCTGAATTATCCGCGCGTGACCTTCATGGACGCGCTTCTCGCGCGGCTCGTGTTGGGCACGCTGACGCAGCTGGCGGTGAGCGCCCTGATCTTCACATTCCTGCTGACCATGTTCGAGACCCGCACGGTGCTGCATCTGGACCGGCTGTTGAATGCCTATGCGATGGCCATCGCGCTCGGCTTCGGGATTGGGGTGCTCAACTGTCTGCTGATATCACGCCATGCGATCTGGGGCACGGTCTGGTCGGTGATCACTCGGCCGCTTGTGTTCATCTCGGGTGTGATCTTTCTCCACGAAAGCATCCCTGAACCCTATCGGTCCTGGCTGGAATGGAACCCGCTCGTGCATGTGACCGGCGAGTCGCGGCGGGCCTTCTATTACAGCTATGTGGGGGAATATGTGGACCCCGTTTACGCCTATGGCGTGGCCGCGATCTGCGCGGTGGCGGGGCTCTTGATGCTGCAAAGCTATTACCGGGACCTGCTGGAGCGCTGAGGGCGCGGCCCTGGGACAGGACAACGGACCCTGCCTGTAACGCCTGGTCTTCAAAGCAACCCGATCGCATCCTCGAGTTGCGCGCCGTCGCTCAGCCCCAGGATAGTCAGTCGCCCGTCCGGGCCGAAATCGAAGAGCAGATCCTCGCCGACCGTTTCGATCCGGGACAGGAGGTCCTGCGGGCTGACTGCACCCTGATCCAGAAGCGCGGGATCGAACAGGATCGTATCGACGTTTTTCTGAAACCGCGTGATCCGCACATCGCCGCCGCGAAACACGAAGGTGTCGGCACCGATGCCGCCATCGAGCAGGTCCGATCCGCCACCGCCCTCCAGCCAGTCGTTTCCGGCATTGCCGAACAGGGTGTCATCGCCCGCACCGCCAGTCAGGGTGTCGAACCCGTCATCGCCCCTGAGTAGGTCATGTCCCGGCCCGCCGTCGAGCCGGTCGCGGTTGATCCCGCCTTCGAGCCGGTCGTCGCCCGCCCCCCCGAAGAGTGCGTCCGGCCCGGCATTGCCCTGCAACAGATCGGCCCCGGCACCGCCGGTCAGGATGTCCTGGCCATTCGAGCCCGAAAGCGTGTCGTTCCCGTCGCCTCCCTCGAGACTGTCATTGTTGATCCCGCCCTCGAGCCGGTCGTCGCCCGCGCCGCCGGTCAGGCTGTCGGGCCCGGCATTGCCTTGCAGGATATCCGCTCCGGTGCCGCCGTCGAGCCGGTCCGGACCCGCGCTGCCCGCGAGGCTGTCATTGCCGTCCTCGCCCCGCAGCAGATCGGCCCCGACCCCGCCCGACAGCGTGTCGTGCCCCGCACCGCCCAGGAGCGTGTCATTGCCGTTATTGCCGAGAAGCAGATCGTCGTCCGCGCCGCCCAAGAGGCTGTCCCAACCGTCGAGGCCGCGCAGCGTATCGTCGCCCGCCCCGCCAAGCAGCGTGTCGAAGCCGATACCCCCCAGGAGGCTGTCCTCGCCATCCCCGCCCTCCAGACGGTCGGACCCGGCAAGGCCCAGGATCGTGTCATTGGCCGCATCGCCGGTGATCCGGTCGGCCTGCGGTGTGCCGTCGAGCCGCTGGTCCACGGGCAGATCCGCGAGGATCGCGTCGAGCGTGGCGGGCATGAGCCGGTCCGGCCCCGGCAGGAGGGCGGCGCGCAGCGCGTCGGGATCGAGCGGCGCGCCCGAGGCCGAGCGCAGGATCAGCCGCTCGGGGTCGCCCGGTCCCTCGAAAGAGATCTCGGCCCCGTCCTCGCGGCTCTCGATCAGGAGTTGCGCGAGCCCACGAAAGAAGGCCCAGCCCGACAGGTCCAGCCGGTCCTCGGACGGGTCGAAATCCGTCACCGTGTCGGTCTGCCCGTCGCTGGCGAAGACGAAGATATCTGCCCCCGCCCCGCCGGTCAGTGTATCGGTGCCCGCCCCGTCCTGCAGGAGATCGGGCTGTGCGGTGCCGGTCAGGCGGTCATTGCCCGCAGTGCCGTCCAGCAGCGGGCGCGGGAGATAGGTGAAATGGCTGAGCCCGCCATCGCGCAGCCCGGCGGTCGCGAGATGCAGGAGGCCTGCGTCATCCACCGCAAGCGCGAGTGCCGCCAACCCGTCGAGCGACCAGTCCAGCCCGTCGGCGAGCTGCGCCACCTGCACCAGCCGCCCGGAGGGCAGCAGCCGGAACAGGCTCACCCCGCTATCGGCCCCGCCCGCCGCGATCCAGGTCTGACCGTCCTGGGTGACGGCCTCCAGCCGGCTGACGCCCTGAAAGCGGCTGTCGCGGCTGTCGATCAGGTGATCGGTCAGCTGCAAGGTCCCGTTCTCGCCAATTCTCCAGACGCTCAGCGAGCCGCTCTGCGCCGCCCCGGTGACGACATGCGCGACCCCGCCCGGGCTGCCCGAGGCGAGCACCATGTCCCCCGCGAGGCCGGGATTGTCCGCCGCCGCGAGCTGCGCCTCGAGGTGCAGATCGCCCGTCGCCCCGACCCGGTAGAGCGAGAGCGGCACCTCGCCTGTGCCGCCCGCCACCAGATGCGGGCCGAGCGCGGTCAGATCGGTCAGCCCGGTCAAGCCCGGTGCGGTGCTGCCGGGGTCGAGCAGAGTGAGGCGACCGTCCTCCGCGACCTGCCACAGGGCGGGCGACTGATTTCCGGTGGCCAGCCCGGCGGCGAAGACCGCCTCGCCCTCCGTCACCGTCACCAGCCTGTGCAGCGCGCCGCCCGTCTCCGCCCCCGCGATGGCGAGGGGGGCGTCGAACCCGCCGGTTTCGTCCAGCCGCAGCCCCACGGGCACCCCTGTGCCATCCCCCAGGAAAACCGGCATCCACGCGCCGTCCGGCGTCGCGAGGGTTTCGATGACAGGCTCTGTTCCGGCCCGGCCCGGCCCGGGAAGCAGGAGACTGTCATGCAGCGAGAGCCCGCTCTCCAGGGTCCAGGCCGTGATTTGGAAGCCGGGCAGGGGGCCGCCCGCCGCCTGCAGCATGAGCCCCGTCTCCGAGGGCAGGAAGCGCAGGTCGCGCAGCGTGGTCAGGAGCGGCTGATCCCCCGTCCAGATCGTATTGGAGTGCAGGATCCGGTGTTCCATGCGGGACCTCTCAAACAGGGCCTCGTCCTCGCCTGCGGAACGGGCGCAGGTGGGGGTGGAATTGTGACATGGCCGAGGCCTTTCGAGCGGATTTTAGAAAACCGGCGCGCACCGGGCCTGTTGCGCGGGCAGCGCAGGGCGCGCGCGGTGCCGCTGTCCCCTGTTAAGACATGGCGACATACACCGGTCGCTGCCTTCAACAGCCGGAGCGGTGCCATGCAAGACCAGTCCTCGATCCTGTCATTGCCCTTGATCCAGCCCTCCCAGGCGCAAAAACACGTCACCCATAACGAGGCGCTGCGGATTCTGGATGTGCTGGTGCAACTTGCCGTGATCGACCGCGACCGCACCAGCCCGCCGGACGATCCGGCCCCGGGCGACCGTCATATCGTCGGCACCGGCGCGACCGGGGCCTGGTCCGGTGCGGATTTGCGGATCGCCATATGGGAGGAGGGCGGCTGGGGGTTTCTCGACCCGCGCCCGGGCTGGCGCGCGGAGGTGCTGTCCGAGGCGCGCGGGCTCGTCTTCGACGGCACAGCCTGGGTGGTCCGCCTGCCCGAACTCGACAATCTTCCGGGTCTTGGGCTGAACACCTCTGCGGATGCCACCAACCGTCTGGCGGTCGCGTCACCCGCCACACTCCTGACCCATGAGGGGGCCGGTCATCAGCTGAAGGTCAACAAGGCGATCTCGACGGATACCGCCAGCCTGCTGTTCCAGACTGGATTTTCAGGCCGCGCCGAAATGGGCACGGCGGGCAATGACGACTGGTCGATCAAGGTCAGCCCGGACGGCATCACGTGGACGGAGGCGCTCCGGGTCGCGGCGGCCAGCGGGCGCGTCACTGGACAGGCGATCCAGTCTTCTCCCGCGGATGCCACGGAAGGGCGGCTGATGGCCGTGGGGGCCGGTGGCGTACTGGCGGCATCCTCCCCTGCTCTGACGGATCTCGACGCGTTCGATATCCCTCAGGGGTTCTACCGGGTGGACGGGACCACGGTGGCGGGAACTGTCCCGCCGGTGGTGACGGTGGCCGACGGCGTGCTCGTTATGCACAGCACGGCCAATCAGACGACGCAATATTATACGAACCCCAACGATGGCAGGTCCTACCTGCGTAAGTCCTTTGGCAGCCACTCATGGGGGGGCTGGCGACTCGTCTATGACCAGAAATTCACCCTCGGAACCGTCAGCCAATCCGGTGGCGTGCCGACCGGGGCACTCATCGAGCGGGGTAGCAATGCCAATGGGATATATACCCGCTTTGCAGATGGGACACAGATCTGCTGGAACACACTGACATTTACCGATCTGGCCACGGCCACAATCGGGCAACAGACCTGGACTTACCCTGCCGCGTTCGGTGCGGTTCCTGATCTCAAGACGCATCACAACGGTGTCAATCTTGCGGTGGAGTTGCGATCCGGAGGCGTTGCCGCCGCCGGGAATGCAGAAATCGTCGCCTATCATGAGATCGGCAGCGCCAGCACCCGCAACGTGGCTGTCCTGGCCACGGGCCGCTGATTCTAAAGGACTACTTCATGCAGATCAACTTATCCCCCATTCGCCGCGATATGTCGCTCCAATTGACTCGCAGTGGTGACGCTCTCACGATCAATGGCGAGGTGTTCGATTTCTCGCCCTTGTCCGAGGGGGCCACGCTGCCCGCCGAGGCCATCGCAAGCGACTGGTTCGCCGGGCCGGTCGAGCGCGTGGGCGGCGAGCTGCACCTGACGCTGGCCCTGCCGCACGGAACCGATGCGCCGCGGCAGACGCTGTTCCCCACGTCGCTGAGCCTGACCGGCGACGGGCCGGTGAGCCTGCCACCTTATGAGAGGGAGACCGAACATGACGATTGATTTCACCCGGGTCATCACCGCTGGGGACAAGGCCGCTGCGGCGGCAGAGGCGCGGGCCATGCGGATCAAGGCTGAGTGCCGCGCGCGCATCCTGGCGGTGGTGAGTGAGGCCGCACAGGCTAATATCGCGCAGGCGGGCGTGATCTACGTGGCGATGCGCAGCGACGGGGTCGGCCCCGCCCAAGCACGCGGCGCAGTGGGTCTTGCCGAGGGGGATCTGGACACGGTGGCGATGTGGAAGGCCTGGGTGACGGCGATGCAGACCGAATGCCGCCGGGCGATTGCCGAAGGCGTCGCGCCGGTCTGGCCCGATGTGCCAGAGAGGGTGGCCGAGATGGCGACGCGGTTTTGAGGCGCGCCTGCGTCACCTCCAGGGCAGGCGCTGCCGATCCCAGGTGATCCCGGACCGCAGGACACGCGCGGGGCTTCCAACGGCGAGCGAGCCTGCCGGGATGTCACCGCACACCAATGCACGCGCGCCGATCACGCAGTTATCGCCGATCTCGATATCCTCGGGCGGGTTGATCCGGCGGCCCGTCTCCGCCTCGAGGATAGAATGCATGTCGGAGACATCCATCAGGATGTTTCCCGACAGCATGCAATCGCGCCCCAGCCGGATCGTGCCGGCCTCGTGCAGGGTGATATGCGCGCCCATCATCGTGGTCGCGTCCCCGATCATCAGGCGCGTTGCATCGGCGCGCAGGCGCAACGTTCCCGCGATCACGCAAGATGTGCCGATGTCGATGGCGGAGTGGTGATTTCGTATCTCGATCAGACCCGAGGCCAGCTTCGTGCCGACTCCGATCTTGAGATAATTGTCATTGCCGGTGATCACGATGCGCAGATTGCCGGTCCGGCTGACCCCGTCTGCAATCTCGATGCGGTTGCCGCGACCGGTATCGTTGATTTCGACTTGCATCGTCCCTCCTGCCATTTTCGCTCTTAGACCCCACTGCCCGCGCCCGCGCAAGCCTGTCGTGCAGGGTTTCCTGCTTGCATCAAAATGCACACTGTGGTGGTAAGAGAAGGATTATCGGAAGGCTTTTTCATCCCGCCGGTGATGGTCTTGGAGAGATGCGGAATGCTGCGGCGCCTGAGAAGCCTTCATGTTCGGTACCTGACAACGCATATGGATGTCACCCTTCCGGGGCAGCCGATCGTGGATCAGGCCGGACAGACCGTGGGCTATATCGATGTGATGCGGCTCTGTCAGGGGCGGCTGCATGTCTCCGGCTGGGCGCTGGCGGAGAAGCTGCGCCTGGTCTTCGCGGGCACCGAGACCGAGGTCGCCCCGACCCTGCGGCGCGAAGATGTGGCCAGCGCGCTTGGCCTGTCGGACAATGTCGGCTTCAACCTGCTGTTGCCCGCCACCCTGGACATGCTGCTGAACAGCGCGCCGCCGGGGCTCGTGGTGACGCCGCGCCCGGGTCACGCGCAGATCCATCCGATCAGCTTGCCGGTCCGGCTGCCGCTGCGGCCGCGCGCCCGGCTCATGGCCACTTTCCTGCGCGATGTCACGGCGGCGGCCCCGGCGATCGCGGGCTGGATGCTCACCGCCAATCCGGTGTTTCGCAAGCGCGTCAAGGCTCGGCTGCGGCTTGATCCGCCGCAGCCGAGCGGGATGATCGACCCGCGATTCCTGCCCGGCACACCGGCACGCCCCGACCCGGATTTCGCACCGCATGTCGATATCGTGCTGCCGGTCTACAATGCCTTCGATCTGCTGCGCGACTGTCTCGATCGGGTCGAGCGGCATACCGATCTGCCCTGGCGGCTGATCCTGATCGAGGATGGCTCGACCGATGCGCGCGTGCGCCCGTTCCTGCGCGACTGGGCCGCCGGGCGCGACCGGGTCGAGCTGCTGGAGAACCCGCAGAACATGGGCTTCATCTCCTCGGTCAATCGCGGCCTGGCGCGCGCCATGCAGGGCGATCAGCCGCAAACCGGCCCGGTCGTGCTGCTCAATTCCGACGCGCTGGTGCCGCCGGGCTGGGCGCAGCGTCTGGTCCGGCCCTTCCGGGGGGCGCCCGATGTAGCCACGGTCACGCCGATGTCGAACGATGCCGAGATCTTCTCGGTGCCCGCGATCTGCTGCCGCACGATGCTGGCACCGGGGCAGGGCGAGGCGATCGACGCCGTGGCACGGCGCCTGACATGCGAGGCCCACCTGCCGGAGGCCCCCACCGGGGTCGGCTTCTGCATGGCTATGGGGCGGCGCTGGCTGGCGCAGGTGCCCGAACTCGATACCACCTTCGGGCGGGGTTACGGCGAGGAGGTCGACTGGTGCCAGAAGGTCGCACGCCGCGGCGGGCGGCATCTGGCGCTGCCGGGGCTCTTCGTCGAGCATCGCGGCGGCGAGAGTTTCGGCTCCGAGGAAAAACATGCGTTGGTGCTGCACAACAACCGGATCGTGTCCCGCCGCTATCCCGATTACGACCGGAGCGTGCAGAATTTCATCGTCACCGACCCGCTGCTGACCGCCCGGATGGGGCTGGGGCTGGCCTGGGCGGGCAGTCTCGATCCGGCACGTGCGGTGCCGGTCTATCTTGCCCATTCGATGGGCGGCGGGGCCGATCACTGGCTGGAACACCGCATGGCCGCCGATCTCGAGGAGGGACGCCCCTCGGTGGTGCTGCGGGTCGGCGGGATGCGCCGCTGGCAACTGGAACTGGTGACCCCGCAGGGCCGGATCGTCGGCCAGAGCGATACCGTGGGCCAGATACGGGATCTGCTGGCGATCCTGCCGCGCCGTCACCTGGTCTATTCCTGCGGTGTGGGCGATCCGGACCCGGTGGAGATCCCCGAAATCCTGCTGTCGCTGCTGCGCGAGGCCGACCGGGCCACCATCCTGTTTCACGATTACTTTCCGCTGTCGCCCTCCTACACCCTGCTGGACAAGGACGGTGCCTATCGCGGCCCGGTCCGGCCCCCGCGCCGTGATCCCGCCCATTCCGCCCGGCGGCCCGACGGGCGCAGGGTGCCTTTGGAGGACTGGCAGGCGGTCTGGGCGAAGTTCGCGGCGCGGGCCGATCTGGCGGTCTTTTCCAACAGCAGCGCGCTACAGGTCGCCGCGGTCTGGCCGGATCTGAAAGACCGCATCCACCTGCGCCCGCACGGATTGCGCCACGCGGTGCCACGGCTGAACCCGCCCGCCGCCGACGCCCCGCCGGTGCTGGCGGTTCTGGGCAATATCGGGTGGCAGAAAGGGGCCGGGCTGGTGCAATCCTTGGCGCGGCGGCGCGCACGGGACGGGCGGGGCCCCCGCCTGGTGCTGATCGGCAATATCGACCCGGCCTTCGATCTGCCCGACAGCATCACGCTGCATGGCTCCTACATGGTGTCGGACCTGCCGCATCTGGTGAGCCAGTACGGCGTCACGCACTGGCTGATCCCGTCGATCTGGCCGGAAACCTTCTGCTATACCGTGCACGAGGCCCTGGCCACCGGCCTGCCGGTGCTGGCCTTCGGCCTCGGCGCGCAGGGCGATGCGGTGCGGGCGGCGTCAAACGGCATCGAGATACCCTTTGACGCCGAGGCGGATCTGGCGCAAACGGTGCGTCGGACATTCGAACAGATTCAAGAAATACAGAACATACGACAAGGGGCATGATGAGCGAAAAAATTGCAACGTCCTGGCTGACTTCTCGCGGAATCGAGGTGCTCAATCGCCCCGGCAATAAGATTTCCCTGCCACGCCATACGATTATCGAGGCCCCGTCCAGCCTGAAGTGGACGCGATACGATTATCTTCTGGAACTGGGAGCCTTCTCTTACCAGGTCTCTGGCTATTGTTTCGGCGCGAAGATCGGACGTTATTGCTCCTTTGGCGAGGAGGTGCAGATCGGTCGGCAGAATCATCCGACCACGTGGGTGTCCACCAGCCCGGCCTTCTATGCCGGCAACAGGCTTTTTCATCTAGACAACAATTTCACCGGGGCCGAGGAGTATCACAGCTATAAGTTCACGTTCCAAGGTCGTCCTACCAAGGCACGGATTACGACGATCGGAAATGATGTCTGGATCGGCCATGGTGCACAGATCATGGCTGGCGTCACGATCGGCGACGGGGCCATTGTCGCCGCCGGTGCTGTAGTTGCCAAAGATGTGCCACCCTATGCCGTGGTGGCGGGCAACCCGGCCGTCATCAAGAAATTTCGGGTGCCGCCAAAATTGATCTCCTCTTTGCTACGCCTGAAATGGTGGCGTTATGCACCTTGGCAACTGCAGCATCTGGATCCCAGTGATATCCAAGAATTCATCTCTGGGCTACACGACATGGGCGATGTCGTTCCCTTCACTCCCGATATTATCGATCTGAGAGAGAGTTGACAAGAAACGCTTCGATCAATCTGGAGGGCTCGAATTCAAGGCCGTGAGCCAATCTGCCCGCTCTTCATCCACGTCTCGCAGGAGCGCGGCTTCGTCATTTCGGAAACGGGTGGCATAATCGGAATTTTGTGAAGTGGCGAGCTTGCTGTGGCTCGATGCGGTCGCAAGCTCGGGGATACCAGTGATATCCATGTATTGTGCGAAGCAGGCACGCATTTGTTCTCCGCCGGCTGCCATTATGCCCTCATAGCTCAGCCGCAACGGCTTAATCCCATGCTCTGTGAAATGTGTCTCTGTGCCACGCTCGGCCACAAGGATATGGAGCAGCCATCTGCGGATTAAAGCCGGGTCATAGGTGAAATTGGAGTCGGCCTGTTGTCGCTGTTCGGCATCCGCCGCAGTGGAATGCGCGACCTTGGTTGTCACCATTTTGGCCAATGATACAGCCTGTGCTACAATATCCCGTCGGATCAGCCAAGCTGGTCTTGCGGTACCAAAATGCTCCATGAACGCGTCGCCATTTCCAAAAACGGCCTTCAATTGGTGCCAGGTAATTTCGAAACTGAATACACCATGCGTGTTCAGGCGGCGCTGGACCAGGTCGATATAATCTGCAAGTGACGTGGCATTGCAGGCTTGGGCGATATTGGGAATGAAACCCGGATTGAATACTTCGTTTGCTCGCCCGATACGGTTACTCTGAGATAGAACCTCTGTCAGCCACGAACTACCTGAGCGAGGCGTGAAATAAATCACCAACTGCTTTTGCGCCTTCGGCATACGGCGCAATTTCTCAAGCTTTTCGGTGACAACCTGGACTGACGAAAATAACTCCTCGGGGCGCTGCCTCATACGCATGTCTTTCCAATGGCTATACCGAATTTCATGATATGGTTCAGAGCCTTTCTGAATAGGTTATTAACCTTTAAAAAGGCTTGCAAGGTCGCGACATGTCGCTGCTATGGAAAAACAGACACGACATCAAGAGGCAGGCCCGTGAAATTTCCATGCGCTCGTGCCTTCGCCTTTAACGAGACCCCGATCCGCCCCCTGTTTCACCGGACACGTGGGTGGTTTCTCTATCGGCCTTGATGAAGTGGTCCCAGAAAACTGGACAGTCGGCTAAAGCGCTTCGGGAAAAACGTGAATCGGGGGATTCCCACGGTGTTTGTTTTGTGATTCATCCTGTTTGGGAGGATGGATCATGTCAGCACCTTTGCCGAATGCGCTTCGGGCGCGGTTTCAGCGTT
>NZ_BDIY01000033.1 GCF_002072155.1 Roseovarius sp. A-2 | reverse complement strand
CGGTGCCAGAACCTTCACCGATCTCTTCACAGCCCTCGGCGACGTCTGCCAGATGTTCACACCGGACGAGTGCTGGAACTACTTTCAGGCTGCCGGATATGTCGCAAGTTAAAACCGAAACGCTTTAGCGCTCGCCGTGTTCCGTCGGGCTGCTGGTGATGCGAAAGGCCCGTGATCCGGCCAGATCTGTCCAGAAGGAAAGCTTGGCATATTTCTCGAAGATTTCCGGCGGCAGGATGGTGTCGCGCGGGCGCGGCTCGACCTTGGGATGGACCCGGTGCATCCCGTCGATCCCGAGATTCTGGTCAAAGCTTTCGGCATCGAATTCCGCCGCCGAGAAATCATGCGCGAAGGGCTCTTCGCCAATGAACTCGTAGAGCAGTTTCATGACCTCTTCGGGGCGGCGCACCAAGATATCGTAATCGAGCAGGACGATCCGGTCCGCGTAATCCGAATAGCAGGCCTCGCGCAGGGCATGCCAGGGATAGCCCACCAGCCGCGTCGCCCCGGCCAGCGCCTCGACCCTTGTATAGACCGACGAGCGTTCGCCGGCAGAGTTGAAGAGCCGGGTATGCTCGAACGGGTTCTGCCGGAACCGGCGCTCCATCGAATCCATGATCCAGGCCACGTTGCGCACCAGGCAGATCACCCGCGCCTCGGGAAAGACCTGCATCAGCGCGGGCAGATTGGCCGTCCAGGCGCGGTTGGTGTCGAAGATCACCGGCGTCTCATGCTCGGCGTAATAGCTCTCGAAGAGGCCCCGCAACAGCCGCGCGCGCTGTGCCTGGGTGACGCTCGTCGACAGTTCGGTGCCCGCCGAGACCTGGGCGATCATGCCATCGAAGAGTGTGGCGATGGGGCTCGCCATGCCGGCATGAAAGCGCGGATTCTGCCGCAACAGCGCCGCCGTCAGGGTCGAGCCCGAGCGTGGCAGGCCCGAGATGAAATGATAGATGCGATCCGTCACGGCGGGAGAGGGTCCTTATGAGATCAGGGCACCCTGTCCCTTGCACATGAAACCGGGGCCATGTGCAAGGGGAAGGGGGGTGTTTATGCGATGTCGATGAACGGTGTGGCCAGATCATCCGTCGTCACCCGCAGGGCCAGCGTGTCGGCCGTGGGCTGGATCAGTTCGAAGGCGAGGTTGCCGTCGAGGTCGAAGCCGTCGAAATCCGCGAAATCACCGCTCAGCGTGTCGATGCCGGTAACGATCTCGAACGTGTCCCCTTCTGTGAAGACAAAGCTGTCGGCCACGTCGAGCGCCAGCGTGCCGCCCTGATCAAGCGTGGCGTTGCCGGTCAGGTCAATCCGCCCCACACCCTGATCCGACAGGCCGATGCGCAACGTGCCGCCTGCCGCAAGACCGAAGCCGTCGCGCACCTCCAGGATGGCGTCGTCCATGACCCCGAGCGTGCCAGATACCGGTTCCAGCCGCGCGCCATTGCTGATCTCCAGCACCCCGTTATCGGCCAGCACGCTGCCCTCGATCGCGAGCGTGTCGCCTGCGTCGATGACGTTGATCGTGCCGGTGCCCTGTACCGTGACACCGCCGGCGATGACAAAGCTCTCGGCCTCGGCCAGCAGCCCGTCGAAATCAAGCCGGTTGAAGGGCTGGTCGGCAAAGGGCGATCTGGCATCCGACAGGATCACCGTGCCGGTGCCGCCCAGGGTCTGCGCCCCGTCGAATTCCAGCTCGGCGGTCCGGTTGGTGCCCCCGGCGAGGGTCAGCAGGCCATTCACCGTCAGCCCGCCGGTGACGAACACCGATTCGGAGGCATTGAACTCGCCCAGGATCGCGTCGAGATCGAAGGTGACCGCGTTGAGATCGGCACTGCCGCGCAGGTTAACCTCGGCCGACTGGCCCGCCACCGAGGCGAAGGTGGTATTGGCGATGAAATCGCCCAGCACCACCTGGCCGCCCGAACTGTCGACCCGCACCGTCGCGCCCGCATTGTCGAGATTGCTCACCTCCAGCGCGCCATCGGCGCTGCCCTCGAGCGTGCCAAGAATGCGCAGGCTGTCCTCGTTGCGGTTGGTCTCCACGCGGCCCGCCCCGGCAATGGTGATCCCGCTGCCGAAGGTGAAGATCTCGGTCTCGGTGGTCGACTCGGAGATGCCGAGCAGCCGGTTGATGTTGCTGCCGCTCTGCACCCCGTCCGACAGTTCGATCCGGCCGGTGCCATCCACGGTCTGCGCGCCGCGCAGGAAGATCTGGTTGGTGCGGTTCTGCTCGGTCTCGAGCGTGAGCACCGCGTTGACCGTCAGCCCGCCCGCGGCCAGCACATCCACCGTGCCATCCTGCACCAGCGCATCCATGCCGAGCGTGACACCGTTCAGGTCGAGCCCGTTCATCAGCCCGACCTGTCCACTGCCCGCGAGGGCGGCGTTGGACAGGGCGGTGACGAACTGCACCTCGCCCGCGCTTGTATCGACCGAGAGCGCGCCTCGGCCCTCCGTGGTCGCCTGATCGACGCGTTCGAGCACCAGCGCCTTGTCGGTGCCGTTGTTGCGCCCGACGACCTCGCCGAGGATCCGGATCGCGTCCTCGCCGCGCGATGTGGTGATCCGCCCCGCGCCCTCGATGGTCAGCATCTCGCCGAAGGTCAGGATCTCGGACCCTTCGGTCGTCTGGCTGTCGAGAATGACCGTGTTGTTCAGCGTGGTGGTGGCCTCGTTGACGCCACTGCCCAGACGAAGGATACCTTCGCCCTCGACGGTCTGGGGCCCACTGAAGCGCAGGTTCACATTGCCGCCCGAGCGCAGTTCGAGCAGCCCGTCGATGGTCAGCCCGCCATCGACCCTGACGCTCGCGAAAGAGCTGTTGGTGCCCGCGACAAAGGCGCTGCCGCCGATATCGAGCCCGTCAAACGTGCCGCCGCTGAGCCGGGCGCTGCCCGGCCCGGTAATGCCGACATTGGTGAAGCTGCCATTCGTCAGGCGCACATCGGCCCCCGCCGCGATGCTCAACGGCGCGTTGGCAAGGCCGGTGTCGAAATCGACGAAGCCGCCCGCCGCGCTGTCGAGATTGAGCGCACTGCCGCCCTGATCCACCTGTCGCAGGTCGAGCCCGGCGGTGCCGCGCGCCGTCACATCGCCCAGGATCTGCCAGCGGTCGTCGCCCGAGGCCGCCACCGTGCCCGCCCCGATCAGTTCGATATCCGCGCCGAGCGTCAGGGTATCGGCGGCATCGAAGGCGCCGCGGAAATACATGTTGGCGACTCCGTCGCCTATCCCGATCCCGGGCAATGCGCCACGGCCCTCCAGAAGGATCGCGCCGGTGCCGGTCACGTCCATATCACCCTCGAAGCGCAGCGTGGTGCGCCCGTAGCCGCTGTTCGAGAAGGGATCGAGCCGCAGATCGCCGTTCAGGGTGAACCCGTCGGTCAGCGTGAGGTTTCGCGCCACGCCGTAAGTGCTGACAGGCAGCTGGAAGGTGACATCCACGTTCTGCGTCACGCCGCTCCAGGTGGCCGTGTAGTTGTTGGACACCAGCAGCGCCTGCGGCCCGCCGGACAGGGCGGCATCCAGCGTCTGGTCGGTCAGCGTCTCGGGCACGAAGGGCAGGGAGGCAAGATCGGAGCGCAGCACTTGCTGTCCGGCCTGACCGGCGGCCACGACCCGCGCGAAAAGCGCTGAGTCCTGCTGCACCAGCGCCAGCGCGCGGCTGTCGTCGATCGCCGCGCCGGTCACCGTGTCGAACTGCCCGGTGATCCCCTCATCGGCGGTCAGTACCAGGAATTCGTCGCCGATCCCGGCATCGAACCCGTCGGCGATATCGAAGGCGAAGGTGCCATCGAGCACCGCCGTCCCGGCGGTCGCGATCCGGCCGGCCTGGGCGTCGAGCCCGGCCCCGCCGAGACCCACCGAGACCTGGCTTTCATCCGCCAGCCCGAGTGCGCGGTCGAGGATCAACTGACCGTCCTGCGTGGCACCGACCGTGCCGTCGAGCGCGCCTTCGCCCGCGATGCGCAGCCGCCCGTCATCGGCGGACAGATCGCCCAGAATGTCGAGCCTGTCGCCATTTCTCAAGAGCACGTCGCCATTGCCGATCACGTCGATCCCGGCCCCGATGTCGAAGATTTCCTCACGCGCGATCTCGCCTTGGAAATAGAGCTGGCTGCGCGCCGCGCCGCCCAGGGACCCGGCCTGATTGCTGTCGAGCCGGACAAGCCCGCCGGTGCCGCCCAGGCTCTGTTCGCCGCGCAGGGTCAGCCGGCTGGTGCCGCCATAACCCGCGACCAGATCGAGCGCCGCATCCTCCACGACAAGCCCGCCGAAGGCGGTGACGAAGGACGAGCCGTAATAGCTGCCATTGCCGCCGATCCGGGCATCGCCCGCCACGGTCACGTCATAGAGCTCAAGGCTGTTCTCGAGCCGCATGCCGGGGCCGCCCGCCAGTTCCAGCCGGGTGTTCGACAAGGTCTCGGTGAAGCCGACATCGCCCATCGAGGTATCGACGCTCAGCGCCGCGCCGCCATTGTCGATATCCGACAGCCGCAGACCGCCGCCCTCGCCCATGACGGTGCCAAGAATACGGATATTATCATTGCTGCTATTGGCCCCGACCACACCTTCGCCGCGCAGGGTGATCCCGGCCTCGAAGGTGAGCACCTCGTCGAGATCGGTCTGCCCGAGCAGGCGCAGCGTGGATCCGGCCGATCCGGTGTCGTCGGTGTTGATCAGATGTATCGTGCCGGTGCCGCCCACACCTTGTGCGCCGTTGAAATCGACGAAGCTCGTCTCGTTCTCGTCCGACACGATCTCGAGCGTGGCCTGATCGAGTACCAGCCCGCCATGCACATTGAGCCGGTCACCAAAGCTGTTGTCATCGCCCAGCCGGGTAGTCAGACCGAAGGTGACATCCTTGATGATTGTGTTCGACGCGATGCCGAGCACACCCGTGCCCTCGAATACCGTTTCGGTGTGATCCCCAGTCAGCAGGACGCGCCCCTCGGTGCCGTCAATCGTCACCGCAGCCCCGTCATTGTCGAGCCCGTTGACGGTCATGACCGACCCGTCGATGCCGCGCAGCGTGCCCAGAACGCTGATGCTGTCGAGCGGGTTTCCCTGCGCCGCGATGTCGACATGCCCGGCGATCTCGATCCCGTCCGCGAAGGTGACGCGCTCACCGGCCGCGAGAAGCGGGGCCGTCACCAGCGTGCCGGCATTGGTTTGCCCCTCGGCCCGCTCGAAGAGCAGCGTGCCGGTGCCATCCACCATCTGCGCACCTTGGAAGGTGACACGCGATTCCGTCGTTGTCGCGGCACCAAAGCTGACCGTGCTGCCGCCTTCCAGCGTCAGGCCCTGCTCGAAGGTGACGGAAACGTCACGATCCGCGGGGCTGGTGCGCAGATCCGTGGCAAAGACCGTCTCGGCGATACGAGCCTGGGTGAGGATCTCAGGGGTCTGCCCGGGGGTCGCGGGGCCGGTGATCCGCACCCCCTGCACGAGCCCTTCCAGCAGATCCGCCTGGATGTCCGGGACCGGGTCCGCAGGAGGCGGCGCAGGCGTGAAGGGATCACCGTTGATGAAACCACCCGCCTCGGCGATCGTGTCGGTCGTGACGCGCACCGCAACGGTGTTCTGATCGGGGCGGATCAGCTCGAACGCCTGATTGCCCGCCAGGTCGAAGCCCGCGAAGGCGTCGAAGGTGCCGGTGATCGCACCGGTGGCCGAGATGAGTTCGAACGTATCCCCCGCCGCCGCAGTGAAGCCCTCGGCCACGTCGAGTGCGAGCGTGCCATTGGCGGCAAATGTACCCGCCACCGTGGCCGACCCGTTGCCCGTCCCGGAGAAGCCGAACTCCAGGACCGCGCGCTCGCTCAGCAGAAGCGCGCTGTTGAAATCGAGCAGCCCGTCATCGCTCGCGCCGAGCCGCCCTTCGACCGGCAGCAGATCCTCGACCGCGAGCGTGCCGTCATCGGCGATCATGCGCCCGTCGAGCCGGATGAGATCGGCGGTATCGAAGCTGAGCACGCTGCCCGCGCCGCGCACGGTCAGATCAGCCCCGATGACGAAGGTCTCGTCCGATCCCAGGATGCCGTCGAACCGGACCTGGTTGACAGGCGTCACCCCTTCGGCCGCCCCGGCCGAAGAGAGGAAGATCTCGCCGGTCCCGCCGAGCATCTGCGCGCCGGTGACCTGAAGGGCCGCCGCCCGGGTGCCGTTGGCCTGGATCGCGAGCGTGCCGTTGATCGTCAGATCGTTTTCGGCGAACACGGTCTGGTTGCCGTCGATATTGCCGATCACCGCATCCATGTCGAAGACGCTGTCAGAGATCCGCACGTTGTGCTGGAAGGTCACCGCGCCGGTCTGGCCCTCCGCCGCCTCGAACCGCGTGTCCTGAACGGTGCGGAACAGCCGCACCTCGCCCTCGCTCGCATCGACCGTGACCGCCGCCCCGTCATTGTTGAGATCGTAAACCGCCAGCGGCCCGCCCGGCCCGCCCTCGAGCGTGCCGAAAATGCGCAGCGAATCCTCGTTGCTGCTATTGGCGAAGACCTCGCCCGACCCGGCGATGGTCAGCCCGGCCCCGAAGGTCAGCGTCTCGGCGAAACTGCTGGTACCGAGGAGGCGCAGATCGCTGCTGCGATAGCCGCTCAAGCCGCTTGGGACCAGTTCGATCCGTCCGCTCCCGTCGACGCTCTGTTCGGCGCGGAAGCTCAGCGTGGCCGACCGGTTCTCGGCCCCTGGCGCGATCTGAAGCGTGTCGTTGATCGTGAGCCCGGAGAACACATCGACATTGGGCGAGGTGTAGGAGGCCCCGACCAGCGCGCCCATGTCCAGGGTCACGTCGCGCAGATCGAGCCCGTTGCCCAGCTCGACCATGCCCGTGCCCGCGAACACCGCATCTTCCAGGGTTTCGACAAGGCGCACCGCGCCATTGCTGCTGTCCACCGACAGGGTGCCGCCGCCCTGGTCGACCTGCTCGAGGATCAGCGCCTGGCCCGAGCCCTCGTCATTGCCCAGGACAGTGCCCTCGACCCGCAGGCGGTCATCGGCATCACTGACCGCGATGCGCCCGCTGCCGGTGAGGGTCAGCCCCTCGCCCAGGGTCAGGATCTCGGTCTGGTTGGCCGAGGAGCGTCCGAAGAATTGCACCTGGTTGTTGGAGCCCGCGCCATCGGGCGCATTGGCCCGGCTGAGCAACAGCGTGCCCTCGCCGCCGATCTCCATCGGGTCGCGGATATCGAGGCGCGCCTGACTGCTGTTGCCGGCAAGTTCCAGCGTGCCGTCGATCTGGAGCGCCCGGTCGACGCTGACCGAGACAAAGCCGGTGGCGGCCGGGCTCTCGATCCGCGCCTGCCCGTCCACGGCAAGCGTATCGATGGTGCCGCCGGTCAGGCGGGTCACGCCCGGCCCGGCCAGCGTGATATCGCGTGCCTCGTTCGAGCGCAGCCGCACATCCGCGCCCGCCGCCGCCGCGAGGATGGCATTATCGATCCGGCCGTCGATCTCGACAAAGCCGTCATTCGCGCTCGTCAGCGACAGGGTGCCGCCGCGCTGGTCGATATCGCGCAGCGACAGCTCGCCGCCATCGGCGGTCACCTGGCCGAGAAGGGTGAAACTGCCATCGGCGGCAAAGCTGCTCAGCGTGCCCTGACCCATCAGGCCGAGCCCCGCCCCCAGAGTGGCCTCGGGGGCCACGTAATTGGTGAAGGGGAGGCTGAAATCGCGCTGCAGGTAGAGCCCGCCGCCCATGAGCGTGATCTGGCCTGTCCCCTCGACGCTCTGCGTGCCATAGAGGGTGAGACGGGAATTCCCGCTCTCCCGGCCGGGCTCGACCGAGAGCGTGCCGTTGATCGTATTGCCGTCCTGCAATTGCAGATAGCCGCCGTAATTGCCCGACACCGAGGCGTTGGCCCCGAGGGTGACCCCCGTCCAGATGTTGCGGGCAAAGCCGTCGATCTCGATATTGAAATCGGGACCGGCCAGCAGGTTGGTATTCGACAGCTCGCCCCCGGTCTGGCGGAAGGTGCCGCCATTGCCCTCGATCTCGCGGGTCTCGAGCGTGCCACGCTGCAATTCCAGCGTGCCGCTGCCGAGACGGATGCGGTCGGCGCGCGCCTCTTCGGAGAAACTGTTGATGGCGACGGTCGCATCGTCGTCGAGCACGATGGCCACGCCATCCTGCGACGTGGGCACCGTGCCCTCGCGCCAGTTCTCGGGCGTGAACCAGCTGCCGCCCTCGGGCAGGTTCCAGACTGCCGTGGCATCGACCACCTCGAAACCCTGCACCACCGGGTCGCCGCCCAGGGGATTGCCACCCAGATCGGTGACGCCGGGCGTGTCGAGGGTGATCTCGTAGGCCCCGAGCGGCAGCGGATCGAAGCTGATCTGCGCCACCTGCCCCTGGCTGAGGAACACGATATCCGAGGGTGCGATCGGGTCGCCGCCGCCCACGGGCACCAGCGACACATCGGCGACGGTAAAGGTGGTCTGGTCGATCCGCTCGGAGAAGCTGACGGTCACCACCTCGCGGCCTGCCAGCACCAGCCGACCATCGGCGGGCACCACGTCGAGCAGTTCGGGCGGGGTGATATCCTCGATCACGTTGAAGGTCACCGCCTCGGTGGTGGTGGCATTGCCGCCGGTATCGGTGGCGCGCAGTTGCACCGACAGCGCGGTGTCGTCCCCCAGGCTTGCCAGCGAGGGCGCGTCGAAGCTCAGGTTGAAGGGGGCCGAGACATCGTTCAGCACCACCTCGCCATTGAGCAGCAGCTCGACATTGCGGACCTGCACATCGTCCTGGATATCGAGCGAGAGGGCGATCCGTGTGCCTTCCTCGATCTGCACACCGGCGGTCTCGGGATCGGCATCGGCGGCCTGCGCGTCAAAGCTGATCGTGGGGGCCACGCCATTCGCATCGAAGGGCAGCACGTTGACCACCTGCAGCCCGCCCGCGCCATCCGCCACATAGGCGATGCCCGAGGCGAGCGCCACGCCCTTGGCATTGCCGGGCGTTGCAAACTCGGCCAACAGATCGAAAGTGACGTCCGGATCCTGGGCATTATGCACCTGAAGGCCGCGGAATCCGCCCGCCACCAGCGCCAGCCCGGAGCCGTTGACCACGGTTTCAAGATTGCCCGCCTGCACGCGCGGCGTGTCGATGTTGGAAATCAGCGACAGCGCTTCGGGGTCGCTTACGTCATAGGTCAGATAGCCGCCGCGCTCTTCCAGCCGGAAGAGCGGCACGTTGATCACCTCGAGCCCGTTGGCGACATAGGCCACGCCCTCGTTGACGAAGACCTGCTTGTCCTCGGGCACGGTGCGGATCGTGCTCTGCGGGAACTCGATACGGTTGAGCTCGGTAATCTGCGCGCCGTCGATGCGGAAACTGGCGAGGAACCGGTTGTCGACCACGGCATAGAGCGTGTCGCCGTCGAGCGCGAAATCGTTGATCCGGCGGCCCGCGTCCACCTCGGTCAGCACCGTGCCGGTGGCCGCATTGATCAGCGCGATATCGCCCTGCCCGCCGCCCACGAGTATGGTGCCCCCGAGGTCGATCACCGCCTGCGCGCCGCCCGCGATCGAGATCGTCTGCGTGACCACCGGGGCCTGCGGATCGGTCACATCGACAATGTGCAGCCCGCCCTGATCGGCCGCCACATAGGCCACACCGCGCACCGAATCAACGGCGACCTGCTTGGCGGTGCCGGGCAGATCGAGCTGCGATTGCAGGATCGGGTTGGAGAATTGCGTCGCATCGACGATGGCCAGGCCATGGCTGCCGGTGGCGACAAAGGCGGTCTGGCCGGGCGTGCCATCGGTCGCGCCAGTGACCGTCACATCGAGCGCCTCGCCCTGCAGCGCGACGCTGCCGATGATACCGGTCGGAAAGCCGATGCCGTCAAGCGGGTTGAGCCCCTGCGCCACCTCGGCCCCGTCGAGCACGCCGTCATCATCGCTGTCGGGGTTGTCATCCGAGGTACCGACCACGAATTCGGCAATCGCGCCAAGCCCGTCGCCGTCATTGTCCTCGGTATCGCGCTCGAAGATGATCCGGTCGCCGCTCAGGGCCTCGGGATCGCGCGAGGTGTCGATGATATCCTGGGTGACAAAGCCGGTCTCGGGGTCGAAATAGGAGATCTCGACCCGCTGCCCCGGCGGCAGCAGCAGGCTGATCTTGCCATCGCTGTCGCTCTCGCCGCGGAACACGGTGCCATCGTCGAGCGTGTAGGCATAGAGCACGCGACCGGAATCCGACAGCGCCAGGCTGGAAAGATCGCGGAAGTCGGACGTGCTGTCGGTGACGTTCTGTGCTGCCTCGCGAAGAATTTCCCCGATTGTCTTGTCCCCGAAGGTTTCCAGAAAACCGGTCAGCGACTCTTGCGCCAGTGCGATGGCCTCCAGCACTTCCGCCGTTTGGTCGGCTGGCAGCGGAATGGGGTCAGCTGTCCCGGACTGTTCGGCGGCCTCGCGCAGATCATTGACCAGAAGGCTTGATTTATGCATCGCATCGGCAATTCGGACGACGCCGTCGATCACCTCTGCGACCGTGCCGATGGCCGCCGAGATGCCCCTGACCTGCGCGAGCGAGAAATCCTGAATGAGCTGAAGCTCGTCCTCGCTCGGCAGGGCATTCGCAAGGTTCCTGACATTTCCTCCGAAAAAGCCGCCGACGAAGTCCGAGACGCTATTGCCGAAGATGCCGCCCCATTCCGCCACGCCGCTGGCGAAATCGGTACCGTTTTCAAGGAACGCGCCAAACTGGTCGACCGTGCCTTTCGCAGCCACGACCGTCAATCCGGCCTGGATGCCGGTCGCGGGAACCTCACCGACCACTTCCCCGATGGACAGCAGGTCCACGGTCACGCCGGCGCCGAAACTGTCGAGCGTCGATTGCGAGACAAATCCGAAATCGGCATCTCCCTCGGCCGTGGAGAAGGCATCCGCAATCACGCTCAATCCGGTGGATGTCAGCGTCGCGGCAAAATTAGGCAGGGTTCCGATCCCTGCATCGGGGACGAAGATATCGGCGGCATTGATGGCCGTATCGACCCCACTGACCGCCGTCGACGCGCCGGAAAACACCGTCGCCACCCCGTCGCGCACGGTGTCGAAGGCATCGCGCCCGATATTCAGATCGTCATGTGATTTCGGGTCTTCCTCCACCGGCACCAGCGGCTCGTCCCCCACCGCCTTCCAGCCGAAGGTGTTGACGCCGGTATCGCCCTCCGACACCAAGCGCTCGCCATCCGCCGAGACGATCGCCGTGCCGGTCTGCACCCATTCGCCCGCGTCGTGATCGAAGGACAGGATCGGGCGGATCGTGCCCGGGGCCAGCCCGTCGATATTGGGAAACTCGATCTGCGCGTTGCCGTTGCTGTTGGTGGCGTCGCCCGCCTTGATGGTAAAGACCACGGTCGGGTCGAACCCGTCGGGTAGCGGCCCCGGAATGCGGTCGGGCTCGAAGGCCATGACCGTCACCTCGGTGGCCGGGGTGCCGTCATCGTTGGTCAGGCTGTCGGGGGGGATGATGACCTTGACCTTTTCCCATTCCGACGGGTCGATGTCGGGAAAGATGCTCGAGAGATTGGCCACGCCGTTCGCGCCGATCCCGGCCTCGGTCGCCTCGCCGGGCGTGATCTGCACCGCGTCGCCCTCCGCGAGGGCGGCAAAGAAGATCGACAGCGGCGAGCCGTTGAGATTGGTCGTCGTGGTCTGCCCGGCCTGGGTCTGCACCGGGCGCTGGAGCGTGCCGAAATCGAGCCCTTCGCGGCCCACCACGTTGGAGGCGTCGAAATCGAGAAACACCTTGCCGACCGGCAAGTCCTCGAGCAGGAAGCGTCCGGTCGCGTCGGTCACCGCCGTGACGCCGGGCAACCCGACGACCGAAACCACGATCCCCTCAAGCGGAATGTCGTTGCCTTCGGCATCGCGGTTGTTGGCGTCGAAGATGAAGCCCTCGACATTGGTGCCCGCCACCGGGGTGAGCGACACGGTCGAGAAATCGGCCTCGAGCACGCCGCCCGCCTCGCCATCGCCATCGGCATCCACCGCGCGCCCGTCGGCACCGGTGATCGCGTCGCCATCGACCATGATCCGCAGCTGCGTCGCCGCCGGCAGCAGCTCGTCGGGGAAGAAGGTGGCGATCTTGCCGTTCGAGGACAGCGTCAGCCGCCCTTCGAGGGCGGTGCCGCTGGCCAGCACCTGGATCGCGTCATCGTCGATCGTGTCGGGGTTCACCGCGCGGTCGAACTCGACCACGATCTTGCGGTCGAGATTGGCCTGCTGCCCGCCATCGGCGGGCTGCGTGGACACGACGCGGGTCACGGCATCGACGCTGAAGTCGAGCGAGGTCGCTGCCGACTGGTTGCCCGCCGGATCGCTCAGCGCCGCGATATCGAGCGTGAACTCGGCATTCTCCAGCGTGTTGGCAAGGTTGAGCCGCACGGTCTGATCGTCGATCCGAGTGGTCGAGGTGATCTCGGGCACCGCGCCCTCGCCCGCGCGCATGAGCGCATAGCTCGCCACATCGAAGGCGGCCTCGCCCACCGGCCCGTCAAAGCCGATCACGAGACTGTCCACCGTCTGGGCGAGCGCGCCGGTGGGCGCGGTCGTGATCTGCGGCGGGGTGTCGTCGAAGGTGAAGCGCAGATTGGCCGAGGTGGTCCGCCCGCTCAGATCGGTGGCGCGCAGCTCCACATTGTAGAGCCCGTCGGGCAGGGTCTCGCCGATCCGGTCCTCCAGCGTGGCCCGGGTCAGGCTGAAATCGCCGGCCTCGTCCAGCAGGTCGAGAATACTGACGAAACCCACCGTGGTCCCGAAGCTGATCTCGAGCGCGCGCAGCCCGGCATTGTCGCTGGCCGAGCCGGTAAGCCCCGGATCGGAGGTCAGAGCGTCACTGTCCGAGGTGCCGGTATCGCTGGCCAGCGCCAGCGAGGCCAGGGGGGCCACGGCATCGCCGAAGTCGAAATCACCCGTGGCCAGCCCCTCGGCGCTGTCGATGCCGTCGAAAAGCAGGAATCGCCCGCCACCCAGATCGACCCCGACCCCGTCAGCCAAAGCGACGAAATCCAGATCCGCGAAGGCGGTGATCCCGGCAAAACCCTCGAGCTGCACCGTATCCGTGCCGCTCTCGAAATCGGTAATCGTATCCAGCACGAAGCCCTGATCGGGGGCGTCGTCGGCGGCCAGGATCCGGAACAGATCCGCCCCCGCCCCGCCGGTCAGCACATCGCGTCCGGCACCACCGCTCAGCGTATCGTCACCGGCCCCGCCGATCAGCACGTCATCGCCACCATCGCCGCTCAGCAGGTCACCGCCGCCGCCACTCACGATGGCGTCATCGCCGTCGAGCCCCATCACCGTGTCGGCGGCCGACCCCGCAACGATATAGCGGTCATCGGCATCGGTCAGGGATTGCCGGGGAAACCCGGTCGGATCGATCTGCCGGGGCGCGTCGGCGAAAACGAAATCCCCGGGTCCGAGGGCGGTCTCGTCGGCCAGACCCTCGAAGATCACGAGGCGGTCGCCGGGCAGGCTGAGCGCGGGCCCCCCGGTCTGCGGCGTGAAGCTCAGCGAGGCGAAATCCGTCAGACCGTCGAACCCGGTCAGTTCGACGCGATCCACGCCGGGGGTAAAATCGGTGATCCGCTCGATCGTGGGGCCCGAGGCGACCCCGGGATCGGCAGCGTCGAAGGCAAAGATATCGCCCCCGGGCCCGCCGGTCAGCACATCGGCCCCCCCGGCGCCGATCAGCACATCCGCGCCCGCGCCCGCGATCAGCAGGTCATCGTCCGCGCCGCCATCGAGCACGTCATTGCCGCCGCCGCTCAGAAGCGTGTCATTGCCCCCGGCCCCGGCAATCGCGTTCTCGCCGGGATCGGTGCTCACGAAACGCTCATTGGCATCACCGAGCGCCACGTCGCCATCGCCGCCCAGCGAGACACCGGCCACGATGGCAAGCCCGGAGGCCGCCAGCCCGCCCTGCTCGGCCCTGGTCACGAAACCCTGCGCCGCGGCGATGCCGAGTTGCGCCATCGCATCGGTCGCGGCGGGGGCGAGGGGAAAGCCCTTGTCGATCAGGGCCTGATCGAACAGCGCGCGATGCGCGGGAAACAGCAGGGTCAGGCTGTGATGCGCGGCATAACCGAGGGCCCGCTCGGCATCCGCGAGATGCTCACCGCCCTGCGCGCCTCCGGCCTCGCGCCAGGCGAAGTCCATGGCCTCATAGGCGGTCTTGAGCCGGTGCCCGAACGCGGCATCTTCCTCGGCCAGCGACCGCAGCGCGTCTTGCGCCAGATCGATCCAGGATGCAGCATTCGAATTGTTGTCCAAAGCCATTGAACCGTCCCCCAAACAATCAATGTTAGTTTCGAAAATCCATGTTCGGTCGATTTCCAAATCCCGAAGCCCGTGCTCCGGCCGTCAGATAAAGCTCACATCATCAAGGATGGCGCCGGTATTGGTGATGCCGGTGAAGGTGAGCGTGTCGCCGCCCCCGAAATCGAGCAGCAGGAAGCCGTCGGCGTCGCGGGTCGCGAAGGGGATGAGATCCAGTGGTTCAGGCGTGCCGCCACCCAGCAGTGCCGCCTCGAGTTCGACCGCATCCACATTGCCGAAATCCACCACCCGGTCATTGCCCGAGCCCACCCGGAACACGAACGTGTCGGCCCCGAGCCCGCCGCGCAGCACATCATTGCCCGCGCCGCCGTCGAGCGTGTCGTTGCCCGCGTTGCCCTCGAGCCGGTCGTCGTCCTCGCCGCCATTCAACAGATCAGCCCCGTTGCCGCCCTCGAGCCTGTCGTTGCCCGCATCGCCGTTGAGCACGTCATTGGCGAGCCCGCCCTCGAGCAGGTCATCCCCCGCACCGCCCGAGAGCACATCGGTGCCGTTGTTGCCCTGCAGCGTGTCATTGCCCGCGCCGCCCCCGAGCGCGTCGCCGCCGCTCGCCCCGATCAGAAGATCGGCGCCGTCGCCGCCTTCCAGCGTGTCGGCCTGGACGCCGCCCTCGAGCCGGTCATCGCCGTCGCCCCCGCGCAGCAGATCACGGCCGAAATTGCCCTGCAGCGTGTCATTGCCCGCGCCGCCCTCGAGCGTGTCGAAGCCTTCGCGCCCGACCAGCAGGTCCGCGCCACCGTCGCCGCGCATCAGGTCCGCGCCCTGGCCACCCTGCAACTCGTCATCGCCGTCGCCGCCATTGAGCTCGTCACTGCCCGAATTGCCCTCAAGCGTGTCGTTGCCGGCATCGCCGTTCAGTGTGTCGACCCCGCTCAGGCCCAATACCAAGTCATTGCCGCCACCCGCGTTGACAAGGTCGAAGCCCTGCCCGGTATCGATCACATCATCGCCATCGCCGCCGTCGAGCGTGTCATTGCCCGGTCCGGCGGCAATCGTGTCATCGCCCGACGTGCCCGTGAGGCTGTCACTGCCGCCGGTGCCGTCGATGATGTCATCCGCCGTTACGGTCACCGTGACCGTGCCGGTTTCCTCGACCGTGCCATCTGAGACCGTGTAGGTGAATGTGTCGATGCCCTCCGCATTGGGATCGGGCGTATAGACGATCCGGTTGCCGGAGATCACGGCAGCGCCGAGCGTGGCCCCCGAGACCGCCGTCAGCGTGAGCGTATCGCCATCGGCATCGCTGTCATTGGCGAGCACATTGATAGCGATGCTGGTGCCCTCCGCTGCCGAGGCGCTGTCATCGACGGTCACCGGCGCGACATTGTCGGGCGGAATTTCCAAGGCGACATCGAGCCCCTCGAACGGGTCACCCGCCGCATATTGATCTGACGCGATCAGATCCGCCGACGCGATAGTGCCGCCCTGTCGGTCCAGAGGCACCAGAAGCACATCCGCGACGGCTGCACGCGACAGCACCGCGAAATCCACGGGGATGACGGTACCGTCCTGTTCAAGGCTGAAGCGGCGGAATGCGACCTCCGTAACCGGCCCCTGATCGTCGTCTCCGATCTGCACCGACGTCTCCGCCGGGGTCGCGATGGACAGGACACCATCGTCGTCGATCAGCGATATCTCTATGGGCGGCTCGCTCAGATCCAGCCTTGCTCCAAGCGCACCCAGATTTATTGCGGTCAGGAGCGCGCCCTGCGACACGCTATAGGCCGATACAATAAAATTCATGGTCCCCCCCCCAGAATTTTACTTTTTCAAACTCATTCGGAGCGGCCGTTAAATCTGAACAGTCACTGGCCGCGCATGATCATTCGAACTCTGAAATGGATGCCACCAATACTGACCGACGGCCCCGAAAGGCACGAAATTATATTACAGGTATGAAAGCATGAAAGATTTTATCTTTCAAGAAAAAAGAGCCAACCCTGTTTTGGTTGGCTCTTCCATCGGTTACGGTCTCTTCTGCATGCGCTGCGAAAACATCCTCGCTCCGGCCCCGGCCTCTGGCCGGGCAAGCCTCAGATAAAGCTCACATCGCCCAGGATGGCACCGGTATTGGTGATGCCGGTGAAGGTGAGCGTGTCGCCATTCCCGAAATCGAGCAGCAGGAAGCCGTCGGCGTCGAGCGTGGAAATGTCCCGCAGATCCTCCACATCGGGCGTGCCGCCACCCAGCAGTGCCGCCTCGATCTCGACCGCATCCACAGTGCCGAAATCCACCACCCGGTCATTGCCAGAGCCCAGACGGAACACGAAGGTATCGGCCCCCTGCCCGCCGCGCAGCACGTCATTGCCCGCGCCGCCGTCGAGCGTGTCGTTGCCCGCGTTGCCCTCGAGACGGTCGTCGCCCTCGCCGCCATTGAGCAGGTCGGCACCGCTCGCCCCGAGCAGGAGATCAGTGCCCGCTCCGCCCTCCAGCGTGTCGGCCTGGACGCCGCCCTCGAGCCGGTCGTCGCCGTCGCCCCCGCGCAGCAGGTCGCGACCGAAATTGCCCTGCAGCGTGTCATTGCCAGTACCGCCCTCAAGCGTGTCGAAGCCTTCGCGCCCGACCAGAAGATCGGCGCCACCGTCGCCACGCATTAGGTCCGCGCCCTGGCCACCCTGCAACTCGTCATCGCCGTCGCCGCCATTGAGCTCGTCACTGCCCGAATTGCCCTCGAGCGTGTCATTGCCCGAATCGCCGTTCAGCGTGTCAAAGCCATTCAGCCCCAATACCAGGTCATTGCCGCCACCCGCATTGACGAGGTCGAAGCCCTGACCGGTATTGATCTCGTCATCGCCCTCGCCGCCATCGATCGTGTCGCTGCCAGCGCCAGCCGTGATCGTGTCATCGCCCTCGCCGCCCGCGAGGGCGTCGCTCGTGCCGCCGCTGGAGATTGTTTCGCCGGGGACGCTGACAAGCGGCTGGATCGTGGCCACCGCGGCCGCGCTCAGACCGTCAAGAAGCACCGAGGAGCCACCCGCAAAGCTGACCAGCGCCCCGCCGGGGGTATCCACCGCCCCGGCCAGAGCCGCCGCGATTTCCGCCTCGGTGACGTTCAGCGCGCGCAGATCCAGCACGTCCGCGCCGATCTCGAAATCATCGATCCTGTCATTGCCGCCCAGATGCACGAAGGTGTCACTGCCGCCCGCCCCTGAATAGCGGTTGTCGACCCCAGCCTCGCCGGTGATGGTGTCATCGCCGTTCGAGCCGCGCAGATACTCGAATCCCGTGATCGTATCGGTGAAGGACTGCCCGTCGAAAAGCGTGCCGGTCACCACGCCGGTCGAGGCATTGATCTGCACCGAGGTGAAATCCGACCGGTCATAGCGCGCCCGGTCGAAACCGGCCCCGCCGTCCAGGGTGTTGCCGCCGCCGAGTGCGCGATAGGATTCGTCGGACGAGGAGCCGGTGAAGCGGTCGCCGAGACGGGACCCCTGCACCTCCCAGACCGACCCGGTCCCGGTGATGGTGTCGACATTGCCGAACCCGTCATTGGCGATGACACCCGTTGCGAGGTTCACGTCGATCCCCTCGTTCACTACCCGGAAATCCACCCGGACCAGCCCGGTGCCGTTGATGTTGAGCGTATCGACACCGTCCCCGGGGCGCACGCTCATCCACTGTTCGCCCTCGGGCGCAAGGTTGAACGTGTCGTCGCCGGCAGTGCCGCGTATGGCGAGACCACCGGTCGAGAAGCCCGACGCCAGGGGATTGTTCACATTGACGAACGTGTCCATGTCGCCGCCGGAATAGCCGACTGTGCCGGTATTCGCGCCGCCGTCGATATCGACGGTGATGCTCTGGCCGCTGGCATCGAGAAAGCCGTAATTGACCGAGACGAAACCGACCAGCTGATCGGTGAAGTCGACCGTGTCATTGCCGAGGCCGGGGATGATGAAATCGTCACCCCCGGAGCTGTCGCCCAGATTGTCGCCGGGATTGATGACATCGTCCCCGTCCCCGGCATCGATGAAGTCATTGCCGCCAAGCGCGAGGATGGTGTCGTCCCCGGCGGTGCCGAAGAGATTGTCATCGCCCCCCGAGCCCTGCACGAGGGTGCCACCGCCGGGGCCCTCGGGCTCGGCGAGCGTGGCCACCTCCGCCGCGCTCAGGTTCGCGAAATGCAGCGTGTTGCCATTGCCGAAATCGGCGACGGCCCCGCCGTTCGCGTTGTCCTCGGCGGCATTGCGCAACGCCGTGTTGCGCGCCTCGACGCTCAGCCCGGCGATCTGCACGTCGATCACGTCGGTGCCGAGTTCGAAATCCACGATGGTGGTGGCCCCGGTGCGAATGGTGAACCAGTCGCTGCCGCTGCCACCGTCGAGAGTATCGTTCCCGCCCGCGCCGTCGAGCGTATCGGCACCGTTTCTCCCCTCAAGCCGGTTATCCACCCCGGCTTCGCCGGTGATCGTGTCATTCCCGTTCGATCCGCGCAGACGCTCGAACCCGCTGATCGTGTCGGTGAATGTGGTGCCGTTGCTGTGCGTCCCGGTCGCCACACCGGCAGTGGCGTCGATATTGACCGATTGGACGAGCGAGTCGTAGCGCAACCGGTCGAATCCGAGCCCGCCCTCAAGCGTGTTGTTGCCGCCGAAATAGCGGTAAGAATCTGCATTGTCCGAGCCCACGAAGACGTCGTCTCCGGCAGAGCCCATCATCTCCCAGATCGGGCCGGTGCCTCCGATGGTCTCGGCATTGCCGAAACCGTCATTGGCGATGGTGCGGGTGGCGAAGTTGACGTTGGCACCGTTGCCGTCCCGGAAATCGAGTCGCAATTGACCGATGGGATCGCCGCTGTTGACACGCACGGCAGCGTCGGCGCTCGCGATGATCGTATCGACCCCGTCACCGGGCCGGATGCTCATCCACTGCTCGCCCTCGGGTGTCACGTCAAACCTGTCATTGCCAGACGTGCCGAGGATCTGAAGCCCCCCCGTCGTCCAGCCCGCGAAGAGCGGGAGTTCTACATTCACCAACGTATCGGTGCCCAGCCCGGTCTTGACCACGCTGCCCGTATTGGCCGCGCCGTCGACCTGCACATCGATCGTCGTGCCGAGGCTCCTGTAATCGACAACCACGGACCCGCCCGGATCGCCCGTGATGCCGGTGAAATCAATCGTGTCACTACCGGCCGAGCCCACGACAACGTCTTCGACCGGATTATCCCCGGTCGTGATCAGGTCATTCCCCGCCGTGCCTTCAAGAACATCATCGCCATCGGTGCCCTGCACCACATTCGGACTGGCATCGAATACCGTGTTCGCGAGCGTGCCGAAATCGATGGTGGCCCCGGGCGCGAAGGCCCCGGTGGCGGTGGCGAAGCCGGTCACCGTGCCTTCCAGCGCGTTGAATTCTGCCAAATTCGCGGGGATCGCGGGCACCGTGCCGCCGATCGGGAAGATCGCGTCGAAGAAACCGCCGCCGGGGCGTGGTACCTCGATGGCAAGCGCCACGAAATCGCCCGCCGTCGTGGTCACCGTGCCGAGGAACGTGGCCCCGTCATCGGCGGTGATGTCGATGCCCGCGGGCACCCCGGCCCCCGACAGGCCGACCGCGACGTCATTGGTCGAGATGTCGACCTCCGGAAGATCGTCCGGGAAGGTCTCCAGGATCGAGTAGGTGAAGGTCGTCTGACCCTCGGGCACCACCACGTCGAGCGTGACGGGGTTGGCCGCAATATTGGTGTCGGTGCCGTCGCGCGCGACTAGGACACCGCTGATTGAAAAGGTTGGCATGGAAAATTCCCCTCCCGGAATTGAGTAATGTTGTTGTTATGTTTCAAGAAGTAGCAAGCAGGCGGATTGGAAGGAAGAAAAATTTTACCATCCGAAAAATTCAGCACGCTTACCACGCGTTCAGGAGAGTACGGCGAGGGCGAGAGTTTTTGCGCCGCACTGTCCTGTATCGACCTTCATACGACTGACACAATTCCCTCAAATCACCGTTACACAGCCAGCCTACGGTCACGCCGATTTCCCTCGAACACAGGTGTGATACCCGATGGCCTATACTCTTCAGCTGCTGCATGCGAACGATCTCGAAGGGGGCGTGGAGGCCCTTGAAAACGCGCCGAATTTCGCGGCGATCGTGGACGCTCTCGAGGGGCATTGCCAACTTATTTTCACCCGCCCGAATGAGGCCTGACCCGAGCCCGTCAGGCCGTCATTTCAAGCGCGTAGATTTGCCAAAGATCGAAGGCATCAGTTCTGGCGTGGCGGTATGAGGTGGCGGAAAGACGATAGCGGCGGGGACGGAAGACCGTGTTGATCTGGTCATGGGCCCCCAGAAATCTCTGCGCCTGTCCGGGTGACTTGAACCGGCCCATGAGTTTCTCTCGCTTTCGAGTCGGCCGATGGGATCCTTCGATCCGGTTGTTTAAGCCCTTGTGCGCCCGATGATCGGCCTTCGCGGCAAGGTTGCGGATCGGCCTGATGTAACTGCGCAGCTTGTCGGTGATTGAATCGTCCCGGTTTCACCGGAGACCTATAGCTTCATTTCACGCGACCATATCGAGCACGTCACGCTGTGCATAGAAGTTCTCTTCGGCCTCGACTGGTGGGATATTCCCGATGGGGCCAAGCAGG
>NZ_BDIY01000032.1 GCF_002072155.1 Roseovarius sp. A-2 | reverse complement strand
TTTTTGGCAGGACCCGCCAAGCTACGGTCGCGCTCTTCCTATTCGGATCGACTAACCTGTGAAGCCGTCAATTTGACAGCAGAATTCTGACCCGTGCTTTGATATTTTCAAAGGTCGTGTTCAAGTGGTTCTTGGCCACATTTGTCAGGCGTCCTGTGTGGCCTACGGCATTTCTGACGGGCTTGAACCCAATAGCATCGCCCCAAAGGGATTGCGTATTCGTGGATTTGCTACCCTCCGCCGTGAATGCCAGAGCGTCCATGTCTAAGTAACTAAGATCAAGAGAGATTTGCCGGATCGGGAAGCTGATATTCGCGGCCTGCTTGGATTTCTCCTCTCGCTCCTTGAATTTGACAATCTCTTTCTGGATACCGTCGATCGGGCTGAGGTTCTTGTGACCAATGTACTTGCGGACCAAATTTTCCGACAGAAAGCAGTCCACATATGCAGAGGTGTTGAACTCGGCATCCGTCTGCATCTCAGTCAGCCATTCCTCGACAACATCCTTTGTCGGCGCGTCATCATCGGGTTGAAAGTCTTTCTTCGCCTCTGACACCAGTGCCTGCGCCTTCCTGTCACGTTTGGACTTTCGCGTGTTGTCGTCGTCGCCTTCGTCTTTGACTTCGAGGCGAAACTTGTCCCACTCATCAATGATCTTCGTGAGCAAGTCCCGCTTGAGATAATCCATCAGACTGCGGAATTTCTCGTCGTCTTCCACAATACCTTCCCGGCTGCTGGTAAAGGGATCGGTGCCTTCGCGATCAAGGGTGTCAAAGTGGATTTGCCCGTAGATATAGCTTTCCACAATCCGTTGGGACGGGATGTGCCGTATGATGTTCTTCTCGCGGAGTCTGCCATTCACAAACAGGTCGATTGTAGCGCGCTCGTCGGTTCCGGTGATTTTGAGGTTGGCCGGTTTCTTTACCGATGCGACAAATCCCTTGATATCCAACGGTGTCGTCACTTCCGACGCGGGCAGTTCGAGGTTGTTCAATCCGTCAATGTAGGCGTCGGTGTAGCCGTTGACGCTCCATAGAAACTGGGTCGCGTCGGACAACGGCTTCAGATCGTCAACAGTGACGGGATCGCCGCTGACATGGATCGTAAACTCTTCGTCCAGCAGCGAGAATTTGAAGCTCAGGGCAAGAAGTTTCTTTATGTAAGCGTCGGAGTTCTTGAGCTGGTCGTTCGTGCTTTCGAAGTAGATTATCGTGCCCTTTTCGTGGCCTTCACGCAGTTCGCTGATGAGCGAGAAGTCTAGTTGTTCTAGCGGATACTCTTCAGTGCTTCTGTCACCAAGAATTGCGCCGTCCAGGCCCGCATTGTCGATAACACCACCTACGTAGTCTGTGCCGTCTGTTTTGGAGAACACGGAAACACGCTTCGCGCATGAAAGCAGTGCCAGTTTGCCTATACCCTTGGCACCGATATAGGGCCGTCCGGTGGAGGACTTGCTGCCACCCGCCTTGCGCTTGGAATATCCGATCTTCAGGAATTTTCCCTGAAAATCTCCGCTGTCCATGCCGTCGCCATCGTCTTTTATCGAGAATGACGAATTTTCCCGGTCAATCTCGATCCAGACGTTCTTGGCGTTGGCGTCCCAGGAGTTTGAAATTGCCTCACCAAGAACCGTGACGAAGTTCCTGTAAAGGTTCCGCCCGAGATGGTTCAGGACACTCAGCGAAATCTCGAAGCGGTAGGGATCAGGTGATTTATTTGCTGCCAAACTCGTTCTCCTTAATCACCGAACCGATACATCTGCCGATCGCCTGCGCCAGCCCGACCGGAACGGCGTTGCCGATCCACCTGCCGACTTCAGACATGTTAGGAATTTCGTCATCGGGCAAAAATGAATACTGGGGGGGGAAAGACTGCAAGAGCGCCGCTTCCCTTAAGGTAATGGCCCTGTCCTGTTCAGGATGACCAAATCTACCGTTGCCATACCCATAGCATTGGGTTGTCATCGTAGGAGACGGCGCATCCCAGACCATCCGCGCATACACTCCCGAGTATGTTTTCCCGGACGATCGCTGATGACACTTTGCCCTCAGTTCGTAGGGCCAGTCCCGCCATGTTCCGCCCGGTTGTGATGCGCGGATGCGGCGTAGATTGGTCTCGGACAGGGACGCCGAGATGTGCAGTGGATCGTTCTCCGCTCTTGTTCCCGCCGCGACAGGCGGCAGGTTTGCAATCGCATCCTTCACCGTCAGGGGTGTTTGATGCGTTGGCGAGAGCTGGGGCGGATTCGCGGCCTTAGAGGCAACCACAACGAGGCGTCGTCGTTTCTGCGGCACGCCGAACAGCTCACATTTCGCGACCTGCCAACTCACATGGTATCCGGCATTCTGAAGGGTCTGGCTGAAGTTCGAGAACACGGCCCCGGCCTTGTATTTCAGAAGTGCGGGGACGTTTTCCATTGTGATGAAGTCTGGCGAGACCTTCACGGCAAGTCGCGCAAAGCTGTCAACCAAATCCCATCTCGGGTCTTCGTCATACCGTTGCTTATAGGTTGAGAAGGGTTGGCATGGAGCGCAACCTGCCAGCACGGACGGACGCTTGCCCGAGAAGTGAGCCAGTATTTCTTCCGGCTGCAACAGCGCAACATCCCTCGTATGGAAAGTCGCCTCATTGTTGGTCTCGAATGCGTGTTTGCAGCGTCTGTCGGTGTCGTAGCCTGCCCTGATATCGAAACCGGCCCGCATGAGGCCGTGGCTCAGCGAGCCGACGCCACAGAACAGATCAACAACTTCACCCAACGGCTCTGGCTCTGGCCCATCTTCCAATTTTTTATGGCTCCACGCGCCACCTGTCGGGGCTTTGGTTGGTCTTTACATTCTGGACAAAACTATACGTTTCTGGCCATGTCGCAAGATGATTATCGGATATGCCCGCGTCAGCACGGATGACCAGAGCCTCGATGCCCAGACCGACGCCCTCGCGGCGGCCGGAGCCAACAAGCTGTTTGCCGACCGGATCAGTGGATCGAAGCGTGAGAGGCCCGAGCTGGACAGGATGCTGGACCAGCTCCGTGACGGCGATATCGTAACCGTTACTAAATACGACCGCCTTGCCCGGTCGTTGAGGGACCTTTTGGAAATCGTGGAAACGATCCGCGAACGCGGTGCCGGCTTCCGGTCCCTTGCCGAGGACATCGACACAACGACGCCGGCCGGTCGCCTTGTGTTCCACGTATTCGCATCCATTGCACAGTTCGAACGGGAACGGATTTCCGAACGGACCAAGGAAGGCCTCGCGTCCGCGCGCAAGCAGGGCCGCATCGGGGGCAGGCCCCCTGCCCTGTCGCCTGCTCAAAAAGACGAGGTGCGCCGCATGAGGGATGACGAACACCGTGCCGTTCCGGAGATCGCACGGCTGTTCAAAGTCAGCGAAAGAACCGTGCGGCGGGCGTAGAATTCATTGAAGTAGAGAGGAAATTACCGATGAAGCAGATGCGGGACTATTCCGACGAACGGCACAAGGGATGGTGTATCCACTGCAACGCTGGCTTGGAAAATGTCGAGAGCAATCTCGATCATGTTCCCTCAAAAACCATACTTGATCGTCCCTTCCCGAATGACCTTCCGACCGTCCGCATATGTAAGCCCTGCAACACTTCGTTCTCGAATGACGAGGAATATTTCACAGCATTCCTGGGGGCGGTTCTCGCGGGGAGTGCAGACCCGGATCAGCAGGTTGTAGCGCGGTCCGAGAAGATACTGGACAGCAACCACCGCCTTCAGGATGAAATCGAGTCCCAACTTCAAATCGTCAAGGACGCGGATGGAAACGATCGGATCACCTTTGTCCCGGACATGGCGAGAATTCAGAATGTCGTTGTAAAGAATGCCCGAGGCCATGTGCTGTTCGAGCATGGACAACCTGCGGAGGGTGAACCGGCGCGGGTGGCGATCCAGCCGATCCCTACCCTGTCCCCCGATATGTTGGCGAACTTTGAATCTATCGACTACGGAGCTGGATGGCCCGAGGTAGGTAGCCGCTTGATGCAGCGGCTGGTATCCGGTGAAGATATGAGGCCAGATGGTTGGGTGGTCGTTCAACCAAATGTCTACCGTTTCGCGGTGATGGACCAAGGCCAATTTATCGTGCGAACGGTCATCCGCGAGTATCTCGCCACCGAAGTGACTTGGGATCATATCTGAAAATCTCCCTCATCACTCGCGCTGTTCGGCTTTAACGCAGACTTAGAACAAAATGTGAACAAATAGCATAAGCGGGGTTCCCAAAGCTTCTGGGACAGATTATGACATGTTGTCAATAACAGACACAGATAAGGGGCAGGTACATGAACGCGCTTCCACGGACAGAATTTGCAGAGTTGATGGAGCGCGCCGGTCTCGACATCGACACGGCGGCGGAGCTTCTAGGCGTGAGTGACCGGACAATCCGGCGCAACATGAAGGGCGAAGGCAAGCGGATCGACCAGCTCCGGCTGGAGAAGCTGCGTCAGACGGCCGATGCGCGCTGCACGGGCGAACGGCCCGCAGGGTTTCGGTTTATCGACCTTTTCGCCGGGATCGGGGGGCTGCGCCTCCCCTTCGAGGCTATCGGCGGGCGCTGCGTGTTCACGGCCGAGTGGGACCGGTTCAGCCGGGAAACCTACAGCGCCAACTTCCCCGAGCCTGCCGACAGCGAACATGTCTTCGCGGAAGATGTGCGGCCCTATGCCGTCGCGCCGGACACAATCCCGGACCATGACGTGCTGCTGGCCGGTTTCCCGTGTCAGCCTTTTTCGATTGCGGGTGTCAGCAAAAAGAACGCCCTTGGCCGTCCGCATGGTTTCCTTTGCGACACGCAGGGTACGCTGTTCTACGATCTCGCCAAGATCATCGACCATCACCGTCCCCCTGCCTTCCTGCTGGAGAATGTGAAGAACCTTGAGCGCCATGACGGCGGCAAGACCTTCGCAACCATCATCCATGTGCTGGAGAAGGAGCTGGGCTACCGGGTGTTCCACAAAGTCATCAGCTCGACGCCCTGGGTGCCGCAGAAGCGCGAGCGCATCTTCATTGTCGGCTTCAAGGATCACAGCATTGAGTTCGACTTCGACCAACTCGTCGTGCCGGAAGGCGACGGCCCTACCCTCGGCTCGATCCTCGATAGAGAGGTCGATCCGAAATACACGCTGACCGAACACATGTGGAGCTACCTTCAGGGCTACAAGGAGAAGCACCGCAGCGCCGGGAACGGGTTCGGGTTTTCGCTGTTCGGCCCCGATGATGTGGCCCGCACCCTGTCCGCGCGTTACTACAAGGACGGCTCCGAAATCCTGATCGCGCAGAAGGGCGACCGGCCGCGCCGCCTCACGCCGCGCGAGTGCGCCCGTCTGATGGGGTTCGAGAAGCCCCGGCAGACCGAGTGGAAAATCCCCGTTTCCGACACACAGGCCTACCGCCAGTTCGGCAATGCGGTCGTTGTGCCCGTCGTGAACGCCGTCGCACGGCTCATGCAGACGCGGATCGCCGAGGCGATGGAGCTGGACGGCCGAAAAGTGCCGGTGAACATCCAGACGCAACTTCCACTGGACGAGAGGCGTGCCTACGCCGCCTGCGAAGTGCCAGCCGAGTATCCGGAAATCCCGGAGGCCTCGCTGGCGAACGCGTGATGCCCGCCGATACGGTTCCCACAGCCGTCCGAAGCCGGATGATGGCCGCAGTCAAAGGGAAGAATACCAAGCCGGAATTGGCGATACGGTCCGCGCTTCACAGGCGCGGATTCCGGTTCCGGCTGCACCGCAAGGACCTGCCTGGTAGGCCTGATCTCGTATTCACCGGCCGCAACGCCGTGATCTTCGTGCATGGCTGTTTCTGGCACGGTCACGACTGCCACCTGTTTCGTTGGCCCAAAAGCCGCGAGGATTTCTGGCGCGAGAAGATCGACCGGAACATCGAGCGCGACCGGAACCAACGCGAGGCACTGGCGGGCACCGGTTGGCGTGTCGGTACGGTCTGGGAGTGCGCACTGAAGGGAAAGACCCGCCTGCCCTTCGACAGCGTTGTCGATCAGTGCGCCATGTGGTTGAAATCGGATATAAAAACACTGGAGGTGAGTGGTGATAAAACGCGGGCAATTGTCTGACTATTTCGAGGGTGTCGGGGTCAAGCGCCTGTCCGCCGTGGACGCCGAGCCGAAGACATCCAACCAGCACGAGGTCGGCACGACGAAGAAGATGCGGGACGACTTTCTAGGCGAGAACCATCAGGAGAAGTTCCCCGCGATCTATATCTGGCTGGGCGGCGATCAGGAGGGCTTCACCGAGGAGAGCTGGGCCACACACTACGACGCGCGCCTCAACAAGCCCCGCGCCGCCGAATGGCGCCTCTACTACCCTTCCAACCCTGTCACGGAGGCCATGAAGGCCGGAGACACCCTGTTCCTAGCCAAGGATCAGGGTGGTGTCCTGTGGTTCATCGTGGCCCCGGAGGGGTCCACCAGCGAGCAGCAGCTTTTCTGGCTGTTCGGTCTGCGTCCCGAGGGCAAGTCCTTCGTGTCGCGCGAGTTCTCCGACGAGGAGCCGGAGCTGGACTTCGCGGCCCGCTTCATTCTGGACGAGATCGGCGTCGAGTTCGAAGAGCCGGAAGCCGACAAGCTGGACAGCATCATAGACAGGTTCGGCACCACCTTCCCGAAGACGGCCGAGTTTTCCGATCTTGCCCGCCTCACCCTGCCCGAGGTCCGCGCCGAGGATGACCCGGACGCGGCGCTCATCGCTTGGCTTGACCACGAGGAGGCTCTGTTCCGGCGGCTGGAACGCAGGGTCGTATCCTCGCGGATCGAGGCCGGATTCACGAGCGCGGACGGCACGGACGTGGACGGATTCATCAGCTTTTCCTTGAGTGTCCAGAACCGCCGCAAATCCCGCATGGGGCATTCGCTGGAAAACCACATGGCTGCTGTGCTCAGGGCGCATGACATCCGGCATGTCCGGGGTGCGGTGACAGAACACAAGCACAAGCCCGATTTTCTGTTCCCCGATCTTGAGACCTATCACGCGGCTCCGGCCGGTGGAGACGCCCGCCTGACGATGCTGGGAGCCAAATCCACCTGTAAGGATCGCTGGCGGCAGGTTCTGGCGGAAGCCGAGAAGATCAGCCGCAAGCACCTTCTGACGCTTGAGCCGGGGATTTCAGAGCCACAGACAGACCAGATGGAGGCGTCCAGCCTTCAACTCGTGGTCCCCTCCCCTGTTCAGGACAGCTACACCGCCGCGCAGCGCGGCTGGCTCTGGTCTGTCGGTGATTTCATTGAGGAGGTCAGGGCGCGGCAGGGGCAGCTATAGCAAGTTCGCAGCATTCGAGCTGAGTCCTTTATCGTTTACTCAAATGAGTTTTTGAGTGATCGAGTTGCTTATTCATCACGCGCTTTCTCGCCTATGTCTACATAACGTCAGCCACGCTAAACTTGCCGCGCCTCAAATACTCATTTACACTCTTGAGTAAATACACAAACGAGGCAGGGCAATGAGTATAATTTCCGTCTTGAACCCCAAAGGTGGCAGCGGCAAAACCACGATCAGCACCAATCTGGCCAGATCGCTGCACGAGCTGGGACACTCGGTTCTGATCGTTGACAGCGATCCACAAGGCAGCGCACGTGACTGGCACGCAGCCAGCGAAGACAATCCCATAGAGCTGGTCGCGCTGGACCGGGCCAACAACGTTAAGACGCTGACCAGTATGGCAGCAAACTACGATTACGTAGTAATTGACGGTGCGGCAAAACTAGAAGACATGATCGCCGCCTGCATCAAAGTTAGCGACTTCGTTCTGATCCCCGTTCAACCATCGCCATATGACATTTGGGCCGCGTCGGACTTGGTGGATTTCATCAAGGCTCGCCAAGAGGTCACGGACGGATCGCCGCGTGCCGGGTTTGTGGTCTCCCGTGTCGTGGAAGGAACCCGGCTGGGCAGTGACGTGCGAACCGCGCTAGACGACTACGCCTTGCCGGTTTGTGAAACGACGATCACGCAGCGCCAAGTCTATCCCCAGACGGCATCTGAAGGGCTGACTGTGTTCGACGCTGACAATCCTAAAGCGAGGGCGGAAACCACAGCGCTGAGCAACGAAATACTGGCGATGCTTGTTGCCGAAACACGGGAGATCGCATGATGGCCCTTTCCGCCAAACGTCCAAGCCGTGGCGACGAGGCGCGCAAGCGCATCCTGCATGACGTCACGGAGACGGTAGAGAAGAAAAAGCGCCTCAATGCCGAGATCGAGGAGGCGCTTTATCGCAGAATCAAGATGAAAGCGGTCGAGGAGGGGCGGTCGATCTCCGACATCACCCGTGACCTTTGGTCTGAGTATTTGAGTAAATGAGCGGTTGAGTAATTATTCTACCAGCCGTTGCGACCGCGTTTCTTGAACCAGCTCTTGCAGAAACCGAGGAATGCAGCATCCGGGTTCTTCGGGGGTTCCTTCTGTCTGGCGGCGTAGCTCCGCCACTCTCCGACCAGAATCTTGATGTCCCATGTGGGAGCCAGCTCCCGCGCCCGTTCCAGTGTGTCGGGCGAGAGAGGCAGGACGTAGCCGCCGGTCAGCCTGTCCTGTTCCGGTTTGGGAGCGTAGTTCTCCAGAAACTCCGGTTTGGGTGTTACCGTGAGGATGTCCGCTTCCATTCTGAAGGCATAATCCGGCATGTGGTTGTGTTCCTCATCCGCCTTGCAGATGGCTTTGACGAGACGCCGAAACTCCTTGTCGGAAGACGTGGAGCCAGTTCGGTCTTTCAGCTTGTCCAAGCCACATTTCCACTCTGATTGCATCCCACATTGCTTACGAGCCAGCTCATAAAGGCGACGTTCCAGGGGCTTGCGAAGCTGGAAGTAGCGGCGATTGAGCGTCAAAACGTCATCCCCGGCGATGGCGTTGAAGACCCAATCGGAAAGGGTGACTTCAAGATCAAGCATCCGGCCATCACGGGTTTCGCGAACAATGCGGTAGCGATCTATCAGGCTGAAGCCGTCAATCTGTTCCACGCCGCCCGTGGTGATATTGGTTTCGATCTGCGTCCCTTGGAGGCGTTCCAGCGCAGCTTTCAGACCGCTGTATCCGGTTCCGGCCACAGGACGGTTCGTCGCGACAAGAAGGTCATAGGCCTTGAATCGGAGGGTTCTGTGAACCTGTTTGCCGTCATTCAAAGCCGCCATCACTTGGGAAATGCAGTAGATCAGAACATCACGGTCATGGACGGTTGCGAGTCCGATCATGTTGGGCCTGATCTCCACGTAGCTCTTACCATCGGTCGCCACGTAGCGCCGTTTCTTGGTATCAGGCTTAGTTGAGAGGGTGAAGATCGGGTGCGCCATCGACGCCATGTCCCCCTTAGGCGCGGCATCAAAGATGTCGCAAACGAAGAAATCCCCCTGTGCATGTCGCAAGGGAAGAAGAGGCGTCCGATCCGGTTTCGTAATTTCACCCACCATAGGGGCACTATTCGTAATTTCACCCACCGAGGCAAGGGATTCGTAGTATCACCCACCAGCAGACTTTCGTAAGATTACACACCATCTTTCGTAAGATTACACACCTCTTATCGTAATTTCACCCACCAAGGACCAAAAATAAACTGGATTAAAGCATGTTTTTCAATGACATAGGTGAGCGCGCGATTCGCGTAACACAGACTCTAACACGAATATAACACCCAGCTTCTTAGTCAGAGCTGACCGTCGCCAGCACATCACCGCTCACCGTTGATAGAACACGCAAGCATCGACGCCCGTGGTTGTCGTGGTCCAAGACGCCCCAAGGACAGCGCACATGGAAGCCTTGCTGGCTAAGAAACGAGGAAGCGTCACCGTCAGGGCAAGAGCCAGAACGACAGCACCCAGACCGAACCATGGAAGACGGCTTTTGAAACGATCCAGCTTCTGTTCTCGTTCCCAGAGCTGGCGCATGGTGTCCGACCTGACATCCTCTGCTTTCCTGAGAACCTCCTGGGTATGGTTGGACGCCCGCAGCAGATCACCGGCCATCTGGCCAACGCGATCCAATGTATCGCCGATCCTGCCGTCGATGGTTGCGCCGACAATCTCACCATAGTGTTCGGGGTCCGTCTGCTTTTGAGCGGCAAAGGCAGCCGAACGGGCTTCCGCCGCCGTCTTGTTCACCCGGTCGAGCACCCGTGTCTGATCATCCACCCGATCCGAGATGCTGGCGACAGCCGTGGCGAGGAGATCGAGCGTCTCGCGCAGATCATCGTCCGAGAGCGGGGCAGGGGAGGTGGGCGTGTCAGACATGGCAGAATGCTTTCAGGTTATCGGGCGTCTGGCGTGAACAGTCCGGAAAATTCAGGATCAGCGTAGTAGCGCAGCTTTTGCGCAATGGCTGTGGCCTGTCCCTGGACGCGCAGGAGCTGACGATCCGGGGGAAGCTGCATGATTTCATCGGGGGTTAGCAGATCGCGGCCTGTGAGGTTGTTTGAGAAACTGGGGCCATCACCGGGCTTGAAGCTATCGGTCCGGAACCCGGCAGTTTCCTGGCCAATCATCTGGCTCAGCCACTTGGCCGTCTCGAAGTCATTTACCCCGAAGACCTGTTGCACCCCGGCATTGGCAATGAAGGTGCCCGCACGTTCGCCGTAGAGGTCTTTGAGCTGGCTCATATCCTGAAGGATCGGCCAGAGCTGAAGCCCGTAGCCCGCCATCAGCCCCATGGCGCGCTCCACGGCCTCCAAACGGCCCAAGGCGGCGAATTCATCGAGGAGGAAGAGGGCAGGGGCCTTGAGGCGCTGAGGCGCGCTCTGAGCGCCTGTGGTGGCCGTTAGCGCTTCTGCGTCCCGCGCAATGTCCTGAAGGGCCTGAGAGACCAGAAGGCGCAGCCAGCGGCTGTAGGCGTCCATCCGATTGGGTGGCAGCACCAGGAAGACGGAAGTGGTCCGGTGGCGCAGGTCCGAGAATACAAAATCCGATCGCGCCAGACACTTTGCGATCCGGGGCGAGTCCAGGAAGTGCGTGTGGCGCTGCGCGTTCGACAGGACTGAGGCCGCTTCCCGATCCGCCTTGCCGAGGAAGCGGTTGGCAGCGCGGGCGATCAGCCCGCCTGCCGCATCGCTGTCCTGCATCAGCTCCAGCAGCGCCCGAAGCTTTTCCGGGGACAGGGTGAGATATTCCCGGACGGTGGCAAGGGACCGGCGGTCGCGGTCCTCGTGGCAGACGCAGAACATGATCAGTCCGCCGAGGATGGCTTTGGCTTCCTCGTTCCAATGCGCTTCCGTCACCTGGCCCGGCGGGTCCATGACCAGTGCCTCTGTCAGGGAGGCGGCATCCTCGCCCAGATCGAGGCTGTCCGGCGTCAGCCGGTCGAGCGGGTTATAGGCAGCGGAGGGATGGCCGCTGACCTCAAAGGGATCGAGAACGTGGACCGTCCCGAACCGCCGCCGGGCCTCACCCGCGATCCGGGCATTCTCGCCCTTGGGGTCGATGACCAGGACGGAGCGTTCCGCCGCCAGCAGGTTCGGGATGACAGTGCCGACGCCTTTCCCGGCCCGCGTCGGGGCGAGGGTGATCAGATGGGCGGGACCATCATAGTGCAGCAACCGTCCGGTGTGTGGATTGCGCCCGATCAGGAGGCCGTCTTCCCGCTGTAGCTTCTTCAGCTCTTTGCGGTTCGCAAACCGGGCCGAGCCGTGGCTGTCACCCGTCAACCCGAAATAGGCATCAGCACCGGAGGCCATGCGCCAGTACTGAAACCCAAAGACAGCACCCACGAACATGAAGGGACCGAAGACCAGCCATTGCCAGGCGCTTTCGCCTGGCGTCTGGTCAAAGAAGGCGAAGATGAACGGCGTGGCTACCAGAGAGCCAAGCATCGCCCCGAAGGCCATCGCTCCGATCAACCATCCGAGCATGATGGGCGTGAAGATCAACCGACCGAAGAAGCGAAACAGACTCCCGAAGACGAGCATTACGCTCCGCATCAGGACGCACCATCATCGGTAGGGGCGGGGCCGTCCCACTCCAAGAAGGCCTTGCGGTCTTGTTCACGGGAGAGGTTACGGATCAGCCGGTCGAGCATGGCGGCAGCATTGGAATCTCGTTCCGCCAGGTCCATGAGCGCCCCGCCCAGGATCACCTTGCGACGTGTATCCAGCTTGCGCTGTCTGGTGGCTTCCCGGTTCTTCAGAGCCTGCAGGCGAGCCTTGGCCTGGGCATAGCGTTTCTCGGCACGTTCAAGCTCAGTCTCGGCCAATTCGGGAATCCACTTCAAAGAGGGCAGGTGTAAAGGTTAGGCTTGCCACAACCAGCGATAGCGCTTACCCGTAGGCCTGTAAAGGACAAGGGCGCACTTATGCAAACTCTTCACCTGTGGTTTCGAGATTTGCGTGCGATCTCCTTGAGGCAAAGCCTCAGCCGATGGCGAACTCCGTCCGACGCGGTGCGCGCCGGAATGAAAGGCCCTCCCGGCCTCTCAAACTCTCCAAGGCCAACTTTGGCAGTTGGATCGCATCCCTCAATGTCGCGCCAGTGTCTCGCCCGATGCCCCATGGTTGGGGCCGGTCTGCCACTGGCGTCTCCTTTGCGGGAGGTTCGTGTCGTTGGACCTCACGGTGCCGACACGAACCGGGTTTGCCCCCGGCAAACCGCCAGTGATCCATTCCCATATCCCGCCCCCCACAAGGCTGGGGATCTGGGGGCAGATCACTGGCTAGCCCGCGCCTCAGAGAGCCAGAGGCTCACTTCGGGCGGGCTGTCTTTTCCACTCGTACCGCGCCGGGGCAGGGCGGGATCCATCGGGGAAAAGACGGCTGACCCGGTGGCCCATGTTGGGGCATGGGTCGGGGTCAGCTGCGGCGTGCGCGATGATCGTTCGCTTCATCGGAGAGGGTAGGGCGCATGGCTAGCTACCACCTCTCCGTGAAGACGATCAAACGCAGCGCCGGGCGCTCTGCCACGGCAGCTGCGGCCTACCGTGTAGGGGAGCGCATCGAGTGCCAGCGTGAAGGTCGCGTCCACGATTACACCCGCAAGCAGGGCATCGAGGAGACCTTCATCCTGACCCCGAAAGCCGCGCCGGACTGGGCCACGGATCGGTCCCGCCTCTGGAACGAGGTCGAGGCCAGCGAGACCCGCCGCAACTCCGTCACCGCCCGCGAATGGGAGCTGGCCCTGCCGTCCGAGATCAGCGCCGAGGACCGCTCGCAGATCACCCGCGACTTCGCTCAGGAGCTGGTCAGCCGCTATGGCGTGGCCGTCGATGTGGCGATCCATGCCCCCCACCGTGAGGGCGATCAGCGCAACCATCACGCCCATGTTCTGACCTCCACCCGGAAGCTGGAAGCGGAAGGCTTTACGACCAAGACGCGCGTTCTCGATTCCGCCAAGACCGGCGGCTTCGAGATCGAGCAGATGCGCGGTCACTGGGCCGATCTACAGAACCGTGCGCTGGAGCGGGCAGGGGAGGCGGAGCGAGTTGATCACCGGTCGCTCGAAGCGCAGCGCGAAGCGGCGCTGGAGCGAGGCGATCAACTCTCCGCCGAGGATCTGGACCGCGATCCGGAGCTGAAGCTGGGGCCAGCCGCCAATTCCATGGAGCGCCGGGCGAAGGCGATGGCCGAGCGCCAGGGACGGGAATACAAACCCGTCACTGAACGCGGGGCCGTGGTCCACGCCGCCCGCCAGGCCCGCGCCGCATTCCGCGAAATGCGCGCGCGGCTGGAACTGGCGCGCGAGACCTACGGCATCGAGCGCGAGGCCGGGCAGGGCCGCGTCTCTGCCGGTCTGGCAGCACTCAGGGCCGCAACCGCGAAAGATCTCGACCGCGACCGAAACCCGGATGACTTCCGGGAGCGTCTGGCGCGGGTCGTGGGCCGGTCGCGGGACCAGGACGACACGCCGAAACCGGAAGGCCGCAATTATGCGCGCGAGCGGCTGAAAGAGATCGTGGAGAAGGACGCTGGGCGCGATGGCCCGGCGGCTGTTCATAAGCTGGACGGTCACAGCGATCCAGAGCTAGGCGAGAGCTCTGGGCGTGAGGACCGTAAGCTATCTGTGAATGAGCGGCTGAAGGATGTGCTGAACAAGCCGCGTGAGAAGCTGGAAATCGAGGACGAACGCGAACAGGAATGCGGTGACGACGAGAATGAAAACACGCGGGACAGGGATCGTGGTGAAGGTCACAGCCTGTAGTCACACTGTTTAGGTAAAAAGAATGTGTGATCCTACTGCAGCCATCTCTGTAATTTGGCGTCATATGCGCCTTGCCGCAAATCCGGCGATGTGCGCACGATTTCATGCTTGGCTACTTTTCGCCCCGGCGTTCGCGGCAATTCGTCGGCGTAGGCGATGAAGCGCGGTACCTTGAACGGGGCCAGCGACTGCCGACAATGAGCCAAGATTTGCGAAGGTGTCAGGTCAGCGGGAGACGTGCCATCAGTGAGAATGACATAGGCTTTGATCTCCTCGCCGCGATCCTCATCCGGCACTGGCAACACGGCGGCCTCAAGCACCTCTGGTAATTCGCGGATTACGGCCTCAACCTCTCGCGCAGCGACATTTTCGCCCGAGCGTCGGATCATGTCTTTCTTGCGTCCTACGATTGAGTACCAGCCCGCATTGTCTTGCACGAAGAGATCGCCAGTGCGAAACCACCCGTCGACGAAGGTTTCAGCATTGGCTTCGGGTTTGTTCCAGTAGGCAGCCGCCACGCCGTCGCCCTTTATCCACAACTCGCCGATGGTGCCGGGTACGACGGGTCTGCAGTCGTCATCTCTGATCTCAGCCTGGCGGAATGGCAATGGGATGCCGCAGGACGCCATCTTGGTGCGATGCGTCGCTTCGGTGGGCGTATAAAGCGCCAAGCCAATCTCGGTCATCCCGAAACATTCACGTGCGGTGATTTTGAAGCGCTTCTCTGCCTCGTGACGTATGTCACCACGCCAGTTAAAATTCCAGACAGTGTCCAGCACGTTGTCGGCATCGTTAGGTTGCGTCGGCTGCTTGGCGACTACTTCCGGCATTAGCGCACGGTCCACTTTATGCTGCCTGCACCAGGCTAAGAAACGACTACCACTGGCCTGCCTTGCCACATGTAATGTGCCGCCGTTGTAGAAGGCGGTCAGCATCAGCCATTGTGGGTCCATGTAAAAGAACGGCTGTGCGGCCAGAACCTGATGTGGCCGGTGCGTAAACATATGGAAGGCAAGATGTGCTGTGATCAACCAGTACCGACGGGTAAGCATGACACCCTTGGGGAACCCGGTCGTGCCCGACGTATACTGGATATTCGCAAGATCGGCGCTGTCGCTGGTCCAGTCGGGACGCCAGTCGGGTGCCCCGTCGCGCCGCAAAGCATCCCAGTCCGTGCTGCTGCCGTCACCCTTTCCGACAGTGATAACATCAGCGTCGCGAAACCGACCGGGGCGGTCAGCCCAGCCGTCCAGCACAGGCGTCAGGCTGGCATCCAGTATTAGGGCCTCCGCTTCGCTATCGGTGCAGACATAGGCCAGTTCCCGCGATGTATAGCGCACATTGACAGGCACGATGACCGCACCCATCAGCATCAGCGCACACCATGTGACGGGAAATTCGACGCGATTTGGCATCATGACAGCCACCCGAGTGCCCTTGCCGATGCCGCGCCGCTGCAAGGCGTCCGCGAGCGCCCATGCCTGTGATCCCAAGTCTGAAAAGCTAAGCTCGGTGTTGTCTTCGAAGAAATTCAGCGCCCGTTCCGGGCCGTATCGTTCAAAGCGTTTCGTAAGATAATCGCGCAGGTCCGGTGCAATAGAAATTGCTTCGATTTCCGCATGGCGGGCCGCGACGAGGGAGGCGAGATCAGTGTCGTTCATGAAGATGCTTTCGGAGATGAAGTACGGAAGGTTTCGGGCCGTCGGCGGATGGTTGCTCGATCCCGGGATGTCAGGCTGATGGCTTGGGCGGTTTCTTGGATCAGCGGCGCGATCTCCTCGCGTAGACGCTCCGCTGTCCAGCGCGATGTCGGTACAGAGACGTTGACAGCCGCAATGGCTAGACCATCCGCCGACAGGACCGGGGCCGCGATGGAAATATCGCCACGTGTAAGTTCTTCGCTCTGGATGGCGAATCCAGATTGCCGCGCTTCGTCGAGCCGGTTTCGAATGATCGCAGGATCAGTCTCGGTAAAAGGCGTGAAGGGCGGCAATACCTCCCGGTCGAGGATCGCCGCAACGTCGTCTTCGGGGCGGAAGGCCAGTATTGCGCGCCCTGGTGCCGTGCAAAAGGCCGGGGCCCGCGCCCCGAGGTTCATCTTTACCGATACCGGATGGCGCGAGGGCAGGCGGGAGACGAGGATGATGTCGCTCTGGATCAGCTGGCTTAGGTTGACAGTTTCCTTGCAGCGTCCGTTGCAGTCCACGAGAAACGGCCATGCGCGATCCACAAGCGTGTCGCACCGCATGAACATATGTGCCATTTCAAGACATCGCGTCGAGGGACGCAGGCGCCGCGAGCCCTCTTCCTGCTCCAGATAGCCGATCTGCAAAAGCGTATATACCGAGCGCTGGACCGATGATCGGTTCTGACCCAGACGCTCGGCTATTTCACCAAGTAACAAGGGGCCTGGTGCATCGGCGAAGGTTTCGAGCACATCAAACCCTTTGGCTAGAGAGGCGACGAACAGAACGTCGCGGGGCGCGGTTGTTGCGGATGCAGCTTTCCGCGCCTTGGGCTCGTCTTCTGTGAGGGATTTTTTTTGGTCGCTATCCATTACTGCCTCTTTTGCTTGACTCAAGGATATATCTCAGTATCAAATAATTGCAAAGCAATATTAATAATTGCATTGCAATACATGAAAGGGAGATACAATGACAATAACACGACGCACACTGCTCGGGAGCGCCGGGGCAGCCTCCGTTCTTCTGGCAAGCCCAGCCGTTCTTCGCGCGCAGGACCGTGTCCTGACGGTTCGCGATCCAGGCGGCCCCTATGCTGATGGATTCGCCAAGGCGTTCTATGAGCCTTTTCTGAAAGAAACTGGCGTTCGCGTGGCGGGTGTTCAGGGCGAACACGCGCCAACGGGCATGATCTCCAGCATGGTTGATGCGGGCAACTACGTCTGGGACGGGTCGATCCTGTCAGATAACGCGCATCAAGTTCTGGTGGAAAAGGGTTATCTGGAAACGATCGGTGAAAACTCCGCAATCAATGAAATCCCGTCTCAACTTCGCACGGATTACCTTATGGGTACCGATGTCGTGGGTGTGGTCTTGGCGTACCGGACCGACACAATGGGTGAAAATGGCCTTACTTCCTGGGCTGACGCGTTCGACGTCGAAGGCAAGCCTGGCTTGCGCGCACTGCGGCGCAGCGCATTTGATACTATGGAACAGGCACTTTTGGCTTCAGGTGTGTCAGCGGACAACCTTTATCCGCTCGATTTTGACCGGGCTTTTGATCAGCTTGAGAAGATTCGCGACGATGTGGCCGTCTGGTGGACAGGTGGCGCGCAAACTTCACAGCTGCTGGCGACCGGCGAAGTTGATGTTTGTCCGACCTGGAATGCGCGCGCACAGGTTACCATCGACGATGGCGCACCGATTGCGATCAACTGGAACGAAGCTCTTTATACCTTTGAAGGTTGGGGTATCCTCAAGGGTGGCCCAAACGTCGACTTGATGCGCGAATTTGTCGCCTTCTGTGCGGATGGTTCCCGTCAGGCAGAGTTCACACAAGACCTTGCCTATGGTCCAACGAATCCGTCGGCCTATGCAGACATCCCGGAAGACCGTGCGGCGGTCCTGCCATCTAATCCTGAATATTTCGACAAGATGGTTAAATCCAATGCTGAGTTTTGGGGCGAGGCAGGCGATTCTGCGAACGAGCGCTTCAACGAATGGGTACTCGGATGACCCACCCGGCGAACATGTCGGTGTCACCCCCGACCAATACGATTGATCACTCTGCGGCGATCAAGTTACAGGTCGAGGGATTGCGCAAGACATATGGTCCGATTGTAGCGCTGGACAGTGTCGATCTGAAAATGGTCGAGGGTGAATTTCTGACTTTGCTGGGGCCTTCTGGGTCGGGGAAGTCGACGCTTTTATGGGCTGTGGCCGGGCTGAACAATCCCGACAGTGGACGCATCTGGCTTGACGGGCGAGAGGCGACTTACGCGCCCCCTCAAGAGCGTGATATCGGCATGGTATTCCAGAATTACGCGCTCTTTCCGCATCTCTCTATCGCTGAAAATGTCGCCTTTCCATTAAAGATGCGCCGTAAGAGCGGAACAGATATTGGCGCTGCCGTCAAAAATGCGCTGAATACGGTGCAGCTGTCGCACGTCGGAGACAGGTTTCCCGCAGAGCTGTCGGGCGGGCAGCAGCAACGAATCGCGCTGGCCAGGGCAATGGTCTATGAGCCAAGCGTGATCCTGATGGACGAACCGCTCGGTGCGCTTGACAAAAAACTGCGCGATCATCTGCAGATAGAGATCAAAGAGCTTCACGAACGCCTCGGCGTGACGATTCTTTATGTTACACATGATCAGGAAGAGGCGTTGGTTATGTCCGACCGGATTTGCCTTATGAAAGATGCCCGAATCGAACAGATCGGGACATCGGACGAGATTTACCGACGTCCCCGGACACATTTTGCTGCTGATTTTCTGGGAGAATCCAATATTTTACCCATCGAATCCGATGGCGCGGGTGTCGGACGGCTGTCCACGGGTGAGGTCGTGCGTTTCGACGCCGGACTTGCGCCGGAAGGACCCTTGTCGCTGATGATCAGGCCCGATGCGGTACGGATACTTGATGTGGGCGCTGGCAGTGAGGGTCTCGATTGCGTCATGGCAAAGATCGAAAGCCGGATCATGGCTGGCGCGATCACCAAGCTTTTTGCCACCTTGTCCGATGGCACGCGTTTTCAGGCTAACTTACTCACTGGGTCAACCCATGCGGGGGTTGCTCCAGGGGTATCGGTGATTCTGGGCTGGTCTTCCGATGCTGCCGTTCCGCTTTTGCGCGAAAGTGCTTAAGGCATGGAGCAGTTTTTCTCTCGTCTGCGTGGTCCGTGGCTTTCAGCCCCGGCGGCGCTCTACATTTCGCTGGTTTTTGCTGTGCCAGTACTTTGGCTTTTGGGTCTCAGCCTGGTCGACAATGGCGCACCAAGCCTTGCCAATTACGAACGGTTGGCCTCCACACCGCTATATATGCGGCTTTTGGGAATCACACTTAAGATTGCAGCCCTGACTACTCTGTTTGCGGTCATCGGAGCCTATCCGGTGGCGCTGATGCTGTCACAGGTGCGCAAGCGGCGTAACTTGCTGCTCTTGTTAGTATTGTTGCCGTTCTGGACCAGCTTCCTGGTGCGGGCCTTCGCCTGGATGGTGCTTCTGGGACGGCGTGGGGCGATCAACCAGACGCTGGAAGGCGCGGGCCTGATCGAGCAGCCACTGACGCTAATGTATAATACCACCGGCGTGTTGGTTGGTATGAGCCACGCCATGCTGCCGCTGGCAGTTATGACAATGCTGCCCGTGATGCTGGCCGTAGATCGCCGCCTGACTCTGGCTGCGGCCACTCTGGGCGCACGGCCTGGTTCTGCCTTCTGGCTGATCTGGTTTCCGTTGACTATGCCGGGTGTCGCAGCGGCGGGGATGCTGGTTTTTGTGACATCCCTCGGCTTTTTCATAACGCCTGCGCTTCTCGGCTCTGAGCGTGATACGGTAATCGTACAGGAAATCATTTTTCAGATTCAACAACAGCTCAACTGGGGTTTCGCTGGTGCGATCGGGGTATTGGTGCTGTTGACCGTGCTCGCAATCCTGTCGGCCTACAATGCCGTTTTCGGTCTCTCGACACTGGGGGGAGGTATCGGCAAAGCGCCGCAGAAAGGACCGGTAGGTCGGATGGCGAGCCGCATCGGTACCGGTTTCTTGACCATTCTTGCCCGCATGACCGACGCGGCATTGTCCCTCGTGCCCCAGCGTCTGAGTGAACGGGGGGTATCGCACCCGCTAGCAGCCACATCGGCGCTGATCCTGGCGTTTCTGGCAGTGCCGACATTATTCATCGTGCCGGTGGCTTTTACTGAGGCGAGTTTTCTCTCCTGGCCGCCGCGCGGGTTCTCCTTGCAGTGGTTCGACGCGGTGACAACTGATCCACGCTGGATTGAGGCGGTGGGACGGTCATTGCTCGTAGCGATCCTGAGCGCGGGTATCGGTCTGCTGCTGGGTGTCCCTGCTGCCTTTGCCATCGCACGGGCGCGTTTTGCGGCGAAACCGGCCGTCTTCGCTCTCTTGATGGCGCCGGTAATCGTCCCCAATATTTTTATCGCGGTCGGTCTTTTCTATCTGTTCTCGCGTATGGGGCTTGTCGGCACCACGCTGGGCCTGTCCCTGGGCCATGCGGTTCTTGCGATACCTTACGTCCTCGTCACCGTCATCGCGGTTGTGCGCAGCTATGATGAGCGGCTTGACTTGGCTGCCTATACCCTGGGCGCCAGCCGGGCTGAGACATTGCGCCGGATCACATTGCCATTGATCCGGCCAGGCTTGATTTCGGCCTTCATGTTCGCGTTCATTGTGTCATTCGATGAACTGACCATCGCGCTTTTCCTGACGGGTGGAGAGACGATCACCCTACCCAAGAAAATGTGGGACGATGCGATCCTTCAGGTCAGCCCCGAACTCGCTGCCGCTTCTACGCTTCTGTTTTTATTCATGACAGGATTTGTAATTGTTGCCGAATTCATCCGCCAACGCGCTGCGAAAAGGGGAGCCTAATGAGCATACCGAAATTTCAGACGCTCCAATATGACCATGAGGGCGAGGTTGCGGTGATAGCGTTTGACCATGGCAAGGTGAATGCCATGGATCCCCAGATGCACCGAGAGCTTTATGAGTGCCTCGTACACTTCACTCGTGATGACCGGGTTAAAGTCGGCGTGTTGACCAGCTATGGCGAGAAGCCCTTCAGTGTGGGCGAGGACATCAAGACGCCCCGCGCCAAGGAGGACCCCTGTGATTATGTCTGGCGCCATCTCAATCCCCATGCCGGGGAAATGCGGGGCGAGCCTCCCGGACGACCGGGCTGGGACTGGGACATTCTGACAATGGAGCGCACAAAGCCCATCATCGCCGCCGTTCAGGGTTGGTGCTTGGGGCAGGGTATTCTGTACATGCTGCACATGACGGACATTCGCGTGGCTGCAGATGATGCGCAATTTGGCTTTCCCGAGATTGCCTACGGCATGGGCGGTGTTGGAGGGTGGATGCGGCTGGCACGACAAATTAGCCACGTGCATGCGATGGAACTGGTCCTGACCGGCGATATGATTAATGCCGATAGAGCCGCCTCGCTGAACCTCATCAACCATGTTGTCCCACGCGCCAATCTGCGCGCTGAGGCCATGCGTATCGCTGGACGCATCGCGCGGCATCCCGCTCTTGCAATCCGTACTGAGATGGAAGCTTTTTACCGGGGGCATGACATGACCCGCGAACAGGCGATAGCCTTCGGCGCTCATCTTTACCGTCTTCAGCGCTTGGCCGCAGGCGAAGATGCGCTAGGTGGCATGCTGAATAAGAAATGAAGATTTCAAGTGTCGTGACATAGATGCATAGATATCTGCGCTATAGCACAGGCGATCATCTTGGTATTTTTGAATGTTGAAGCAAACTTGTGCTAAAAACGGTCGTTTGTGCCGTCCTGCCCCGCCCCACGCTAGGACAACTACTTGGCAGTGACAAAACCCCCCGGCAAAATAGAAAAGGTTTTGACAGGTTTTTGGCAGGACCCGCCAAGCTACGGTCGCGCTCTTCCTATTCGGATCGACTAACCTGTGAAGCCGTCAATTTGACAGCAGAATTCTGACCCGTGCTTTGATATTTTCAAAGGTCGTGTTCAAGTG
>NZ_BDIY01000031.1 GCF_002072155.1 Roseovarius sp. A-2 | reverse complement strand
GGCACCCAGCAACACGACGAGTACCGGCGTGAAGCAGCAGAGCGCCGCGATGACGGTGCCAACGATCCCTGTCACGATCAGCTTGCCGTCGTTCTTGTCTGACATCTCAGTCCTCCTTGCAGGCAGAAATTTGCACGTCCCCGCCCCCATCAGGGATGTCATCTAAAAAGTTCATTTCGTTTTCCTCTCGTCACATTGTCATTTGATCTCTAATCTCTGTAGCAACTACAGGCTCAAGAGAAATTCGCGCTATGACCGATCACGAGACCGAGAGCGACCTGACACGCGGCCAACTGGCACACGCCTCGGGCTGCAACATCGAGACGATCCGTTATTACGAGAAGACCGGCCTTTTACCAGACCCGCCCCGGACCGAAGCCGGCTACCGGATCTATTCCGCCGCGCACGCCACCCGCCTTCGCTTCATCCTGCGTGCTCGCGAACTGGGCTTCACAATGGAGGACATTCGCGGCCTTTTGGGGCTTGGCGATGGCGCAGTGCCGACCTGCGCCGAGGTCAAGGCCCGCACCGAGCGCCATCTGGCCGACATTCGCGCGCGCATCGCCGACCTTCAGCGCGTCGAGGCGACATTGGTCGAGACCGCCGCGCAATGTTCCGGCGCGGCGGTGCCGGACTGTCCTGTGCTCGACACGCTCGCGCGATGAGCGGTCTTATCGCAGCCCTGCCGCGATCTGCAGCGTGAACCGCCCCAATAAGGTGACGCGGAGCAGCAGATGACAGCCCGAGGCGAACATCTCCTCGGCCACCAGCACCGCGAAGGACGCGCCCACCCAACAGGCCACCACGCCGATCTCGACCGGCTCCTGCCCACGCTCGACCCGAGGTGGAGATCGTCGCCTATTGCCATGGACCCTATTGCATATACGCCCATCAGGCCGTCGCCCGCCTCCGCCACCAAGGCTTCAACGCGCGCCGCATGCAAGGCGGCCTGCCGGAGTGGCGCGAGGAAGGGCGTCAGGTGCTTTCGTAGGTGCTGAACACTTCTGTGCGGCGATCATGGTGGATCAGGAACACGTCATAGGCGTCGCGCGCGCTTTCCGGTCCCATGCCGGGTGAACCATAGGGCATGCCCGGGACGGCAAGGCCAACCGCGTCGGGACGTTCCTTCAGCAGCCGACGGATATCGGCGGTGGGCACGTGTCCTTCGATCATGTAGCCGTCGATCCGACCGGTATGACAGGAGACCATCTTTTGGGGGATGCCGTTCTCGAACTTGTAGCGCATGAGCACCGTTCCCATGCTCGCCTCGGTCGTCACGTGGAAGCCGTCGCGTTCGAGGATTTCGATCCAGGCTGAACAGCAGCCGCAATTGGGGTCCTTCATCACATGCATTTCCGACCCCGTGGTTTCCGCAAGTGACCCAAAGGGCCATGTCGCCAGAAGCGTGGTTCCACCGAGCAGCAGTCCGCGGCGTGAGAGGGGATCTTGGGTCATCTCGTTTTCCTTTCAATGTTGAACAGTAAATCAGTAAGCCGATGCCCCGTAGATCAGAGCTTAACTCGCCTCAGTCTCAGCGCATTGGAGATCACCGAGACCGACGACAGGCTCATCGCGGCGGCCGCGATCATCGGTGAGAGCAACGTCCCGGTAAAGGGATAGAGCACGCCTGCGGCGATCGGCACGCCCAAGGCATTGTAGGCGAAGGCAAAGAACAAGTTCTGCCGGATATTTCGCAGCGTCGCCCGGGCCAGCTTGCGCGCCCGCACGAGACCCGTGAGGTCCCCCTTGAGCAGGGTGATCCCGGCACTTTCCACCGCGACATCGGCCCCGGTGCTCATCGCGACGCCGACATCGGCGGCGGCGAGTGCGGGGGCATCGTTCACCCCGTCGCCCGCCATTGCCACCAGCGCGCCCTTGGCGCGCAACTCCTCGACCAGTTTCTGCTTGTCCTCGGGCAGAACCCCGGCGCGCACCTCGTCGATGCCCAGCCTCGACGCCACCGCCTCGGCGGTGCGCTGGTTGTCGCCGGTTGCCATTATGATGGTCAGGCCCAAGGCATGCAATTCGCGGATTGCGGCCTCGGTCGTTTCCTTGATCGGATCGGCCACGGCCACGATCCCGGTTAATTCCCCGTCGACCGCCACGAACATCGCCGTCTTGCCCTCGGCCCGAAGTTCGTCGGCCTGCGCGTCCTCCGCATCCGTATCGAGCCCGAGATCCCGCATCATCGCCACGTTGCCAAGCGCCACGCTCCGACCGGCGACCGTGCCGCGCACGCCCTTGCCGGTCACCGCCTCGAAATCCTCGGCGCGCTCCGGTTTCTGTCCGCGCTCCTGCGCGCCGGAAACGATCGCCTCGGCTAACGGATGCTCGGACCCGCGTTCGAGCGCGGCGGCAAGACGAAGCACCTCATCCTTCTCGCCCCTGAACGCGATCACATCGGTGAGCTGGGGCTTGCCCTCGGTCAGTGTCCCGGTCTTGTCGACGATCAGGGTATCGACCCGGCCCATGTGTTCCAGCGCCTCGGCATCCTTGATCAGCACGCCGGCCTGCGCGCCACGGCCCGCAGCGGTCGTGATCGAGATCGGCGTGGCAAGACCAAGGGCGCAGGGGCAGGCGATGATGAGGACCGAAACCGCCGCGGCGATGGCAAAGGCCAGCGCCGGATCGGGCCCGACCGAGAGCCAGGTGCCGAAGGCGATAACGGCCACGAGTACCACAGCAGGCACGAAGACCGAGGCGACCTTGTCGGCCAGCCCCTGGATTGGCGCCCGCGACATGCGGGCACCCGCCACCATGTCCACGATCTGCGACAGCACCGTGTCGGCACCGATCTTGGTCGCGCGCATGGCCAGTGTGCCGTTCTTGTTGATCGTGCCGCCGGTCAGGCCGTCGCCCTCGGTCTTCTCCACCGGGACCGACTCGCCCGTGATCATGCTCTCATCCACCGAGGAGCGGCCCTCGATTACCTCGCCGTCCACCGGCACACTGTCACCCGGGCGTACCCGCAGCATATCACCCTCGGCGATGTTTTCGAGCGGAGCATCGTACTCTGACCCGTCCGGCAGGATGCGGCGGGCTGTCTTGGGAGCGAGGTCGAGAAGTGCGCGGATCGCATCGCCGGTGCGTTCGCGTGCGCGCAGCTCCAGAACCTGCCCAACAAAGACCAGCGCGATGATCACGACGGCGGCCTCGTAATAGGTGCCGACGCCATCGCCCATCCGGTACTGTTCAGGAAAGTTCCCGGGCGCGAAGGTCGCCGCCAGCGAATAGAGGTAGGCCGCCCCGACGCCGAGCGAAATCAGCGTCCACATGTTGGGAGATGCGTTGCGGATCGAATTGATGCCGCGCCGAAAGAAAGGCAACGCCGCCCAGAGGATGATCGGCGTGGCCAGAAGGAATTCGACATAGACCGACATGCGGTGGCCGAGCCAACCGCGCACGTCGAGCCCGACCAGTTCGCCCATCGTGATGATCATGAGCGGCACCGCCGCCGCGGCGCTGATCCACATCCGTCGTGTGAAATCCGTCAACTCTTCGGAGGGCTCGTCCGAGGGCACCATCGGCTCCAGCGCCATGCCGCAGATCGGGCAGGCACCGGGCGCGTCGCGGATGATCTCGGGATGCATCGGGCAGGTATACTGCGCCCCGGGCTGTGCACGCGTCTCTGCGGCAAGGCTATTGCCGGAGGCGTAAAAATAGGGATCGGTGTCGAATTTTTCCTGACACCCGCCAGAGCAGAAATAGAATGTCTCCTCGCCGTACTCGCGGCTCCGGGCACCCTCCTTGATCTCGACCTGCATGCCGCAGACCGGATCCGTCGCGGTCTTCGCGTCCGGGTCGATTTCGGGGGCCTCGTGATGGTGGTGGGTTGCCATTTCTCGGTGTCCTTTCGATGCGGATATGAGAATTCCAGTGAGTGGACGGTCAAGAGACGGAGTGATGTTTCTCCTGCGTTGCCGCGTGGTCACCATGTGTTGCCTCTCGCGGGGGCGGGTTCAGCGCGAGGAAGACGCGCTCAAACAGGAAGACGACCGTCATTCCTGATAGCGCGATGATCACGATCAGCGGATCACTCTGCCATTTGAGCGTGGCAAAGGCTATGAGCACGATGACGTCCAACGCGATTGCCATGAGGAGGACCCAGCCCCGCGCGTCGATCTCCTCCCGAAGCCTCCGCCAGACCCCCCAATGGATCAGGATGTCCATCACGAGATAGAAGAAGACTCCAAGCGAGGCGATGCGGCTGAGATCGAAGAAGACGGTCAGCATCCCGGCGATTACCACGGTATAGACAAGCGTATGGTCGCGGATGGTGCCCGGCATGCCGAAATGGCTGTGCGGGATCAGCTTCATGTCGGTCAGCATGGCCAGCATCCGCGAAACTGCGAAGATGCTGGCGATCACGCCCGACGCCGTCGCTACCAGCGCGAGCGCAACCGTCAGGTAGAAGCCGACGCGACCCAGAGTTGGCTCGGCGGCCTCGGCGAGCGCATAATCTTTCGCCGCGATGATCTGGTCGAGCGGCAGGCTCGAACCAACGGCGAAGGCAACAAGAAGATAGACGACAACACAGATCGCAATAGAGATAATGATCGCGCGCCCGACGTTGCGGTGCGGGTCAGAGATCTCGGCACCGCTGTTAGTGATGGTAGTGAACCCTTTGAAGGCGAGGATGGCGAGCGCGACCGAAGCCAGGAAGCCAGCCCCCGCGCGACCATCCCCGTCATTCGCCGCCTCGAACGAGATGCCGCCAGCCCAGAGCCCGGCGATTCCGAAGGCCGCGATCCCGCCCACCTTGAGCACGGCCATCAGCTGAGAAAAAAGTCCGACCGAACGGTTGCCGGCTGCGTTCACGAGATAGGCGAATATGATCAGACCCACACCGATGGCAGGTACAAGCCACCCCTCTGGTTCGAGCCCGAGACCGCGCATCAAATATGTCGCGAAGGTGCGGGCGACGAGACTTTCATTGATGACCATCGACAGTGCCATGAGAAGCGCAGCGCCAGCCGCGATCGTCGTCGGGCCATAGGCTTTCGTGAGGATCATCCCGATGCCGCCGGCCGAGGGCCAGGTGTTTGACATCTTTACATAGGTGTAGGCGCTGAAACCCGTCACCGCCGCGCCTGCGAAGAAGGCCAGCGGGAACCATGGCCCCGCCATTTCCGCAATCTGCCCGGTGAGTGCGAGGATTCCGGCCCCGATCATCACTCCGGTTCCCATCGCCACCGCGTCGAAGAGTGACAGGCTGTTCTTCTCGTATTGTTGCGCCATCACTCTTTCCCTCCGTCCTTTCGTCGTGTCGCCACCCAGAGCAGGGGCAAGCCGGTCACAAGTCCGAGGCCGAGAACGGCCCATGTCGTCCTTCCGAGGTCACCGCTGACTGCCTCGCCTCCGAAATGCGCAAGCAGAAAGCTTGCCGGGATGATGCCAGCCAACGTCGCCAAAGCAAACCGCCAGGCATGCAGGCGGCTGAGCCCGGCGGCGTAGCTGATCATGTCAAACGACACGAAGGGCATCAGACGGGACGCAAAGACTGTCGCCGTCAATGCGGTTTGCGACCCCAGCATCCCTGCATCGACGCGATCGCCAAACACTCGCCGCAAGACATCGTGCCCCAGAATCCGTGCGAGACCGAACGCGATCAATGCTCCGAGTTCGGCGCCGATCACGACGTGTACCGTGCCCCAGAGATGCCCATAGGCCGCCCCGGCTGCCAGGGCAATCGGCGCACTCGGAATCGGGCTGGCCACGACCGCGACGGTCATGAGCGTTACAATCAGAACCGGCCCCCAGAGACCCGCGCGCGCCACCAGCATCTTGAGGCGCTCGCCTTCCAGCACGCCACGGGCCTCGGCCATTACCGACGGCGCGTATAGCCAGAGGCCCAGCAAAGCGAGCCCCAAAATGGCCATGCCCGTGAGAAGAGAGGTGCGCAGAGTCATCTGGTTGCCTGCCGGGCTTTCGCCAGATGGCTGCAGTTGTCATCCAATCGAACCTGATCGTCAGGGCGATCACTCATGCCCCCCCCTTTGACCCGTGTCATTTCAGATCCGTGACGGTCAGCTTGCCATTCAGGCGTTCGACTGTGAACTTGATCTCCTTGCCTGGTTCGAGCCTGTCGAACATGGCGTCGTCGGCCACGCGAAACACCATGGTCATCGCGGGCATTTCCAGCTCGACCAGCTCCTCGTGAATGATGGTCACCTTGCCGTCTTCGGGATTGACGTTTTTGACCACGCCCTTTGTGTAGACGGGTTCGGCCGATGCGCCCATGACGGTGAAAATGACGGCGAAAACTGCGGCGAGGGCGGTCCTGATCGGTTTCATGGTGGTCTCCTTGTTCGGTATGTTCAATTGCTCTGGACGTGGATCGGTCCGTGCATGCCTGCTTCCATATGGCCAGGGATCAGACAGGCGAACTGGAAGGCGCCGGTGTTCGCAAAGCTCCAGACGATATCGCCGGTTTCGCCTGGCGCAAGCCGGATCGCGTTGGGATCGTCATGCTCCATTTCCGGAAACTTCTGCATCAGCTTGCGATGCTCCTCGTTGTTGTCATGGGTATCCATGACGAACTCGTGCTCTACCTCTCCGGCATTATGGATGCGCAAACGAACCGTTTCGCCCGGCTCGAAACTGAGATCGTCGGGCTCGAAGAGCATCTCTCCGTCAGAGGTCTCGCGCATCGTGATCTCGATGGTCCGGCTGGCCTCTTCCGGTGTGCCGGGCCTTCCGACCTGCATCATGTCGGCGTGGCCATGCCCCGCCATATGCCCGTCGTCATGGCCGTGCCCGCCATCATGGGTGCCTGCGGCCATGGCGGCCCCTGCAGTTAGAAAGGCTGCGGCGATGAGTGGTGTCAATTTCATGGAGATACTCCTCTTTTCGTTTCAGGGTCTCAGCCTCTGGTCGGGGTGAGCTTGGTTCGTGCGTTGTCGTTGCGGGTGAAATCCGGCAGTTCGCCAGTCCATTCCCAAGCTTCGGTTCCGGGCGGGTTCTCATACCAGCCGGGATCGGAATAATCGCCCGGTGCGATGCCGTCGCGCACCTTCACCACAGAGAACATGCCACCCATCTCTATGGGCCCGTGCGGCCCCCAGCCGGTCATCATCGGCACCGTGTTGTCGGGGATTTCCATCGACATCATGCCCATCTCGGCCATGCCGCTCGAGCCCATCGGCATGAATTCCGGCTGATGCTTGCGGATCATGTCGGTCACCCGGCGCTTGTCCGCGCCGATGAAATTGGGCACGTCGTGGCCCATGGCATTCATCGTGTGGTGCGATTTATGGCAATGTATCGCCCAGTCCCCGGGATGAACGGCGTCGAATTCATAGGCGCGCATCGCTCCCACGGGAATGTCGATGCTGACCTCGGGCCAGCGCGCCGCCTTGGGGACCCAGCCACCATCAGTGCAGGTGACCTCGAAATCGTAGCCATGCATGTGGATGGGATGGTTCGTCATCGTGAGATTGCCGACGCGGACACGCACGCGATCGCCCAGGCCCACAACCAGCGGGTCGATATCCGGAAACAGACGGCTGTTCCAGCACCACAGGTTGAAATCTGTCATCGTCATCACGCGCGGCGTATAGCTGCCAGGCACGATGTCGAAGGCATTGAGCATGATGCAGAAATCACGATCCACGGGCATGAAGGCGGGATCCTTGGGATGCACGACGAACATGCCCATCATGCCCATGGCCATCTGCACCATCTCATCGGCGTGAGGGTGGTACATGAACGTGCCGGATTTCACCAGGTCGAACTCGTAGACATAGGTCTTGCCGGGCGGGATCGCCTTGTGGGACAGGCCGCCCACCCCGTCCATGCCAGAGGGTAGGATCATGCCGTGCCAATGGACCGAGGTGTGCTCGGGCAGCTTGTTGGTCACGAATATGCGCACCCGGTCGCCCTCGACCGCCTCGATCGTCGGACCGGTAGATTGACCGTTATATCCCCATAGGTTGGCGGTCATGCCATCGGCCATTTCACGTTCCACCGGTTCGGCCACGAGGTGGAATTCCTTGACGTTGCCATTCATGCGATACGGCAGTGTCCATCCGTTCAGCGTGACCACCGGGTTGTAGTCGGGCCCGGTGGTGGGGCGCGGCGTGATCTGGGTGGCTGCAGTCTCCATCACAGCCGCCTCTGGCAAGCCCGTGGTCTGCGCCCGGGCGGCTGCCCCGGTCACCATCAGACCCGCGCCGGCGGTGAGCATTTGACGTCGGTTCATCATCTCTTGTCTCCCTGTTCTCAATGTCCGGCCCCGGCATCACCGGCGACCTCCGCGCTGCCGCCGCCATCACCCAAAGCTGCCCCGCCGCCATGGATCGCCGCCAGAAGGTTGGCATCCGCCAGCCAGAAATCGCGCCGGGCCTCGGCTTCGGTCAGGTTGGAGTTCATCCGCTCTCGGGTATCTGACAACAGCTCGAATGTGCTGGTGATCATGCCGTTGTAGCTGAGCAGCGCTTCCTCCTCGATGGTCTTGCGCAGCGGCAGAACGGCATCCCGGTAGTGCCGAGCGATCCGGTGGCTGCCGACATGTGCCGCATGCGCCGAGCGCGCCTCGGAGCGCACATTGACCGCGCGTTGCGCCAGATCATGCGCGGCGATCATGTAGCTGGCTTCGGCCTTTTTCATCCGGGCCTTGCCGCTGTCGAAGATCGGAATCGCGAATTCCACCTCAAGCTGCGGATTGGTTTCGGACTCGACCCCGCCGCCGTCATTCTCTCGTTCCGTTTCAGCGCCCACGATCAGTTCGAGATCACTCACGAACCGCGTGGCATTGGTCATCCCGCGGGCCTGCGCCAAGGCTTGCAACTCAAGCTTGGCGATTGCGAGATCAACGCGGTTGCGAAGCGCTTGCGACTCGATGTCGGACCGATCGGCCACGCGCGCAGGCAAATGCGGCAGGGCATTGGGGACGTAGTAATCCACGTCGCTGCCCCAGAGACCGAGTTGGCGTGTCAGCGATTCCTTGGCCAGGTCCGCATCGAGCCGGGCCTTCGCACGTTGTCCCGAAAGCTCTGCGTGGAAGGCATGCTCGCGGGCCTGCTCAGCCTTGTTGAGATATCCGGTATCGCCAAGACGCGCCGCCAGTTCAGAGCCGGCATCGGCGGTTTCCTGCGCCTGCCGGATCAGCCCTGCGGTCTCGAACGCCGACACCGCCTCGATCCAGGCGCGCCGCGTCTCGACGGCGACGCGGAGCGTTTCCTCAACCGCCTGAAGCTGGGTCTGGGTAAAGCGCAGTTCGGCCTGCCGCGTGCGATCGGGCTGCGTGAAGGCCGCCAGAAGGTTGAACGCGATCATCCCTTCGAGAGATCCGTATCCATTCAGACCATCGCCCCCGATCTCGAACACGCCAATCGAGGCGACGGGATTCGGCTGCATGATGCTCTGCCAGACATCCGCCGAGGATACGCCAAGCCGGGCATAGGCGGATTGCAGGCCACGATTGTTGAGCAGTGCAACCTGAACGGCGGTATCGGCGTCAATGGTTTTTCCATGCACCAGAGCATGCACACGTTCGGCATTGGCCTCGATATCGGCCGCGGACATGAGCATCACGGTATCCTTGTTCAGGATTGCGCGTGCCGGGGTGCTGACGTCGGAAAACCCTGCTTTGGGATCAGACAGGCGCGCCACCTGATCGGGCGAAGTGCAAGCCGCAAGCGCCAGTGATGTCACAAGCACGAGACAGGGTTTCGAGATACGCGGCATCAGTGTCCCTCCCCTGCAGCGGAGGATTGCTGGCGGTTCAAAGCGCGCCAGTCTTCGGGCCCTTTGACAGGGCGCGACGTATAGCCCGCAAGAACATCGGGAAAGCTTGCGGCGCGTGTCTCTACGTCTGCTCGCGCCGCAGGTGCGAGCATATTCTGTGTCGGCAGGTCGGGGGCATTTGCACAGGCCGAAAGCGCCGTGGAAACGCCCAGTATGAGCATGGTTTTCAATGTAAACTCCAGATCCGTTTTGAATTGCTATGAACCGGCCACATCGTAGCCAGGTGCATTCCAAAGGGCCCGCCAAGCGAGCCGGATCAGGATTTCGGAGGTCTTTGCAGGTCGTCTGTGCGAGCGGGCCCGATCAAAGTCGTCTCAGGCCAAACCAGAGTGGTCACCAAGACACCATGCGGCTCATCGGCCAGGCTCATCTCGGGTGAAAGAGCCGGGCAGGCATGTATCATGCAGGTTTCATGATCATGCCCCGGCATTGCATGTCGTGTTGCGCTATCTGCGTGATCATTTGCAGGACCATCGTTGGCGGCCATCTCCTGCACGGTGTCGCCGATGGCATGGGCGCAATGCTTTTGATGCTCGATTTCGTTCGAGGCCATGGCAATGGCATTCGCGCCCGTCATGATAACGACCACCGTCATGAGAAGCACAACCATCTGTCGCATCATCGCCATGACACACGTATACCTTTCAGAACGGTATGGAACAAATGCTTTGTACCGGTTTCCATAATGGCAAGCGAGGATACGCGTACTCCGCCTTGCAGGCAGGGTGCAACCAGACCCAAGGCAGGCCGTGCGCCGGATATGGTCTGCGCGTCGCGCATATGAGAAACCCCACAAATCGGATTTGAGTCGACGTCGAGAATCGCGCTCAAGATTGGAGTTCCTGCTTGCGGCGACGAAATTCGTCTTCGTCAATCTCGCCGCGCGCGTAGCGTTCCCTGAGAATCTCGATCGGATCGCGCATGTCACCTTGGCGCTTGTCGGTGAGGGCGCGCACCGCAAAGACGGCAACCGCGATGATGAGGCCCCAGAAAAGAAGCATCCCGAAACCTCCCCACCAGCCGTGTCCGCCACCCCACATCATGTGCCCAAAGGTACCATCGGAAGGGTTATCCGGACCCGCGAGCGCCGGCACCGTGCCAGCCAGAAGAGTCGCAATGCTGCCTGTGATCCTGACGGAAACTGTCATAATCCTGTCCTTTCTTGATGAGTGAAACGTTGTGAGAGGGGCAAATCGAGTTTCACGAGCAGCCCCCCGTTAGGGTGGTTTAGCAACGTGATGTCGCCGCCATGCGAGCGCAGTATGGACCGGGCGATGGACAGGCCGAGGCCGGTGCCGCCCGTTATCCGCGACCGGGATGTCTCCACGCGGTAGAATGGCTCGAACACCGATTCAAGCTGCGCCGAGGGGATTCCCGGACCATGATCCCGGACCTCGATCACGACCCGGTCGTGTTCTTGACTGTAGCGCACCGCAACGTCACCACCGTACCGCACCGCATTCTCGATGATATTGCGCAGCGCGCGCCGCACGGAATGTGGCCGCAGTCTGATCAGGAGCGGCGCATTGGTTTCCAGTTCAAATTCATCCAGCATGTCCTGCTTCAGATTCGCCAGGAAGTCTGCCAGATCGACGGTTTCCGGGGGTTCGCTGATCGCCATGCCCCGGGCGAACGCCAACGTCCGCTCGACCATGTCCTGCATTTCCTCGATCGAGGTGATCAGGGCATCGCGCGTTTCCGCCTCGTCCACCATTTCGGCGCGCACGCGCAATGCGGTCAGAGGAGAGCGCAAATCGTGACCCAATGCCGCCATGATGCGCGTCTTGTCTGCAACCGTGCGTACCAGCCGTTCCTGCATGAGATTGAAGGTTTCCGTCAGGTTCCTGATTTCTCGGGGCCCTGCGGCGGGGATCGGCATGGTCTGTTCTCCGCGGCCAAGGTTTTCAGCGGCGCGGGCCAGGCGTTGAATCGGCCAGGTCACCCGCGTCAGCATATACCAGAGGGCCCCACCGATCACGAGGGCTGCCGTCAGGCCAAAACTCACGGTGGACAGAACCGGCCACTGCAACGGTGGGCGCTGAAACCGGGTCTCGACATTCAGCCACGATCCGTCCTGCAGGCCGATGGAAAGCGTCAGCTCAAAGGCCGATATCCGGTTCTGCATCATGCGGTCATGCATCGCCCGCATATGGGGTGGCATGTCTGGAATCGGTGCAAACGCATCCTCGACCCTGTGCAGTTCGACACGGATCTCTCGCGTGTCTCCGGATGCGAGCAACGAGCGGACGCGCGCCTCGATCGCCCCTCCCGCCTCGTGATCGAGATGGTCGACAACAGGTAGAGGATCGACGCGAAACCGCGCAAGAGGCGAATCCGCAGCCCTGAGAATCGAGCTGTGCAGTTCGTCCTGGGCCCGGTCCAGCAACAATGCCACATTGGCCGCCCGGCCCGCTGCCTCGGCCCCGATCGCGGCGCGCACGGCCAGGCTTCGTTCGTCCACGAACAGCCACAGGCTTATCGCCTGTGCGATGACGAGACTTCCCAGGATCAGCACCAGAAGTTGAACGCGCAAGCTGTCCAGGCGGTCTCGGATCATCGGTGCGCCTCGACATCCGCAGCAAGACAATAGCCGCCATTCCGAACGGTTGTGATGATCCTTGGGTGCCCCGGATTATCCTCGATCTTGCGGCGCAGGCGACTGATCTGATTGTCGATGCTGCGGTCGAAGGCGGCAGCTGCGCGCCCCGCCGTCAGTTCGAAGATCTGCTCGCGGCTCATCACGATACGGGGGCGTTCAAGAAGAATGACCAGCAGCTTGAATTCCGACGTGGTGAGCGTGTCCTCGCGTCCATCCTCCGCCCTCAGGTGACGGGTATCGGTATCAAGTGTCCAGCCCGCGAACTGGATGTGTTGCCCGGTCAGACGCCCGGCCAGATGTTCCGGCCTGGTTACGCGCCGCAGGATCGCCCTGATCCGCGCGAGAAGCTCGCGCGGATTGAAGGGTTTGGCAAGGTAATCGTCCGCGCCCACCTCGAGCCCGATGATCCGGTCCATTTCCTCGCCGAGCGCAGTGAGCATCAGGATCGGCGTGACACCGGTGACGGACAAGCGGCGACAGACCGAGATACCATCCTCGCCGGGCATCATCACATCGAGCACGATGAGATCATAGCGCCCGATCTCGAGCAGCCTATCCATCTCGGCGGCGTCGGCTGCACTCGTGACGCGCATGTCATTCTTTTCCAGATATCGCGAGACGGCCTTGCGAATCTCGACGCTGTCATCGACCAGCAAGATGTGGGGTATCTTTACCATGCCTCGAACTTAGGGGATTGATCGGCCTCTGCCGAGAAATACTGTCATTCAGTGTATCAACCCCCGACTTTGCGACAAACCGTTACACGTCAACTGGCACGGGTGCTTTGCAAGACACCTCCCCGTCGCCATCTTGGGCATGCAGAACTCAAGCAAAGGAAAAAAACGATGAAACGCAAATTTGCATTCGTTTTGGGAACGGCCCTGGCAACTGGCATGGCGCTGTCATTCAGCGGAGCGGTGTTGGCACAGGGGCACCAATCATCCGGCCAATCCGGAATGATGGGCGGCGGCATGATGAGCGGCGGCCAGATGGGTGGCGGCATGATGTCGATGCACCGGAACATGATGGGCGGCGGCATGATGGGGCCACATATGATGGGCACCGAGTTTCGGGCCCTGATGGATGCTGACGGGGACGGCAAGGCCGAGCCCGCCGAGGCACGTGCTCGGCTACAGGAACTTCTCGACGAGCATGACGAAAATGCTGACGGAACACTCAGCATCTCGGAATTCGAGGTTCTGCACAGTCGCCTGATCCGCGAAACGATGGTTGACCGATTCCAACATCTCGACAGCGATGGCGATGGCAACATCACCGCCGAAGAAATGGCGGCCCCCGTCAAGCGGATGGAGCACATGCAGAAGCGGATGGAGATGATGCGTCAATCATCCGGCAACTCCGGTCAGGGCATGGGGTCCGGCAGCATGATGCAAGGCGGTCAGGATCATCGCAAGAAGTGAGTGCCGTCGTCGCGACCGATATTGAATGGACTCCGGTCAGTCCGTCGTCGCCTTGCGTAAGCACGATGTGATCGCGCGGCAGATTGACGGCGGGCTACCGGAGGGGAGCTAAAACAGGCGGCAGGTGCGGATCGGCACTGCCTGATCCGCCCTGTCACCAAACAGCGCAAGCACGCGGTACGGACCGAACTTTCGAACCAGAAGGTTCAGGAAATCCCTGGAAGTGCGACCCCCTCCGCGAGGATTTGTTGCACAAATGCGTTGAGGGGATTCATGTTGCGAATCCAGCGTGATAGTTTGGTTGCATGAGCAGACCCAGATCTCCGAACTAAGAGACCAAGAATTGGCCAACCTACAATGAAGCGCTCAGGGCCGCGAACGACGGGACGCGTTTTGCCGCACGCGCGCACTCGGCTCTGCCGGGCACGGTCAGTTTAGGCTCTTGCAGTCATGCGGCAGTGCAGCGCGCTTGACGGGTTGGGCCTATCTGAATGTCGGCTCCCAGATCTTCAACACGTTCACCTTGCCATCGCAGCGAAAGCCCGGTTTCCAACCTGACTGCGGGACCGTCACGAACGGCACACGCACTAAATCGCTTCGCGATAGGGGCGCTTGTGGCGGTCGTTGCGCTGAAGTGGGATATGTTTCGCAGATTGTGATGTCGGGTGTCTGCTGTTGATCGAGGTGATTTTGCCTCGGTTGACAGAGGATAGTCCCATGAATGTACAGCAATCCGCGCCGATGACCCCCCTCCGTACGCGCATGGTCGCCGACATGTCCGCACGTAATCTCGGACCCGCGTCCCAGACCAGTCACTTGCGGGCCTGCAGGCGATTTGCGGCCTGGCTCAGGCGGTCGCCAGAAACGGCCACGCCAGACGATGTGCGGGATTTCCAGCAACATCTGATCGAGACTGCCACGAGCATCTGCACGCGCAACCAAACGGTGACAGGCGTCAAGTTTCTGTTCCGTGTGACCATGCGACGCCATGATCTGGTGGCCGAGATTTTCCACCTCAAGGAACCGGTGAAGGTGCCGCTGGTACTGAGCCAAAAGGAGATCAAACGCATCCTGGCCATGGCGCCTGGTCTGAAGGCGCGGGTGATGCTCTCGCTCGCCTATGGCTGCGGCATGCGCGCGGGCGAAGTCGTCCGACTGAAGGTCAGTGATATTGACAGCGCCCAAGAGGTCACGCAAACAGGCCGGACACACGACTGTACTGGCAGACCGTCGCAATTACAAAAAACGCTTGCAATGCAGGAGCCATCCACACATGCCATTCGCAGCGTATGCAAAGGCGCTGATCAGGTGAATTCAACTTGTAGGACGTCTACCCGTCATCAGGCGGCCCGCCAAATCATCGGGCAGCCGCGCCGTGATGCCAGCCTCGTCGCAGTAGCCGTCGATCATCCCGAAAATGTCGTCTTGGTCTGTGCTGTGGTCGAGATCCGACGGCGCGATCTTGGTGAAGCGCCGCGACACCTGCGGATCGAAGCTGGTCATCTCACCGAGCCTCCGTGTCCCGCTGAGGATCGGGATCACCGCATTGTCGCCTTGCATGAGCGTCTTGATCGTCCTCAAGGTCGTTTCGGTCTCGTTTGCCGACTGCGCCATGACGAGGTCCTGGGCCTCATCCAACCAAAGGACCTTGATGCCCATCTGACCCAACCGCTTCCGCACGGCGCCCCAGATTTCCCAGGCCTTGGCATTCGAGGAGACACCGGACATGCCGGTTGCCTCCAGGATCGCGAGACCAACGCTCTTGTGCGTCGCGGGGCTGGGAATCTGGATTTCCAGGTACCGTGGAAGGCCCGTTTCGGGGTTCATCTTCAGCGCGCTGGTCGATTGCAGCACGGTCCGGATTGCAGTGGTTTTACCACCTCCAGCAGCTTCGATGACGGCAATGCCGCGCGTTTCCTTGTCCGCGGCAAACCGGCATGGCTCGGCGGTCAGGCGATCCTGGTCATCGACCTGCAGTAGCCGGGCAAGGTGTTTCTGCACCGCATCGGTGCGCTCGTTCGACACGTCCATGTCGCGCGGGCTCTGCACCAGTTTGCCCTTGGGCACTTGAATGGTCATTGGTCGTCCTCCTTGGGTTTGCGCGGAACCCATGCTGTCCGCTGGCGAGTGGCTGATTTGACAGGCGGCGTGTCCTGGCCGCTGCCAGGTGCCGCTGGTCCCTGATCGGGGTCTTGGTGGTTCTGGACATCCGGCGACGCGGGCACATCATCGGAGGTCTTGCGACGGGTCGTGGTCCTGACCGGACGGTCGGGATCGGGCTCGCGCGGGGCGATTTCACGGCCTGCTTCCTTGCCATCGGCCCGAAGCGAGCGCGCTTCGGTGGTGCGGAAGGACGTGAACAGCTCCGCCTCGATCTCTTCCAGCCGCTTGTCGGAAATGGAGGTGTCCAGAATTCCGAAGGCCGTGGATTTTTCCTGCACAAGAGCTTCGATGTCATCGATGGCCTTGAACACGACCTCTTCTTCCCAGGCCCGTCGTGACGCTGATTTCGCGCGCAGGGCACGGCGGGCTTTCAGCCAGACATGCAGGTTCACACCACGGAACCGGTCGTGCACCGAGGGCACCTCACGCCACGCACCGTCGAGATAAACCTCGATCGCACCAAGATCAGTTTGATCCCATCTCACTTCAACCCGATTGGAGCCCGGCTGCATGTAGAACAGGGCGAGGTCTTCGCTGTGATACCGAACGCCCATCATCGTGATACCCTCGCGCGTCACGGTGCGCGGGAGTTGGCTCCCGAAGGCGAGCCGTTTCGAGCGAACATCGGGCAGAGCACGCAAGGGGTAATTCCCGCTTTCCATGTCGGCGTCCCACTGTTCAAGCGGCGTACGACCGCCAAGGCCTTCGTGAGGCTTGTTGTGGTAAATATCGACGATCCATCGCACCAAAGCGAATGCCACATCTTCGGCGTCGAGACAGGCGCGGTCCTCGGCCGGGTAATCGCCCCGTTCGCGAGGGTTGGAAAACGTGCGACCAAAAAGTCGCGGCATCAAATCGAGGACAGCGGTGTAGAACAGTCGTTCGATTTCCCCGCGCATACCGGGAATACCACCAATCGTGCGCAACACAATCATCTGGAGATCGAGGCAGGCGTTCTGGAAAACGCTCGCCTTGAAACCTGGACCATTGTCCGAAGCAAGGACCTCCGGAACAAGGGCGTGTGGCCACGTGCAATTCGCTCTGACACTGTCAGACCATTCGCCCTTGTCGCTGACAACCATGCGAAGGCATTCGCGTGCTGCGCTGCCCGATGGATTGCGGGTCAGCTTCATTCCGAGGCAGATCCTGGTGCGGCAATCGATGGCGGCGACAAGCCACCAACGAGCTTTTTCACCATCAAGACCAAGCGCTTTGAGATGTTCTTCGCCGAATACCTTTTCGAGCTTTGCAGATCGCATGATGGAGAGCAGATCAATGCACCATTCATCGATTTCGACGCGCTCGCCCGGGCGTGAGATTTCGAGCCCCTTACCGACGGGCCGGAGCTTCTTCATCGCTTCCTCGCGCCCGTACCGGGCGATAAGGACCGTCAAGCGGTCAAGCTTTTTGATTGTCCTGCGAACCGCATCACGGCCCGGCACGTGCAGTAGTGTAACCTCTTCTTCCTCACTGCGTTTGTTGCGCTCACGGCGATTGTTTTCGTCCCTAAACCCTCGCTGCACATCCACGACCGTTGCCTTGATCGACTTCTGCTCGGGCGTGAGATAACTGCGCTTGATGATGTCCATCAGCAGCGCCTGTTCCTCAGGCCGAAGAAGGCTGGTCCTGTTGCCGCATTTCGAGAGGTCGTCGGCCAATGCCGGAAGTCCATGGGCTTGGTAATCTGCGTAGAGTTTCCGTAGGTAGTCGGAACTATAGAGTTTGACGCCCTCCTTGGCCACGCCACCCCGATTTCGGCGAACACCCTTGCGTACCCGATCTGGCAGGCGGCCTTTTTCCATTTCGCTTTCGAGCAGGTCGCGTTCCGTCGCCTCAGCTTTCAAGTAAGCTTCTGCGCGCGATGCGATCTCGGGGCGCGCGGCCTCGATCTCCACTGTGTTTGGACGAATGAGACCTTCAGACTCCATGTCACTGATTGCCTTGATCTGGCTGAGGCGCGAGTCAAACCTGAACCTGGCTTTTCCGGTCAGGTTCGATGGCTGGAAATCAAAGGCCGAAGTTGCCGACGATGGCTTGAGGTCGTCCGGAAGGTAATAGCCAACCTCGTGCTTGATATCACCCGAGGTGCTCAAGCGGGCCAGCGTGCCCATCGGGAAGACCTCTGTCAGCCCGGCACCACTTGCGGGTATCAGCTCGGCGTTGTCGCCAGACATGCCGAGGAACCGGTAGGGCTTGCCATGAATGAGAAGCCGATCATGGATATCCAGACGAAATCCGGTCTTCACCGGCTTGGCTTCGCCAAGGTTTTGCTTATTGGGGACGATGGTCATTGACGGTCTCCTTTCCATGCGAGGAGGGTTTCGGGGGTGATTTCCTTGGGACAAGTGTGGAGGCCAAGGCAAAGCTTGGTTCGCTTGTCTATGGCCTCGATTTGCAAGTGGCAGAGTTCAAGGTGAGACTCCGCTTGAAAGCGGGTACCTGAGTTCTCACCAAGGACGGTGAAGGCGGTACAATGTGCAGTCGACGCATTCGCGATACCGCGATCCCCACGGGATTGCGCAGGCAATACGCGACCCTCCGAATAAATCGGCATTTTGATTTCCTTTCGCATAGGAAGACCACCCGCCGGACTTCAGTCCGACGCTGCCCGAAGGCGGCGGCCATATTTTCGGGATTTCATGAAATGAACCGACTGGCTCTCAGTTGGCGGTCATTTCACCTTCGTGGATCCAAAGATCCAAGTGGTTGGATTGAGTGTTCAGCTACTGGCGTTCACTTCGTTCTCCATTCTCTTTCCATTGCCTTTCCTGCACCGCTGTCCCCGGTCTCTCGGGTTGGGCAGCCAGGACATTGGCTGGTTGCATTTTCGGCGAAACGAGGCGGTCGAGCTGACCTGTGAAATCCGCCGTCCCGGGCCTCGTTTCGAGGGTCAAAGTACTCAGCACGCCGCCTCGGGCAACCGCTGATTTCGCCCAAAATTTTTCTCTGAAAGTTTCTTCCGAGCGGAGATGGTTGACACCATAGGAGTTGCGGTAAAGCATAACTATATGTTCTATATTACTTTTATCGCCTTTATTCTGTTCGTGCGGCGATGGAGAAATCTGCACGAGATGTTACGCGTGTGCCGCGCGGCCGATTTCGCTCAAGACACTCGGATAGTCGCGTGGCAAAAATGAAACATGCTTGATGGTTTTGAAAAATGTGATGGAGGTTCGAAACCTGTCGCACCGGGAGAAATCGATTCGAATCCGATACCCACCCGCCACTCGAGTCACCGCCCTAAACTCAGTTTCATCTCTTCGCGTCGACGCTCGGCAACGAAGACCCGAGGATCAAGAAGCTGAGGCGGTCTGATGCTGCTCGCGCTTCTCAAGCTGCTTTTCCATCGAATGATTGTGGATCGCTACACTGCGCAGTTGGAACTGCCTGAGCGCGGTCACCTTGAAGCCTTCGCGCAGAAAAAAGCGGCGCGCGGCCTCGCTTGCCTCGGCGTAGAGCCGCGTAAAACCAGCCGCTATGGCCTGTGACTGAGCATGTCGAAACAGGGCCCTGCCCACACCCGATCCCGCGATGTCGGGATGACAATAGAAGCAATCGATGTGGCCATCGCCCTCGAATTCGATGAATGCGGCGGGGAAGTCTTTGTTCGAAACGGCGACCGTGACCACCCTGCCATCCGTAACTCTCGCGTGATATTGCTCCGGCAGCATCGGTGCCGGGCTCCACGCATCGAGCTGTGCCGTCGTATAGTCGCGCGCGCCGATGGTATGGACAGCCTCGTGCAAGATGTCGGCCAGAAATGGCGCATCTTCCGGCGTGTAAGGTCTGAGGATCATCTTGGCCTTCTACCGAATGTCATGGAGCTCGGGTGCCCATGATTGATTAAAAGCACGATCCGAGTATGAAAGAAATGACCGCATGCGAATGCTTGGCGAAACAGACACCACACAGAACGAAGAATGGCTGTGCCGCAGAGCACTTTTCAACATGAGCAATCAGAAGCCTGAATTCTGGTTCCAGACTCTGGAGACACGCGATGACTCAACGGGGTTTCAAGGTCCGCGCGCTTGGTGAAATCGCCATAAGATGCGTCGACCTTCCTGCAATGACCGCCTTCTACCGGGATGTGATCGGGCTTGAACCTCTCAATGACACAGACAGCAGTCCCATTGTCTTCCTGCGGATTGCAGAAGGGTTCGGCGGGCATACCAGCGTTTTGGCCCTGTTTCGTCATGATGTAGAGGGTGCAGGTCGGACCTCTGGCAGCGAGGTGCCACCCGAAACCGGACCAGGATCATCTCTGCACCACCTTGCACTTACCTTGCCTTGGGATGAGCAGGACGCTGTCATCGCATGGTACGAGCGTCTTGGCCGTGACTACAATGTGGAGTATTTTGACTGGGTCGGCTGGCGGGGCGTCTTCACCTTCGACCCCGATGGCAACACCGTTGAACTCGTCGCCAAGGACCCAAGCTGGTTCGGCCAAGGGTTGGGCGAATAGCGTCGGCGCTCGACGACGAAGAATGAAGAACAAGAAGCTAAGCTGGTCTGATGTTGCTCGCGCGTCTCAGCCTTTTCTTCTCAGTCCTGTGAGATGCGAGTTTGCAAATCTGGTAGCGGCCCGGCAGTATGACAAGAATATTCTTGGGTATGAGCAGCGTACGTGCATCGAACTATTAACCAAACACCTGAGCAACAAGCACGAGACGCGATCGATGCTCGGCTCGAAGCGTCAGGGTGGGTGGTTCAAGACAAAGACGGGCTCGATTTTAACGCTGCCTTGGGCGTCGCCGTGCGCGAATATCAAACCGACGTTGGCCCGGCCGACTACGTTCTCTTCGTCGACCGCCAAGCCGTCGGCGTGATCGAGGCCAAGCCAGACAGCTGGGGTGTGAAGCTTACATCTGTAGAAGAACAGTCCGAAGGCTATGCAAACGCCAATCTAAAATGGGTCTCAAACAATGAGCCTCTGCCGTTCCTCTACGAAAGCACAGGGCAGATCACGCGGTTCACGAATGGACGGGACCCAACGCCTCGATCGCGTGAGGTGTTTACCTTCCATCGGCCAGAAACGCTCAAGTCTTGGGCCCAGGCACCGCAATCATTCAGATCCGGAATCGCCGCTCTGCCCAATCTGAACCCGGACGGCCTGCGTGATTGCCAGATCAAGGCGATCACGAAACTCGAGACGTCGCTCAAGGCGGACAGGCCCCGTGCCCTCGTTCAGATGGCGACCGGATCGGGCAAGACCTTCACGGCAATCACGCAGGTCTACCGCCTGCTCAAACATGCAGGTGCGCGCCGCATCCTCTTCCTCGTCGACACCAAGAACCTCGGCGAGCAGGCGGAACAAGAGTTCATGGCCTTCATCCCCAACGACGAAAACCGCAAGTTCACCGAGCTTTACAACGTACAGCGCCTCACCTCGCCCTCCATCGCGAACGATAGCCAGGTCGTGATTTCGACGATCCAGCGCATGTACGCCACGCTCAAAGGCGAGGAACTGAACGAGGGCGCAGAGGACGAAAACCCGGCCGAACAGAAATGGCGCCGCAAGGAACCTCTACCGGTCGTCTACAACGCCAAGCTGCCGCCGGAATACTTCGACGTGGTCGTCATCGACGAATGCCACCGCTCCATCTACAACCTCTGGCGTCAGGTCATCGAGTATTTCGATGCCTACCTGATCGGCCTGACCGCCACGCCCGACAACCGCACCTACGGGTTCTTCCAGAAGAACGTCGTCAGCGAATACACCCATGAAAAGGCCGTCGCCGACAAGGTCAACGTCGGCAACGAAATCTACCTGATTGAGACCGAGATCACCGAGGGCGGTGAGACGCTGAAGGCCGAGCAGATGGTCGAGAAACGCGAACGTGAGACCCGCGCGCGCCGGTGGGAAACGCAGGACGACGAGCAGGCCTACGCCGCGACGCAGCTTGACCGCTCTGTCGTGAACCCCGACCAGATCCGCACCGTCATCCGCACCTTTCACGAAAAGTGGCCCGAGATATTCCCCGGTCGCAACGAACTGCCGAAAACCCTGATCTTCGCAAAAACCGACAGCCACGCCGACGACATCATCCAGACCGTCCGGCAGGAGTTCGGCGAGCGCAACGACTTCTGCCGCAAGATCACCAATGGCGCGAAGAACCCCAAATCCTCGCTGTCGGCCTTCCGCAACGACTACTACCCGCGCATCGCCGTCACCGTGGACATGATCGCAACCGGCACCGACGTGAAACCGCTGGAATGCCTGATCTTCATGCGCGACGTGAAGTCGAAGAATTATTTTGAGCAGATGAAGGGTCGCGGCACCCGTGTCCTGAAACCCGACGACCTGAAAAAAGTCTCCCCCTCTGCCCAGGCCAAGACCCATTACGTCATCGTCGATGCTGTCGGCGTCACCAAGTCTCTCAAGACTGCGAGCCAGCCGCTCGACACCAAGCCCTCCATACCGTTCAAGGACCTCGCCATGGGGCTGATGATGGGCGACCGGTCCGAGGACACCGTCAGCTCGCTCGCCGCCCGCCTGTCGCGGCTCGACAACAAGCTCGGGACCGAGGATCAGGAGAAGATCTCGACGGAGGCCGGGACATCGCTCACAGCTATCGTCCGCGACCTCTTCGACGCCATCGACCCGGACAAGGTTGAGGCAGATGCCAAGGCGGCGGGCCACCCCGAGCCGGACGATGCCGCTATGCAGACCGCACGCGAAGAACGGATCGGGCAAGCCGCCAACGTCTTTACCGGCCCGCTCATCAACCTGATGGACACGATCCGCCGCGACAATGAACAGACCATCGACCATGACAACCTCGACACGCTCCTGCGCGCCGAATGGGCGGGCGATGTGGCTGAGAACGCCAAGAAGATCGCGCAGGAGTTCGAGGACTACCTGACCGAGAACCGCGACGAGATCGAAGCGCTGTCGATCTACTTCAACACCCCCGCGCGCCGGGCCGAAGTGACTTACGCCATGGTCAAGGACGTTATGAAGAAACTGACCGAGGATCGCCCGCGCCTCGCCCCGCTTACCGTCTGGCGCGCCTATGCGCATCTTGACGACTACAAGGGCAGCAACCCCGCCAGCGACCTGACGGCCCTCGTGGCGCTGATCCGCCGGGTCACGGGGCTGGATGACACGCTCACCCGCCATTCCGAGCGGGTGCGGCGCAACTTCCAGAACTGGGTGCTGAACCGCCACTCCGGCGCGGGTGAGAAATTCACCGAGGAGCAGATGGACTGGCTCCGCATGATCCGCGACCACCTCGCCACCTCCTTCACTATCGAGCGTGACGATCTGGAAATGGCCCCCTTTGACGGCAAGGGCGGAATGGGTCAGATGTACGCGCTCTTTGGCGATGGGATGGACGGGGTCATGACCGAGATGAATGAGGCGCTCTCGGCATGAAGGATTTGCCGCGCGGATGGATGGAAGCCGAAATCGGCGAACTTTGCGACTTGAAGAATGGTCGCGCTTTCAAGCCGGGCGACTGGACAGACTATGGTAAGAAAATAGTTCGCATCCAAAATCTGAATAACCCCGAGGCGCAATACAACCACTTTGATGGCGACGTCCGTGACCGCTTTATCATTCAGACAGATGACCTTCTTTTTGCATGGTCGGGTACCCCGGGCACGTCGTTTGGCGCGCACATTTGGCGCGGTGGCGAAGCTGTCCTCAACCAGCACATTTTTCGTGTCGATTTTGATCGAAGCCTATTGGACCTCAAGTTCTTCAAATTCGCCATCAACGAGACCCTTGATGAGTTGATTGCAAAAGCGCATGGCGGAGTTGGCCTCCGTCATGTCACGAAGTCAAAATTCGAGGAGACCCGAATTCCCGTCCCTCCTCTCAACGAACAACGCCGAATCGTGGAGAAGATCGAGGCGATGTTCGACGAGATCGACAAGGGGGTCGAGAGCCTGCAAACGGCGCGCACCACCCTCGGCCTCTACCGCCAGTCCCTGCTGAAATCGGCCTTCGAAGGCCGCCTCACCGCCGACTGGCGCGCGCAGAACGCCGACAAGCTGGAAGCCCCCGAAACCCTCGTCATGAACATCGAAAGAGAACGAGATGAATGGCATGAGCAAGAGTTTCAACGTTGGCATGGTGAAGTGGCTCGATGGGAGAATGAGGGTTCCAAAGGACCAAAGCCTCGGAAGCCCGACGCACACAATTCAAGTGCTGCCTTAACCGAAGCAGAACGCGGCGTTTTGCCAACGTTGCCAAATGAGTGGATTTACGCCCGCTTGAATGACATCGCATTTATTGGCTCAGGAATGTCTGTGAGCAAAGCGCGTAAACTCGCAGATCCTATTGATACACCTTACCTGCGCGTCGCCAATGTTCAGCGCGGGCATCTGGACCTTACAGAGTTAACCCGGATAATTCACGACACCTGTATGATCGGCCGTGAGACCATGTTTTGCGCGAGGGTGCCATGACGAGCTCGAGCGTGATCTGCGTCCGGGTTAACGGCGGACGGCAATGTCCTCTGGGGCT
>NZ_BDIY01000030.1 GCF_002072155.1 Roseovarius sp. A-2 | reverse complement strand
TGATACGCCCATACCGCGTATGCGATAATCTCGCGCGGAAAACGGAAGCCTTTCAGGCGTGGCATATCGGATGGTATTTTCATCCCCGCCGCCTAATCGAAAACGAGACCTCGAACAACTTGGCAATACCCAGGCGCAATGTAGCGAACAGCAAGCCGTTTCATTATCTACGATTCGTTGAAGGCGTTACCCGAATACGTGTATCTGCGGGAGAAATGCGGGATATACCCACGTGTTGTGGCTCGAGCTCACGTTCAGAAGAGATGCAAATGGCTTCGGGCTGGAAAGCTAAGATACGAGCATCGAAACCGGACGGCTTCTCCAATTCGTACAGGATTTAAGCGCGGAGCGAACCGCGGTCGGATTGATTATCTTCGCGAACAAGTTTGTTCCGGCATCGCCTAATCATATAGTCGATGAGCAGGCGCACCTTGTTGTCCTGCAAGCGACGATGAGGATAGAGGCATCCAAAGAGGGCGGGTTCCGGCGGGGTGTCAGGCAGAATTTCTACCAAACGTCCATCGGACAAGGCGCGAGACACATCGAACCTTGGCTTGTTGACGATGCCCCGACCGGCAAGCGCCCAATTCAGCAACACGTCGCCATCGTCGCTGTCATACTTACCAGTAACATCCATGCGCAATTTTCCCGCGGATGTGCGCAGGGTCCAATACCATTCAGGTGAGCGTGGGTAGCGCAACAATAGACAATTGTGACGCCTGAGGTCTTCGGGAACCTGCGGTATTCCATTGGCTTCGAGATACGATGGAGCAGCGCAGAGGATCCTTGGTGTGTCGATGATCTTGCGCATTTTCAGATTGGAATCAGGCGGGCGCCCGATAAAGAATGCGACATCCAGATTGTCTTCCAGCAGATCGACCTTGCGGTCGGACAGGCGCAGCCGGACAGACACATCAGGATACGCGTCGACAAATTCAGGAATGAGGGGGGCGATCACGCGTTTCCCGACGCCCAGCGGTGCCGTGACGTGAACACTTCCGTGAGGTTGGCTGGAAAATGCGGACGCCGCAGCTTCGGCGTCTTCTATGCTCTGGACGACATTGCGGGCATGATCATAGAAGGCGCGGCCAACTTCCGTCGGGGACAGCTTTCGCGTCGTGCGATTGAACAGGCGCACATCGAGACGGCGTTCCAGCTCCTTGATCCGGTTGCTGGCCACGGCCGGCGTCAAACGCAAATCGCGACCACCAGAGGTGATGCTGCCAAGTTCGACCACCCTTACAAAGACGCGCAAGCTTTCCAGATACGGCATCCTGATCTCCTATTATCTACGATTCGTTGAAATAGCATACCCGACTACGGTGTTTTTCCGAGGGGAAGAATCGCCGATGATAAAGGCGTCGCGAGTCGAACTCGGGATTGGGAGGACGATATGACTGCAAGGAACGCCATTCATTTCATACTAAACGGTAAGGACGTCACACTTGACGCCGTAGCAGCAACGGACACGATGTTGGACTTTCTGCGCATCGATCGCAGGCTGACCGGCACCAAGGAAGGCTGCGCCGAGGGGGACTGCGGCGCCTGCACTGTTTTGGTAGGTCGCCTGCGCGACGGAGTGTTGCGCTACGAACCCGTAAACGCCTGTATCCGGTTCCTTGCGACACTGGATGGGTGTCATGTCGTTACGATCGAATACCTTTCGGGTCCCGAGGGGCGATTGCATCCGGTTCAGCAGGCGATGGTCGATCATCACGGCAGCCAGTGTGGATTTTGCACGCCTGGCTTTGTGATGTCGCTGTATGCCCTCTGGATGGAAAAGACCGATCCATCCGAGACCGAGATCGAGACCGCCATTCAGGGTAACCTGTGCCGCTGCACGGGTTATGAGCCGATCATCAAGGCGGCCAAGGCGATGACGTCACTTGGGTCTCCCGTCGACGACGTGTTGAACGTGGAACGCCAAGAGGTGACCAAGCGGCTGAAATCCCTGCAAGACGGTGCGCGGGTCGAGTTGGCCAAGGGTGACAGTCGGTCGATCCTACCGGGATCCGTCGATGATCTGGCGCAGGTGCTGTTGGACGAACCCAAGGCAACCCTTGTTGCCGGGGCAACGGACGTCGGTCTTTGGGTTACGAAATTCCTGCACGACATATCTCCAGTCGTGTTCCTCGGTCATCTGGATGAGCTGCGGCGTGTCGAGGTAACGGACAAGGTCATCGAACTTGGTACAGGGGTCAGCTACTCCGGTAGCGAGGCCGTTCTAGTAGAGCACTACCCCCATCTTAAGGAATTTTGGGATCGCATTGCCGGGTGGCAAATTCGTGCAATGGGCACGGTCGGTGGCAACGTCGCGAACGGATCGCCCATCGGTGACACGCCCCCGGTCCTGATCGCTTTGGGCGCAGAGATTGTGTTGCGCAAGGGGAGCGACCGTCGAACCCTGCCGATCGAGACCTTCTTTATCGACTACGGCAAACAGGATCTGAAAGAGGGTGAATTCCTCGAAACCTTGCGCATTCCTTTGCCTAAGACAGACACGCACTACGCCGCCTACAAGATTTCTAAGCGACGGGATGAAGATATTTCGTCCGTCTGTGCAGCCTTCGCCGTGACAGTAAAGAACGGCAAAATCGCCGAGGCACGTATCGCCTTCGGCGGCATGGCGGCCACACCGAAACTCGCGAGTAGCGCCGAGGCTGCCCTGATCGGAAACGATTGGAGCGAGGCAACCCTGCGCCACGCCGCCGCCAGATTGAGCGGAGATTTCAAGCCGCTGACCGACTGGCGGGCGTCGTCCGACTACCGCATGCGGGTCGCCCAGAACCTGTTCCACCGCTTCTGGCTGGAGCAGCACGGCGATGACGCACCCGTGCGTCTAAGCGCGTAAAGGAGGAACAGAGATGACCGACAAGATCGTCGAAGCACCTATCGAGACCGATCAGCGCAAGGATCCCCCTGTCGCCCAACAGTTGATGCGGGCGGACCAGGATCGCGACCATATCAGGGGCGGGGTCCATACTGACTTACGCCATGACAGTGCGATCAAACATGTCACCGGACGTGCGGATTACTGCGACGACATTCCTGAGCCTGTCGGCACGCTGCACGCCTACCTCGGCCTGTCCGAGAGGGCGCACGCATTGATCCGCGATCTTGATCTGTCCGCTGTCGAAACGGCACCGGGTGTGATCGGGGTGCTGCGGGCCGCGGATATTCCCGGTGTGAACGATGTCTCGCCCACGGGACGAAATGACGAACCGATCTTTGCCGAAGAGAAGGTCGAATTCTGGGGCCAGCCGATGTTTGCAGTTGTCGCAGAAACACGCGACGCGGCGCGTCGGGCGGCCAAGCTTGCGCAGGTCATCTACGAGGATCTGCCCCACGCGCTTGACCCGATTGCCGCACGCGAGGCAGACATGGGCTACGTCACGCCACCGCTGACGCTCAAGCGCGGTGACGCGAAATCCGCAATGGAGAAAGCGCCGCATGTCATCAAGGCGCAGATGAAAGTCGGCGGGCAGGATCACCTCTACCTTGAGGGTCACATCGCCTTCGCAATTCCCGGCGAGGACGAGGATGTGATGGTACATTCCTCCACCCAGCACCCAACAGAGGCGCAACACATGGTGGCGCATGTTCTGGGCGTGCCGTCCAATGCTGTCACAGTCAACGTTCGCCGCATGGGCGGTGGTTTTGGCGGTAAGGAAACACAGATGAACCTGTTCTGCTCAGTCGCTGCCGTTGCGGCGAAGAAGTGGAACCGGGCCGTGAAGATCCGCCCTGACCGCGATGACGACATGAGTGCGACCGGCAAGCGGCACGATTTTGTCATCGACTACGAGGTCGGCTTTGACGACGACGGGCGTATTCTTGCGGTGTCGGGCGATTTCGCGGCGCGTTGCGGATTCTCGTCCGATCTGTCCGGTCCCGTAACGGATCGGGCGCTGTTTCATGCGGACAACGCCTATTTCTACCCCAACGTGCTGCTGAACTCGCATCCGATTAAGACGAACACTGTGTCCAACACAGCCTTTCGCGGCTTCGGCGGTCCACAAGGCGTAATCGCGGCAGAACGGATCATTGAGGAGATCGCCTACCATCGCGGGCTCGACAGTCTGGAGGTGCGAAAGCGCAATTTCTACGGCGACAAAGGGCGAGACGTGACCCCCTATCACCAGACGGTCGAAGACAATGTAGCACCTCGTATCGTGGATGAGCTTGAAGCCAGTGCCGACTATCAAACCCGTCTGAAGGCGGTGAAGGACTGGAATAGCAAAGGCGGCATCATCCGCAAGGGGATCGCGCTGACGCCTGTAAAGTTCGGCATCTCCTTTACCGCGACCTGGTATAATCAGGCGGGCGCGTTGCTCCATATCTACTCGGACGGATCGATCCATCTGAACCACGGCGGCACCGAAATGGGCCAGGGGTTGAACACCAAGGTCGCGCAGGTCGTGTCCGACGAATTTCAGGTCGATATCGACAAGATCAAGATCACGAAGACCACGACCGAAAAGGTGCCCAACACGTCGGCCACAGCAGCGTCATCGGGAACCGACCTGAACGGTATGGCGGCGCTGGATGCCGCCACGCAGATCAGAGACCGCTTAATCGCATTTGCGGTTGAGCGGTGGCAGACAGAACCGGCGAAAGTGCATTTCAAAGCCAATGCAATCGAAGTGGGATCCGAAATGATTCCCTTCGCGGATTTTATACGCGAAGCCTATATGGCGCGCGTTCACCTGTCGGCGGCAGGATTCTACAAGACGCCGAAAATTCACTGGGACCGCGCCACTGGTAAGGGCCGCCCGTTCTATTATTACGCTTATGGCGCGGCCTGTTCCGAGGTTTCCGTCGATACGCTTACCGGCGAATACAGGGTCGAACGGACGGACATTCTGCACGATGTCGGAAAGTCGCTGAACCCGATAATCGATAAAGGTCAGATCGAGGGTGCATTTATCCAGGGCATGGGATGGCTGACCACGGAAGAGTTGTGGTGGGACGATCGCGGGCAACTGCGCACACATGCCCCTTCGACCTACAAGATCCCGTTGGCGTCCGACCGGCCCCGGACATTCAACGTGGAACTCGCAAACTGGTCAGAGAACAAAGAGAAGACGATCAAGCGTTCCAAAGCTGTTGGCGAGCCGCCATTCATGCTTGGCATTTCAGTGTTCGAGGCGCTGTCTCACGCAGTCGCGAGCGTTTCGGACTACAGCGCAAGCCCGCGCCTCGATGCGCCCGCCACACCCGAGCGAGTGCTGATGGCGATAGAACGCCTGAAGCGGGAGGCCTAAAACGATGGTCGACCGGTTCGAACGATTTCTCGAGACTGAGGATGAAACCGTCTTGGTTTGCATCACCTCCGTAGAGGGATCCGCACCGCGAGAATGCGATGCCATGATGCTTGTCTCGTCCGCTCGGATTGAGGGGACGATTGGTGGCGGGCAGCTCGAATTCATGGCCATCGAGAGAGCGCGGGCCATGCTGAAGGCGACGGAACGGTCGGCGACTATGACCGTCGCGCTCGGGCCTGAAATTGGTCAGTGCTGTGGCGGACGTGTTGGGCTCTCGTTCGATGTCTTGACCGCCGATAGCCGCGCGGATTTCTTAGCGCAGCGGGCGTTTGACGCTGAAACACGTCCGGTCGTTCATATCTGTGGCGCAGGCCACGTTGGGCGTGCCTTGGCGGGACTCTTCGTGCAGATGCCTGTCCGAACGGTTCTGATCGACACCCGCGACGCCGAATTGCGATTGTGCCGCGCCCCCGTCGAACGATGTCTTACCGCGATACCCGAAGCGGAAATCCGCGGTGCGGAGCCGCGATCAGCGTTTATCATTCTGACCCACGATCATGCGCTCGATTTTTTGCTGACATCGGAAGCGCTGTCGCGAGGCGATGCGGCCTATGTTGGTCTGATCGGCTCGGCGACGAAGCGCACGAAGTTTGAACGGTATCATGCAGATCAATCCGCGCGGATCGGAACGCACCGGCTTGTTTGCCCCATAGGCACGACAGGCAGTGGTGACAAGCGGCCGGAAGTCATAGCGGCTTTCGTCGCTGCCGAGGTGATGACGGCGCTTACCAAACGACCTGACGACACGAACTTGCGCCTTTTGTCGGAGTAAATGCTGCGACTACCGCCGGCGGAGTGCGGTGCAGCCAAACAACCCAAAAAGGGGAGGGACACCACATGTCGGATACGACTTACAACTACAAATTATTTGCGAGGAGCGACCTGAATGCGTTCTGGGCGCTTTTCACGGACAACCTCGTCAACCTGCTGATCCTGACAGGTGTTTGTCAGTTCGTCTTTCAGATGCCGGCCGAGATCGTATTCGGGCGGATCGTGCCGGGTGCGGCGATCGCCATTCTTGCCGGTGTAGGGGTCTATACGCTGATGGCGAAATGGGCGGCCAATCGTCAGGGCAAGGACGTGACCGCACTTCCCTATGGCATCTCAACGCCGGTCATGTTCGTCTATCTGTTCGGCGTCATCGGCCCGATTTACTGGGCGACACAGGATCCGCTGCTTGCATGGCAAGTCGGAATCGGCGCGGGCTTCATGGGTGGCATCGTGGCGGCACTTGGCGCGATCATCGGGCCATTCCTGAAACGCATCACGCCACGGGCTGGCATGCTGGGGACACTGTGCGGTATCGCGCTGGTGTTCATCGGTTCTGTTCCGCTGACGCAGATTTTTGAAAGCCCGATCATTGGCTTTACGTCACTGCTGTTCATCCTTTGGGGTTTAATTGGGCGCTTTCGCCTTCCGGGCAACATTCCTGCCGGTCTGGTAGCCATTGCAGCGGGCACGATTATCGCGATCGTGCTGGGCCAGTCGAGCTTTACAACCGATGGTATCGGCTTTTACCCGCCGGTTCTTTGGTTGGGCGACATGATTGCAGGTATCCAATACCTGTTTGCGAACCCTGAGCTGTTCCTCGTTCTCATTCCGGTGCAAATTTACAATTTCATCGAAACGATGAACAACGTAGAGTCTGCGGAAGCGGCAGGCGACAGCTATCCCGTCGGGCTTTGTCAGTTGACCGATGGTGCAGGCACCATGATCGGTGCGCTGTTCGGGTCTCCGTTCCCGACCACCGTCTACATCGGGCATCCTGCTTACAAGCGGCTGGACGCACGGGCGGGCTATATCATCGGCGTGGCGCTGGTAATCGCGGCGGCCGCATTCCTTGGCTTCCTGTCATTCTTTGCCGGACTCATCCCAATTGCGGCTGCCGCGCCAGTTCTGGTCTTCGTGGCCGTCAGCCTGATCACTAACACAGGCTACGCTGTGAAACCGGCGCATATGGCAGCCGTCGCATTTGCCATCCTGCCGCACATTTCGAACTTCCTCGTGACGAAATGGGGGTCGATGATGAATGCGCTGCGCAACACAGGTGTCGAAGGGTTGCCGGATCTTGGCAATGCGGATCTGACTGCTGCATTGCTGATGGAAGGTGCCCATTACGAAGGTCATCTGGCGCTGAGCCAGGGTGCGATCATCACGGGCCTCGTCTGGGGGGCGATCGTCGCCGACACGATTGACGGACGGTTCCGCAATGCAGGTTTCTTTGCACTGGCGGCAGCGGTGATGTCTTCGGTCGGGATCATCCACAGCTATACGCTACAGCTCCCGCAGTTCGATGGCATTACCATCGGATACCTGATCATCGGGGCATTCATGATCCTCTATCCGATGTTCGCACTGAAAGAAGACCTGGAGCATCGGATCATCGTCCCGGATGAGCCGGATCTGATCGACGACGATACACCGGCCTTTGATCGGACCTAATACGACCTGTCGAGGCGATCCTAAGGTCGCCTCGACACACGAATTTATCCATTCCAAATAGGGCAAATATAATGGCGAGCACACTGCTGCGCGGACGGACCTTGACGTTCCATTCCGAACCGACCGATGGCGAAGATACCAAAGCCTACACCTATATCGAGGATGGTGCGGTGCTTATGGCGGACGGCATCATTGCGGCCTCCGGGACGTATGCAGATGTTGCAAAGTCTGATCCGGCTGCCAACGTTATCGATCACCGACCACACATGTTGATGGCCGGTTTTATCGACACGCATATTCATTTCCCTCAGGTGCTGATCGTCGCGAGCTGGGGCAGTCAGCTGCTCGATTGGCTGAACAGCTATACCTTTCCGGCAGAAGCTGAATACGCCAACGCGCAACATGCCCGCGCGATGGCGGGGCGGTTCTGCGATCTGCTGACGTCACACGGGACGACGACTGCGGTTGCGTTCTGTTCTTCGCACAAGGCCTCTGCCGAAGCATTGTTTTCCGAAGCGCGCGTCCGCGATATGCGGATGATCGCGGGTAAGACGATGATGGACCGGAACGCGCCCGACACGGTGCTGGATACACCGCAATCCAGCTACGACGACAGCAAGACCCTGATCGCCGATTGGCACGGCACCGGGCGTTTGTCCTACGCCATTACGCCGCGCTTTGCGATCACGTCGACGCCTGAACAGATGGAAATGGCCGGAACGCTAGCATCCGAACATCCCGATTGCCACATCCAGACGCATCTATCGGAAAATCACGACGAAATCGCCTTTACTGCCGAACTCTACCCCAAGGCCCGAGATTATCTCGACGTCTATGAGACGTATGGTCTAGTCAGTGACCGGACCTTGCTTGGCCATGCCATTCACCTCACGGGCAGAGAGATCGATGCGATTGCAGAGACCGGCGCGCATCCGGTGTTTTGCCCGACATCCAACCTGTTTCTGGGCAGCGGATTGTTTGACGATGCAGGGTTGCGCGGCAAAGGTATCCACAGCGGCATCGCGACGGATATCGGGGCAGGGACCAGCTATTCCATGCTGCAGACACTGAACGAAGGTTACAAAATCCTGCAATTGCAAAATCAAAAGCTTCACACGCTGCGGGCGTTTCATTGGATCACGCGCGGCAATGCCGAGGTCCTTGGTCTGGTTGATCGGATCGGGACGCTCGATGCTGGAACGGAGGCGGACGTAGTCGTGCTCGATCCCAAGGCTACTCCCGCGATGTCCCTGCGGGTTGATCGGGCTGATACCCTCGCTGAGGAATTGTTCGCCCTGCAGATGATGGGGGACGACCGTTCCCTCGTCCAAACCTACGTTGCCGGAACTCCACAGAAAGCATCAACCCAATGATGAGTGTCTCAAATCTGGATGAACATGACGCCCGGACCCTGATCAATGGCGCTGCAGCGCATGCGGATGATATCGGTGTGCCCATGTGTATCGCGATCACGGATGCAGGCGGAAACCTGATCGCGTTTCGGCGGATGGATGGTGGCAAGGTGACATCGATCACGGTCGCCATCGACAAGGCCTTCACAGCAGCGGGCGCGAAGAAGGCAACCCACGAATACGGCGCCGCTAGTCAACCAGGCGCACCCGCTTTTGGCATTGGATCGGCGATTGGTGGACGGCTCATGGTTGTCGGGGGCGGTCTGCCTGTGACGGCGAACGGCGAGGTCGTGGGCGGTATCGGCATCAGCTCGGGCAGCCCGGATCAGGACCTTGCAGTCGCACAGGCTGGGTTGGACGCGTGGCAGCCGAATTGATGTTCAACTGGCGTGCTTTCCGATCAGCCGCGACAGCAACAACACCGTGACGAGCGCCGTTGGAATGCAACGCTGCAAAGGCCTTAATAGAAGCCGACTGGTGGGATGTCGCTCTAGTTCTTTTGAGGTCTCTCAGAGCTTTGTACTCCGCACTCTCAACTAAAAATCAGGTTGGTATCCCAGTGTGTTTTCAATCAGTGTGCAATGTTCTGTCTAGTGGAAGCTTCATTGTTGAAATTCGGATGAAGATTCAAACCGACGTTCCGCGCCGCTTGTGCAATAGCATTCTAAATGCCGCGACTGACGTTGCTAGAATCAACGAAGCCGACCCAAATGTTAACTACTCTGAATTGGCGCGACCTTCGCGGACCCATGCCAAGATGATCTCGCGCGCTTCGTCCGACATCTGGATCGCATTCGGCGGGGGCATGGCATGACTGACGCCGGCCTGTAGATAGATAGCCTCTGCATGGCGGGCGACATCGGCCTGGGTTTCAAGATGAACGCCCTTGGGTGCCCATTGCATGTTTCCCCAGACGGGCTCGCGGGCGTGACACATCGAGCAGTTCCCCCGCACGGTGTCGAAGGCTTGATCGAAACTTTCGACCGACGCGAACTGCGCCTCGTAGTCGCTTAACTGTGCAGCTTCGAGGGTGTCGTAGTCGCCATCCCATGTGGAGGCGGTCGACAGCCAGGCGATCAGGATCATCAACAGAATGGTCACGGCCCACGTCCAGTGCGGACCAGTCCCGGTCTTGTGCATAGTGTTGAAATAGTGGCGTATCGTAACACCGGTCAGGAAGATCAGACTGGCGATGATCCAGGCATATTCCGTGCCGAACGCCAGTGGGTAGTGGTTGGACAACATCAGGAAGACGACAGGCAGCGTCAGATAGTTGTTGTGGGTGCTGCGGACCTTGGCGATCTTGCCGTACTTTGCGTCCGGCGTCCGCCCGGCTTTTAGATCTTCAACCACGATTCGCTGGTTTGGCATAATCTGGAAAAATACATTCGCCGTCATGATTGTGGCGGTAAAGGCGCCCAAATGCAGCAGAGCAGCGCGTCCGGTGAAGATCTGGTTGTAGCCCCATGACATCACGACAAGGATCAAGAACAGGAGGATCATCAATACCGTAGGGGTATCGGCAAGTCGCGATCTGCACATCGCATCATAGGCCAGCCAGCCGATTGTCAAAGACCCTGCGGAAATCGCGATACCCTGCCAAAGGGCGAGGTCCGCCTTGGTCGGGTCAATCAGATACAGCTCGCCTCCGACCCAATAGACGATCATCAAGAGTGCCGCGCCAGACAGCCAAGTCCAGTAGCTTTGCCATTTGTGCCAGGTCAGATGCTCTGGCATTTCGGACGGGGCGACCATATACTTTGTCGTATGATAAAAGCCGCCGCCGTGGACTTCCCATTCCTCGCCCGACGCGCCATCCGGCAAGGTATCGCTGGGCTTGAGCATCAGATCAAGCGCAATGAAATAGAAGGACGCGCCGATCCAGGCCATGGCCGTGACGACGTGTAGCCATCGGACAGCGAATGCAATCCAGTCCCACAATATCGCTAAATCATACATGGTGATCTTCCTCCGATTCCAATTCGATCACTCTAGGCGGTCGGCAACTATTCTGGTATCTGGTCTGAACACCAAGCAGTATCAAGAAAACCAATAGAATGTCTCATTTCGACAACATCCGCACCTTTGTTCGCGTCTCTGAGTTGGGCAGCATGTCAGCTGCTGGCCGCGACCTTCGAATTTCGCCAGCTTTGACATCTTCGCGCATCTCGCAGCTTGAGGACCGTCTCGGGGTGCGCCTGTTTCGCCGCACTACCCGTAGCTTGTCCCCGACCGAGCAGGGTACGGCGTTCTATTCCGGTGCCTGCGAAATTCTGGACACGGTGGAATCTGCCGAGGCACGCGTAACTAACATTACCGAGAACCCAAAGGGATCGCTTTACGTATCGGCGCCCCTAGGGCCCTGAACGGTCATGGCATCGCGATCAAACCATTCTTTGAGCCCGCGTTATTCACCGGTGCGTTGCGAGGGGAGTTGGGCACCGGCTTGCCCCAGATTTCGATGGCGCTTTGAGCGGGTGCGGGGATAGCCTTGGCGCGCGCTTGCCAGAAAGTGGCGGCCGATCGCGGCGCTGCAGCGCAAACGGAAGATTTCCCTTGTTGGCGCGCACATGATGTAGGCGCCCAGGGGCGTTTTCAGGGACCTGATGGTTTTGTCGCTGGGTGGCGTGTCATGGACTCGCGGCGCGCAGTCGCTGGATATGCGGCCAGATGGCCGCCCAGAATGGCGCAGCGGCTTCGGCGAGGATCAAGGCCATACGGCGGGCTGAGATGACAAGGCGCGCACCGGCGCGGAGTACACGTTCCCGCAAGCGACGTAGACTCCATGCCGATCCGGTCGCGCGCGCCATGGCGCGTCGTGCCACGTGCATCACCTGATAAGCCAGCATCCCGATCAGCAGACGGACCTCGTTGCAGGTGAAGGCATCGACAGCAGGTGCCGCCGTCTTCGGCTTTTTGCCACGCAGGTGGGTTTTCGGCCGATTGGTCGAGGACAGGGTTGGTGCCAGCACATCCATCAACTCGCCCATATGACCTTCGGCTTTGCCGCGCTGGCGGTAATGCGCCAGCAGGTCCAGTCCATTCATCTGGAATCGCGAGATCGACGTGACGAGGAAGAAGCGGTCGAGCAGAAGGCCGTCAGGTCGTTCCTTGACCACGAGCACAATACGGCGAGGTTCGTCCCAGTTGGCGGCTTGGTATTCCAACTCATGCGTCCACAGCCGGGGTTCGGTCGGACGCCGTCCTGATGGGCGCTTCATATGTGGCTCAGCCAGCCGACCGAGCGCGGGGTTTGCACGAAGACGGGCAACGTGATGGACCCCACGCGCCTCCAAGCCGGCCAGGAGCGCGCCGGACGGAAAGCCCGCGTCGATGCGCACATGGGTGATCCTGCATAGGCTGGCCTCGGCGCGATCAACGACGTCAAGGTTGACGTCCAGAGCGCCATCCGCGGTGCCGACATTACCCGGGCGCAGACGGGCATCGAGCATGTCACCAGTTTCGGCGATGGAGGTGATGAGCGGATGATAGATCCGGGCCCTGTAGTGGCCGTTCCACTCCGCCTTGGGCTGATGGCCATGTACCTCGACCGGCAGGCTGTCCACGTCAAGCGTGATGCGAGTGCGCCGCTCGCCACCGTTCTCAGAGCGCAGGTTGCGGCCGGCAAGTTCGAGGGCCACCTCGCGCAGAACCGTCAGATTCTCTGGTCGCGCCAGCATCGCCGTAAAGCGCGACAGCGTCGGCTGCGACGCCAGACCGGCCTCTCCCGTCAGCGGCGTCAGCCCGGCCGAGGAACTGACCGCCAGACGCATCGCGGGATCGTGGCGCAGGGCGTCTGCATCGTCGTGGTCTCGCCAGCCCTGCGCCACCAAAAGCAACATGGTCCGCAGCAGAGAAGGCAGGTCGTGGACGACGTCGGCCTAGACGGCGACAGTCCCTCATCCTTGCCGCCACCCACGGAACAATCTCGGTCGCGTCGAGCACTTCGCGCAGCAGAACTGCACCTGGATCACCAGTCAACCTTTCCGCCCGCGTTTCGATGGTCAGAGAGCGGTTGAACCCGGCCGCAACCGGTCTTAGCGTTTCACCCATGCGTGCGTCCGTGGCTGTCGACGGATTTTCGTGTAGAAGCTTGATTCTACGACACTTTCAGGCGCACGCAACCTTCACGAAATGATTTGGATGAATAAGAAGGGTTGAGGTCAAGGAACACCTGCGCGCCGGTCGGCTTGTCGTAGTCGCCGCGGCGTCGCCACCAACGTCGGTTCAGATGGCATGTTTGTTCACTCACAGGCGCGGGCAAGATCCGAAAGCGCGTTTGTTCATGGACTTCGTAATCAAACGAATTGCAGTTTCGATCAATGACACGTCTGCCTAGGCCTAGCTGCCCCGATAGGTCGAATACCCGAACGGTGATAGCAAAAGTGGCACATGGTAGTGTGAGGCTTCTGACATTCCGAACCGCAGTGGTATCACGTCCAGAAACCTCGGTTCCTCGTTTGGTGTGCCACTGGCATCAAAATACTGGCCCGCATGGAAGACCAGCTCATAGATGCCAGTTTCAAATTCGCCCGTTGGTAGAATCTGCTCGTCGGTGCGGCCATCGTCGTTTGTCTTCAGGATTCTCAGCAGCGATCTCGACTCACCGTCGATCCTGAAGAGTTCGATGCGCAGCCCTTCGGCAGGACAGCCGCGTGCCGTGTCCAGAACGTGTGTCGTCAGATATCCAGCCATATCAACCTCCTTGCTTATTTTGTATGTGGTATAGCCCGTGTGACCCCGTGACACCAAAGCGAAGTCGCTTATGGCTCTTTCGTGTTTTTCTTGAAAGAAGTTCGAATAGGCCCTCTGGTATTGCCAAGTTGTTGGCATCAGCTTGGCAATACCGCGTGAACAGCTCCGAGTGACGATTCATGCGCTTGAGCCAGCCAAACATTGGAGCTTTCTTTCCAATAGAGACATTAAGAAGAACAATAACTTTTGTATTTAACTGTCGTCCTTGATCTGGATGAAACCATGATGCTGCGCCCCGCCCAGCTTGGATTGTGAGCGCCGTTGCCACGCCTGTGGTCCCACGCGCCGTCAGATCGGACACTGGCAGGACACAGTATCATTCTGCGTTGTCCCTGCGATAAGTTGATTCGATCGAGGATGTACGCACTAAGTTTTATCAATATACCATTGATTTAGTGCTACTTTTTTCTCGTATGTCAACTCACGAGAGTCTGAATTGAGAGCCACGTGACGGGTGTCAGTTCCGCATACCGGTTCTGGCGGATCGTTCGGGCCGTCGCCATACCTTGCATCTGGAAAAGCAAGCGATGCCGCTGCGCACCTACGTAATAAAAGAACCATTTTTCAATGGTTTGTCTGCGAGACATATTAAGTTTTAGAATAAACAATAAATTTTGTTGAAATATACAATCTTTTTGTTATCACTTGTTGCGAGAAGCATCCCTCTGTGACGAAAGGAACTATTGATGGCACGAACGGCTGAAGAGTGGCGCAAGCGTCCCGAACTGGATTCGAACCTGATCGTCGATCCCCGCATCTATACCGATCCCGAGATCTTTCGGGAGGAGCAGGAGTGTATTTTTGACAAGTCATGGCTTGTCGCCTGCCATGAGAGCGAAATGCCGGAGCCCTATGACTTTCGCACCTATCAGCATCCGGGTGGCCACAACATCATCCTCGTGCGTGACGAGAACAATAACATCAACGCCATGCTCAATATCTGCCCGCACCGGGGCAACTTGCTGATCTATGAACCTTCCGGCAGTATCAAGGGCGCGTCGCCTTCTGGCGGCCCGAAGCGTATCACCTGTCTCTTTCACGCTTGGGCGTTTGACGCCACGGGTGAGTGCGTTGACATTCCGCGCTGTGCAGAAGGGTATCAGGACCGGGTCAAGAAGGAAGATTACGGGCTGCGTGGCGTCAAGGTCGAGGTTGGCTATGGCGGGTTCGTCTGGGTCAATATGGATGAGAATGCGCCGACCCTGAAAGAGTGGCTGGGCGGATCGCTCGATGCCATCGACGATACGCTGACCGAGCCGCTGGAGGTGTTCCACTATCACCGTGCCGTTATCGACGGCAATTTCAAGATGTGGCACGATACCAACAGCGAATTCTACCATGACTATATGCATTATCATAACCGGATCACCGGCATGATGCATCCGGGCTATTGGGACCGCGAGTACCGCACCTTCGAGGGCGGCCATGCTCAGGTGACCGACATGCAACTCAAATACGAATCCTTCAAGGGCCACGAGAAGCGCGAATTGGGTTGGCCGGGTCTGGCACCGGGACGTTGGGCGCTGGTCGATCTCTTCCCCGGCATCACCTTCAACATTCGCGCCCCCTCGATGCGGCTTGATACTGCTATACCGCTTGGGCACAACAAGGTTCTGGTGGAGTTCCGCGGGCTTGGCCTGAAGTCGGACACGCCCGAAGAACGTGCCATTCGCATCCGCGACCACAACAGTATCTGGGGTCCGTTCGGTCGCAACCTGCCTGAAGATCTGCTCGGAACCTACGGCCAGGGCCGCGCGCTCTCTGATCCCACAGACGCACCTTACGTTCTTCATGCGCGGCTTGAAGGTAACAAGATCCATGACGAGGTGGGGATGCGCCATTTCCTGGAACGCTGGCAGGAACTCGTGGGGCGCGACCCGTCCGATCCCTACCACAATCAGCCGCGTGCGGCCGAGTAAGCTGGGATTTGAGCGGTCCGTGACGCCACAGAGCCCATTGCGGACCTCTCGCACCGAACCAAGAGTATCCAGGAGAAAAAGATGAAAGTTACCTATGAGGTCGAGAAAGCGGCGCGGGAAATGATTTCCGCCAGTTGCGATACGATGGACCAGGAAGATTTTGGCGCTTATCTGGCGCTCTGCGCACCCGAGTTCCAATATGCGATCCGTGTCTACAGCCCCGAAATTCGCCGGGACATGACATGGCTGGAGAAAGATTACGAGCACATGAAGACATTGCTCGATCTGTTGCCGAAGCAGAACCGCGACCGCAATCCGATCAAGCGCCACATCAGTGTTCGCGAAGTGACATCGACCAATGGCAAAGAAGAAGTGACGGTGCGCTCGGATCTGCAAGTTTACCGCGTGTTGCTGGACGGGGGCGAGGCGCAGGTTTTTGCCATCGGCAAATACACCGACCGCATCGACATGAGCGGTGACGAGCCCAAGCTGCTTGAGCGTGAGGTGCGCCTCGACTCGCGTAGCCTTGGCGCCGGCTATCACATTCCGTTCTGAGCTGAAGCTGATGCAGGTTACGCTCAAATCAAAGAACCACGATTGGACTTTCGCCGCGCATGGCGGCGAGAGTCTGCTCCAAGCCGCTATGCGTGCCGGGCTTCACGTGCCTTATGAATGCGCGACCGGAACCTGTGGGTCTTGCCGGGTTGACCTGATCGCGGGTGAGCTTCAGGATGCGTGGCCCGAGGCTCCGGGGCGCGGTGACGACCCGAATGCACGCCTGATGTGCCAATGCAAGGCAGTCAGCGATTGCGAGATATCGGCAAAGGGATATGTTTATTCCACGGACCATTTGCCAGTCGCCGCTGACAGGGTTTCGGGCCGGATCACCGATCTGCGTCAGCTTACGCCAGATGTCATTGAATTCACCGTCACGCCAGACACGCCCTTGCGTTATCTTGCCGGTCAGTTTGTAACGTTGGAACATGCCGATGTGAAAGGGCCGCGAGGATATTCGATGACCCGCCATGCGCCCGATGGATCGTCTCTGTCGTTCGTCATCAAACGCTTGCCCGGAGGCGGATGGTCGGAATGGATTTTTGCCAAGGGCGATGCCCTGCTCGGGAGCGTGCTTCAAATCGTCGGTCCCTTTGGCAGGGCGACATTCTCCCCCGATCTGGGGATGAACATCGCCTGCATCGCTGGCGGCAGCGGCGTTGCCGGAATGAGAGCCATAATCGAACGTGGCGTCGAAGACGGCTATTTCATGCAATATCGCGGTGCGCTGTTCTTTGGCGTGCGCACCCCGAAAGATGCGTTCTGGCTTGAAGAGCTTGATGCACTGTCTGGAAAAGGTGGAAACAAGCTTTCGATCACCATCGCCTATTCCAATGAAGGGGTTGATCCGGCGCAGCAGGAACGTTTCCCTAACCTCGGTTTCGCCGAAGGTTTCGTGCACGAGATTGCCGCCGCAGGGTTGAAAGGCCGCTTCAATAACCTTCGCGCCTATCTTGCGGGCCCGCCGCCCGCAGTGGACGCCGCCCAGAGGATGTTGCTTGTGGAGGGTAAGATGTCCCCCGCGAACATTCGTTATGACAAATTCAGCTAACAGGTGAACGCAGTGAAATACGTTTGTGAAGTCTCCGAGATCGATGTCGGAGAAATGAAGAGCTTCGATATTGACGGTACCCGCGTGCTCGTCCTCAATGCCGATGGCGAGATCAAGGCCTGTGACGGCATTTGCCCCCATCAGGAGGTGCTGCTTGAGGAAGGAATTTTCGACGGCTGTCTGCTCACCTGCCACTCGCATCTGTGGCAGTGGAACGTGCAGACCGGCGAGATCGAACAAGAGGCGGAGAAGGACCTGAAGTTCTTCGACGTGAAAGTCGATGACGGCAAGGTGTTCGTGATCGGTCTGTGAGGTTCTGTCGGCCATGACCGTGTTCTAATGAGGAGCGGGGCACGGATGCTGGCCGACAGTGCAACAAGGCCAAACAAGTTGGCCAAGTGACGACAATGTCCACTTAGGGAGGAAACGCGATGAAATCCAAATACTCACGGCGTCAGTTTCTGGAGATTTCCGGAACTTACGGGCTGAAGGCGGCGCTTGGCGCGTCCGTTCTGGCCGCAACGACGGGCATGTTGCCCGGAACGGAATTTCTGGCCAGCCAGGCGCGCGCCAGCGAAGGCAAATACAAGATCCGCTTCGGTGCCGGCATCATCAACAAGAGCAACGAGCCGCACTTGGCTACCGCGCTTTATGATTTCGTCGACAAGGCCGAAAGAATGTCCGATGGCGCGCTTGAATTCCAGGTGATCGACTCCAGCCAATCCTGCGCAGAACCGACCTGCGGTGATCGGGTTCTGTCCGGCGTGATCGACATGGGCAACGCGTCGCCCCAGAACCTTGGCGGCGTTCTACCTTATATAATTGCGATGGATTTCCCGTTCCTTTGGCAAGGACGAGAAGGTTATATCAACTTCCTGTATTCCAAGGATTCCAACGCTACCTATCGCGATGTCCTGCGGAACACTTATGGGGTCGAGCCTCTCTGGGTCTCGGGCGAGATGCGCAACCTTTTCCTTGGCATGCGCTATTCCGGCCAGGACGCGATCACCAACCGGACGGATTTCGCGAATGCCAAGATCCGGATCACGAACTCGATCATGATCGCCAACTTTGTCAAGAGCATCGGTGCGCAGCCGATTCCGCTGGCCTGGACAGAAACACTCGAAGGGCTGAAATCCGGCGTTGTGGACGGCGCAGAGACCTGGCCCGGCGCTGCGACAGGGTTCGGGATGCACAACGTGCTGTCTCATGATGTGCCGCTCGAGTTCTGCGTCGGTTGCGAAATTTTCTTTATGTCGCGCAAGACCTTTGGCAAGCTGCCCACGAACTTGCAGGAGGTCATTCTTGAGGCGTCCTATGAAACGATGCAGCTGGGCTATGAGCGCGTCGAGGAAGCTAAAAACAAGGCCATCGGCAATGGCGCAACCCCTGCGGCCGATGCAGCCTATAAACAGGCTGGCGTGAAACTCGCGCAACTGACCGAGGCCCAGCTTGCCGAGTATCACGAAGTCGCCGATGTAGAGGCGAATGGCGAAATCTGGTCTGGCGCGCGCCAAATGCTGGATGGCGTGTCCGGCATTGATACGTTCGGCGCGATGAAAGAAGCGGCGGCCAAGCACAATGGTAAGCCGCATACGCCACAACGCTGGTGGACCTGATCCTTTCCAAACATCTATGCAGGGAGATCGGATATGCCTGAGGGTTCGTCCGTATATGACATGACAAAAGAATCCGTTACATCCGCGACCAAGCCATCACTCTACGAGCGTTCAGATGTCATTGTCACGCGAATCGAAAGCTTTGTGATGATCGCCGCCTATAGCGTGCTCATGGCGATCATCGGCTTTGAGACGTTGCGGCGGATCTTCTTTCAATCGAATTGGCTCGCGGGTCCGGATGTGGCTCTCTATGCCTTTGTCTGGCTGTCATGGTTCGCCATGGCACACAATATCCACAACAATACGCATCTGTCGTTCACCGAATTTCGCGAGCGCATGCCGCTGAATCTACGTCGTGCCTTCGAGATTTTCGACTGCTTGCTCTGGCTCGGGGCAGGAACGATCGTGATCTACACGGCCTGGGATTTGATCGACCGACAGTTCATGTTCAACCAGAAGATTTTTGGCACGAGCATCCCGGTTGCGGCTGGCAGTCTCGCGGTTCCGGCCGGCTGGGGATTCAGCATGCTGCGCATCCTCCAGCGGCTCTATCGTATTCTTTGGCGTCACGAAGATTTTCACGCGGATCATGTCGTCCGTGAGTTCGTATAAGGACACAGACGATGTTACTCACCCTCATCAGCCTCGCTGCAATCCTTCTCTTCGTCACCGGGACACCAATTCTCCTGATCATGATCGGATGGGTTGTCACCACCTCGTATTTTGTCGCGGACCTGTCCCTCAGCAATGTTGGCATCGGGGCCATCGACACGATCACCAGCTTTGTATTCCTTGCCGTGCCCCTCTTCATTGCGACGGGGGATTTTCTGACCGAAGGCGGCATCTCGAAACGCCTGATTGACTTCGCCCGAAGCCTGACGGCTGTTTTCCCTGGTCGAACGGCCGCCGCTTCGGTCGTCTCGAGCGGCATGTTCGCGGCTGTGAGCGGCTCTAACTCTGCCACCGCAGCGACCGTCGGGCGCATGTTGAACGAAGAGATGGTGCAGGCGGGGATAAAAAAGCCCCTCATTGCGGCCATCGTGGCCTCTGGCGGGATCGTCGGCGTCATCATTCCGCCGAGCGTGATCTTTGTGGTCTACGGGGTCACGATGAACATCTCGACGATCGACCTGTTTGTCGCGGGTATCATCCCCGGCCTGATCCTCGTTCTGTCCATGCTTGTAACCGTCATGTTCCATACCCGCAAAACGGAACCGGGCGTGGGATTGAGAGGCTTCAGTCCCAAGACCATTGGCAAGACAGCGATGCAAGCATGGTTGGGATTCATCGCAATTGGCTTGATCTTCTTTGGAGTCTACGACGGGCTGTTCAGCCCGACAGAGGCGGCCGGAATTGTTGCGCTCTTCTGCCTCTTTGCCGGATTGGCGATCACACGCCAGATCAAGGTCCGCAATGTCCCGTCTATCATGATGCGGAGTGCGGCAGTGACGGGTCTGATCGTGCCGTTGGTCGCGTTCTCAACGCAGTTCCAGCAGGTGCTGGGCGCGCTCGATGCGGCCCAGGCCATTCAATCTCTGCTCAGCTCGATCGGGGAAAACTTTGGAGTGACCGCCGCGCTCGGTTTGATGCTTTTGCTGATCCTCATGGTGGGCGCGCTGACGGAATCGGTTGCCGTGGTGCTCATCCTTGGACCGATTCTTGCCCCTGTGGCTGCGGGGTTCGGGATTGATCCGGTGCATTGGGGCGTCGTCTTTGTTGTCGGGACTGCGATCGGGTTTGTGACACCGCCCTATGGGCTCAACCTCTTCGTTGTCTCTGCCGTCTGCAAGGTGCCGTTCGGCCAAGTGATGCGCGCCATCCCCATCATGCTGGTGCCGCTTATCCTTGCCTGGCTGCTCATCACGGTGAGCCCGTGGATGACCATGCTGTTGCAGCCAACGCAGTGATCGCGGTGTCGGGTCCGAGGACAAGAAGGAGAACCGTAATGTCCAGAAATTCACGAGAGTGGGAAGCACTCCCTCAGGTGCCCGCTGATCACTATGTCAGTTCGGATATTTATGTCGAGCAAGAGGTATTTGACCTTGAGATCGACCGTATTTTCCGGCGCCAGTGGAAGTTCGCGTGCCACGAGAGCGAGCTTCCGGAAAAAGGCGATTACCGCACCGTAAACCATGCGGAGTGGCCGCTCCTCATCCATCGCGGGATGGACGGGGTTGTGCGGGCCTTTCTAAACGTCTGCTCTCATCGGTCATCGCTTATTGCCACGGCTCCGCGCGGCAACGCCAAGGTGCTGACCTGTTTCTTTCACCTCTGGGGATTTGACAGCACCGGGGCTTGCACCGAAATCACCAAGCCGGACGGCTATAACCAATGCAGTGCCATATCCAAGGACAAGATGGGTCTGCGCGAGGTGAAATGCAGCGTTTCGCTCGGGATGGTCTTTGTCAACATGGATGACGAGGCCGAGGAGTTCGACACTTATGTCGGAAACGCTCTCGAACAGCTCATTGAGCCGATGGGAACCGAGCCACTCGAAGTGTTCCACCTTCACCGAGTTCAGGTCAACGGCAACTGGAAGCAGTGGCAAGAAACCAATATGGAACTTTACCATGAGCGGGGACATGTTGTTAACCGAACTACGTCGATCATGGCAAAGAAATACCATGAACGGGAATGGTCGGTTCATCCCAACGGCCACGGCTGGCTTGCGCCATTCAAGGTTGAATACACCAATTACAAGGGCTGGGACCAACGCGATGCGTTGACTTTGCCAGGGCTGACACCAGGCGAGTTCCGTGTGGTGGATCTTTTCCCCAACACCACGGTCATCGTTCGCGGCTCTGTGATCCGCATTGACACCACCATTCCTGTGGCTCCAGGCATTACAATCCTGGAGCAACGCGGCCTTGGGATCGAAGGCGAGTCTGCCGAGGATCGCCGGACCCGGCAGAAACACCACAACCAGTTCTGGGGGCCGCTTGGCCGGAACCTGTCCGAGGACGTGATTTTTGTCGATGCCGTAGCGCAGGCCAACAAGCGCCGCGCCGGGCTTTGGGGCATCTTCGCCCGCCATGAAAACATGATGAGCCAGGATGATGAGATCATGCGCGCCTATTACCGTGTCTGGTCCGCAATGATGGGACGCCCCGCCTCCAATCCGCTTGGACGTGACGTGGTCGCAACGATGCCGACCATGTTAATGGAAGGTCCAGTCAAATGAGCCTGACATTTGAACACGCGCAAGCTGTGCATAACCTGCTCGCCAACGTCGCAAGCCATCTCGACGCAGAGCAGTGGGACGATTTCCGGACATGCTGTAACGGCGAATTTCAATACAAGGTCACCGCTTTCAGCGCCGACCTTGGAGCCGACATGGTCTGGCTGGAACATGACGTCAAGGAACTGAAAGAGATGTTCTCGATGATCCCGAAGCATGTGCGCATGCGCGGCGTGTTGCGTCGCCACGTGTCGCCCGCACGGATCACGCTCATGGACGGCGGTGAGGTCTCGGCGGCCAGCACGGTGCTTCTTGTCCACACTGCCGAGAGCGGCGAGACGAAGGTTATCGCCTCCGGACGTTATTTCGACCGTATCGCGTTTGATGCGCGCGCCACCCCGCAGCTTGTCAGCCGCCACGTCGCTCTCGACACCATCACCTGGAATCCGGGGCTGCATGTTCCGGTCTGAGAACTGAAATCCGCACGCTGAAAGGAAACAAGATCATGCTTGATAAAACACAAGGTGGCCGCAAGGTGCGCGCCGCCATCGTCGGCTCCGGCAATATCGGAACCGATCTTATGTACAAACTCCGCAAGAACCCTAACTTCGAGGTTGTCTTGCTTTCGGGAATCGACCCGGCCTCCGAAGGGTTGGCGCGGGCGCGCGAAATGGGTGTCGGCACCTCGACTGACGGCGCGGAAGCGGTGTTCGAGGACGGCAATATCGACGTCGTGTTTGAGGCAACCTCTGCCTATGTCCACCGGGTCAATGCGCCCCGCTACCAAGAAGCTGGAATTCTCGCCATTGACTTGACCCCCGCGAAAGTGGGCGCTCCGGTCGTTCCAACCGTCAATATGGCGCAGCACGACACTGCGCCGAATATCAACCTGTTGAGCTGCGCCGCACAGGCGACCGTGCCGATCGTGCATGCCGTGACATCGGTGGTGCCGGTGTCCTATGCCGAGATCGTAGCCACCGTGGCTTCCAAGAGCATCGGACCGGGCACACGCGACAATATCGAGGAATTCACCCACACGACCAGCATGGCACTGGCCGATGTCGGTGGCGCTGCCAAGGGCAAGTCGCTCATCATCGTGAATCCCGCGGAGCCGTCGATACTGATGCGCAACACCATCTATTGCGTGACTGGCCCCGATGTGGACATCGAGGCTATCCGCAAATCGGTCGAGCAGCGCGTCGCAGAGGTCCAAAAGGACGTCCCCGGTTACCGAATCGTTCTAGAGCCGTTCATCCGCGACGATCATGTGATGATCGGGGTCGAGGTGGCTGGTGCAGGCGATTTCCTGCCGACATACGCCGGCAATCTCGACATCATCAACGCTGCGGCCGTCGCGGTGGCACAGCGCCGCCTCGTCGGTGTCAAAGCCTGACTCCACGGAACATGAAAGGATAAATCAATGACAGACATTACCTTTGTCGACGTCACCCTGAGGGACGGCAATCACACCTACAAGCACCAGTTCACGTCCGAAATCGTGTCCAAGACCGCAGCGGCGCTCGATGCTGCCGGGGTCGATATCATCGAGGTCGGTCATGGGGACGGTCTTGGGGGCAGCACGGTGCATATCGGTCGCTCGCCCGAGCCTGCAATCAACTTGATCAAGGCGGCGTGCGACTCGGTCACACAGGCCCGCATCGCGGTGCTTTTGTTGCCCGGTTTTGGCATTTTCCGTGACCTTGAAGAATGCAAGGAGGTCGGCGTCAGCGTGGCCCGCATTGCCAGCCACTCCACCGAGGCAGACACCACCAAACAGCATATCCGCAAGGCCGCCGATCTGGGCATGATGACGGTTGGATATCTGATTTCCGCCGGCATGGCCGACCCGGAGACCCTGGCCGACGAGGCGCGCAAGCTTGAATCCTACGGTGCCCGCTATGTCAACCTCGCCGAGAGCCAGGGCCACCTAGTGCCAACCGAAGTGGCCGAACGGGTGCGTGCGGTGCGCAACGCCGTGTCGATCCCGATCGGGTTCCACCCGCATAACAACCTCGGACTGGCCAATGGCAACATTCTCGCCGCTATCGACGAAGGTGCCACCTATATCGACGGCAGCCTCAAGGGCTTTGGCGGCGGTGCCGGCAATGCCCAGACCGAGGCCACGATCGCGGCGCTCAAGCGGGTCGGCCATACTGTCAAGACGGATCTGCCGGGCATTCTCGACGCCGCGCAGGTGTTTGCCGATCTCGTGGCACCGCAACCCATGCCGGTGATCGACAATGACTCGATCATGATGGGCTATGCCAACGTGTATGGCGGCTATGTCCTGCCGGTAAAGCGCGCAGCCGAGAAATATGGCATCGACGCCCGAGCCCTGATCATGAAATTGGGCGAGCGCAGCGTTGTCGCTGGCCAGGAAGACGCGGTCGAACAGGAGGCTCAGGCCCTGGCCGCTGCGCAGGCAAAAGCTGTAGTAGTGTCCGCATTTCGTGTTGGTAAGCCTTCTTTTCGCCAAAAACGGCCAATATGGCGCTCCGAGGGAAGACGCGGAGGGCGCAATGAAGGCACACGATTTCAGGAAGTTTATCAGTCGATTTGA
>NZ_BDIY01000029.1 GCF_002072155.1 Roseovarius sp. A-2 | reverse complement strand
CGAGACCAAAAACCTCATGCCCGTTACCATCCAGCTCGTCAAGGAAGGCGCTACAATGGGCGACATCGTCGAAAAACTCAAAACCATCTGGGGCACTTACCGAGAAACACCGGTGTTTTGAGATGGGCTACGGGACAGACGGGGGCCGGGTGCTCCGGTCCCCCGAAGTATCAAGGACACTGCCAAGTAGGGATCCACATGAACGAGATACAGAGTGTCGGCGTGATCGGCGCAGGCCAGATGGGGGCCGGTATTGCCCAGGTCTTCGCACAGGCCGGTTTCGACGTCCACCTGAGTGATCTTTCCGAGGACCGGTTGGCGGCCGCGATGCAGGGCATAGACCGGACATTGTCGCGGGCCGTCGAGCGCAAAGGGCTTGAGCCCGAGGCGCGCGCGGACGCGCTTGGGCGCATCCGGGTCGGAACGTCGCTGGATCCCGTCGGGGCCGCGTCACTCGTGATCGAATGCGCCACCGAGGATGAATCCGTCAAGCGCGGCATCCTGCGGGACCTGACGCCGCGCCTCGCGCCGGAGACCATCCTGACAACCAACACCTCGTCTCTGTCGATCACCCGGCTGGCGTCGGTGACGGATCGCCCGGATCGCTTCATGGGACTGCATTTCATGAACCCCGTGCCGGTTATGAAGCTTGTCGAGTTGATTCGTGGCATCGCCACCGACCAGCAGACCTTTGCTGCGCTCGAAGGGGTCGTCGCGCGGCTTGGCAAGACGGCAACCGTGTCCGAGGATTATCCCGCCTTCATCGTGAACCGCGTGCTTGTACCGATGATCAACGAGGCGGTCTATGCGCTTTACGAGGGCGTTGGAGGCGTCAAGTCGATTGACGCTGCCATGAAGCTGGGCGCGAACCACCCAATGGGGCCGCTCGAACTTGGAGATTTCATCGGTCTCGATACCTGTCTTGCGATCATGAACGTGCTCTACGACGGGCTTGGGGATCCTAAATATCGCCCGTGCCCGCTGCTGGTCAAATACGTCGAGGCCGGCTGGTACGGGCGCAAGAGCGGTCGTGGTTTCTACGATTACAGCGACAAGGAGAACGGGCCGGTCCCGACAAGGTGAGCATGAGGTGTCCGCTTGACGGAGGCTCGGAGATCGCATTAGACTTTGCATGTCGTATACGAAACACGACATGCAATTTTAAGTGAAAGAGGCGCGGAGGAGCGCCGCTGGGCACTGGCCATCTCGTTGCGAGGGGGCCACGCGACTGACAACAGGAGGAGAATAGAATGAAAATGAGGTTTCTCAAGGCGGCGCTGACGGCCGTTCTGACGCTTACCGCGGGCACCGCGGGTGCCGAGGACATGCGCTGGAAAATGCCTGTCGGCTTCGGCTCGAACCTGCCGGGCCTCGGCTCGCCGTCCCCCTGGGTCGCGGACATGCTGACCAAGGGGTCGGACGGCAGCCTGCAGGTGCGTGTCTACGAACCCGGCGAGCTGATGCCGGCCTTCGACATTCTTCAGGCGGTCTCGGACGGCAAGGTCCCGGTGGGCTATACCTGGATCGGTTACGATCAGGGCAAGGTTCCGGCAATCCCGCTCTTTGCCGCCGTGCCGTTCGGCATGAAACCCTGGGCCTACACCGCGTGGTATTACTATGGCGGCGGGCACGAGATGCTGCAGGAAGTTTATGCCAACGCCGGTTTTGGCGTACACGCGCAACTGTGCGGCGTGATCGGGCCGGAGACGGCGGGTTGGTACAAGAAGGAAATCACCTCGATCGAGGATTATAAGGGCCTCAAGATCCGCTTTGCCGGTCTGGGCGGCAAGGTGCTTGAAAAGCTCGGGGCCTCGGTTTCGGTCCTGCCCTCGGGTGAACTGTTTCAGGCGCTCGAGAAGGGCACGATCGACGCCACCGAGTTCTCGATGCCTGCCATCGACCGTGCGCTCGGATTCGGGCAGGTTGCCAAATACAACCTCTTCCCGGGATGGCACCAGACCTTCACCGCGCAATATCTTCTGATCAACAACGCCGAGTGGGAAAAGACCACCGAGGCGCAGAAGGCGCTGGTCGAGGCCGTCTGCACCGCCGCTGTCACCCGCGCGCTGGCCGAGGGTGAATACCTCAATGGCCCAGTGCTGGAGGGCTTCCAGGAAGAGGGTGTCACCACGCAGCAGATCCCGGACGACGTGCTGGCGCAGCTGAAGGCCGTCACCGACGAGGTTCTGGCCGAAGAGGCAGAGAAGAACGCCGATTTCAAGCGTGTCTACGAAAGCCAGCAGAGCTTCATGAAGTCCTATCAGGTCTGGGAAGAGCGCGCCTACGTGAGCGCGCCCTCCGAGTAATACCTCCGGCCCTGCGCCCCTCCCACTACTGACGCAGAGCTCTCTCGCAGGCGCGTTTCCTTCCCGCGCCTGCGACCTTAATCCTGATCACCGGAGACTGCGCATGTCGCAATCCACCAAGGCAGAGACGCCGGCAGGAAAAGCTCCGCCGCGGCTGTACGAAGACTTGCCACAGACTTCGCCCAGCCTTGCGCTCGATGCCGCGCTCATCAATATCGGCAAGGCTGCCTCGTGGCTTTGGCTTGTCGTCGTCGCAATCATCATCTGGGCGGTGACAAGCCGCTATCTCTTTGGCACCACCTCCATCGCGATGGACGAGATGCAGTGGCATCTCGTGGGCAGCGCCTGGCTGCTCGGCCTCAGCTACACACTGGCGGTGGACGAACATGTCCGTGTCGACGTGCTGCACGAGCGGATGCGGATGCGCACCCAATGCTGGATCGAGTTCTTCGGTCTGCTGCTTCTGCTGCTTCCGTTCCTCGTGATCGCGCTGCGCGAGGCGGTGCCCTTTGCTCTCGATGCCTATCGCAACGGTGAACGCAGCGTGGCGCCTGGCGGGCTGGCGCATCGCTGGCTGGTCAAATCGGTGCTGTCGGTGTCTCTCTCCCTGCTGATCATCGCGGCGCTGTCGCGACTGCTCCGCGTCACGGCCGCGCTGTTCGGCTGGCCGCGACCGGTGCCCGCCCGCAAGAGGTCTGACCGCTGATGCTGCTCGAAGAACTCTATGTATTCGGCATCTTTGCCACCTTCGGCGTGTTGCTGATGACCGGCTACCCGGTGGCCTGGGTGCTGGGCGGAACCGCGGTGATCTGGACCGTGATCGGCGTCGTCTCGGTCGAGACCTTCGGGGCCGACCTCTGGTTCGACTATTCCTCGTCGCTTGCCCTTCTGCCCGAACGCATCTGGGGCAACGTCCAGAGCGAGGCGCTCGTGGCGCTGCCGATGTTCATCTTCATGGGCATCATGCTTGACCAGTCCGGCATCGCCGAGCGGCTGATGAACAACATGGTCAAGCTGTTCGGCAAGGTGCGGGGCGGCTATGCGGTGACGGTGATCATCATCGGCGTGCTGCTGGCGGCAACCACCGGGATCATCGGCGCTTCGGTGGTGCTGCTGGGGATGCTGTCGCTGCCAAGCATGGTCGAGAACCGCTATTCGAACAGCTTTGCCGCAGGCACTGCCTGCGCCACCGGCACGCTGGGCATCCTCATTCCGCCCTCGATCATGCTGGTGATGATGGCCGACCGGCTTGCGACGCCCGAGGCCTCGGTCGGGGCGCTGTTCATGGGGGCGCTGATCCCGGGGCTGATGCTGGGGGCGATGTACATCGCCTACGCGCTGATCCGGCCGCTGTTTCAGCCCTCGATCGCGCCGACGCCCGAGAACCCCGAGCCGATCACCCTGCAGCTGGTCTGGAGCACCGTTCTCGCGATCATCCCGACGGCGCTGCTGATCCTGGGTGTGCTTGGCTCGATCTTCACCGGCATCGCGACACCGACAGAGGCGTCCGGCGTCGGGGCCTTCGGGGCACTGCTGCTCGCGCTCTTCTCAGGACGGCTGACGCTGCGGGTGCTCAAAACCTCGCTCTATGCGACGACCCGGTCCACCGCCTTCATCTTCGCGATCTTCCTCGGAGCGACCGCGTTCTCGGTGGTGCTGCGCGGGCTTGGCGGCGACGAGGTGATCGAGGAGCTGCTGCTGGGCCTTCCGCTGGGGCCGCACGGGATCATCCTGGCGATCCTCTTCGGGATCTTCCTGCTGGGCTTCTTCCTCGACTGGATCGAGATCACGCTGATCGTGCTGCCGCTGGTCGCACCGGTGGTGGTGGAGCTGGGGTTCGATCTGGTGTGGTTCACCATCCTCTTCGCGATCTGCCTGCAAACCTCGTTCCTGACGCCGCCTGTGGGGTTCGCGCTGTTCTACATCAAGGGCGTGGCCCCGCCCGAGATCACCATCCGCGACATCTACAAGGGGGTGATCCCCTATGTGATAATCCAGGTGACGGCACTGATGCTGGTGTTCCTGATCCCGCAACTGGCCACTTGGCTACCGAGCGTGTCGCAATAGCGACACGCCCCCCGGGCGCTATACCCGCCGCAGCAGGTATGTGTCCATGATCCAGCCGTGCCGGGCGCGCAGCTGGGCACGGCGTTCCACGATACGGCCCCCGACCTCGGCCAACGATCCGGCCTCGAGCGCCTGCGTCTCGGAGCTAAGATAGGCGCCCCACCAGATCTGCAGCCCTTCGGGATCAAGGCCCTGAAAGCTGCATTCTGCATCCAGCATCACCACCACCGTTTCCTCGCCATCAGGCCAGCCATGGTCGCGCAGCTGCCGCCCGGTGGTGATCTTGACCGGCCCGTTCACCGTGTTGAGGGGGATCGCATGGGCTGCCGTCAGCGCCTGTATCGCGGTGATCCCGGGGACAACCCTCAGACGGGGACGCGGCTCCATCCGCTCGGCGATCCGCAGCGTGCTGTCGTAAAGCGAGGGATCTCCCCAGACCAGCAGCGCCACCGACCCCGGCGGAGCGCTCTGCATCGCGGCGACCCAGCGCCGCGCAATCTCGTCATGCCATTCGATGACCCCTCGACCGTAAGGCAGGGCGGGGTCGCGCACCGGGTAATCAAAGCTTCGGATTTCGGCCTGCGCCCCCGAGGCCTCGATAATCCCGTATCGCAACGCGGCAAGCGCGTCCTTTCCGTCGCCCTTGTGGGGCACGAGGATCAACGCTGCATCGCGCAGCGCCTGCATTCCTTCGAGCGTGACATGCACCGGGCTTCCGGTGCCGATGCCGATGAGCCAGAGATCGTCCATCCGTGTCATTCCTGCATGAAAAAGCCGGAGCCCCGACAAACGGGGCTCCGGCGGCAATGGCTTCAGGCCGCGTAGAGACGCGGGGTGAACAGGCGGGCAATGCCGCTGTCACGGGCGGACTTGGCTGCCGCGAGTGCTGCCAGATCGGCCAGCGGCTCGATCAGGATCACCAACATGTAGGCCGCGCCGAAGGTGCCGACCGAAGCCAGCGTGGTGGCCGAAACGCCCTGACCGTAAAAGGCCCAGAACGCCACCCAGGCGACAACGCCGCCCTGGTAGACCGCCGAGAGTTTCAGCACGTCCGCATAGCGCAGATCGACATAGGCGGTGCCCGGTGCGACGACGCGGCGAGCCAGCGCCGAGGCTGCGAACAGCGGCACCAGCAGCGTGGTGACGTTGACGAAATACATCGGCAGGTCGGTCGGCACAAAGAACATCCCCTGGATCAGCAGGCCGAGCGCCAGCCCCATGGCCGCAGGCGCGGTGCCCAGCAACAGGAACAGCGTCGAGCCGAGGATGAAGTGCACCTCCGAGATGCCAACCGCGAAATGCGGCAGCAGCTCGAAGAAGACAAAGGTGCCGACGGCCGCCAGAACGGTGCGCGGCAGCAGCGACAGAGCGCCGCCCGCCTTGACGTCCTGGACGACCTCCTTTGCGGTATAGCCCGCCGCGCCCGCCGCCGTGGCAACCGCGAAGACCATCTTGGCGCCGTCGACGACGCCTGGTTCAATATGCATTGGTATGTCCTTTCTCGTTATGCTGCCCCACCGGCAGCGATGTGCCCCTTTGCGGGGCGGTTGAGGTGCCGAAAGGCAGGTCTCCTGACTTGCGTTTCACCGCGCCTCGGCCCTTCCCGGCAGGGTTGCGAGTGGGAAGATCCTCGGCACTCTCCGCTTACAGTTGCGGGGGCAGTCCGGGACTTTCACCCAGTTCCCTGCGGCCGCGCATGGCGGCGCACCCTCTCGGCGGTGGCCCCTCGCAGAGCCGGGTCGTGTCACTCCTCTACCAAAGGTCCGAACAGGATGAGCCCGGCCTTGTCGCCGGGCTCGGACGTAAGCCGCTCGGCCAAGCTCGCGACGGTATGGCGCGAGATCGCCTGGTCGGGGCGGCTGACGGATTCCGCCAGCAACGCGGGCGTCTCGGGGGGCAGCCCCTCGGCGATCAGGCGCGCGGCGAGGCCGGGAAAGGTGCGCTTGCCCATGAAGATCGCCGTGGTCGCCGTCGGATCGGCGAGGGCCACGATATTGGCATCCTCGGGCAGCGCGCCGGTCACGTCGTGGCCGGTGGCGAACTGCACCCGCCGCGCGGTCAGCCGCCGGGTCAGCGGGATGCCCGCCGCCGCCGCCGCCGCGCAGGCCGAGGGCACGCCGGGGATGATCTCGTATTCGATCCCGGCCTCCCGGAGCGCGGTCAGCTCTTCCTCGAGCCGCCCGAAAATGCCGCCGTCGCCGGATTTCAGCCGCACCACGCGCTGCCCGACTTTGGCATAATCCACCAGCAGGCGGCTGACGTGATCCTGCCGGGGCGAGGGCCGACCGGCACGCTTTCCGACGCCGACAAGGTCCGCCCCTTCACGCGCGTGCTTAAGGATCGGCCCGGCCGAGAGGTCGTCGTAGAGAACCGCATCGGCGCGACCCAGACGGTCCACGGCCTTGAGCGTCAGCAGCTCGGGATCGCCGGGGCCGGAGCTGACGAAACTGACGAAACCGCTCATGACGGGGTCTCCTGCGAGATAAGGTGAAAGAAGGTGCCGGTGACATTGCCGCGCACCGAGCCTGTCTCGGGCACGGGCGCGCCGTCGGCGTCGCTGACGCGTGCCAGCGGCGAGTCGGGCTGTTCGAGAATGGTCGAGTAGTGGAACTCGTGCCCGCGCAGCGCCGCGCCGGGGGCGCTTCCGGGCATCGGCGCGTTCAGCACCGCGCGGCGGTAGCCGAGGTGGAACTTGCGCTTTTCGTAGCTGGTCACGAGGCCGAGCAGCCCGACCATCTCTTGCCGCGTGCCCTCCTTGTCGATCAGCCCGGCGCCAAGCGCCATGTAGCCGCCGCACTCGCCATGAACGGGGCGGGTCTGCGCAAAGCTCCGCAGGCCGTCGCGGAAAGTCCGAGCCGCAGCAAGCTGCCCGGCATGCAATTCGGGATAGCCGCCGGGCAGCCACGCAAGGTCGGCCTCCGGGTCTGGGGCTTCATCGGCCAGCGGCGAGAAGGGCAGGATCTCGGCCCCGGCCGCATGCCAGCCTTCCAGCAGGTGCGGATAGGTAAAGGAGAACGCGGCGTCGCGGGCAATTGCGATGCGCTGCGCCGGGGGGCGGGGCAGGGCGCTTGGGGCCGGCAGCGCATGGCCGCGCGCCGCCGCCCGGATCGCGCCAATGTCCACGTGTTCGCGCAGAAAGGCGGCATAGCCCGCGATGGCCTTGTCGAGGTCGGGATGCTCCACCGCCTGGATCAGACCCAGATGCCGCTCGGGCAGCGCGAGGTCTCCACGCCTCGGCAGCACGCCCAGCACCGGCAGCCCGGCGCGTTCCATCCCGGCACGGGTCAGACGCTCGTGCCGGGGCGAGGCGCAGCGGTTGAGGATCACGCCCGCAAAGGGCAGCTCGGGCATGTATTGCCGGAACCCCAGCGCGGTGGCGGCGGCGCTCTGCGCCTGGCCGCTGACGTCGATCACCAGCACCACTGGCCAACCCATCGAGACCGCCGTCTCGGCGCTGCTGCCGAAGCCGCGCAGGCCTTTGGTGGCAACTCCGTCATAGAGCCCCATCGACCCCTCGGCGACGCAGATATCCGCCCCTGCCGCCTGCGCCGCGATGGCCTGCCACAGCCCGTCGCCCATCGCCCAGCCGTCGAGGTTGAAGCTGTGCCGCCCCGCCGCCGCAAGGTGAAAGGCCGGGTCGATGTAGTCGGGGCCGGACTTGAAGGGCTGCACCTTGAGGCCGTCCTCGGCCAGCGCCCTCAGCAGCCCAAGCATCACCGTGGTCTTGCCGGTCCCCGAGGCGGGGGCCGAGATCATCAGCCCGTCAGCCATCCTGCGGCTCCGGCACCCAGCCCTGCCAGGGGCTGCCCGCGCTTTGGGGGCGATAGCGCCGGTCATAATCCGCCGCATAGAGGCAGCTTTCGGCAAACCCCTCGCCACCAAGCGCGGGGCCGACGAGGATCAGCGCGGTGCGGGTGATGCCGTCATCGAGACGGCTTTCGATGTCCGCCAGCGTGCCGCGAATGATGCGCTCGTCCGGCCAGCTGGCGCGAAAGACCACGGCAACGGGGCAATCCGCGCCATAAGCGGGCGCGAGGTCACGCACCACGGCGGCGATGTTCTGGATCGACAGGTGGATCGCCAGCGTCGCGCCGGTGGCGGCGAAATTGGTCAGCGTCTCGCCCTCGGGCATGGACGAGGCCCGCCCCGGCGTGCGCGTCAGCACCAGCGATTGCGCGAGGCCGGGCAGCGTCAGCTCGGCCCCCAGGGCGGCGGCGGCGGCGGCAAAGGACGGAACGCCCGGCGTCACCGACACCGGGATTCCTTCCGCCTTCAGGCGACGCATCTGCTCGCCCATGGCGGACCAGACCGAAAGATCGCCCGAATGCAGCCGCGCCACGTCCTGACCCGCGTCATGGGCCGTGCGGATCTCGTCGATGATCTCGCCGAGGCTCAGCGGCGCGGTGTTGATGATGCGCGCACCGGGCGGGCAATGGGCAAGGATCGCCTCGGGCACCAGCGATCCGGCATAGAGGCAGACCGGACACGAGGCGATGATGTCGCGGCCGCGCAGGGTCAGCAGGTCGGGCGCGCCGGGACCGGCGCCGATGAAGTGAACGGTCATGTGTCCTGTCCTTGGTGATCTTGCATGGCGAGCGCGCAGCTCGCCATGCGGTCGGATGAAAAGACGCGCGGCCCCAGAAGCCGCGCACCGGGCCCTGCGGCAGCCAGGGCGGCGGCCTCTGCCACCGAGCCGGTGCCGCGTTCGGCCAGCACGCGGGCCGAACATGTGGCGGTGGTCTGCGCGCAAAGCGCCTCGGGCGGGATCGCCCGGGCGGGCAGGGTCTCGGCGCGGGCAAAGGTTGCAAAGGTCGCGGTCGCGGCCTTGTCCTGCGCAGTCGCCAGCTGCGTCACGCGGCGCCCCTGGCAGGCCTGGGCAAGCGCGTCGCGCAGGCTTTCGGGCCGGGCCTGGGCGCGGAATCCGAACCCCGCGACGATCATGTGACCGCGCTCCATTGCAGGATCGGAAAGGCAGTCTGCCAGCCCCGCTTGCGCCCCAGCGGGCGAGTCTCGGCCAGCTGCACCCGCAGCAGATCGCCGCCATGCGCCGCCTGGGCCGAGATCAGCAGGCTTTCGGTTTCCAGCGTCACCGCGTTTGCGACGATGCGGGTTCCGCGTGGCAGCCGCGAGGTCAGCCATTTCAGCAGGGCCGCATCCAGCCCGCCGCCGACAAAGACCGCCTGCGGAGGCTCCAGCTCTTCGAGCGCCCAGGGGGCCGAGCCGGGCACCACGCGCAGCCGCTCGACCCCGAGCCGCGCGGCGTTGGCGGTGATGCGCGCGGCGCGGTCGGGGCGGGGCTCGATCGCCGTGGCCGTCAGCGAGGCATCGGACAGCAGCCATTCGATGGCGATGGACCCCGAGCCGCCGCCGATGTCCCACAGATGCTCGAAGGGCCGGGGCGCCAGCGCCGAGAGGGTCAGCGCCCGCACCGGGCGCTTGGTGATCTGGCCGCCACTGTCGAACCAGTCATCCGCCCGGCCCGAGGCCAGCGGCAGCACCCGGCCCTTGCCGGCCACCTCGACGCCGACACAGACCGGCGCCTCGTGCGATCTGGCGCCAGCATCGGCACGCTGGCGGGTCAGACGTTCGGACGGTCCGCCGAGGCGTTCCATGATGTGCAGTTCAGACGCTCCGAACCCTTCCTGCGCGAGGTAGCCCGCAAGCTGCGCCACCGCCGCGCCGTCGCGCAGCAGCACCAGCATCCTGCGCCCCGGCGCCAGAACCGGGCGCATCCGAGCCAGCGGCGCGGCGTGCAGCCCAAGGCAGACGGTGTCCTCAAGCGGCCAGCCCAGCCGGGCGGCGGCCAGCGCGAAACAGGACCGCCCGGGAAGAGCGCGCCAGTCCTCGGGCGACAGCCTGCGTGCCAGCACCGCGCCCGCGCCGAACCAGAACGGATCGCCCGAAGCCAGCGCGACAACCCGCCGGCCGCGCAGGCCAAGCAGCTGCTCCACACCGTCGGCAAAGGGCACCGGCCAGGCCAGGCGTTCGCCTGCGCCCTTGGGCAGCAGCGCAAGATGGCGGGGCGGTCCCATGACCACCTCTGCCGCATCCAGCGCGCTTCGGCTTGCAGAGCACAGCCCGTCCGGGCCATCCTCTCCGACACCGACGATGGTCAGCCACGGAGCCTCAGACATGACATGCAACCTTCTCGTGCTTGGCGGCACCACCGAAGGCACGGGCCTTGGCCGCGCCCTTGCCGAGGCAGGGCTGAACGGCACGATCTCGATGGCCGGGCGCGTGGCCAATCCCGCCGCGCAGGCGCTGCCCCTGCGCATCGGCGGTTTCGGCGGGGTTGAGGGGCTTGCGCACTACCTGGCCGAGGCGCGCATCACCCACGTCATCGACGCCACCCACCCCTTTGCCGCGCAGATGAGCGCCAACGCCGTGGCTGCCTGCGCACGGGCGGAGGTGCCGCTGATCGCGCTCACCCGCGCGCCGTGGCAGGCGGAGGAGGGCGACCGCTGGATCCATGTTCCGGACATTGCCGGGGCGGTGCAGGCGCTTACGGGCCCGCACCAGCGCGTGATGCTCGCTGTGGGCCGCATGCACCTTGCGGATTTCGCGTACCAGCCGCAGCATCACTACCTGCTCCGGCTCGTCGATCCGCCCGAGGCGCGGCCGCTGCCCGATTGCACCGTCGTGGTGGACCGCGGCCCCTTTGCCCTCGACGGCGACATCGCGCTCATGCAGCAGCACGGCATCGAGCTTGTCGTCTCGAAGAATTCCGGCGGCGCGGGGGCCTATGCCAAGATCGAGGCGGCGCGCCGTCTTGGCCTGCCGGTCCTGATGATCGACCGGCCGCAGGTGCCGCCCCGGCAAGAGACACACGAGATCGCGCAGGTGATGGAGTGGTTGGCTCATGCGGGCACCGACCTCGGGGTGTAGACGATGGGCGGTCCGCTGCGCTCGATGATCCGCGTGGCGGAGTTGCCGACGATCACCATTGTCCGCATGTCCGCCATCTCGGGCGTGCACTGCGGAAGCGGCACCACGCGGATCTGTTCCTCGGGGGTTGAGACGGCACGGGCAAAGATCACCGGGCGTGCGTCGCCGCAAGCCTCCTTGAGAACCTCGAGCGTGCGGGCAAACCCCTCGGGGCGGGACTTCGAGCGCGGGTTGTAGAAGGCCATGGCGAAATCCGCCTGCGCAGCAAGCTTCAGCCGACGTTCGATCAGCGCCCAGGGCTTGAGGTTGTCCGAAAGGTTGATGGTGCAGAAATCATGCCCGAGCGGAGCGCCGGCCCGCGCCGCCGCCGCCAGCATCGCGGTGATGCCGGGCAGCACGCGGATGTCGAGGTCCCGCCAGGCGGTCGGTCCCGCCTCCACCGCCTCGAACACTGCCGAGGCCATGGCAAAGACACCGGGATCTCCCGACGAGACGACCACGACGCGCCGCCTCTGGGTTGCCAGCTCCAGCGCATGGCGCGAGCGGTCCAGCTCGAACCGGTTGTGGGACGGGTGCAGCGTCAGGCCGGGGCGGGGCGCAACGCGGGCGACATAGGGGATGTAGCCGATGACGTCGGTGGCCTCGGCTAGCGCGGCGGTGACCTCGGGGGTGACGAGCGCCTCGGCCCCGGGCCCGAGCCCCGCGATGGTGATGCTGCCGCTCATGGCCTGCGCCCCTGTCCGTGCACGATGACGATGGAGAAATAGGGGGTCACGCGGCCTTCGGCCTCGGCGAGGCGCTGCACCGTCTGGTTCGGCATGGCGGCGTATTCCACCAGCCAGGCGTCCTCGTAGCGGCCCGCGAGGCGCAGGGCGCGGCGCACCTTGTCGATGTTGCGCCCGATCTTCATGACCACCAGCGCATCGGCGTTGCGCATCTGCTCGGCCAGCACCTCTTCCGAGAGCGTGCCCATCAGCGTGCTGAGAATGTCGTCGCCCCAGGTGATCGGCGCGCCGGTCGCCGCCCAGGCCGCGGACATGCCGGTGATCGCGGGCACGATCTCGAGCGGGACCAGCCCGGTCAGCCGGGTGTAGAGATGCATGAACGAGCCGTAGAAGAAAGGATCGCCCTCGGCGAGCACCAGCACGTCGTGACCGGCGTCCGACAGCGCCTTGAGCCGAGCGGTGCACTCTGCATAGAACTCTGACAGGATCTCGTTGTAGCGCGGATCGTCCAGCGGGATCTCGGTGGTGACCGGGTATTCCATGGCGATCTCGACGACCCCCTCGGGAAGCATCCCCTCGACGATGCTGCGCGCCTGACCCGCGCGGCCCGCCTTGCGGAAATAGGCGACATGGCGCGCGCTGCGCAGCAGCCGGTCCGCCCGGACCGACATCAGCTCGGGATCGCCGGGGCCGAGCCCTACGCCGCGGATGGTGCCACGGATGGGGTTCGCCTGGGTACGGGCCAGGTCCTCCTGCACGCTCATTCCGCCCGGCTCGCGATGGCGTTGATCGCCGCGACGGTGATCGCGCTGCCGCCCAGGCGGCCCTCGACGATGCAGCAGGGCACCGGTTGGTCGGCCCAGAGTGCATCCTTGCTTTCCATGGCGCCGACAAAGCCGACAGGGCAGCCGATGATGGCCGCGGGGCGCGGGCAGGCGGGATCCTCGAGCATGTTCAGCAGGTGGAACAGCGCGGTCGGCGCGTTGCCGATGGCCACGAGCGCGCCGCCCAGATGCGGCCGCCAGAGTTCGAGCGCCGCCGCCGAGCGGGTGTTGCCCATTTCCTGCGCCAGCGCGGGCACGGAGGGATCGTGCAGGGTGCAGATGACCTCGTTGTCCGCCGGCAGGCGCTTGCGCGTGACGCCTTCCGAGACCATGCGTGCATCGCAGAGGATGGGCGCGCCATTCGCCAGCGCGGCGCGGGCAACGCGGGCAAGGCCGTCCGAAAAGCGCACATGACGTTCCAGCCCGACCATGCCCGCGGCATGGATCATGCGGACGGCGATGGGCTCTTCATCCGCGTCAAAACGGCCAAGGTCGGCCTCGGCGCGTATGGTCGCGAAGCTCTCGGTGTAGATGGCAGCGCCATCCTTCTGGTAATCGTAGGGCATTCAGGCGCTCCGGATGGCGTCGGGAATTTGCGACGGGTCAAGGCCCGTCAGGCTCGGCGGGTCCCAAGGCGCTCCGCCCCGGACAAGATCGAAACGACCGTCCCGCCCCACCAGCGTGAGGTCAGCACGGCGCGGATGGGCACAGCCCTTGGCGCAGCCCGACACATGCAGGCTGCCCCCGGTATTGGAATTGGCATCGCCGGCGGCGCCGGTCCGACGCGCAAGCGTGCGGGCAAGGGACCGGGTCTCGACGCTGGCGGCAGGGCAGAAGGGGGCGCCGGGGCAGGCCGAGGCGCGCATCTCGGGCGCGCCCGGTGCCCCGACAAAGCCGGGGTGCAGCGCAGCCTCGGGCTGCGGGCAGAGAATGCGCAGCATCCGGCCCGGCAGGGGGCGCAGCGCCGTGGCACCGCATTGGGCGAAAAGGCCGCGCAGAGCCTCCGGCTCGAGCGCGCCGAAGGGCACGCCAAGCACCGCGCCCAGCTCAGGATCGATGCCCGGCTCCGGCCAGCCCTGCGCGCGCGGTGCGGCCCGCTGCCACATCTCGGGAAGCTCGGCCTTTGCGACATGGCGCGCCATGCGTCCGCTGTCGCGACCGCCGGTGCCGACGAACCAGTCCGCAAGCTCGATGATCGCTGGAACCACCTCGGCCTCGGTGACGGGCCGACCGAGGGCCACACCGTCGGCGCGCAGCAGCAGCGTGCCATCCCCGGCCAGTTCCAGCCGGAAGTCGCCGATCGCCTCGCCAAGCCAGGCCCGGGCGCCGGTGTCAATCACGTAGCCCATCTTTTCGGGCAGTTCGGGAAGCCGCGGCAGCGCTTCGAGCAACCTGGCGCAAAGATGGTCCGTGAGATCGCCCGCGGACCGGTCCGGGGCGACAAGCATGTTTCGCCGCGCCTCGAGCGATGGATCGAGGTCGAGCAGGCCCAGCCCTTCCAGCGCGGCAAGAAGCGCGACGTGATCCTCCTGCGCGATGCCCCGCAGTTGCAGGTTGGCGCGCGATGTCAGCTCGATCAGCCCGTTGCCGAACCGCTCGGCAAGATCGCACAGCCCAAGCATCTGCGCTCTGTCCAGCTCGCCGCGAAAGGGACGGACCCGGACAACGAGTCCGTCCCCTGACAGCATCGGGCGGTGGGCGCCCGGACACCATCCCTTGACCACGCTCATGCCATCACCCGCGCGTTGCGCCGCGACATCCAGAGCCCCGCGGCCTGCAGCGCCGCAAAGCGGTCCAGCATTGCCGCATGGGCGCCGGGGTTGCTCTCGCGCAGGAAGGCGTCGGTTTCGGGATCGCCAAGCGTCTCCTCATGGAAGAGATCAAAGAGCTTCGGAGCCACCGCTCCGGCCAGCTGCGCAAAGGCGGCCATATGCTCGAGTGTCGCCGCGATCTCGGCGGCACCCCGAAAGCCGTGGGCGCGCATCGAGGCGATCCACGCGGGGTTCGCAGCGCGGGAATGAACCGTGCGGGCGATTTCCTCGGGCAGGGCGCGGGCGCGGGGCCGTGCCGGATCGGTTGCATCTAGATGCCACAGCCGCGCCGCGCCGCCCGTCACCGCCTGCGCGGCGGCAAACCCGGCTTCGTGGGCGGCGTAATCGGCCGCCATCAACAGGTCGGTTTCGGGCAGGTCCTGAAGGTGCACAAAGGCATCCGCCGCCGCGACCTGCGCGCGCAGCGTCTCGGGGTCGTGGTGCGCGGTCTCGCCGTCGAGCGCCCAGGAAGAGGCGGCAAGCCAGGCCTGCCCGGCGACATGGCGGTCCTGTTCCGCAAGGTCGCCCATAGCCAGCCCGTAGCGCCCCGGCTCCGGCCCAAAGACCCGCGCGCCGGCATCGCGGCCAGCATAGGGGTTCCAGTCCGGCGCCTCGTCGCGCTGCGACAGCGCGCGCACCGCCTGCGAGAACAGTGCCGAAAGCGGTGCGAACACGTCGCGAAAAAGGCCCGACACCCGCAGCGTCACGTCGATGCGCGGACGGTCGAGCTCTGCCACGGGCAGGATCTCGAAGCCGCTCACCCGGCCCGAGCCGTCGTCCCAGCGCGGACGCACGCCAAGAAGGTGCAGCGCCATGGCGAATTCCTCGCCCGCCGTGCGCATCGTGGCCGAGCCCCAGAGATCGACCACCAGCCCGTGCGGCCAGTCACCTTCGTCCTGCAGGTGGCGGCGCACCAGTTCCTCGGCGAGCGCCACGCCCTGGGTGTAGGCGGCCCGGGTCGGAACCGCGCGGGGATCAGTGGTGAAGAGGTTGCGCCCGGTGGGCAGCACATCGCTGCGCCCGCGGTAGGGCGACCCCGACGGCCCCGCCGCGATCCGCCGCCCGTCCAGTGCGGCAAGCAGCGCATCGCGCTCCTGCGCGGCGCAGGCGCCGGTGCGGCCCCAGACATGCAGCCCCTCGGGAAAGCGGCTGTCCTTGATGTCGCAGACAAAGCGGTCGATGCGGGTGATCGCCTCGGCGCCGCAGACTTCGCCCAGCCCCAGATCGGCCCCGAGACCCCGCGCCTCCGCCTCGGCCCGGATGTCCTGCATGAGCTTGTCGCGGCGGCGCGGGTCGAGCCCGTCGGCGGTGGAGAACTCGTCAAGCAGCGCCTCCAGCGGGCCGAGCCTGTCGGGCGTTCCGGTCTCGCGCAGGGGTGGCGGCAGATGCCCGAGTGTCAACGCCCCGATGCGCCGCTTGGCCTGTGCCGCCTCGCCGGGATCGTTGACGATGAACGGGTAGAGCACCGGCAGCGCGCCGGTCAGTATCTCGGGCCAGCAGTCATCCGACAGGGCGACCGATTTGCCCGGCAGCCATTCCAGCGTGCCATGGGCGCCGATGTGGACCAGCGCGTCGGCCTCCTCGCGCAGCCAGAGGTACAGCGCGACATAGGCGTGGCAGGGCAGGCGCGAGAGGTCGTGGTACTCCTCCGCACGCTGCGCCGGGTTGCCGCGCTCCGGTTGCAGCAGCACCAGCGCCTTGCCAAGGCGCAGCCCGGTGAGGTGGAACGCGCCGTCGCGGCAGAGAGCATCCTCTTCGGGCGCCCCCCGGGCCTCGGCCAGGCTCTCGCGCAACTGCGGCGACAGCGCCTCCAGCGCGGCGCGGTAGCGCTCCAGCGGCAGGCGGATCTTCGCGGCCTGCAGCCCCGCCTCGAGCCCTCCGCAGGGCGGCACGTCATGGCCGGCATCGCACAGGTCCGACAGGATCGCCTCGGCGGAGGCGAGCGCGTCGAGCCCCACCGCATGCCCGATGTTCCAGTCCTTGCCGGGATAGGTCGAAAGCATGAGCGCCACCCGGCGCTCCGCGGGCGCCTGTCCCGCCAGCGCCATCCAGCCGCCGACCCGCGCCACCAGCGCGGCGATGCGCGCGGGCTCTGGGCAGTGGCGACTGCGCGCATGCTGCAGATCGGGGTCGCGCAGGCCCGCCTGCTTGAACGAGATCACCCCGCCCATCAGCCGCCCGTCGACCTCGGGCAGCACCACGTGCATCGCCAGGTCGGCAGGCGAAAGACCGCGCTCCGCCTCTGCCCAGGCCAGCCGCGACGAGGTCGCCATCACCGCCTGGAACACCGGCACACCCGCCGCGTCCAGCACCGGCGCGGACTCGCCCGAGGCCGCGGAAAAGGCGGTGAGATTGATGATCACGTCCGGTGCCGCATCGCGGATCGCCTCGGCCAGCGGCCCGGACTGCGCCGCACCCTTCAGCGACGGCGCGTAAAGACCCGTCACCTCGGCCCCCTCGGCGTGGAACGCCTCGAACAAGGCCTCTACCGGGGCCATGTCGGCGGCCACGAGATAGGAGCGGTAGAACACGACGAGCACCCGCCGCCCATTCATTTTTCCGCAAATACTCCGGGAAGCGCGAGGGGCAGCGCCTCTCGCCGCCGCAGGCGACATTGCACCCCCCTCGGGCGTCCACAGACCGACCGTCGGCAAGGCCTTCGAGCCGCGAACCGGCGCGGCATAAAGCCCCGAGGCCAGCGCCATCTGCGCCAGTGCCGCCTGCGCGGCCACCGCGCCGCCGGTGTCGCACAGCTCCGCCAGCCGGCGCAGGGTCGAGACCGGCAGGGTCGAGACCGCATCCAGCCGCGCATCCTCGCGCCCGTCGGCAGGCAGCACCGCCAGAGCGATGCCGCGCGCCTGGGCCAGCGCCTGCACCTGCCGCAGCCCGTAGTCCCAATAGGGCATCCCGCCGATCAGCCGCACGAGAATGCCTTTCGCTCCTGCCAGCGTCTGCTCGACATAGGTGTCGACCGACAGCGGGTGCCGCAGCGCCGAGAGGTTCGCCAGCCGCAGCGAGGGCAGGCCGCCGGCCGCCCGGTGCCAGCCTTCCGCAAAGGCCCCCAGATCGCTGTCCGAAAAGGACAGCACCACCAGATCCGCCGGATCCTGCGCGAGGTCGGTCGGAACCGCGCTGTCCTCGAGCCCGTGGCTTTCGCGGAAGAGGACGTGCATCGGCTCAGCCCGCCGTCACGGGGGCCAGCGCCGCGCGCAGCGCCGCGGCGTCGAGCCGGTCATGCTCGGCGATGACCACCAGCTGACCGTTGCGCGGCTCGTCCGCGCTCCACATGCGGTCGTACTGGTGACGCACCCGCGCGCCCACCGCCTGCACGAGCAGCCGCATCGGCTTGCCCGAAACGGCAGCATAGCCCTTGATCCGCAGGATGTCGTGCTCGCGCGCCAGACGTTCCAGCAGCGCGGCCAACCCCGCCGCGTCGGGCACCACGGGCAGCGGCAGCACGATGCTCTCGAATTCGTCGTGGTCATGCTCGGGGGCGCCGTCGTGGTGGCTGGGGCGCGCATCGAGGTCATTCTCCGCGGCGGCCTCGAGCCCGAGGATCACCCGCGCATCCACCACGCCCTCGGCGACCTCGACCACCGGCAGCGGGCGCGGCGCTTCGGCGGCGATGATCTCGCGCGCCCTGGCGATGCCATCGGGGCCGGCGAGATCGGGCTTGGTGAGCAGCACGATGTCGGCGCAACTCAGCTGGTCCTCGAAGACCTCGGACAGCGGTGTTTCATGATCGATGCTGTCATCGGCGGCGCGCTGCGCGTCCACCTTCGCCACGTCGGGGGCAAACCGGCCCGCCGCGACCGCCTCGGCATCGGCAAGGGCGATCACCCCGTCGACGGTGATCTTCGCGCGGATCTCGGGCCAGTCGAAGGCCTTCAGCAGCGGCTTCGGCAGCGCCAGGCCCGAGGTCTCAATCAGGATGTGATCGGGGCGCGGCTCGAGCTTCATCAGCGCCTCGATGGTCGGGATGAAATCATCGGCCACGGTGCAGCAGATGCAGCCGTTGGCCAGCTCGACGATGTTCTCGGCGGGGCAGTCGGGGATGGCGCAGCCGCGCAGGATCTCGCCGTCGACTCCGACATCACCGAATTCGTTCACCACCACGGCAAGCCGCCGTCCGCCCGGATTCTGCATCAGGTGGGAAATCAGCGTGGTCTTTCCAGAGCCGAGAAAGCCGGTGATCACGGTGACGGGAAGCTTGGACAGATCGCTCATGGATCAGGACTCCTTGGGGGATGCAGGGCGGATGGGAGGGATGCGCGCAAGGCAATTGCGCTTGAAGTGCTCGGGGCGCTCGCGCCAGGGGATCACCCCGTCGGGCGCGGCGTGATATTGCGCGGCGCCGGAAAGGATCATCCCGGCATGCTCGGTCTCGTCGACGTTGGAAAAGACATAGGTCCATTTCTCGTCGCCACCGCGCAGCGCGACAGTGCAGGATTGAGAGCAGTTCTGAAGGCATTCGACCGGCGTCACCCGCAGCCCCTCGGGCACGTCCTGCGCGAGGATCGCGTCAAAGAGCACCCGGCCCGGGCGGCGCTCGTCTTCGGGCGGCGCGCCCTTGCGGCGGCAGGTCACGCAGACCAGCAGCTCTGTCTCTTGCGCGTGCAAGCTGTCTTTCATTCTCGCGGCCCCATCGGCTTGGCGGGCAGGGGGCTCGGGCGGAACCGCGTCGGGGGCACGCCCGGACGCACTCCGACACCGGCACACCCCGTCCGATCGGTCTTCGTTTCGGGCTGGCAGGTCTCCCGGCTCACGGCGTTTCGGGCCATAGGCCCTGCGGGTCTCCACCTTCCCGGCACATGGCCAGTGGCGTCGGAAACCCTCTTCCGTTCACGGTCGCGGGGGCGGCTGTCTTGACACCGGGTCCGGCAAGGGCCCCGAAATCCAACATTCCCTTTTCACCTGTTTACACAGGCACCAGCGTAGGTTCACATGAAGCAAATTTCGTATACGAGTCAAGAGCGGAGATTGACATGAAAGACGAAGACGCCGCCCGCCACACGGAAAAGATGAAGAAGATCAAGGCCGCGCGCGATCGGATGATGGCTGGCAGGACCGAGGAAAAGGGCCTGATCCTGGTGCATACAGGGCCCGGAAAGGGCAAGTCCTCGTCCGGGTTCGGGATGATCCTGCGCTGTATCGCGCATGGCATGCCCTGCGCCGTCGTGCAGTTCATCAAGGGCAACTGGATCACCGGAGAGGCCGAAATGATTCGGAAACGCTTTGCCGAGGAATGCCGGTTCTTCGTGTCGGGCGAGGGCTTTACCTGGGAAACGCAGGACCGCGAGCGGGACATCGCCGCCGCACGTCGCGGCTGGGAGATCGCCAAGGAGCAGATCCTCGATCCCGAGATCCGTTTCGTGCTGCTCGACGAGATCAACATCGCGCTGCGCTATGACTATCTCGACATCGACGAGGTGGTCGATTTCCTTCTGACGCAGAAGCCGCAGATGACCCATGTCTGCCTCACCGGGCGCAATGCCAAGCCCGAGCTGATCGAGGCGGCGGATCTGGTGACCGAGATGACGCTCGTCAAGCATCCGTTCCGCGACGGGATCAAGGCGCAGCAGGGCGTGGAGTTCTGAATGCCCGCGCTGATGATCCAGGGCACCGGCTCGAACGTCGGCAAGTCGATGCTGGTGGCGGGGCTGTGCCGGGCGGCAAAGCTGCGCGGGCTACGCGTTGCGCCGTTCAAGCCGCAGAACATGTCGAACAATGCCGCCGTCTGCGAGGGCGGCGAGATCGGCCGTGCCCAGGCGCTTCAGGCGCTGGCCTGCGGGATCCCCGCGCATGTGGACATGAACCCGGTACTCCTGAAGCCCGAGACCGACATCGGCGCGCAGGTGGTGGTGCAGGGAAAGCGCCTGACCACGACCAAGGCGCTCGATTATGCTGGGCTGAAACCGGCGCTGCGCGCCTCGGTGCTGGACAGCTTCGAGCGGCTGCGGGGCGCGCATGACCTGGTGATCGTCGAAGGCGCGGGCAGCCCGGCCGAGATCAACCTGCGGCAGGCCGACATTGCCAACATGGGCTTTGTCGAGATGGCGGACGTGCCGGTCGTGCTCTGCGGCGACATCGACCGGGGCGGGGTGATCGCGCAGATCGTCGGCACGCAGGCGGTGCTTCCGCCCGAGGATCGGGCCCGCATCAAGGGGTTCCTCGTCAACAAGTTCCGCGGTGATGTCCGGCTCTTCGAAGACGGCTACCGGATGATCGGGAAACATACCGGTTGGCGCGGCTTCGGCATCGCGCCCTGGTTCCCCGAGGCTTGGCGGCTGCCCGCTGAGGATGCGCTCGACATCGGGCAGGCGCGGGGCACGAGCGGCATCCACATCGTCTGCCTTCAGCTCTCGCGCATCGCGAATTTCGACGATCTCGACCCGCTGACGCAGGAAGAGGGAATCCGGGTGACCATGCTGCCCCCGGGGCGTCCGATCCCGGCGGATGCGGATCTTGTTCTGATCCCCGGCTCGAAGTCCACCTGCGGCGATCTTGCCTTCCTGCGGACGCAGGGCTGGGACATCGACATCGCCGCGCATCACCGGCGCGGCGGGCGGGTCATGGGGATCTGCGGCGGCTATCAGATGCTGGGGCGGAAGGTCTGCGATCCGATGGGTATCGAGGGCGAGGCTGGCGAGACCCCAGGCCTCGGCCTGCTGGACATCGAGACGGTGATGAGCGCCGACAAGAGCCTGCGCGAGGTGCGCGCGCAGCATGTCGCGACGGGATGCGAGGTCGATGGCTACGAGATCCACATCGGCGTTTCGGACGGCCCCGACCGGGCGCGGCCCTTCGCGATGGTGGACGGTGTGCCCGAGGGCGCCCGCTCGGCGGATGGCCTCGTGACCGGCAGCTACCTGCACGGCATGTTCACGCAGGACGCCTTTCGCCGCGCCTTTCTGGAAGGGCTCGGCGCGCCGCCCTCCGAAGCGCGCTACGCATCCCGCGTCGAGCAGACCCTCGACGCGCTGGCCGCGCATCTCGAGGCGCATCTCGATGTGGACGGGCTGCTAGGGCTGGCGGGCTAGGGCGTCCTCGAGCTGCTGCCAGCGATCCGCAGGCGGCAGCCCAAGGCGCATCCAGCTGCCGGAATAGGGAAAGATGCGGCTCCAGACATGGTCGCGCGCGAGATGCTCCTGCGCGGCCTCGGCATCAGGCGTGACATAGGTGCGGAACAGCGTCGTGCCGCCCAGGAGCTTCCAGCCCGCCCGCGCCGCCAGCGCATCGAGCCGCGCCGCGCCCCTGGCAAGCCTGTCGCAGCAGGCGGCGTGCCAGCGGGTGTCGGTGAGCGCTGCCGATGCAATCTCGATCGCCGGGCCGCTGACGGGCCAGGGCCCTGCGCGCTGCGCCAGCCGTTCCGACAGTTCGCCATGGGCGAGAGCAAAGCCCAGCCGCAGCCCGGCGAGCCCGTAGAACTTCCCGAAGGACCGCAGCACGATGACATTCGCCAGCCCCGGCCCGAGGCGCGGCGCGATGGATTGCGCCGGGTCGGCATCGGCAAAGCTTTCGTCGACGATCAGCAGGCCCACCCGGGCGGCAAGCGCCTCGAGCGCCTCGGGCGTCGTTACCCGACCGTCGGGGTTGTTCGGCGTCACGACGACGGCAAGGTCGGCCCCCTCCGTCTCGGCGAGCGTGCGGGCCTCGGCCGCCTGCCACCCGGCGGCAGCCAGAGCCCCGGCGTGTTCGTTGTAGGTCGGCGACAGCACCGCGGCCCGGCCCGGCGCGCGCAGCACCGGGATTGCCTGGATCGCACCCTGCGCGCCGTTCATCGCCACGATGCCCGCCGGAGTCCGGTAGGCAATGCGGGCGGCCTCGATCAGCCGAGCCATGTCCTGCCTGCGTGGCAGCACCGCCCAGCAGTCCGGATCCAGTGGCGGCACCGGATAGGGGTCCGGGTTGATCCCGGTCGAGAGGTCGATCCAGTCGGCCTTTGTCCCGCCGAACCGCGTCATCGCCGCGTCGAGATTGCCGCCGTGATCACGGCCCGTCATGCGGTCTTTCATTTGGATCACCCCACGAGGAACGCGAGCGCCAGCGCAACCGCGCCGAGCCCCATGCCGCGCCGGAACAGCGCAAGCGCACGCCACAGGTCCGCGGCAGAGGGATCGGGCGCGCCTTCGTTGAGCCAGGGCTCGGGCGCGACATGGCTGCCATAGATGCGCGGCCCCGACAGGCGGATGCCAAGCGCCGCCGCCATCGCCGATTCCGGCCAGCCTGCATTGGGCGAGCGATGTCGCCCCGCGTCGCGCCACATCACCCGCAGCGCATGGCGCGTGCGCCTAGAGGTCAACGCAAAGAGCAGCCCTGTCAGGCGCGCGGGGAGCAGGTTCACCAGGTCGTCGAGCCGGGCAGCGACCTTGCCGAAGGCCTCATAACGATCATTGCGGTGCCCGATCATCGAATCCATCGTGTTGATCGCCTTGTAGAGCGTGATTCCCGGCAGCCCTGCGATCGCGCCCCAGAAGAGGGGCGCAACGATCCCGTCCGAGGCGTTCTCGGCAAGGCTCTCGGTCGCCGCGCGCGCGACGCCCCCCGCATCCAGCTGCTCGGGATCGCGCCCGACGATCATCGACACAGCCCTGCGCGCGCCGGGCAGGTCCTCGGCGGCAAGCGGACGCGCGATGGCCGCCACATGATCGTGCATCGACCGCAGCGCCACCAGCGGCCAGGCGAGCACCGCACCGATCAGCGCCCCGGCCAGCGTGTCCGGCATAAGCGCCTGCGCCGCCAGGGCCGGAAGCCCTGCAACACAGAGCACGGCACCGCAGCACAGCGCCCCCGCCGCGATCCGCCGCGCACGTGTCCCCGTGTTCAACCGTCGTTCCAGCGCAGAGATCACCCGCCCGAGCCAGGTCACCGGATGGCCGATGGCGCGGTAAAGCCATGCGGGCCAGTCAATGGCAGCATCCAGCGCCATTGCGCCCAACATCATCAGCGCAAAACTCATGCGCCCCCCGTCACAAAGCGCAGAACGTGGCGCAGGCCTGCGGCGGTCAACATCGCCTCGGCATGCGCGGGAACCGTCCCGGGAGCAAAGATCAGACCCCGCGCCGAGCCGGTATGCGCGCGCTGCCAGCCGAGCGCGCCGAGCTTGCGCGCCAGATCCGGCGTCGGATCACCGGCCGGACCGCGCCGCCGGGCGCACCGCCTTGCCGAGGCCGAGGCAAGCGCTGCCAGTCTTTCCAGGTCTGAGCGGGCCGCCGCCTCGGCCCATGCGTCGACAAGATCGCGGATGTCGTCGTAATCGCTGTCCTGCGCGTCGGTCCTCACTGCCGGGCCAGAGAACCCTCCCACGATCTCGCAGGCCGGCATCGCAGGCAAATGCCGCAGCACGCGCCCCTCGCGAGAGGCCCAGAGCAGGGTGTCGGGCTGGTCGAACATCAGCGGATCACTGGCGCCCTCGATGGCGAGGCAGGCGCGGGCAAGCGCCTCTGCCGTCCCTTCGAATCCCGCTGCACGGGCCAGCGCCACCAGCGTTGCCGTCGAGGCTCCGGCGCCAGCGCCCACCGGCAGCGCCCGTGCCGTCCCGGGAAAGTACGGAGCGATTCCAAGCAAGTCGGCAAAGCGGCGCAGCTCGGTCTGCGGGAACAGCGCCGGTGCATCGCCCGGCGTGGTGATGCGCAGCGCCGGGCACGGCACTGTCACCAGTGCCACCGGGCCATCCGGCCCGTATCGTCCCTGCAGCCATTCTCCGAAATGACCACTGACGGAAACCCGTGTTTCGAGCACCTTGCGCCGCGTCCTCTGCTGCTTGCGTCACCCTGAACCTACCGGTCGCGAGGGGCTCCTCGCAACGGTAATTCGTATTCCGTATACGAATTTTCTTTCCTTTTCCCTTCAGGAATGGTTTCCCTTTGGCCCATGGTCAGATCCGTTCTTATTACCGGCGGAGCGCGCTCCGGCAAATCGCAACTCGCCGAAACGCGGGCTCTGCGGTCCTGCGGCCGGGCGATCTATATCGCCACCGCTCATCCTATGCCCGAGGACACGGAGATGTCCGAGCGCATCGCGCAGCACCGGGCGCGACGCGGCGCCGCATGGCAGGACCTGCATGCGCCTCTGGATCTTTGCGCCGCGTTGCGGGCAAGTGACGAAGGTGTTCCGAGGCTGGTCGATTGCCTGACGCTCTGGCTCACGAACCTGATACTGGCCGAGGCCGACTGGCGCGCCGAAACCAACGCCCTGACCGCCGAGATCGCGCGCCAGCGGTCCGACGTGATCTTTGTCGGCAACGAGGTCGGACTGGGGATCGTGCCTGAAACCGCGCTTGGCCGGTCGTTCCGCGACGCCGCCGGCTGGGTAAACCAGGCCGTCGCCACGGCCTGTGACGAAGTCTGGCTCGCGGTCGCGGGCCAACCGATGAGAGTGAAACCGAATGACCATCCTTTCTGATCTGACCTCCCTGGACGATGTCGCCCGCCTGGGCGACCGTCTGCCGGCCGCCGACGATGCGGCCCGTGCCGCCGCCGCCGAACGGCAGGCGACCCTGACCAAGCCGCCGGGCGCGCTTGGGCGGCTCGAGGACCTCGCGCTGTTCATGGCCTCCTGGCAGCAGCGCGCGCGTCCCGAGATCGGCCAGGCGCAGGCGCTGGTCTTTGCCGGCAATCACGGGATCTGCGCCCAGGGGGTGAACCCTTTCCCGCAGGAGGTCACCGCGCAGATGGTGGCCAATTTCGAACATGGCGGCGCCGCGATCAACCAGCTTTGCCGGGTATCCGGGGCCGAGCTGTCGGTCGTCGCCTGCGACCTGGATTGCCCGACAGGGGACATCACCGAAACCGCCGCGATGACCGAAGCCGAGACCCTGGCCGAGCTGCGCCGGGGCGCCGCGGCAGTGTCACCCGAAGCGGACATCCTGCTGCTGGGCGAAATGGGCATCGGCAACTCGACCATTGCCGCAACGCTCGCCTGTGCGGCCTTCGGCGGCGCACCGGCGGACTGGATCGGGCGCGGCACCGGCTCGGATGACGCCGGGCTTGCCCGCAAGCGCGACGCGGTGGCGCGAGCCTGTGCCCTGCATGCGGACGCGCGGGGGCTGGGCCTGCTGTCGGCGCTTGGCGGGCGCGAACAGGCGGCGCTGTGCGGCGCGCTGATCGAGGCACGGGAACGGTGCATTCCGGTGTTGCTGGACGGGTTCATCTGCACCGCTGCCATGGCGCCGCTCTTTGCTGCCGACCCGCGTTTTCTCGACCATTGCCTCGTCGGCCATGTCAGCCGCGAGCCGGGCCACGCCCGCCTGCTCGCCGCGATGGGGCTGGAGCCGATCCTGGCACTGGACATGGCGCTTGGCGAAGGCTCGGGCGCGGCGGTGGCGCTTGGCGTTCTGCGCGCGGCGCTTGCCTGCCACAACGGGATGGCGACCTTTGCCGAAGCCGGGGTCGCCGGGGCATGAGACGCCTGCGCGAGATACAGCTCGCGCTGATGCTGCTCACGCGCCTTCCCGCGGGCCGTATTCCGGGCGAGGCGCCGGCACTGGCGACGGCCCGCTGGGCCTTTCCGCTGGTGGGGCTTTTCGCGGGTCTGATCGGCTGGACGGTGTTCTCGCTGGCGGGGGCCGGACCGGTGGCGGCGGTTCTGAGCATCGGCGCGCTGGCGCTGCTGACCGGAGCGATGCATTTCGACGGGCTGGCGGATTTCGCCGACGGCATGGGCGGCGGCAGGGACCGCAACCATGCGCTCGAGATCATGCGCGACAGCCGCCTCGGCAGCTACGGCGCGGTGGCGCTGGGACTGGTGACACTGCTCTGGGCCATGGCGCTGGCCGAGCTCGGACCCGGGGCGGGGCCGATGCAGTTTCTTGCCATAGGCGCGCTGAGCCGCGCGGCGATGGTGCTGTTGCAGGAAACCCTGCCGCCCGCCCGTGCCGACGGGCTGGGCCACAGCGCCGCGGGACGCACACGAGGCGGCATGGCGGCGGTCATCCTGACCGTGCTTGCCGTTTTGCTCTGCCCGAATCGCGTGCTTCTCCTTGGAAGCTGCTTACTGGTCGCGCTTGCCGTCGGCGCGGCGGCCAGGCGCAAGCTCGGCGGCCTCACCGGGGACGTGCTCGGTGCCACCCAGCTGCTGGCGGAAACTGCCTGCTGGGTGGCGCTCTCGCTGGTCTGAGGGTTCATCAGCCCTCCCAGCGCTCGTTCATGATCAGGCTGTCGAGCTCGAGCCGTTGCCGCCAGCCTCTTGCCGCCAGTTCCGGTCCGTCGAACAGCTCGGACACGTATCCGAGGCACAGGTAGGCGACGATCTCGACATGCTCCGGCAAGCGCAGGATGGCGCGCAGGTCTTCGGGCCGGAAGATGCTTACCCAACCCATGCCGATACCCTCGGCGCGCGCCGCAAGCCACATGTTCTGCACCGCGCAAACCGTCGAAAAGAGATCCATGTCGCGGTTGTGCGTGCGTCCCAGAACGACCTTGCCGCCCCGCGTGCGGTCGCAGGTCACGGCGATGTTGAGCGGCGCCTTGAGGATGCCCTCGAGCTTGAGCGCGCGGTACTCCGTCCGTCGCCCGGCCTCGAACATCTGCGCGGCCTCTTCATTGGCGGCGGCAAAGGCGTCGTGCACCCGCCGCCTCTGCTCGGCATCACGCAGCAGGATGAAATTCCACGGCTGCATGAACCCGACAGAGGGCGCGGCATGAGCTGCCTCTAGAACGCGGCGCAGCGCCTCGGGATCGATGTCGTCAGGCAGGAATTCGTTCCGAACGTCGCGACGCGCGGCGATGATGTCGTGAAGCGCCTTACGCTCGGTTTCGGAAAAGGCGCGCGCCGGGCTCGGCCCGGGCGTGGACAGCTTGGGTTCCTGATACATGGATGGCCTCCGCAAGATGACAAGGCCCCGCGATGTCCTGTCGCGGGGGTGCGATGTCACCAGGCCGGTCTTCTGGCTTGGGTTCCTCCCGACCGGACGCCTTCCCGGATGCGCATAGCACCCAGTGGCCTGTGTCCGTCCGGTCCCCCTTACAGCGGCGGGCCCGCGCCGGTCTTGCACCGGCTTCCCGATTCTCCCCTTGTCGGGGCACCTAGCCCGTCAACTATAAGGCCCGCGCCGCGTCAGGCAAGCGGCGGGTTTCCCGGCAGCGCCCGAAAAAACGAATCGCGCATGTGCGTGGACATGTGCCGCGCGGCCGCATCTGCATCGCCTCGGCAGATTGCCTCGAAGATTGCCTCGTGCTCGATCCAGATCCGGCCGGTCGCGCCGGGACGGCTCAACGCCTCGGACATCGCACGGTGCAGGTGCCGCCAGTTCAGACGCATCGCCTCGGCGATCAGGACATTGCCCGCAAGCGTGTAGAGCAGATCGTGAAACGCCATGTCCGCGCGCAGCGCAGCGGCGTGATCTTCACCATCTGTCAATGCCTTGCCCTGCGCGATGAGGCTGCGCCCCCGGGCCATCGCCGCCGGAGTGATCGCAGCGGCAGCCAGCTGCGCGCTGAGTGGTTCGATCACCGTGCGCAGCTCGTAGATCGACCGGAAGAGCAGCGGATCCAAAGCCGCAACCACCACGCCGCGCTTGCCGGTATCTTCGAGGAAATGCTGCGCCTTGAGCATAGCGATCGCGCGATTGACCGGTTGGCGCGAGACATTCAGCCGCGCTGCGATCTCGTCCTGATTGAGACGCGCTCCGACGGGCAACGCGCCGCTGCAGATCGCCTCGAGCAACGCGTCATACGTCCGATCTGCTATGGTCGTTCGTGAGAGAGTCTTTCTTCGAGCCATCCTGCGGGATCCTGTCTGTCGGCACGATCTTGTCCTCATCATGCATCAAAGCTTGACATTTTTCCAGCAATCGTATTCCGTATACGAAATTTCGACAGCGAGTCTTATAGGGAGGAAACCCATGTCGACACAGATACGCGTTCTGCTTGCGAAGGTTGGTCTGGATGGCCACGACCG
>NZ_BDIY01000028.1 GCF_002072155.1 Roseovarius sp. A-2 | reverse complement strand
AAAAGGCCCCATTCCGCCCTTGATCGGCAGACGCCTGACGACGCATATTGGGTAGGCTTGGAACAACAAGAAGCAGCATGAAACCTAAACCCGATACACCTTAGAAAAGCTGCAAACATGTCCGAAAAGGTGGGACCACTTCAGCGAGCATGACTGAGGATTACATTAAGTTAATTGAGGACCGTTACGACCAATGGCAAGATCGCCAATCGGCGACTACGAGAATCGTAGAGGTACACACAGATCAAGAGATCGACTACTCAAATATCGCTGGGCAGTTGAAACAGATGGCAGGCGGATGTTGAAATTTGCGTCCCAGCTAGCAGCTAAATCTCCGACACATCTATCTCCTCGGCCGTCCGGGCTACAACATCCCGAAGGGTCTTATCTCCGCCAACTTCGCCAAAGACGTCATTCCCAAGCGTCGCCCGCGCGACTGCGCATATGCCAACCGTCCCTGGACCATCGAGGAGCGAGACACCGTCTTGGGCAAGGCGAAGCCCCATGTGCGCGTGGCCCTCGCCCTGATGATGAACACGGGCCTCGACCCGTCCGACGCCTTACGATTGCGGAATGATCAGGTGGATGACGGCACGATCTGGGGCGTGCGCGGTAAGACAGGCGAAGAGGTTGCGATTCCGGTCAGCCCGACCCTTCAGGCCGCGCTTAACCGCATGCCTAACCACGACGCCGAAACTGTGCTCTCAAATTCGCGCGGCGAAGCGTGGACTTACAACGGCTTTTCGACTGTTTGGTACCGCTTCAAAACCGCCCTTGAGAATGAAGGACTTATCGAAAAAGGCCTGACCCTCAAGGGCTTGCGGCACACGGTCGCCACGACATTGCGCGAAGCGGGCCTCGATGAACGCCGCATTGCGGACCTTCTGGGGCAGAAAACACCGTCCATGGCACGGCACTATTCGCGCTCTGCGAACCTTGCCGACAAGAACCGCGAGACTATGGCGACATTGGAAGAAGAGAACCGAAGGCGGGCCGAAAGTGTCAAACCTTCGCAGAAAAGCGTCAAACCTGACCGAAACAAGGATCAGCCATGAGCAGAAAATACAATCATATCAGCTTGTTAAGTGGTGCCCGGGGGCGGAATCACTCGCGGGCCGTGTTGTCGTTTAAGTGATTGAATATATTGTATTTCTGGTGATGTGACTGGCAGCGGTGTGTAGCAAATCGTGTAGCAAAAAGTGGAGTCCGAGTTTGGGTCGGGTGGTCGTGGGGAATAGATACCTGGTATCGGCACAACACACCACCGGCGCGGCCGATCGCCAGGGAGAAAGACCATGGGAATGCATAACGACATGCGCCCCTGCTCTTCGTGCGGTGCGAACCGCAACGCTGAGAGCATGGACTGCACCGATGGCGTGTGGACTTGCGCGGCGTGTTTTCATCTCTCCGACGAAAGCACTCAAAAAATCTTCGATGACGCAATGGCGCCATTCCAGCCCGGGTATGACCATGGCTATTTCGGCGTCAGGAAGGTGAAGACATGACTGACGACCCCACCCCCGAACAGATCAAAGCCTTTCTCGATGACCTGGCGCGGATCAGTCTGCGGCATGGTGTCGTGATTGAAGACTGGGAGGAGGCGGAGGGTCTCTTCGCCGCAATCCGACCGATGGAGGACGAGTTTCGTGGCTACCGCTCTGTGCCGGCCGACGATGTTATTTGGATCGGCGCTCGCTGGAGTGGAAGCAGTGTGAAGGGTGATTGCGAAAGCATCGACCTCACTCAGCTCTCCGCCCACGAGCGGCTGGAGATCATGGGAGGGCGGTCGTGATGCAGAAGCCAAATCTCGACGATCACCTGGCAGCAGCAAAGTTCTTTGCCGACGCGCCAATGATGCCGTGCGCATACTGTGGCAGAGAGATGACATACAGCGATCCCAAAAGGCGACCGACAAGAGATCATGTGTGGCCGAAGAGGGTTCGATGCGTCGAGTCTGGGCGCGCCGGGACCGTGTGGTGCTGCCACGATTGCAATGAGCGGAAAGCGGATAAGCTTCCATCAGAGTGGCTGCAGAGCATGAGGGACCGCGATGCCCAATGAATTGATCCCCCACCGCCCCGATGCTACCGCTCTTGTTGCTACACAAGAGGGAATCGGAATGGCTGGACTGGCAAAGAGAGGAGACACATGGCACCTGCGCATGCGGGTGCCGAGGCGGTATGCGTCTGTCGAGAAGCGCAAGGAGTTGCACCGGTCGCTGAAGACCGGGGACAAGAAAGAGGCCCAGGGCCGGCTCGCTGCGGTTGAAAGCCAAATCCTCGCAGAACTCGACGCGAAGCTCGTCGGCATGGATACCCCCGGCACACGCTCGCATTATGAAGCAATCGCCCGCCTGACGACCGCCCGCGGCTTCGGATACCGAACCGCGCAGGAGCTCGCAGATGGCGACCTGGGCGACATTCTGCGCCGCGTCGATGCGCTCAAAGCCTCGGGTGACGCGCCCACCGAAGACGCGGCTCAGGCTCTCTTGGGCGGCGTCGAGCGGCCGCGTGAGACGCTTGGTGAAATTGCCGAGCGGATGCCGGAAATGTTTCCCGCAGAAGTTCGGGATAAGAACGCCCGCCAGCGTAGCACATGGGAAAAGAGATGGACCCGACCGGCCGGCAAAGTGACCGAGCTCCTCGGTCGCGACCCGGCGCTTGAAGACATATCCCGGTCGGACGCAGTCAGTCTCCGTGACGCCCTGCAAGACCGAATCTTGGAAGGCAGCATGAAGGGTGCAAGCGCACAGAAAGATCTGCAGAACCTGAACTTGCTCTGGAAGAAGTACCACCAGCACTTGGGCGTTGATCTGGCAGAAATGCCACCCAGCCCATTCCGCGGCCTCGGCGATGGTATGTCTCGACTTGACGAAGACAGTCGGAAGCCCGAGGTGCCGCTCGACGTCATCGAGCAGATCTTGCTGCCTGACGCCATGGAACACATGAACGACGAGGAGGCTGACATCACGCGAGTCCTTGTCGAGACCGGCGCGCGGCAATCGGAGATCACCGATCTTCCGCCTGGATCAATTTGCATTGATCACCCGATTCCGCACGTATGGATAAGGTTTGAGCGGGCTCCAGACGGTGAGGAGTATGCCAGGGAGTTGAAGAACAAGGCGACCAAACGGCAGATCCCATTGGTCGGTGTGGCGCTCGCAGCAATGAAACGCCACCCGAACGGCTTCCCTCGCTACCGCGGAAAAGGCACCTATTCAGCCGCGGCGAACAAGTCGCTGCGCCGATACCTGCCGGACGGAGTCACGATCGGCGGGCTCCGACATTCATTCGAAACTCGCTTGAAAAATGCCGGTGTGGACTCCGACGACCGAGCCGAGCTCATGGGGCACAGCGTGCGCCGTGCCCGCGGTCGTGAATGGTATGGCGACTCCATGCCGCTCGAAAAACGACTGGAATACCACGAAAAAATCGCGATCAAGCCCCGGCGCGCGCTGCCCGCTCCTTAGATATCCGGCGGGCCCGCTCGATAGCGCTTTCCTGTGCGGCGACGGCTTCAAGCTCTTTTTCAAGGCGCTCAAACAATGGCAAATAGGCCGCTCCATCTGGGCGGTCAGCCACCATTGCGGCGACGAATTCGTGGGCGGCGGCGAGGCGGGCAAGGTCTGGTGTGTTCTTCATTTTCACCAGATCGGACCCTTTTTTCGAGCGCGGAAATTTCCAAGGGCAGGTATTGCGTGATCAGGCATAGGACGCGTCCTGACGATCCTGCGCGGCCTGGGCGCGGCGCTGGCGAAGCTCCTGGGCATAGGCGCCTTCGCCGTAGCGTTCGAGCACATGATCGTAGGGGATCTGCTGGATGTTGAACGCGCCATCGCGGACATCGGTCAGCATGATCAGCCCGGACCACTCGTGCTCTCCCGTGCGATGAGGAGGTTTGAAGCATCCGGCACATAGGGCCGAGATCGTCCTGCCACCCAGGACAGGCTGCTGGTTGTATCCGAAGCTGTGGGAATGCCCGAAAACGCAGCTCCTGTGCGTCTTGTTCAGAATCGTGTTCACCAAGGCGGGGCGTCGGGACACTCCTGTCGTGAAGTAGTGTGAAAAAAGCACACCGAGGATATCGACCGGCTTCAAAAATGGATGCCAGATCCACCCCGCATCCTCGCTCTCAGCTTGCAGGAAGTCGTGGCCGAGGAGATCGGTCTCGGGATACCTGCGCCACCGTTCTTCGTGATTTCCTTCCAAGTCTATCCACACCGGCTCGTGAATGCGCTCTTTGTGTCTGCCTCTGCGGTGACGCTCATTTGCGTGGCGCGTGGGGCCTGAAATCCGATTTAGAATTTCCGTCCTGAAAAGTGCCTCTTTTCTGACTGCTTTTCCGTCGAACGCCGCAGCAGCTTTCATCTTGTATGGTGAGAGGGGGTCCATGTCGGCGAGGTCACCGAGAGAGAGCACGATGTCAGGCTTTTCGTCCCTGGCGAATTTTCCGGCGGCGTCGTAGCGGTCGATGTCCGACGCGCTTTCCGTAGATCGTCCGTGACTGTCCGGGATTACCAGGATCTTCTTGCCGAAGCTGGGCACAATCACCGCGCACACTCCTCATGCTGAGGACCAGCGAGGGCGGCGCAGTCCAGGATTTTGTTGACGCGGGAGAGCTGATCGGACGCGAAACCGGCGATCGTGACATGCAACAAGGCGGCGAATACTGCGGCGGCGAATGCCGCCGAAACCTTACAAGTCTTGATGCTTTCGAGGGTCATTGGATTCCCGGCTTTGCGTTTCCTTTTCAAGCAGATAGGCAAAAAAATCCCGCATCCAAAAACGGAGGTTATTTTTCTGTCTGTCGCTCGATGAAACGGCGCACGGCGTTGAGCTTTGATCGACAGTCGGCGCCGGCGGCTTCGAGTATGACGATGTACTCTGCGACCGCGCGCTGGGTCTCTGCGTCTGGCACGACGGGCGCGGACTCGCACTCGAGGAGCAGAGCGGGCGGCGTCACGAGCACGCGCTCGGGTGGTCGCTGAACGGGCTCGCGCGGCGATGAGCAGCCTGCCAGGGCGACCAGGGCCAGGATTGCGACCAGGGCTCTCATTGGCGCTCTCTCAGCGCGTCGAGCGCGTCGGACAAGACCGGTGCCACCGGTGCGTCATCGGAATCTGGCGCACTGCGGATCGCGTCGATGATCTCCCGGGCGTCTGCGGCGCGGGCTTTTTCCGCATCCCGCTCGACGCGTAGGGCTTCCATCTCTGCGGCGTGCGTCTCGCGCTCAAGCTTGAGGGCCGCCTGGGCATCGACTGCGGACTGCTCAGCATTGACGGCGCGGCTTTCGAGGGCTTGCATATCAGCGGCCTGGTCTCGAATGCGGTCAATAGACAGCCACGCGAATGCGACGGCGGCCGCGATCAGGAGGATATTGAGGATGCCGAACCGGTTCGCGGCGCGTCCGAAAAGAGATGCGACCGGGGCGGCTATGATTTTCAGGATTCCGATCATTTCTTGTTCTCCCAGCTTGCGCCGAACGCATAGGAACCGATCGTCGCCATGAGGTTGATGAAGGACATCGTGAGTGCTGCTTCTGCGACGCTATCCGCGCGACCGCTGTATAGGACCCAAGCGATCACGCCAGCCGAGAGGGCCATGTTTGCCCATATCGCCCGTCGCCTATTATCCCAAGAAAACCCCTCATTTTTCATTGTGAAACACCGCTGTCAGCAGGGATTTCAGCTCGTCGAACCTCTTGTCCATCCGGTCTTCGAGCTTCTGAAGGTGATCGTGTGAGACATATCGATTCGCGACTTCAACGCGGAAGTCGCTGTGGTCGCGCTGCAGTGTGTCGAGCTTTGACTTCGTTACGCTGTGATCGTCCCGGTGCGACTTGACGATCCAACCCACCACCGCGATGGAAATGGTCACACCGGCGCCGAGAACCCAAACCAGGAGTTTGAAGGTTTGATCATCCATCATGCGCTCTCCCGTGCAGCCTGGTAAATTTCCCTGGCGAGCTCTTCTTTGCGCTTGTCAGCGACGATGCAGTCATTGAAATTGCTGCCAAAATACGGCTCAATGAGGGCTGCTGGTGCGCGACCGGTCCAGAGGCTACGCCAGCCGCGGCCGCCGTTGCGCTCGCGGACTTTCACCCCGGCGTCTCGCAGGCCCAGCGCGGAAACCTGGGCGGCTTGCAAGCGCTCACAAAGCGCGAGGCTGCCTGCGGATCCGCTCGAGAGAGTCACTGTGTATGAAGCTGCGGACGATGCGCTCGCGTTGAAGTGCAGCTCGATCGTGACATCCGCGCCCCACGCGTCGGCCCTGGCATAGACATCTTGAATCTGCTTTGTGTATCCGAAACCTGATTGACGCCGAAAAATGCGAATCTCGGCGTCAGGGTCGCATCCTGCATGCGCCCGGATCATTTCTGCGAGGTGGCTATTCCACTGAAACTCGCTCTTGCCGTCAGTGACGCGGACTGCGCCCTGGCTTTTGGCATTGTGCCCGATGATTATTGCGATTTTGCGCATTTCCGAGATCCATTTCCTTTACTGGAATATCGGTCCCGAGATGCATGTTCGGCTAGCTAAGCTGTCGAATGTCCGTGACAATGTGAGCCATCGGAATCGAGACAGACCATTCGCCGCCGTTGTCCGCGTGATACAGGTCGCGAGATGACTCAGACCACCCGATCCAGCGACCAGAATCCAGCGCGACCAGGCGACGGTCACCGGAGGTGGCGGATACCGGCATTGCAGCCAAATTCGTCCAGCTAGTCAGGTCTCCGGAGCGCGAAACATGGCCCGCGGGCGTGGTTGCAATCCAGGATTGCGTGCGGGCCTCGTACGCGACCCAGGATCCGGCATCGCGTGTGCCGGCAAGGGTCAGGCCGGCGGTGGCGATGGCGTGCAGCTCGCCGTTCGCAAGGACGGCCAGTGGCGACTTCCTGGCGTGGATTTGCGATACGCTATCGGTGGCTGTGTGGGTTGCCCAGGTGGCGCCATTGTCTTCCGAAATCGCAATATCCTGACCCGAGGATAGGATGAAGGTTTCGCCCTGTGCCGCGGCTTTCTCGGGCGCAAATGGAACTGCGCCAATTCTCACTGCGGCGCCATTCTGAAGCTCGAAAAAATTTTCCGAGGTGAAGATGAGATGGCGCTTCCCGGCCAGGTCTGTTGCCAGGGCTTTCACCGCAGAGGGATTATCGACGGCCTGCGCGGCACGCACGTTGTCGAAATAAACAGGCTTTACCGAAATCCCGCCGGATCCGGAATTGTCGATTGAACGCAGCACGATCTCGACATCGCCGAACGGAAATTGCGGGATGTCGATCTGCAGGGTTTCCCAGACGCCGGATAGCGTGCTCGACGCGGTGTATACTTTCCCGACTGGTTCAAGTTCTCCAATGCCAACAGGGTAAAATCCGGTGTTTCCACCGGTCGGATCGCGGTTCGCGCTAAGCAGTATGGAGTGGTCGCCATCTGACTGACTACTGGACCTTTTCAAGCCATACGGAAGCGCCCAACCCTCCGGCATTGTCACAGAGACCTGCTCACCAGGACGCGAAGAATTCGTGAGTACGATCGTGGTCTCTATTCGCAGTGCCGCAGGGTCAAAGTCAACAAAGACCAGGCGCGATTTTGCGTCTGCAAGGCTTGTCGCTTGGCCGTAATTCCCAGCGACGTCTCCGATCCAGATGCCGTTACCATCCTCGTCATCGAATGTAAGCTCGATGCGCTCTTGCGCGTTAAACCTCGGATTTTCGAATGCCCGTTCTGAGAAAGCTTCGACAAAGAAAAGACGCATAGCACCGAGCCGCCGAAGGGGGTCCGAAATCCGCCATGAGTCAATCGGATCCGAGATCCTGTACCCTTCTCCAGCGTCATCCTTTTCAGGCTTGAGTTGGAGACCGGAAGCGGGCGAGAATGTCTGCCCGTCCCAGCCCGCTTGCACTTCAAGCTCAGCAGCCGCGCCAGCAGAAGCAAACGCGTCAGCGAGAATACGGAAATTGCCGCTCTCACCGCCCGTCGTCGTTATTTGCTGCGAAACTTCATACTCACCGCTGCCGGAAAGGAAGTCAGGACCGAGGTAGTATCTCCCGCCACGCTGCGGCGGCGAGGTCGTGTCGAGGACCAGGGGCGAGCCAGATACGATCGACCACGGCGCGAGTTCGCCGCTCTCGAAATCCCCGTTCGGGATAGCGACCTCGGAGACATCCGTGGCGTCGATTTGGATCTGCTCGAAGACACCGCCACGGAGAGCATGCACTTCGCCGGCGGTGTTCGCGATAAGGATCCCACCATTGGAGATGGCAGAGTAATCGAAGGTCACGCCGGGCGCGGGGAAATAGGCCCATGTCGAGCCCGCGTTCGGCGAGATCGAGACACCCGTCGTGTGGAGCGCGATCGCCTTGCCATCTATTTCCAGCTCAGGCGGCTGCTCGGGAAAAATTGGCTCGCCGGTCTCTGGGTCCGTGTAGTCATTGTCTGGCGGGCTTCCAGCGTCGGTGCCGTCTTCTCCCGGGTCCTCCGGCTCCGGGTCCGGAGCATTTGGGTCTTCGTCGGAATTCAGCGGATCGCTCGACGCAACGCCAGCCGCGACGATCGATGCCCACCACTCTCCGGTTCGCTCGAAATAGACGAGCTCAAACAGGTCGGCCGTGCCCGCGGGACGGGGGTTTTCCGGCGGTCCGGGCAGCTCGTTGAGCGTACGGACGGCGTCCGGATTTGCCGGGTCTGCTTCGGAAAGTGCGTAGCCAGCACGCCCCCATTTTACTCCCGCCGGCCAGGTCACAGTGCTGTCGCTTGCGGAAAAAATGAGCGCAGTCACGCGCCATGCCCGCTGGCGGTGAGATCCGTCGGATAGTCGCTGGTCTTGCGGAGGAGCTGGCGGCTTTTCCAAAGAGACGTTGAGTGAGCCGTTTGCACGCAGTGTGTAGACACTGAATTCACCCGTCTGGATCGCGCCAGCTTCAGAATACCGGGCGGTCTCGGAACGTGTGCGAAGCTCCAGGAGTTGGTGGATGGCCTGGTTGAGATTTTTGTGCCCGCGCTTATCTTCACCAGCCGGACCCGCCGCCCGGATCAGGTTGCCGGATTCACGGTCACCTGCGGGCTCGGGGCGAAAGCCGTCCAGAGGCTTGAGCCCCTGGGATGCGATGCGGCGTTCATAGTTCATACGGTGGCCTGGTCTGGTATTGCGATAGTGCCGGACGGCGTGACGGTGATCTCATGCTCGAGCTCAACAGCCGGCGCCGGCGTCGTTTTGATTTCTACGCTTGTCTCTGGAATATCGGTCCCGGCGTCGAACGCCGCTTGCTGCTCCGGGCCTTTGTTTTTGATCTGGACGCTTGCCCTGGCGCCAGTTGATGGCGCGCCGCTGGTGTCGATGTCCAGGTACGCATCGTCTGAGCCGCCATTTCCAGGACACGCCGCGATCGTGCCGCGAATTGTGAATCTGTTTTCACCAGACCATTCCAGCGTGTATTCGACCAATCGACCGGCGATCGTGCCGCCGGGGATCTTGGGATGCGTGAGCGTGACCTGGCAGTCTTCAGTGACGCTATGCGGGTCCGGCATGCGTGCTTCGAATGACACGCGCACGCAGCGGGAGGCGATCCTGGCGCGTGCCCGAACACGCTCCAGGGCGTGATCCAGGGCCGCCTTTCCGCGGGTTGTCGAGAAGAAGGAAAATGTGCGCCGTGCGTCGATCGATGCAGCATCTCCGATCAGCACCCAATCCGCCGGGCCTCTCTCCAGAGTGGATGTGTGATCGCGGCGGGCGCGGTAAAGACTTCCGCCGTCGACAACCTCATCGCCTTCTTCGTAATCCACGCCAGACCGCCATGCCGGCGCATCGCTACGGCTGATGTCGTTGAGTGTGATGTCCTCAACCTCTTCCTCGTCGAGCGTGGCGCCTACCTGGAGGCCAGCCGGAAGCGTGAATGAAGCGGTCTGAACGCGGGAGACTTCGCCGGAGTATGTGAAGGCGAGCGAGGCTGTCATGGGTGCGATCTCACCGATCCGGCGAAATTCGCCCGCATCGATCCAGGCCGGGTCGAGTTCATCCGCGGCGACGGCTTCAATGCGCTCGACCTGCTCCCGCTGCGGGCGATCGAAGGCGTCGAGCTCCTCGGCGATGCTCGACTCGGACACGCGGAATCCGGTCCCGATCACTTGGCCGAGAGTGGGCCAGGCGTTGATGAGACCTTCAGGCGACATGGTGGTCAGGTCGCGGGTCCAGGCCGGATCCGCGATCGTCTGCTTGATGAGCTGGCGCCAAGCTACAGTGAGTGATACTCCATAGTTTTTCGCAACCGGCTCAACATCATACCGGATGCTGTCAGCAAGGGGTTTCAGTTCGAGCGTTGTTGCGCCGGAGAGCGCGTCGACTGCCGCCACCCCGCCACCCGTGCGGCTGTATGCGAGAGTCTTGGAGTATCCGGTAAGGACCTCGGCCGGGTCGTCCTCGGCGCCGAGGGGCACGAAGAGAGCATCGTAATATGGGGGCACCTTCAGGCTCTCTGTGAGATCTGCGATCTGGTCGTCGATGTCGTCTTCCCGGGCGATCGCTTCCAAGGTGATGGTATCTCCAACCGCGCCGCGGGGCACGTATGAGAATCGGCCAGCGAACACCAGTCCGCCAGCGTCCGAAAGGAATACCCGGGCATCAACCAGGCTGGAAAGCGGCGTGCGAGGATTACTGACCTCGAGCGTGACGCGCGCCAGGCGGTTGTCGCTGTGGTCGAGAGAAAGGCGCAGGACATCGAGATCGCGCCGGCTGTGGACGGCAGGATCGAAGGCTTCGGAGTCGGGTGTGACGGCGACGTAGAGGGTCATTCCGGAGTCCTGACAAATGCGTTCGCCCAGGCATCGACGGTCGCCTGGCCAAGGCCATCGACGCGCTCAGCGAGATCGGAGAGGCTCCGATATGCACCGCGCTCTCCCATCTCAGCCAGGATCGCGGCAGCCGTTGAAGCGCCTACGCCGTCCAGTTCCTGGAGAGAGGTTTCATCGGCAAGGTGGATATCGAGGTGCCAGGCTTGCTCGACCTCTTGCCACTCCCAGCCAGTTCCTGGAGGAGCAGCGTGCGGCGGCTGCCATGTGCCGTCTTGTTCGAGTGTCCAGGAGGCGTGCGGCTGCGGCTCGTGAAACAGCTCCAGAGCTTCACTGTAGATAAAACCGACGCCGGGAAAGCATCCGCGGATGGTTGCGTTGTAAGATGCGTGGCGCGCCAGTCCTGGCTTGCCGAGGCCATTGAAATATTCGGTCATGCGCTCGTCAGTCGTGCGCGTGTCGCCGCTGAATGCGGGATGCTCCAGGTGGTCCGGGGCGGAGAAGACCCCGTACACGACGTCATTTTCGGTCATTGCTGCGTAGCCCATTAGACTGCCCTCCGATATGCGATGATGACGATGCCGGAGCCGCCCGATCCCGCGGCACCGTAATCCGCGCCACCGCCACCGCCGCCGGTGTTTTGCGCGCCGTTGCCGGCGGATGAGCCGCCGGAGGCTCCCGTGCCGCCGCCGCCCTGGCCACCTGATTGGGGCGTGTATCGTGACGAAATCCCAGGCGAGCCTCCGCCGGCATACCACTCTTCGAGACCGGTCCGGCAAAAGACCTTCAGACCATCACCGCCTTTTGCTCCGGTGAACTCAGAAGTATGCTCGGAAGAAAGGCTTGTCGCACCATCACGCCCGGGCTCCGAGGCTCCTGCGCCGCCACCGGCAAGAAGATACGAGCTTGATGCCACGCGGCCTGCACCGCCGCGGTGACCATTTTCGAGAGTACCGATGGCATTTCCGAACGGCGGGCCGCCGGTTAGGGCTGAACCAACTCCGCCTCCTCCGCCTCCGCCCGGCCCCGGAGAGCCGGTTGTCGTGCCACCAGCTCCACCGCCGAGAGCTTGGATCCCGAACGCCTCCGAGGGGCTACCATTCGAACCATTGTTGTTTCCAACCGCACCTGGCCCGCCGGCACCGACCTCGATCGAATATATGCCAGGCTCCAGCCAGATGCGAGTTCCGTCGGGATTGCGCAGTCGGCGAGCCTGACCCGCTGAGGCTCCGCCACCTTTAACATTGTCGGAGTCGTGCCGTGCGCCGCCTCCGCCGCCGGCAATAACCCATCCGTCTTCCAGATAACCGGCCTTCGTGACGGTGAAAGTCCCGGACGAAAGGAATGTGTGCGAGCGTATCTCGATGCCATCGGAGGCGGTGTAATCCAGGATGTCGCCGCCGGTGGCTTCCATGATGTCGATCGTGATGGCCGCAGCCGGCTCCACAATCTCCACCGCCTCGTCCTCTTCCGTGACCAGCGTCCATGACACACGCGCCTTGCCCTCAGTCGCGCGCTTGTCGAGCGGCGCCGTGACTTTCACGCCGAAGATCGGGCGATACCGGACATAGACGGCATCGGGCACATTCACGGTGCGGCTCTCGGGAGACGCCAGGACGGTGCCATCGACGGCGTGTGCGGTTACTGTCCCGGGCACGGGCTCACGGGAAAGCGTGAGCACGCCGCCGGCCTCGGTCATGTAGTCAGGGCTATGGATCGTGAGCTCGTCGCCCTCCCAGAGATTATCCAGGGCGGGCGCGATCTGGTCGGAAACCGAAATCGTGACCTCGAGCTGCCGGAACGCGGGATCACCGAGCGACACCAGGCGGCCGTCGATCGTGCGGGCCGTCTGCGATGCCGAACGGATAGGCCGCGTGGAGATGTCCGCCCAACGGTAGGAGCCCGGCGGAAAGGGGATCTCCAAGCCGTTGCTGCGGAAGATGCGGAGTTGCGTCTGGAAGCTCATCGGTTGTTCCTCGGCGTGGATGTGGGCGAGGTTCGGCCGCGGAGACGCTGATCGCGTTCAAGGGAGGTGGCGACATCCTCGGATGCGCTCATCGAGTATTCCCGACCCTCGATGATCAAATTGACTGGCCGCCCCTGGATCGCTGCCTGGCCCTCGGGCGTGGCGGCAAATGCGCGGGCGTTGCGCTCAGCCCTGGCGACCGACCCGATGCCTTGGATGTTCGCTACAGTTCCACCCGCGAATGACCCGACCGCGCCCATGATCTGCACCAGGGGGATTTTCTGGACAGACTGGGCGATCTTCTCGAATGCCGTGAGAAGGAACTCGGCTGCCGGGATCACGATATCGGTGAAAACCCTACCGAGAACCTTGGCACCCTCGGCGGCATTCAGCAGCCAACGGTTCTGCACATCGCCGTCGCGCCCCTCGAGGATAGCCAGGAGATCCTCAACAACGCCCAGAACCTTCTCGGAAAGCGTGCCAGCGAACGCGACCAGGCTGTCACGGTTGCGGTCGATGAACTCGCCGACCTTCTCGAAAGACTGCGCAAAAGCATCGAAAAACGGCGCGCTGGCCTCCAGTCGCAGGCCGCGGAAACGCTGATTCAGATCGTCCAGGCGGTCATTGAAGCGCTCAGCAGCCTCGCCGGCTTCGTCGGTGACGACGATGCCAAAGCGGCGAGCGCTCTCTTGGTAGTCTTCGATGCCCTTTCGGCCGATTGAGACCAGCGTAGCGAGGTCAGGACCGGCTTTTGCGCCAAGAATTTCCGCTGAAGATGCCGTTGCCAGACCGCGGTCTTCCATGACGCGCAGAGCCTCAACAACATCCGTGAAGACCTCGATCGTGCTTCGGCTATCGCCACCCGCATCACGCACCGCAACGCCAAGCTTTTCGAATTGCTCCGGCTTCTTGCGCATGTTCACGTCGATGTTCTTGAGGGAACGCAGCAGAACCTCGAAACCCACACCCGACTGCTCAGCCGCGAATGCCAGGCCGGAAAGCTCTTCCGTGGCCACATTTGAGCGGCGGGATGCTTTCCGGAGCTGATCCGCGAAGTCTGCACTGTTTGAGATGCTGGCAAATGCTGCTGCGCCCGCGCCGGCAGCCAGTCCGGCGCCGATCAGGGCACCGCGAGAGCCGACGCGTAGAACGTCCGACGCGGAGATATTGAGGCCCTTGAGCATCTTCTTCACACGGCCGGTGACGCCCTTGAATGTGTCTTCCGTCGAGCGCCCAATCGACTTGTTGATGCGCTCAATTTTCGTTTCCATCGTCTTCTGGGCGCGGGCGATTTCCTCGGCGGATGCAACGCCGGAAGTCTTGACGGCCTCGAATTGATCCCGAAGTTTGGCGATCTTCTTGTCAGCAACGCTCTCGGACTGAACGCCGAGGCCACGCAGGGCCTTCTCGGACTCCTTACTGGCCTCTTCAGAGGCCGGGCCGACTTTTTCGACTTCGCCGGATAGCTTTTGAGCACCTTTAATCGCCCCGGCAACGTCCGATACGAAGGCAACAACAAGGGGCTTTTTCTTGGCCATTTCGTCAGTCCATTTCGGAGAAATCTATAGTGGGGATTTCGTCTTCCGGGGTTTCGGCGTCGGGATTCAGGCTGTCGATGAAGCGGTCGAAGCTCTCATTCGTTGCCTGCGCAGCGCGTGCGATGTGCGCTTGCATGCGCCAGTTCTTCAACTGATCCGCTTGTCCCTCTTCATAAAACGCGACGCACTGATGCAGCGTCATGTCATAGGGGTCGTGGTTTCGACGAATGAGTCCGTCGAAAATCCTCAGCCAGGCTCCGACGACTCCCCGGCTTCGTCCAGGGTCTCCGCCGCCGTCTCCATCCACTCGGCCACGACGGCCAGGAGCTTTCCCCGCAGCGCCTCCGGAACCCCGTTTTCGAAGAGCGCCGTCAGGATTTCGACCTCTTCTGCCAGACTGAAATGCGCGGCGCGCACGGTCTCAGCGTCTTCACCCGTGGCGATCGTCAGGAGCTTCTCCAGGATCTCGGGTCCAGAGTCAGATACGGCGGCCAGAAGGCTGGATAGGCGGGTATCGGCGGCACCCTCGAGTGCATCACCGAACGCCTGTGACTTGGACAAGAGCCAGCACAGGTCCGCACCAGTCGGCGCGAAGATGTCGAGCACCCCATCACGGAACGTTATGCTGGCGACAGGGATGGATGCCGGGCTGATCTTTACATGCTCAGAAAGCTTCATCCGTTCTTGACCTCCTGGAGGATGCCAAAGCGCTCACCTTCCGGCTTGCTTGCGTCTTCGATAACATCGAAGGTTATCGGCACGGTGGCCTTATCAGAGCTGTCGCTGTGAAGCGTGAGGGCGCCGTCTGGGTAGATGCGGACCTTCGCGGTATACTTGAAGCGCTTGCCGCCGCGGGGCTGGCGCTGGACAACCATGAGGTGCCCTTCGATGCCCTCGGCTGCGGAGAACGCCCGCAGCACCGATTGATCGTCACCGGCCGTGATCTCGGCGCAGTCGTATACCAGATCGAATGTGGTCTGCGCCGTCACGAACGTCAGTGTGCCGGCCTGCGCGTCGAGCTCATAGTCCGTGCCTTCAACGAGTGGATCGGTTCCATCTGTGAGCGTTACGACGGACACATCCAGGCGACCGAGGTCGAACACAGAGCCTTTCACGGCGGATCCGGTAAGAGTGAGGCCAGACTCGGCGGCTTGCGTGAGATCGCCGCGCTGCGCCATGACGGCGTATGCGACATTCCTCGCACCAGTTTCTCGCAGGACCGCGGTGCCGGTGGCCTTCTGCTCGGTGACGTCGGTATCCGCGAGCGTACGAACGCCGGTGATTGCCGAATAGATGTCTTCCCGCGAAACCTCGTGGTTCACGTTGAGGCTCTCGGTATGGCCGAGGGTGATGTGATAAGCTTCGCCGGTGAGCTGGAAATAACCTTCTCCAGCCATCGCGCGGACATTTTGGATATTCTTCAGGCTCATGCCGATACTCCCGTTCAGTTACAGGGAATATCGGTCCTTTGAGTTAATCCCGTTCGATCTCGCACTCGATTTCAACAGAGAAGCCGGCGAGGCCAGGGCGACCCTCGATCTCTTCTTTCTTCTTCACCAGGCCAGGACGAGATCCACCGCGCACCAGGGACAAAATATTGCTGTCGCGGATGGCTGTTCGAAGCGTCGACCAGTGCCCGGAAAGCGTCGATCGGATCGTGAGCGGATCATCGGCGCGCACCCAGACCTCGATGACCGGCGCGATCCGCCATGTCACATCCCAGGCTTCGCGTGGCATGCCTTCTTCGTCGATCAACTCTTCATCTTGCGTGTGAACGACCACCAGGGGCAGCTCTTCTTCGTCGAAGTCATAGGGACGGTCGATCTCGACAGGCAGGCCGAGACTCTGCGCAACGGAAACCACCTCGTTAACCACGGCATCTGCAGCATCAGCCATTTTCAATTTCCTCTTCAATCTGGTCCAGGTAATCGTCGAAGTGATCTTCGGCGATGTCGGAAAGACGCTTTGATTTCGATACGGCGCTTCGTTTGACGCGCTTTTTCAGGATTGCGATCGGTCGGGCATCGTCGCCCTCGCCGGCGTAAATAAGGGGTGCGCCATCACTTCCAGGGGCGATAAAAGATCCCTCCTGACCCCGAGTCTCGGAATCGAAGTCGATCCGAAGCATGCCGCCACCCTTTGCCTTTATCTCGGCGCCGTATTCACGAACCCGGGCATCAGGGCCAGAGTCTTTCAGAATCAGACTGCCGGTCTTCTTTGCGACCTTTGGCTCGATCTGTTTCTTGCGGATGCGATCGACACTTCCCAGGGCGCGCTTGGCTTTGGTAGCTATCTTTCTTCCGACCTTCCGGCCGGCTCGCTTGCGCGCATTGAGCAGGTCGCGCTCATAGTCCTTCACGAAGCCGTCCGGATCCCACCCTTTCAAACTCATACCAGCACCTTCACCATTCCCAGGCCGTCATTCATCACGCGCGCGGCGCGCCTGGCCTCGCCGTCGACAACCACCACAGATCCGGGCCGCGCGCCGGCGGCATCCTCGGCCCGGATCGCCACCATGATCCTGGACACGACCACACGGCTGCCGTCATCGCCGATCTCTTCGACCTCCACGGACGGGTTCACATGCGCGGGGATCTCGGCGCCATCCAGCGTGACGGTCGCATCCAGGGGGATTTCCTGGCTCGCGTCATAGACCGGTAGGGCCACTCCATTCAGGCGCACCAGGGCGAGGTCGGACAAGCCGGGCACGCCACTATTCATCACCCTGTCGATGCGGTATTCCGTGCCATCCGTCAGCGTCAGGCGGCCGCCGCGGCGAACCAGGGCATCTCTCAAGATGACGCCGGAGCAGTCCGAGGCGATTAGCTGATCACGCCGGCTTGTCTTGAACGCCTTATCAGCTTCCTGGATCGCCGCGCGCAGCTCGGCAGTATCCACGCCCCGCGAGTAGGTCGCAGGAACGGGGCACATGGCGTCGAGAAAGTCTTCTGCGATGGTCATCCAGGGCTCCAATGAAAAACCCCGCCCCGGTCAAGGGGCGGGGCTGTTGGCGGGGTCAAGGGTCGGGCCTTATTCTGCCGGCGTGGTGTTGTCGCCGTAGCAACGCTGGACCGCTTCGGGGCGCAGGTTGACCGGAAGCGGAACACTCGAAAGCTCCCACTCGGCGCCTTCGCCGAAGTCCTGGAACGGATCGTTCTGGTTCTTCGGAATGACATAGCGCGGCTCGCCGGGTTCATTCGTGAAGCCCAGCTTGTCGCCGGAACAGAAGTCGAGATCGAACATACCGGGGATACCCATCGGAGCGATGATGACTTCGTCGGCAGCGATACCAGGACCGCGATACTCGACATGCTCGATGCCAGCAAAACGCACGGAGTCGAAGCTGTTCGAAGACAGGAACGATCCATCATCCTTCCGCTGGAACGCATCCCGGAGCTCAGGGTGATCCTGGAAGTCTTCCCAGGCATCGGAGCCGTAGAAAGCAACATGGCCCGTGGGGATCAGGCCGCCGAGACCGTTCCGGATGTTTTTCAGCGCGGTGCGGAAGCGGCCGCGAAGAGCGCCCATCTCGGGATTTGCTTCGCGCAGGAGAAGGTCGACATAGCCAGGCTGTGCGACACCAAACAGGCTCGGATAGTCCGCCTCCGGGGTAACGCCGTCGGTCGGGTCCATCACAATGCCCTGAAGGGCCTGGATGCACATCTCTTCGACGGTGTAGTCCATGTTGGCGAACTTCTCGGCCAGGCCCTGGTCGACCAGACTGTTCAGGGACTCGAGTGCAATCGCGTCACCGGACTGAAGGCCGGTCATCCGGACACCGTCCATCTGGGCGGGCGTGATGACGAGCTTGTCGCCGATTTTGATGCCGTTCTTGGCGTATGTGTCGCGCGAACGCGTGGATACCTGTGCGCCAGCGGTCGTGCCGCGGGCAACTTTCGGCAGACGGGTCGTGCCGAAGGATTCACGGTCGATCTGGACAGTGGGTCCGGCGATCGAACGCTCGCGGAACAGCCGGCGTGCCAGCGTCTCCACGAAGGGTGTCTTCACTGCATCGTTCGCCCGCGTGGTGAGCTGCGCGGCAGTGAAGTCAGAGTTGGAAAAGATGGTGCTCATCTATTTGCCTTTCAGACTTTGCGCTTGTTGAGTTGCTCGAATACGCTCACGCGGACGCGAGGCGCTTGTTCAGCCGGTGCGTCATCGCGCGCCGTGCTGACCGCGGTGTCAGCCGCGGATTTCAGACCCTCGACAACCGGATCCGGCTCGGGGGCGTTCTCTTTTTCGTCTTCAGGATCGGCCGGAGCCTCTTCCTCTCCGACCATGACAAGCTCGGAAATCTCTTCCGGAGCATTGCGGAATGCGGCGAGCGTGTCGGCACGAACGCATGCGGCAACTTCCACAGCGTCCAGAGTGCTGTTTGCCAGTCCAAGAGCCTCGGCCTCCTGGGCCGTCAGCCAGGTCTCTGCCTTGACCAGGGCTCCGGTATCTTCGGCGCCCTCTTCGAGTTCACCCAGAGTATCGGCGCGCTTGCGATCGTACTCGGCGATCATCTGGCCGGCGAGCTTGGAGAGAAGCGTGGCGGTAGCGGTGTGGTCGTCGGCAGAACCAAGAGTGATCGTCCAGGGCTCGTGGATCATCATCATGCTGTTGGAGTGCATGACCGTCTCATCGCAGACCACGGCGAGGAAAGATGCCATCGACGCGGCGAGCGCATCGACTTGACCGATCGTGTGGGCGTTCATGCCGCGGATGAAGTTGCCGAGGGCATATCCCTCAAACACATCACCGCCAGGGCTGTTGATGCGGAAACGGATGGTCAGGTCTTCGGAGTCGATATCTTTCAGCGCGGCGATCACGCGATCTGCGCGGATCTCCCAGCCGACCTCTCCATAGAGCCAGACTTCGGTCTCACCGCCATCTTCGGCAGCAGCCTTGATCTCAAAGCCGGCCGCCTTCGGACCGGATGCAGCACCGGTCATCTCGCGGTAATCCGCAAGCGACACGACATTGCCAGGGCGTTCGATTTGTTCGGACATGCTTTGCTCGTTCCTTTGCTTACCGGGAATATCGGTCCTTATTCCGCCGCCCGTTCGGTGAGCGCGCGATATTCGGAAATTTCCTCTTCGGACCAGCCGAGATGCTTTTTGATCATTCGGCTCGTCCAATGGTCGGGGATCGCCGCGACGCCGGACTCGATATCCTTCACCAGGTCATCGAGACGCTCACGGCGCACACGGTCCGGATCGTCGCCGCGCTTACGGATGACGTCGCTACCAGTGATCCACCCGCGATCCACTTCGACGCCGTTCGCCTGCGCGTCCTGCAGCTTGTGAAGCTGCGGGATTGGCTGGCCCACCCACTCAGGATCGAGATAATCCTCGATGGTCTTGCCGGACGGGATCTTCCAAGATCCATCTGCGACCGCCGTCCGGATCCAGGTGTTCCAGATCCGGTTCAGGAAGCGAGCGGCCAGAACCTTTCGCTGGCGTTGGATGTGGCGCTCGAACTTCGCGGCGACGGCCTTGTAGAGGCGATCGTTGACGCCAGAGAAATCGCCGAACAGGAACTCGATCGGCAGGTTCAGGCTGGCCGATATCTGCATGAGGATATGTCGCAGGAAGGGCGCGAAGCTGTTACCAGACTCCGCCGGTGCCATTTGCTTGATTTCTCCACCGGGCGGGAGAATTCCGACAGTGCCGGATTTCGGCGCAACCATTGTCTCTTCGTCAGGCGGCTCGACCTCCTCGCCGACCGAATTCTCATACTTCTGGGTCTCTTCATTCCAGAGGATGTCCCGACGCTCTTCCTTTTCTTCAGGAGTGAGGTCAGGCAGCTGGAGCCAGTAGCTGATATTCGCGGCCAGGACTTTCCGAAGAAGCTCGGCGCCGAGGTATTTTTCCAGGTCATCCAGAGCGATAAGGGCCTTCGAAAGAGCAGGCACTCCGCGGCGCTGACCGGCCTCTTCGGGCATGAAGAGGTGAGCGACGTCGCGCGCCTCGTGCTTGACCGTCTTCGGCGCACCCTCATTCATCAGCATCTGGAACTCGCCAGGATGGCGAGTGAAAACATAGTAAGCCGAAGCTACGTTGTAGTTGTCATACAGGATGCCGGAAATCGCGGAACCGTCCGGCTGTCGAAGATTTGTCCAGTAAGGAACCATCTCGGCAGCGGCCACCTGGATTTGCAGGCGAACCGGGAGGCTATCGAACTGCTCGCCCGGGCGATAACGAAGAATGCCAAACGCATCGCCGCCCACAAGCATCTCGCGGAATGCGGTGGATTGGACTTCGGAAAAGTCGACCAGGGTTTCGGCGCCGGCGTACTTCGTCCAACGACGCCACAGACGCAGAAGTTCGAGGTCATCGTCAGGGATCGAGGGCTGGAGACCCTCACCCACGACATAGTCTGTCAGGACATCAACGGCGTGCGACGCGATGCTTTGATCTCGAACGGCCTTCCTGGACATCGAAACCAAGGCGCCATGGCTCCCCCGCAATGCGGTGTTGATGCCCGCACCAGTCCCGATCGAGACGTCCTTTCGATCGCCGATCTTCTCGAGAATGTTGAGATCGCCACGCGGTGGGAACGTCGACCCGGTGCCGATCACACCATACGCGCGAGGGGCAGTCGAGCGCATCATCTTCTTCCTGGTGCTCATCAAATGGCGCTCCTGGACAGCGGGCGCAGCATCCGACCACGCGTCGCGGGAAGGGGCTTGAGCCCATTCTCGACGGCAAAGCGTCTACGGATTTCGCGCTGGATTTCATTGGCAACGACCAGCATTGCCGCCGGACTCGCCCACGACATGGACTGCCCGTTGTATGTCACGGAGAGCTTGCCATCCGCGCGCTTTTCGAGAATGCGCTTGCGAAGGGCTTTAAGCTCTTCCGTGGTGTAGTCTTCATAGAGAGATGACATGGACGATACCCCTGGTTACTGGGAATATCGGTCCTGCCCTGGCGTCTCGTTCGTCAGAAACGGCGTCGGATGCGTTTCAAGCCTGGTCGAGCTGGTCTTGTCTGTTCCGCAGTCGGCTCAGGCTCTGGATCACGGCGCGGCGCATCGGCCGCCGCGCGCTCGGAAAGGCTTTCCCTTTCATCATCGACAGTATCGACGCGAACAATCGGATCCGGCGCGAAGGTGCGACGCCAGCGCAGACCGCCCGGCAGATGCTCCATGCCGTAGGTCAGCGCCCAGGCGTATACCAGGCAGTCGAAAGGCTCGTTGCCGTCGCGGCCTTTCCCTTTCGGGCCCACCCATTTCGTTCCGCCACCCGGGACGGGATACCTTTTTTCGGAGAGCATGCGCGACACGAACCGCTCCAGTTCTGCCGGATCAGACAGACAGACAGATCCATCAATGCCGCCGACACCAAACTCGATAGCACCGCTCGCCAAGACATCCGCGATCTCATCTTTCGCGAGATCGACATCCACGGTGTAGAGAAAGTCAGACCTTTTCGCCGCAGCTTGCGGCCAGATCGTCTTACCCCTGGCGCCGTTGCCCTTGGACTGACCGCGCACCGCCACCCAGTATTTCCGGCCGGGAATCTTCCGCATCCTGGCGAGCCAGGAAACCACGCGCTGTGCATCGCCGCCATTGTGGTCGATAGCGAGGCCATCGGCTTTCCGAGGTCTCCCGTTCGTGTCCGTGAATGTCCGGGTCGCGAGCTTCTCCAGCGCATCCCAGCAGCGCGGGTCGGATTGCGGGTATTCGTCCAGCACCCAGTGACTGACCAAGAAAGGGCGACGACCAGGGCCGAACGCCCAGAGGCTTGCCTCCAGATAGCTTTCCGAACCGTCCGCGCTGCCCTTCTGCCGGTCGATGCCCCACACCGTAGCGCGAGCCCAGGCCGGCACCTCGGCATCGCCCAGGTCCGTCACCGCTTGGTAGAGCGTCTCCTCGTCGGCGGTTTCGGTGGCGGCTGCTGTCGAGTATGGTTCGCCCAGGACTTCGTTCTTGAAGTTCCGGATCTGCGCCGAAGCCGCCTCTTTCGCGTCGAGCCATTGCGCCGCGATGTGCCGCCAGGATGCTGCCGGGAAGGTCGAGTAGATCTGCCACAGATGATAACCCCGGATCGAGGCGCCGGGGTTCTCGGCAACCCATCTGCCGCGCTCGATCATCCAAAGCTTGTCGCGCTCCTCGATGACGCAACCGCACTCGCCCTCATACCAGGCGCGGATCTCTTCCCCGTCTTTCTCGTACTTGAGGCCGGGCCCATCGCCCGATGGCGTGCCGCCCCAGATGAGCTTCTGCTCCTGGCCGCAATGCGGGCACGGCACATGGTAGTATCGCTGATCGGACTGCTGGAACAGGCCGTCAATCCGACCACCCTCTGATGCCGGGGCGGTGGGCGTTGAGCCCAAGATCTGCTTCGCGTTCCAGAAAGTCGTGCCGCGGCGAGCGAGAAGGCGCAGCTTGTCCGAACCGCCAGGCTTGGGGTTCCAGGCTTCAGCGTCGATCTCGTCGCCCAGGTTGATCCTCGTCGTGAGGCGTCGGAAGTTATCCTCGGCGTGAGCGCCGCGCAGACGCAGCGACGCACCGTTGCGGAACTTCTTGGTGTGCCATTCCTCTTTCGATTTCCCGTTCGGGTTGATGTTCGACAGCTCGCGGATACCCTCGATGTCCCGGATCATCGGCATGATCTCGGAGCCCTCGAAATCCTTCGCGTCCTTCTCGGTCGGCTGAAAGAACAGGATCGGCGCCGGATCCCAGTGGATGTGATACCCGACCAGCCAATCGAGCATCTTGGTGTAGCCCAGGCGCGCAGACTTCCGGAACACCACCAGGGGCAGCGTCGGATCCGACATCGCGTCCATGATCTCTTTCTGGAATGGCAGGGTCTTCCACCGGCCCGGCTCGGCCGAGGTCTCCGGCGACAGGACGGCGTAGCGGTCAGCCCATTGCGAAAGCGTCAGGCGCTCGCGAGGCGCAAGCACATCGCGCCGCAAGACAGACAGACGGCGCCGGGCCCGGTCAAGAGTCGCCGGTGCTGTCATCTTCATCCTCCAGCCCATCCAGGCTGCGGGTCTCTGGCTTGCGCCCATCCGGCTGGTCCGCGGTCAGCGCGCCCAGGGTCTCTTCCAATTCATCGGTGAGAAAGGCCTGGACCTCGGCAGCCTCCGTCATCAAAGACACCTTCGACGCGACCTTGGCGGGATACTGCGAAAGGCCCTGGCGAAGGGATCCGTATTCCTCAGCGATGAGGGCCTCGACATCGGGCATGAGCACGGCGTCGCCGCGCAAGATCGTCAGCTTGAGTTCGGCCTCGTCGGCGCGGGCTTTCGTCAGTCGGATCTTCTCTTTCTCAAGCCCTTTTGCGTCTTCATCCTTCGGCTGGCCCTGGGCTTTCACGAACTCGATGTAGCCCTGGATGGATGCGGCGAGGTCATACTTGCCGTGGCCGATCTTCTTCACGACACCATCATCGGCGAGCTGTTGGACGCGCCTGGTCGAGACGCAGAGAACATTGGCGAGCTTCGCAGTGCTCCACGATACGGTTTCGTTTTTCTCGGGATCGTCAGCCATTCAAACCTTCAAGCCTACAAGGGCTTCCACATCTTGTGCCTGGATTGGATAGAGAAGCGAAATGCGGTTTTGCGCGGCTTGTATGTCCGAAAATGCCGGGCACTCGCCCCCCTGCATAACAACACCCCGGGGGTCCAGGGTCCCCAGGGGCTTACTGTGTTGAATATCGGTCCTTTTCAGCGGAAATGTTCACCGGCGCCCAACCATCGTCCCGCGGCGCATCCATTCGACGGCCCAGTGTGTGCGGCGCGACAGCTGCACCTGACCCCACGGCAACACGAGAGACCAGCTTTGCGTCCCTGTGCAGTCTTTCCGATGAAGTCGAATACCATGTCAGTCTCCTTTTGCGAGACTGAGGATCTTTTGTAGCTGTTCAGCAGTAAGCCTTCGGAGTCGATGCTCGGTAGCATTGGCGCCGCGCAGAAAGGACTTCATCAGCACAATCTCTTGGATAAGCCTCTCCTTGCGCTCTTGGATCGCCGCATCTTCCAGCTCTTTCGGCAAACTCGGGCAGCACTCTTCGACGCCGCAGCCGGTTTCCTCTCCCGGCTCAAATGGAATACCGTTCATCCAAGCGATCAGTGCCGCGCGCTCGGCTGACATGTTGCGAAAGTCGCGCGGGTCAGTTGGAATTTCCGGCACATCGCAAGACTTTGTCCGGGAGCGTAGTAGCTCTGCCGGGTCTTGTTTGAACTCATCACCACGGTCTTTCATCAATGACAAATCTCCTCTGTCTGTCTGTTTCTCTGAGGAGATACGCCCCGGGAGATGGCCACCCAAACTGGCGACAAAGAAATTTCTCAGTCCGGCCCGAAAACCGGGTCGCCATCCTCCAACCATGTGAGCGTCTTCACCCAATCCGCGGGGCGCAAAGGCGTGGCATCCGACCAGACGCTCGCCGCGATGGACGCACCGCTATACCAATGGATCTGCCAGTCGTAGCGGCCCATGCACCGCTTTGCCTCTGTGACAGCGAGCCCCAGGCCCAGACCCTCGCCGTTTGCCTCGACCAACACCGCGGCAACTTTGCGGTAAGGCACACCCGGGTCCTGCAGCGCACTGTGAATGCGGATCCGACCGAGCTCCGGGAAGCGGTATTCGAGCCAAGCGGCGACCCGGCCCAGGTCTGATTCCAGTTCGTCGATGCGTGCTTCGATCGGGATCATAGCAGATCTCCTCGTTCGAGTGCCTTCATCTGCTCATGCGCGCTGAGGCGTCGGGCGCATCCGCAGAGCGTGTATGTCATCGGCGCGCCGCGGTGCCATCGAACCTCATAGTTGAACAGGTGGAGGAAGAGGTACGCTTTCTCGACGACCGGGCCGGTGAAAGTCACGTGACCGGCATAGTCGACCATGATGTTGGCGATAACCCGGTGCTCGATGAAGCCCTGCTGACCGGTGGCGATGATCATCGTCGGTGCGCACTCGGGAAACGCGCTATCGAGGTTCCCCGCAATGAGACTGAGATCGTGCTCCACCGCTGTCTGTATGTCTGTCACTCGGGCCTCCAGTTTACCGCGACGGGATGGACATTGGCCTGATCAGGATTGGGCGAAGCGGATTTGGGACACTGGGACACTCAAATATGACGTGGGACAGATCCTATGTCCCGCGTTAAACGCAGGTAATGAAAGGGAAAATCGAGACTGGGACAGATGGGACAGTAATTTTCGGCTCAGTCTCATATAAACACATACATAGTTAGACTCACTTATGCGCAACTAAGTATGTCTCTCACGTAAGAGTATTCTATTTTCTCTGTCCCATCTGTCCCAGAAGATAATTAAGAAATAAAAACAGTGCTTTACGCTGGGACAGACACCGGGATTTCGTCTGTCCCACAGTGTCCCGTCTGTCCCGCTGACATAAATGAAACATAACGTGAACATGTTTTGTTGTGAGGTGATGAATAGGGAACGATATCCACTCTGCGGCTGATGAGGCTGCCCTTCCACTTGGACCTGTTGAGCCCCCGGGTAGCTCCCGGGGGTGGCCCAAGAGGAAGAGAAAAACAGGCACATAAAGCAAGTGGATATATGCTATGAAAAAGAAACTCCCGGCATTGAGCCGCCGTCCTTCTGCCCTCCAGAAAACAGCCATCGCGGGTATCCGAAAGAAGGGTGAAGGGGTGAGCGGTGAAACCGTCAAGCGCGTGATCGAGGAGGGCGATGCCAGCGGCGATGACGATGGGGAAGATGACCCAGACATAAGAGCTGCGCGCGATCTGCTGGCATCACTTTCTTCATTCGAGCCCGAGCATGTGTGGTGGGTTCTTGCGAACCGCGACCAGGAAGAGGCCCAAGCGGCTGAATTGGGTATCGACGATGACGATGGTGACGATTTGGTCGCGGCGATGAAGATGCTCCGCAAGCGCTACGTATATGCCGCGCGCCGAGACGAAGTTTGGGACCGTCATGCGCGGGACTGGATCTCAACGAGAGCCCTGTCTTTCGCTCAGTCTCACGCGATGCCTCTCGATGATAAGGGAAATCCCTTCGATGCAATGAAGCTTCTTGCGCGGGACGCTCGGGCCCAGCGCGTGCACAATGAGCGATACATGCCGGGTGTCCACGAAGAGATCGCCCACGACGAAGGTGTTGAATGGCTGAACACTTGGCGGCCGTCTGACCTCAAGCCGGCGAAAGGCGACCCCAAGCCGATGCTGGATCACGTCCTTTATCTGTGCGACGGGCGCAAGGATCTCGCCAGATCCCTGACCGACTGGCTTGCATACTGCTACCAGAACCCCGGAAAGAAAGTGGTGTGGGCACCGCTGATCATCTCGGCTGTTCACGGTGTCGGAAAAGATACTCTGCGGATCGCAATGAAGCGCCTTTTCGGCTCCTATAACCTCGCGACGATTGACGATGGTGCCGTAGCTACGGGCCGCAATGAATTCATGAAACGGGCGCAGTTCGTATGTGTCCCCGAGATTATGTGCGGCGACCGGAAAGATACTGCGAACAAGCTGAAACCGCTGATCACGCAGGAAGAGGTCTACGTCGATGAGAAGAACGTCAAGCCATACTGGATCCCAAACGTGACGAACTTCCTGTTTTTCAGCAACCACGAGAATGCTGCATTTATCGAAGATGAAGATCGTCGGTATTTCGTCATCATCTGCCGCGCCCAGCGCCGCTCCGACGCTGAATACCAAGCGCTTTATGAATACATCAACGGGCCGGACATTGCGGGGTTTGCACACTTCCTCGCGAACCGCGACCTGTCGCAATTCAACCCAGCCGGCAACGCCCCCGAGACCGAAGACAAGGGCGTAGTCCAGAAAGCTACACGGGGCGGATGGGAAGCTTGGCTTGATGACGCGTGGCAGTCTGATGCCGCGCCGTTCGACCGGCGAGTGGTCAATCTGCGCGATGCGCTGACCGCGATCGGGGAGGCCAAGGGCCCGCGCATGACGACCCAACAGATCGCAGAATTTCTGAAGAAGAAGAGCGGCGGCGACCTCGGTCGTGTCAGGCTTTCCGGAGGCGCCCGTGTTCGTCTGTGGGCTACCCGAGACTTCGATAAATACGATGCAGACCGCGCCATGGCCGCAGAGGCTTACGAGAGTCCGACGAAGCATCTTCACCGACACCTGCGAGCCGTTGCCGCCGAGTGATAATCGCTGAATTACGAAGATATCCACCACCTGCCCCGGCTTCGGCCGGGGCCTTTTTTTTGTGCGAGTTCCTGACCCGGGCGCGACCTCCCATGTATGAAACGGAATCGAGTCATAGCCCGCTGGGTCGGCAGCGACGGATATCCGCAACTGAAGCTGTCGGACGGCCGCATCGCCGGCGAGCACCGACATGTCTGGGAATGTGCCCACGGACCGATCCCGGACGGCTATCAGATCCATCACCGAGACGGCGACCGCACAAACAACAAGCTCTGGAACCTGGAAGCGCTGCGCCCTGGAGACCATCGCCGCGAGCACTGCGGTCACTGGACCGACACCCAGGGCCGCTGGTGGAAGCGATGCACGACATGTCGCCGCCCAGCGCCGGAAGAAAATTTCCCGACGAAGCGATACCGGGTCGATGGCGTGAGGCTCACGCGCGGCAACTGCCGGTCGTGCGAGAGAGACAGACAGCGACAGAAAAATGGATACCAGGGCTGCTTCGAGAAAAATCTCGGCCGACATTTTGGACCGAGATCTGCGGGGCGTATTTCCTGAGAAACGAACAGGGAACATCCGAATGCCCCGCACGAAAATGCTGAACCGATCCGAGGAATTGAGCCTCGCCCGCGCCTGGCTTGAGCGGGGCGATGAGCGTGCGAGGGCGCGCCTGGTCGAAGCGTATCAGCCTCTTGTGATCCGGATGGCAAAGAGCCGGCAGCGCCGCGGAGCTCACATTTCCGACCTCATCCAAGAAGGCAATATCGGCCTTCTCCGCTGCCTCGATAACTTCGACCCCGGCCTCGGTCACTCGATCAGCACGCTGGCGAGGTTCTACATCCATGACCAGATTGCGCTGTATTTCGACGAGACGAGCGCGGTCACCCGCATCCCGAGGAGCCGGCGCATTAAGCGGCTGGTCAGCGCCGTGATCGAGCCGATCCGCGAGATTGAGGAGGCCCACGGCGTGAAGCTCACGCGCGAGCAGGAAGAGTCGATTTGCCTGGATGAGGGCTTTGAATACGAAGATCTGGAGCGGTATCGCGCTGTGAACGGGGTGACCTACGGCATTGAAGGCGACGACGAAGAGGCCGGCTGGAGTGAGATCTCCGATGATCGGGCAACGCCAGAAGAGGCCCTGGTTTCCGAGCGATCTGCGGAATCCGCAAGCCGCGCGGTTTTCGACGCCATGTCCAGAATGCCAGAGCGCACTCAGAAAATCCTTCGGATGCGTCATTTCTCGGAAGAGTTCGTTTCTCTCGATGAGATCGGCGAGGCAGTCGGTATCAGCCGTGCTCGCGTACGGCGGATCGAGGAGGATGCGATGACCGACATCCGCGCCGCCCTGGAAGCTCAGGGCTTCCATGAGCTGGAAGATATCCTGTGAGCGCACACGAACGCCTGAAATGGCTTGCCCGCTTCAAGGCGGGCCCGGATCGGGTCAGGATCCACGCTGGCGGCCGTGTCGTGATGATGTGGTTCGAAGGCCACATGGTCAGCTATGACAGACAGACAATGAAACTGGCAGCGGGCTGGGTGTGGGTTGAAGAGCTTGCGCGGGCGGCTGGTGTTCAAGCGGTTGCGGTGGCGGCTTTGAACTCATCCTAAGAAAATCGCAAACATTTGAATTATATGAAAACTTTTTCTGTCTTTTTGTTTTGAGATGAGTGCGCTTTTACCCATTTATTGTGTGTAGTCAAGAGAGATTACGGAACGCACAAACAGCAAAGAAAGACAGACAAATGAGAAACAGAATTTTCCCTAACTTCTGGTATATACTTTGGACAATAAAGCCCGGCGGCATCGCGCTCCCTGGTGACTTGCCGAAGTCTTTATATCCGACTGCTGCCGAGGCGCGCGCAGCGTTCAAAAAGATGCACCCGAACGACATCGTCATCGCGGTGCTCGGAAGCGACGGGAGGTTTGCAGGATGAGTGATCGCATCGAGGCGGCCAGAGCCGCGATACTTAGAGCAGCAGACACTAGTGCGGCGTATCGCGCCGCCGACCGCTCAGGAGTTCTTGCCGAGAGAAATGCTCGCGGCTGGACTGCGCGCGGTCATGGTCTGAGCACGACTTACGAGCACTCAACGAAACTTGACGCGCTGGAAGCGTGGTCAAGAGGGTATGTCAGCACTGCGCAAGCGCGACTTGAGCGAGAGAAGAGCATAAAGGCTAGCTGGAAATGACACCGACTCTCGAAAAGCGCATTCACACCTCCGCCCGGGCATTCGTCCGGGCGTTGGCTCGCAAGCCGCTAGCACAAGTTTGGCCGCACGTCTGCTGGCCCGGCGATCGCGTCGCCTGCCACCTCGTAGCGCGAAAAGTTGGGTCTTCATGGACTATGAGGTGGCACTTGGGCGGCGGCCAGATTGTCAGTCATGTCAAGCGGCAAGAGCTTCTCTACGACCATGACGCGGCTTTTCAACGTCTCGTCGCGTCTGCCAAGGCTGAGATGGCTTCATCCGGCGACCGCGCGACCAGGTAAAGCCCGCCAGCCCTCTCGACAGCGGCCTGGAAATTCTTCTGGGCCTTGCGCTGCTTGCCTGTCGCGGTCTTCACTTCGACGAACACCGACCTGCCGTCCAGGACACCGACAATATCGGATATTCCGGTCGGTCCAAGCGATATCCAGGCGCCGCGGTCTGATCTGACCCGGCCAGCGTTCTGACGCCAGAATATGCCCCTGGGATGGAATTCTCGGGAAAGTGCAACCAGGATGCGGTTGTGGATGTCGGTTTCGGCGTTGCTCATGGTGCGCGCCCATAGGATCGCAGCTCACGCTCAGCGAACTCTCGGACCAGATCATCACCCTGCCGGGTCGCGCGGGCGTGACGCGCCTTCATGTTCGCCACGGCTTTGTCGAAGCCCAGCCATCCCGACATCTGCCGGATGCTTTGGCCCTGGCGCTTACGCAGAGCTTTCGCCTCGCTGCGGCGTGCCTCCAGCTCATCGGCTTCGATCGCCCGGAGGCGCACAGACTCATCGGCTGGGATGCGCCGATCCTTCTCCAAGGCGGCCCCGCATTGCGGGCATTTCTTGGGGCCGGCCTCGAAAAGGTGGTAGCACTCCTCGCAGGTGCGGGTCGCGAGGTTGGAGCCGTCTTCCGCCTTCCTCTGGCCCCGCGTCTTGCTCAGATTTCGCCAGTCGCGCTTCTCAGTCAGCGTGCCCAGGCGATCACCATTTCCGACATGGTCAAGAACCAGGCCGAAATCCTTTCCGTCAGCGGCCCGGGCAACCCGACCGAGTTGTTGGACCCAGAGCTGTTCCGACTCAGATGGGCGTAGAGAGATGATTGCGCGGAGATCCGGGAGATCGAAGCCTGCGGAAACTTTGTCGACAGAAAAGACCAAGCCGCCGTCGGCGAGGAACGCGATTTTCTCGCGCACCTCATCATCGCTGTCTTTGCCGACCAGGACCTCGCATTTGTGCCCGGCTCGGCGGAATGCGTCGGCGGTCTCCATGGCGTGTTTCACATTCACGCAGAAGCCAAGAGACGGCTGGCCCAGTGCGAACTCTCTCCAGGTCTCGAGAGATTTCCCGAAGATCTTGCCCTCCTCCATTCGGGCCATTGCCGCGGCGGGATCGAAGTCGCCGTTGCGCTTCCGAACGCCCTTCATGTCGAGAACATCCGGGCAGACATATCGGAGAGGGGAGAGGTATCCTTGTTGGGTCAGCCACGCCGCGTCTCGACCAGGAACATGGGCGGGCAGAACCTCGAATGTCGATCCGCGTGGCGATCCCGTGAAGCCGATGACCGTCGCACCAGGCGCGCAGTCGAACACCCGGCCATACTGCGGCCCAGAGCCACCCATGTGGATCTCGTCCGCCAGGACCAGATGTGCCGGATCTGCTGCCAGGGCTGCCCGCCGCCGATCAGCCGCCTGCACTGTCATAACCTCCACGCCCGGCATTCCGCCGGCCCGATCGCGCAGCTGGCCCACAACCGCCGACCGGTTTGACAGAACCCAGACGCGGCGGCGGGCGGCCGAGTATGCGGCGGCCAGATGTTCGATGACGACCGACTTTCCGTAGCCGACAGAGGCTTCGAAAAGGACGCGCCTGGCACCGCCCTGGAGAGCGGTGCGCAGGTTATCTACGTCGGATTTCTGATATGGCCGTAGAGAGACAGACATACCGAGAATATCGGTCCCGTCACCTCTCCTCGGTTTTCTGTTTCTCTTTCACCAAGAGGTCGCGCATTCCCTGCAGCGCGCGCAATCCGCCGGCGACCAGAGGGTGATCGCCGAGACCCAGTTTCGTCGCCGCCGCACGTATGGCGTCGCCGAAATCGACGAATTTCTTGAGGTCTTCAACGAAGAGCTTGGTGCGGCGCGCGAGATCCGTTTCTTTCACGGTCGCAGCCTCTTCGCGCTTCTCTACGGCGGCCTCTCGTCTGGAGATTTCCGCGGCCCGGGCCTCGCGCTCCTGACGGTCCCGGCGCGCCTGTGCCGCGGCCTCCGCCCGCGCCTGGCGCGCCTCTTTCTCCATCCGATCTGCGCGCGCCTGAGCCTCGCGCGCCGCGGCTTCTTTCTTCCGCGCCTGGACCCACGCCCGGGCCGCTTTCTTGCGCTTCTCGTCGAGCCGAACGGCTTCATCGGCGCGCCAGTCATGGCACGAAGTATTCTGTGCCGGCAGCTCCGATTTGCCCTCCGCCTCGAAGGCTTCCCGTCGCCTTTCGGCTCTCTTCTCGCCGCGAACAAGTCCGGCTGGCTCGAAGTATTTCGCGAAGATATCGTGACCGGCTTCGTAGTTCTTCACGACCGGAATGGATGAAGGTTCGAGACGGCGCTGTCTTCCACCCTGCTTGCTTTCGGTCATCACCCACGGAGCCAACACTCCGTGGATATGATAACCTTCTTCGTCGTGATCCTCCCACGCTGCGACGCACGCCTCGCCGAACTGATCCCTCGAAGCACGCAAGAAGCATCGGCGAAACACATCCTCTCTCTCCGCGTCTGAGAAGCCTGGAGTGTCACCCTCGAAGTGCTTCTTGTTGGCGGTGAAGATGAACTCGCGCAACGGTCCTTCGGCGCGGTCCCGCTTCCACGGATCGACCGGCCCAGCGCGACGGATCTCGGCAGCCTCTTTCTTGCGTTTCCTGACCCACCGACGCGCGGCGTAGGCGTGCCTGTGGTTCAGCTCAGACGCGCGCCGAATGTCTTCCTCGAGCTGCTCGCGCCACTCGGGACCACCGATCAGGAAAGCATTGAGATGCGTCCTGCCAGGGCGGATATGTGACAGGTCTCCGCCGGTCCTGGTCTGGTGCATTTCGATCCTGGAGAGTTGGCCTGGCCAGATCGCGCGCATGCCGAATACGAGGGGGTGTTGCTTCTGTGTCATGGTGGGCTCCTTTGACGGGAGGTGGAGCCCCAATCCGTTCGCCGCTCCAATTTGGTGCGGAGTGGATACTCACTAAGCTGGCTGCACTTCACCCTCCGGGTTCGTTCAGCACAGCCCGTTCGGCCCTCGCCGGGCGGCCGCTTTCAGCGGGACCCCTCCGGGGAGGCCAGGGCATCGTTCCGCACTCCCCTGGACCCCTGCTCCCGGGAAAGGGGTTTCTTGCCACCCCTCTCCCGAACCCTCTCCAGCGCGTCTCCGACGGGGCTGTCTGCCGACCGGGGTGACACGCTCCACGCTTCTCCCCGGACCCCTCTCCGTTCCCAGGGAAGTGGCGCACGCGCTGCCCCTCCCTGGACCCTCCCAGGCGCGCCTGCGGCGGGCTTTCCCGTTCGTTTCCGAATGGCTGATCGCGTCTCTATGTCCTGAAGACACACCCTAGAACTGGAGACCGCCATGACCCGAGAAAACCTGATCCGCTACATCAGCGCATTCGCTGAAGATGCTGATCTTCCTGCCTCCGATGTGCTGTCGATGTTGCGGACTTTCATCGCCGCGGCGGACGCTCGCGTGACGACAAAAGCCTCGAACGATGAGCTCATGAATGTCGTGCGCGAGATCGGCTTTCAGACGCGGAAATCTGGCGCGAGCTACATCCCTCTCGTCGCGGCGCTTCGTCATTTTCCGTCGATCAGCGAGTCGGATTTCGCGGCCTGAAGAAATTCGCCCCAGCGTTTTGGACCGACCTCACCGGGGCGTATCTCCATTGAAACGATGGAGACGAAGATGCGACTGCGAGACCTTTTCTTTGTTCGAGAGAGCATGCCGCTCGACGAATGGCGGGATCTCGGCGCGTCCGTTGTCGATCTCGAGATCGCCCTCATCGACCGCGAAGAGGCAGTCGAAAAGCTGACGCGGGCAAACTCGGAAATCCAGATACTCGAGACGCAAATCAACCAGAAAAAACGCAAGTACGGAGTAGGTCCATGACAGGCAATGAAGATCATCCGCTCGGCATTTTCGCCGGCAAATCGAACGCGGAATACCACGGCGGCCCTGGTGTGTCGAAGAGCAGCTTGGACGTCGTCCGGCGCTCTCTCGCACACTTCAAATTCGCGCAAGAACAGCGCGCAGCCGGAGCCGAACGCGAAGAGACGGCGGCAATGGTTGTCGGCAGCGCAGAGCACGGCGTTCTGCTCGAGCCCGACCAGTTCGAAAAGGAATTCGCGCTCCCGTTCGATGGGTCGCAGTGGCCCGATGCGCTCGCGACAACGGACGATCTGAAGGCCCGACTGAAAGAGCACGGGCTCCCGGTCAGCGGCAAGAAATCTGATCTCATCGACCGCCTGCGCGAGGCAGACCCGAGCGTGCAGATCTTGGACGATCTCAAGGCAATGCACGCCGAAGAGGCCGCAGGTAAGACGATTTTGACGCCGGCGCAGTGGCGCGATGTTCGCGGCATGCGTGACGCCGCTCTCGAACATCCCAAGATGCGCAAGCTGCTGACTGACCCGCGCGGGAAGGCCGAGCTGTCGGCATACTGGCGCGACGAAGAGACGGGCCTCCTTTGCCGCTGTCGCCCAGATCTGTGGGTCGGCGATGTCGTCTTCGATCTCAAGACCACCGACGACGCGCGCGAGCATTCGTTCGAGCGGTCTGTCGAGAAGTTTCGGTACTATGTCCAGGCGCCTTTCTACCTCGATGGCCTGCGCAAGGCGATCGAGCAGAGCGGTCAGCGGCTGCCTGAAGGTCTCGAGGTGCCGAAGCATTTCGTGTTCGGCGCGGTAGAGAAGAAGGCCCCGTATCTGAATGCCGTCTATGTGCTCGACCCGATCTCTATGGAGATCGGCCGTCGCGAAATCCGCGAGGATTTGAACGCGCTTGCGGACGCAATCGGCCGTGATCAGTGGCCCGGATATTCGCGCGACATCCGCCCGATCGGACTGCCCGCATGGCGCTTGCGTCAGGAAGAAATGGAAGACGAAAACGGAGTATTGGTAGCATGACCAAAGCAATCGACATCACGAAAACCATGGTCGGAAAAACCGATCAGCTCAACGCCTACGACCTCCTTTCTGGACCGCGGACAATCCGGATCCGGGATGTGAAGTTGGACGAGAAGAATCCCCAGCAGCCGCTGTGGCTCTACTTCGATGGCGACGACGGCAAGCCGTGGAAGCCGGCGCTTACGGTGCGCCGCATCCTCGGCCTGGTGTGGGGTCTGGATGCCTCGAAATGGATCGGCCTCCACTGCACGATCTGGTGCGATCCGAAGGTCCGTTTCGGCGGCGCGGATGTCGGCGGGATCCGTGTACTCGAAATGGAGGGCCTGACCCAACCTCGCACCCTGAACCTGGCGACGGCTCGAAATGCGCGCGGAAACTTCACCGTCAAGCCTCTTCGGGTTGAGGCGAACACGACCGCGAGCAAGTGGCGCGAGCGTCTCCTGGCTGTTGCGGAGAGCAAGGATGCGCCAACCGTCGATGAGGCCTGGGCCAAGGTTCCGGACGAGGTGAAGGCCGAGCTGGACGACGGCATTTATGGCCAGCTCATCGCCCTGGAAAAGGCCGCCCAAGAGCACCGCGCCACCGACCCCAATGCCGCGGTCGATGACTTGAATGCGGCTCTGGGCGACGACTGATGTTCTGCCCGCTCGAACTCCGCCTCGTCCCCGCCGGCCATGTCGTCGAAGACCAGCCGGCGGGGATGGCTCAGACGGTCCGAGTGGGTCGTCCGGTGCTCGAAATGAAGACCGGCCGGGTCTATGTCGCCCGTCCGCCAACGAAGGAGGTTCCGGTGAAACAGGATTGAAACAAAGCGTGAACAGAAAAATCGGCGGAGCGTTTTGAACGCGCTCCGCCGGGCGTATTTACTTCTCAGCAGCGAACGAAACACACACCGCCGGGGGCTGCTACCGGCAAAATACGGAGACTAAGACATGAACATGAACGTAAACTTTCCGACCGCTTCCGACTTTCTCGACGCACAGACGCCCGAAGAATTCGACGCGGCTCGCGACCAGTATCTGGAGGCATTCGCGGACGAATTCGAGGACAACGAGGCTTACGAAGCCGCCGGCGGAGATAGCGCCGCGGATGATTCGGCGGACAGCTTCATCGCCGCGATCGGCGCGTATCGCCCGCGTGAAGTGGCCTAAACCCGGCGCCGGGGCTTCGGCCCCGGCTGCTTCTCCAGGCTCTTTACGGAGAGCCCCGACAAGCAGCCATCAACTGAAAAGGAATATCCCATGGCAGGTTTCAACAGCACTGACGATCAGCGCGCGGAAAACAGCGGCACCCGGTCGAAATACCGGACGCTGAGCGATCTCTAGAAGGCCCAGATCGACGACATAAAGCGGACAGGAGATCAGATCATCGACCGGCTCTATGCGCTCCAGCATGACAAGCCCGAAGCTGGTAGAGAGTTCTCCCTCGCACGCACACACATCGAGGGCGCCGTGATGCGCGCCGTCCGCGGCATCACTCAGTAATCAGGAGGCAGATCACATGGCCGGAAGCGTCAACAAAGTCATCATCATCGGCAATCTCGGCCAGGACCCCGAGATCCGCAACTTCGACAATGGCGGCAAAGTCGCCAACCTGTCGGTCGCAACCTCGGAAACCTGGAAGGACCGCAACACCGGCGAGCGCCGCGAGCGCACCGAGTGGCACCGCGTCGCCATCTTCAACACCGCGTTGGTCGGCCTGGCCGAGCAATATCTCAAGAAGGGCTCGAAGGTCTACCTGGAAGGCCAGCTGGAGACCCGCAAGTGGCAGGACCAGTCGGGCCAGGATCGCTACACGACCGAGGTCGTTCTGCGCCCCTATAACGGCGAAATGACCTTCCTGGATGGAAAGGGCGACGGCGGCCAGGACCAGGCGGCCAACCCGGCGCCGGCGCCGGCAGGCAAAGACCACGACGACGAAATCCCGTTTTAAGACGGGTTGCGCAACGGCTGTGTGTGGGCTGTCCCGGCCTAAGTCTATCGTGAGCCGTGCCGCTTTCCGGCGGCGAGTGTAGCTATAGACAGGGAAATGGCCCCGGCAGAAATGGAGCCATTCCGTGTAATAGGACACGGGTGATAGATGCCTGCCGTCCGTGTCCTTCGTTGTGTCGCCAGATCAGGCTGGAACAGGCGTTCTAACTTTTTCGTTGCGTATGAAGTAGCGCGAGCCCTCTTTCCTGGAGGACT
>NZ_BDIY01000027.1 GCF_002072155.1 Roseovarius sp. A-2 | reverse complement strand
CCTGTCATCAGATTGAGAAACCCCAATCGTCAAACAGGTCAGCCAAATTACAAAATGCGCGCCGTCAGGATCGATTCAATACGCCAGCCACAAGCGCCATTGCCGCGCGAGCGGCTTCGTCCTTCCGTCGCCCTCTGCTCGAACGGAGCCAGCGGCCCTCACGGTTGAGCTCAGGCCTTCGGCAAATGATGTGGTCAGACGATCTCGACCCCCGCCGTTCGAAACCCGTCGAGCTGTGCGTCGGACGCGGCTCGGTTTGTCACGAGCGTTCCGATCATCTCCACCTCCCATGAACGCACTCGGGTGGTGCCTCCCAGCTTGGAATGATCCGCCAGCACGACCGCCCGACCTGCCTGCGCTGCCATTGCGGCAGATATTTCGGCCTCTTGCAGGTCGTAGAAATATGTCCCCTTCTCGGGATGCAGAGCCACCGGCGCGGAAAAGCACAGATCCACCTCGAAACGCCGGATTTCCGAAAGGGTCAGTTCGCCCACCGTGGCGGGCACGTCAGCTGCCATCCGACCGCCCAGAAGGAGTACATCCATGTTTGCGGCCTGTAGCGTCGTGGCGATATCCAGCGAATTTGTTATCACCGACGCCCCGGGCACCTTCGCAAGCTCTCGGGCGAACACGGCAGTGGTCGACCCGGCATCCACCATGATCGTTTGCCCCGGCTGGATCAGGCCGACCGCTTTCTTCGCGATCACGGACTTGGCCCGGATCTGGCTCTTCATGCGCTTTTGAAACGGATCCTCTGTCCGCGCCTCGGGCAGAACCGCACCGCCATGCACCCGCGCTACCTTTCCCGCCTCTTCAAGGTCGAGTAGGTCGCGTCGGACGGTTTCGCGCGACACGCCCAACATCCCGGCCAAATCGTTTGCGCTGACCTGCTGGTTGGCCGCCAGCATCGACACGATCCGTTGATGACGCTCCTTCGCCCACATCAGGTCGACCCCTTGTTTCCGGCACGCCGTCGCAACAGCGCCAGTGTCACTTTCATAGACAGGACGGCCAAGCAGACAACCCCCATGACGCAGGTCGAGAAGGCCGCTGCCTGCGAGGTCAGCCCGGCATCGTCCAACCGCATGATCGTCACGGCGGCCACGCTCAGGTCCGGTGTTGTCAGGAAGACGACCGCCGACAGTGTCACCATGGAGCGCATGAAGAGAAAAAAGAAAACCGACACCAGCATCGGCGCGATGAAAGGCGCCACGATGTCCCGTGCCGTCCTGCCCAGCCCGGCACCAAGACTATTGGCTGCTTCCTCCAGTGCCAGGGGCAGCTGGCGGAAACCGGTCATCAGCGTCAGGAAGCCTTGTGTGTGGTAGTGATAGAAATTGACGATCGCGATCAGCGCGGCAGTACCGTAGAGCAGGTAAAGCGGCGTCGCCGTGGAATTGAACGTCAGGATATAGGCCAGACCCAGAACCATGCCTGGTACAGCCGCCGGCATCGCGGCCAGGATCTGGATCGGTTGCGCCACTGCCTTGGGCAGGCGTCGCAGACCAAGACCCAGAAGGAAAACCGCGACGGTCCCGCCCGCTGCGGCAGCCAGCGAGATCACGATCGTTATCCAAAGCGATGAATACCCGCCCGCCAGCGTGATATCGTAATGCTTGGGCGACAGCGCCATGTTGTAAGGCCATAGTGTGACGAAGCTGGCATAGACCACGATCCCGATAACCGAAACGATCCCGGCACAGATCAGCAATGACAGCGCCGCCATGCTGATGTCACGCAGCGGAGCAAAGCTGGGCCGATAGGGCTCCTGCCCGGTGATTTGTCCGGCCTGCTGCCGTTTCATCGCCTGCCGCTCGATACTGTAGGAGATCACCGTGGGCAAAAGCAGCATGATGCCAACCACGGCACCCATATTGAAGTTTCGCTGTCCCACGACCTGGCTGTAGATCTCGGTCGCCAACACCGAGTAATCGCCGCCGATTACCGCCGCGTTGCCGAAATCGGTTATGGTGATGGTAAAGCAGACGAACGCTGCGTTCAGGATACCGAACCGCGCGGCGGGCAAGGTCAGGTCGCGGAACTGCCGCCACGGCGGCGCTCCCATGACCTCGGCGGCCTCGTAGGTGCGGGCGTCCAAGAGCACCAACGCCGCGCCGATGATCATCACTGCCTGTGGCAGCGCGTAGAGGGTGTTCGCGATCAACAGGCCCCAGAACCCATAAATCTCGATTTCGACCCCAAGCGCGCGACTGATAACGCCGTTGCGGCCCAGCAGGAAGATCAGCCCGAGCGCCTGTACCAGCGAGGGGGCCAGCAGGGGCAGGACTATGATGCTGCGTATCAGCCACTTGCCGCGAAATGCACAGCGGTAAAGGCCATGCGCGATGATGAACCCGAGGAACACACTCAGCGCGGTGGTCGCGCCCCCCATCGCCAGCGAATGCCGCGTGGCCCGCCAGAACCCGGATGAGCCCAGCACTTCTGTGTAATTGCCCAACCCATAATTCTCGCCAACGGTGATCGAGCGCAGGAATACGATCACCATCGGGTAGGCGAAGAACAGGATCAGGCCCAGCAGCGCCAACCCGATGCAAGCCAGCGTCAGCAGGCGATCGGCGTCAATTCGGCGGCGCATACGGGCGCGGGATGACGTCTCGGCGAGGCTCATGCCGAGACCGCCTCGGTTCCTGCAGTGTCGTCAACGACCCATGTGCAGGTTTCGGGTGCGATGCTTAGCTCAACGCGGTCGCCCGGGTGATATGGACTGCCGCCATGCGTTTCGACCAAAAGCGTCCCGGCGGGGCTTTCCACTTCCAGGCGCCGCAGGTTGCCCAGGAAACTGATGCTCCGGACGACGGCCGCACCGGTTTCGGAAGGGGTCACCTCGATCTGCTCGGGTCGGATACAGGCAAGATAGCTGTCCTGAGACGCGGGACGAGTAGACAACAGGTCGGGAAAATGCTGCGCGACCGTGTCTGCAGAGAGCAGGTTACTGATCCCCATGAACTCCGCTACAAAGCGCGTAGCGGGTCGGTGGTATAGATCTTCCGGTGTCCCCGCCTGCACCACGACCCCGTGGTTCATGCAGATGATCTTATCGGCCAGCGCCAGCGCTTCTTCCTGATCATGTGTTACCATCAGCGTTGGTATGCCCAGCGAGCGCTGCACCTGTCTGATCTCGTCGCGCAGCACCGAGCGGACCTTGGCATCGAGCGCCGATAGCGGCTCGTCGAGCAACAGGACGAGCGGATCCACGGCAATGGCCCGCGCCAGCGCGATGCGCTGTTGCTGGCCGCCTGACAGTTGCCCCGGCAGGTTATCGGCCACCTGAGGCAGTTTAACCAGCGCTAGCAACTCCTGCACCCGTGCGGCGATGTCGTCTTTTCGAACGCCCCGGATCTTCAGGCCATAACCGATATTCTCGGCCACCGTCATATTCGGAAAGAGTGAGTATGACTGGAACACGATCCCGAACCCTCGCTTGCGGGCCGGAAGATCCGAAAGAGTCGCGCCCTCCAGCGTGATCGTTCCACCGTCCAGTTCGGTCAGCCCTGCGATCAGCCGCAGCAAAGTCGTCTTGCCGCATCCCGACGGGCCCAGCAAGCAGACGAACTCGCCTTTCTCGATCTCGATCGACACTCGGTCGAGCGCGGTGAAATCGCCGTAGGTCTTTGTGGCGTCGCGGACGGTCAGGTACATGTGGGGCGTGCTTTCTCGTTCGTTAGGGAGGTTCGCGACCGGCCCGTCAAGTGTCGGGGCGGCCAAAGCCGCCCCAGTCTCGGGCTCAGCGCCCGAATTTTTCTTTCCACTGATCTTTTACGGCCGTCTGATCCTCCGCCGCCTTGATGAAATCCACATCCGCCAGGATCGTCGAGATGTCAGCCGGAAGGCCAGCTTTCTCGGCCGCCTCCGACGCATCGACACCCGGCACGGTGATCAGTGCCTTGTAGGCCTGGTAAAGGCCGATCGCCTCATCAGACATGGTCCAGTCAAGGAAGGCTTTCGCAGCGTCCTTGTTGTCCGAGCTTGCCATCAGGCCCGACGCTTCCAACTCGTAGCCCACGCCACCCTCGGGAAAGACCATCGCCAGCGGGTAGCCTTCCTCGATCGACTGCATCGCGGTGAATGCCAGCGAAATGCCGACGGTATATTCACCCACGCGGGCTGATTTGCATGGTTTTGAACCCGAAGAGGTGTATTGCGCCATGTTGGGATCGACCGCTTCCAGCTGTGCCCAGCCGGCCTCTTCGCCCATGCTTTGCAGCACGGCGTTGACGTGCAGGTAGCCGGTGCCCGAGGAGTTCGGATCGGGCATCAGGATCTCGTCCTTGAATTCCGGGGCTTCCAGGTCGGCCCAGCTCGACGGCATCGGCAGGCCCTTTTCCTCGAGCCGTGCGGTGTTCACGCAGAAGGCGCCCATATAGCCGATGGGGGCGAACCACTTGCCGTCGCCACTGCGGAATTTCTCGGGCAGCACGTCGGAGCCGGCGGCCTCGTAGGGTTCCAGCATTTCCAGGATCTGCGGGTCCATCATCGCACTGACGGCCCAACCCCAGATCACGTCAGCCTGCGGATTCTCGGCTTCGGCCAGCAGCCGCGCACCGAGCTTGCCAGTGGACAAGCGCAGGACATTGATCTCGGTGTCTGGCATGGCGGCCTGTGCCGCTTCCACGTAGGCCGCGATTTCTTCTTCCTCGAGGGCGGTGTAGACGGTCAGTTCATCGGCCAGCGACGGTGCGGCAAGGCAAAGCGCCGCGATCGACAGCGCGGTGGTCTGTGTCCAGGTTTTCATGATGATCTCCTTGTTGGTTCGGTTCTGTTGGTCCGGCCTGTATCCGGAAGACTGCAGACCCTTGCGATGGTCCGTTCTGGTGCCCGACATGGAATTCGAGTCTGGGGTTATTTGTGTAGTCTTGCATTTTTGCGGCATTTGTCTACGATAAATTTCTAAAGCGTACGTTCGCGGCCCGCCGTTCCCCGCATTTGAGGAAAAGTCATGCAGTCTCTCTCGACCTTTCCGGAAACTGACCGGCTCGCACAGTTCGCTGAAGGTTTGGCTGACGTTACGGACGCCATGGCCATGACCTACTTCCGCAAGCCGCTGGAAATCGAGGCAAAGGAAGACGCCTCGCCAGTCACGCAAGCCGACCGCGCCATCGAGGCCGAAATGCGCCGACAGATCATGCAAGCGTTCCCGACCCACGGCATTCTGGGAGAGGAACAGGAGAGCGCGCGACTGGAGGCCTCGCTCATCTGGGTCATCGACCCGATTGATGGAACCAAGAGCTTCATGTCCGGTATGCCCACCTTCGGCACGCTGATCGCCTGCGTCTCCGATGGCACGCCAGAACTCGGGGTGATCTCGATTCCGCCTACCGGCGAACGCTGGACCGGCCAGCGCGGCCAGCGCACAACACTCAACGGCACGCCCTGCCAGACCAGTGGGCGAACGGCCCTGGGCGAAGCGATCCTCTACACGACCAGCCCGGACAGTTTCGACGCCGCTGGACTGGCGCAGTTTGAGAAGCTATCGGAAAAGGCTGCCATGCGACGGTTCGGCGGCGATTGCTATGGCTACGGTCTTTTGGCCGCGGGCCATGTTGACTTGCTGTTCGAGATGGACTTGCACCCCTATGACTACATGGCGCTCATCCCGGTGATCGAAGGGGCGGGTGGTGTGATCACCGACTGGCAAGGCGAGCCTCTCACATTGGCATCGGACGGCAAGGTTATCGCCGCCGCCAGCGCTTCCCTGCACGCAGAGGCCCTGGCTGTTCTGGCGGCAACACCATCCTCCCCATGACCTGCGCAAGCAAGTTGGAATGTTATTGGCCGCAGAAGCCGCTTGCGGCGAAAGGCTGGTCCAAGCCCTCAGCTGACAAATCTATAAAGAGCATGCGCTTCTCCTGATCATCAATATCGAACGTCAGGTTCTTCAAGTAGAGCTGCCATTTGATCAAACCGCAGCGAAAGACCGCTCTCTGAAGGTTTTTCGATGTGGGCTGCGGCACAAGGGTGGCGGCCATGAGGTGGCGGCCCACGTTGACAAACCTCGGAAGGAGGAAGCCGCGGGGGTCAGGGCCCTTCACTGGCCCAAGATCGTTGCGGGGTTTCGTCGAGAGGACCCCGCAACGATCAGACAGCCTGGCTTGATGGCTGCCTGCATCTTTAATTCGCGCTGATCGACGCACGCATCCGAGCCCAGGATCTCGCGGCCGCATCACCGTCCGCCAATGCTCGATAGGATGCGCCGGCGGCTTCACTGAAATTACCGAAATGCGTCCCGATCCCCAGAGGACGGATTTGATCCTCGAAGAGCGCCAACCAGTCTGGGTGCACAAGCCAGCTCTTGCCGGGCTTTGTGGCGTCCAGCGGCGTGACATTCGCAATTGAATACTCAACCCCGCCAATGGTCAGCCGATCCGCCAAGTTCGGCACAATGTCCAAGCCCTCGACAGACACCAGCACCCGCAGGTCATTCGCCTGAATAAGCGTCCCGTCGCGGTGCTCCTGTTCATAGGCCACCACGGCCACGGTTGCCGTGTGATATGTCGGTTCGCCCGGTTCCGGTGCCCAAGGCGTTCCACCGTCTGCACCGGGCCGAGCAAACGTGCCCATCTGCCCGAACCTCTTGATAATCCGCGATGCCGTTTCGATCATGCCCATGCCATGCGCCCCCCTGAGATTGCGGGCGCGCGTTTCATGCGCTGCCCCTGAGCGACGGCCACAAAGGTCGCGGCCACGGGGTCCACCCGCCCCGTGCTACGTCCAGCCGCCAATTTATGATTGCCCGCCGGGTCCACCAGCGTGATCGCGCCCGCGAACGCAGAGCGCAGCAAGAGCGACGGCACCGTGCGCACCTGCCCCTCGAACACCGCGCGCCGGGTCCGCTCTATGTCCTCAGAGCCGTCTTTCCATCCGAACCCGCGCCAGATGAACGGCACCCGATCAAGGCCAGCATCCCGCAGGGCTTCCAAAAACTCAGCATGGCGGAACCTGTCACCCGCGATTGCCGCCGGGGCCTGCCCGTTCAACCGCTCGACAACGCTGGCAAGGAACCGGCCAACGGGCACGGTCGTGTCACCCATCTTCACCAGTTCGCCCCGGTCGGACATTTCGACATAGCGATGCGACACGCCGTCAGCTTGGCCACGATCCGCAAGGCCCGGATTGCAGGGGAAGGCCCCCACACATTCCAACCGGCCCGTCACGCCGGGGCAGATCATCGGGGGCCACCTCGCAGGCAAGCCATTCGTCCACCGTCAGCAGCACCGAACGGTTATCAGACGCCACCCGCTCATTCCGATTGAGGTTGCGGAAACTGGACAGGGCAGAGCCGCCCCGCGCAATCGCCCGCCGCGCCTGAGCCGTCAGCCATTCCGCAGACGGCCCGATGCCCTCAGCCGCGCCGGGATTGGCCACCAGAAGGCTTGCCAGATCGTCAGGGGGCAATCCGGGGTCCGGGCGATGTTCCTGCACATAGGTGCCGGGGGGCGGCTCATCTAACCAGCGGCTAAACGTGTTCGCATCATCCGGCGCACTGGTGCTGATAATCAGGGCGCGGCCATCCCGCTTGCCCAGACCGGACAGGACAGCGTTTTCCAACGCATCGCCCTTTTCTCTTTCCCAAGCGGCCCGCTCATCAAGGATTGCCAGCGTCGGGGCACCGCCAAGAATGGACTTGCCATCCGCCGCGATAACCCGTGCCAGACCGCCGCCATTCTCAGCCGTTTCCACTTCCAGCTTAGAGCCGCGCCGGATCGTGAATTGCTCTTGCTCATCCTCTGGCAAGCCCTCGATGAACCCCAAGAGGAACCCGAAAGCCGTCTTGGCTTGGTCGCGGTTGCGCGCCGCAAAGATGATTTCGCGCTTGGGCTGGGGGGCAATCTTGCCCATGAGATGCCCCCCAGAGCGCATCACGCAGCTCGAAGAGCGTGATATCCGGATCCTGCGCGATCAGTTCCTCGAAAAACGGCCGGTAAGGTGCCAGCTTGCCGCGGCCTCACGGACGACCTTGAGGCGCAGGATCGGCATGGCCGCGCGTCCGGATCATCTGTGCCCATCTTGCGCCCGTGGCCGGCGAAAGCTTCAGCCGCAACGCCGCTGCTCGTCCACTCAAACCCTCTCCGATATACCGTTGAAACCGCGCCCGGAGCGCCTTCGGCAATGGTGCTGACATGATCCATCCTCCCAAACAGAAGGAATCACAGCCAGCACAGCCGAGGCCCCCCCCGATTCAAGTTTTTGCAGAAATGCTTTAGACCCCATGATCGCGGTGTGAGCTGACTGGTTCGGTGGTCTCTCCCGCGGCATTCTTCGTTCGAAGGTCGCGCCGGATGGGCCCGCGCCAGTATGCCTTGGTCCAGCCCTTCTTCCCGGGATAGACGCAACCGTGGCGCAACAGGAAACCCTGCAGATGCTGGCGTGCCTTATTGAGCACCTTCATCGCGGTTGCCCGTGCCGGACCAGGTCGCGCATCGCTTCATGCGCCGCGTCCGGCATCCAGGCCGCTACAAGGCCGCACCACGCTCGGCAAGCTCTTTGCTCAGTGCGCCCAGTACTTCACTGCGGTCGGAATGCGGGCTGTGCACCAATCCCAGACGTCGGCGAATCGGCGGCGAGCCGAAGGGCAGCCAGCGCAGGCTGCCGGGAACGATATCCTGCAAAGTGACCGAGGGCACCACCGCGAAACCCAGCCCCACCTGCACACAGCCGATCACCGCCGCCATGGTATTGACGGTGATGATCTGCGCAGGCTCCGCGCCGAAACGGGCGATCTCGGTGTCGATCTGACGGGCGAGTGGAACGCGCGTTTGGTAGCGCACATAGGGCACTTGGTGCAGCACATCCTCGGTGGCGCGGGCGTCTATGCCGGGCGGGATCAGTAGGGCCAGAGGTTCATTCAGCACCTCGGTCCAGCGCAGGGTCAGCGGGACGGCAACGTGATCGGCGACCAGTGCGGTATCAAGCTGGCCCGCCGCGACCTCGCGCATCAATTCCTCCGACATGCCGATCCGCAGCCGAAACGAAAGGTCCGGGTAGCGCTCATGCAGGCTGGCGATTGCCACCGGCATCAGCGATTGCGCGCAGGTCCGCAGCGAGCCAATCGCCAGGGTGCCGCGCACTTCTCCACCTTCGGCAGCCGATTTCGCCGCATTGGCCAGTTGGAGGATGGTGCGGGCCGTCCGCACCATTTCGGCTCCTTTCGAGGTCAGCGCCGGCGGCCGCCGCGAGCGGTCAAACAGCGTGGCTCCAAGTTCCTGTTCAAGCGCGACAACCTGTTGGCTCACCGCCGAGGCGGTGAGGTTGACGGCCCGCGAAGCCGCAGCAAAGCCGCCGTGGTGTACGATTGCCAGGAGAGTTTCGAGTTGCCGGGTGTCCATGCCATAAGTTAAGATTTTCTTGCTTTGATGGCAAGAAATACGCGCTTTTTTACTGTTTCTCTTCTGTTAAGGTTCGGCCCCATAACCAGATCCGGGCGAATGCGCTCATCATGAGGGAGATATTGAATGTTTTTTCGTACGGGCTTTGCTGCCCTTTGCGCCGCTGCCACCCTGAGCGCTGCGCCACTGGCCGCGCAGGGCTACCCCGAACGCCCAGTTGAGTTCATTGTGCCTTGGTCGCCCGGTGGCGGCTCGGACACGCTGATGCGTCTGGTCGCGGGCAATATCGAGCCGCATCTGGGCGTCGAACTGCCGATCATCAACATGCCGGGTGTCGGCGGTACCGTGGGTCTGCGCGAAGCCTCGCGCCGCAAGGCCGACGGCTATACCATCAGCCAGGTCCACGAAGGATTGCTGGTGGCGACAGAGACCGGCATCACCGATCTGGCATGGGACGATTTTGAGCCGATCGCGCTGATGACCGCCTCGCCACAGTATCTCGTTGTGCACCCCACCGACGACTATGGTAATTTCGAAGAATTCGTCAGCTACGCCAAGGAAAACCCCGGTGAGATCACCATCGGCGTGACTCTGGGTGGTGTGCCGCACCTGCATGCGGCGATGATCGAGCAGGCCTTTGACATTCAGTTCTCCTATGTCGGCTATGAAGGCACTGGCGAGCGTGTCCGCGCGCTGGTTGGCGGCAATCTCGACGCAGCGATCGGCGACATTTCCTCTTCTTTGCAATTCGTCGAAAGCGGCGACCTTGCATTCCTCGCCGTCGGTTCGCCCGAGCGGGTCGAAGAAACACCGGATGTGCCGACCTTCATGGAACTGGGTGCTGATCTGGAACTGAACGTGACACGCGGCATCGTCATGCCCAAGGGCACCCCCCAGGAAGCGCGCGACAAGATGGAAGCGGCCCTGCAGGCACTGTCGCAGGACGAGACCTATGTCGAGCAGACCAACAATGCCGGCGCGTCGGTGATGTTCCGCGGCCAGGATGGCTACCACGCCTATCTTGAAAAGCTGGACGCGACTGTGAAGTCTCTGTCGCAGGTTCTCGCGCAGTGACCGACAAGGTGACGCCCCAAGCCCGTGCTCAGGAGGCGGGCGAAACAGCCCGCCTCCTGAGCTATATTCTCATTCTGCTCGCTTCGGCCGGGCTGTTTGTCACAGCCATGGCGATCCCGGCTTCCCGGTTCGAGAGCCTTGGTGCGGGGGCGTTTCCAAAGATGGTTTTTGGCGCCCTGATGCTAATGTCAGTGGTCGCAATCATTGACGCGCTACGCAAGTTGCCCAGTGCCGCCTATGGTCGGTTCGTGTGCGAGGCGGTTGCCTGGGCGCGCCGTCGCCATCTGATCTTCGTCGTTCTTGCGGCGCTTGGGGCCTATATCGTGGTGCTGCCCATGCTGGGCTTCTCCATCGCCAGCTTTGTTTTCATTTTCGGCCTCGAACTGGCGCTGATGCCGCGCGGATGGAAGACCCTGCTCATTGCGACCATCGTGGCCACCGTGTTCTCCTTTGGCCTGAACTGGCTTTTTGCCGAAGTGTTCAACGTGTTCCTGCCGCGGGGAGGCAACTGATATGGAAGATTTCCTTTCCGGGTTCTCCCAGATCTTCACCCTCTCGACGCTGACCTACATGCTGGCAGGCTCCATTGCGGGCATCATCGCGGCCGCGATTCCGGGTTTTACCGTGACCATGGCCATCGTGCTGACCCTGCCGCTGACCTTCTCGATGGAGCCCCTACAGGGCATCGCGGTGATGCTCTCGGTCTATGTCGGCGGCTATACCGGCGGCCTGATCTCGGCGGCACTTCTGGGTATCCCTGGCACGCCGTCCTCCGTCGCCACCACCTTCGACGCCTTCCCGATGGCGCGTCGAGGTGAGCCTGGGCGGGCGCTGTCGCTCGGGGTCTGGGCGTCGTTCTTTGGCACGATCCTGTCGACCATCGTGCTGATCGTCGCGGCTCCGCCGCTGGCGATGTTCGCGGTCAAACTGGGGCCGTGGGAGTATTTCTCGCTCATCGTCTTTGCCCTGACCATTGTGGCGAGCCTTGTGGGCGACAGCGTGATCCGTGGCATTCTTGCCGGGCTGATCGGGTTGGCGATCTCTACCGTGGGCGCAGATCCGATCATGGGCCGCCCGCGTTTCGACTTCGGTATCGAGATGCTGCAGGCAGGGCTGCCTTTCCTCGTGGTACTGATCGGCATTTTTGCGATCTCGCAGTTGGTTTCCGAAGTTGAGGATTCCATATCGGTCCGTTCCGGCAATGCGCTCGTCACTGGCACCATCGACTTCCAGACTTGGAAGGTGATGAAAGAGGTGCTGATGCGCCCGGTGAACCTGTTGCGGTCTTCGCTGGTCGGCGTGCTGATCGGTGCGCTGCCGGGCGCGGGCGGATCGATTGCCAACCTCGTCGCCTATGATCAGGCCAAACGCGCCTCCAAAACGCCCGAGGAGTTCGGCAACGGCAATCCCGACGGGGTCGTCGCCTCCGAGGCCGGCAACAGTGCCACCGCCGGCGGCGGGCTGATTCCGCTCATCGGGCTGGGCATTCCCGGCTCGGCCGTGGATGCGATTCTGATGGCCTCGCTTATGGTGCACGGAATTTCCGTGGGCCCGCGTCTGATCATGGATCACGGCGATCTGGTGTACGGCATGTTCATCGCCATGGCCGTGGCCTCATTGATGATGCTGGTGGTCTCGGTCCTGTCGATGCGGGTGTTCCTGCGCGTGGCGTCGGTGCCCAAATGGCTGATCGTGCCAGTGGTGATGACCTGCTGCGTCGTAGGTTCCTTCGCGCTGAATAACCGGGTTACCGATCTCTATCTGCTCGGGTTCATAGGGGTCGCGGGCTACACCTTGCGCGCCTTGGGCTACTCGCTGGCCCCCTTGGTGCTGGGCGTGATCCTTGGTCCCATTGCTGAGACCAACCTGCGTCGGGCACTGATGACTGACAGTGATCCGACGCTATTTCTCACGCGGCCCATCAGCCTGCTGTTTCTGGTGGCGGCTGTCTTATCCATCGGCTGGGCGGTGCGCGCCCATCTGAAGAAAAATTCCAAAACCGAGAGGACCGAAGATGCGTCTGCGTCATGATCCCGTCTACCCGTCCCGCCGTTCGCCTGTCTTGGCCGAGAACGTCGTCGCTACCTCACAGCCTCTGGCCACACAGGCCGGTCTGACGATCATGCAGCAGGGCGGCAACGCCGTTGACGCCGCGATTGCCACCGCTGCGGCGCTGACGATCGTCGAGCCCACGGGCAACGGTCTCGGCTCCGATGCCTTCTGTATCCTGTGGGACGGCGTGAAGCTGCACGGGCTGAACGCTTCGGGCCGCGCGCCTGCCGCATGGTCGCCTGAACGCTTCCCCGACGGCATGGTCCAATACGGCTGGGACAGCGTCACTGTGCCAGGCGCCGTCAGCGCCTGGGTCGAACTGTCAGAGAAATTCGGCAAACTCGGCCTCGCCACGGTGCTGGCGCCCGCAATCCGCTATGCCGAAGACGGGTTCATCGTCTCGCCCGTGATCGCGCGGCTCTGGGCCAAAGGGGCCGAGATACTGGGAAATCAGCCCGGCTTTGCCGAGACATTCATGCCGAACGGCCGCGCGCCCAAAGCGGGCGAGCGTTTCCGCAACCCCGGTGCCGCGCGCACCCTGCGCCTGATTGCCGAAACCAAGGGCCGCGCCTTCTACGAGGGCGAATTGGCCGAGGAGATCGCCGCCTTCGCCAAGGCCAACGGCGGCGCGATGACCACCGAGGATCTCGCCGCGCATACGCTAGACTGGTGCGGCACCGTCTCGCAGTCCTTCGACGATATGGAACTGCATGAGATTCCGCCGAACGGGCAGGGCATCGCCGCGCTGATGGCGCTTGGCATGTTGCACCACACCGACATCCGCGACGACGGGCCGGATGACCTCGCTGCCATTCACCTGCAGATCGAGGCCGTCAAACTCGCCTATGCCGATCTGCACGCTTTCGTAGCAGACCGGGATCACATGACCGAGGTGGACGAAACTGCACTGCTCGACCCCGACTACCTCAAGTCCCGCGCGGCTCTGATCTCTGCTGACAAGGCGCAGGACTTCGGCCCCGGCGCACCCAAACGCGGCGGCACCGTGCTGATGAGCACGGCCGACGCGGATGGCATGATGGTCAGCTTCATCCAGTCGAACTACGCGGGCTTCGGCTCCGGCGTGGTGGTGCCGGGCACTGGCATCTCGATGCAGAACCGTGGCTTCGGCTTCACCACCGAGAAAGGCCACCAGAACCAAGTGGCCGGCGGCAAGCGCCCGTTCCACACCATTATTCCAGGCTTTGCCATGAAAAACGGCGCGCCGCTGATGGCTTTCGGGATGATGGGCGGCCCGATTCAGGCGATGGGGCATCTGCAGCTGCTGCTGCGCACCCAGCTTTGGGAGCAGGACGTGCAGGTCGCCGCCGACGCGCCGCGCTGGCGCACTATTGAGGGGTTGGATGTGGCTTGTGAGGCGAGCATGGGCGAGACCCTGCTCAACGGCCTGCGCAAGCTGGGCCACCGCATTGTGGTCGAAGCTCCCGACAATGCCTTCGGTTTTGGCGGCGCACAACTGATTGCGCGCCTGCCCGAGGGTGGCTACATGGCCGGATCCGATCCGCGCAAGGATGGGCAAGCCGCCGGTTTTTGAATCCACGGAACGGCGGCCTTCTTGGTCGCCGGGCCGTCTTTGTTGCCCATCCTGTGGTGGTCGCATGTTTGTGGCCGCCGCCTTTTGTTCATGGTGTTTGATGCGTTTTCTTTCCAAGATCGGGGTCGATCTCTACATGCTCCTGCTGCTGGCCTCCGTTGGCTTTGGGCTATTGCTGTCGGCACAGGGAATGGTCGCGGATGTTCTGGGTCACGTGACCTTCTGGGCCGTGGCGTTTCTATTCTTCCTCCACGGCGCCAAGATCGACCCCCGTGCGATCCGTAACAGGCTGCTGAACTGACGCCTTCATCCGCCGTCACTGGAGTATGTGTATGAGAGTCGATCGCGGCTCAATCTTGCTGATCGTCTATTCGGCCTTCTCGGCCGGTACGATCTCCGGTCTCTGGGCCAGCGTGTCGGGTGCCGATCTGGCCATCATGTCGGGCGTAGTGGTCCTGTTTCTTGCGCTTGCTATGGGATCATGGTTTTTACCGGGAGAAGCTTTTGACTGAATGCACCGGACGGGACCGCGCTGTTCTATTGCGGTTCCACCAAAAGTCTCGCCTCGGGCCTGCCGATTGCGACAGCGCCATTCGCCCCTGAGACAGTCGGCGTAATTGTCTTGCCGTTGATGATTTAGGCACTGAGACGGCGCTGTCGCGCGATCTGCAGTGCACATCGCGGCGCGGCCTTATCCTTCCCTTGTGAAGCCAGAAAGTGACGTCATCGCGAGCCGGTCAGCCAATCGAGGCAATCCTGTGGATTTCCGAATCTAAGGTGATGCGATGACCAAGATGGCACTCACCGCGAACCGCGTTCGAGAGAGCTATAAGGAATATTTCCACAAACAGCGCACGAGGATATTTAACGCATCGGACAGAGAATACCTTTTCTTGGCGATGCCAATGTGCGCTCGGTCTGGCTGTGCTCGCGCAATGCCGCCATCGGGACTGTGGCAGTGATTCTGGCGGCCCTTGGGGTCTGGGGGGCGGTCTCTGGCTGGCCCGACCTGATCGTGGCCGGGATCATGGCGGGGCTCTTCGTTAATTCATCGGGTCAGATCATCCGACAATCGGGGCAAGAACGGCGCGGGGCCGCCGAGCAGGCTCAGAATCGGGCGGCCTGAATGCGCAGCTGCCGTGCGCGATTGAGGATGGCATCCTCGACGGCGCGCTCGGTGGCCGCGTCGACAGGGCCGCTGCGCGATTGCAGAGCCACGTTGAGCGCGCGCGCGTCGAGTGCAGGGTCGCTGATGAGCACCGTCGCCCGGTAGGCCTGACCGCCGCCTGGCGGCGTGCCAAAGCCCGTGGTGATCACGCCGGTGAAAGGATCGGCGGCCTCGACGGGCAGAAAGTCGAGAACCTGAAGCGAGGCGGTCCAGAGGAAGCGGTTTACCTTGACGGTATCGCCAGGACCGCGGAAGAGGTCCAATAGTGATCCGTCTCCGGGTGCGACCTCGCGTTCGCGCCCGCCCTTGACGCGCATCGCCTCGTTATCGAGGGTGGCATTCTCGCAGGCGGCAAGAAGGGCGAGGCACGCCACCATGAGGCTGGCCGATCTGATGCGCGAAAAGGTCATGATACCGTCCGGACTTGTTTCCCCCCTACTATCCAAGCCCGGCCACCGGGGCAAGCCGTTTGCGATGCACAGAGTCCTTGCACGCTTGTGCGAGCCGCTGCGGCTGTGGCATGTCACCAGCAAGGTACCGCACAGGAGGTTGTTCATGGGGCTGAAGGAAATCAACGCGCGCGTGCGTAGGGCTACCGAGGAGGCCGGGCGCGCGCCTGAGAGCGTGGAACTGATCGCCGTCTCCAAGGTGCAGCCGGACGCGCGGGTCGAGGCCGTGCTGCGGGAAGGCCACCGGGTGTTCGGCGAGAATCGGGTGCAGGAAGCGGCTGGCAAATGGCCGGGCTTTCGCGAGCGGTTCGAGGGGATCGCACTGCATCTGATCGGGCCCTTGCAGACCAACAAGGCGAGGCAGGCGATGGGACTGTTTCAGGCGATTCACTCGGTCGACCGCCCGAAGCTGGCGAGGACTCTGGCGTCGCTGGCGCAGGAGGCAGGCACCTGTCCAGAACTCTTCATTCAGGTCAATACCGGCGAGGAGCCGCAAAAGGCGGGGATCCTGCCTGCCGATACGGATGATTTCGTGGCCGAGTGCCGGGCGCTCGACCTGCCGGTGCGTGGCCTGATGTGTATCCCGCCGGTGGATGAAGAGCCGAGCCTGCATTTCGCGCTTCTGGCGAAGATGGCGGCGCGCAACGGGCTCGACGGGCTGTCGATGGGGATGAGCGGCGACTTCGAACAGGCGATCGCGCTTGGTGCGACGCATGTGCGGGTCGGGTCGGCGATTTTCGGAGAACGCGATTACGGGTAACCGGCGTTATCGGCAAGGGGGCGTGGTGATGGTTCTGGCCTGAAGCTGTCGTTGCTGTGAGCCGCGCCATTGCCAGTCCGTGGGGGTGGCCTGGCGATGGCGCGGCGGCCTCCGGCCTTGTTCCGCGCCGGGTCTGTCGAACCAAGGTCGGCTCAAGGCCAGAGCTTTCCTTTACGACAGTCCCCACAAAGAGTTGGAATAATGGAACAGGTGCAAACCAGCGTCCGGCACGCGCGTCATGCCGTCGCCGCCGCCACCTCACGCACCCACGCCACCTGACGCGGCAGGCAGATGGTTTGCAGATCATAACGCGCGCGGATCCGATCGCGGGCGGTCTGTCCCAAACGTCGTCGCGCGCCATCGTCCTCAAGCAGCGCGCAGATCTCGTTTACCAGCGCATCGCCGTCGAAGAAATCCACCAGCCGCCCGGTTTCGTCATGGGTGATGACCTCGCGCACCGGCTCGGTATCGCCCGCCACGATGGCCGCGCCACAACTCATCGCCTCCATCAGTGACCAGCTGAGCACGAACGGATAGGTCAGGTAGACATGCACGCGGCTGACCTGCAACAGGCGCAGAAAGCGGTCATAGGGGATGCGCCCAAGGAAATGCACGCGCGCCCAGTCCGCATCGGGGATCTGCCCGCGCACCTCGTCGATGAAGATCTGCTTCCAGGTCTCCCCGCTCGGGGGGCGCGCGCCATAGCTCACCTCGTCACCGCCGACGATCAGCACCGTGGCACTAGGCCGTTCGCGCAGCAGGCGCGGCAGCGCGCGCATGAAGACGTGGTAACCGCGATAGGGCTCGAGGTTGCGGTTTACGAAGGTGATCACCTCGTCGTCGCGGCTGAGCGTTCCTGCGCCCTCCACCTCCAGCTGGACATCGGGCAGGGGGCAGGCGGTGAGCGTGTCAATGCCGTCATGGCTGACGGTGATGCGGTCGCGGAACGGCTGCGGAAAGGTGTCGGCCTGAAACCGGGTCGGGCTGATCCCGGCATGTCCCTGCTCGAAATGCAGGTGGTTGTTGAGATTCTTCATCCGGATGCGCAGGGCCTCGGTCTCGGGCGTCTTGCTGGCGAACTCCGGATCGAAGTTGAGATGCGGCCAGCCGGCGAGGTGATAGAGCTCGCAATAGAGCCCCATACGCGCCGCGGGCCAGACATCGCGCAGGAAAAGCGATTCGCCCCAGCCGGGATGCGCGAGAATGAGATCGGGCACATATCCCTTGTCCCGCAAGGCGCAGGCCGCGTGATAGCACGCCTCGCCGCGCGTCACCTTGGTATCGAGATCGACCAGCCAGGGGTGCAGCTTCTGCCCCTCGCGCTTGGGCAGGCCATAGGGGATCACGCGCACCCCCTGCCAGGTTGTGGCCTTCTTCACCCGCAGCGTCAGCGCCACGCAATGATGCCCCTGTCGGGCGAGAAGCGGGGCCAGATGCTTGTACTGGCCGGGGAAATTCTGATGGATGAAAAGGATCTTCATGGATATGCCCGTCTTGTGGCCCTGACAGGCTTATAGTCACGCCGGGCCAGCCCCGCAAAGCCCTGCATTTTTGTTGGCGGAGTCTGGACCCGCCCCACACAAGCGCCTATCACCCGTTCCAACAACTGACAGAGCAAGAGAGGCCCGGCCCATGTCGCGCTATGCACCGGCGGAAATCGAAGCGAAATGGCAACAGGCGTGGCAGGAGGCCGAGATCTTCCGCGCCCGCCGGGATGAGGCCAGGCCGAAATATTACGTGCTGGAAATGTTCCCCTATCCGTCGGGGCGCATCCATATGGGCCATGTGCGCAATTACACGATGGGTGACGTGGTGGCGCGCTACAAGCTGTCGACCGGCCATAACGTGCTGCACCCGATGGGATGGGACGCGTTCGGCATGCCCGCCGAGAATGCGGCTATGGCGAGCGGGGGCCACCCCAAGGACTGGACCTACGCCAATATCGCCACCATGCGTGACCAGATGAAGCCCCTGGGCCTCAGCATCGACTGGAGCCGGGAATTCGCCACCTGCGACCCGGAATATTACGGCCAGCAACAGGCGCTGTTTCTGGATTTCCTCGAAAAAGGCTTGGTTTACCGCAAGAACGCCGTGGTGAACTGGGACCCGGTCGATATGACCGTGCTCGCCAACGAGCAGGTGATAGACGGCAAGGGCTGGCGCTCTGGTGCCGAGGTGGAGCGGCGCGAATTGACGCAATGGTTCTTCCGTATCTCGGATTTTTCCGAGGAGTTGTTGGAGGCTTTGGACAGCCTCGACGACTGGCCCGCCAAGGTGCGGACGATGCAGGAAAACTGGATCGGCAAGTCGCGCGGGCTGCAATTCGCCTTTGGCCTGAATGACGGGCCTGACGGGCATGACCGGGTGGAGGTCTATACGACACGCCCCGACACGCTGATGGGCGCGTCCTTTATCGGCATATCGCCCGATCACCCGCTGGCGCGCCAATTGGAGCGTGAGCGCGAGGATGTGGCGGCGTTCTGCGCCGAGGCGCGCAAGGGCGGCACCACCGCCGAGGCCATCGAGAAGGCCGAAAAGCTCGGGTTCGACACCGGCCTGACCTGCCGCCATCCGTTCGACACGGCCTGGGATCTGCCGGTCTATATCGCCAATTTCATCCTGATGGATTACGGCACTGGCGCGATCTTTGGGTGTCCCGGCCACGATCAGCGCGACCATGATTTCGCGCGCAAATACGACCTGCCGATCATCGACACCTTTCTGCCGCTTGACGCCGAACACGACATCGAAGCCGCGCCTTACGTGCCGCTGAAATCCGAGCGCGTGCGCTACACGCGGCTGGTGGCGGGCGACGAAGAGCAGACCGGCGACGCAGGTGTCGAGGCGGCGATTGATTTCTGTGAAGCCAATGGCGTGGGGCAGGGTGTGACCAAGTTTCGCCTGCGCGATTGGGGCCTCAGCCGACAACGCTATTGGGGCTGTCCCATTCCGGTGGTGCATTGCGATGCCTGCGGCGTGGTGCCCGAGAAGAAAGAGAACCTGCCGGTGCAACTGCCCTATGACGAGGGCGGCACGCCGATTGATTTCTCTATCCCCGGAAACCCGCTCGACCGGCATCCGACATGGCGTGAGTGTGCCTGCCCCGCCTGTGGTGCGTCCGCCCGGCGCGAGACCGACACGATGGATACCTTCGTGGATTCGAGCTGGTATTACGCCCGCTTCACCGCGCCCCGCGCCGAGACGCCCACGGACATGGCCGAGGCCGAGTACTGGATGAACGTGGACCAGTATATCGGCGGGATCGAGCATGCGATTTTGCATCTGCTTTATTCCCGCTTTTTCGCCCGCGCGATGCATATCTGCGGGCACCTGCCCGAAAAGGCGATAGAGCCATTCGATGCGCTGTTCACGCAAGGCATGGTGACGCATGAGATTTACCAGACGCGGGATGCGAAGGGCCGCCCTGTCTATCATCTGCCCGAAGAGGTTGCCGATGGACGGTTGGCCGACGGCACGGAGGTAGAAATCATCCCCTCGGCCAAGATGTCGAAATCCAAGAAAAACGTGGTCGATCCCTCGACCATCATCAGCCAATACGGCGCCGATACCGCGCGTTGGTTCGTCCTGAGCGACAGCCCGCCTGAGCGGGACGTGGAATGGACCGCCTCGGGCGCCGAGGCCGCGCATCGCCACCTTGCCCGCGTCTGGCGCATCGCCTCCGAGATCGCGCAGAGCCCGGCAGAGCCCGCGCCCGAGGCCGACGAGGCGCTCTTGCGCGAGATGCACAAGACCATCGACGAGGTGACCAAGGGCGTTGACAGTTTCGGCTTCAACGCCGCCATCGCGCGGCTCTATGCCTTTACCAACACGCTGGCGAAATCGCAGGCAGGGCAGGCGGCCAAGATCACTGCCGCGCGCACGCTGGCGCAACTGATGTCGCCGATGACGCCGCATCTGGCCGAGGATGTCTGGGCGAGACTGGGAGGTGAGGGTCTGGTGGCCAAGGCCCCCTGGCCCAAAGCCGACCCTGCCATGCTGATCGACGAGACGGTGATCCTGCCCATCCAGATCAACGGCAAACGCCGGGGAGAGCTGTCGCTGCCTGCCGATATGGACAAATCCGAGGTTGAAAAAGCCGCGCTGGCACATGAAGCTGTGCAAAAGGCCCTGAACGGAGGGCAACCCAAGAAGGTGATCGTGGTGCCGGGACGGATTGTGAATGTCGTCGTATAGCCGCCGCCTCCTGCTCTGCGCGGGGCTGGCCCTGCTGGCAGGCTGCGGCTTTGCGCCGGTCTACGGGCCAGGCGGCAGCGGCACCGCGCTCATGGGGCGGGTGGAGGTGACCGAACCGGACACGCGCGCGGGTTTCCTTCTGACCCGCGAGCTTGAGAGCCGCCTTGGCCGGGCCTCGGGGGCGCGCTACGAGTTGCGGCCGCGCATTGCCCTCGCCACCGAGGCCATCGCCATCGACCGCACCAACGTCTCGTCGCGGTTCAACATGCTGGGCCGGGTGCATTACGCGCTGCTCGACCGGGAGACCGGAGCGAGCGTGACAACCGGCGTGGTCGAGAACTTCACCGCCTTTTCCGCGGCGGGAACCCCGGTGGCGACGCAGGCCGCCGAACGCGATGCCGAGGTGCGGCTGATGACCATCCTCGCCGATCAACTCGTGACCCGTCTGATCGCCACCACCCCCGATCTGGCGCAATGAAGCTGAGCACGCGCGACGCGGCCCGTTATTTCGCTAAGCCCGAGGCGCATCGCGCGGGGTTGTTGATCTTTGGGCCCGACGCGATGCGGGTTGCGCTGAAACGCCAGCAGGTGATCGCGGCGCTGCTTGGTCCCGACGCGGAAGAGGAGATGCGCCTGACCCGGATGTCCGGCGGGGACCTGCGCAAGGATGCCGCGCGGCTGATGGATGCGGTCAAGGCGCAGGGGTTCTTTCCGGGGCCGCGCGCGGCCTTTGTCGAGGACGCTAATGACGCTGCGGCAGATGCGATTTTGGCCGCGCTGAGCGACTGGCAGGAGGGCGATGCGCAGATCATCGTCACCGCAGGCCAACTCAAGGCCACCTCGAAGATCCGCAAGGCGTTCGAGGCGCACCCCAATGCCTATGCCGTCGGAATTTATGACGAACCGCCCTCGCGAGAAGAGATCGAGCGGGTGCTGGGAGAGGCCGGTCTGCGCGACATTCCCGGGCCGGTGATGAATGACCTCACGGCGCTCGCCCGCGATCTCGACCCCGGGGATTTCCGGCAGACGATGGAGAAGCTGGCGCTCTACAAGCTGGGCGAGGACGGCGCGCTGTCGGCCGAAGATATCGCCGCCTGCGCGCCCGCCTCGACCGAGGCTGATCTCGACGACATCCTCAATATCGTGGCCGAGGGGCGCTCGGGCGAGATCGGCCCGGTGCTGCGGCGGCTGAAGGCGCAGGGGGTGCAGCCGGTGGGGCTGTGCATCGGCGCGACCCGGCATTTTAGGGGGCTTTACACCGCCGCCTCCGATCCCGGCGGGGCGGCGCAGGGCATCGCCCGCATGCGCCCGCCGGTCTTTGGCCCGCGCCGCGACCGGATGCTGAGGCAGGCGCAGGGCTGGGGGGCAGAGAAGCTGCAACAGGGGCTGACGATCCTCACCGACACCGACCTGCAACTGCGCTCGGCGGCGCAGCGGGCCCCGGAGATGGCCCTGATGGAACGCGCGCTTATCCGGTTGGCGATGCTCGCGGGGCGGTGAGCGGGGTAGGGTGGAGCCCCACCCTACGCGGCGGTGCGAATCGGGGTTAACGCATTGGAAAACGGGAAGAGTCCGGGGCGGTATCGCGTCGGTATCCTGTCGGTATTGCGTCGGTGCGGATTTCGGTGGGGGCCGGGCTTAACGCCGCGTGCGCTGGACAGCGGGGGGCGGGCGGGGCAGGGTTTGGGGTGATGAGTGAGAGTGTGGACATAACAGACCGGGAGAGCCTCAAGGCGTGGCTGAAGGATCAGCCGCGCGAGGTGTCGGTGTGGATTGCGTTCCGTGCAGCGGCGCGGGTGTTGCCTGTTTGGTGGGATGCCGTGCTGAGCAAGGAGTGGGCGCGAGAGCAAGAATTGACAGCCTTGCCAGTTTTGCGCAGCCTCCTGATATCTTCGGTCGCTGTCAAATTGCCAACCGAGGATAGCCGAGCGGATCTTGGCGGCGCTCAACGTGGTTGTCGCCTATTGTGGGAAGGTTGCGGATGCGGTGGTGATCTCGGGTGCCAAGATTGGCGGTGGTGCGGTTGGCACGGCGATGCTTGACCATGTGGCGAACAACGGGCGTCTGATGCAGTTTGCCAAGGACTTGCTCGCCTTTGGCGGCGGATGATTGGCGCGGTGGGTTGGAAACCCACCCTACGCCGCATGCATCGGCTGGGGTTCCAGCTCTCTCTTTGCGTACAAGCGTGTCATGGAATGGGGTGAGGTGTGGCCCATTTTGTTGAGAAACTCGACGCCCGAACCAAACAGGCCAAATCGACGGAATTTCTTTCCTCCAACGCCTGGTTTTGAAAATTCTGTTTTCCAAAGCGCCCTTCAGCGGAGCCAAATTCTGGAACTTGCTTACGACTTTAAGCCGCGGGAGTTTATCAACACAATCGGCCTGTAGTTGCCGTTGACGCACCCCGCGCGAAACGCACCGAAGGTGCCGCGCGATCGCCGGGCCGTCCCGCGGCCTGGCGATTTGATAGGGCGCGCAACGTGTTGAGTTTTGAATAACTTGGCTGGGATAAAGTACCCGCCACAACCGTTGCATCGCCAGTCCCCGGCCCTGCGACCGCGCGGCACCTTCTGGCGGGGGGCTATGGCCGCTTCAAGCCATTCACGACCACGCCTGCACAGGCGCGCATGACCCGCCCTGCCGCCGTTGCCTTCGCCCGCCCTTTGGGCAATGGTGCCGCACATCAAATGGAACGGGGACAATCTCATGTATGACGTTATCGGATCGCGGGCCAGCCGTGCCTTTCGTGTGCTCTGGCTGCTGGAGGAAATGGGGGTGGAGTACAATCATCTGCCCGTCGCCCCGCGCTCGGCCGAGGCGCTGGCGGTGAACCCGTCGGGCAAGATTCCGGCGCTGCGGGAGGGCGATCAGGTGCTGACCGATTCCAGTGCGATCATGACCTATCTTGCGGACAAGCATGGCCGGATGACGCATCCTGCGGGCACGCCTGCCCGTGCGCGTCAGGATGCGCTGACGCATCAGATACTCGACGAGATCGACGCAGTGCTGTGGACGGCGGCGCGGCATTCCTTCGTGCTGCCCGAAGAGCACCGGGTGCCTGCGGTCAAGGAGTCGCTCAAATGGGAGTATGAGCGAAATATCAATGGGTTGGAGGCCATGCTCGCGGGTCCGTTCCTGCAGGGTGAGACCATGACCATCGCCGATATCCTGCTGGCGCATTGCCTGATGTGGGCGGGCAAGGCGGGCTTTCCGGAGCCGCCCGCGCGGTTGGCGGCGTATCTCGATGCGATGATGGCGCGGCCCGGATTTCAGCGGGCGGCGGCGCTGCCCTGAGCGCAGGCCGCCGCGTGGCGACCGGCCCAGAGGCCGGTGGCAAGGCAGGCGGTCAGCAGGTAGCCGCCGGTGGGGGCCTCCCAGTCGAGCATTTCACCGGCGGCGAAGGTGCCGGGGCGTGCGCGCAGCATCAGGTCGTCGGTCAGAGCGTCAAAGCGCAGGCCGCCTGCGGTGGAAATCGCCTCGTCCATCGGGCAGGGGCCGAGGAGGGGGACGGGCAGTGCCTTGAGTGCCGTGGGCAGGTCTGGGGTGGTGCGGGCGAATTCCATCACCAGCGCGAGTTTTGTCGAATCGAGGGTGAGCGCCTTGCGCAGGCGGTTTTTCAGGCTGTCGCGGGGGCGTGCCTTGGCCAGTCGTGCGGCGATTTGCGCGGCTGATAGGTCGGGCGCGAGGTCGAGCGTGAGGGGGGCGCCGTCGCGCAGGGCGGCGCTTATCTCGTAGAGGCCGCCGCCTTCTAGCCCAGTGGCGGAGATCACGCATTCACCGCGCGAGCAGGCGGGGCCTGCGTGCAGGGCGATGCCTTTGACGGGTTGGCCGAAATGTGGGGTCATATGCGGTGACCAGTCCACGAGAAAGCCCATGTTGGCGGGGTGGAACGGGACGAGCGTGTCGGGGGCGAGATGCGCGCTCCATGCGCCATCGGAGCCGAGCCGTGCCCAGCTTGCGCCGCCGCAGGCGAGCACGGTAACGGTGGGGGTGAGGCGCTGTGGAGCGTCGGGGGTGTCGAAGAGGACCGCTGCGCCATCCCATCCGGTCCAGCGCCAGCGGGTGCGGGTCTCTACCCCGAGGTCACGCAATTCGGCCAGCATGCTGCGCAGGAGCGGCGAGGCCTTCATCACCTTTGGAAAGACCCGGCCGGTAGAGCCGGTGAAGAGCGTCTGACCATGCTCGCGCGCCCAGTCCTGCACCGCGTCCGGCCCGAAGGCGGTGAGCATCGGGCGCAGGGTCTCGGCTTGGGTGCCGTAGGCATGGAGAAAGTCTTCGAAGGGTTCATCCTTGGTCAGGTTCAGCCCGGATTTCCCGGCCATCAGGAATTTGCGGGCCACCGAGGGTTTGGCCTCGGCCAGCGTCACGCGCAGCCCTGCGCGCGCGAGTTCCCGTGCAGCCATGAGGCCCGCCGGCCCGGCCCCGATGACGAGCGCGTCGGTCATGCGGGCTGCGGCAATCCGACATGATGCAGCACGCGCTGCGGGTAGGGGATCTCGATGCCCCCGGCCTTGAGCGCGTTCCAGATCGCGAAGAGCACGTCGGACTGGTATTTGCCGGTGACGTCCTCGATCCCTTCGACCCAATATTCGACCGAGAAGTTCACGCCACTATCGGCGAAGGCCTTGAGCTCGCATTCCGGCGCGCGCTCGCCTTCGGTGAGGACAAAATCGAGCGCGGCGACAACGGGCTCAATCAGGGCGGGGATGCGGTTGATGTCGGTGTCGTAGCTGACCGAGAAATCGGCCTCGTAGCGGTGTTGCGCGCCCGCGTCGGAGAAATTTACCACGCGGGAGGTGATGAAATCCTCGTTCGGGACCACGATCCAGCGGCCATCGACGGTTTCGAGAATGGCGGCACGAGCGGTCATCTTGACGATAGTACCTTCGGAGCCATCGTCGAGGGTCACGTAATCACCCACGGTTGTCTGCCCCTCCAGCAGCAGGATCACGCCGGAGACGAAATTGGCGGCAATTTGCTGTAGCCCGAGGCCGATGCCGACGCCGAGCGCGCCGCCGAGGACGGCGATGGCGGTGAGGTCGATGCCCATGATCGACATCAGGAGCAGGAAGGCCGCGCCGAAAATTGCGATCTGGCTGGCCTTCATCGCCAGTTCGCGGGTGGCGGGGCGCAGGTCTTGCTGACGGCGGATGAAGTCCTCGGATTGACTGTTGGACCAGCGGCCAAGCCAGAAGAGGAGCGCGCCCGAGACGGCGCCGCGAATGAGCGCCAGTGCAGAGAAGCTGATATTGCCGAGATCGACCGATATGGCCGCGAGCCGGTCGTTGGCGAGCCCCAGAAGATCGAAGAGATAGAGCAGCGCGACGGGCATGAGGATGAGGCGGCCCAGAACCTTGAGGAACGGGTCGGTGACGATCTCACGCACCAGAACGCGGGCGGCGAGGACCATGAACAGCCTTTTGCCGAAGGCGATCACGTCGCCCGAGCCGAAGACCTGCCGCGTCACGCTCTCGCCGATGCCGGTGAGGCCGTAGGCCAGAAGCGGCATCAGGAGCGGCAGGAACATCAGCACGAAGCGGCGGCCCGAGGCGATCGGCCCGTCTTGGCCAGCGGCGGGGGTCAGCAGGCGGGTGAGCGCGGGGCGTATCCGCCCGGTGATCAGCACGGCCAGCAGCCAGGCTGCCACCAGCAGCGCGAATTGCGACCATGCCGCCGGGCTGAGCAGCCAGACCCTGGCCATGTCCCAGCCCTGCAGGCCGTAGCCGATGGCTGTCTGCACGATCTCCGGTTGACCCTCCATCACACGCCCCTTGCCCTCTTGATCCTTTGTGCCAGTCTCTTGCCCGCAGCGCTGCAAAGGATCAAGACAAACTGACCGAGGACCCGATATGCTCACTCTGTCAGCGGCCCATTCCGCCCGATGCCCGTCCGCCCGATGCCCGGCAGAGCCTGCATCACCTTGTGCCCAAGCTGAAGGGCGGCAAGGGCGGGCCGGTCGTGCGCCTGCACCAGATCTGTCACAACGAGATACACGCGACGCTGAAGGAAGCGGAACTGGCGCGAGAGTTCAATACAGTTGAGGCGCTGCGCGCGCATCCGCGTTTGGCGAGGTTCATCGCATGGGTGGGCCGCCGCCCGCCGGAGTTTCATTCGAAAACGCCGGGTCGCAGGCGCAAGCGGTGAGGGGCGTCAGCGTCCTGCGCGTTCAGAGCCGGCAGAGCGCCTTGATCCCCGCCACATGGGCTGGGCTGGCGGCGAGCGCGTCAGCGGCGAGGGCGCGGGCGGTGTCGAGCACGCTCTCGCCCTCGGGGGTGATTCGGTCGAACAGGCCCCAGGCGAGCGCGGTCTCTGAGTCGATCTTCTGTCCGGCCATGAGGATCATCCGGGCGCGGGCCGGGCCGATCAATGCGCTTAGGCGGGCGGGGTCGCTGGGCTGCGGCAGGAAGCCCAGTTTCATCACCGGGTAGAACGCCCCGGCCCCCGGAACGGCGATGCGGATGTCGCAGGCCAGCGCCATGCCCATCGCTCCGCCCGCCACCGTGCCGTTGAGCGCGGCGATGCTGAGGCCGGGAAAGGCGGCGATGGCGCTTGAGAGACGTTCCCAGACCGGGCTGGTGGCGAGGCCCGCGCGAGCGGCCTCGAGATCGGCCCCGGCGGAGAACACCTTGCCCGCGCCGGTGAGCACGAAGACCTGCGCCTGAAGGGCTGCGGCCTCGGCGATGTCGGCGAGGTCCGACAGCATCGCCCCGGTCAGCGCGTTGGCCTTGTCGGGGCGGTCGAGCGTGGCGATCCAGAGGCCGCCGTCCTTGTCGAGCCGGATCATCCGAGGCCGATCCTGCGGCGGATATCCTCGTCGCGCAGGGAAATCTCCTGCCCCAGAAACTCGTCCGCCTCGGGGCTGCACATCCACAAGAGCGCTCTGGCGGGCCAGTCGGCGGGGATGTGGTCGGACCAGTCGAGCGCGCTTACGGGGTTGACGCCGCTGGCCTTGATCTCGCGCTGCATGTCGGTGGCCACCGTGCCGGGCGACAGGCCCATGATCCGCAGCCCCGCACCGCGCGCCTCGTGATCGGCGCAGCGGGTGAGCATCGCCGCCCCGGCCTTGGAGGTGCAATAGGCGCTCCAGCCTTCCAGCGGGTTATGCGCCGCGCCGGAACTGACGGTGAGGACGGTGCCGCTGCCGCGCTGGGTCATGCTGGGCATGGCGGCGTGCATGCCGTTGAAGACGCCCTTGAGGTTGATGTCGATGGCATGGCCCCATGCGCCGGGGTCGACCTCGGTCAGACCGCCGATAGGCTCGACTACGCCCGCGTTGTTGATCAGCACGTCGAGCTGGCCAAAGGCGGTGTGGCAGGCCTCGACCGCGGCCTCCATTTCCCAGTAGCGGCTGACGTCGCAGGGGATGGCGATTGCGCTGGGCCCGATCTCGCCTGCGAGATCGGCGATGGCGTCGCGATTGCGCGCCACAAGCGCGACATTGGCCCCCGCTTCGGCGAAGACCCGCGCGGCGGCGGCACCGATGCCTTTGCTCGCGCCGGTGATCAGAACGCATTTGCCTTGCATGGTCATGGCTTGCCCCCTTTGGCCCTGTGATACTTGCCCTGTGATACGGGGCCTTGCATAACGGCGCGCGCGGCGAAGTTCCAGCGACATCCTCCCTTGACCCCGAGCACCCGACGACCGAAGTTATCGGCAACCCGGATTTCGAAAAAGGTGCCTTCAATGTCCTATCCTCGCCCGCTCGCCGCCTCGGCCCTCATTCTCGGTTTCAGTGGCACTGCCGCGCTGGCCGATCTTACCGCCGATCAGGTCTGGCAGGACTGGACGACCTATCTGGAGGAGTTCGGATACCGGGTCTCCGCCGACGAAAGCCGATCCGGTGACACGCTGACGATCCGCGATCTGGCGATGGAAATGGCATTGCCCGAGGATGAGGGCGCGGTATCGATGCGGATGGGGCAGGTGGAGTTTGTCGAGAACGGGGACGGGACCGTGTCGGTGGTGCTGCCCGAGACGATGCCGATCGCGATTGCCGCCTCGGATGACGAGGCGCAGCAGATGACGGCGACGATGGAGGTGACGCATCAGGGGCTTGCGATGGTTGTCTCAGGCACGGCCGAGGCGATGCAATACAGCTATGACGCGGAGGTGCTGACCATGGCGCTGACCGATCTTCAGGCCGGGGAGGAGACGCCCGAAATTCGCGCGGCGCAAATCCGGCTGGAGGATCTCAGCGGCTCCAGCAGCACGGCGCAGGGCGAGACGACGCGCGCGATGCAGCAGAACCTGACCGCCGGTCCGGTCACCTATGAGCTGGATTTCACCGATCCGGTAGAGGGCGGGACGCTGGTCTTTTCGGGCTCATTGGCGCAAGCGACATTCGCCGGTGCGGGCGCGATCCCCGACAGTTTCGATGCCGAGGATATGGCCGCCGCCCTGCGCGCCGGGTTCCAGTTTGACAGCCGGATGGAATACCAGACCGGCAACACCGTCTATCGCTTCGAGGACGATGGCGATGTGCTCGAAGGGGCCAACAGTTCCGACAGTGGCACGCTGACTACCTCGATCGGGTCCGACGGTCTGCGCTATGGCGGCGCGGGCGAGGGGGTGACGATGGCGATCAGCGCCACCGACATGCCGTTCCCGATCAATCTGAGCATGGCGCGGATGGCGTTCGACATGGCCGTGCCGGTGCTCGAGAGCGAGACCATGCAGGATTCCGCGCTCGGGCTTGAGCTGGTCGATTTCACCATGCCGGATCAGCTTTGGTCGATGTTCGATCCCGGCGGGCAATTGCCGCGCGATCCGGCGACGTTGCTGATTGATCTCAGCGGCAAGGGGCGGCTGTTCTTCGATCTGCTTGACCCCGAGCAGGTGGAGCGGATGGAGGACAGCGAGACCGCACCCGGCGAGGTCGAGAGCCTGACCCTCCACAACCTGACGCTGGAGCTTGCCGGGGCGACGTTGACCGGCGAGGGGGCGTTTACCTTTGATCAGAGCGACACGACCAGCTTTGGCGGCGCACCGGCGCCCGAGGGCGCGCTTGATCTGCGCCTTGTGGGCGGCAATGGCCTGTTGGACAAGCTGATTGCAATGGGCCTCGTGCCGCAGGATCAAGCCACGGGCGTTCGCATGATGATGGGGCTTTTCGCGCGTCCCGGCCCGGGCGAGGACGAGCTGGTTTCCAAGATCGAAGTGACCGAGGACGGGCAGGTTCTGGCCAACGGGCAGCGGCTGAAGTAAGCGGCGCGCGGGCTCAGGCCGGGTGTGGATCCTCCAGCACCGCCGCACGTTCGCGGATGCGCGGCGGCTGCAAGACCAGCGCCGGCGCGCCCGCCCGAGCATGGCCTGCGCGAGGTCTGCGCGAGCAGGAGTGCCACGAAAAAGCCCCAGGAACCCGAGGCCCTAGATCAGCCCGACGGCGGTGTCGGACATCGCGAATGTCGCATTGAATTCGGGCACGAACAGGCCGAAGCCCATGCGACCGGGGCCGAAGCTTATGGCGGTTGCGGCGAGACCGGCGGCGCACGGGCCGATGTGTGGCCCGGTCGAAATATCCGCAAGAGCCGGGGCGCGGCGCGGCTTTTCGCGTGGCATGGACTTGCACCATGGGCCGGGCCGGTCTACCTGAGTGCGGCATTCAGGAGACGCCCATGCCACAATCGCTCGATGATCTGTCCCACGCCCTGATCGATGCCGCGCTGAAAGCGGGGGCACAGGCGGCGGATGCCGTCGCGATCCGGGGTCAGTCGGTGATCGTCGATATGCGCGGCGGCACGCTGGAGCAGGCCGAGCGCGCCGAGGGCACCGATATCGGGCTGCGCGTGCTGATCGGCGGGCGACAGGCCAATGTCTCGGCCTCCGATACAAGGCCCGAGACGATCGAGGCGCTGGCGACCCGTGCGGTGGCGATGGCGCGCGAGGCGCCTGAGGACCCCTATGCCGGGCTGGCGGCACCGGAAGAGTTGGCCCGCGATTGGGATCTGGCGGCGCTGGAACTGTGCGACCCGGCGGCGGAGCCCGCGCCCGATGCGCTGATGCAGATGGCGCAGGAGGCGGAGGCGGCAGCGCTGCGCGTGACGGGCGTGAGCCAGGTGCAATCGGCCTCTGCGGCCTATTCGCACAATGCCGCGCATATCGCGGCGAGCAACGGGTTTTCGGGCGGCTATGCGCGCACCGATACGGGGCTGTCCTGCGTGGCCATCGGCGGCAGCGGGGCGGGAATGGAGCGCGATTACGACGCCGATAGCCGAGTCTTTGCCAGCGACCTGCGCGGGGCCGAAGAGATTGGGCGCATCGCGGGGGAACGCACGGTCGAGCGGTTGAATGCCCGCCGTCCGCGCACCGGGGCCTATCCGGTGCTGTTCGACGAGCGCGTCGCGTCCTCGCTGATCGGGCATCTTCTAGCGGCGGCAAGTGGCGCGTCGGTGGCGCGGGGATCATCCTGGCTGATGAACCGGCTGGGCGAGCAGGTTTTGCCCGACGCGTTGTCGCTGCTGGAGGACCCGCACCGCCCGCGCGCCACCGGATCGCGGCCCTTTGACGCCGAGGGTCTGCCGACCGCCCCGCGCGCGATTGTCGAGAATGGCAGGCTGATGGGCTGGACGCTTGACCTGGCCAATGCCCGCAAGCTGGGGATGCGATCAACCGGCAATGCGTCGCGCGGGACATCCGCGCCGCCGTCGCCCGCGACGTGGAACGTCGCGCTGACGCAAGGGGCGCAGAGCTGCGAGAATCTCATCCGCGAGATGGGCACCGGTCTCATGGTGACGTCGATGATTGGGGCCACGATCAACCCCAATACGGGCGATTATTCGCGAGGGGCTGCCGGGTTCTGGGTCGAGAATGGCGAGATCGCCTATCCGGTCAATGAATGCACCATCGCGGGCAGCCTGCCCGAGATGCTGCGCACGGTGATCCCTGCCAATGACGCGCGCCCGCATCTGAGCCGCGTGGTGCCGTCGCTTCTGGTCGAGGGGCTGACGCTTGCCGGCGAGTGACCTTTCCCTGCTGATCGAGGCCGCGCACGAGGCCGCCGAGATCGCAACACGCTATATCGGCGCACCGCTCGATATCCGCGACAAGCCGGGCGGGGCGGGGCCGGTGACCGAGGCCGATCTGGCGGTCGATGCCGCGCTCAGGCAGATCCTGTGCTCCGCGCGGCCCGACTATGGCTGGCTGTCGGAGGAGACCGAGGACGACGCCGCGCGGCTGGACGCGGAGCGGGTGTTCATCATCGATCCCATCGACGGCACGCGCAGTTTCATCGAGGGCCATGACATCTGGGCGCATTCCATCGCCGTGGCCGAGCGTGGCGTGGTGACGGCGGCAGCGGTCTATCTGCCGATGCGCGACAAGCTCTATGCGGCAGGCGCAGGGCTGGGCGCGACGCTGAACGACGCCCCGATCCGGGCCACAACGCGGGCCGATCTGGGGGGCGCGTCGTTGCTCGCGGCGACGCCCGCCTTTGCGCCCGAGGTCTGGCGCGACGGGCGCGCGCCGGAGGTGAGGCGCGTCTTTCGCCCGTCATTGGCCTATCGCCTGAGCCTTGTGGCGGAAGGGCGCTATGACGCGATGATGACGCTGCGCCCGACCTGGGAATGGGACATCGCGGCGGGCGATCTGATCCTGCGCGAGGCGGGGGCGGTGACATCTGACCGGCGCGCGGCGGCACTGCGGTTCAACAACCCCGTGCCGCGTCTCGACGGGGTGCTGGCGGCCAATCCGGCACTGCACGGCGCGCTGCATGCGGCGCTTGCCGATTGATCTGCGGTTGATCCCCCCTTGTACCCCGACGCGATCCGCGTCTAATGCGCGGGACTTGTGATCAAAAAACAGGCAGACCATGCCCCGTTCCGATAATCTGACCGGCGCGCTCCTGATGATGGGGGCGATGGCGGCGTTCACGATAAACGATGTGATGATCAAGGGCCTGTCGGGGCAGGTGCCGCTGTTTCAGGTGATGTTCCTGCGCGGGGTGGTGACGACCGTGCTGGTGGCGGTGATCGCCTGGCGGATGGGGGCGCTGACCCGCCGCCTGCCGCGCGAGGACCTGTGGCCGGTGTTCTGGCGCATGGTGGGCGAGATCGGCTCGGCCTATTTCTTTGTCTCGGCGCTGTTCAATATGCCGATCGCCAATATCAGCGCGATCATGCAGGCGCTGCCGCTGACGATCACGCTGGCCGCCGCGTTGTTTTTCCGCGAGCCGGTGGGCTGGAAACGGATGTCGGCGATTTTGGCGGGGTTCATCGGCGTGATGCTGATCGTGCGGCCCGGCACCGAAGGGTTCAACGTCTATTCGGTTTACGGCCTGGCGGCGGTCGCCTTTGTCACGCTGCGCGATCTGGCAACGCGCAAGCTGTCACGCGATGTGCCCTCGATGCTGGTGACGCTGATCACGTCGTTTTTCATCACGGTATTCTTTGGTCTGGCGAGCCTGACCGGGGACTGGGCCGCCGTAGACGGGCGCGCCATGCTGCTGATCGGCGGTGCTGCGGTGATGATCATCGGCGGCTATCTTTTTTCGATCATGGTGATGCGGGTGGGCGAGATCGGCTTTGTCGCGCCGTTCCGCTATACCAGCCTGATCTGGGCGCTGATTCTCGGTTGGGTGGTGTTTGGCGACTGGCCGCAGACGACCACGCTGGTGGGGGCGGCGATTGTCGTGGCCTCGGGCCTCTTCACGCTCTACCGCGAGGCGCAGGTCAGTCGGCGGGCACGGGCGGCGCAGAAAAGACAGCTTTCACTTGGTCCTCGTCCACGTTGAACTGACGCTTGAAAAAGGTGCGGTCGGTGTCGGTGAGGGGCTGTAGGCTGCGCGGCGCGAAATTGGCGCCGGAATCGTTGTCGTCATGCTTGGAACGCAGATACATCTTTGGAGTCGGGTTCGAGATCATCGGCATGTCCAGATGTAGCTTGTGATGGCCGTAATTCATCACCGTGCGCGGATCATTGGGGCGAAAGAGGACGGCGAGGCCGCAGGCCCAGAACGGCGTCTGCACTTCTTCGGCAGTGATGCCCTGATCCGAGAGGGCGACCGAGTAGCCGCGATTGTACTCGAACGCGACGGTGCGCCACTTCTTGCGCATGGTTCGGCTGGCCTTGGCGGACCAGCGCAGGCTGCGGGTGAAGCCGACGGCGACGGCGTCGTCATCGTCAAGCCGGAACTGGATCGACTCGTCCTCGTTCTCGCCAAGTTCTTCCTTGATGGCAAGCTGCATGGCGCTGCGGTGGCGCATCGGGGGCTTGGCCACGACCCTGATCTGCGGCACGGCGGCGGTCAGGTCGTGCAGGCGGTCGCGATAGGGTTTCGGCAGGCTCTCGCCCACAACGATGAGAAAGGTGAAGTCGGGGTTCTGCTGGGCGGCGATGGAGGGCAGGGTCAGGCATTCGAAATGCCGGAACCGCAGCTCCATGCGTGCGGGATCATAAAGATAGGCCTCGCGGTCCTCGATGCTGTCATGCATCCGCTTGAACCCGCCCTGCGCGGGGTAGGAGAACCGGCAAATTCCGATGACGCGCATGATGTCGGACACTCCGGACAGGGTGGGTTGGCAGCGTTTCGCCTGTGCGATACATCGCATTCACAAAGGCATTGCGCAAGCACCGGGCGGGCCTGTTGACAACCCTCGCGACTCCCCCTATACGCGCCCCATCCAAGGCAAAGGGGGCCGCCCCACCGCCTGTATCAGAACTGAAGTGGTCAAGATCCGGGTGCGATGCCCCGATCCTCTGGAAACCCACCGCGTCGGACCCGAGATATGGGGTGCGATTGCGGTTTTTGCGTATTGCGGACGCGCAGTGTGCTTTTGATTAACCGCACGGGGCACCTCGTGCAGACACATGTGTTGAGAGACGGGGAAAAAACCGGAATGCCAACGATCCAACAGCTGATCCGCAAGCCGCGGCAGCCGAAAGTCAGAACCACCAAGTCACAGCACCTGCAGGGCTGCCCGCAGAAACGTGGCGTTTGCACGCGCGTCTATACCACGACGCCGAAGAAGCCGAACTCGGCCATGCGGAAGGTTGCCAAGGTGCGCCTGACCAACGGCTTCGAGGTCATCAGCTACATCCCCGGCGAGAGCCACAACCTTCAGGAACACTCGGTTGTCCTGATCCGTGGCGGCCGTGTGAAGGACCTTCCCGGTGTGCGGTATCACATCCTGCGCGGCGTGCTCGACACGCAGGGCGTCAAGGACCGCAAGCAGCGCCGCTCGAAATACGGCGCCAAGCGTCCGAAATAAGGATTTCGGGCGTCCCGGCATCGGTCCGGGGCCTCGCCCGCAGAGGAACAAGAGGAATATCAGATGTCCCGTCGTCACGCCGCTGAAAAACGCGAAATTCTGCCCGACGCCAAGTATGGCGACCGGGTTCTGACCAAGTTCATGAACAACCTGATGGTGGACGGCAAGAAGTCCGCCGCAGAGAAGATCGTCTACAACGCGCTGGAGCGCGTCGAGGGCAAGATCAAGCGCGCGCCGGTGGAAGTGTTCCACGAGGCGCTCGACAACATCAAACCCTCCGTCGAGGTGCGCTCGCGCCGTGTCGGCGGTGCCACCTACCAGGTGCCCGTCGAGGTCCGCCCTGAGCGCCGCGAGGCGCTGGCGATCCGCTGGCTGATCAACGCCTCGCGCTCGCGCAACGAGAACACCATGGAAGAGCGTCTTGCCGGTGAGCTGGTCGACGCTGTCCAGAGCCGCGGCTCGGCCGTGAAAAAGCGCGAAGACACCCACAAGATGGCAGACGCGAACAAAGCGTTCAGCCATTACCGCTGGTAAACCTTTAGAGGTATTTCAATCATGGCACGCGACTATCCGCTCGAACGCTATCGCAACTTCGGCATCATGGCCCATATCGACGCAGGCAAGACCACCTGTTCGGAACGGATCCTGTTTTACACCGGCAAATCCCACAACCTTGGTGAAGTGCACGACGGTGCCGCCACCATGGACTGGATGGAGCAGGAGCAGGAACGCGGGATCACGATCACCTCGGCTGCGACCACGACGTTCTGGCAGTGGCAGGAGGACCCCAGCAAGGAGGGGACCGACGACACCAAGTTCCGGATGAACATCATTGATACGCCCGGCCACGTCGACTTTACCATCGAGGTCGAGCGGTCGCTGGCCGTGCTCGACGGCGCGATCTGCGTGCTGGACGCCAATGCCGGGGTCGAGCCGCAGACCGAGACGGTGTGGCGTCAGGCCGACCGGTACAAGGTGCCGCGCATCGTCTTTGTCAACAAGATGGACAAGATCGGCGCCGATTTCTACAACTGCGTCAAGATGATCGAGGATCGCACCGGTGCGCGGGCCGTGCCCGTGGCGCTGCCGATCGGGGCCGAGACCGAGCTTGAAGGCATCATCGACCTGGTGACCATGGAAGAGTGGACCTGGAAGGGTGAGGATCTGGGCGCGTCCTGGACCCGTCAGCCGATCCGTGACAGCCTCAAGGATACCGCCGACGAGTGGCGCGCCAAGCTCATCGAGAACGCCGTCGAAATGGACGACGACGCGATGATGGAATACCTTGAAGGCAACGAGCCCGACATCCCCACCCTGCGCAGCCTGATCCGCAAGGGCACGCTGTCGCTCAGCTTCGTGCCGGTTCTGGGGGGCTCTGCCTTCAAGAACAAGGGCGTGCAGCCGCTGCTCAACGCCGTGGTCGATTACCTGCCGAGCCCGCTCGATGTGGTCGATTACATGGGCTTCAGCCCCGATGACGAGACCGAGACCCGTGACATCCCGCGCCGTGCGGATGACGCGATGCCGTTCTCGGGCCTCGCGTTCAAGATCATGAACGACCCGTTCGTGGGCTCGCTCACCTTCACGCGCATCTATTCGGGCGTGCTCAAGAAGGGCGACACCGTCCAGAACTCGACCAAGGGCAAGAAAGAGCGCATCGGCCGGATGATGATGATGCACTCCAACAACCGCGAAGAGATCGACGAGGCGTTTGCCGGCGATATCATCGCGCTTGCGGGCCTGAAGGACACCACCACCGGGGACACGCTGTGTGATCCCAAGGCGCAGGTGGTTCTGGAAACCATGACCTTCCCCGACCCGGTGATCGAGATCGCGGTCGAGCCCAGGACCAAGGGCGACCAGGAGAAGATGTCTGCCGGTCTGGCGCGGCTTGCCGCGGAAGATCCGTCTTTCCGCGTCGAAACCGACATGGAGAGCGGCCAGACGATCATGAAGGGCATGGGCGAACTTCACCTCGATATTCTGGTGGACCGTCTCAAGCGCGAATTCAAGGTCGACGCCAATATCGGCGCGCCGCAGGTGGCCTATCGCGAGACCATCGGTCACGAGGTCGAGCATACCTACACCCACAAGAAACAGTCGGGTGGGTCGGGTCAGTTCGCCGAGGTCAAGATGATCATCTCGCCGACCGAGGCGGGCGAAGGCTTCAGCTTCGAGAGCCGCATCGTCGGCGGCGCGGTGCCCAAGGAATACATCCCGGGCGTCGAGAAGGGCATCCGGTCCGTCATGGATAGCGGCCCGCTCGCAGGCTTCCCGGTGATCGACTTCAAGGTCGCGCTGATCGACGGCAAGTTCCACGATGTGGACTCGTCGGTGATGGCGTTCGAGATCGCGGGCCGGATGGGCATGCGCGAAGGTCTGCGCAAGGCCGGCGCCAAACTGCTCGAGCCGATCATGAAGGTCGAGGTGGTGACGCCTGAGGAATATACTGGCAACGTCATCGGCGATCTCACGTCGCGGCGCGGTCAGGTCTCGGGTCAGGAGCCGCGCGGCAACGCCATCGCGATCAATGCGAATGTGCCGCTGGCGAACATGTTCGGCTACATCAACACGCTGCGCTCGATGTCCTCGGGCCGCGCGCAGTTCACGATGCAGTTCTCGCATTACGACCCCGTGCCGCAGAACATCTCGGAAGAGATCCAGTCGAAATACGCATAACCGGGTGGCGGGGAGATCCCCGCCCTACCCAAACCGTAGGGTGGGTGCCAACCCACCATCCGCTTTGACATAAAGGAGCCAAGACCATGGCAAAGGAAAAGTTTGACCGCTCGAAACCGCATGTGAACATCGGCACGATTGGCCATGTTGACCACGGCAAGACGACGCTGACGGCGGCGATCACCAAGTATTTCGGCGATTTCCG
>NZ_BDIY01000026.1 GCF_002072155.1 Roseovarius sp. A-2 | reverse complement strand
TGATACGCCCATACCGCGTATGCGATAATCTCGCGCGGAAAACGGAAGCCTTTCAGGCGTGGCATATCGGATGGTATTTTCATCCCCGCCGCCTAATCGAAAACGAGACCTCGAACAACTTGGCAATGCCATCCAAGGATATGCAGGTGTCAGATCGCGCGATCAACACCATGAAAGCTCGAGAAGCTGGCGTAATGACGCCGGTCGAAGTCCGGGCAGTGCGTAAGAAACTGAGGCTTTCGCAGCGAGACGCGGGCCGCTTCATTGGCGGTGGGCCGAATGCGTTTCAGAAATATGAATCTGGAGATGTCGTATTGAGCAAGGCCGCTGACACGGCGCTACGTCTTCTTTCAAATAACCCGAAGCGGCTCAATGAACTTTTGTGCGAACAGCATATGGTTTAACCACGCTCTCCAACACTCTGCGGTCGAAATATGTTGAAGGAAGCGGCACCTGTCCTGGGGCCGTGTAGTTTTGGCCTGATTGGCGAAAGTTTGGGAGTTGTTCTCAAACCGTGTTGGCGCGATCAAAGTGCGCACTCCTCAATCGTTTTACGCGTAGCGGACATCCGGTTTAAGGAGCGCCCAATGCGCTCCCTCCACTTTGGGCCACGTCCCATCGCATCTTGATAGGCCTCCCAGACATCGGCTGGCCGGTCCTCGGCCATGCTCTCTATCAGCCATGCAGCCTGCTCGCGGTCCTTGAACGCCTTGTCTGAATCAATACCGTCGCGCCTGCGGTCGGCCACGATCAATTTGTGGATCGCATAGCGCTCTGGACGCGGTATCTGCACCAGAACGCCCTCGCGGTAGAGTGCGGCCGCATATATCGGTTCAGCGATCAGATAGTTCAAGTGGTGCAGAGCCCTTGCTTTCACGCCAAGGGCAGGCAGAGCCTTAATCCCCTCGTCCTCCTCGAAAGACGGCGTGAGAAACTCAACCAGCGTGCCGGACTTCGCTTGCCTCCAGCGCCAAACGCTGTTGGGGTCAAGTCCGTCAATGGGATCGAATTTCAGGGCGGTGAAGGTGTCGACCAACGAGGGCTGCACCTTATCCTCCAAAGCCAGCGAAAGACGCTCGAATTGGGCGATGTCGATGTCGCCGGTATTTTCCGCACCATCTCCCGGCAAGGTCAGACCAAGCGGCTTCGATCGCAATGCCCTGCGCGCTTTCCGGATCGCTCACGTGGGCGGCGGCTACATCGCGAACATCGAATTCGACATGGCCCCGGGTGAGGCCAACACGATCGGCACGCCGGAAGCACGCCCGCTCCCCACGTACAGGGATGCTTTCCTCGCGGGCGCGACAATCCTGTGCGAGATCGTGACCGGATCGCCGGACTTGCCGTTCTTCCTGCTCGGTGACGAGCTCGTGGTCGTCACCGTCACGCCCCGGGGCGCGCCGTTCATGTTGCGGCGCCCGGTCCCGACACAATGTGCATAGACTGAAAGCCGCGATGCTCCCGGGGCCGGGATCGACCCCCGGGGGCATCGCAATCGAGCCCGGACAAGGGATTGCCAACGGAGCGGGAAGCCGACGCGCGTCATCGGGATCCGCTGGATCAGCGTGCATGTTCGCAACAGCGGCCTCACTGGCGCCGAGGATCTGGAAATCATCGGCCATCTCGATAACGCGGCCTTGGTGCGCATACACACCGTCCGGGCTCGGTTCCGGGTGGACTTCGAATTCGGTGCGCAATTTGGCGAAAAGCGACGAGCAGGCGCGCGATCGCCGAGCCTTCAGGGAGCTGCACAGAGTTTTCCTGGTCAGGGACTGTCACACGACAGGACGTGCTGATCGCTGCGTGGACGTCGACGCCTCCCTCTCCGGGCCCTGCGAAAAAAATTCCCGATTGCCCGAAAAATCGCTTCCGGCTGAGATCAACGATCCGACCTTCCCCTTACAACCCCGACAAAGAGGACCACGCAATGACCATCTCGCTGCAAGCCAGCTCCGCCACCGCCTGCCTGTCCGCTCTTCCGCTGACAGGCCCCCTGCCGCAGGCATCCCACCTCGTCACCTCCGAACGCGCCAGCATCGGAGACTTCATCGGCGTGTTCGGGGGTATCAGCTACCGCCCCGACCTTGGGTTCGCACCGGACATGCACATCGAGGTCGCCTACAGGAAGGGCGTTTCCGAACCGGAAAGCTTCTTCATCGACGAGATGTCGGACGCGGATGCCGCGGTGTTCCGGGAGATCACCGCCGTCCCGTTTGGCGGCCTGGATCATCACCGGATTGTCCGGCAGGCGAAGATGGTCGAGGACCAGCAACCCTATCAGATCCACCTGGTCCAGTTCGCCGATGCCATGCTCTACGTGCATCCGGACTGGTTACAAGGCATCTGGGGCCTCCATCTCGGTCACGCGACGTCCCGCCCCCTGATGATGATGCTGAAAGGGGCACAGTCACGCGAGGAGGCCGCGCACTGCCTCGAGAAGACCAGGCGTTACATGAAACTCTTCCGTTCCGCCCTTCCGCCGCAGGTCCGCTCAGCCCCGAACCGGCGCCTCGAACTGCCGCGCCCCGAAGACTTCTATGTCAGCGGCGGTCCTGACTATGCCTTCGTGCGGTAGTCTGCCGTCCCGGCCGGGCGGGTGCGTCTGAAGCTCGCCCGGCGCCACTCCGACCACTGCAACAGCGGTGCGGTCCCGGAACGGATCACGCCGCGCACATGTCTGAGAATCTTTTGCTCGCAACCAACCGAAGAAGGAATATCCCGTGACAAATCGTCGAAATACAATCGAACACCTGCCGTATATCAACTATGGAGAAGAGGAGCTACGCCAGAACAAGTACCTCGCACATAAGGTTGTCTACAAAATCGAACAGGAAGAGCTTTCCCGACGCCTCTATGCCATGTTCGCAGACTACCTGGCCGCCGTGGACATCATCAGCCTCCTCGAGCGCCTGGAAAAAAGAGACGGTACGCCGATCGATAGCTGGCGCTGCGTCGATGATATCGTTGTAAATCATGAACCGGCTGAGCCGTGCCCCCGCGGACTGATGATCGTTCAGGAGGCTATTTCCGGGAGGCCCTACCGGCACCTTCTCGACGAATGAACCAGTGAATATGACGCAGATCCATACTACCGGCTCTTGAGGCCACGTTGGCGCTAAACGGGGGCTGAAATAGGCATGGACGACGTGTCACGGTTCGATGCCGCTCCTTTGATCCGGCATTCCCCAAGTGGACTGTCGCTCGCCAACAAGATCGCCTGATGTCGCTGCGGATCACGCGTATCCGCGATGCAGGCCGCAAGGCGATCGGCCAGACCGGCCTTCCGCTCGATCTCGCGCAGCAGGCTCAGTCCCGCATCGGAACTCATGTCCGCACCGTCAAAACCGAGCAGGATCGGCTTGCCATTCACAGGTGACAAACGGGGGTGAGGGCGTGTAGATTTGTCCCATGGTGAGCGGTGGCTCCTCGAAATCCAGGATTTTGGCTTCGACACTCAAAATCTACACGATTTCATAACTTTACGCCACTCTCACCGCCTCTTCATGAATTTTTCGGGTTAGCTGGTACATGGGCACCCTACTGGTTTCGAAGCGGCCAACTTGGCAGCCGAAGAATATGTGGGACCATTCGCAACTCTCCGGAAATCCCGCTGGGGGATGGCATTGAGGCGATGTGGTCCAGCCTCCCGGGCGATTGCCGCATCGCCGAAAAGAGACAGTGCAAAAAACGGGCCTGCCTCATCACGTAAGAACGGCACCGCTCTGGTCAGGGGAGGCATCGGGGCGACAAGCGTCCGCGCGAGAGCGCCTTCGCTTGTTCTGCGCCGAGGATCATGCGTCCCAGCCGCAAATCAGGCAGCCGTCAGTGCGAACATCCGCGAGCAATCGATAGAGCAAGACGCGGTAATGGGGCAGGGCAGCTTCCCAGTCCTCCGGCTCAGCGCAGTGAAAATCCCAAGGAATTGCTTCCTCGAGCATTGCGAATTCCTGGGTGTGACAGGCGGGCATCGCGGGCACCGGTTGGTCGTTCTCAACCATCTCCGCTTCGATTTTCTTGATGACGGCAGATACCATCGGGCGCGTAACGTAGAAATCGTTTGGGGTTTCGAGTTGCACCAGCGGTTCTTCGGTGAACATATCGAGGAAATCCCAGTGATTGTGAAACCAGAGGGCCACGGACTCGTCTTGGCGATTGAATCCGAAATCAAGGCTCATGGGGTTATCTCCTTCATGCTTATGTGGGGCCGTTGGGGTGGCTGTATTGAAAATGGGTCCCGCTCAAACCGCCCGGAAATGAAATCTGGCTGGAATGGTCGCGGTATTATGTCTTTGCTCGCGAATTGAGCTATCGGATCGGTTCTGATGCCGCGGTTACATGAAGTGACGTCAGCTGCATGCAAGATCCCACCGCGCGGCACGCGTTACAGACCAGACGCAGATCAGTGGGCCGTGCTCAGCCACCGCGTTGCGCAGAACCTGGAACGTGTTGACGTCTGATCTGTGTCAATATGCGGAATTAGAATATTGATATATGATACGAATACCCTAATATCAGCGCGCGAAACGTCTGACTCTGCGGCCCTTTCCAACCTGCCTGATCCGTGATTCCGTGCGGGAAAGCGGATCAAGAGGCAGGTATGGGACGAACGTTGGAGATCAAGGACGAACTGAGCGCGGCAGAGCTGCGAGCACTGGCGGCGCGTGAGAAGGCGAACCGGGTGGCGCGGCGTATGCTGGCGGTCGCGAACGCGCTGGAGGGCATGAGCCGGGCCGCTGCGGCGCGCGCCGCGGGAATGGATCGGCAGGCGCTTCGCGACGCGGTGGTGCGTTACAACGCCGAGGGGCTCGCGGGGCTCTACGACCGCCCGACGCCTGGCCGGCCGCAGGCGCTGACGGAAGCCGAGTTGGCGCGGTTGTCGGAGCGCATCTTGCGCGGTCCCGATCCCGAGACCGATGGGGTGAGCAGCTGGACGCTGCCCGACCTCTGCCGCTGGATCGAAGAGCACTTTGACAAGCGCTTGCCGCCGCAGAGCCTGTCGCGGATCCTGCGGCGCGAGGGGTTCTCGCGACAGAAGACCCGCCCCACCCATCCAAAGACCGACGAGAAAGCGCAGCGCCGCTTCGAAAAAGGGGGCTCCAAACGGCACTGGAGAGCGCCGCCGAGGCCCATCCCGGCAAGCGGATAACCCTCTGGTTTCAGGATGAGATGCGCGTGGGCCAGAAGGGCCGGCTCTGTCATCGCTGGTGGACGCGCGGCAAACGCCCGCCGGGGGTTCAGGATCAGCGCCACGAATGGACGTATCTCTTCGGCACCGCCCGCCCCGGCGGCGAGAGCGCTTTCGCGCTGGTGCTGCCCACCGTCAAAGCCCCCGGACGGCGACGCCATAGCTGCGCAGCTTGTCGGTCACGATGACCCGCGGCACGCCCCACCGCCGCACCAGTTTTCGAAGATATCGCTTGGCAGCATGGGCATTCCTGCGACTTTGGACCAGGATCTCCAGCACGTCACCGTTCACGTCGACCGCCCGCCAAAGCCAGTGCTTCTGGCCTCGGATTGTGATCACGACCTCGTCGAGGTACCATTTGTCGGTCGGGGCCGGACGGTCGCGACGGATACTCGCGGCGATCTGCGTTCCGACCCGTTGGCACCAAACGCGGATGCTTTCGTAGGAGACGATCACACCTCGCTCGGCCAGCAGGTCCTCGACATCGCGCAGGCTCAGCGCAAAGCGGTGATACGCCCAGACGGCGTAAGAGATGACGGAACGGGGGAAGCGAAAGCCCTTCAGGCGAGGCTGTGAAACTTGGCTGATCATGACAGGGGACTATGCGTGCAGCCGGGGCGCGTCAATAACCTGACAAAGCCGCCCGCCGATGATGCAGTCCGCCGGTCTCGCCTTTGATGAGGCGGCGCCCACTGCGGAAATCCCGGAGGCTGACAGCGAGGTCGCGCAAGCGGCCTGAGCCATCACGCGATCCGCACATGGACCACGCCGCCTGCGCGGGTCGACCCTCCCACACCCCCAACGGAAAGACATCCCCATGGCTATTCTCAAGTTCTCTGCGTCCGCTGTTGCAGCGCAAATCGCTCATGCGCGCGGCTGCAAAACCTTCCTGCCCAACTGGAACGGGCCCGTGGACAGGCCCGCCCTGATCCTGATCGTCGGCAATGGTGTGCATCTGCGCTCAAACGGCATCGATGGCACCACCACCCGTATCGTCACCACCGAACAGGCCGATCCCTCCTTCGCCTTCGCCGACGGCATGAACCCGTTTCGGGATACCGACTGGATGGCGCAGCGCCGCATGGCGTTTCGCGATTTGACCGGCCAATTCTACACCGACATCCTCGACGATGTGCAGGTGCTCATCGACCGGGGGCGGGGCACGATCCGGCTTGCCACCGACGGCCACAGCATCCGCGTCTTCGTGCGCCGGGCCTCGGACTATCTCATCGGCGGAACCTACGAGGTGCCTTCAGGTCTTGGCGGCACCTTCCGGGTCATCCTCAAGGATGCCTGCGACACCTTCGCGATCGTGCAGAGCTGCGGCAATTGTGAGGATTTCGATGCCATGCAGCCCTACCGCGTGCCGCTCGATGCATTGATGGAGATCGATGACCGGAGGGCGGCATAATGGGATGGCTTTTCTACACCGACGGCCGCGTCCAGACCTACGCGGATGAGAAAGCGGAAATCGCCCGGCTCTGCACCTTCGAAGCCGACAGGCGCAGGACGGAACTGGTCAAAGCCTGCAAGGTGGGTACGACTTGGTACGCGGCGGCAAAGGTCACCAATCTCGACGGCACCCCTGTCGAAGATGCGGATGGCTCGATCACTTTCGGGGCTGTCTTCCTCACCCGATACGATGACGGATACTGGGGCTACAGGGATATGGAGGAAAGCGCTGGCCCGAACGAGTCTCGTGCTCCCCTTGGGCTGATCGGGCTTCTCTCCAACCTGAAGGAAGAAGGCAGCTACGCCCATGCCTGGCGCCAGCGCTGCCGGGACTGGGCGTCGATTCCGGACTACGAGGAAGGCGACAAGATCAGGCTCGCAGCACCTGTGACACTCACCGATGGCAGCACCTGCCAGATCGTCACCGCGACCCACTACAGGCGCGGGCGGCAAAAGCGCCGCTGCTACCGCATCGAGGAAACCGGCGGGCTCGTGCGCCTGTCGAAAGCGACGCTCGCGGGCTCGGAGCTGCTCAGCTCTGCGAAGGGTGCGGCCAGTCCGGTGCTGGCGGAGTTTCTGGCGGGGCAGGGTGGCTGAGTTTCCCGCTGAGACAACACCACGGGACCACGCGCGCACATACTGCCGACTTGAAATCGTATCTCAAATGAGATACATGATTCCCATCAATTGGAGGACCATCCATGCCTGCCCAAACATCCATGCTTCATGTCCGTGTTGACGATCAGCTGAAAGCACAGGCTTCGGACGCACTTGCGGGCGTCGGTCTGACGCTCTCCGATGCGGTGCGTATTCTTCTGACCCGCGTGGCCGCAGAAGGCGGCTTGCCTGCCGGATTGACCGCTGATCCGGATGCCTATGACGCCTGGTTCCGGGCGAAGGTACAGGAAGCGCTGGACGATCCAAGGCCCACAACGCCCCATGCCAAGGCGATGCAAGACGCCCAGGCATTGATTGACGGGAAGCGCCTTGCCAAATCTTGAATGGAAAGCCACGGCCATAGCCGATCTGTTGGCAATCATTGACTACATCTCTGACGACAACCCGGATGCCGCTCAAGTTCTCAAAGACGAGATTGAACACAAGACGTCCCTCCTTCCAGAACGCCCTCAGATGTACCGCGCGGGCCGTGTGGACGGGACCCGGGAGATGGTTGTTCGGCCAAACTACATCTTGGTTTATGTTGAAGGCCCTGAGATGGTGACCATTTTGCGCGTTCTTCATGCAGCGCAGCAGTGGCCATGATCGGAGTGCAGGCCCCCCGCTAAGAAATTGCCCGCTCTACGCCGTCAAAGTGTAGAGCGGGCTTTTTGTCCTTTGGAACTCAGACCCTGATCCAAAGGAATTCCCCATGTCCAAGCCTCGCTCAACGCTCCCCAATCCTGTTGAATCCAACGCTAACCTCGCCAATGCCATCGCGCAGATCGGCGCGGAGATCGATCATCTACCTCTGCGCAGCTCAGCGCTCGCGCGCATCATGCGCGAGACGTTTCATGGCAGCGATGCTGGCGGTGCCTGGGACTGGCGCATGGCATATGACCTGATGCAGGCCGCGGCTGTCCAGGTGCTGCTGCGTGGGGACGGCGCGGCAAGTGACATCGCCACCGCAAAACTGCTTGCCTCACGGCTCCTCACGGAAACCCGCCGGTCAGAGCAGCAGATCCGGCTGCATCGGAATTTTCCACGCCGCTGCCATTTGCGGCGCTGGTCTTGCGGGCGGCGGCGATCCGCAAGGGCGAGACCGTGCTGGAGCCCTCGGCTGGCACCGGTGCCCTGGCTGCTTTCGCTGCCCGGGCCGGTGCCACGCTTGTGCTCAATGAAATCGACCCCTTTCGCCAGCGCCTCCTGCGCGCAGTTTTCGGCGGCGAGGTCACAGGCCATGACGGCGAGCATATCGATGATCTGCTGCAGACGCCGGTTCTACCCGACGTCGTGGTGATGAATCCGCCCTTCGCCTCCTCGGTCGATCGCTCCCGAGACAAGCACATCGCCGCCAAACATCTCATCGCGGCTGCAAAGCGTCTCGCGCCCGGTGGGCGGCTGGTGGCGATCATGCCGCCGGGGTTCACGCCCGAACGCGATGCCGCGCATTGGTCCCGCGCCTGCGGCCTCCTGACGCCGCGCTTGGCGCTGACGATGCAGGGGCAGGTTTACCGCAAGCTCGGCACCTCTGTCGAAACCCAGCTGATGGTCTTCGACAAGGTGCAGGAAGACGGCGAGATGATCCGCGCCAGTGTCCGGGACTTGGATGAAGCCCTTCCTTTTGTCGACGCCGTGGCCGCAACCCGGCCCGAGATGCGCCCAGTCCAACGGGCGGCAGCGGTTACTCCTGCGCGACCGATCGGTCCAGCATCTGTCCCGCGCAAGACCGCTGCCGGTGTTGTCGGGAGTGGGCAAAACCTGGGGATCAGGCGGCCAGTGTTTGATATGAGAGCGCCAATCGACCGTCGAGAACTGCAGCTCTCCTCGCAAAGAAACCATCATAGCATGATCGGTAACCCCCAGGTTTTGCCCACTCCCCCTGCCAAGTGATGGGGATGTGTAGGAATTGCATTTATCCGGCGTTCGGTTTGTTTTGAGTGGCGCGCCAACTCTGCCAGCCGCGGTGTCGCGAGGCCTGATTGCGACCAGCTCGATTTCGCCTAGCGTCTTTCTGCTCCGGAATGTCCGGTCCTGTCTCGGGTCGATGGCGGGCTATTGTTTGAGGTAGAGAGCCCCCATCACCGAACCCACCATGCCTCTGTCGGTCAAATCTGAAACGGCCGCGTCGAAAGGTGTCATCAGAATGCCCAAACTCTGACGCATCGCATGCGGCTCGATGGCGTCTTCTGGAGAAAAGGCTGCCTGGCGCTCAAGCTCTCCGACAATCGCGGACTGAAAGTCTTTCGTTGGCATCGATACCTCCCAAATCTTCTCATGTTGATCGACTGTGATGTCAGCCGCGTTCCCGGATCTTCGCGGCGATCAGCCGCGCCAGTCTGGCTTTGATCGAGCCGACACCCTCTGCCTTGCCGAAATCCTCGAACGCACGGGCCACGACGTCTCTGCCAGCCTCGGAGGGCACCAACTCCCGGATCGCATCCGTGATCATCTCGGCGGCCGTATTGCGGGTTTCGATCAGGTCGCGTTCGAGCTGGATTATTCGTTCTTCGGGCGACATCTATTCGTACCAAATACTGGTTCCAAAATCACGATACAAGTTATTGCTGCCGCGTTCATAACGCGAACCGATTCTGACTCCGAGCCCACGCTCGCGTTATCACGACTCGCAAAATCGGATCATTGATCTTGGTCAACGATGGCTTCATCATGGCCCCAAGGGTAGTTCCTAAGATCAAGGTTCAGGGTCGATGAGAAAGCGGTTGGCCATCATATTGTACCTGTACCAGCTTTGACGGGCTTTGTCAGGTTGTCATGTAGCGACATGACCAAGCCGGCCAAACGCAAGAAATGGCGCAAGCTGCACCTCGGTCTAGACCTCGCCGCCGGAGAGATCATCTGCTCGGATTTGACCTTGGACAACGTCGGCGATCCGTCAGCCCTGCCGGGACTTCTCAACCAGATTGACGGCCCGTTTCAAGATTTTTGGCGGATGGTGCTTATGACGACGAACCGATCAGCAATCTGCTGAAGGCGCGCTTTAGCAAACTACTGGCCGCTTCATATAGTGTTGAGCGCAGCGCAGCATAGCATCACCCCGTTTCAATACGATTGAGCCGCGCCATAACGGTGTGAGAGACGTAAACGGGCGGCCCAAGGACCGCCCGTTGATGTTTGCTCTGAAGAGGTAAGTCGATCAGAAGCGGAAGCTGGCGCGGACCTGAGCGGTTGTGCCGTCAAGATCTGCCCCGGAATTGTTGAAGCTGCCGTAGTCGTGGTAAAGAACCTCACCACCAACGGAGATGTTCTGGGTCAACATGTGCTCGTAGCCACCACCGACAACATAGCCATCGTCAGTGCCGGCATTGTCCGTGTTGGCGAAGGTGTAACCGCCGGTGCCATAAAGCAGGCCATTGCCAATTTTATAGCCGCCACGCAGTTTCGCGCGGAACACTTCGTCGAGACCGTCGATATCGGCGAAATCATAATCAAGACCGCCACCGACAACGAAGTTGTTGCCAAGGTCATAGTCATACCCAAGGATCACACCGCCGATGATACCATCGTCGCTCGGGCCGAAGTCGAAATCGCCATACCCAACTTCACCACCGAAATAGAACCCGGTCCAGTTCGGGCTTGCGGGGGCGACGACCGCGACGGGCGCGATATAGGGCTCGGGCTCGGGTTCGCTCAAAGCGCCTGCAAAGGCAGGGGCGGCCAGAAAGGCGGTCATGGCGGCCAGTGCTGTTGTTGTCTTAAGCATGGAATGCTCCTTTTTAGCTTTGTTTGATTGCCTCGGGCAGGGTTATCCGGGGAGAGATATGCCTAGGGCATGACTATACCGTAAAGATGAATATCGTTTGAGGGAAGCCTTTGACAAGAACGGCGGTAAAAGACCCTGTTCACTACAATTTGAATGATAAGGAAATGCCCAAAAACAGGCAGTTTCAAGCCTTTTACGCAGATGAACGTGGCTATTTTGCAACTTTCAGATGCACCTGATGTACCGACATTGATGGTGTGGATACCCCCGCTCAACGGCATCGTTTTGTGCCAGAATGGTGAAGTATCACCAAGCAAAGAGGAGGGTATCCATGGAGGATGTTACACTTATAGGGGTCGACTTGGCCAAGAGAGTTTTTCATTTGCACGGCGCTGCTGGGGATGGATCGGTTGTGTTCCGTAAGCAACTGTCCCGATTGCAGTTTGCCAAATTTATAGAAGATCACCCGCGCTGCGTTGTTGCCATGGAGGCCTGTGGCAGCGCCCATCATTGGGGTCGGCTGATTGCGGGCTTTGGTCACGAGGTCGTAACCGCCTCTTTGATACCGCAGCTTACGCGGCTTGACTGCGTGTCACGGATGCCAGTGGCACCCAATTCCACGGCAGCAACTCATTTAGCTTGTTGATCTTGTGATCATGGATGCGGTCGAGCACGTCGGCGAGATAGGCCAGCGGATCGAGGCCGTTGAGCTTGGCGGTCTCGATGATGGTCATGGCGCGGGACAGGGTTTCCGCTCCAGTATCGGCTCCCGCGAAGAGCCAGTTTTTCCGTCCTATCCGGCCTAGCTGGCCCGAAGCTGTGTGTGGACACCTCCGGGAATGCAAGTGAATTTTCACGGTGATTTTGAGTGAATGCGGTCGAGTTCCTACGTGTGTCCGGCCTCTGTATTGCAGCATCTCTTGCCACGGGCCCTTATGGTTAGTTCGAAGATCTGGTCCAAATCGTATTTCCGCGGTCGGTTCCGCATACAGCTTCTCTGGTTCTCCAGATCCCGTCATTCTCGACTGTTCGCCCATAATCCTCCGCTAAGACCTACCGCATTCCAGGCAACAACTGGATGGCTTTAAGCCGCCAGCTGAACTCGATACACATCTTCATTCTTCATCAATGCCCAGGCCATCCGGGCAAGCTTGTTTGCAAGTGCGACCGCAACCAGCAACTTGGGTTTTCGCTTCAGCATACGGTCAAGCCAAGAACCCTCGGGGGCACCACCTTTCCGTTCAACCGATTGAATGACAGACATGGCCCCCAAGATGAGTAATCTTCGAATATCTCTTTGGCCCATCTTCGACGTTCGCCCCAACCGCGTCTTACCGCCAGTCGAATGCTGTTTTGGGGTCAATCCAGCCCAGGCCGCAAAGTCACGGCCCTTTCGAAAGCTCTCGCGCGGTGGCGCAAGGGTTGTGATTGCCATCGCACACATCGGCCCGATGCCGGGGATAGTCATCAGTCGGCGGGCGGTTTCATCATTGCGTGCAGCAGTCTCAATTCTGGACGTCAGATCGTCGATCTGCCAATCAAGAATGCGCAAATGGTCGAAAAGCCGGATGCACATGTTGCGCATAGTCTGGGGCAAGTCGTCTTTGTCGCGCTCCAGAACGAAGGCTTCGAGCTTATTCACATTCGAGGCCCCCTGGGCGGCTACGATCCCATATTCCGCGAGATGGCCGCGTAACGCATTGATCATCTGGGTACGTTGCATCAGAAACAACTCCCGCGTTTTCAGCAGCATGGATTGACCTTGCTGTTCAGCCGATTTCACAGCAACAAAATGCATCTCCGGTCGCGTTGCGGCTTCGACAATCGCCTGGGCATCGGCCGCATCATTCTTCTGCCGCTTCACGAAGGGTTTAACATATTGCGGTGGGATCAAGCGAACCTCATGCCCTAGCCGCTCAATCTCTCGGCCCCAATAATGCGTGTGTGGACACCTCCGGGAATGCAAGTGAATTTTCACGGTGATTTTGAGTGAATGCGGTCGAGTTCCTACGTGTGTCCGGCCTCTGTATTGCAGCATCTCTTGCCACGGGCCCTTATGGTTAGTTCGAAGATCTGGTCCAAATCGTATTTCCGCGGTCGGTTCCGCATACAGCTTCTCTGGTTCTCCAGATCCCGTCATTCTCGACTGTTCGCCCATAATCCTCCGCTAAGACCTACCGCATTCCAGGCAACAACTGGATGGCTTTAAGCCGCCAGCTGAACTCGATACACATCTTCATTCTTCATCAATGCCCAGGCCATCCGGGCAAGCTTGTTTGCAAGTGCGACCGCAACCAGCAACTTGGGTTTTCGCTTCAGCATACGGTCAAGCCAAGAACCCTCGGGGGCACCACCTTTCCGTTCAACCGATTGAATGACAGACATGGCCCCCAAGATGAGTAATCTTCGAATATCTCTCTGGCCCATCTTCGACGTTCGCCCCAACCGCGTCTTACCGCCAGTCGAATGCTGTTTTGGGGTCAATCCAGCCCAGGCCGCAAAGTCACGGCCCTTTCGAAAGCTCTCGCGCGGTGGCGCAAGGGTTGTGATTGCCATCGCACACATCGGCCCGATGCCGGGGATAGTCATCAGTCGGCGGGCGGTTTCATCATTGCGTGCAGCAGTCTCAATTCTGGACGTCAGATCGTCGATCTGCCAATCAAGAATGCGCAAATGGTCGAAAAGCCGGATGCACATGTTGCGCATAGTCTGGGGCAAGTCGTCTTTGTCGCGCTCCAGAACGAAGGCTTCGAGCTTATTCACATTCGAGGCCCCCTGGGCGGCTACGATCCCATATTCCGCGAGATGGCCGCGTAACGCATTGATCATCTGGGTACGTTGCATCAGAAACAACTCCCGCGTTTTCAGCAGCATGGATTGACCTTGCTGTTCAGCCGATTTCACAGCAACAAAATGCATCTCCGGTCGCGTTGCGGCTTCGACAATCGCCTGGGCATCGGCCGCATCATTCTTCTGCCGCTTCACGAAGGGTTTAACATATTGCGGTGGGATCAAGCGAACCTCATGCCCTAGCCGCTCAATCTCTCGGCCCCAATAATGCGAACTGGCACAGGCTTCCATCGCGACCAGGCAGTGCGGTAGAGCCTTCAGAAAATCCAGCACCGCGGATCGCCGGAGCTTGCGCCGGAATACCGTGGTCCCGTCGGCTCCAGCTCCGTGAAACTGAAACACATTCTTCGCAATATCGATCCCGATTATAGTAGCTTCCATCTTTGACGTCTCCTCTGTAGCTCGTTTCGACATCGCTACCTTGGCACAAAGCGATGCCGTGAGGAGGTGTCCACCCCATCGTATTTGGGCTTCTTCGGGAACAATTCATGAACTTTCAGGCTCCTGAATACTGTAGATACATCACGACGTTTTCGGCCGGCATCTTGAACCCGCGCCCATCGGAGACACGCTCAGTGCTAATCGGGTACTTTGGTCTGTTGGGGTTGATCGCCACGATCCGGTAGAGGTCTCCCCGCGACTTGAAGGTCCGTCCATAGTCAGATGGCTCAAGGCCAAAATGTGGAGCGAGGACTTCGAAGAGGGCTTTGTCCGGCGAATAGATCGCGCCGTCTGGCATCGGAATGCCGACACGGAAGCTGATGTCGAAGCCGTGACGCAGATCGATGTCGTTCAACTCCCCGCCTTCAACCGTCAACCCGTGTGTCTCCGCTACCTTGAGACACGCTTGCATCATGTCGTGGCGCAATTTCTCACAGAGCGGGGGCGTAAGGTTGCGCGGCGGCGGTACTTTTGTGTTTGTTTTGGCGGGCGGTTTGGCGGTTGGCGACCGCTGCTTTATCTTGTTCTTTTTCACATCAAGGCCTTTGCTTTATAAACAGTGCCCCGCGATATTCCCATGTCGCGTGCGATTTCCGTTGGCGACAAGCCCTCTGACAGCTTCGCCTGAATGGTGGCCACATCGATTTTTGGGAGGCGACCCCTATACACGCCACGTTGTTTTGCGGCGCTAATGCCTTCGGCCTGCCGCTCCCGGCGCAGATTGGTCTCAAACTCGGCAAAGACACCGAGCATGTCGAAGAAAGCCTTGCCCGTGGCGTTTGATGTGTCCACCGGCTGCTCGGTTGCAGCCAGATGTGCGCCCTTGTCCTTCAGCGCCGCAACGATGACCTGAAGGTCGCTGAGAGATCGGGCCAGCCGGTCTATCCGTGTCACGACCAGAGTCTCACCCGGATGGATGAAGTCGAGGATGGTCTTCAATTCAGGGCGGCCGCTCAACGTGGCGCCGCTCTTTTGCTCAGTGCGCACCATCCCACATCCAGCCGCCTTAAGCGCCGTGATCTGGGCAGCAGGGTTCTGATCTGTGGTTGAGGTGCGGGCGTAGCCGATTTTTGCGCTGGATGTGTTCATTTTGGGTGTGCCTTCGTCATAACGTGTTCATTATCGATAAATAGGCCCAAAGTGAACACAAAAACGGTACGTCTCAGTGTTCATGCGCCATGTCGTTTTGGGTATACCCAGAATGTCGGCATTGTCAGTGCAGCGTCGTGTCTCCGCTCCGGCGCCGGTTCAGGTCTTTCGTCACCTCCACCAACCAATCGACGGCTCCGGGCGTCTCCTTCCAGGCGAACCCGTACTCCTCAATATAGCAGGCGGCCTCATCTTCGCCGCCCAAAGTGTAGTATCCTGTGTCCTCGAAACGGACACGGCCTTTCCGGGCGAGAAGTTTTGGCACGTGGCGATTGCACTCCCAGGCCTCCATGGCGGCCTTGCGCGCGGCTTTTCCGTCACCTGCTTTCCGAAAGGCAAACAAGGCCTGAGTGTAGCAGATGAAAGCGCTGGCTTCGTCGCTGTGCGCACGAAGAAGCTCTTCGACGGCGGTGTCATCCCGCATGTTCAGCAGCCAGGCGAGAAGAACGTATCTCAGCCCCTGATTGTCACCCGGATTGAGGTCAAGCATTTCGCGCAGATGGGCAATGGCGGCTTCGTGATCACCGGATCTCCAGAGATCCTCGGCCAGGCAATGCCGCGCGCGCATATAAGGACGGGTTTCCAGAAATCCCCAGAAATGCCCCTCATATTCGGCGAAGCCGTCCTCTCCGAGCGCCAGTTCGCCGACCTTGACCGCACGTTCAAGAAATTCCCGGCGATCCTGCCGCGATAGCGACGGACGCTCGGCCAGGATGAGCCAGGCATCCGCGCAGAGCGGCGAGATCTTCAGCGCCCGGCGGGCAAGCGCATAGCGACTGCGGCCATCGGCGGCTTCCCAAGCCTCATAAACCAGGTCCTGCGCCTCACCGAGTGCTTCGTCCTCAGGCCCCGCACCGAGTTTGCTCCACTCTCCCTCAAGCGTCATCGGATTGGGTAAAGCCGCCAGCTCGGTCCTGACAGATGATGGGGAAGATTTCCTGCGGGGCTTTTTCGAGACGGGCATTCAGAGGCTTCCTATGCGGCTTGTCTATCGAAATCGATCCGCGAGGTCAGATCGATGTCGTAGCGGCCATAAGGGTTGATATGAGAGTAGATCAGCGGGGTCGGGCCGCGGTAATCCTCCGGCGACAATCGTGCCGCCAAATCCTGATCACGTAGAACAGATTGAACCATCCGGGTGTTCACGTAGACCATCAAGGCCTGAACGAGTTGCAGCGCCAGTGGGGGGCAGACTACACCGCAGAAATGGCCGCCTGATCACACAGAGAACCGGTTTGCACCGCCATCATCAGCAATTTGGCAATATCGTTTTCACTGCAGCCGCTCAGCAATCCACATCTTGATCAGCGCTTGGCGGGTGATGCCGAGCTTCTGGGCCTGCCGGTCCAGGCCTGCGACAACCCAGGTCGGAAAATCCACGTTCACCCGCTTGGCCTCAACATTGAGGCGGCGGGCCTTTGTCCAATCGACATGGGCGGACATGTCCTCGCCCGCATCGAAGCGTTTGTCGAATTCAGTCGCCTTCATAATAGTCAATCTCCTGCCTGCGGGCGCGGCGCACGGAGATGATCCGCACCCGGTCGCTCCGGTATGTATAGACCGCCGTCCAGTGCTTGGCCCCGATCACGCCAACGGCCAGAAAGCGCGGCTCATCCATGACGTTGGCGGGGGCCTCGATCAGATAAGGATCATCCCAGAGAGCCTGGGCCTCATCGAAGTCGATCTCGTGCTTTTCACGGTTCGCGGCGCTTTTGTCGGGGTCAAACTCGAACTTCATGAGACACAATATAGGGTAAAAGTAGCATAATTTCTATACCTTTTAGAGACGTTGCCACGTTAACGTCCGCGCGGTTGTTCGCGTGGCGATTTGGTCATAGCTATCTGCGATGCAGACACCGACCATCAGCTACAAGCGCCATTGCTTTCCATACCAAATCATCGCCCTTCTCAGTACGATGCCGAGTCCAACTGATAAGACACTCATCACTATGCCCGAAAAAATCACCAAGCCGTAGCCCGCGTGATCGGTATGCCGGTGATCGAGAAGCGCGCCTCGGATCTGATCTCGAAATGGATTGGCGAAAGCGAACAGAACATCGCCCGAGCTTTTGCCGAGGCGCGCGCTGACGGTGCTATGCCAATCTTTGAAAATCTCCCGAACAACTTGAAATCCAGGCAGTTCACCGCATCCGGCAGCGACTGGTCTCTGACCGGACACGGCTGGTGAACCAGATCCGTGGCCTTCTGGCCGAACATGGCGTCGCGTTGCCCGTGACATACATCATCTGCGCCGCGCGCTCTGCCAGATTGCAGAGGGAGATTGTGCCGACGACGGCTTGCCGGACTTGATCCGCGAGCTTGCGGGGGAAATCCGAGAGGAACTGGCTGAGCTTGATCTGCGTATTGCATCCTCCAACCGCAGGATTCGCGCCCTGTTCCGGAGCAATGAGGCGTGCCAGCGTATCGGTCAGATCGAAGGGATCGGGCCAATTACAGCAACCGCGCTGGTCGCGGCGGTTGGTGATCGAACCTGCTTCAGGAACGGACGTCAGTTTGCCGCTTGGCTGGGTCTGGTCCCGAAACAGCGATCAAGTGGCGGGAAATCTCGCCTGTTCGGCATCAGTAAACGGGGTAATCTGTATTTGCGCACCTTGATGATCCATGGCGCGCGCGCCGTTCTCGGCAAGGCACACGGCAAGACCGACCCCAGAAGTCAGTGGATCGGTCGCATGCGCGAGCGGCGGCATCCGAATGTCGTTGCCGTTGCCCTCGCGAACAAGAACGCCCGGATCGTCTGGTCGATTCTGTCATGTGGTGAGAACTATCGACCGGCGTAAGCCATGACCGCAGGCTAAACCAGCTGCGTAACAACAGCACGGAGGTCACCCACGGAACATTGCAGCAATCTGGCTGGCGATGGTGAAAGGGTTACTCCCATCGCTTTCAGAACCTGATGTGTGGACCGGCACGGCAGAGGCTGATGCCACGGGGGCATTGAGGAGGAAGCGCGCGGAAATCCATCGGGGCTCGCGGCGACGAAGGTTCGAGCCGCTCAAGGAAGCCGAATATACGTCCGCAATGTGACTGCCGATCCAGAGCTAACCAAACCGTTGCAATCAGGCGGGGTCCATATACATCCAAACATGCGCGCCGATTCACAAATGACGGAGATTCGCCGATACTGGCGTATCCTCCGCCTTCGACTGGAAACCTTTCATCGACGCCCAAGCCTTGATCAATATCCCAACAACCGAGAAATGCTCATCCGACAACAGCGGTGCCACCTAGCGGTGAGCCAGGATCACCGCCATCACCCCCGCCCTCTGGTAGCGGACCAGTGAAGGAGGTGGGGTCAGAGCATCCGGCAAAGGCGGAAGGCATCCAGAACCGCTGACTGGATATTGCGGCTGGCCACAGCGTCGCCAATGCGATGGAGTTCGAACCGGGCCTCTTGGCGTCGTCCCGATGATATCTGGGCGCTACCGGCCAAAAGCGCATCAATGTCCGTCACACCGTCGTTGATTGATGCAGCGCGCAATCCCTGAAAGACCTCGTCCTCCGGGATTGTGCCGTGTTCGACAACAAGTTGATCGCAGAACAGCTCAATTTCTTTCTGTGTCAATTCGTTGACAAAAATCCCCACGACGCGATTGTCGCGCCTTTCCGCCCGCACGAGCCGATGATCAAACCGTGTGGGAACCTCCTTTTCGTAGAGCTTGGATTTCCAGCTAACACGCTCGACATAGGTCAGCTCGGCCGCCAAAAAGCCGTCTCGGCCAACGAGCTTCACCGATTTGCCAGCCATCGCGCAATACTCTGCGCAATGCGGCGCCGGATGGCGCCCCGAGCCGTCATAGATCACGATGTCGTTGCCCGGCTGGACGCTACCCGAGAGGATGCCCCAGACGCTGGTGCATAGATCAGCGCCGTCAATCCAGTCAATATCGGGCACGCATATTGCGGTGCGATCAGCTTCACCTCGTGCCCAAGCGCTTCCATCTCACGCGCCCAATAGTGTGCGCTGCCGCAGGCTTCAAAGATGATCAGGCAGGGGGCCTGCCGGGCCATGAATGCGGGGAACTGCTTTCGCGTGAGCTTTTTGCGAAACTGTACCTCTCCTGTCCGCAGGGCACCGTGGACCTGAAAAACATTCTTTGCCAGATCCACCCCAATCATCATATCCTTCATCTCGCCGTCCTCCTCGTTGTGTGGCTTTTAACACCACAACCTTGGCACAAATTGATGCCGTCATGGGAGGGCGGCAACCACTCCATCTGGCGCCGGTAGGATCAGCGATGTGATTTTCCAGGTACTGAAGTACGATGTCTTCCGTGATGGCGCCGTTGGTGGTTGAAAAATACCCCCTGCCCCAAAACCGGCAGCCCCAGTAGCGTTTACGGATATGCGGGAATTCCCGCTGCGCCCGGTGAGACGAACGGCCCTTCATCTTGCGCACCAGATCGGAAATCGCGAGCTTCGGCGGCACCGACACGAACATGTGCACGTGATCGCTCGACAGCACCCCGCGCAAGATGTCGACCTCGTTCTCGCGGCAGACCTGACGGCAGATGTCGCGCACCCGCAGGCGCAGCGCCCCGGTCAGCACCTTGTAACGGTACTTGGTCGACCAGACGATGTGGTAGCGGTGATAGTAAATGCAGTGTTTGCCAGTGTCATAACACGATTCTCTCACGCTGAAGCGGGTCCGACTGGAAGTCGGAGGGTTTGCTCCAGGGCGTGGATACTAAAGCTGCACCCCCTTGGTAAGCGCCCCGTCAATTACAAGATTGGTGCCGCTCGTGAAGCTTGAGGCTGGGCTCGCGAGGAACACCACGCCACGAGCAATTTCCTCGGGTGTGGCCATGCGCCCCGTTGGATTCAGCCCAAGCGCTGTGGCGAATAACTCCGGGTTGCCAGTTTCGATCTTGTTCCAGATCCCGCCTTCGAAAAAGGTGTTGCCTGGCGACACCGTGTTCGCCCTGATACCCTGCGGCGCCAGCTTGTAGGCCAGACCCTGAGCATAATGCACCAGCGCCGCTTTGAACGCGCCATAGGCCGGTCCGGTGAAGTCGATCTCGCGCCCCGAGACCGACGAGACGAGCGTGATCGACGCGTCTTTCGACGTCTCCAGCCACGGCAGTGCGGCATTCACCATTCGGACGCAATGCATCATGTCGGTATCGAAGCCCGTCTGCCACGCGGCCTCGTCATCATTGACCGCCAGCGCCGAGACGTTGCCAATCACAATGTCGATGCCGCCCAAAGTGCTGGCGCTGGCCTTCACCCATGCCTCAAGCGAAGCCTTGTCAGATACGTCAACCGCTGCACCTAGCAAGCCAAGCTCGTCCGCAACCGCCTTTACGTCCACTTCAGTGCGTGCGCATATCGCCACTTCCGCCCCTTCGGCAACAAGGATCTCAGCGCAGCGCCGCCCGATCCCCTTGCTGCCGCCCGTCACCAACGCCTTCAGGCCCTTTAGTCCCAGATCCATACCAGATAATCCTTGTCGTTATTTCACGTACCGTTTCGCGATGGACGCACCGACTGAGTATTTCGGATCGACCATATTCCCCAGTCGCACCTTGCCGCACATCGTCAGCAACATATACGCGTCGGTCTCGCTCTGGCCCGTTTCCGCCGCCAGCCAGCGCACCAGTTCACGATAGGCGATGCGCGAGGCGTCCTCCAGCGGCCGTGCAGAGCCAATGAACATCATCATCTCCTCTGTTTCCAGCTGTGGCCAAGAGTTGCCGTGCCCCTTGATCAGGTCGATCTGCAATTCTACCGTCGAGGGGATCTCCAGTGCCACGCCACAAAGCTCGCCATCGCCCTGGATCGCGTGGCAGTCGCCTAGGTAAAGCAAGCCGCCGGCCTTGTTCACTGGCAAATAGATGATCGCACCGGGACCGACATCCGGTAAATCCATATTTCCGCCATAGTAATCTGGCTGGAGAGACGAGATTGCCTCAATCTCGGGCGAAGTGCCGATAGTCCCGATGAATGGCTCATAGGGTAGCGTGACCTTGTCGGACCAGTAGACGCCATCAGTGTCGACGTTGATCTTCTTCACCCGCTCGGCCAGAGGCGCATTAAGCATTGCGGTGTTGCTGGTGCCGACCAGCCCACCGAATTCCGGAATCAGGCATGTGGTGCCCACCGGCTGTTCCCCGCGTGGCGTGATCGACAAGATCCGCACCGCCAGCGCATCGCCTTTTTCCGCTCCCTTAACATGGATAGGCCCGGTCTGCGGGTTGAGATAAGGAAAATTCAGGATCTCCGACGGTGTGTCGGTTTCCTTCGTGATCTTGCCCTCGAATGCATCATGGGTTTCCACCGTAACCACTGCGCCGGGTTCGACCTGTAGCACAGGATCGGCATAGGGGCCGTAGACATAGTGAAAGATGCCTTGGTCGGCGATGGTGATCTTGTGGGTATCGCCAGCCTTGCCTTTTGCAACGCCCTTGCGGCCCATGATCGAAGTTTCCAGCCAGCTCATGTTCTTGCTCCTTCAAGTCTTCTGTTAAGGGTACTCAGATAGTCAGATAACGCCGCACCGCATCGCGCGAGATGATCTCGTCCGGGCCGAGGCTTGCCACGATCCGGCCCTTTTCCATGACGTAGCCGCGCTGCGCCATCGACACGATCAGATCGAGGTTCTGTTCGACCAGCAGCACCGCGACCCCGGTACTCGCGTTCAACTCGCGCACATTGCGAGAGATGTCATTGATGATCGACGGCTGGATGCCCTCGGACGGCTCATCCAGCAGCATCATGCTCGGCTGTCCGATCATCGCGCGTGCGATGGCAAGCTGTTGCTGCTGCCCACCCGACAAGGTGCCGGCGCGCTGGTGCGCACGTTCCTTCAGGATCGGAAAGAACCGGTGGATCATGTCGTAATCGGGCGCCGTACGGCCCTGACCCGCCACTTCTCCGACCATCAGGTTCTCGCGCACTGTCAGTTCGGGAAAAACCTCGCGCCCTTGCGGGATATATCCGATGCCGCGCAGGGCGCGCTTGTTGGCCGGCTCGCGCGAGACGTCCGCGCCTGCAAGCCGGATCGTGCCCGCGCTGGACGACAGAAGCCCGGTTAGCGTACGCATCAGCGTGCTCTTGCCCACGCCGTTGCGGCCGATGACGGCCACGATTTCGCCCGCGTCCAGGCTCAGGTCGACGCCCTGCAGGACCTGCTCGCCGCCATAGCCGCCGCACAGGCCCTCTACGCTCAGAAGCGTTGTGTCAGTCATCTGCGGCCCCCAGATAAATTTCCTGAACCCCAGGATGGGCGGTAATCTCATCGATGTCGCCCTCAGCGAAAATGGCGCCCATGTGCAGCACGGTGACACTGCGGGCGATCTGCTGCACGAAGGCCATGTCGTGTTCCACCGCCAGAATCGTTATGCCGCGCGCATTGAGCTCATGCAGCATCTCGCCGGTCTTGCGGGTTTCATCGGGCGACATGCCGGCCGTAGGCTCGTCCAGTAGCAGCAGCTTTGGCTCCACCCCGACAGCCATGCCGATCTCCAGCCATTGCTGCTGACCATGAGATAACACTCCCGCGGGCGTATGGATCTCGCCGGTCAGGTTTGTGAACTCCAGCACCCGGCGCACGGTCTCACCAAGGCTTGCCCCGTGCAGGTGGTACTGGAACGCGATCTCCAGGTTCTGGCGGACGCTCAGCGCCTTGAATATCCCCGGCACTTGGAACTTGACGCTGATCCCCTTGCGGATGCGCTGGAACGATCGCAACGCTGTGATGTCATCACCCGCAAAGCCGATCGTCCCGCTATCGGGTGCATGTTCACCCAGCAAGAGGCGAAAGAACGACGACTTGCCAGCCCCGTTCGGCCCTATCAGGCAATGCATCGCGCCCGCCTCCAACACGAAATCGATATCGCGAGCGACAGTCACGCCGCCGAAACTCTTGTTCAGCTTGGCCACTTCAAGAATGCGGGTCATCGACGCACCCTCTTGAAAAGACGGCCCATCCGGTTGATCGCCGTGAACACAAGGCCGTCCGGCGTGACCAGAACGGTGAAAACCAGCAACGCGCCCATCACAACAAGTGCATACTGGCTGCCATAGATCGTCAGCGACTGGAAACCCGCGATCACCAGCAGGCAGCCCAGCAGAGTCGCGGTAATATCGCGCCGCCCCCCGACAGCTACCCACACGATGGGCAGCGCTGCGGCTGTCAGGCCCATGCTGGAGGGTGTGATGTATTGCCCCCAGGCTGTGTAAAGCGCACCCGAGAGCCCGGCCAGTGCCCCGCCCAGTCCGAAGGCCAGCATCTGGTAAAGCCGGATGTCGTAGCCCAGCATCTCGGCCCGCTCAGGATTTTCGCGGATCGCCACCAGCACGTTGCCAAAGGGGGCGTTCAGCAGCACCCGCAGGCCCAGATAACAAAGCACCACCATGCCCAACAATACATAGTAAAGCGCCGTGCCGGAGTAGAGCATGATGTCCCCGCCGGGCCACGGCACCGTCAGCGGCGGCATTCCCGACATGCCGTTGAATCCGTTCAGCCGGGCGTCCCCGATGCGCCATTGTGGCCCGGCAGTCTGCGCCATGAATGTCTCAAGCACCAAGGTGACTGACAGCGTTACGATACCAACGAACACGCCCTTGATCCGACCGTAAAACATGAAATAGCCAATGAGCAGCGCAAAAACACCACCAAGCGCGACGGCCAGCAGCAGCGCAAGCCAGGTCGCGCCAAACGCCGACCCAATATTGATCGTGATCACGCCATACGCATAACCGGCCAATCCGAAGAATGCAGTCTGCCCGAAACTCAGAGCACCACAATACCCCCAGACGACACCAAGGCCCATGGCCATGAAGGTCCAAACGAAGAAATATGCCGCGTTACCTACAACGTAGTCATTTGCGAAGGCCGGGTAGGATACGGCAGCCAGCACGGCCAGTACCACCACAGCCCAGAAGACTGGGCCGCGCCCCATGGTCTGCGGCCCTTCCAGCCGCGACAGCCACAGTTTCAGTCCGCGCCGGGCGGGTGCTTTGGACGCATCAGGAAGCTCGATAGGATTCATCGCTGCCACCTTTTGATGAAGGCCGAAAGGCCGCCGGGCATGACCCGGATCACCACGATCACGGCGACCAGCAACCCGATCTGCCCGAAGAGCTGCCCGTACCATGCCGTCAGCGCGGCCTTGATAACCGCCAGAATTGCCGCTGCCGGTGCAGCGCCAACGAAGATATCGGCACCGCCAACGACCACGGTCACGAAACTTTCAACGATAAAGGTCGCGCCCATCGTCGGCACCATGGTCATCGTGGGGGCGTACAGCCCACCCGCCAGCCCTGCGAGTCCCGCGCCAAGCCCAAAGGTCAGTCCATAGACGCGCCGTGTATCAACGCCGAGCGCCCGCGCCATCTCCGGGCGCTGGATCGTTGCACGGGCGATAACCCCGAACCGGGTCCGGTAGAACAGCAGGTACAGCCCGCCCAGCAGCCCGACGGCAGAGGCGAACAGTGCCAGCCGGTAGATCGAATAGGACCGCTCGCCCACCTCCATGCTGCCCAATGGCGTGCCTGTTCCTGACATTGTCGGCCCCAGCAGGATCAGCACCGCCTGCGTGGCGATCAGGCTGATACCCCACGTGGCGATAATGGAGTCCAGTGGGCGGTGATAGAGGTGGCGGATGATCGTGCGCTCCAGCACCATCCCAACCAGTGCCGCCGTCAGCGTTCCACAGAGGATCGCCAATGGCAGCGGCAAACCAGCCCGCGCGGTTGAGGCCGTCACATAGGCTCCACACATGATGAATTCACCATGTGCAAGGTTGATTATCCCCATCATCCCGAAGATCACCGCAAGCCCGGCGCAGGAGATGACAAGGAAGGCGAAGGCATTGCCGAATTGGTAGAAGATGGAAAAACTCGCCGGGAAGAACTCCACGAAACGCGCTCCCTGTTGTCGTAAAGTATGGGGCCCGGCGGGGTTCTTGCCCCGCCGGGATGCGTGCGTCAGTGTTTCACTGCGCCGGCGGCGGGTTTGACGGCGTGTACTGCGCACTCGGGTCGTTCTGCGTCAGATCACAGCCCGCATCGCCCAGCCAGTAAGGTTCGATGTTTTCCCAAACTTCCGGGAAACTGATCGAATGATCTTCCTCGACCTTGGCTAGGTAGATCGTATGCGACATGTGCTGACTTTGCGGATCGAGGCACACGTTACCGGACGGCCCGTCAAAGCACACATCACCTTCGCCCAGCACGGCGCGGATCTCGTCATGGTCGGTGCTTCCCGCGCGTTCCACCATCTGCTTGTAGAGGTTGATCCCAATATAGGAATTTGCAGCTTCCTGGTTGATGTAAGGCTCGTCCGGGAACATCGCTCGGAAGCGCTCGACGAAATCGTTGGACGCAGGCGTGTCGATCTCCTCAATGTAGTTCGTGGTCACGTGCATCTGCGCAAGGCTCGGCGGCGTGAAGCGCTTGTGCTCATACCCCTGCCCGACATTGACCGATGACGCCATCGGCAGGTCCACATTCGACGAGTTGGCCTGTTCATAATAGGAGGCCTGCGCCGCACCCACGAGGAGCGTGACGACGAAATCGGCGTCGCTTTCCTGGATGTTCTGGATTGTCTGTGAGAACTGCGACACGCCCAGCGGAATGAACTCCTCGCCGACCATGTTGCCGCCTTGCTCGTCGACGATCTGGCGGACCCATTCTGCCGAGATCTGGCCGAAGTTGTAATCCGCAGCCAGCGTGTAGACGTTCGGTCCGTATTCTTCCATCATCCATGGGATGAGGGTGGAGAACTGTTGTTCCGGCACCGCGCCAGTGACGATCATGTTGGCATCGCAGACGCCTCCCTCGTACTGATTGTTGTAGAAGGCCAGGCCGTCAAACTGGTTGACGATAGGGCGGTACGCCTCGCGTGAGGCAGATGAGAAACCGGCGAAGACCACGTCCACTTGGTCCTGTTGCAGCACGCGACGCATGAACTCCTGATACCGCCGGTTGTCCGACTGGGTGTCGTAGATCACCAGTTCGATCGTTCGTCCATCGATACCACCAGCATCGTTGATCTCCTTCGTGGCCAGTTCGATCGCATGGACTTTGACATTGGTCGCGGCGGCGAAATCGCCCGACTGGTCCTCCAGAACGCCGATCTTGATCGGGCCGTCCTGAGCCAGTGCGGGCAGCGCCGCGATGCAGGTACTTATCAGCATCGCGGTCATGAGATGGCGATTGGGATTTTTTTTCATTGTCTAAGTCTCCTGTTGGTGGATAGTTTCTTTGCAGTGTCGTCGGCTTTGATCCGCGGGCGCCGACCGCCCCCCTGGGCACGCGCGTCGCAGGCCAAGTATTCACGCGCCAATTCTTCAATGGGCATGCGCCGGTTCATCGCTTCGACACGCAACCTTTCATAGGCCGCGTCCTGGTCGATGCCGTCGGCCATCATCAGCTTCAGAATTGCAGCCGTGACCTCACGCCGCCCGGCCAGGCGCTGACGCAAAACGGCCATTTCTCTCGCGATCTTCTGGCGTTTCTCGTGCTCGTTCACCGCGAGTAACAGCGCAGTGAATACCCCTGAGCTCCGAACCGGTTTCAGAATATGGCTTATGCAGCCTTGTCGTACCACGCGCGCAAGTTGGCTTGGTGTTTCGGTTCCGATAAGAGCTATGCAAGGCACGTCAGGCAGCGCATTGGGCTCGGACAGAACCTCGAGATTGACATCCGCGTCCAGCAGAACCACGTCACATTTCTCAAGCGCCGTCTGCACGCCAGCGTCATGAGGGTCATGTAGCTGCACGTCCAAGCCAAGCTTTCCAAGCACAGAAGCGAGCGCAAGGCGGTTGCTATCGTTCCCAAGTACGACCAGCGCACGCATGCCGCGGAAATTTGTCTTGACAGCGGCCTTCACGAGACGCTCCGCAGGTGATCGGGGCCAAGACGGCCATCTTTCTGCTTTGCGCTCGCCCATACCAGATAGGGATCAGGCCGCACCGGGCTACTTTCTTCGCAGAGGATTTCAAACGTCCCATCCGCAGTGGATCTGCCTATGCGGGGGCGCATGCTGCAATGCAGATTGTCAGGATCGACCGTCACAAGCCCCTGCGGCGCAGCAAAACGCAGACCGCGCGCGGCTTCGCGTACTTCGGACAGGCCAGTTGATCCCGCTTTTTCCACCGCCATGGCCAGAAGGTGCACCGCGATATACGCCGCCTCGCCGTCAGCGCAAGCGCGTCCCAGATGACTGTATCGGCCATCCCACTGCGCCGTAAATCTAGCGTTTTCAGGCGAATCGACGGTCGAGAAATAGACCGAGGACGACAGGTGCCCCGCCGCAGCATCGCCGATCAGCGGCAACTCCGCCTCGGAAAGGCTACAGCTTGCAACCGGCAGGCGACGGGGCTGGTCAAAACCCGACGCCACAGCCTCTGCCCGCAGCAGCCGGAGGAATTCATAGCAAGACTCGCCGATGAGTGTGTTGAACACAAAATCAGGACGATCCTGCACAATCTGCTCAACGAGTGCGCTGAAATCAGTTTCTCCGACCGGAAAATACCGCTCGCCCAAGATGGTTCCGCCCACCTCCGTCAGCGACTCCCGCAGGATGCGGTTGTTCTCCCAAGCCCAAACGTAATTCGACCCGACAAACCAGCCGCGATTGCCGTGATTGTCCAGCAGATGCCGCGCCAGCGGTACGACATGTTGGTTCGGTGCCGCGCCGGTGTAGATCACATTGTCGCTGGTCTCGAACCCTTCGTAATGTGATGGATACCAAAGCAGTGCGTCGTACTTCTCGAAAAGCGGAAGTACCTCCTTGCGGCTTGACGAGGTATAGCAACCCAGCACTTGGGTGAGCCCCGAACCTGTCAGGAGATCCTTAGCCGCATCTGCATAAGAGGCAGGCACACCGCCAGGATCCATGACAACCGGTCGCAAGCTGACCTTGGCTCGTGAATCGGCATTGACCTCTGCAATTGCCAGCTCAGCACCGGCACAGATAGCTTGGCCAATCTCGCCGTAAGACCCCGACGTAGATACCACAATACCGATTTCGAGCGTTGCTTTCATCATTGATCTCCAACAAAAAAAGCCCTAGGAGACTCCTATGTCACCTAAGGGCTCTGTTGCCATGCACTTGAAGCGCTGATGTCTGCGATTACTGGTAGAAGCCGCGCTGTTGAGGCTTTTAATACAGCACCACCAGAAAGGTGGTGTTGTCAACCATAAAGCTTCGCATCGGAGCGCCGGTCAATAGTTGACACAGGCGTTGTTGCAGGGATCGTCTCCGAGCTGATATCGGTTGCGATCTGTTCTCTTGAGGGTGCTGGGCCGTGTTGCACGGATCGACTCCAACTCGGAACGCGCCCTACCCGAGACGGATTTCAGGCGGTGCGTTCGAAATTGGGTCGGCCAAGTTCGGTCATGCGGTTAAGAATACGGACGCCAATCCTGGCCTCGGTTTTCTGATTTTCGAACGACCGCGCCTTTAGCTTGGGCCCGATGACGGTTTTCCAACGGCCCATCAGGGTTTCACCCCGGCTGCGCTGATTGTAGCCCGATGCCTTCTGCCAAGCCATCCGACCGTGCGTTCGTATATCGGCGATATGGCGATCACGAATGCCCGGGTTCCGGGCAGTGTCGGGGCTCAGGATCGCGTTCTTGGGCGGTGGGATCGTGACTTTGATCATTGACCCGAAGCGTGCGGTAAGAACGACGTATGTTCGCTCTCCATCGTAAGCGCCGTCCGCCAGAAACAGGTCAAGCGGGCCATCGACCTGATCCAGCAAGCCCGGCAGGGCGGTCGGATCACCGACATCATCTCTGGTGAGATCCGAGCAGACGATCTGACCGCTGACAAGGTCAAGACCGAGGTGCAGCTTGCGCCAAGAGCGCCGGTTACGCTTGGTTTGATGCTTTTCCTCCAGCCATTCGCCTTCGCCGAAGATCTTCAGGCCCGTGCTATCAACGACCAGCTTTAGCGGCTTGGGGCTCTTGGAGGCGGTTCTGGCGGACAAGCTCAACCCATTGCCTCTGCGCGATAGAGTGGAAAAGTCCGGCACCGCGATATCCATCCCCAGCAGCCCGGCGATGGAGCGCATCAAGCCTTGGGTCTGGCGCAGTGGCTGCTTGAACACCATGCCAAAGGTCAGGCAAAGCTCAATCGCCAAATCCGAATAGACAGGCTGACCGCCAGGCGTCGTTCGCGGTGGTGCCGACCACAAGGCAAGCGCCTCTTCGCTGATCCAGACAGTCAGATCACCACGTCGCCGCAGGCCTTCGTTATACTCAGTCCAGTTGTTCACCCGATGCTTTTGCTTCGGGATTTTGTCACGACGATCAGCATTGAACTTGTGCGGCATCTACAGCACCCTCAAGAGAACAGATCGCAACCGATATCAGCTCGGAGACGATCCCTGCAACAACGCCGTTCCGATGCGATAGAAGCGCCGCCTTGGCAACTCAATCTAAGCTGGATAACCTTCCTTGAGGCCCACATCGGATGCCACGATGCTCAAAGCGCACTTCCTGACACTGCCCGAAGACTCGACATTGTGTCTTCGCGATCAAGTTTGTGAACTCGTCAGCTCCGCGATCGCTCGGGATTTGTTCCCCAGGGGCGCGCCCCTGCCCTCGTGCCGGGATTTGTCGGCGCATTTGGGCGTGTCGCGCAATACCGTTCACGATGCCTATTGCCGGTTGATCGATATCGGTTTGGTGACGTCGAAGGATCGCAGCGGCTATTTTGTCGACGAAGCGGTTGCAGACCGCGAACGCGCCGCAATCGCGAGCAAAGATGAAAAAACATCCGGGCCTTCGCCATTGGAGAAAATGATGTCGCATGTCCAGCGCCCGTCGCAGATGGCGAAGGTGGATCACCCAAAGGATTTGAGCAGCTATCCGTATCCGTTCGTCTACAATCAGATCGATCCGAAATGGTTTCCGATCCAGGAATGGCGCGAAAGCATGCGGGCAGCGATGGCCGCCTCGGCGCTCGCCAGCTGGAGCCGCGACGCGGGCGAGGCAGACAGCCCCAATCTCATCAAGCAGTTGCAGCAACGCCTTTTGGGGTATCGTGGAATCAGCGCCGAGCCGGATGAAATTCTGGTCACGTCAGGCGCTCAGAATGCCATCTCGTTGCTGGCGATGCTGAACGCCTATGTGGGAAGAAGCGTCGCCATCGAAGACCCGTGCTACCCTGAGGCGCGAAACGCGTTCGAAGTTGCCGGAAACAGGTTGTGCGCCGTTCCGGTGGATCAGTGCGGATTGATCGTCGATCGGATCCCAGCCGGAGTGGGTTTGGTCTACACGACCCCCAGTCACCAGTTCCCGACCACGGTCACAATGCCGCGGCAGCGGCGGCTTGCGCTTTGCGCCCGTGCGGCCCGAGATGACTTCCTGATCTGCGAGGACGACTACGAAGCGGAGCTGAACTTTGTCAAAACCCGTGAGAGGCCCATTCGATCACTGGACCCGTCGGGCCGCACGATCTATGTGGGGAGCCTGTCCAAAAGCGTCGCTCCGGGACTGCGTATCGGGTATATGGTGGCCCATCCCGACATCGTGCGAGAGGCCAAGGCAATCCGGCGTTCGAACATGCGCCATCCGCCAATATTGCTACAGGATTCGATGGCGCATTTCATTGCAAGCGGCGCGCTTGACGCGCATCTGCGCCGGATGGAGCGGCGGTACAAATCGCGCTGGGAAATCATGCTGTCTGCGCTGACGGAATACATGCCGGACTTCGATCTGCAGGTATCTCGGGGTGGCACCTGTGTCTGGCTGACGGGTCCGGCCGATCTCGACACGACGGATCTGGCGCGGCGACTGAAACACCGTGGGGTTCTGGTCGACGAAGGTTCGGTTTTTTATCGCGACCCGTCCGAGGGAAGCCGCAAACTTCGTCTCGGTTTCGCGGCTTTATCGCGCGCGGCGATCCTCGACGGGATTAAAATTATTGCGCAGGAAGTCCGCCAGGCGACCGAGTGAAAAACATTTGCAACTGTCCTGCCTATTGCCGCGAACTGTCCATGCACAGGGTCTCGTGAATGTGTGATGCTCTGTCTAATCAACCGGCAACCGGTACCATGACGGCAGGTCACAGACCTATGTTACCCAATGAGGATTGCGAAAAATGAGCGACATGACACCTGATGTGGATTGGTCAACGAAATCCATAATCGAAAAGCGTGACAGGTACTATGCCGCGTCTCAGCGCGCATTCGTGCCCTATCAAAAGCCACTCATCCTGAAAAACGGAAAGATGCAGTATTGCTGGGACGAGCTTGGCAACAAGATGACCGATCTTCTGGGCATGAACCTGTGTATCAGTGTGGGTCACGCGCATCCGGCAGTTGTCGAGGCCGTCACCGACCAGGTGAAGGAGCTTACCCACTGCACCACGATGTTTCACCATCCTGTACCCGCCCATCTGGCCGAAGAGCTGGCGGCGACCATGCCTGCCGGTCATGAATGGGTCGTTCACTTCACGAACTCGGGTGCCGAAGCGATCGATCTTGCAATGATGATGGCGCGGGCCTCGACCGGGAACCATGACATCGTCGCGCTGCGCAATTCCTACCACGGTGCCACGTATGGTGCCCAAGCCGTCACGGGTGTGCACGGGTTTCGCCACAACGTGGCGCAGCTGTCGAACATCTCGTTCGCGGCAGAGCCGAACCAGTATCGTGGCATCTTCGGACCGGGGACAGATCCCTATCTGGACGAAATCGATCGCACGATCGCATATTCCACATGCGGCGAGTTGGCGGCGATGCTGATCGAGCCTGTTCAGGGTTACGGAGGGATCATTCCGATGCCACCCGGCTACATGAAGGGTGCCGCCGAGAAAATCCGCGCGGCGGGTGGTCTGATGATTATCGACGAAGTTCAGTCCGGCTTTGGCAAAACCGGAGACGCGATGTGGTGCTTCGATCATCACGGCGTCGTGCCGGATATGATGGTCATCGCAAAGGGCTTGGGCAATGGCATCCCGATCGGGGCTGTCGTCGCCAGGAAAGAGATTGCCGAGTGCATGGCCGGCAAGTTTCTGTTCCACACATACGGTGCCAACCCGGTTGCCTGTGCGGCGGCGCGTGCCGTGCTGCGCGTGATCCGCGAAGACAACCTGATCGACAACGCCAAGACGGTCGGTGCCAAGCTGAGCGAGGGGCTCGCGCAGCTGAAAGATCGCTACTCGATTATCGGCGACGTGCGGGGGCGTGGTTTCATGCAAGCCATCGAACTGGTCAAGGACCGCGACACCAAAGAACCGGCACCGGAACATACAGCCCATGTGTTTGAGCGGACCCGTGAGCATGGCCTGATCCTGTCGAAATCCGGCACCTTCAAAAACGTGTTGCGCATGGTGCCGCCTCTGTGTTTGCAGATGGAGGACGTGCAGCCGGTGCTGGATGCGCTGGATCGCAGCTTTGCCGATCTTGAAAAAGCGCGGCTGGAATAAGTCATATGCCAAGTGAGCCGCGCAATCCCGCAACGGACCAGATACCACCCGTCGTCGTGGTTGGCGGCGGCATGGTCGGGATTGCGACGGCCATCTGGCTGCAACGGGCCGGACGCCGGGTCACGTTGATCGACAAGGCCGACGCGCCCGGAGATCGGGCCAGCTTCGGCAATGCCGGGGTGTTGGCGTCGTCTTCGGTATTGCCGGTCACGATGCCGGGGCTTTTGGGCAAACTGCCCAAAATGCTGCTGAACCCGTCCGATCCGATCTTTGTGCGTTGGCCTTACCTGCCGAAGCTGCTCCCGTGGGCCTTGCGCTATCTGTCGCACGCGAACGAGGCTGACGTTCGCCGCATCGCATCGGCGATGGCCCCCATCGTCGGCAACAGTCTCGACGATCATCTGGCGCTGAGCGAAGGCACTCCAGCGCGCCGCCACATCAAGCCATGTGACTTTGCCGTCCTGTTCAAGGATCGCGCCGCTTTCGAGAAAGATGCTCTGGGGTGGAGCATCCGCAAGGATCTGGGGTTCCGCTGGACCGAGCATGAAGGCGCGGCGCGGGCCGCGTGCGATCCGCTGTTTCCCGATAGCTTCGATTTGCTCGCAACCCTGCACGATCACGGGCAGATCACGGATCCAGGTGCCTATCTGGCCGACCTGCGGGACCACTTCGTCGCCTCGGGCGGCACTTTCCTGCACGCGGAAGTGACTGATATTGCCCATGAGAATGGCCGGGCGACAGGGGTTGTCACGCCGCGCGGGCGGCTGGACGCATCCGCCGTTGCAATCACCGCCGGCGCGTGGTCCCCGCTCGTGACCAAAAAACTCGGCGTGAAAATCCCGGTCGAGGCCGAAAGCGGATACCACCTGGAATTCTGGGAGCCGTCAGTCATGCCGAAAGCCCCCACTTTGGTCCCGAGCGGAAAGTTCATCCTGTCCCCGATGGCGGGACGTCTGCGCGCTGCTGGCGGGGTCGAATTCGGCGGATTGAACAACAAGGGGCGGGGCGCGCCGTTCGAGGCGCTGAAACGCGGCGTTGACCGCGTCCTTCCCGGTCTGCGCTTTGCCAAGGAAACCCGCTGGATGGGCCACCGGCCCGCGCCGACGGATTCGATCCCGATCATCGACCAGCTGCCCGATCTCGATGGTGTCTATCTGGGCTTCGGGCACCAGCATGTTGGATTGACCGGAAGCGCCCGGACGGGCCGGATCCTGGCCGATATGATTGGCGGCAGCATCCCGAACATCGACATCACCCCCTACCGCGTGTCACGATTCATGGGCGAGCGGAATCACACGCGAACGCAATCCGCCCATGCGCGCCAAATGGAAGTCTGCTGATATGGAATGGAATTTTGCACCCGTCCTTGGCGGTATGGACCTGTTGCTTTGGGGATTGTTGAACACCCTCAAAATCACCGGGCTTGCGCTGGCCTTCGGTGTGCCGCTCGGCCTTGGCCTGGCGCTGATGCGACTGTCGACGTTGCGGCCGGTGTCGATGGTCTCCGCATTCATCATCGAGTTTTTTCGCACCACGCCACCGCTGGTCCAGCTTTTCTGGTTCTTCTTTGCCTTCCCGATCCTGTTCAGCATCAACATGACCCCGTTTACGGCGGCCATCGTGACGTTCTCGATCCAATCTTCGGCCTTTTTCGCCGAGATTTTCCGCAGCGGCATCCAGTCGATCGATCACGGTCAGTGGGAGGGGTCCAAGGCCATCGGGATGAACCGCAACCAGAGCCTGCGCCGGGTGATCCTGCCGCAAGCTGTCAAGCGCATGATCCCGGCCTTCATGGAACGCTCGATCGAACTGTTGAAGACGACGACGCTGGTCTCGACCATCGCCTACACGGACTTGATGTATCAAGCCAACGATCTCGCGCAGCGGACCTTCCGCCCGCTCGAGGTCTATTCCGTGGTAGCGCTGATCTATTTCGTCCTCATCTTCGGGTTCAGCCAACTGTCGATCATGGTGGAGCGCAGGCTTGCCAAATCTGGCGAAGGAACGGTGGGTTAAGATGGATCACAACTGGGACTTCGCAACCATCTTTCAAAACTGGCGCGTCTATTGGGTCGGGCTGCAGGGCACCTTGCTGATGTTTGGCGTGACGGTCACGTTTGGCATGTTCGGCGGGCTTATCATCGGCATCCTTCGCTACATCAAGCATCCCGTCGCCGCATGGCCTGCCCGCGTCTTTGTCGAGGTATTCCGCAACACACCCGTGCTGGTGCAGATCATCTGGTTCTACTACGCCTTCCCGGTTCTGACCGGGATCGAAACCTCTCCGTTTCAGGCCGCCGCTCTTGGCATCTCCTTGAACACAATGGCGTTCTCGGCGGAAATTTACCGCGCCGGCATCCAATCCATCGAAAAAGGCCAGTGGGAGGGCGGCAAGGCCATCGGCATGAATTTTGCCCAGACCATGCGCCGGGTCATTCTGCCCGTTGCCCTGAAACGGGTGCTGCCTGCGCTGACCAACCGGGGCATCGAGGTCTTCAAGATGTCCACTCTGGCCTCGGTCGTCGCCTATGTCGAAACGCTCCTTCAGGCCAAGCTGATCGCCGATCTCAACTACAACCCGATTGAATCCTACACCGCCGTCGCCCTGATCTTTTTCGTGGTGCTCTACCCGGTCGTGCAGGGAACATATGCACTGGAACGCGTTTTGAACCGGAGTGACCGATGACCGAACTTATCCGCGTAGAAGGCCTGCACAAGAGCTTTGGAACTCTTGATGTCCTCAAGGGGATCGACCTGCAAGTGAACGCGGGTGAAACCATGGTCCTGCTGGGATCCAGCGGATCGGGCAAGTCAACGCTGCTGCGATGCATCAACTTCATGGAAACACCGACCAGCGGCCGGGTCTATCTGAACGGTGAGGCCGTCGGGACCGCCGCAGGCGGCAAGACCCGCTACAAGGAGGCGGATCTGTGCAAGCTGCGCACCCGCATCGGCATGGTGTTCCAGCATTTCAACCTGTTCCCGCATATGACCGTCCTGCAAAATGTCATGGAGGGACAGCTGACAGTCCTCGGCCGGGACAAGTCCGAAGCGCAGGAGAAATCCATGAGCCAGCTGACCCGCGTGGGTCTGGCCGACAAGGCCGCGGAATATCCATCGCGGCTTTCGGGCGGGCAGAAACAGCGGGTCGCGATCGCGCGCGCGCTGGCGATGGACCCGGACGTGATGCTTTTCGATGAAGTCACGTCGGCGCTCGATCCCGAACTGGTGGGAGAGGTTTTGAAAACCATGCGCCAACTGGCCGAAGAAGGCATGACGATGATCTGCGTCACACACGAGCTGGGCTTCGCCTATCACGTGGCCAACCGGGTATTGTTCCTGGACCAAGGGGCAATTCACGAAGAAGGGGAGCCGCAGACGCTGCTGCGCAATCCTCAAACACAGCGGATGAAGGAATTCTTGGAAGGCCATGCGCTGTTCAAACTTCCCGAATAACCAAAAACACCAACAGGAAAGGTAGAAAAATGAAACATTTGCTCAAACATGCGGCGACATGGATGGCGGGGATAGCCGCCGCCGCCGCGCTATCGACCGCGCCCGTCGCGGCGCAGGACCAGTCGACCTGGGATCAGATCCAGGAAACCGGCAAATTGCGTATGGGTGCGTTGCAGGCTCCGCCTTGGTGGAGCAAGAACCCCGCAACCGGAACATGGGACAGCGGTCTTGCCGTAACCCTCGGAGAAAAGATGGCCGAAACGCTTGGCGCGGAGCTTGAATTCGTTGAGGTGACCTGGGGTACGGCAGTGGCGGCGCTTCAATCCAACAAGATCGATTTCATGCCCATACTCGATCCCAAGCCCGAACGCGCGATGTCGATCGATTTCCCAAGCAATCCGTTGCTCTATATCTCGCTGGCGGTGCTGGCGAATGAAGATCTGGCCGCAGACACCTGGGAGGATCTCAACAAGGAAGGTGTGACACTCGCCGTGCCGCAAGGGTCCAGCATGGACAGCTTCGTCACCGAAGCCCTGCCCCTGGCGGATATCCAGCGTTTCCCCGACAATGGCGCATCCATCGCGGCATTCCAGTCCGGCCGTGTCGATGCCGTATCCCTGTTTCATCCGCCGCTGCTGGCCGCACGCAAGAAGCTGGGCCGTGGTCAGCTGGTGATCCCGACACCTGCCTTCTCGTCGCCCACGTCGGTTGGCGTGCGCAAAGAGGCGGACAAGACGTTTCGCGACTGGGTCGATACGTCGATCTTCTTCTGGTACGAAACGGGTGAGACGCAGAAATGGTATGCTGATTTCCTGACGGAGTTTGGTCTGGATCCCAAAGCCTCACCCGCCATCCAGCGCGAGCTTCTTTTCAGCAAGTGACGGCGACTTGAACAGCAGACATGCCGGGTGTGCGAACCGCCCGGCATGTCCGACTTCATCCCAACACGATACACCGGAAAGACCATGACCCAAGCCAAAGCCGATCAGCCGATCACGACCCATGATGCCGACGAAGACGCCCGCAACCGCGACATCAAGATCTATGTGAACGGCGAAATCGTCCACCGCGACGAGGCCAAGGTTTCCGTCTATGACAGCGGTTTCATGCTGGGCGACGGGATGTGGGAGGGCATGCGCCTCTACGATGGCAAATGGGCGTTCTTCGACGAGCACATGGATCGGTTCTTCAACTCCTGCAAGGCCGTGTCGCTGGATGTCGGCACCGATGCGGCAGGCATCCTCGATGCGTTGACCCGCACGGCCGAAGCGAACGGGATGACATCGGATGTCCATTGCCGCCTGATGGTGACGCGCGGCGTGAAGGTAAAGCCGTTCCAGCATCCCTCGCTCAGCCGAACCGGGCCCACGCTGGTCATCATCATGGAGCATTCAAAGCCCGTTGAGGGCCTGCGCAAAAAAGGTATCCGGCTGGCCACCGTCCCGCAGGTACGCGGGCTGCCGATGAGCCAAGACGCGAAATACAACAGCCATTCAAAACTCAACTGCGTAATTGCCTGTCTGCAGGCCGAGCAGGCCGGCGCGGACGAAGGCCTGATGCTGGATCCGCACGGTTTCGTAAATACCACCAACGCCTGCAACTTCTTCATCGTGCGGCGGGGCGAGGTTTGGACCTCGACGGGGGATTACTGCATGAACGGGGTGACGCGGCAGAAGGTGATCGACCTTTGCCGCGCCAATGACATTCCGGTGTTCGAGAAAAACTATTCGCTTTACGAGGCTTATGGTGCAGATGAGGCCTTTCTGACCGGCACATTCGGTGCGCAAACCCCCGTCGCCGAGATTGACGGCAAATCCATCGGCACCAGCCAGCGTTCGGTCACAATGAAAATACAAATCCTCTATAAACAGTTGATTCAAGATAACATCGCAAGCCAACGATACTGATAGTGTTTTGGCGATGCCACCGGAACTAGCGACCGAACATCAAACGCTGAGAGCACAGAGCTTACGCGATATCACCCAAAAAAGGGCTCTGCCTCAATTTGTGTGGCGGAACGGTAACATTCTCACCCGCAACAATTCTGGACCGGCTCGGCCGTACATGGCGCGTTTGAGGGTCTTCAGGCGATTGATCTGACCTTCTGCTTGGCCGTTGCTCCAAGGCGTCTCGATGGCGTTTTTGACCGCATCGAAGTCTCGGTTCAAGGTGCGGGCGAAGCGCACGAGTGGCGCCAGGTCGGTTTCGATCGCGTTGTCGATCCATGCTGGAAGCGGGTCTGCTTCGCGGCCGCGCAGGATACCGTTGAACCGCATGGCGAGGCTGCGCATCGTTACGAAGGCGGGAGAGCCGGTCTTGAGAGCGTCGACTTTACGCGCCTGATCCGGGGTGAGCTTGCCGCGCGGTTTGATGCACAGCGCGGCCGCGATGACTGGGGAAATCGCGTGCCCCGTTTCCGGGTCCCGGACTGGTTTAAGGATTTCGTGCGCTACCTTGGGGTCGCTCGCTTGCTTTTCGGCTCTGCGCCAGCCCGCCAGCAGCCGCTGCAAATGCGTTTGACTCCCCTCGTAACCACGCTCTCGGATCAGACGGAACAGGGCGCTTCCAGTTCGAATGCCGTCTTTCCAGCTTTTGCTCAGGAACGGTTCAAAGTACCACGGCGAAGTTGGTTTCAAAGCTGCCCGCCTGCGGTCCGGTGGTGTCTCGAATTGCAGCCATTTCGCGATGCTGCGACGCGGGAACCCTGTTCGCCGCCCGATCTCGCTGCAGGAAAGCCCCTGATTTCGGAGCGCATGGATGGTGGTGAAAATCTCTTCCCGAGACGTCCTGTGCGCAAGGCGTGACTTCAGAAGGCTGCCGGCTGCGGTGATGTTGTCGGCGTCGGACAGCAGCGCCCTGCCGGTCGCACGGCCGTGAAGGTTCATTTGCTCCCTCAAAACAAGAAAACGCCCGGCCTTCAGCCCAGGGGCGAACACTCCGGTTGCGCATCAAGGTCATGCACGCAACAAACCGCACGACCCCAGGCAAAAATCCGACCGTGGTGAATTATGGCGGCTAGGGGGTTCCTTGATCGCACCCCTCGCAAGAAGCCTGGCCGCAAACCCAGTCCTCGCACCCACCAGCTGCACCCGAAGGTTTTTCCCAAAGAAGGGGAGGCTATTGAGGCCGAAGCGGAAAAACTTGGAATCACCCAGGGCCAACTGATCGAACAGATGTGGGAACTCTACAGCTCTCGATGATGGATGACATCCTGCCCCTACTCTGAGAATAAAGTGTGCTTGCATTTTTCGCTAGCACTTGCTATATGACCTGATGAACAGCAAACACCGCCAGACCCTAGCCGTTGTCTTCACAGACCCGGTGTCCGGCACTGTCGAATGGTCGGCAATCGAGCGTTTACTTGTCGCTGCTGGCGCACAGGTGATCGAAGGACGCGGCTCGCGGGTGCGGTTCGAAAAGGATGGCGAGGTCGAGACATTTCATCGTCCACACCCCGCCAAGGAAGCCAAACGGTACCAAGTTCGCGCCGCCCGCGCGTTCTTGGAACGGATCGGAGTTACACCATGACCAATTCCATGACCTATAAAGGCTATACGGCCCGCATCGAATATGACGACGATGATGGAATCTTTACCGGACGCCTCGCCGGTATCCGCGATGGTGTCGGCTTTCACGCGGACACGGTTGAAGCTTTGCGGGATGCCTTTCACGAAGCGGTCGAAGATTACATCGAAACCTGCGCAAAGGTCGGCAAGGAGCCGCAGAAGGCCTTTTCCGGCCAGGTTATGTTCCGTGTCGATCCCGAAGTGCATCGCAAGGCCGCGCTCGCAGCCGAGCTTTCCGGCAAGAGCCTGAACCAGTGGGCCGAAGAGGTTCTGGATCGCGCAGCAGGGTAGGGGGCCTTGGTGGATATGACCGATGCCGACTGAGTTTTGGACGCAAGGACAGGTGAGCTTGAAAATGTCGATCAAGCGGTCATGGCCGAAGTCTTTGGTGTCGCCCAGGCGGTCGGTGATCTGCGCAAAGCACTCGATGCCCTTGATGGCCAGCTCGATGCACGACAGTTCGAAAAGGCTGCTGCGTTGGGGTATCAGGATATCGCATCCGCCTCCATCTTCCTCCAGCGGACCTTGGGTGGGTTGCAGAGCGCAGAGCTTAACCGCCACGCCTTCATTTCAAGTATCGCGGAAGAACTGCACTGCGCACACGAGGATGCAGAGCCCTTTGTTGCAGCGCGTCTCCTATGCCTGAAACCCAGGCCAGAATTGACCCAAGAAGAGCTTGCGACATCAAAGGCGCACCTTCGACGCCGAATAGAGGAAATAGGGGCTCTGCCTCAATTTGTGTGGCGGAACTATCCTGAAACTGAAAAATTCAGGAGGGATAGTTGTGAGTTCGAAGAAGCACTGGTCGCCCGGGAGCGATGTTGCCGTTCAAAGCGTTGAGCGAAGTGAATCCGGCGGGTGGATTGTATCTGGCGTTTTGGCACCCAACGGCATTTGCCCAGACTGTGGATTGCATTCACGCCGACGTCACGGCTGGCGGCGTCGGCGGCTGCAGGATTATCCCGCGCATGGAGACCAGGTAACGGTTGGTCTCGCGATTTGCCGTTGGCGATGTCAGGCACCCGCTTGCCCACGCCGGACTTTCTCAGACCAAATCGCCTCGATTGCGCGTTCATTTGCACGTCGTACTTCGCCTGTCGGGGAGATTGTCAGCCATCTTGGGCATGCGACCGGCGGACGGCCTGCCGAGCGGTTGTTGCATCGTGTGGGCCTTGGGGTCAGCGATGACACGGTGCTCAGGCAGCTGAAGAAGTGTGCTCAAGGCACCGCCGAGGCGCCGACGGTCATCGGGATCGACGACTGGAGCTGGCGGAAGTCGCAAACCTACGGCACGAGGCCATGTTGCACGTATCCGGTGAAGGTCGGAGCGCGCCCTTACCCAAGAATTGCCTCACACGACCGCCTCGAATTCGGGGCGGCCCAGTCCGGTCATTTTGTTGAGAACATTGACGGCGATCCTGACTTCCGTCTTCTGATTTTCGAAGCACCGTGCCTGCAGTTTTGGCCCGATCATACCTTTCCAGCGCCCCATCTGCGCTTCCACCCGGCTGCGCTGATTGTAGCCACTGCTGACTTGCCAGGCCAACCGACCCCGGGCGTGGATTTCAGCGA
>NZ_BDIY01000025.1 GCF_002072155.1 Roseovarius sp. A-2 | reverse complement strand
GACCGGCGGCCAGTTGCTGTTCCACCTCGTCAGTCGCCTCTACGAGCGCACGTCCATCATCGTGACGACCAACCTCGACTTCGGTGAATGGCCATCGGTCTTTGGTGACGCGAAGATGACGACAGCGCTACTTGATCGCCTTACCCACCGCTGCGACATCGTCGAAACCGGCAACGAGAGCTGGCGCTTCAAGACCAGGGAGTAACCAGGCCCCGCTGGCCCGACGCGGCTGCGCTGTGTGATGGCTACACCGCATCGGGCCAGCTACCCCTGCGCAGAATAAGGGGGTCATTTTTAAGCGCCGATAGGGGCTCAGGATTGCATGCCGATTGACAGACCGCCTTCTGTTTGGCCTAACAACGCCTGTTGATGGCGTGCTGGATGCCACTCTCGCCACGCTCGGGCTCGAACTGGGAGCCGGTGAGTTGACGTTGACCGGCCACCATTGTGAGCCTATCCGCCTGGTCCACGATAACGTGAAAGGATCGCGGCGACGTTCTCCTCGCGTTCGTCTTCTGGGTTCAACAGCGCTCTGTCCTGTACCCCGCGCAGATGCCCGTGCATCCGCGTTATTGCATGCTCGGCATCCCCCCGGGCGATGGCCTCAATGATCTCGGCATGTTCCTCAACCCCGCATTCCGCCGAATGCGCCTGCGCGAACCGCGCCAAGATCAATGAGCACCGCGAGACGATCTCGTTGACATAATTCGCGAGAATCTGCGATCCTGTCAGCTCTGCCAGCAGGATATGGAACTCCCCGGCCAGCCGGATCGAGCGCGTGCCGTCCTTGCCCAGGACCTTGTCCTCCTCTGCCAAGTGCGCCTTGAGTGCCTTGATAATAGGCCCAGGCTCCATCTGGCACAGCCGGTGCATTACCTCGCGCTCAAGGCACTGTCGCATGTCGAAGATGTCGTACGCCTCTTCGATAGTAGGCTCCGCCACCGACGCCCCACGATTCGGTTGGATGTCGACTAACCCCTCTGCATCCAGCCGAACCAGCGCATTGCGTACGAGCGTTCGGCTCACACCAAAGGTCTCGCCAATGGAATCCTCGGGGAGTTTCACACCCGGTTTCAATGCTTGTTCGATGATCGCCTGTCGCAACGAGTCATAGACTGGAAAGCTGCGCTTGGAGGATTTGTACATGTTTTTGGTCACTTAACTGCCTGTTGGATCGGCCCGCTCAGGGCCGTACAAATGATACCAGCTCTGATGCATTTTGTATCGAATACATGAATTGTATGCAATATTAGAATCTTTTGTGGACATGATGCATTCTGCCCCTTAACGTTCGATAGTATCTCGGGGTGATCAACCCACCTTGAAGGAAGAAAAATCCCCCGGTTCTTGTTGTGTTGATGGGATTGCGGATCAAACGGATGCAAAAATTTTACGTATTGTATCCATAACAGGGAGAATTGATTATGATTCTAGGATTTTGCCCCAAGGCCCTACTTGCCGGTGGGCTGGTTGCCACGCTGTCAGCAACCGGCGCTCTGGCAGACACAGTGAAATGGGGCGCGCCACGCGACATCGTCTCGCTGGACCCTTATTCCTATGGCGACAGCTACACGATCAACTTTCTGAACCATATCTACGAGGGGCTGGTCCGCTTCAATCGCGACCTCGAGATCGAGCCCGGCCTCGCCGAGTCCTGGGAGATCGTCTCTCCGACCACCTGGCGGTTCAAGCTGCGCGAGGGGGTCGAGTTCCACAACGGCAATCCCTTCACCGCTGAAGACGTTCTTGCCTCGCTCCAGCGTGTCAGCGATGAGACTTCGCCGCTCAAGGGCAACCTGCCCGCCTACAAAAGCGCTGAGGTGGTGGACGAGTACACGATTGATATCGAGTTGACCGGCCCTTATCCGCTCCTGCTCAACGACCTGACCAACATTCTCATCTTCGACAAGAACTGGCTGGTCGAAAACAACGCCGAGAAACCGACCGATGTCAGCGCGGGCGTCGAGGGCTTTGCAACCTTCAATACCAATGGCACAGGCCCGTTCAGGCTGGAATCTCGCACGCCCGAGGCGCAGACGATCCTGATCGCGAACACAGACTGGTGGGACGAGCCCGCACACAACCTGACCCGGATCGAATTCCAGCCCGTCACCTCCGCCGCAACCCGGGTGGCCGCGATCCTGTCCGGCGAGGTCGATTTCATCGACAGCGTCCCGGTGCAGGACCTGCCGCGCCTTCAGGCCGCGCCGAACCTCAAGGTTCTGGAGCGTACAGACTTGCGGACCGTCATGCTGGGCTTTAACCGGCGCGACGAATTGGTCGCGGGTGGCGAGAACCCGATGAACGATCTGCGCGTCCGTCAGGCGATGCAGATGGCCGTGGATATGGACCTGATCCGTGACAAGGTGATGCGCGGCAAATCCCGTAACGCCGGCACCCTGGTTGCGCCCGCCATTCCCGGTTATTCCGAGGTGCTGGACGAGGTGGTAGGCGTCGATGTCGAGCGCGCCAAAGGACTGCTGGCCGAGGCCGGCTATGCGGATGGGTTCGAGTTCGATTTCATCTGCACCAATGAAAGCTACGTGAACGAGGAACAGTTCTGCCAGGCAATTGCCTCGATGTGGTCGCGTATCGGACTCGAGCCCCGCCTCGATATCGGACCCAACGCGAAACAGACACCCAAGCGTGCCAATGGTCAGGCCGATGTCTACACGATCGGTTGGGCGACACTGCCGATGCTGGATACCTATTCGATCCTGATCCAGATGTTGCACAGCAAGCAGGGAAATGCCGGTGTCTTTAACTGGGGCGGTTGGTCCTATCCCGACATCGACCGCCTGACCCAGGCCGCCGGAGTGGAGCTCGATCGCGAGAAGCGTCTGGCGATGGAGACCGAAGCGCTCAGGATCGCCAAGGAAGAAATCGTGATGATGCCGCTGCACCAGCAGCCTATGGCCTGGGCGGCTTCGTCCGATTTCGAGGATTTTCCCCAGTTCCCCGATAACAAGCCGCGGCTCTGGTACGTGACCAGGTAATCCCCGTCGACTGGGGCGGCGTTGCGGCGCCGTCCTCCTTTTTCACGAAAGGGAGGCAGCCATGCTGGCTTTTCTGATCAAACGTTCCGCCAATGCCATCTTCGTGATGCTGTCGGTAAGCTTCATCGCCTTCATGATCTTTCGCTTCGTTGGCGATCCGGTAGAGCTGATGCTGAACGAACAGGCCACCCAGACGCAGCGTGACGAATTGCGTACGCGCCTCGGCCTGGACGAGTCCTTTATCAAACAGTTCGGAACCTTCGTGACCAACGCGGCTCAAGGCGATTTCGGTATCTCTTTCCGCAACCAGCAAGACGTGCTGGGTATGATCTCCGAACGCTTCCCTGCCACGTTCGAACTGGTGATCGTGGCCACTCTGATCTCTCTGGTCGTTGGTATCCCGATGGGGGTTATCACGGCGATCCGGCGTCAGACCTGGTATGCCGAGACGATGCAGTTCACCTCGATCATCGGCGTCTCGCTGCCCAGTTTCGTGGTGGGTATCGGACTGATCCTGATTTTCTCAGTCTGGCTTGGCTGGCTGCCTGCTTTCGGACGCGGTGAGACAGTGGATATCGGCTGGTGGTCCACGGGCCTGCTGACCCATTCGGGCCGCATGTCCATCATCTTGCCCGCGCTCTCGCTCTCGCTTTTCCAGGTCACACTGGTGATGCGCCTCGTACGCGCCGAGATGCTCGAAGTTCTGCGTTCCGACTTCATCAAATTCGCCCGCGCCCGCGGCGTACCCGCGCGGGTCATCCACTTCCGCCACGCGCTGCGTAATTGCCTGATGCCGGTCGTCACCATGACTGCAATGCAAATCGGCGGCCTAATCGCCTTTGCTTTGGTGACCGAAACGGTTTTCCAGTGGCCGGGAATGGGTCTTCTGTTCATTCAGGCCGTCACCTTCGTCGATGTGCCGATCATGGCAGCCTATCTCTGCATTGTGGCGCTGATCTTCGTCCTGCTCAACACCATCGTGGACATCACCTATGCGGTGATTGATCCCCGCCTGCGCGGAGCCGAAAAATGACCGACATCCCTACCCACGACCTAGCGCGCAAGCCCAAGACGCGCCTGCGTCTGTTCCTCGACAGCGACCTGTGGTGGAGCTTCTGGCACTCGAAATCCGCGATGGGTGCGGCCCTCGTGCTGGGTCTCGTGATCCTCGCCGCGCTGCTCGCCCCGGTGCTGTCGCCGCAGAACCCCTACGATCTCGCCGCGCTGGAGCTGTGGAACGCCGAACTGCCTCCGGTTTGGATGGAGGGCGGCCAGATGCCCTATATCCTCGGGACCGACGTTCAGGGGCGCGACATCCTCTCGGGCATCCTCTACGGCACCCGTATCTCGATCTTTATCGGCATCGCCTCGGTTGCGGTCTCACTGGTCATCGGCGTCATGGCCGGCCTGTTGGCGGGCTTTTACGGCGGCTGGGTCGACAACGTGCTCATGCGGATCGGCGATGTGCTGCTGTCGATCCCGATCATCCTCGTCGCCATCCTCGTCAGTTCCGTTGCCCAGGCCATGTTGCCGCCCGAACTGCGGGAGGCGGGCATCGCTGTCGTGCTCGTGCTGGCCATCGCGCTTTATTCCTGGGTGCAATATGCCCGCGTCGTGCGCGCGCAGGCGATGGTGGAACGGCGCAAGGAATACGTGCAGGCATCGCGCCTCGTCGGCACGCCTGCCCGGCGCTTGATGCTCAAGCACATTCTGCCCAACACGCTGACCCCGGTCTTCGTGGCCGCCACGCTGAATTTCGGCCTTGCCATCCTGATCGAGGCGACGCTGTCCTTCCTTGGCGTCGGCATGCCGCCGAACCAGCCCTCGCTGGGCACACTGATCCGGGTGGGCAATCAATACCTTTTCTCGGGCTCGTGGTGGATCGTTCTGTTCCCGTCGATCCAGCTTTGCATTCTCGTGGTCGCGGTGAACATGCTGGGGGACTGGCTGCGCGACGCGCTCAACCCGAAACTTCGTTGAAGAAAGACGCTAGAATGACCCCTCTCCTTGTCAAGAATGTCCGCATCCAGGACGGTGACCCCGCCGACATCCTGATCCGCGATGGCACCATTGCCGAAATCGCGCCGGACCTCGACGCCCCCGGTGTTCCGGTCGAGGACGGGATGGGCCTGATCGCCCTGCCGGGGCTGGTGGACGCCCATACCCATCTCGACAAGTCGCTGCTGGGCTGGCCCTGGTACAAGAACGACGTGGGCGGTGCCTCGCTCATGGCGATGATCGAGAACGAGCGCGACATGAAACAGCGCCTCGGCCTAGACCCGCATGTCCAATCCATGCGCCACGCGCTCAAGACCGCCAGTTACGGCGCGACCCTGATCCGCAGCCATGTGGATATCGACACCCAGGGTGGCTTGCGCGCCCTCGAAGGCGTCATGCGGACCGCCGAGGTTCTGGCCGACGTGGTCGAGATCGAAACCGTGGCATTCCCTCAGTCCGGCCTGACGATCCGCGATGGCACGGCCGAGCTGATGGACCAGGCCCTTGCGATGGGGGCCGACCTTGTCGGCGGGCTCGATCCGTGCGGCGTGGATAACGACCCCAAGGGTCATCTCGACATCATCTTCGACCTGGCCGAGAAACACGGCAAGGGGATCGATATTCACCTGCATGAAAGCGGGGAACTCGGACTCTTCTCGATGGCGATGATCCTCGACCGTGCGCAGGCATTGGACATGAGGGGGATGGTCACCATTTCCCACGCATTCTGCCTCGGGATGCAGGATTATCCGCGCGTTGAGGCGATGCTGGAACGGCTCGCGGCGCTCGACGTGGCGATCATGACCACCGCGCCCGCCTCTTGCCCCGTACCGCTGGTCAGACAGCTCGACGCGCATGGCATCCGCATCGGAGCCGGCAATGACGGGATTCAGGACACTTGGGGCCCCTATGGCAATGGCGACATGCTGGAACGGGCCAAGTTTGTGGGCCTGCGCAACAATCTCCGCATGGACGCCGAGGTCAAGCGCGCGCTTGACATCTGCTCCGGCGGCGGTGCCGAGGCGATGGGAAAACCCCGCCGTGAACTTGCAGTCGGCACCCCCGGAGATCTTCTGCTGGTCGCGGGCGAGACCGTGGTGGAGGCCGTCGTTACCCACGCTCCGCGGCGGCTCGTTGTCAAGGGCGGCCACGTCACCGCCCGGGACGGCCAGACTCTGGTGCAGGCCCCGTGACCGGCTTTTCCGACATCCCCCTCGGCACGCGTCCGCAGGGCCGCTGGGCGCTCTCCGCCCGCTGGATCCTCGCCGACACGCCGCAGGGCCGCCGCCTCGTCGAGAACGGCGATGTGGTGATCGAGGGCTCGCATGTGATCCATGTGGGTGGCACCTTTGAGGGCGAGCTTGCTGCGCGTCACAATATGGGCGAGGCGCTTATCGCGCCCGGCTTCGTCGATCTCGACGCGCTTTCGGATCTCGACACCACGCTTCTCGCCTTCGACAACTGGCCCGGAGAAAAGAAAGGCCGCGTCTGGCCGCGCGCCTATGTCGATCGCGGCCCCTATGAAATGTACAGCCCCGAGGAACTGGCCTTTCAGAAACGGTTCACCTTCGGCCAGCTCCTTCTCAACGGCATCACCAGCGCCGCGCCCATCGCTTCGCTCTTTTACCGCGAATGGGGCGAGACCGCCGCCGAATTTGACGCCGCCGCCGAGGCCGCGCAAGAGCTGGGCCTGCGTGTCTGGCTCGGGCCCGCCTACCGCTCGGGCGGCATGGTGCTCGAAGAGAATGGCCGTATCATGCCCGAGTTCGACGAGCCACGCGGCCTCGACGGCCTCGAGCGCGCCATCGCTTTCGCCAGGAAATGGCAGGACAACGATATTGTCAGCCCCCTGCTTGCTCCAGACCGGGTCGAGACCTGCACTGAAACAGTGCTGCGCCGCACAATGGCTGCCGCGGAGGATATCGACTGCCCCGTCCGGCTGCACATGGCACAAGGCGCGATGGAGCACGACACGGTGCAGGCACTCCATGGCAAGACCGCGCCCGCATGGATGGGCGACCTGGGACTGCTCAACTCCCGCCTGCTCGCCCCGCATGCCACAGTCGCGACCGATGACGATCTGCGCCGATATGCCGACAATGGCGTCACGGTCATCCACTGTCCGCTCGTCGCCGCGCGACACGGCGGCGCTCTCCGCTCGTTCCGTAAACTGCGCGACATGGGTATCCGTATCGCGATGGGCACCGATACCGCCCCGCCCGACATGGTGTTGAACATGGCCGTTGGCATGATGATGGCCCGCATGATCGATGGCGATATTGCCGCCTGCACCTCTGCCCGGTTCATGGATGCCGCCACGCTTCATGGAGCGCAGGCTCTGGGCCGTGACGACATCGGTGTGCTCCGCGCTGGTGGCAAGGCCGATCTCGCCGTGTTCGACCTGAACGATACGGCGATGGCGCCCGCGATAGACCCCGTGCAGACCGTCATTCTGGGCGCGACTGGCCGCGTTACCCGCGCCACCATCGTGGATGGTCGGCTCTCGATGCGCGCCGGGGAGGTGGCGGGCATCGACATGAAAGCGGCCCGCACCCAAGCGCAGGCACAGTTCGACGGCATGCTCGCCAAGTACCCGGACCGCACCGCGGGCCACCCGCCGCTCGCAACGATCTTTCCTCCCGCCTATCCACTTTCGGATCACCGCCAGATGTGAAGGACCCAAAGATGATGCTGCGATCTGCCATCTCGCCGGAAAACCTCGGCACCGCAACTGCCCCTCCCGTGCTCGAAGTCTCGAACCTCACGGTCGAGTTCCCCACAAGACACGGCACACTCACCGCCATCGACGACGTATCCATGCGCATAGAGCCCGGAGAGATACTCGGTGTCGTTGGCGAATCCGGCGCGGGCAAGTCGATCACCGGCCTTGCCGTCCTTGGCCTGCTCGAGACCCCCGGCCGCATCGCGGGTGGCGAGATCCATGTCGCAGGCCACCGTGTGGACACGCTCAGCGAAGACGAACTGACAAAAGTGCGCGGCAGCGAGATGGGCGCGATCTTCCAGGATCCGTTGACCGCGCTGAACCCGCTTTTTTCTATCGGCGCGCAGCTGGTCGAGACAATTCGCCTGCACACCGGTCTGAGCAAGGAAGGGGCCCGCGACCGTGCCCTCCATCTGCTGCGCGAGGTCGGCATTCCCGCGCCAGAGGAACGGCTCAAGCAGTTCCCACACCAGTTTTCCGGCGGGATGCGCCAACGCGTGGTGATTGCGTTGGCGCTGGCGGCCGAACCGGGCCTGATCATCGCCGACGAACCCACCACAGCTCTCGACGTGTCGATCCAGGCACAGATCACCACGCTGCTGCGCCGCCTTTGCAAGGAACACCGCACCGGGATCATGCTGGTCACCCATGACATGGGCGTGATCGCCGAAACCGCCGACCGTGTCGCCGTAATGTATTCCGGTCGCATGGTCGAAACGGGTCGGGTTGAGGACGTGATCCACGATCCCCAGCACCCCTATACCAAGGGCCTGATGGCTGCGATCCCTAGCCTGCATGACCGGGTCGAGATACTGACACAGATCGACGGATCGATGCCTCGGCTCAACACCCGACCCGCGGGCTGCGCCTTCAATCCGCGTTGCTCCGTGGCCGGGCCGCGCTGCCGCCTCGACCGGCCCGAAATGGTTGCCGCAGGCCGCAACCGCGCCGCCTGTTTCCTGCATGATGGAGGAACCCAATGAGCACCGCAGACGCCATTCTCTCCGTTGATCTCGTCTCCAAGCAGTTCGACGTCTCCGCGCCCTGGCTCAACCGCGTTCTGGAGCGCAAGCCAAGGCTTTTCGTAAAGGCGGTGAACGAGGTGAGTTTCTCGATTCCGCGCGGCAGTTGCTTCAGCATCGTGGGCGAGTCCGGTTGCGGCAAATCCACCGTCGCGCGGCTCGTGACCGGACTCTATTCCACCTCCGCCGGCGAGATCCGCTTCGGCCCCGGCACTGCGGGTCGTGCCGTGCGCGTTCAGATGATCTTTCAGGACCCGCAATCCAGCCTGAACCCTCGCTGGCGCGTGGGCGACATCATCGCGGAACCCATCCGCGAGATGAAGCTGCGCAAGACCGAGAACGAGACCCGCGAGCGGGTCGAGGACCTGCTACGCATCGTGGGGCTCGCCGCAGATGATGTTGCCAAGTTCCCGCATGAATTCTCCGGCGGTCAGCGCCAGCGAATCTCCATCGCGCGCGCGCTTGCCTCGGAACCCGAGCTTCTGGTCTGCGATGAACCTACCTCGGCCCTCGATGTCTCGGTTCAGGCGCAGATCCTCAACCTCATGCGACGCCTTCAACAGGAGTTGGGCCTGACATATCTTTTCATCAGCCACGATCTCAGCGTGGTGCGACACATGTCCGACACCATCGCCGTCATGTATCTCGGCCGCATAGTCGAGATGGCCCCGGCCGAGGTTCTCTTCACCGCGCCGCAGCACCCCTATTCGCAACTGCTACTCGGCACGATCCCGGACATCCACGCCCCCAATCGCGACCGCAGCCCGCAGACGGGTGAACCGCCCAGCCCGCTCGACCCGCCGCCCGGCTGCACCTTTCACCCGCGCTGCCCCCTGGCTGACGCGCGATGCAGTCGCGAGGACCCGGTGTTGCGCGCCCATGGCCGCGCCTCGGTCAGTTGCCACGCCGTTGCAGAAGGCCGCGCACCGGCTCTCGACCGAAAGGACACGTGATGCAGTTCGATTTCACTCGCCTTCCACCCGCCGACCGGTACCGCCTGCTCACCAATTTCATCGGACCGCGCCCCATTGCGCTTGTCACCACCCGCTCTCCGGGTGGACATGCCAACGCTGCGCCCATGAGCTTTTTCAACGTCTTCTCGCATGCGCCGCCACTTGTCATCATCGGCGTCTCCGCCCGGCCTAACGGCAGCGAAAAGGACACGATCGCAAATATCCGCCGCACTCGGGAATTCTGTGTCAACATGGTCGACATGGCGCTGTCCGAGCAGATGATCCTTTGTGGCGTCAACTTTGCCGACGACGTGGATGAGCTCGACTTTGCAGGGCTTCCCGCCGATCTCTGCGATCAGATCAATGCCGACCGCATCGCCACCACCCCTTGCGCGATGGAATGCCGAATAGAGCGGATCATCGACTATCCCGGACGTGCTATCGTCATTGGCGAGGTGGTCGAAATGCATGTGCGCGACGACTGCCTCGACGGCCATGGCCGCTATGTCGACCCTGGCGTCTATCAGCCCATCGCCCGGCTCCATGCCGACAACTATATCACCAGCGACCGGCAGTTTGAGCTCAGGAAACCCGCCCATCTCGCCCCGCACGAGGTTGGCACCACCCCCTTGCCCGCAGGATCCGTCTGATGCGCATTCATGTCGTGAACCCCAATGCCAGCACCGGCATGACCGAGCAGATCGGCCGTACCGCCCGCCGCGTGGCCTCTCCCGGCACGGTGATCGATCTGACCGGCGGCACCACCTCCCCTGCCTCGATCGAGGGGCACACGGACGAGTCGCTCTGCGTGCCGCCGATGCTGTTCCAGATCCGTCAGGCCGAGGCGCGCGGCGTCGACGCGCATGTGATCGCCTGTTTCGACGACCCGGGCCTCGGGGCCGCGCGCGAGGTCGCCACCCGTCCCGTCATCGGCATCTGTGAGGCGTCGATCCATACCGCGCTGCTTCTTTCCAGCCGTTTCTCGGTGGTGACCTCGCTGTCCCGCTCCGTTCCGATCATCGAGGACCTCGTCGAGCAGTATGGCGCCGGCCGCCGCTGTCGCCGGGTCCGTGCGGTGGACATGCCCGTTCTGGCGATCGAGGAAGATGAGACCACGGCTGCCGCGTGTCTCACCGCCGAGATCCTCGCTGCCCGTGATGTGGACCGGGCCGAGGCGGTGATACTGGGCTGCGCAGGCATGAGCGCGCTTTGCGCTCGTCTTACCGCCGAGACCGGTATGCCGGTGATCGACGGTGTCACCGCCGCCACCCGCCTGGCCGAGGCATTGACGGGCATGGGCTACACCACCTCCAAGGTCGGTGCCTACGCCGCGCCGCGGGATAAAACGGGCGGGTTCGAACAGTTGCGTGAGATGGCGCTAGAGGCCTGAAATGACCCAGATTAAGAACGTTCACTAAGCTTGATCTACCGTAAACGGTGTACAAGCAGGGCTCGGGCACGATCCTCTACATGGGCTCGGTGCGTTCGCAGGAGGGCTCGACGCCCAAGGCACCCTATATCTCGGCCGAGCACGCCCTGATGGGTCTGGCACGGACAACCGCCAAGGAAGGCGGCGAAAAAGGCGTGCGGACCAACGTGATCTGCCCCGGCTACGTCAAGACGCCGCTGGTGGAAAAGCAGATTCCCGAGCAGGCGACCCACCGGGCCTTGATGGTGCCGGCGAATGTCTTGAGAATGGCCTCGACCGGCAGGTTCGATACGTAGTAATTCTGCTCTTCGGTCGATCGCTGCTCACCCACGAGCCAGACGTCTTCACCTGGCACGGCCTGGACGCGGCCATCGAGCGTGCGATGCTTATGGCCAGCGTCACAGACACCAGCGACTGGCAATTGGCCGTCTTCCCAAGCGAGGACGCATATTGGAAGGAGACGCCAACCGGGTAAGGACACCCGCAAGGATAACCGAAGATGGCGCGCATCTTGGCCTATCCTTAAATAGAATGCTTGCTGATTTCACATTCGACGGGTCGGACCTCGTTGAAACTACAGTGTTCGTTCGGTCCGACCGGTGCACATGCCCGCCATTTCAGCGGGCATGCCAAAGGATAATCCGTCCCCTATTGCGCGCAGTCTCGCAGCGCGGCAGCATCGGGCCCGTTGGGTGTGCGCCCGAGGTTGAACGGGGCTGAAGCATCGCGCCACTGTGCGTAGTCGTCAATATATTCGACCATGCTGAGATAGACCTTGGCCGAGTTGGGGTTGGCGCAAGCGGTCTCGACGATCACCTCGTTTGCCATCTCTTGGACCTTGGCCAGTGTCTCGTCGTCGTAGCGGTTGATCTCAACTGCCTCGTCAAACTTGGCATAGGCCTCAGTGGCGCGCTTTTCAGTGAAGGCCAGCGACCACAGGAGCGTCGCGTCGGCGGCAATCTGCAATTTCTCCTGTGTCTCGGCGCTGAGCGCGTCCCAAGCGGACTTGTTGATCATCACGCCAAAGACCGAGGCCGACTGATGCCAGCCCGGGGTCGCCCAGTATTTGGTGACCTGCTGAAAGCCGCCCGACCAGTCGACATTGGGGGTCGAGAACTCGGCCCCGTCGATCACGCCACGCTCCAACGACTGATAGATTTCGCCGCCCGCCATGGAGACCTGATTGCCGCCCAGGCGTTCGAGCAACATGCCCTGCTCCAGCCCCGAGAGGCGCAGGCGCTTGCCCTGCAGGTCCTCGAGGTTCTGGATCCGCTCGTTGGTGCGAAAGCCGGACTCGTTATTGGTCACGCCATAAGGCAGGTAGACCATGTCATACTGGCCGTAGATCTCGTTATAGAGCTCGGCACCGCCCCATTGCTGGATCCAGTTCACGTAATCCACGGCGTTGAAGAGGCTTGGCGTGGTTGCCAGCGGCGAGAAGGCCGCGTCGCGCCCGGCCCAGTAACCGGGCCAGTCTGCACCCGCCTGGATTGTGCCCGACTCGACCGCGCCAAAGACCTCGCCAGCCGGGACGAGCGAGCCGCCGTCGAAGAATTCGATCGACAACTCGCCTTGGGTCAGCTTGTTGGCCAGATCGACAAAGTGCTTGTCGGTCTCGATCAGTTCCAGCGAGGACGGCCAGGTGGTGGTCATCGTCCAGGTCTCTTGCGCTGTGGCCTGCCCGGCGAGCGCGGTTGCGGCCCCTGCCGCAAGAACGAATGCCTTGATGGTCATGATATCTCCCTTTTTCATGGTTGGTGGTTATTTGGTGTAGAGGACATCCGGCAGCCAAGTGACCAGCGCCGGGAACACCGCGACGAGCACGCACATCACGATGATCAGCGCGATGAACGGCAGGACGCCGCGAATGATGGACGCGGTGCGCAAATCCTTGGGCGCGATGGCACGCAGGTAAAAGAGCGCATAGCCGAATGGCGGCGTCAGGAACGAAGTTTGCAGCACGACGGCCATCAGCACGACGAACCACAGCAGGTTCACTTCAGGCATGTCCTGAATGATCGGCAGGAAGATCGGGAAGGACAGCAGCACGATCCCTGTCCAGTCGAGAAACGCTCCGAGGATGAAAACGATGAACATCATCATCGTGATCAACATCCACGGCTCCATGTCCAGCATGCGGATCAGCTCTTGCGTGGCGCGTAGCCCCCCGGTGATGTTAAACACGCCGGTAAAGGCGGTGGCCCCGATCACGATAAAGAGGATCATCGCCGAGGTGCGCCCGGTCTCCAGCATGGCGCTGTAGAAGGTGCCAAGCTGAAACCGCCCGCGTGCGATCACGATCAGAAGGGCCAGCGCAGCCCCGATGGCAGAGGCCTCGGTTGCGGTGGCGATGCCCGCCAGAAGCGAACCAAGAATACCGAAGATCAGCACCAGGGGCGGCAGCGCCTCGACCATCAGCATTTTCATTAGAGTGGCGCGCTCGACCTTCTCCTCGGGTTCCACCGCCGGGGCCAGGTCGGGGCGCAGCACCGAGATGATATAGACATAGACAGCATAGCTGAGGCCCAGAAGCACGCCGGGGATCATCGAGCCTGCGAACAGTTCCCCCACCGAGAGCGGCGAGTAACTGGCCATCAGGATGAGCATGATCGACGGCGGGATGAGAATGCCCAGACAGCCCGAGGCGGCGATCACCCCGGCGGTGAGCGAGGGCGCATAACCATATTGCAGCATCGGGCGCAGCGCCATCACGCCCATTACGGTGATCGAGGCACCGATGATGCCGGTCGTCGCCGCCAGCAAGATCGAGATGAACACCACCGCCAGCGCCAGCCCCCCGCGCACCTGGCTGAGCATCAGGCGCAGGGTCTCGAACATACGGTCCGTGACACCCGAATCCGATAGAAATCGCGCCATTAGCACAAAGAGCGGAATGGCGATCAGCGTGTAATTGTCGAGCACATCGCCAAAGATGCGGTTGATCACGATGCCCAGAACCATCGGCTTGCCCGCGATGATCGCGGTCAGCACGGCGGTGCCGCCCAGCACGAAGGCAAGCGGATGCCCGAGGAACAGGCCGATCAACAACAGGCCGAACATCAGGGCAGAGATCAGTTCGGGATTCATTCGGTGGCCTCCTGCCGGTCGAAGACGATCTTGAGAACCTCGGCAAAGCCCTGCAACAGCAACAGCCCGGCAGCCAGACACATCGCCATCTTGAGCGGGTAGACCGGCATCTGAATGGCCCCATAGGTGACCTCGCCTTGTGCCCAGGAGCGCGAGGCAAACTCCCAGGACCGGGTGAGGAACACCCAAGCGAAGGGGAAAAAGAAAATCACGTAGCCCAGGAGATCCGCGATCCGCTGTCCGCCGCGCCCAAGCTTCTCGGTCAGAATGTCCACGCGCACATGCGCGCCGTGGCGCAGGGCATAGCCACCCAGCAGCACGAAGTAGAAACCGAAGAGCTGTTTGGAGACGTCGAACGCCCACCGCGTCGGCTCGCTGAACACGTAGCGCAGGACCACATCATAGATGATAATGGCTGCGAAAATGATGGCGATAACCGATACGATCCGACCAACGGTTTCGTTCAAACCATTGATTACGGTTTTCAACATTGCGTCACCTCCCCCATGCCGCATTCACGCATGCCAGCGCCGATAAAGGCGATGACATTCGTGATCGTGGAAACCATCGCGTGTTTGAAGCTGAGATTCAACCGGTAGCGTAGTTCTACGTAGGTCATTGATCTAGCACTACTTTGGCACTTCAAGGTCGGCTGGTTCCGTAATGAGCCTTGGCTGTGTCCCGTGAGATGGTGAAAGAGGCCGTGCGCGGAGCCCCCGGCGTAACGCGAGCTACGCGGCCGGTGGTGATTGTGGCGGCCACCGTCGATCTTCGGCAAAGGTTCGGATTGCAACACTCTGAGCCATACGCGATTTTGGGTGATACGGCGTGATCAAACTAGGGCCTTTCCGAAGTTCGGCGCTCTAAGAGTCTAATTCAAAACTAAGCGCACGTTTTCAGTTCCTTGCAAGATGGCGGATGACGCGTCGAATGTGTGTAACGAGGAGCCGGGCTTCAGGCGCACCGGCTCGATTCCGGGTCCTATGACACACATTTCGGAGCTGGCGCGTATCTTGCGACGCATGCGCGACATGACCACAACTGTGGCTGTGGCTGTGGCTGTGGCTGCTTAGACCCCCCATGGCAGTCCCGCGCGACCACCGCATGGATCGCAAACCGGTTGCCTCTTACGCCGTCTCGCGCAGCACTCGCGGCACCTTGAATTCGACGTTTTCCTGTGCGGTCTCTATCTGTTCGATGGTTACGTCATAGTGGGCGCGGACTGAGTCGATCACCTCGTTCACCAGAACCTCGGGGGCCGAGGCCCCGGCGGTGATGCCGATAGAGGTGATGCCCTGCAATGCGCGCCAGTCGATATCCGTGGCCCGCTGGACAAGCTGCGCATAGGAACACCCGGCGCGCGCGCCGACCTCGACCAGGCGTTTGGAATTGGACGAGTTGGGCGCGCCCACCACCAGCATCGCCTCGGCCCTCTGCGCCATCGCCTTGACTGCCTCTTGCCGGTTGGTGGTGGCGTAGCAGATGTCTTCCTTGTGCGGGCCCTTGATGGCCGGAAACCGTGCCTGAAGGGCTGTGACCACCTCGGCGGTGTCATCGACCGAGAGCGTGGTCTGCGTCACGAAGGCGAGGCGCGTCTCGTCGCGCACCTCCAGCATGGCCACGTCGCCGGGCGTCTCGACCAGCAGCACCTCGCCCGGGGGCAATTGGCCCATTGTACCCACCGTCTCGGGGTGGCCCGCATGGCCGATCATCACGATCTGAAGGCCGTTCTCATGGTGGCGTTCGGCCTCGATATGCACCTTGGAGACCAGCGGGCAGGTGGCATCGACAAAGAGCATCTGCCGCGCCGCTGCCTCGGCGGGCACCGATTTGGGTACGCCATGGGCAGAGAAGATCACCGGGCGGTCATCGGGGCAGTCGTCGAGCTCCTCGACAAAGACCGCGCCCTTGGCGCGCAGGTCATCGACCACGTATTTGTTATGTACGATCTCATGGCGGACATAGACCGGCGCGCCGTATTTTTCGAGCGCCATCTCGACGATCTTGATCGCGCGGTCCACACCGGCGCAGAACCCGCGCGGCGCGGCGAGATAGAGGGTGAGGGGGGGCTTGGTCATGGCGCGTCTCCTGCTCGGATCAGAGGTAAGGCAGGTGGCGCGCGGCGTAAAGGGAGGCGGGCCAGAATCCGCCGTTACATCGGGCTTGACCTTCCATCGGAGGAAGGCGAGATGCAGCCGCGAGAGGATCGAAACGGCGATCTCCATGCGCAAGATGAAGATCGCCGTGATCGCTGTGACCGGCTTTGTGTCCCCCATCGCGGCGGGCGCGTCTGACGGGCTCTTGCCGTATTGCGACGCGGGGGCGGTGGGCAGATCTACGCCAAAACTTGTGCGGCCTGTCACGCCACCTTCAAGCGTTGCTCCCTGACCGGCAGATGCACGATGGCCGAGAACGCGCCGACGCCCACGCCGATCCACCACACCAGCGTGTAGTCGCCGTGCAGGTCATAGAGCTTGCCGCCCAGCCAGACGCCCATGAAACTGCCAAGCTGATGCGAGAAGAACACGATCCCGTAGAGCGTGCCCATGTAACGCAGCCCGTAGATCTGCGCGATCAGACCCGAGGTGAGCGGCACCGTCGCCAGCCACAGCGCCCCCATCGAGACCGAGAGCAAGAGCACCGTGGCGGGCGTGATCGGGGTCATGATGAAGGCCGCCGCAATCAGGGTGCGGCCCAGATAGATGCCCGCCAGCAGGTTCTTCTTGGAATAGCGGTGGCCCAGCCAGCCCGCCGCCAGCGTGCCCGCGATATTGGCGAGGCCAATCACCGAGATCGCCACCGCGCCAAGCGCCGAGGTGGTGGTGATGCCGATCTTGTGCAACGCGCCGCCGGGCAGGATCGGGCCACACATTTCGGTCACGAAGGCCGGGAAATGCGCTGTGATGAAGCCCAGCTGATAGCCGCAGCTGAAAAACCCGAGGAAGATCAGCGTATAGGAGGGATCGCGAAACGCGCGGCGCAGGATCGTGCCCATCGACTCCTCGATCACGCTGCGATCCACCGGCTCGGGCGCGCGCATCATCGGCAACATCGCCAATACGCAGAGGATCACGGCGGCGAAGATCAGGAACACGCCCTGCCATGTCATCACCGATAGCAGGAATTCGGCCAGCGGCGCGCCGAACACCTGCCCCGCCGATCCGGCGGCGGTGGCGATGGCAAGGCTCATCGAGCGGTTCGCGTCCGAGCTTGCGCGCCCCACCACGGCGAGAATCACGCCAAAGCCGGTGCCCGCGATGCCGAAACCAACGAGGATCTCGTAGATCTGATGCGCCTCGGGGGTGACCGCGAAGGACGACAGCACCAGCCCCGCCGCATAGGTCAGCGCGCCGAGGATGATTGCCTTATGGTCACCGAGTTTCTCGGCCAGGGCCCCGAAGATCGGCTGGCCAATCCCCCAGGCAAGGTTCTGGATCGCGATGGCGAGCGAGAATTCGGCGCGCGGCCAGTTGAACTCCTCGGCGATCGGGATCTGGAACACCCCGAACGAGGCCCGGATCGCGAAGGAGATCAGGATGATCGTGCAGCCCGCGATCAGGACGGGCGTGATAAGGGGGGCGGATTTCTGCATCGGGGCCTCGCGCGGTTCGGGCGCAGCGTACGGCAATTGGGGTTGGCGTCAATTCAGGCTTTGTGATCAGCACCATCACGGATCGCGCTGAAGACCCTCAGCCGCCTGCCTGCACCGTCAACCAAGCGAGGATGACATAGCGCCCCGTTTTGGCGATGGTCACAAGTATGAGAAACAGCCAGGCCGGTGTGCGCATGACGCCTGCGATCACGGTGAACGCATCGCCCAGAGGGGCCCAGCTCATCAGCAGGGTCCAGACGCCCCAGCGAGCATACCAGCGTTGCGCGCGGGCCAGTTGTGCGGCATTCACGGGAAACCAGCGGCGGGTGCGAAACCGCTCGATCCCGCGCCCCATGACATAGTTGACGACGGCACCGAGCGTGTTGCCCACGCTCGCCACCACGATCAGCCACGTGAGCGAGGCGGTGCCCGCCAGTTGCAGGGCGACAAAGACCACTTCGGACTGAAACGGCAGGATCGTGGCCGCGCCGAACGCCGCCAGAAACAGCCCGCCCATTTGCAGCAAAACGCCCGGATCCTCCATGCTCATGCGTGGCAGATCCGGGCGTCATTGCAAAGCCGTGTCAGGATTACGTCAGTCCTGTTCGGCATAGGCCTCCTGCCGGTCGTTTTGATACTCGCGCGGCGGGCGCCCGATGACGTCCTTTAGGTCGGCCAGTTCGATGAAGTTGTCGGCCTGACGGCGCAGGTCGTCCGAGATCATCGGCGGCTGGCTGCGGATCGTCGAAACGACCGAAACGCGCACGCCCTGACGTTGCAGGCTTTCGACCAGCGGCCGGAAATCGCCATCGCCGGAGAAGAGCACGATATGATCGACGCGCGGCGCGAGTTCCATCGCGTCGACGCAAAGCTCGATATCCATGTTGCCCTTGACCTTGCGGCGGCCCTGACTGTCGGTGTATTCCTTGGCCGGTTTCGTGACCATGGAATAGCCGTTGTAATGCAGCCAATCGACCAGCGGGCGGATTGGCGAATACTCGTCATTTTCCAGCAACGCAGTGTAGTAGAATGCGCGCAGCAACTTTCCGCGGCGCATGAACTCGGAACGGAGGAGTTTGTAGTCGATGTCGAAACCAAGCGCCTTGCCGGCCGCATAAAGATTCGAACCATCAATGAACAACGCCAAACGATCGTCCTTGTAAAACATGATTAATGTCCTTCCAAATCGGTATGCCTTGTCCGTGAGAGTGAGTGGTGTGAGTGGTCCGGACCGGGCAAGGCAGGGAATTGAGTTAGGGGTTTATCGAAAGCTGCGCAAGCGCATGCTATGTCACAAAAGGATAGGTTGGGCATGACGTCGGTTCAACAATGCTTGATCGCCATCGGTGGAAACATGCCGTCTAGGGCGGGGCCTCCGCAGCAGACCGTCGATGCCGCGTTGCAGCATCTGACGGCGACTGGCGCGCGGATCGACGCGGTGAGCCGCTTTTACCGCACACCGGCCTTCCCGCCGGGCAGCGGCCCGGATTTTGTTAACGCCGCCGCAACCCTGCGCATGCTCGGCGATCCAGAGACGGTACTGGCCGCGCTGCACAGGATCGAGGCGGCGTTCGGGCGCGAGCGCCGCGCGCGATGGGGCCAGCGCACGCTCGATCTCGATCTGATCGGCATTGACGATCTGGTGCGGCCTGATCGCGCGGGATACGAGGTGTGGCGCGCGCTTGACGCGCGGGCGCAGCAGGCGCGCGCGCCCGATCATCTAATCCTGCCGCATCCGCGTGCGCATGAGCGCGCCTTCGTGTTGGTGCCGCTGGCCGACGTGGCCCCGGACTGGAGGCACCCGGTGCTTGGGCTCTCGGTGCGCGAGATGCTGGAGGCCCTGCCGCAAGAGGCGCGCGACACGGTTGTGGCACTCTGATTCTACGCTTGTAAATCCGGTTTCGACGCCCTAGATAGGGGGCTTCTGATTTACGCCCAAACCCTACCCGGAGGTCTTATGGCCCGCGTTACGACTGAAGATTGCGTTGACAAGGTTCCGAACCGATTCGATCTGGTGATGCTCGCCGCGCACCGCGCCCGTGAGATTGCCTCTGGATCGTCGCTGACGGTGGATCGCGACAACGACAAGAACCCGGTTGTCGCCCTGCGCGAGATCGCCGAGGAAACCCAATCGGCGGATGATCTGCGCGAGCGGCTGATCGAATCGAATCAGACCCAGATCGAGGTGGATGAGCCGGAAGAGGATTCCATGGCCCTGCTGATGGGGGGAGAGGCGGACAAGCCCGAAGCCGACGACATGTCGGAAGAAAAGCTGCTCCGCGCCCTAATGGAAGCCCAGGGTCAAGGCTAAGCCACCCTGAACAACGGCAAGGCGCGACACCGATGATCGCCGTTGATGACCTGATCACGCTGGTCCGCCACTACAACCCTCGCACCGATGAGGCGCTGATTCGCGCGGCCTATGATTTCGGTCGCGCGATGCATGAAGGGCAGTTTCGCCACTCGGGCGAGCCCTATTTTACCCATCCTGTCGCGGTCGCCGCCATCCTGACGGAACAGCGGCTGGATGACGCGACGATCATCACCGCGCTTTTGCACGACACGATCGAGGACACCAAGGCGTCCTACCGTATCGTCGAGGAGAAATTCGGCCGCGAGGTGGCGGACCTGGTCGATGGCGTCACCAAGCTGACCAATCTTCAACTCTCGAGTTCCGAGACCAAGCAGGCCGAGAATTTCCGCAAGCTGTTCATGGCGATGTCCAAGGATCTGCGGGTGATCCTCGTGAAACTTGCCGACCGTCTGCACAACATGCGTACCATCAAGGCGATGCGCCCCGAGAAACAGGCGCAGAAAGCGCGCGAGACGATGGACATCTACGCGCCGCTTGCGGGCCGCATGGGCATGCAGTGGATGCGCGAAGAGCTGGAGGATCTGGCGTTCCGGGTGCTCAATCCCGAGGCGCGGGCCAGCATCATCCGCCGCTTCATCACCCTGCAACGCGAGACCGGCGATGTGGTCGAGCGCATCACCAGCGACATGCGCCACGAGTTGGACAAGGCGGGGATTGAGGCGGATGTGTTTGGGCGGGCCAAGAAACCCTATTCGATCTGGCGCAAGATGCAGGAAAAGGAAATGGGCTTTTCGCGCCTGTCGGACATCTACGGCTTTCGCGTGATCACCCGCTCCGAGAATGATTGTTATCGTGCTCTGGGGGCCATTCATCAACGTTGGCGCGCCGTGCCGGGGCGGTTCAAGGATTATATCAGCCAGCCGAAATCGAACGGCTACCGCTCTATTCACACCACCGTGTCGGGCCGCGACGGCAAGCGGGTCGAGGTGCAGATCCGCACGCAGGCGATGCATGACGTGGCCGAGACGGGTGTGGCGGCGCATTGGTCCTACCGTGACGGTGTGCGCACTGAAAACCCCTTTGCTGTCGATCCGGCCAAGTGGATTTCCAGCATGAGCGAGCAGTTCGACGCCGAGGAGGATCACGAGGATTTCCTCGAGGCGGTCAAGCTCGAGATGTATGCCGATCAGGTGTTCTGCTTTACCCCCAAGGGCGACGTGATCAAGCTGCCGCGCGGCGCGACGCCGATTGATTTCGCCTATGCGATCCACACCCGCATCGGGCATGCCTGCGTGGGGGCCAAGGTGGACGGCATGCGCGTGCCGCTCTGGACCCGGGTCAAGAACGGGCAATCGGTCGAGGTGATCACCGCCGATGGGCAGACGCCGCAGGCGACATGGCTGGATATCGCAACCACCGGCAAGGCGCGCGCCGCCATCCGTCGTGCCCTGCGCGAACTGGATCGGGGGCGTTATATCAAGCTTGGCCGCGAACTGGCGCGTTCGGCCTTCGAGCATGTCGGCAAGAAGGCCACTGACAAGGCGCTGGAGGCCGCCGCGCGCACGCTGCGACTGCGAGATGCCGACGAGGTGCGCGCGCGGCTGGGCAGTGCCGAACTGACCGCACAACAGGTGCTGAACGCGGTCTATCCCGATCTCGCCCCTGATCCGTCCGACGAGGTGGCCCGCGACCGCGCGGTGATCGGCCTCGAGGCGGATCAGAGTTTCGAGCGGGCGCGCTGCTGTCAGCCGCTGCCGGGCGAGCGCATTGTCGGGATCACCTATCGCGGGCGCGGCGTGGTGATCCATGCGATAGATTGCGAAACCCTGTCGCAATATGACAGTCAGCCGGGTCGCTGGATGGACCTGCACTGGCATACTGGCACCCACCCGGCGGCCTATGATGTGACACTGGACCTCACCATCGGCAACGATGCGGGCGTGCTGGGGAGGATTTGCACCTTGATCGGCGAACAGAAGGCCAATATCTCGGACCTGACTTTCGTTGACCGGAAACCTGATTTCTATCGCCTGCTTGTTGATGTCGAATTGCGCGATGCCGAGCATCTGCACGGGGTGCTGTCGGCGCTCGATGCAGAAAGCGATGTGGCCGCCGTCGAACGCTATCGCGATCCGTCCCGCACCGGGGGCGGCATGAACCATGAACCCTAGGAGCCGCATAGGTGGTTTTCAAACGCCGAGACAGACGACCCTTGTGGAAGGTGATCGCTGACTTTTTCTGGCCCAAGGGTGGCTGGGCGCGGGCGTTCACCTATGTCAAGCACCGGCTGAACCGGCTGCCCGACCCGCCCGACCGGATCGCGCGCGGGATCTTTGCGGGGGTGTTCACCACCTTTACGCCATTCTACGGGCTGCATTTCGTGGTCGCGGGGATGTTGGCTATGATCTTGCGCGGCAATATCCCCGCCGCCCTCTTGGGCACCTTCTTTGGCAATCCGCTGACCTATGTGCCGATCGGGGTGATCTCGCTTCAGACCGGGCATGCGATTCTAGGGCGGCACACGTTGGCCGAGGACGAGATCAGCCGTTCGCTCGGTGGCAAGTTTCTGGATGCGGGCGAGGATCTCAAGAACAACGTTCTGGCGATCTTTTCGGATCATCAGGCCGACTGGCACAGCCTGCATCTGTTCTACGACGAGGTGTTCCTGCCCTACATGGTGGGCGGCATCGTGCCCGGTATCGTGACGGCCCTTGCCGCCTATTACATCAGCCTGCCGGTGATCACCGCCTATCAGAACCGCCGCAAGGGCGTGCTGCGGGAGAAATGGACGGCGATCAAGGAAAAGAAGGCACAGAAGGATAATGCGTCAATTGAGGCTGACGGGCGCGGCAAAGGGGACTAGGTTGCACCCCGAGCCGTTCATGATCTGAGGAAGAGCCCGATGCCATCCGATGGAAAACTGCGCCTTGGCGTGAATATCGACCACGTCGCCACCGTCCGAAATGCGCGGGGCGGGGCCTACCCCGACCCGCTGCGCGCCGCCAAGCTGGCGGAGGCGGCGGGCGCCGACGGCATCACCGCGCATCTGCGCGAAGACCGCCGCCACATCTCGGACGCCGATATCGACGGGCTGATGGAGGTTCTGACGGTTCCGCTCAACTTCGAGATGGCGGCGACCGCTGAGATGCAGAAGATCGCCCTGCGCCACAAGCCGCACGCCGTTTGCCTCGTGCCCGAAAAGCGGGAGGAACGCACCACCGAGGGCGGGCTCGAGGTGGCGCGCGAGGAAAACCGGCTGGCGCATTATATTGCACCGCTGCGCGATGCGGGCTGCCGGGTGTCGATCTTCATCGCCGCCGACAAACGTCAGATCGACGCCGCCCAACGGATCGGGGCCGAGGTGATCGAGCTGCATACCGGCGCCTATTGCGACGCCCATGCCGAGGGCAATGTCGAGACACGCGACCGCGAGTTGGAGGGTCTGCGCGAGATGTCGGCCTATGCGCACTCATTGGGGCTGGAGGTGCATGCGGGTCACGGCCTCACCTATGACACCGTGCAGCCCGTCGCGGCCTTCCCCGAGGTGATGGAGCTCAATATCGGGCATTTCCTCATTGGCGAGTCGATCTTTCTCGGGCTTGGACCGGCCATTGCCGAGATGCGCCGCCTGATGGACGGGGCGCGCGGGTGAGACAGGCCGGGCGCACGCTTTTATCCTCTTGCCAGCCTTGCGCGATGCGGGCAGGGCTGGCGTCTGCCGGTCTCGCGCTCGGCCTGATCCTCGCCCGGGCGCTCGGCCTGAGCTCTCCACTCTTTGCACGGGGAGGGCAGGTATGATCCTTGGGATCGGCACAGATCTGGCGAATATCGAGCGTATCGCGCGCACGCTGGAGCGCTTCGGCGATCGGTTCCGCAACCGTGTCTTTACCGATATCGAACAGTCCAAGGCCGAACGTCGCGCCGATGTGGTCGGCACCTATGCCAAAAGATGGGCCGCGAAGGAGGCGTGCTCCAAGGCGCTCGGCACCGGGCTGCGCATGGGGATTGCGTGGAAGGACATGGCGGTCAGCAACCTCGGGACCGGGCAACCGGTGATGCATGTCACCGGATGGGCGGCCGAGCGGCTGGCCGAGATGACGCCCGAGGGGTATGAGGCGATCATCCATGTGACCCTGACCGACGATCACCCCTGGGCACAGGCCTTTGTGGTGATCGAGGCGCGGCCGAAGGCTGGGGTTGGGTAGGGGGCGTGAATGGCCTTCTTCTGTCGTTGCGGTGGCCTTTGGCCGCGTTCCGCGCAGGGTGCTTCAATCGGATTCTACACCTGCCCCCAAGCCGCGTATTGCTCAACCTTGCCTGTCACACCGGCGATCACACCCCCTCGCGCCTTGACAGTCCGCGCCCCGCCCCGCATGTAGCGCGAGACCCAAATCTGCCCCATCCGGAGAGGCTCCATGGCATCTGACGCCAAAAAAGGAAATTCCATCGTCGAGACGATCAAGACGGTGTTCTGGGCCCTTGTGATCGCGGGGCTGTTTCGCACGCTGTTCTTTCAGCCGTTCTGGATTCCCTCCGGCTCGATGAAGGACACGCTGCTGATTGGTGATTTCCTCTTCGTCAACAAGATGGCCTATGGCTATTCCTATGCTTCCTGCCCGTCGATCCGGCTGGGCTTTGTCAACGTTGATGCCGAGGATATCTGCGGCTTTCTCGATGGCGACAACACCCGGATCCTGGGCGGCGAGCCAGAGCGCGGCGATATCATCGTGTTCCGTCATCCCGCCGACGGCACCGATTTCATCAAGCGCCTGATCGGTCTGCCCGGCGACCGCATCCAGATGCGCGACGGCGTATTGCATATCAACGAGGAACCGGTCGAATTGGAACCGGCGGGCGAGTTTGGCGAGGAATTTGCGCGGCAGGGGCCGATGGGCATTCGCCCGCGCTGTGAAAACGGGGTTGTGGGCGCCGGGGCTGAGTGCACCAAATCCCGCCAGATCGAGACCCTGCCCAACGGTCATTCCCATGCGATCCTGAATATCGGCGACCAACGCTCGGATCATACCGGCGTCTTTACGGTGCCCGAAGGGCATTATTTCTTCATGGGCGACAACCGTGACAATTCCACCGACTCGCGCTTTCCTCAGGCGGTGGGCGGTGTCGGCTTTGTGCCGTACGAGAACCTGATCGGGCGGGCGAACCGGGTGATCTTTTCCTCTGCCGGCACCTCAATGCTGGCCTTCTGGACATGGCGCGGGGATCGGTTCTTCGAGAGGCTGGAGTGAAACTGTCACGCGACATGGCGGAATTTCAGGCGCGGCTGGGGCATGAATTTGCCGATCCCGCGCTGCTCGTGCGGGCGCTGACGCATTCCTCGATGTCCTCGCCCAATCGCGATGACAATCAGCGGCTGGAATTCCTCGGGGACCGGGTGCTTGGGCTGGTGATGGCCGAGGCGCTCCTGGCGCATGACCGTGCCGCCACCGAAGGCCAGCTTGCGCCGCGCTTCAACGCGCTGGTGCGCAAGGAAGCCTGCGCCGATGTCGCGCGTGAGATTGACCTTGGCACGGTGCTGAAACTGGGGCGCTCGGAGATGCTCTCGGGCGGGCGGCGCAAGCTGGCGCTCTTGGGCGATGCGATGGAGGCAGTGATCGCCGCCGTCTATGTCGATGCAGGCTTCGAGGCGGCGCGCGCAACGGTGCTGCGGCTCTGGGGCGGGCGCATCGGCGCGGTCAAGGAAGACGCGCGCGACGCCAAGACTGCCCTACAGGAATGGGCGCAGGCGCGCGGGTTTCCGCCACCCGACTATGCCGAGACGGCGCGCTCGGGGCCCGATCACGCGCCGGTCTTCACCATCGCGGCGCGGCTGCAAAGCGGCGAGCAGGCAAGCGCCACCGCCGGATCGAAGCGCCAGGCGGAACAGGCGGCGGCGCGTGCGCTGCTCGATGCATTGGAGAGCCAGACATGACCACCCGCGCCGGTTTCATCGCCCTGATCGGAGAGCCCAATGCGGGCAAGTCCACGCTGCTCAACCGCATGGTGGGCGCCAAGGTCAGCATCGTCACCCACAAGGTGCAAACCACCCGCGCGCGCATTCGCGGCGTCGCGATGGAGGGTGAGAGCCAGCTTGTTTTCGTCGATACGCCCGGCCTGTTCCAGCCGCGCCGCAGACTGGACCGCGCGATGGTCGCCGCCGCATGGGGCGGCGCGGCGGATGCCGATGTCGTGGTGCTGCTGATCGAGGCGCATCGCGGTGTCACCGAAGGGGTGGAGCGTATCCTCGACGGCTTGCAGGATATCGCCAAGGGGCGCCGGATTGCCCTTGCGATCAACAAGATAGACCGGGTGGAGGCACCTGTGCTGCTGGCGTTGACCAAGGAGATGAACGAGCGGTTCGGTTTTGAGCGGACATTCCTCATCTCGGCAGAAAGGGGCCATGGCGTGGACGATCTGCGCCTGTGGCTGGCGGGGGAGGTGCCGGAGGGCCCGTGGCTCTATCCCGAGGATCAGATCGCCGATCTGCCGATGCGGATGATCGCCGCCGAGATGACCCGCGAAAAGCTGACGCTGCGGCTGCATCAGGAATTGCCCTATCAATTGACCGTCGAGACCGAGGCCTGGGAAGAACGCAAGGACGGTTCGGCCCGCGTCGATCAGATCATCTATGTGCTGCGCGACGGCCACAAGGGAATCGTCCTTGGCAACAAGGGTGAGACGATCAAGGCCGTGTCCAAGGCCGCGCGCGAAGAGTTGGAAGAATTCCTCGGGCGGCGTATCCATCTGTTCCTGCAGGTGAAAGTGCGCACCGGCTGGATGGATGAGGCGGAGCGCTATTCCGAGATGGGGCTGGATTTCAAGGACGGGACCTAGGGCGTGGCCCGGCTGACCGCACGATTCTGGGTGGATGCCTACCTGGCGCGGTTGCGGCTGGCGGATATCCCGGCCTTTGTCGTGGCGCATGGCGATGACACGGGCGGAGCGGTGTTGGTGAAGCTCAACACGCTCGACGCCAAGGCGCAGGTGTTTCAACGCTCTTTCGACCTCGCGACCGGCGCGCGCGCCTGGGTGACTCTGGCCGAGGGCTGTGAGGCGGAGGTGGATGCCGCCATCGCCCGGCAACGCGGGTTCGACCCGGATATCTGGGTGGTCGAGGTGGAGGACCGGGCGGGGCGGCACCTGCTCGACGCTGACGGGTTGAGCGGGTAGGTTTGGGCGATGGAATGGCGTGATCAGGGAATATTGCTGAGCAGCCGCCGCCACGGGGAAAGCTCTGCCATTATTGAAGTTTTCACGTCTGAGCGTGGGCGGCACGCGGGCGTCGTGCGGGGTGGGGCGTCGCGCAGGATGGCACCCGTGCTGCAACCGGGCGCGCAACTCGACGTGGAGTGGCGCGCGCGGCTGGAGGATCATCTGGGGACATTTCGGGTCGAGCCCTTGAAATCAAGGGCCTGGTCGATTGGGGAGCGGATGGCGCTGGCCGGGCTCAATGCTGTTTGCGCGCTGCTGCTATTTGCGCTGCCCGAGCGTGAAGCACATGAGAGGATTTACCGCAAAAGCCTGATCTTGCTCGATCTTCTGGAGCAGCCGGAGATCTGGCCGCTGGCCTATCTCAACTGGGAACTGGCGCTTTTGGAGGAGATGGGCTTTGGCCTTGATTTGCGGCGCTGCGCGGTGATGGGGGAAAAGGCCAATGATCTCAGCTATATATCGCCCAAGACCGGGCGCGCGGTGTCGCGCGCGGGGGCGGGCGAGTGGGCCGACCGGCTCTTGCCGCTGCCGCCCTGCCTGCTGGGCGAGGGCCCGGCCCCGGATGCGGAAATATTGCAGGGGTTTCAGGTAACGGGTCATTTCCTGATGCATCATCTCGCGCCGCAGATGGGCAACAAGCCGCTGCCGGACGCCCGCGCCCGCTTTGTCGCGCGGTTCGCGGCGCAGGCGGGCGCGGGCTGAGCGCGGGGTTTTTGGATCTGAGTGGAGCGGGGGCGGTCAAGTTTGGTCTGCAACTGACGTTGCCGCACCCCGCTTACTCTTCCGCCCGAAACACCATCTCGCGCCCTGCGTCATTGGTCAGCAGAAGCGTGTCGCCCGCAACCTCGACCAGCGTCATTTCTTCAAGCGTGCGCAGATAGCGTGTCTCGGCCGCCAGATCGGGGCAGGCGCGTTTGGTGGTGATCAGGGCTTCGGCGCGGAACCACGGGTAGGGCAGGGTCTGCGCGCCGGAATAGCGGTTGCAGGGGGCCTCGCCCGCAAGCGTGCCTTCCTCGGGAAAGGCCAGGGTTGCGCGGGCGGCAAAGGGCGTGCCGTCGATGCTGTGCAGCACCCATGTCGCCCCGGCCCCGCCATGGCCCGACACGGTCTCATCCTTGCAATAGCCAAGGATGGACATGGCGATGAGCAGGGCGGCGGCGCGCATCGCCTTACCTCAGCGCGAGAATGAGATCGACCAGCGAGCCGATGGCACTGGCCGCCGTGTTACGGGCGCTGTCCTGCAAGGCCTGCATGCCGGTGGCCGAGGCATAGAGGATTCGGGCCATTTCCGGGTTGCCGATGCCACAGGCCGCCAGAAGATCGTGCAGCCGCGCCACGCGGATGTCGTCGACGCTCGCCACGACGCGCGCGGCGGGCGCATGACCCTGCGCCCAGGCGCGAATCGCGGGCTCGGAGCGCAGGGCGGGGCTGTCGCTGATGGCGCTGTCGGCGATGGTCTGGGCGGTGGTGCGCAGGCGGGCAGTGTCGGTGGTGCCGTCGGCGGTGAGCAGGGCCGTCTTGGCCTCGGTCTGCCAGAGCGCCAGAAGCGCCGCGTGAAAGCCGGGCACATCGTCGAAATGCCAGTAGAACGAACCCTTGGTCGCGCCGACACGCCGCGCCAGAGGTTCCGCGCCGAGGGTGCCGGGCCCGCCTTCGCACAAGGCGGTGAGGCCGGTCAGAAGCCAGTCGTCACGGGTCAAACGGGGGCGGCGTCGGGCGATCATGCTATCAGGTTTACGCCCGGCATGGAACTGTCGCAAGGGTTGAGAATGTCACGCGGCATTAAGTGGTCGTCAAAAAAATTTTACCAAACTGTCGCACTCTCTTTGCGTTCGCCGCGTAGGTGGGGCGCAAACCAAGGGGGCATTTTTCGTGCTGAGCATCGACGCGCTGACCAAGACATTCGGCTGCAACACAGCCGTGGACAGGGTAACATTCACCGTCGAGAAACCGGCGATGATCGGGATCATCGGGCGATCCGGGGCGGGCAAATCCACGCTGCTGCGGATGATCAACCGGCTGACCGATGCCTCGTCGGGCCAGATCATGTTCGAAGGGCGTGAGGTCACCGGCCTCAAGGGTGCGGAAAAACGCGCCTGGCAATCCGACTGCGCGATGATCTTTCAGCAATTCAACCTCGTGCCGCGGATGGATGTTGTGTCGAACGTGCTGCACGGCACGCTCAGCCGCCGCTCGACGCTGGCCACGATGTTCAACCTCTATCCCGATGCGGATATTCACCGCGCCATCGCGATCCTCGACCGGCTGGGCATTGCTGATCATGCGCCGAAACGTGCCGAGGCGCTGAGCGGCGGGCAGCAGCAGCGGGTGGCGATTGCCCGCGCGCTGATGCAGGACCCCAAGATCGTGCTGGCGGACGAGCCGATTGCCAGTCTCGACCCGATGAACGCGCAACTGGTGATGGATGACCTGCGCCGCATCCATGAAGAAGTCGGGCGCACGGTGATCGCCAACCTGCACACGCTGGATACCGCGCGGCGCTATTGTGACCGGGTGATCGGGATGCTGCAGGGCCGGGTGGTGTTTGACGGCTCGCCCGAACAACTGACCACCGGCGTGGCGCGCGACATTTATGGTGCCGATGCCCGCTTTTCCGAGGAGAGCACATCGACCTCCATCGAGACGCTGGACCGTGGAGCGGTGCGCGCGCTGCGCGAGGCCGAAGCCACGATCTGACGACCCCCGGGTCCGCCGGGGGGTGGCGGGCCGACAACCCAAGTCAACCCAACCGGAGAGAAACCCATGACCAAACTCATTGCTGCCATCGTGGCCGCCACCGCCCTCGTCAGCCCCGCGCTGGCGCAGGACAAGATCGAGGAATTCCGCATCGGCGTGCTGGGCGGCGAGAACGCGCAGGATCGCATGGCCTCGAACGAGTGCTTCCGCGCCGCCGCCGCAGACCTGCTCGGCGTGCCGGTCAAGCTGTTCACCCCCGCCGATTATGACGGCGTGATCCAGGGCCTTCTGGGCGGCACGCTCGACATGGCGTGGCTCGGGGCCTCGGCCTATGCCAAGACCTATCTTACCGATCCCGACGCCGTCGAGCCGATCATGGTCAAGACCAACATGGACAAGTCCTACGGCTATTACTCGGTGGGCTTCGCGCGCAAGGACAGCGGCATCGTCTCGCTCGACGACATGCAGAGCAAGGTCTTTGCCTTCGGTGATCCCAACTCCACTTCGGGCTATCTGATCCCGTCCATCGAGATCCCGGCCGCGACCGGTGCCAGCATGGAGTCGGGCGACTTTTTCGGCGAGGTCAAGTTCGTGGGCGGTCACGAACAGACCATCGTCGCCGTGGCCAATGGCGATGTCGATGCCGGCGTGACCTGGGCTGACGGCATGGGTGCCTGGGAAGACGGCTATAACTCGGGCGCGCTGCGCAAGGCCGCCGATGCGGGCCTGGTGGACATGAACCAGATGGTCGAAATCTGGAAGTCCAAGCCGATTCCCGAAGGCCCGATCGTGCTGCGCAAGGACCTGCCCGAGCGCGTCAAGCTGGACATTACCACGCTGACCGCGTCGCTGCCCTATATGGATGCCGATTGCGCCTATAACTTCATGGCCGGTGAGGCGCTGGGCTTCCAGCCGATCAACCACGACGCCTATCTGTCGATCATCGAGGCGCGCAAATCCAAGATGTAAGCCGCAGCGGCTGACACACGGGCCGGGCCTGCCATGCGCGTAGGCCCGGTCTCATTTGACCGGGGGTTAGGCATGAGCGATCTGATGGCAGGACGGGCGGGCGTGGTGCGGGTACAGGACGTGCAATCCGCCTATATGGCGATGACCCGGCGCAAGCGGCTTTACGGCTCGGTGATGCTGATCGTGTTCATCGCGCTGATGGTCTCGGGATTTCAGGTGGCCGACGGGCGCAACGCGGGCGGGTTCTGGGACGGGATCGGCAATATACTCGAGTTCCCCGGCGAGGTTCTGGCCGAGGCGAGCGAAAAGAGCGACAATCTGCCGGGGCTGATGTGGAAGTTCCTGCCCGCGCTGATCGAGACGATCAATATCGCGGCGGCCTCGACCCTTCTGGGGGCGATGGGCGCGGTGGTGATCTCGCTTCTGGCGACGCGGGGGCTGGCGAAATGGCCGCGTCTGATCGGGCTGTTTCGCCGGATGATGGACATCCTGCGCGCGGTGCCCGAGATCGTGATCGCACTGGTGCTGATCTTCATCCTCGGCGGCGGGCCGGTGCCCGCGATGATCGCCATCGCGCTGCATACCGTGGGGGCGTTGGGCAAGCTTTTTTCCGAAGTGAATGAGAACGCGAGCCTGAAGCCGGTGGAGGGCCTGCACTCGGTCGGTGCCACCTGGGAGCAGCGGATGTGGCTGGGGATAATACCGCAGGTGGCCCCGAACTACGTCAGCTACGCGCTGTTGCGGTTCGAGATCAATATCCGCGCCTCGGCGATCCTCGGCTTCGTCGGCTCGGGCGGCATCGGCTATGACCTCAAGAACGCGTTCAGCTGGGGGCAGGGGCGCTATGACGAGGTGGCGGCGATCTTTCTGCTGCTGTTCGGCTCCATCGTGTTCTTCGATCAGATGTCGAGCCGCTACCGCAACAAGCTGATCGCGGGGGAGTGAGAGCATGACGATGGCAACCGAAGCAGGGTTCGACGCAGCCGGTTTCTTTCGGCGCAAGCGGTGCATGGCCTTTGCCGTCCCGGCGGTGATCCTGGCCTATTTCGTCTATATCTTTTTCGCCTTTGACATTCCGGGGCTGTCGGATCGCGCGCGGATGGACAATGCGCGCATCCTTGTCGCCGACAGTTACAGCCACAAGACCCATGTGACGCGCGACAACCGCACCGGCGCGTTGACCATCGCGGTGGAGGGCGAGAACAAGGGCACCTGGCCCGAAGGCACCAGCCCCGACTGGGTGACGCGGGAGGGCAAGGATCGCACACGCGTTGCGCTGAAACATGGCCACGAGGTGCTGATCGACGGCAATGGCATGCGCTATGACGTGCCGGGTTACGGGCTGATCACGGCCCAGGTGTCGCGGCGCGAGGGCGTGACGCTCAACCTGCCCGCCGACACAGTGCCGGACTGGATCAGCGCCAGCAACGCCCGCGTCGACATCACCACCGAGGGCGGGCGCGTGACCCTGACCAAGGCGCGCACCGAGGTGATGCGCTATGCCTTCGGCTGGGAGCTGTTCTGGTTCACGCTCGACAGCCCGTTCTACGGCAAGAGTTTCGGCGAGCTGGCAGGGCTGGTCGTTTCGGGCGATCGCGTCGTCGAGGGCAAGAGCAACCTTGCTGCCATTCTGCATGACATCTGGAACAACAAGATGTGGCAGCACAAGGATGTGATGTGGGCGATCTTCGAGACCATCCTGATGGCCTTTCTCGGTACCATGGGTGCCGCCATCGTGGCGCTGCCGCTGGCCTTTGCGGCGGCGCGCAATTTCTCGCCGCTGATGGCGGTGCGCGCGAGCGTTCGGCGGCTGTTCGATTTCGTGCGCGGCGTCGATGCGCTCATATGGACGATCATCCTCGCGCGGGCCTTTGGCCCCGGCCCGCTGACCGGCGCGTTGGCCATTCTGATCACCGACACGGGCAGTTTTGGCAAGCTCTTCTCGGAGGCGCTGGAAAATGTCGGCACGCGCGAGATCGAGGGCGTGCAATCGACCGGCGCGAAGCCCTTGCAACGCTACCGCTTTGGCGTCATCCCGCAGATCACGCCGATCCTGTTAAGCCAGCTTCTCTACTACCTTGAATCCAACACCCGCAGCGCCACCATCATCGGCGCGATCACCGGTGGCGGCATCGGGTTGTTGCTGACGCAGGCGATGATCACGCAAAAGGACTGGGAAGAGGTGAGCTATTACATCGTACTCATCCTGATCATGGTGATGGTGATGGACACGGTGTCGGGCTGGCTGCGGCGCAAGCTCATCATGTCGGATGATAGCGGGCACTGAGGCCGCGGATTTGAGTATTTTTGCCATAAAGAAACCGAGGGTGCTGCGTTTCTTTATGGTAAAAATACTCGCGCCGCAGGCATTCATCTCTTGGGGAGAAAAATCCGCTGGACCGAGCGTCGCTGCATCATTTCCTCTATCGCTCGGCCTCGTATTGGGATGATCTCGCCTGGTTCGACAAGCGCCGCGCGCGCGGCTGGCGCCCGTCTTGGCCGAGCGGATGATCGCGCTGGCGTGGTGGGACTGGGACCATGCGCGGCTGCGTGACAGCTTGGGGGATTTCTGCGCGCTCACAGCCGCGGCGTTTTTGGAAGAACATGGCGGTTAAGCAAAAAGGCGGCCACGAGGGCCGCCTTGCAGGTGCTGAAATGGCGCGGGTAAAAGGGTAGCTTCAATATGGGCCCACTTAAGCGGCGCGTGTGACATCGCCATGACACTGCGCGGTATTTCAGGGACCCGAGAGCGTGAGAGTGATCCGCTCCCCCGCGAACCAGGTGCGACCGTATTCGATGGGCTGGCCCTCTGGATCGACGTTCACCGCCGTTGTGCGCAGGATCGGCGCACCGGGGCTCAGTTGCAGATGCAGCGCCTGGGTGGGGCTCGCGAGTTTTGCAGTCAGCCGCGTAGAGGCGCGGGTGTAATCCTCGATGCCCTGTTCGCGCAGCGACGCTGTCACCGATCTGAGGCGTTGCAGCGCCCGGGGAAGATCCGGAAACCGCGCCGCCGGAAAGCTGCTGCGGAAAATAGCGACCGGCATGCCATCGGCCAGCGACAGCCCGTCATAGACATGCACCTGCGCGCCTGTTGCAAGGCGCAGGGCCTCGGCTTCGGCGGCATCCGCCGCGCGCGTCTCCAACGCGAGGATTTCCTTGGTCGGCAGGCGACCGGCGGCGCGCAGGTTCTGGTGAAACCGTACCCTTGCTCCGATCGGGTAATCGGTCGGGCGATGCGCCACGAACGCCCCGGCACCGCGCCGGGTAAAGATCACACCCGCGTTTGCCAATTCGCCGAGCGCGCGGCGCACGGTGTGGCGGTTGACGCCGAAGCGATTGGCGAGGGCTGCCTCGGTCGGCAGCTTGTCACCGGGCGCATAGCGCGCCGCCGTGATGTCGGCGCTCAGACTGTTATGGATCGCGCGCCAGAGCGCGGCAGGCTTTTCTCGGGGCATGTCACATAAATTTCTTGGGGTGCAGGCTTGTTCAGTGGGGCGGTTTCAGGTAGTTATTTGTCTAGTTGTATAGTTACTTCGACAAATCCGCAAGGTGTCTGCATGACCGAGAATTCAGAGCGCAAGGCATGGATGGGCCTGCTGGCGCGTGCGCCCGCCGGGGAGCTGAACAGGCTATGGTCCGAGGCCGGGCTGACCCCCGATTACGCCCACCTGCGCCCGCCCGAGGTGGGTGGCGTGATGGTGCGCGGTCGCGCCGGGGCCACTGGCGCGCCGTTCAACCTGGGCGAGATGACCGTGACTCGCTGCGCGGTGCGGCTGGCTGATGGCACTGTTGGGCACGGTTTTGTGCAGGGGCGCGGCAAGACCCATGCGACGCAGGCGGCGCTGGTCGATGCGTTGATGCAGGGGGTTGAGGCCGAGACCCTGCGCGCGGTGATCCTGTCGCCCCTGAAAGAGGCTGAGGATGCCCGCCGCACTGCCCGTGCCGCCCGCGCCGCGGCCACCAAAGTGGATTTTTTCACCATGATGCGGGGAGAGGATTGATGCAGACAGATACCTTGAGCGGCGCATTCGCGGCCCCCCCGGTGGATGCGGCCCACGCCTTTCGCGCCGTGATGCGCGTGATGGCCCGGCCAGGAACGATTGAGGCGGTAACGGGGGCCACGCCACCCGCCCCCCTGTCGGTTGCGGCGGGCACGGTGCTGCTCACGCTGTGCGACCCGGAAACGCCGGTGTATCTGGCGGGCGATGCCGATTGCGCAGCGGTGCGCGACTGGATCACCTTTCACACCGGCGCGCCGCTGGTGGGGCGTAGCGAGGCGATGTTCGCGATAGGCCGCTGGGAGGCGCTCTTGCCACGCGACGACTACGCGCGGGGCACACCCGAGTATCCTGATCGTTCGGCCACGCTGATTGTCGAGATGGAGCGGCTGGAGGCATCCGGTGCGCGACTGATCGGGCCGGGGATCGCAGACGAAGCGGCGCTCTCGCTGCCCGAGGTGGCGGCGTTTCAGGCCAATGCGCGGGCGTTTCCGCTGGGGCTCGATTTCCTCTTCACCTGTGGCGACCGGCTTGCGGCACTGCCGCGCAGCACCCGCGTGGAGGCCGTCTGATGTATGTCGCGGTCAAGGGAGGCGAGCGCGCCATCGACAACGCCCATGCCTGGCTTGCCGAGGAGCGGCGGGGTGACAGGGCTGTGGCAGAACTCAGCGTCGCGCAGATCCGCGAGCAGCTGAGCCTTGCCGTTAACCGTGTCATGGCCGAGGGCTCGCTCTATGATCCAGACCTTGCCGCACTGGCGATCAAGCAGGCGCGCGGTGATCTGATCGAGGCGATTTTCCTCATTCGCGCCTATCGCACCACGCTGCCGCGATTCGGGGTCTCGCATCCGGTGAAGACATCTGCGATGCGTTGCGACCGGCGCATCTCGGCCACGTTCAAGGACGCGCCGGGCGGGCAGGTTCTGGGGCCGACATTCGATTACACGCACCGCCTGCTGGATTTCAAACTGGCCGCCGAGGGCGAGGTGGCGGAGGCCCCCGAGGCCGCGCCCCAGCCCGGACAGACGCCGCATATCATGGGCTATCTGAACCGCGAGGGGCTGATCAAGGAGGAGGTGCCGGATGAGGCGACCCCGCCCGACCTCACCCGCGAGCCGATGGAATTGCCCGCAACCCGCGCGTTGCGCTTGCAGGCGCTGACGCGGGGCGATGAGGGGTTCATCCTGTCGCTCGCCTATTCGACGCAGCGCGGCTACGCCCGCAACCACGCCTTTGTCGGCGAATTGCGGATCGGAGCGGTGGCCGTCGAGATAGACATCCCCGAGCTGGGCTTTACCATAGAATTCGGCGAAGTCGTGCTGACCGAATGCGAGACCGTGAACCAGTTCAAGGGCTCGAAAACCGAGCTGCCGCAATTCACCCGGGGCTATGGGCTGGTCTTTGGTCAGACCGAGCGCAAGGCCATCGCCATGGCGCTGGTTGACCGCGCGCTGCGCTGGAAGGAACTGGGCGAGGAGGATCAGGGGGCGCCCGCGCAGGACGAGGAATTCGTGCTGATGCATGCCGACAACATCCAGGCGACGGGGTTTCTGGAGCACATCAAGCTGCCGCATTACGTGGATTTCCAGAGCGAGCTGGAATTGGTGCGAAAACTGCGCCGTGAGGCCGAGGGCTGCGCGGGGCAGGAGGTGGCGGAATGAGCATTCTTGGAACAGTGAAACGGGAGAGTTTGCGATGAGCGATTACAATTTCGCCTATCTCGACGAGCAGACCAAGCGGATGATCCGTCGCGCCATTCTCAAGGCACTGGCGATCCCCGGCTATCAGGTGCCCTTTGCCAGCCGCGAAATGCCGATGCCTTACGGCTGGGGCACGGGCGGCGTGCAGGTCTCTGCCGCCTGCCTGACGCCGGGTGATACGTTCAAGGTGATTGATCAGGGTGCCGATGACACGACCAACGCGATCTCGATCCGAAAATTCTTTGAGAAAACCGCTGGCATCGCCACCACCGAGGAAACCGCGCAGGCGAGCCTGATCCAGACCCGCCACCGCATCCCCGAGGCGGCGCTGAGCGAGGATCAGATCCTGGTCTACCAGGTGCCGATCCCCGAACCGCTGCGCTTTCTGGAGCCGTCGGAGGTGGAGACGCGCAAGATGCACAGCCTCGAGGAATATGGTCTGATGCATGTGAAACTCTATGAGGATATCAGCCAGCATGGCGCGATTGCCACCGCCTATGCCTATCCCGTCAAGGTCGAGGGGCGCTATGTGATGGACCCGTCCCCGATCCCGAAATTCGACAATCCGAAATTGAGCATGGCGGCGATTCAGCTGTTCGGCGCGGGGCGCGAACAGCGGATCTATGCGCTACCGCCCCATACCCGCGTCGTCAGCCTCGATTTCGAGGATCACCCGTTCGAGCCCAGCAAGGCCGATCACGATTGTGATCTCTGCGGGGCCTCTGACAGCTATCTCGACGAGGTGATTGTGGATGACGCGGGCGGGCGGATGTTCGTCTGTTCCGATACCGATTATTGCCGGTCGCGGCGCGCAGCGAACCATGTCGGTGCACAAGGCGCGCCCTATGAGGATGCGCGCGCATGACACCGCTGTTGCAAGTGCGCGATCTCGCCAAATTCTACGGGGCGCGACGCGGTTGCGAGGATGTCGGCTTCGATCTCTGGCCCGGGGAGGTGATGGGCATCGTCGGCGAGAGCGGCTCGGGCAAGTCGACGCTTCTGTCGTGCCTTGCCGGGCATCTGCTGCCCGACCGGGGCGAGGTGATTTTCGACACGCAGCTTCACGGCCCGCGCGACACGTTGAGCATGTCCGAACCCGAGCGCCGGATGCTGATGCGCACCGATTGGGCGTTCGTGCATCAGCACGCGCGCGACGGGCTGCGCATGGGGGTGTCGGCGGGCGGCAATGTCGGCGAGCGGCTGATGGCCGTGGGCGCGCGGCATTATGGCGATATCCGCGAACAGGCGGTGGATTGGCTGGGACGGGTCGAGATTGCCGCTGACCGGGTGGATGACAAACCGTGGGCGTTTTCAGGAGGCATGCAGCAACGCCTGCAAATCGCCCGCAATCTGGTGACCGGCCCGCGTCTGGTGTTCATGGACGAGCCCACGGGCGGGCTTGACGTGAGCGTGCAGGCGCGGCTGCTCGATCTCATGCGCGGGTTGGTGCGGGAAATGGGCCTCTCGGCGATCATCGTGACGCATGATCTGGCCGTCGTGCGCCTGCTGGCTGACCGGCTGATGGTGATGAAGGATGGCCGCGTGGTCGAGCAGGGTTTAACCGATCAGGTGCTTGATGATCCGCAGCATGGCTACACGCAGCTGCTGGTGTCGAGCGTATTGCAGGTGTGATCCGGGGGCCAGCCCCCGAACCCCCGGGATATTTGGGGCAAGATGAAAGGTGGACGCGATGATCGAGATAGACGGTCTGGGCAAGAGCTTCACTCTGCACAATCAGGGCGGCGCGGTGATCGCGGTGATGGCGGGGGCGTGTCTGCGGGTGGCGCGCGGCGAATGCGTGGCGCTGACCGGCGCGTCGGGTGCGGGTAAGTCCACCTTGATGCGGATGATCTACGGCAATTACCGCGCCAGTGCCGGGCGGATCATGGTGGGCAAGACCGACATCGCCCAAGCCGCGCCGCGCGAGATCATCAGGCTGCGCCGTCATACGCTGGGCTATGTCAGCCAGTTCCTGCGCGTCGTGCCGCGCGTGCCCACCCGCGAAGTGGTGGCCGAGCCGCTGCTGACCCTTGGCGTGGCGCGGGCGGACGCCATCGCGCGGGCCGAGTCGCTGCTGGCGAGGCTCAATATACCGCGGGCGCTATGGTCGCTGAGCCCGACGACGTTTTCGGGCGGCGAGCAGCAGCGGGTGAACATCGCGCGCGGCTTTGCGCACGAATTTCCCGCGCTTTTGCTGGATGAGCCGACCGCCAGCCTCGACGCTGCCAATCGCGAGGTAGTGATGGGCCTCATCGAGGAGACCAAGGCGCGCGGTGCCGCGATCATCGGCATCTTTCACGACGAGGCGGCGCGCGCCCGGATCTGCGACCGCGAAGTCGATATGGGCGCATTTGCCCCGGGGCGGGCGGCATGAAAAAGGGGCGTCTCATCGCCGTGGTCGGCCCGTCGGGCGTGGGCAAAGACACGCTGATGCGCGCGATGGTGGCGGAGAGGCCCAGTTTGCGCCGGGTGCGCCGGGTCATCACCCGCCCCGCCGACGATGGCGGTGAGGGGCATGAATCCGTGACCGAGACCGAATTTGAGGCGCGCCGCAAGGAAGGCGGTTTTGCCCTCGACTGGCGCGCGCATGGGCTGCGCTACGGGGTGCCGGTGGGCATCTGCATGGATCTAGGCGCGGGGCGCGATCTGCTGGTCAACCTGTCGCGCGGCGTGCTGGCGCAGGCGCAGGCGCGCTATACCCGCCTGATCGTGCTGCATCTGACGGCGGCCCCCGAGGTGCTGGCCGCGCGCCTTGCCGCACGCGGGCGCGAGGCGGCGGACGATATCGCCGAGCGGTTGGAGGGGGCGGAGGTGGCGCTGCCTGACGGTGCGTGGCCGGTGGTGACGCTCGACACCGATGCGTCGGTGACGCGGCTGGCCAAGCGGGCGATCAGGCTGGTCTACAGGGTGAAGACATGACGCGCGATCCGGTGAAACCGGCCTTGCGCGTCCTCGCCCATCAGCGACAGCGCGTCGATGGGGTAGGGGCGCGGCAGGAGCGGCAGGAGCTGCGCCGCGAGGATCTCGCGCAGTTCCTGCAATTCGGATTTTGGCCGTTTGCCGGTCAGCGTGATGTGAAAGCGGAACCCCTCCATCACATGCGGATAACCCCATTCCATGAGCCGCGCCTCTTGATTGGGGCTCAGCCCGCCGGCGCGGCGGCGGGCAATTTCCGCCTCGGACAGCGGCGCGCGGAACGGCTCGAAGGCGCGCACGGTCTGGGCGGCGAGCGCGTCGAGCGCGGTGGTGTCACCCTCGGGCATCAGCGCCAAGAACCGCCCAAGCGCGGTGACGGCGAGGCCGTTGAGCATCACCGGACGGACCTGCGCGCAGAACCGCGCAAAGGCATCGCGCAAGGCTGCCTCCTCCTGCCCTTGCGCCAGCCGGAACGGCGGTTTCATCGTGGCATGCAGCCCGTAGTTGCGCGGGGTTGCGGTGATCTCGGCCACGGGTGCGGGCAGTCCGGCCACCTCGGGATGCGCAACAGGCAGACCCCGCGCCACATCCCATCCCAGCCAGGCCGCGCCGAAGGCGGCGAACGCGCCCTCGGGCGGTGTGTAATAGACAGCGTAACGGGTGAAATGCATGGGCACACTCATCGGTTTGACGCCCCCTTACAGAGAAGCGTGACAGTGACATGACAGAAACCCTCATTCTCGCCAATGCCGTGTTGATCCTGCCGGGCGAGGTGCGCCCCGGATCGGTGCATATCGAGGACGCGCAGATCACCGGTATCGACACTGGCACGACGGTGCCCCGGGGAGCGGTGGATTGCGGCGGAGATTACCTCGCTCCCGGCCTGATCGAGCTGCATACCGACAATCTGGAGCGTCATATACAGCCGCGTCCCAAGGTCGACTGGCCGCATGACGCCGCCATCCTCGCACATGACGCGGAATTGGCCAGCACCGGGATCACCACCGTGTTCGACGCGATGCGCGTGGGGTCTGTGCCCACAGGTGCGGCGCGTTACAAGAAATACGCGCGTGGCCTCGCCAATGAATTGCTGAGTCTGCGGGCCGAGGATGCGCTCAGGATCAGCCATTTCCTGCATCTGCGCGCCGAGGTCTGTTCCGAGACTCTGGAAGAGGAGATGGAGGAATTCGGGCCTGAGGACCGGGTCGGCATCGTCAGCCTGATGGACCACACGCCCGGGCAGCGGCAGTTTCGCGATCTGACCAAGCTCGAGGCCTACATGAAGGGCAAGCACGCGATGAACGACGTCGAATTCGAGGCCCATATCGCGCAGTTGAAGACGCTGCGCGCCGCCAATGGCGACCGGCACGAGGCGGCGGCGGTGGCCCATGCCACGCGCTATGGCGCAGTGCTGGCCAGCCATGATGACACCACCGAGGCGCAGGTCGCCGTGTCGCATGGCCATGGCATCCGGCTGGCGGAGTTTCCCACCACGGCTGAGGCGGCGCGCGCATGTCATGCGCGCGGCATCTCCGTCATCATGGGCGCGCCCAACCTGATCCGGGGTGGATCGCATTCCGGCAATGTCGCCGCCAGCGACCTGGCCGATCTGGGGCATCTCGATATCCTGTCGTCGGATTACGTGCCCTCGGCGCTGCTCTTGGCGGCGGTGCAGCTGGGCCATCGCTGGGGATGCATGGCGCGCGGGTTGGCCACCGTCACCATGAACCCGGCGCGTGCCGTGGGGCTGACGGATCGCGGACGGCTGGAACTGGGCGCGCGCGCCGATCTGATCCGGTTCCGGCTGCGCGGCGACGCGCCCGCCCTGCGCGGGGTCTGGTCGCGGGGGCAGCGCGCAGGCTGAGCCGATGCTTTGACAAGGCCGGGGCGGGGGCGCATAACAGGCGCGATTTCAACCGCTTGCCCCGGAGCCTGCCATGACAGAGCCGCTATTCACCGTTCCAGCCGCCCCCCTTGTCCCTGTCGAGGGAGAAGCCGGGGCCTTTCCGGTGCGGCGGATTTTCTGCGTTGGGCGCAACTATGCCGCCCATGCCGCCGAGATGGGCAACGAGGTGGACCGCGAGGCGCCGTGGTATTTTAACAAATCGGCGCATGATATCTGCCTAAGCGGAGCGACGATCCCCTATCCTCTGGAGACCGCCAACTGCCACTATGAGATGGAATTCGTGGTGGCAATGGGCGGCCCCGCGTTCCGCGTCAGTGAAGCAGAGGCGATGGTGGCGGTCTATGGCTATGCTTGCGGCATCGACCTGACGCGCCGCGACCTGCAAGGGGTGGCCAAGGAGAAGCGCCGCCCTTGGGATCTGGGCAAGGATTTCGAGCATTCGGCAATCATCGCCCCGATTACGCCCAAGGCCGAATTTGGCGAGATCGGCGGTCAGGCGATCCGGTTGGCGGTGGACGGCACGGTGACGCAAGAGGCGCGGCTGTCGGACATGGTCTGGTCCGTGCCCGAGGTCATCGCGCATCTGTCGCGGTTCTATCACCTGCAACCGGGGGATCTGATCTATACCGGCACGCCGGCCGGTGTCGGCCCGGTAGGGTCGGGCAATGTGCTGCTGGGCGAGGTTGACGGCCTTGCCCCGCTGCATCTGAGCATCGGCCCGGCGGAGTGAGCGACATGACGGGCAGTCGTCTGCAACACATGCCGGTGACGCTCTTTACCATAGTGATGGGGTTGTGCGGTTTTACCCTCGCGCTGCGCGCGGGCGAGGCGGCGATGGGGTTTGACCATCTCGCCTCGGCCTTGGCGCACTGGCTGACCATGGGCATCTTTGCCGTGATCGCCGTGGGCTATCTGGCCAAGCTGCTGCGCCACCCGGGTGCCGTGCAGGCCGAATGGCAACATCCCGTCAAGCTCGCGTTCTTCCCGGCGATTTCCATTGCGCTGGTGCTGATGTCCATCGTCATGCTGGTCCCTTATCCGGGGCTGGCACGTGCGATGTGGCTCATCGCCGTGCCGATGCAACTGGCACTGACACTCGCCGTGGTGAACGGCTGGATCAGCGCGCGGTCGTTCCAGCACGGCCACCTCTCGCCCGCGTGGTTCATTCCCGCCGTCGGCAACGTGATCGTGGCGATTGCGGGCGTGCCTCTGGGTTATATCGAGATCAGCTGGTTCTTTACCAGCGTCGGGCTGATCTTCTGGATCGTGATGCTGGTGCTGGTGATGAACCGGCTGATCTTTCACGATCCCCTGCCCGAGCGGTTGCAGCCCTCGTTGGTGATCCTGATCGCGCCGCCCTCGGTGGGCTATCTGGCTTGGGTGGCGCTCGTTGGCGGGGTGGATGAATTCGCGCGGGTCCTGTTGAACTGCGCCTATCTCTTCACGCTGATCGTGGCGGTGCAATTGCCGAAACTGCTGCGTTTGCCCTTCTCGCTCGCCTTCTGGGCGCTGAGCTTTCCGGTGGCGGGGGCGGTGCTGGCCAGTCTTGGCCACGCGCAGATGACCGGCTCGGCGGGGCATCGGCTGATCGGGCTGGGGCTCTTGGCGCTGCTCTGCTTGATCATCGCGGGGCTGATCTGGCGCACGGGGCAGGCGTTGCAGGCAGGGACGATCTTTCAGCCAGATTGAAGGGGATGACCCGGCGACCGCGCGGCATCTTGGGTGCGTTTCGCGCGGGATGCGGAACGGCGACCCAGGGCCAGACCAAATCTACCCCAGCAACCGCCGTGCAATCACCTGCGCCTGGATTTCCGCCGCCCCCTCAAAGATATTGAGGATACGCGCATCACATAGAATCCGGCTGATGGTGTATTCCAGCGCAAAGCCGTTGCCGCCATGGATCTGCAGCCCGTTATCCGCCGCCGCCCAGGCGACGCGCGCGCCGAGGAGCTTGGCCATCCCTGCCTCCAGGTCACAGCGCCGCCCGTTGTCTTTTTCCCAGGCCGAGAAATAGGTCAGCTGCCGTGCCACCATGATCTCTACCGCCATCATCGCCAGCTTGCCCGAGACGCGCGGGAAGGCGATCAGCGGCTTGCCGAACTGCTTGCGATCCTGCGCGTATTTCATCGCCACATCGAGCGCCGATTGCGCCACGCCAATGGCCCGAGCGGCGGTCTGGATGCGGGCGGATTCAAAGGTCTCCATCAGCTGTTTGAAGCCCTTGCCCTCTTCGCCCCCGAGCAGGTTCTCGCCCTTGACGTGGAAATTATCGAAGCCAAGTTCGTATTCCTTCATGCCGCGATAACCCAACACCTCGATCTCGCCGCCGGTCATGCCGGGGGTGGGGAAGGGGTGCTCATCGGTGCCTGGCTCTTTCTCGGCCAGGAGCATCGACAGGCCCCGGTGATCGGTGGTGTCGGGCACCGTGCGCGCCAGAAGCGTCATCACATGGGTGCGCGCGGCATGGGTGATCCAGGTCTTGTTGCCGGTCACTTTCCAGTCGCCATTCTCGTCGCGCACGGCCCGGGTGCGCAGCGCACCAAGGTCAGAGCCGGTGTTGGGCTCTGTGAAAACGGCCGTCGGCAGCGTTTCGGCACTGGCCAGCTTGGGAAGCCATTTTTCCTTCTGCTCCTGCGTGCCCCCGGCAAGGATCAACTCGGCCGCGATTTCTGAGCGGGTGCCAAGGCTGCCAACCCCGATATAACCGCGCGACAGCTCTTCCGAGACCACGCACATCGACGCCTTGCTGAGGCCCAGCCCGCCGAATTCTTCGGGGATGGTCAAGCCGAAGACGCCCATTTCCGCCAGTTCCTCGATGATCTCCATCGGGATCAATTCATCCTTGAGATGCCACTCATGCGCGTGCGGCTCGACCTTTTCCACGGCAAAGCGGCGGAACTGCTCGCGGATCATCTCCAACTCGTCATCTAGCCCGCTGCGCCCCACGGTGATCTCGGCGGCGCGTTCCTGCATCAATTCCACCAGCCGGGTGCGCGCGTCTTGCGTGTTGCCCGATTGCGTCAGCGTCATCACCGCAGGCTCCATCAGCGCGCGCATGTCGTCCTGGCTCAGCCCCAAATCCCGCAGGCGCACCATTTCGCCCTGGTTCATCTGGATGCCGCCATAGATCTGATGCAGGTATTCGCCGAACGCGATCTGGTGAATCAGCTGCTCCACCTCGCCGAACTGACCCTGTTCCTCTAGCCGGGTGGCCCAATGTTGCATCTGGCGCAGGGATTCGACATAGGTGGCCAGCCAGGCCAAGCCATGCGCGGCGGTCTGATGCGTCTCGATCGCGGCTCCGGACACCCGGCCATCCACCGTCACAAGCGCGCCAACAGAGGCTTTCGCACGCTCGAGCACTGTCTCGACTGGGCCAATGGCGGCCCCGGTCAGTGCCAGAAGGTCGCTCAGAATCGTGGTTTGGGCCATTGCAATGTCCTGTCCGTCATGTGCCATGAATCGCATCCTTTTCCTGATCTGGTGACTTTTATCTATTATGCAGGTGCAGCGCAACTATTATGCCAATTGTCGCATTTTTTTGATCTAAAATTGCGTATTGATTTATTGTACTGCGGAGCTAGAGCCATGCTAACACGCAGGTATGGATATGTTTTTCGACATTGGCCCGGTCTGGGGCTGGAGCCTAGCCTTTCTCGTGGCGATTTGCGCGGGGCTGGTCAAGGGCGTGGTGGGGTTTGCAATGCCGACGGTTTTGATCGCGGGGTTGAGTACGATGATGCCACCCGATCTCGCATTGGCTGGGCTGATCCTGCCGACGCTGGCGACAAACCTGTGGCAGGCCTTGCGGCAGGGCGTCGGCGCAGCACTCGCCTCGGTCCTGCGGTTCCGGGTGTTCCTGCTGGCGGGCGGGGCGGTGATGGTGCTGGCGGCGCAAGCGGTGCCGCGCCTGCCGCCTGCGGCGATGTTCCTGTTCATCGGGCCGCTGATCACCGCCTATGCACTCTCCACTCTGCTTGGACGGGGCCTGCGCCTGTCGCCCGAAGGCGGTGCGCGCGGCGAGGCGGGGATGGGCGCGCTGTCGGGTCTTTTCGGTGGGTTATCAGGGATTTGGGGGCCACCGACGGTGGCGATGCTGATGGCGCGCGGGACGGAGAAAACCGAGCAGATGCGCGTGCAGGGGGTGATCTACGGGCTGGGCGCTGTGCTGCTGCTGGTGTCGCATCTGGGCTCGGGCGTGCTGCGCGCCGAGACGCTGCCGCTGTCGCTCGGGCTGGTGCCGCCGGCGCTGCTGGGGATCGGGCTGGGGTTCTGGCTCCAGGACCGGTTCGATCAGGATACGTTTCGCAAGGTCACGCTCTGGGTGCTGCTGATCGCGGGGGTAAACCTGATCCGGCGGGGGGTGGTGCTGCTCTAGGCGAGGCCCTGAACCGGGGGGCGGCCATGGGTTAACCCGTCCTGACCGCACCGGTCGGAGGCAGGGGCCGGACGGGCCGTTCATTCCCCGTCAGGATGCTGCGGGTGCGAGAGGTGGGGGACACCGCCTCGCGGTCGGTCGTCGGGATGCTTGACGCGCTCGACGTTGCGGTGAGGTTGGGCGGGGAGCGGAGTTTTGCTGCGCCGCCCACGACTGGCAGCAATACGCAGCAAGAACGATTTCCAAAGTCACTGCCCCTCAGCGTTTGGTCGGAATAGTTACTAAGCGGCTCCTCACTGAATTATGAGGTTTTGCGGGCGAGAGATTACGAAAGGATGGTGACCTCATTTCTCCGCACGATCTCCGGGAACCGGTTTTGCAAGTGTTGGTCTGTCGCTTCACATAGACACATGAGGCGAGAGTAATGTAGCCCGCGCAGGTTTGATGGATTTGCGTCGTTTCGGATCGCAAAAATATAACGCCAATCCTCATAGCTTGTTGAATAATGATCTAAAACTTCCAATAAACTTGTTGGCCGTTTTTCAGCGGGAAGATCACTATCGTTAAGTCTGAACCAGATTTCCCCGTTTCTGAGATCGCAATATTTTGACGCGAAAATTTTGTCATACTTAGCGATGATCTTTTGTCTATCATGCTTTGGTATGTTCATAAAGATTGTTCGAAGCTTGTGCCCGCCGGGAGGCACTTTTCCACTGCAAGCGACACATGCGGCCTTAAGGAATAGTTCTGTGGCAAATGCCAGATTCGTTGCGCAGAATATGATCTCATGTACAGGGGGGTGCGGCTGGTCATTTGGCCATTTTGAGAAAATATCCTCGACAATTAACGCATTGTACCGGGCAGAGGCTACCGCAATAGCCCAGTTCCAATCCCCTATTGAACCCATGTTATTAGTCCCTCAAACGGGGCAGCGAATAGAGATCCTTTTCTCAGGCAAAGGCAAATAACTTGCGTACGCTAACAAAACAACCCCCTGCATTAGAGCCCGCAAATGCACTTAACTCTCAATGTAGCGGTACTCCGCACCTTCCATAGTAAGGTTTGGTTGCAACAACAGTTTGGGAGTGGCTGCAGAATAACAGCATGTCGACTCCGGTCTGGTTCCCGTCAAACGCCGCGCGCATCACCACGGGCAACCGCAGGGCGCGGGTTTGCAAGGCCCGCGCGCGGGCCGTCCGGGGAGCAGGGTGGCGCGCTCGGGCCTACGGCCAACGCCGCAGGCCCAAGAAAACGCCCCCGCTCAAACCCTCAGCCGAGGGCCGCCGCCTTCACGTCCTCGTCGATATAAGGGACATACTGGGCGAAATTGTCGGCGAACATGCCGACCAGCTTGGCGGCCTGGCGGTCATAGGCCTCGGGATCGTCCCAAGTGCGGCGCGGGTCGAGCAGGACTTCGGCCACGTCCGGCACCGCGACCGGCACGTCGAAGCCGAAATTCTCGTCCTTGCGGAACTCGGCATCGCCGAGCGAGCCGTCGAGGGCTGCCGTCAGCAGCGCGCGCGTCGCCTGAATGGGCATGCGCGAGCCTGTGCCGTAGGCCCCCCCCGTCCAGCCGGTATTGACCAGCCAGCAGGTCGCGCCGTGCTTGGCGATCTTGGCCTTGAGCAGGTTGCCGTAGACCTCGGGGCGGCGCGGCATGAAGGGCGCGCCGAAGCAGGTGGAGAAGGTGGGCTGCGGCTCGGTCACGCCACGCTCGGTGCCCGCGACCTTGGCGGTGAAGCCCGACAGGAAGTGATACATCGCCTGCGCCGGTGTCAGCCGCGCGATGGGGGGTAGCACGCCGAAGGCATCGCACGTCAGCATGATGATGTTCTTGGGATGCCCGCCAAGCGCCGTCTCGGAGGCGTTCGAGATATAGTGCAGCGGGTAGGCGCAGCGCATGTTGGCGGTAAGTGAATCGTCCTCGAAATCGAGCGCGAACGTCTCGGGGTCGAAGACCATGTTCTCGATGATGGTGCCGAATTTCGACGTGGTGGCGTAGATCTCGGGCTCGGCATCGGGGTCGAGACTGATGGTCTTGGCGTAGCAGCCGCCCTCGAAATTGAAGGTGCCGCGATCCGACCAGCCATGTTCGTCATCGCCCAGAAGCGTGCGCGCGGGATCGGCGGAGAGGGTGGTCTTGCCGGTGCCCGACAGGCCGAAGAAGACGGCGGTATCGACCGGATTGCCCTGCGCGTGGTTGGCCGAGCAATGCATCGGCATGATGCCTTTTTCGGGCAGCAGGTAGTTGAGCAGGCTGAAGACGGATTTTTTGTTTTCGCCGGCGTATTCGGTATTGGCCACAAGGATCAGCTTGCGCTCGAAATTCATCGCGATCACGGTCTCGGAGCGGCAGCCGTGACGCTCGGGGTCGGCCTTGAAGCCGGGGCAGTTGATCAGCGTGAAATCGGCGGTGAAATCGTCGAGCGTCTCGCGTTCGGGGCGGCGCAGCATGGTGCGGTTGAACAGACTGTGCCAGGCCAGTTCCGAGATCATCCGCACGTTGATCGAATAGGCCGGATCGGCCCCGCCCACGAGATCCTGCACGAAATAGTCGCCGTCCTTCATGTAGGCCAGCATGTCGTCGTAGAGCGCGTCGAAGCCCTGCGGGGACATCTCGGCGTTGTTCTCCCACCAAATGCTGTCCGCGACGTTGTCGGTCTTGACGACGTGCTTGTCCTTGGGCGAGCGGCCGGTGAACTTGCCGGTGGTCACCAGGAACGTGCCACCCTGTCCGAGGGTGCCTTCGTCGCGCTTGAGCGCGGCCTCGATCAGCGCCGGTTCGATGAGGTTGTAATAGACATTGCCCAGTCCGGTGATGCCTTGATCTTCCAGCCGGAATTGCGGGTTGACCCGTCCGAATGTCATGTCGCCTTACTCCTGTTCGTCGAATTCCGCGGGAACGCGGGATCACAGAGGGGGCGCCGGCGGGCGGCGCCGGTCGGGCACCTTGCCCGGCTGCGCGCCTCTTAACATGACGTTTCCGTAAAATAACAGGGCGATTTCACGCAGTTAGCGCAACCACGATCAAGTTAGCGCAACCAGATGGATGTTCGCGAAGACGCCGGTCGCCCGTGCCGTGCAAAGTGAGTCAATTTAGCCATTCGAAACATATTTTTGCCTCAATGGGAGCGTGCGGACCTGGCGATTCGCAGTTTTGGATTGATAACGCGGCGGGAAAAGGCGCATAATGACACAAAAAATGCAGGTAATCTGAGCAGCATAAGGAATTAAAAAATGTCCAGGATCGCCCTTGTGGACGATGACAGAAACATTCTGACCTCCGTCGCCATGACACTCGAGGCAGAAGGGTTCGAGGTGGAAACCTATAATGACGGGCAGCAGGCGTTCGATGCGTTCAGCAAGAGACTGCCCGACATGGCGGTGCTCGACATCAAGATGCCGCGTATGGACGGGATGGATCTGTTGCAGCGGCTGCGGCAGAAATCACAGATGCCGGTGATCTTCCTGACCTCCAAGGATGACGAGATCGACGAGGTTCTGGGGCTGCGGATGGGCGCGGATGACTATGTGAAAAAGCCGTTTTCGCAACGGCTTCTGGTGGAGCGGATCCGTGCGCTCTTGCGGCGGCAGGATGCGCAGAACGGCACCGTGGTGGCCGACACCGAAGAGACCAAGATGATCGAACGCGGTTATCTGCGAATGGACCCGCTGCGCCACGCGGTCAGCTGGAAGGGGCAGGACGTGTCGCTCACGGTGACCGAGTTCTTGCTGTTGCAGGCCCTCGCGCAGCGCCCCGGTTTCGTCAAGAGCCGCGATCAGCTGATGGATGTGGCCTATGACGATCAGGTCTATGTCGACGACCGCACCATCGACAGCCATATCAAGCGCCTGCGCAAGAAACTGCGCGTGGTCGATTCCGAATTCTCGGCAATCGAGACGCTTTATGGTATCGGGTACAGGTACAACGAAGAATAATGATCCTTGCCAAGGGGATAGACGTGCGCGATCTGGTGCCGCGAAAGGATAGCGACCTCGTTCTCGGGGACGATTTTGTCGTGCCTGACCGCGTGGACGAGGCGGAAATGACAGAGCGCCGCGCCCGGCGTGGCCGGTTCTCGCTGCGCGAGTCCTCGCTGACGCGCAAGATCGTCACCTTCAATCTCATCGCGCTCAACGTGCTCGTGGTGGGCATCCTCTATCTCAGCGGCTCGCATGAAACGCTGGTCCAGCAGCGTGTCGACAGCCTGACGCAGAACGCCGCGCTGATGTCCGACGTGGTCGAGGCGCGTCTGCCCGCCACCGCACCGGTCAGCTTCGCCAGCGGCGACGGGCTCGATGTCAAGGATACGCTGGCGCGGCTGAACGTGGGGGCGGGCACGGAACTTTTGTTGTTCGACCGGACGGGGCTGCTTCTCGGACGCAAGGCGGCGGATGCGGATGGGTCCGATCCCGCGCGCGCGCTTCCGAATACGCCGATGACCGATTTTCTGGGCCGGTTCTGGGATATGATTGCGGCCCCCTTCTCGGGTGATGCGCTGGGCGCGGGTGTGCAGAGCCTCGAAGAGATGACCCGCGACATGGTCGACGCGGCGGTGACCGATGGCGTGCAGGTGCGCAGTGCCGAAGGGCCGCGCGGCACTATCCTGTCGGCGGCGGCGCCGGTCGTGCAGGGCAACACGCCGGTTGCGGTGGTGGCGCTGGCCAATGCCTCTGGCGAGATCGACAAGCTGGCGCGGGTCGAGCGCGAGCGTGTGTTGCAAATGTTCCTGATCGCCACGCTGATTTCCGTCGGGCTGAGCCTGATCCTGGCCTCGACGATCTCGAACCCGCTGGCCGATCTGGCGGCGGCGGCCGAGATCGGGCGGGAGCGCAATCGCGGCAGGGGCGCGCGCGGACGCATCCGCATTCCGGACCTCACAGCGCGACCCGACGAGATCGGGCGGCTCTCGGGGGCGCTGCGCGGCATGGTCGGTGCCCTTTACCACCGGATCGAGAGCAACGAGCAGTTCGCCGCCGACGTGGCGCATGAGATCAAGAACCCGCTGGCCAGCCTGCGCTCGGCGGTGGGTACTATGCGCATCGCCAAGCGCGACGATCAACGCGAGCGCCTGCTGGAGGTGATCGAGCATGACGTGCGCCGCCTCGACCGGCTGGTGAGCGATATCTCCAATGCCTCGCGGTTGGACAGCGAGTTGGTGAAAGAAGAGCAGGAGGCGTTCGACCTGTTGACCATGCTGTGCAATCTCGGAACCTATCTGAGCGAGGAAGCGCAAAAGAAGGGTGTCGATTTCATTACCGATTTCCCGGACGAGCCCATCGTCATCACCGGGCTGGAGGCGCGTCTGGCGCAGGTCTTCGTCAACCTGATCACCAATGCGATCAGCTTTTGCGAAGAGGGGGACGCGATCCGGGTCTGGGCGCGGCGGCGCGCGGATCGGGTGCTTGTGGTGGTGGAAGATACCGGGCCGGGCATCCCCGAACAGGCGCTGGAAAAGGTGTTCCAGCGCTTTTATTCGCAGCGGCCCGAGGACGATTTCGGCAATAATTCCGGCCTTGGTCTGGCCATATCCAAGCAGATCATCGAGGCGCATGACGGCGTGATCTGGGCCGAGAACATCCGTCCGACCCACGCCGATGCCACGTCCGACCCACTGGGCGCGCGCTTTGTCGTGGGCCTGCCGGTCTGACACCGTGACCGGAGACGCGGCGTCTGTCGAGCAGGTCGTGCATGCCAGTTGTGTAGCGCTGGAAGGGCGCGCGGCGCTGATCCGGGGCGCGTCGGGGCAGGGAAAATCGGGGTTGGCCTTGCAACTTGTCGCACTGGGCGCAGTGCTGATCGCGGATGATCGCACCCGGCTGTGGCGTGACGGCGCGCGGCTCATGGCCGATGTGCCCGATACGATCCGTGGCCGGATCGAGGCGCGCGGGATGGGGATCCTGCACCTGCCTGCCGCAGGGCCCACGCCGGTGGCCTGCGTGATCGACATGGACCGCGACACAGACGCGCGGTTGCCGCCGCTGGCTCAGGCACGCGTGATGGGTTTGTCGCTGCCCGTCTTCGCAAAAACAACGAAGGCCCATTTTCCTGCCGCGATTCTGCTTTATCTACGGCATGGAAAGGTAAGTTGATCCATGGGAGCCAATCTGTCCATCACGCACGAGCCCGCGCAGAGCGACCGGGCGCGGCCGCGCCTGGTGCTGGTCACCGGCCCGTCGGGGGCCGGGCGGAGCACGGCGATCCGCGCGCTGGAGGATATGGGCTTTGAGGCGATCGACAACATGCCGCTCAGCCTTCTGCCACGGCTGCTGGAGGGCGGCACGGCGCCCGAAAAGCCGCTGGCGCTCGGGCTCGATGTGCGCAACCGCGATTTCTCGACCAATGCGCTGATCGCCCTGATCGACGGGCGCGATTGGCAGGCGGGGTTGCCGTTGCAGGTGCTCTATCTCGATTGCCGACCGGAGGTTCTGCAACAGCGGTTTTCGGAAACCCGCAGGCGGCATCCGCTGGCCCCGGCCGAGAGTGCCGAGGCGGGCATCGCCCGGGAATTCGATCTGCTGGGGCCGGTGCGGGCGCGGGCCGATCTGGTGATCGACACCTCGGACCTGTCGCCGCATGACCTGCGCGCCGACCTGGAGCGCTGGTTCGCCCCGCAGGGCGCGGTGCGGCTGGCAGTGTCGGTGCATTCATTTTCCTACAAGCGCGGGCTGCCGCGCGGCCTCGACATGGCGCTGGATTGCCGGTTTCTGAAAAATCCCTATTGGGAGCCGTCGCTGCGCGGGCTGGATGGGCGCGCGCCCGAGGTGGCGGGATATGTGCGGGCCGATCCGCGCTTCGAGAGCTTTCGCGCCAAGGTGACGGCGCTGGTCGAGGAGTTGCTGCCCGCCTACGAGGCCGAGGGCAAGGCCTACCTCGCGATCGGCTTTGGCTGCACCGGTGGGCAGCATCGCAGCGTGGCGATGGCAGAAACCCTCGCCGCCACCCTTGCGCAGGACGGCTGGCAAGTGTCTATAAGGCATCGCGAACTGGAGCGGCGCGGCCCCGGCATGACCGTGCCCCCGCCATCGGAGGAGTGACCCTGTCGTGATCGGGATCGTGATCGTGGCGCATGGCGGGCTGGCCCGCGAATACCTGAGGGCGGTCGAACATGTGGTTGGCCATCAATCCGGTATCGTGGCGATCACCATCGAGGGCGATCACGACCGCGCGCTCAAGCAGGACGAGATCTGCGTCGCCGCCGATTCCGTCGATACCGGGGGCGGGGTCGTGCTGGTCACCGATATTTTCGGCGGCTCGCCGTCCAACCTGTCGCTGCGTGCCTGCCGCCCGGATGATCGGCGGATTCTCTACGGGGCGAACCTGCCGATGTTGATCAAGCTGGCCAAGAGCCGCCATCTGAGCGTATCCGAGGCGGTGCGCGCGGCGCTGGATGCGGGACGCAAATATATCGACAGTCACAACGTGACCAACGAATGAGAGGGGGCGGCCAGATGACGGAAAAGGTCTCGCGGCAACTGAAGATCGTGAACGAAAAGGGGCTGCATGCCCGCGCCGCTGCCAAGCTGGTCGAGGTGGTCGAGGGATTTGACGCAACCGTCGAGGTGTCGCATAACGGACAATCGGCATCGGGTGACAGCATCATGGGGCTTTTGATGTTGGCAGCGGCCAAAGGAAGCACTATTGACGTCGAAATCGCGGGCTCCGATGCCGCGCCGCTCGGTGATGCGATGGCTGCGCTGGTGGCGGATCGGTTCGGCGAGGACATGTGAGCGCGCGGGAGACCCCAAGACGGGGATGAAGAGCGGAACAGGGACGGGGCAGTGAGCACCAACGCGCAGGACGAGACCGGCGGCACGGCGTGCGAAACGGTCGTATTCACCAAATATGACCGTCGCAGCCTGACCTATGCCAACAGTTTCGACTCGCCGACGACGGCGGCGATCATCCGCGTGATGGAATGGGTCACCGGCAAGCTCACCATTGTCCGCATGATCCGCAAGTTCGAAAAGCGCGGCGCGCCCACTGGGCAGGCGTTCTGGCGGGCGGCGCTCGACACGATGGGCATTCCGCTGCTAACCCCTGACGATGAAGTGGGCAACATTCCGGCCGACGGCCCCGTGGTGGTGGTGGCCAACCATCCGCACGGGCTGGTTGACGGGATGATCCTTGCCGACCTGATCGGACGGCGCCGCAGCGATTACAAGATCCTGACCCGTGCCTTGCTCACGGGCATCGATGAGGTGGCGGCCTCCTACATGATCTCGGTGCCGTTTCCGCATGAACCGGATGCGCAGCGCAAATCCGTGGAAATGCGCGCCAAGGCGATGGCGCATCTCAAGGAAGGCGGGGTGATCAGCGTGTTTCCGTCGGGGGTGGTGGCGTCGTCGGACACGCTCTTTGGTCCGGCGGTGGAACGCGAATGGAACGTGTTCACCGCGCAGATGATCCGCCGATCGGGCGCGCGGGTGGTGCCGATCTTCTTTCCCGGTTCGAATTCGCGCTGGTATCAGATGGCCAATCGGATCTCGGCCACACTGCGGCAGGGGCTCTTGCTGCACGAGGTGGTGCATAGCTGCAACCGCCCGCAGAAGCCGATCGTCGGCGCCCCGGTGAGCGACGAGAAGATGAAGATGCTCGACGGCGATCCGCGCGGTTTCATGGAGTGGCTGCGCGCGCATACCCTGGCACTGGGCGAGACGCGCCGGTAACGCGGGGGAAGCCGTTTGCAAGGGCCTTGCAAGGTGGCCCCGGGATGCGTTCAGGTAAAGCGGTTGTCGCGGGGAAAGCCGCGCGGGGCCATGCGACCGGAGCTTGCGCGTTTGGCGCGCCATTCGGTCAGGTCCGACTCTGTTCGCGTGCGCCCTGCCGGATCGCGCCAGCTGAGGCCCTCGGCGAGGTTGAAGGTGGTGGCATCCGACAGTCCGCCATCCTTGTATTTCTGCAGCCGCACGCCCTTGCCGCGCGTCAATTCCGGCAGTTCGTCGAGGGGAAACACCAGCACCTTGCGGTTCTCGCCGACGCAGGCCACGTGATCGCCGGAGACCGGGCGACACACCTGTGCCTGAGCGGGTGCGCGCAGGTTCAGCACCTGCTTGCCGCTGCGGGTCTGGGCGACGATCTCGTCCTCGGGCACGACGAAACCGTCGCCCGCCGAGGAGGCCACCAGAAGCTTGCGCCCCGGCTTGTGAATGAGTAGATCGACGATCCCGGCCTCGTTGGGCAGGTCGACGATCAGGCGCAGCGGTTCGCCCATGCCGCGCCCGCCGGGTAGATTGGCCGCCGAGAGCGTGTAGAACCGCCCGTTGCTGCCAAAGACAAGGATGCGGTCCGTTGTTTCGGCGTGGAACATGAAGCGCGGCGCGTCGCCGTCCTTGAATTTCAGCTCGCGGTTCAGGTCGATATGCCCGGTCAGGGCGCGAATCCAGCCCATTTGGCTGCAAACCACGGTGATCGGCTCGCGCTCGATCATCGCCTCGAGCGGCACCTCCTCGATCTTGCCTGCCTCGGCAAAGCCGGTACGGCGCGCGCCAATGGCATGATTCTTGCCGAAGGTCTTTTTCACCTCTTTGAGTTGGTCAGCGACCGCCGCCCATTGCAGCGACACGTCGTCGAGCAGGTCCTCGAGCCCGGCGCGTTCCTCCATCAGTGCGTCGCGCTCGCGTTTGAGCTCCATTTCCTCAAGACGGCGCAGGCTGCGCAGGCGCATGTTGAGAATGGCCTCGGCCTGCACATCCGACAGCCCCTCCTCGTCGGTGGCGACGGGGGGAATGTAATCGGCTTCGGACATGGCGCGGGTGAATGTCCGCCCCCAATCCTCGCGCATGAGCGCCGGTTTCGGCTCGTCATCATAGCGGATGATCTCGATCACCCGGTCGAGATTGAGAAAGGCGACGATCAGCCCTTCGAGCACCTCGAGCCGGTGGTCGATCTTTTCCATCCGGTGCTGCGAGCGGCGCAGCAGCACCTCCTGCCGGAAATCGAGGAAGGCGCGCAGCACCTCCTTGAGCGAGCAGACGCGCGGTGTGACACCGTCAATGAGCACGTTCATGTTGAGCGAAAAGCGCAGTTCCAGATCGGAATTGCGATACATCAGCCCCATAAGGACCTCCGGATCGACATTCTTGGAGCGCGGCTCCAGAATCAGGCGCACGTCATCGGTGCTCTCATCGCGGACATCGGCGAGCACGGGGATCTTGCGGGTCTGGATCAGTTCGGCGATGCGCTCGATCAGCTTGGATTTCTGCACCTGATAGGGGATCTCGGTGACCACGATCTGCCATTGGCCGCGGCCCAGATCCTCGATCTCGTGGCGGCAGCGCAGGCGGAACGCGCCGCGCCCGGTGCGGTAGGCCTGCGCGATGCTCTCGGGCGGCTCTACGATGATGCCGCCGGTTGGGAAATCAGGGCCGGGAATGAAGTTCAACAGCGTGTCGTCACGCGCATCGGGCGTCTTGATCAGATGAATGCAGGCGTCGATCAGTTCGGCAATGTTGTGCGGTGGGATATTGGTGGCCATGCCCACGGCGATCCCCGAAGAGCCATTGGCCAGCAGATTCGGAAAGGCGGCGGGCAGCACAACCGGTTCACGCAGGGTGCCGTCGTAATTGTCGCGGTAATCGACCGCGTCTTCGGCGAGGCCGTCGAGCAGCGCCTCGGCAAAGGGGGTCATCCGCGCCTCGGTGTAGCGCGAGGCGGCGGGGTTGTCGCCGTCGATATTGCCGAAATTGCCCTGCCCGTCCACGAGCGGGTAGCGCACCGCGAAATCCTGTGCGAGGCGGGCCATCGCGTCATAGATCGCAGCATCGCCATGCGGGTGATAGTTGCCCATCACGTCGCCCGATATCTTGGCGGATTTGCGGAATCCCCCGCTGCTTGACAGTCTGAGTTCGCGCATCGCGTAGAGGATGCGGCGGTGCACCGGCTTCAACCCGTCGCGCGCATCGGGCAATGCGCGGTGCATGATTGTCGAGAGCGCATAGGTCAGGTAACGGTCGCCGATGGCGCGGCGCAGCGGTTCTGATGTCGCTTCGGGCATCATGTTGGGGTCGTCGATCAGATCACTCATGGATGTGGTGATATCGCCGCCGGGATGCACCGTAAAGCGGGGATCGGGGCAGGGGTGCGCAAACTTCCCCGATTTTCCCCGTCGCCGTGTCGTCCGAATCGGGTATCATGGAACCTCTGCCAGCTTTTTCAGTTATGTATTTATAGGGGGTGCGCGATGTGGCGTTTTATTTTGCTGAGCTTTGTTTTTCTGGGGTGGTCATTTTACGAGATGAGCGGCGGGGCGGAGTATCGCCCCTCTGCCAACTCCATTCAGATGCGGGCGATGCTCGACAATCAAAGACCGAAAGCGCGCCCTTTGCGGGTGAACGTGATTGAGATCGCGCAGGATGATGCGGCGCGGCCCGAACCCAGGGCGACGCACACAGTCAGATCTTTGGATGAACTGGGCCTGAAAATGGGCCTGACAAAGGGCCTGACCATGGGAAAGCGAGTGGACGTGACGCTCGCCTCGGCGGCGGAGGGCGATGTGTCCCGGCCCTCCGCCGCGGTCAAACGTGATGACGCCGCCATGCCCCGTATCACGGTGCCGACGGTGGCCGTCGCGCGCAGCGAGGTGCCAAAGAGCGTGCCGAGTCCCGAAGACGCGGCGCAGCCCTTTGCACCGGTGGTCGAGACGCGCCGCGTTGCGGGCCGGTCCGTCAACCTGCGCACCGGGCCGGGCACCGCCTTTGGCGCGATCACCAGTCTTGCACGCGGGACCGAGGTGATCGTGCTGCGCGATCCGGGCAATGGCTGGATCAAGCTGCGGGTCGCCGGGACGGGGCGCATCGGATGGATGGCGGACCGGCTTTTGACCGTAGCGTCCGACTAGGCTTGCGTTGCGGGCGGGGACCGGTCACAAACCCCGCCATGAGCGAGAAAACGATCCTGATCACCGGATGCTCATCGGGCATCGGATATGACGCGGCGCATGGGCTGCGGGCGCGCGGCTGGCGGGTGTTTGCCGCGTGCCGGGCCGAGGCCGATTGCGACCGGCTGCGCGGCGAGGGGTTCGACGCCCCGCGCATCGACTATGCCGACGAGGCGAGCATCACGGCCGGCGTGGCCGAGGTACTGGGGGCCACCGGCGGGCGGCTCGATGCGCTGTTCAACAACGGGGCCTATGCCTGCCCCGGGCTGGTCGAGGATCTGCCGCGCGGCGCGCTGCGCGAGATTTTCGAGGCCAATGTCTTTGGCTGGCACGACCTGACCCGGCAGGTGATCCCGGCGATGCGGGCGCAGGGCCATGGCCGGATCGTGCAGAATTCCTCGGTTCTGGGGCTGGTCGCGATCGGCTGGCGCGGGGCCTATGTCAGCACGAAATTCGCCATCGAGGGGCTGACCGACACGCTGCGCGTCGAGATGCGCGGCACCGGCATCCATGTCAGCCTGATCGAGCCCGGCCCGGTGAAGACGAAGATCCGCGAGAATGCCCGCGCGCCGTTCGAGCGCTGGATCGACTGGGAGAATTCGGTGCGCATGGCTGATTATCGCGACAAGCTGCGGCCGCGACTCTACAGTCAGCGCAAGAAGGACAAGTTCGAGCTGTTGCCCGATGCGGTGACGAAAAAGCTGATCCATGCGGTCGAGGCACCGCGCCCGCGCGCGCGGTATTACGTTACCACGCCCACCTATTTCGCCGGTACACTGCGGCGCGTCCTGCCGACTCGTGCGCTCGATTGGGTGATCTCGAAGGGCTGAGCGTGGCCCCGGCGGGCGCTGCGGCACATTTTCCCTTTCGCTTTTGCACCGGTGCCGCCTAGATGTGCCCAACGTAACCGACTCGGAAAGGATACCTCATGTGGACAGACCCGTTATTCCTTCTGGTGGCTGCGGGCTGTGCCGTGGTGGCGATCATCCTGATCCGGGGCATTGCCAGCTTCGGCAAGGAAGGGGTGGAGAATGCGAAGCGGTCCAACAAATACATGCGGTGGCGGCTGATCGCGCAATTCGTGGCCATCGTTCTGATTCTGATTTTCGTCTATTTCCGCAGGCAGGGAGGCTGAGCCGATGGTGGTTCTCAACAAGATTTACACGCGCACCGGCGATGCGGGCGAGACTGCGCTGGGTAATGGCACAAGGGTGGCCAAGCATTCGGCGCGGGTGACGGCCTATGGCACGGTGGACGAGCTGAACGCCACGCTTGGCCTCGCGCGGTTGCACGCCACGGGCGAGACTGACGAGGCGCTGGCGCGCATTCAGAACGATCTGTTCGATCTGGGAGCCGACCTGTGCCGCCCGGATATGGAAAAGGACGAGGAGGCCGAATATCCGGTTCTTCGTTTGGTGCCTGCGCAAGTCGACCGGCTGGAGGCCGAGATCGACGCGATGAACAAGCATCTGGAGCCGCTGCGCAGCTTCATCCTGCCCGGCGGCAGCGCGCTCTCGGCGCATCTCCACCTGTGTCGCACCGTGTCGCGCCGGGCAGAACGGCTGACGGTGGAACTGTCGGTGCTGGAGCACGTCAACGAGGCGGCGGTGCGTTATCTCAACCGGCTGAGCGACTGGTTCTTTGTCGCCGCCCGGATGGCCAATGACGGCGGCAAGCAGGATGTGCTGTGGGTTCCGGGCGCGAACCGCTGAAAGCGGCGGGGCGTCCTGCGGACGGCCCGGCGACCGGAAGGGCGGAGCCCCGGAGCGTCGCTCGGGCGCGAACCGCTGAAAGCGGCGGGGCGTCCTGCGGACGGCCCGGCGACCGGAAGGGCGGAGCCCCGGAGCGTCGCTCGGGCGCGAACCGCTGAAACACTCCTGCAACGATCCTGTCGTGAAAAGTCCGCAACGCGACGTCGCCGGGCGCTGACGTGACGATTTTACCCTGTTTTGTCGCGCAATGAGCCGGTATCAACGCGCGAGACGAATGAGACGAAGGGCCAGATCGGCCTTTCACCACTTTGAAGGAGACCATGCCAATGAAGGTTCTAGTGCCTGTCAAACGCGTGATCGACTATAACGTGAAGGTTCGCGTCAAGGCGGACGGAAGCGGTGTCGATCTTGCCAATGTAAAGATGTCGATGAACCCGTTCGACGAGATCGCGGTCGAAGAGGCGATTCGCCTGAAAGAGGCGGGCAAGGCCGACGAGGTGATCGCCGTCTCCATCGGCGTGAAGCAGGCGCAGGAAACGCTGCGCACCGCATTGGCCATGGGCGCGGATCGCGCGATCCTCGTGGTGGCGGCCGACGATGTGCATCAGGATATCGAGCCGCTCAGCGTGGCGAAGATCCTCGCCAAAATCGTCGAGGAAGAGCAGCCGGGCCTCGTGCTCTGCGGCAAGCAGGCGATCGACAATGACATGAACGCCACCGGGCAGATGCTCTCGGCGCTTTTGGGCTGGAGCCAGGCAACGTTTGCCTCCAAGCTGGAGATCGAGGGCGACACCGCGCTCGTGACCCGCGAGGTCGATGGCGGGTTGCAGACGATCAAGGTGGGCATGCCCGCCATCGTGACGGTGGATCTGCGCCTCAACGAGCCGCGCTATGCGAGCCTGCCCAACATCATGAAGGCAAAGAAAAAGCCGCTCGATGAAAAGACCGCTGACGACTACGGCGTGGACGTTACACCGCGCCTGGATATCACCGGCACGGCAGAGCCCGAGGCCCGCAAGGCCGGTGAAATCGTGGGCTCGGTCGATGAGCTTGTTGCGAAACTCAAGGAAGCGGGGGCCGTATGATGTCTGTACTTCTTCTTGCCGAAGTCACCGATGGTGAACTCAATCTCGACGCGACCTCCAAGGCCGTATCTGCCTCTGCGAAGCTGGGCGATGTGACGGTGCTCTGTGCCGGGGCCTCTGCTGCGGCGGCGGGCGAGGCGGCGGCCAAGATCGCCGGTGTCGCCAAGGTGCTGGTGGCCGAGGATGCCTCGCTCGGGCACCGCTTGGCCGAGCCGACGGCAGCGCTGCTGGTCAGCCTGGCGGGCGATTACAGCCATGTTGTGGCCCCGGCCACGACCGATGCTAAGAACGTGCTGCCGCGCGTCGCGGCGCTGCTCGATGTGATGGTGATCTCGGACGCCTCGGGCGTGGTGGATGCCGATACGTTCGAGCGCCCGATCTATGCGGGCAACGCGATCCAGACGGTGAAATCGCGCGACGCCAAGAAGGTGATCAGCTTCCGCACCTCGACGTTTGATGCTGCGGGCGAGCAGGCGGCGGCCCCGGTCGAGACCATCTCGGCGGCGGACAATCCCGGCCTGAGCGAATGGGTCGAAGACAAGGTCGCGGCCTCGGATCGCCCTGAACTGACCTCGGCGGGCATCGTCGTCTCGGGTGGTCGCGGTGTCGGCAGTCAGGACGATTTCGCGCTGATCGAAAAGCTGGCCGACAAGCTGGGCGCTGCCGTGGGCGCGAGCCGGGCCGCGGTCGATTCGGGCTACGCGCCGAATGACTGGCAGGTCGGGCAGACCGGCAAGGTCGTGGCCCCCGATCTCTATGTCGCCGTCGGCATTTCGGGTGCGATCCAGCATCTGGCCGGGATGAAGGACAGCAAGATCATCGTCGCGATCAACAAGGACGAAGAGGCACCGATCTTTCAGGTGGCCGATTACGGACTGGTGGCCGACCTCTTCACCGCCCTGCCGGAATTGACCGAAAAGCTCTGAGGCAGTTGAGAACCAGACCAAGGCCCGCGCCCGACCGGCGCGGGTTTTTTCATGCCTCGGTCAGCGTGCGCAGGGCGGGCAGCAAGGCCTGCGCCGCCTCGGCATGGGCGAGCGGGCCGGGCAGGTCGGTGGCGGCACTTTCCTCCATCGGTGAGAACCGCATGCCGCGCGTGCCCTGGTCACGGGCGGTCTTGCTGATCACCACCTGCGTCAGATGGGTGGCGCGGGGACGGATGGCGCGGATCATCGCGCGGCTCACAAGCGCCGGATCGTCGCAGACCTCTGCGGAATTCGGATCCGTCCCTGGGGCATGATTGGCCAGCCACAACAGGATGACGGGGCGGTCGATACGGGCGATGACGCGGTGCATCCGGTCGACCCAGACATCCTGCAAGCTGTTGCGCAGTAGTGCAAACCGCTCTGGCGCGAGAGAGGCGAGCCGCCACATCATGTGGCGGGTGAAGTTGAACTCGGTGAAATCCACCTCAGGATAAAGTCGGCGCAGACGGGTGCGGGCGCGGAGAAACCGGTCATTGCGGCGCGGATGCACGTCGTAATAGGGGTTCGAGAGGTTCATCGCACCGGGCACCTGCAAGATGACGGCGGAGGCCCCGCGGGCGAGATCGAGCAGGCCCTTGTCGTGCAGGATCACGTCCGGCCCGGCATTGGGCAGGCCGAAATTGACGCAAGGCAGGCCAAGCGCGGCCTCAAGCCGCGCGGGCCAGGGCCGGTCAAGAAACTTGCCATAAGTTTCGGTGCCGCCAAGACAGGCGATATACGCGCCCGAAAGGTCACGTTCTGGTCCGCGAAATGTCAGTTTCGATGCGCCGTATCGCACGGGCCTATAGTCAAAGGGCGCGCAGCCCAGGCGTTCGAATATCATGGGTCCTGCCCTTTGTGTCCATCACCCGGTGGCAGGATGGTCCGATTCCCGTTTCCATTCCCTTAAAGGTCGCATTCGTGGATAAGTTTAGATCCCCACCACCCTTGCGGCCCGGCCCTGCCGGGGCCTATGCTGGCGCGGCAAAACCACGAGGATCGGGCGATGGATATCAGGACAATCGGCGTTGTCGGAGCGGGGCAGATGGGCAACGGGATCGCGCATGTCATGGCGCTGGCGGGTTATGAGGTGGCGCTGAACGACATCAGCCGCGAGGCGCTCGACAAGGCGATGGCGACGATCCGCAAGAACCTTGATCGGCAGGTGAGCCGGGAAAAGATCACCCAGGATGAACTCGAGGCGGCGCTGGCGCGGATCACCACGACGCAAACCCTGACCGATCTGGGCCCGAGCGACCTGATCATCGAGGCCGCGACCGAGCGCGAGGCCGTTAAGCAGGCGATTTTTGACGAGTTGCTGCCGCATCTGGCACCGCAGACGATTCTGACCTCGAACACCTCGTCGATCTCGATCACCCGGCTGGCGAGCCGCACCGACCGGCCCGAGAAATTCATGGGGTTTCATTTCATGAACCCGGTGCCGGTGATGCAACTGGTGGAACTGATCCGTGGCATCGCAACCGACAAGGAGACCTTTGCCGCCTGCCGCGCGGTGGTGGACAAACTGGGCAAGACGGCGGCCAGCGCCGAGGATTTCCCGGCCTTTATCGTCAACCGCATCCTGATGCCGATGATCAACGAGGCGGTCTATACGCTCTACGAGGGGGTGGGCAATGTGCAGTCCATCGACCAGTCGCTGAAATTGGGGGCCAACCATCCGATGGGGCCGCTGGAACTTGCGGATTTCATCGGGCTCGATACCTGTCTGGCGATCATGAACGTGCTGCATGACGGGCTGGCGGATACCAAGTACCGGCCCTGTCCGCTGCTCACGAAATATGTCGAGGCGGGCTGGCTGGGGCGCAAGGCCGGGCGTGGTTTCTACGACTACCGTGGCGAGGAGCCGGTGCCGACGCGATGAGGGCAGGAGTGATCTGGAACTGCCTTTGACGGTTTCAGAGATGAGCCGCGCATTGGCTCTGCGATTGAACGGCAGCTTCAGGCGACCCCTGCCGCCACTCACACCGCCTCGGCCATCAGCCAGACGCCGCCTTCGGGGCGCAGGGTCAGGATCATCACCGGCTTTGGGTCGCGCCCCGACACGCGCGTGAAGCGAAAGCGGGACAAGAGCGTGGCCAGCACGATCACCGCCTCTTGCAGCGCAAAGCTGGCCCCGATGCAGATGCGCGGCCCGTCCCCGAAGGGCAGGTAGGCGTAGCGCGGGATGCCTTTGCGGTCGGCAAAGCGATCGGGATCGAAGGCATCGGGGGCATCCCACAGCAGGTGATGGCGGTGCAGCGCGTAGATCGGAATCATCACCGTATCGCCGGGGCGGATCGCACGCCCGCAGAGCGTATCCGTCGCCTGCGCCGTGCGTGACACTATGCCCGCGGGCGGATAAAGCCGCAGCGCCTCGTCGATGATCTGGCGGATGAAGGGCAGGCGGGCCACGTCTGCGCCGGTGGCGGCGCGGTCCTCCAGCACCGCTTGCGCTTCGGCGCGGGCGCGGTCCTGCACGCCCTGATCATAGGCGCAGAGGTAGAGCGACCAGCCGAGCGCGAGGGCCGTCGTCTCGTGGCCCGCCACGATGAAGGTCAGCAGGTTATCGCGCAGTTCCGGCGTGCTCATCCGGCGCCTGGTCTCGGGGTCCTCGCCGTCGAGCAGCAGGTCGAGCAGGTCGGGCACCGCGCGCGGGCCGCGTGCGCGGCGCGCCTCGACCGCCTCGTCGGCCATGCGCTTCATCTCGGCCACGGCACCGCCCGACATCACCCGCGCCGGGCGCGGCACCCAATCGGGCAGGCCTAGGATGTCGAAGAGCGAAAGCCGCCCCGCCTCGGCGATATAGGCGTCGATGCCGCGATGCACCCCGTCGAGATCAAAGAGGCCGTCGCCGGAAAAGGTCACATCCGCGATCACGTCGAACGTGGTGCGTACCATGTCGGCGGCCATGTCGATGGCGCGCGGCCCGGCCCCGGCGACACGCGCGGCGCTGCGTTCGGCGGCGGCTGTCATGACCGGGGCGAGGTTCATCACGTTGCGATGCGAGAACACGGGGGCCGCGGTGCGCCGCTGCCAGCGCCAATGCGCGCCCTCGGCGATGAAGAGCGAGTCGCCGATCGCCGGGCGCAACAGGTTCTTGGTGACCAGCGACTTGGGGTAATTGTCGAGGTTTTCCAGCAGCATCCGGCGGATCGCATCCGGGTCCGTCACCATGTGCCAGCGCTTGCCGGTGCGCCCTGAGACCATGGGCTGACGGGTCGCGAGCTCGGGGATGATCGACAACACGTTGCGCCGCGCCGCGCGCAGCGAGCCCATGACCCCGAGCGGCTCTGTGACGAGCGGCACGCGCACAGGCGCGGTACGGTTTTCGATTGCGTCGCGAGACGGCATTGGCAGATCCTCGGGGCTCTGCCATGATATAGGTTGTCCGGGCCTGTCGGGCAAATCGTTGCACCTGCCGGGTGGGTGGGATATGCGGTTCGGAACTAGATATTACTTCAGGTGATCTCGGATGATGCGTTTTCTGGCCCTGCTCGGCCTGCTTGTGGCGACGGCCTGCACCAATGCCAACGATCTCGACGAGGCCCCGGCCTATCTGGGCAATTTCCGCCTCGGGCATAACGTGGTGGTTGCCCCGAACCTGACCAAGGGCCCGGCCTCGCGCGAGGCGACGGCAGAGGAATGGATCACTGGCGTGACAAAGGCGATCGAGGATCGCTTTTCACGTTACGAGGGCAGCAAGTACTACCATCTCGGCATCAGTATCGAGGGTTATGTGCTGGCGATTCCGGGCATCCCGCTGGTCGCTGCGCCGAAATCCGCACTGATCCTGCATGTCACCGTCTGGGACGATGCCGCCGGAAAGAAGCTCAACGAACAGCCGCATATGGTGACCGTGGTGGAGACGATTTCGCCGCAGACCTTCCTCAGCTCCGGTCTGACGCAGAGCAAGGAGGTGCAGCTTGAGAACCTGAGCCGCAACGCCGCCAAGCAGATCCAGAACTGGATGGCGCGGCAGAATGACGAGTTTGGCTGGTTCGAGGCGGATGGCAGGCCGGCGCATGAGAAGACCGAGGCGGAGAAGGCGCTAAATGCCGCACCGCCGCAGGAAGAAAGCGAAATCCCGGCACCGGAGGACAAAGAAGCCTCATCCCCGACGGAGCCTTCGGCCGAGGAATAGACACGAAGGCATGCGCCCCCGGCTGCGTTTGGCTCTTTTCGGCGGCCGCCCGGCGGTTTAGGGCTGACCATCGAAATTTACAGGGGATTCCAATGACCTTCGCCAGAACCGCCGTCGCGGCCGCCACGCTGTTTGCGCTTGCAGCCTGCGAGATGCCGCAAGAACGGATTACAAAGACCGGCCAGCAGTTCGACGTGGTTGCCGTGACGGTCGATGCCTCGCGTGCGAAGAAGACTTTCGGTTCGGCCTTCAGCCTCGAGGAGGCGCGGGTGGAGGAGATCGCGCAGACCGTGATCCGTGCGCGCCTCGAGTCTGCCGATGCCGACGGGGCTCTGCCCCTCGCCGTCGAGCTCGAGCTGGAGATGCTGTATCTCGCGGGCGGGGCCTATCTTCTGTTGGGTTCGACGACGAGCGGCTCGCGCGGGGTGATGCGCGTAACCCAGCAGGATACCGGTGCCCCGCTGGCGGCAGAAACAGAGCTTGCGGCCACCGGCCAGAAGCGTCTCGGCGGATTGGCCGGTATCGTGCTGGTGAAGGGGCAGGAGACCGAGATGGCGCGGGTCTCCGAGGACTATGCCGACAAGATCAGCGCCGCCCTTTTCGGCGAGTGACGGGAGCGGGCGGCTGCGGCAGCCGCCCGGCCCCGAAGCATGGCAAGACATGCTTGATTTTTCCATCGTAACCCCCTAAACGGCGCGCGGAGTGACAATCGGGCCGTGGTGGCCCCCCAACAGACAAGGCGCCCAAGACCATGGCAAAGGAAAAGTTTGACCGCTCGAAACCGCATGTGAACATCGGCACGATTGGCCATGTTGACCACGGCAAGACGACGCTGACGGCGGCGATCACCAAGTATTTCGGCGATTTCCG
>NZ_BDIY01000024.1 GCF_002072155.1 Roseovarius sp. A-2 | reverse complement strand
CGACGGGTGGCAGACCCTCGACCAGCCAATCGAGCCCATGACCCTTGACCTCGCCGCCTGATCAGGCACAAATCAAACCGCTCGGAGGACGCCGCTGGAGAATTTCAACCACTTTCGAGACACAACCTTGTCGATGAACGATTTCCACTGCTGGTTAAGGGAGAATCTTTGGCCACTTATTCAAATGAAATGAAACAATTAAAGCCGACGGAACGGTATAAAGATATCGCTTTTATCGAAGCTGATACCACCCAGCATTATGACGTATGGCTGAATGGACTGCGACGCTTTTCCGATCAGATGCACGACCAAGGAACTCGGGTCATCCTGAACAAAGTCCAATTTGCGGAAAAAGATGCACTGGGGCATAATTTTCCGCCGAATTTTATCAGAAGACACAACAGACGACTAATGAGGATGTATGAGGCGTTTCATTCCGAGTTAAATTGTTTGAGCATTGAGTATCATAACCCATTTATCGCAGACCCGGTGCATAGATGGAATCGAGCACCCTTTCATTACGTTGACGAGGTTAATTTGGAATTCATGTCTAAACTCGACGATGTTTTTAAAGCTCTCTGCTAGGCATCTCTACACATTTCTCACAATCCTAGCGTATACAAAGCTACTCTCTCACTTCTGGTGACCCGTTCCCGGAACTGGCCAAGATCGTGGCGTTGCCTAGCCCGTCCTTCAACACCCATGGCGACGGTAGCGACGGCGGGCGGCGCAAGCGCAGGCGGGGGTAAAAGCGACGCGCCTGCGCTTTCGACCTTTTCACGGAATTGTGAGCGGGCTATGGGCTGCCCATCATTCTCCTGTTGAAAAGGTAAAAAGTCATGAAGACTGTTGTTGTGTCGGCGCTTGTCGCGGTCATGGTTCTCTCGGGATGTGCAGGGCGCAAGCCTGACCCCGTGGCCGAGGTCCAACCCGGGGACGCCACCCTGAGCTGCGCTGAGTTGCGCAACGAGATCAACGCCAACACCAAGGCGATCCAGGGTCTGGTGGAAGAAAAGAACGAGAAGACCGCTCAGAACCTAGTCGCCGGGACAACCGGGGCGTTCTTGCTGGTGCCGTTGTTCTTCATGGATCTCAAGGGTGCGGCAGGCGATGAGGCGCGGGCCTTCCAGCGCCGCAACGAAGGTTTGGTGACACGTTACAACAGCAAGGCCTGCGAGCCGGAAATCCGCTTGCAAAAGATTGAGAAAAGCACCGAGACCGAGGCCGTCGCAGAAGACTAGGAACGGCCCGCTGGAGATGGGGCCGGGGTCAAGCCCGGCCTGCGGGGCTTGCCCTCTGGCACCTGCCGCGCGACAGTGATGCGCGGATAATCGGAGGGCGCATCATGGCGGAACTGGAACAGCGGATCGCGCAAGGCCGGGGCGACGCGCCTGCCGATCTGGTGCTGCGCGGGGGCGAGGTGTTCGACCTCATCACCGGCGCGATGATCGCGGGCGATGTGGCGATCTGCGGCGATACCATCGTCGGCATCGGGGCCGAGTATGAGGGCCGCGCGGTGCTCGACGTTACCGGCCTCATCCTCGTGCCCGGCTTCATCGACACACATCTGCATATCGAAAGCTCGCTCGTCACGCCCTTCGAGTTCGACCGCTGCGTGGCCCCGCGCGGTATCACCACCGCGATCTGCGACCCGCACGAGATTGCCAATGTGCTGGGGCTGGACGGCATCCGGTATTTTCAAGCGGCATCGGAGCACACGGTGATGGATATCCGGGTGCAGCTTTCCTCTTGCGTGCCCTCGACGGATATGGAGACGGCGGGGGCCGAGATCGGCGCTGATGACTTGCAAGAGGTGATGGGCCACCCCTCGGGCATCGGGCTGGCCGAGGTGATGAACTACCCCGGCGTCATCCACCGCGACCCCGGCATGATGGCCAAACTGCGGCTCTTTGAAGGGGGCCATATGGACGGGCATTGCCCGCAGCTCTCGGGCCGCGATCTCAACGCCTATTGCGCCGCTGGTATCCGCACCGAGCACGAGGCGACGACGGCGGAGGAGGCGCGCGAGAAGTTGCAAAAGGGCATGCGCGTGCTGATCCGTGAAGGCTCGGTCAGCAAGGATCTGGAGGCGCTCAGCCCCCTGCTCTCGGACATCACCGCGCCTTACATGTGCCTGTGCACCGATGACCGCAATCCGCTCGATATCGCTGAGGAGGGGCATCTCGATCACATGATCCGCACGCTCATCGCGCGGGACGCCTCGCCGCTTGCCGCCTATCGCGCGGCGTCGCTCTCGGGGGCCGAGGCGTTCGGGCTGCGTGACCGGGGGTTGATCGCGCCGGGGCGGCGGGCGGATATAGTCGCCGTCGGATCGCTGGAGGCGTGTGATGCGCGGCTGGTGCTGTGCGGCGGCGTGGTGGCGGATGACGCGGCGTTTGACGCACGCGGGAGCCTCGCGCCGGTGGGCCGCCATTCGGTCAAGGCCCCCAAGGTGACACCACAGGATTTCCGCCACACCGGCAACCGCGCCGCGACCGACGTGATCGGCATTCTCGAAGGCAAGATCCTGACCGAGCATCTGCACGAGGAAATCGTGCCGCAGGATGGCGACAAGCGGCCTGACCCGACCCGCGATCTGGTGCGAATCGCGGTGGTCGAGCGGCACGGGCGCAATGGCAATATCGCCACGGGTTTCGTGCGTGGATTCGGATTGCAGGGCGGGGCCATCGCCTCGACCGTCTGCCACGATCACCACAATATCGCCTGCGTGGGGGTGGAGTATGACGACATGGCCCTTGCCGTGAACCGCCTGTCGGAGATCGAGGGCGGGTTTGTGGTGGCGCATCGGGGCCGGGTGCTGGCTGAACTGCCGTTGCCGGTGGCCGGATTGATGAGCCTTGCGCCCTTCGAGGAGGTGCGCGACCGGCTGGAAGAGTTGCGCGCGGCGGCGAAATCGCTAGGTGTCACGTTGCAGGAACCGTTCCTGCAACTGGCGTTTTTGGCGCTGCCTGTCATTCCCGCTCTCAAGATTACCGACCGGGGGCTGGTGGATGTGAGGCGGTTCGAACTGATCGGCTAGGCACGGCGCAGCGCGAGCCGCATCTGCTTTTCGATCTCGATGAGCGCGAAAAAGACAAGGCCGGTTCCCAGGATCAGCAGCCCGTCGATAAGCGGCACCGCACGGGTGCCGAAGGCCCGTTGCAGCGATGGCAGGCAGGTGACGGCGAACTGCGCGGCGAGGCCGCGAGGTGACAGGCCGGTCGGCCATAGCCGTCCAGACCGTCGAGGGGGCCATCCCACCCGTCAGTTGCGCGACCGAAAGGCGCCAGACGCGGTCTGTGACGTCGTGATAGTCGTGGCGAGGGTCACTGAAATTCTGTCTTGCGAACATGACCTTCGTCTCGTTTCGCTAGAGCTCGTCCCGTCGCAGATCAATGTAACAACGACAATGCAGGTGCAGAAAATTGGGGCGGATGCCAACGGTTTCATGGGTGTATTGGGTGGTTTTGGGGCAGCAGGCGCTGACGTAGCGTCAATACGTGCTACTTTGAGACCGATCAAAAGGAGGGTCGCCCATGTTTCGACTGTGTCTTGTGATTCTGATGCTTGCCGCACCGGCCTCCGCGCAGGACCGTCGCCCGAGCCATTGCATCGCGCTCGCCCAATCCGCGCCGGGGTTGGAGTACCTGCACAAGGCCGGATTTCGCGATCCGTTGCCCGACTTCACCGCGCGCATCCGCTATATAGCGCATGCCTCCTTTCTGATTCAGGCGGGCGGCTACAGCGCCGTGACCGATTTCACCGGCTTTGTCGGCAATGCCGATTTCATCCCCGATATCGTCACCATGAATCATGCCCATTCGACCCATTGGAGCGCCAATCCCGATCCGGCGATTCCGCATGTGCTGCCGGGCTGGGGCGAGGAATTCGGGCAGGGGATCGACCATCACCTCGATCTCGGCGGAATGCTGGTGCGCAATGTCCCGACCGATATCCGCTCGGGCGGCGGGATGGAGCCGAAGGGCAATTCGATTTTCGTCTTCGAAGCCGAGGGGCTGTGCATCGCGCATCTGGGCCACCTGCATCACGAGCCGTCGGACGATCAATATGCCGCGATTGGCCGGATGGACGTGGTGATGGCCCCGGTCGATGGTGGCTTTACCATGAATATCGAGAACATGATGAACGTGCTGCGCCGGGTGCGCGCCAGCGTGGTGATCCCCATGCACTGGTTCACCGACAGCACGTTGGAGCGGTTTCTGGCCGGGATGGAAGGGGAGTTTGCGATCACCCGTCCGGGCGTCAGCGAGATCGAGGTCTCGCTGCGCAGCCTGCCGGACCGCCCGACCATCGTGGTTCTGCGCTCGGCCTATCTGCGCGAGGAGGAGTAGCGCGTTTGTCTGAGGCCTGCCTGTGTCGGGCGCCTGCATAAATTCTGGGCAGGCTTAGATAGACGGGCCACCAATTTACATACAATCATGATTGTAAGTTGAACGAATCAGCGCTTTATGCTGTGCTTTCTCCGAAGGGGGACCGCATGAAGCCGAGTCGGAACGACATTGCACAACAGGGCAAAGAGACCGCGCGCCGCCGGACGCAGGACGAGCGCTCTGCCGCGACTATCGAAAAGATCTGTGCGGCGACAATCGCCCTGATCGCGGAAATCGGCTATGCCAATCTGACGACGACGATGATCGCGGACCGTGCGGGCATATCGCGCGGGGCCATCCTGCATCACTTCGATACACGGGCGGATCTGGTAAAGCGCGCCACCGGTGGCATGTGGGCGTCGGTGGTCAAGGCGGCAGCGGGCATTCGCGCGGATCACCTCAAGCGCACCCTTTCCGCAGAGGAGTTCATCGAGCGGGCATGGACCGGGCTGATGACCGATACCTATGTGTCGGTCACCATCGACATGATGACCGCCTCACGCGGCGATAAGGATCTGCGTCAGCATGTCGAGGGCTGGATGCGCTCCATGTTCGCGAGCTACCGCGAAACCGCGCGCGAGGTGTTCGGCGCGGCGGGGTTGCGCCATGACGAGGCCGAGACGCTGATGCTGGTGGTGACCTCGTCGCTGCGCGGGTTGCGGGTAGGTCAGATGATCGAGCCTGACGCGGCGCAGGCGCGGGCGGCCCTGGCCCTTCTGGCAGACCTGATCCGGCTGCGCCTTGCCGATGGGGGCCGGACATGAACCCGCTATTGCACGCACGCGCCATGAGCCGCAGCTTTGGCGGTGTGCAGGCGGTGCGCGACATGTCGCTTGACGTGGAGCGGGGTACGATCACCGGCCTGATCGGTCCCAACGGCGCGGGCAAATCGACCCTGTTCAACCTGCTGAGCGGCGTCATCCGCGCGGATGCGGGCGAGGTGCGCCTCGATGGACAGGACGTCACCCGGCTGGCCCCTTGGCGGCGGGCGCGGCTTGGTCTGATCCGGACCTTTCAGCTTGCCCGCGAGTTTCAGCGCATGACCGTTCTGGAGAACCTGATGCTGGCCCCGCAGGCGCAGCTGGGCGAACGATTCTGGCCGATCTTCCTGCGCCCCGGCGCCGTCCGTGCGCAGGAGGCGGAGGTTTACCGCCGCGCCTGCGAGGTAATGGAGATCGCGACGCTGACGCATCTGCGCGACAATTACGCCGGTGATCTTTCAGGTGGGCAGAAGAAGCTGCTGGAGCTTGCGCGCACGCTGATGATCGACTGCGACCTCATTCTGCTCGACGAGCCGGGGGCGGGGGTCAATCCGGCGCTGATGAACACGCTGACGGATATGATCCGCCGCCTGAATCGCGAGCATGGCAAGACCTTTCTCATCGTCGAGCATGACATGGACATGATCGCGCAGCTTTGCGACCCGGTGGTGGTGATGACGCAGGGCAGTCTTCTGACCAGGGGCAGCTTTGACGATGTGCGCCGCGATCCGGCGGTGATCGAGGCCTATCTGGGGAGTGTGACGGATGGCTGAGACGGTGCTCGCAACGCGGGGTCTCACCTCGGGCTATGGCAAGGCGGTGATCTGTCAGGAGGTGACGCTCGACCTGTGCGCAGGGCAGATCACCTGCATCATCGGGCCGAATGGCGCGGGCAAGTCGACCCTGCTCAAGACCATCGCCGGGGTAGTGCGGCCAATGTCGGGCAGTGTGTGCATCGCCGGGCGCGAGATCGCCGGGCTGCCGGCCGCCACCATCGCGCGCTCGGGCATGGCCTATGTGCCGCAGGAGGCCAACGTCTTTCGCCAACTGACGACGCATGAGAACCTGACCATGGGCGCATGGACGGATCCGCCCCGAACCGATGCCGCCTGCGCGCGGGTGTACGGGATGTTTCCCGATCTCGAACCGTTGCGCCGGGTGCGGGCGGGCAATCTGTCGGGCGGGCAGCGGCAGATGGTGGCCTTTGGCATGGCGATGATGCTGGAGCCAAGTGTGCTGTTACTCGACGAACCCTCGGCGGGACTGTCGCCACTGATGGTACGGCAGATGTTTGATATCGTGCGCCGCGTCAATGCCGAAGGCGTGGCGATCCTGATGGTCGAGCAGAACGCCATTGAGGGGCTGCGCATCGCGCATCGCGGCGTCGTCATGGCGGCGGGGCGGGTCGCGCTCGACGGTACTGCCGAGGCGCTGCTCGCCTCGAGCGAAATCTCGGACCTCTATCTGGGGACGCGCGCATGAGCCTTCAAATGATCGTCAACGCACTGGTCAACGCCGCCCTCATCGCGCCGCCCGCGATGGCGTTTTCACTGCTCTTCGGCATCCTGCGGTTTCCGAATTTCGCGATTGGCGGGTATATCACGGTGGGGGCCTTCGCCGCCTATACGCTCAACGTGCCACTGGGCCTGCCGTTGCCGCTGGCGGCGGCGGGGGCAATGGCGTTGACCGCGCTGGTGGTCTGGGGCACGCATGTGGCGGTGTTCCGCCCGATGCAGGGGCAGTCCGCGATTACGCTCTTGGTGGTGTCGATCGCGGTGACGCTGATCCTCGAGAACGTAATACGGCTGTTTTACTCGGCGGATGTGCGTGGCTTTGACATTCCGCTGCAACGTCCGTGGAAGATATGGGGCGCGCGTATCACCCCCGAACAGCTGGAGATCATCGTCTGGAGCCTGCTGATCGGTGTCATGCTGCACCTGCTTCTGGCGCATAGTCGCATCGGGCGGGCAATGCGGGCGGTGGCGGACAACCCGATGCTGGCGGCGATTCGCGGGGTGAACGCGGCGCGCGTGACGGCGTTCACCACCGCCCTTTGCGGTGCACTTTTCGGGCTGACGGGGGTGTTTGCCGGACTCGACTTAGTTATCGAGCCGCTGGTCGGCTGGAACCTCACGATCCCGATCTTTGCCGCCGCGATTCTCGGCGGTATCGGCTCGCCCTACGGCGCGATCCTAGGCGCAGTGCTGGTCGGACTGGCCGAGGAGGCGACAATCCTCGTGCTGCCCTCGACTTACAAGATCGCGGTGGGCTTCGTGATCATTGCGGTGCTGCTGCTGGTGCGGCCGCAGGGGCTGTTCGGAACGGCGGAGATCAAGAAATGAGCGCCTATCTCATCTCCATGGGCACCTTCGTGGGGTTCTTCATGATCCTCGCGCTGGCACTCAACCTGCAATGGGGCATCACCGGAATGGTCAATTTCGGCATTGCCGGCTTCTATGCGCTGGGGGCCTATACCTCGGGGCTATTGTCGGTGAAGCTGGGCGTGCCGCTGGGCCTTGCCATTCCCGCGGCCTGCCTTGCGGGGCTGGTCATGGGCGCGGCGGTGGCGCTCCTGTCGGTGCGATTGCGCGAGGATTTCCTTGCCATCGTGACGCTGGGCGTGGGCGAGATGATCCGGCTTATCGTGCTCAACGAGGATCAGATCACCGAAGGCCCGCGCGGGTTGCGCATCGAGGCGCGGCCATTCGGCGAGATCATCGCCCCGGAGCAGTATCCGGTCTTCTATCTCGGCCTTGTCGCGGTCTGCGTGGTGCTGACCTACGCGATCTGCGAGGCGATCCGGCGCGCGCCGATGGGGCGCACGCTGCGTGCCATACGCGAGGATGATGTGGTGGCCGAGGTGCTGGGCAAGAACGTACTGCGGCACCGGGTTCAGATCTTTGCAGTGGGCGGGTTCTTCATGGGGCTCGCGGGCGCGCTCTATGCCCATTACGTGCAGAACATCAGCCCCGAGGTGTTCATGCCGGTGGTGGCGATGTTCATCTGGATGTCCGTTATCGTCGGCGGCGCGGGCAACAATCGCGGCATATTGCTGGGCGCGGGGGCGGTCATGGTGTTCCTCGAAGGCACTCGTTTTGTCGGCGATTTCACCGATGCGCTGGATGCCGAGAAGATGTCGGCGCTGCGGATCATCGCCATCGGGCTCTTGCTCATCGTCACCCTGCGTCTGCGCCCGCGTGGATTGCTGCCGGAACGGAAATTCCAGACTCCTATCGACAGAAGCGCCCGGCAGAAGGCGCATGACCCCTGACCAACAAGGAGATTGACATGAAGATCGAATGGACAAGACGAACCCTGCTCGCCAGCGGCGTGGCCGCGCTTGCAACGCCGTCGATCCTGCGCGCGCAGGACGGCGAGATCGCCATAGGGTCGCTCACCCCCAATACCGGCGGTGGTGGACCCTTTGGCCCCAATATCACCGCCTCGCACAAGCGGGTGGCGGAGGCGGTGAATGCTGCGGGCGGTATTCTGGGCCGACAGATCCGGCTCTATCAGGAGAACTCCGAGACCAACCCGGAGACAGCCGTGCGTGCCGCCGACAAGCTGATCAACGTCAATCAGGTGCTGGGGATCATCGGCACGTTTTCATCCTCGGTCACATTGGGGACCATGCCCAAGTGTCAGAGTGCAAACGTGATCCAGATGTGCACCTCGTCGAGCTCTGATATCCCGATCGCCGACGAAAAGGGGCTGGTATTCAACTTTCAACCGCTCTCGCCGATCTGGGGCCGGGCGATTGCCGATCTGGTACTAAGCCGAGGGATCGAGAGCTACGCGCTGATGGCGCTCAACAACGATTTCACCCGCTCAATGATGGACGGTTTCATAGAGCGCGTGGGGCAGGATGCGCTTGTGCAGGAGCCGTTCTATTACAATGCCGGGCAATCGTCCTACCGCTCTGAGGTGACGCAACTGATGGCGAAATCGCCGGAGGCGGTGTTCATCCCGTCATACGTCGCCGATTTCACCGCCGTTTACAAAGAGCTGTACCGACAGGGTTACGAGGGCGTTGTCATCACCACCTCGCTCTCGACCGGCGAGCAGTTCAAGGAGACTGTCGGCGCGGCGGGGGACGGGGTGATTCATGGTTTTCCCGTTCCCGCACTGTCCTCCCCCGCCTACAAGCAATATCTGGAAGAGGTGGGACTGGAAGATACCGGATCGGTGCAGCACCCGTTCGGCACCGCTGGGCGCGATCAGATGTCGGCGCTGCTGCTGGCTATCGAGAAGGCCGGGACGACAGACCGCGCCGCCGTGGCCCGCGCCGTCTGGGACGTGACCACCGGCGAGGGCAAGACCACGGTCTACAACATCGCCGACGGTCTGGCGGCGCTGCGCGCGGGCGAGGAGATCAACTATTCCGGCGCGTCCGGCAGCCTTGAATTCGACGAGGAGGGCATGGTGCTCGGTCGGGATTTCCAACTCTCCGAAATTCAGGACGGCAAGGATGTGGTCCTGCAACGCCTTGAATTCTGAAACCCCACGAGAGAGGGGCGCGGCCCCTCTCTCATAGCCAAAACGGAGATAACATGGCCCGTGTCAGAGATGTCGAGATCGACGAGGTGCCCGAGGAGGTCCGCCCCATCTACGAGCGCTACGCGCGCGACTACGGTCCCTTTCTCAACCAGGTGAAGGTGTTTGCCCACCGGCCACTCGCCGTCAAGCATATCATGGGGCTCCTGCTGGAGCTACATGACGAGGCGGTGCTGCCCAAGCGTTACCTGGAGATCGCGCTGGTCACCGTCTCGACCATCAACAAATGCGAGTATTGCATCGGCCATCACGCGCCGCGCGCCGTGTCGCATGGGCTGAGCGCGGCTGCGGTCGAGGATATTCTTGTCGACGAGCCGGAGGGGTTCGATGCGGTTGATCTGCTGGTGCGCGACTATGCCGTGCAGGTGACCAACAGCTTCAACTACATGAAGGACGCGATCTTCGACGAGATGAAACGGCATTTCACCGAGGAGCAGATCGTCGAACTGACCCTGCGCATCGCGCTGTGCGGCTTTTTCAACCGGTTCAACGATTCGCTTCAGATCGAGACCGAAGAGGGCGTCGGGCAAATGCTGGCCTGAAGGGTTGCGGCAGGGGAGGACCGGGATGACGGATCAGCTGGATGAGGGGCTATGGGCCTGGAAGCAGAGCGAGAATAACAACCGCATGATCGCGCGGCAGCAGGCCGCGCCCGCCGAAGGGCCGGTGCGGCTGGCCTATTTCGGCGGCTCGGCGTTCCGGATCACCACGCCCTCGGGGCTGACGCTGATGATCGACCCGTGGCGCAACCCGCCCTGGGGCACATGGAACTGGTATCTGTTCGATTTCCCAGAGGTCGAGGTGGACATCGGCCTCTCGACCCATGCCCATTTCGACCATGACGCCCTGCACCGACTGCACGCGAGCACGTTGCTCGACCGGCTTATCGGGCGCTATGAGTTCGCTGATGTTGCGATCACCGGCATAGCCGACAAGCATGTCTCGGACACCTCGCACGCGGATGTGGACTGGGCCGGGCTGACCCGCAAGCTCACCCCGATGGAGACGCTGCCGCCCGATAATTGGCGTTCGTTCGACAATACGCTCCTGCTGATTGAAACGGGGGGTTTGCGCATCCTGCATTGGGGTGACAACCGCCCCGACCCGTCACCGGAGATCTGGGAGCGCTTGGGGCATGTCGATGTGGCGCTCTTGCCTATCGACGGTTCGCAGCATGTGCTGGGATATGAGCAGATCGAGACGATCCGCGACCGGCTGCGGCCCCGGGTGATCGTGCCGCATCACTATTTCATCTGGAACGTGACGCATCGCGCTTCGACGCTGGGGCCGCCGAATGACTGGATGGCAGGGCAGGCGCGGCGACAATGGACGACGAGCGGCGAAGTCACCCTGCCGGCGGATTGGGTGGCGCAGCAGGACGGTCTGGCGCTCTGCTTTGGCGAGCATGTCTGCTTTGACCCGCCCGATCTGACGCAGGCCGCGGACCGGCAGGACAGGGCCTGACGGCCTTGCCGTCACCGCCGTGTCGACCAATCGTCACGGCCCGCGCATCATCGTTATCTGCATCGCGATGGCACAGGCATAGAATGCAAGCAGCGCCATGCTTTCTGCCCCGATTCGGGCCGGTCCGACCCGTTGACGCAGGACCAGTCCACCCAGCAGAGCCTGTTCGACTTTTTGCGATAGAGTCGGGGATTGGCGTTATGGGCATTGAATGGCCTGTTACGAACCTTGCCCGTGCAAGAGATGTGCCGCGAGGGTGGACAAAAATCAACGGCGGCACCTGGCCATCCACTCCATCCTGCCCCCTCAGATTGGATGCTTCACGCCTGTTTGCGCAACAGCCTATCACGCCGGTTGCGGTAGCGTTGCTGGTTGGGCGCGATTTCGGCGGCGCGGTCGAGCGCCGTGACGGCGGCATCCTCGTCGCCCATTCTGCGGCACACCTCGGCAAGGTAAGCATGCAGTTCTGCGGTACTGTCATCCATCGCCGAGGCCTGCTCGAAACGCGCACGCGCCGCCGCCATGTCGCCCGCCTGCTCGTGGATCTGCCCGGTCAGGAAATGCCAGAAGGCGTGATCGGGGGCGCTAGTGCGGCAGGCGTTCATCTCGGACAGCGCCGCCTCGTGATCGCCACGCAGCAGCAGGATTTCTGCCTGCCGCTTGCGCACAAGCGGATCGTCCGGGGTCAGCGCCACCGCCTCGGTATTGTGCGCAAACGCATCATCGAGCCGCCCCATCCGCGCCTCAAGCAGTGCGCAAAAGCTGAACGGTCCGGCCCCGGGCACGCAAGTTTCATGCGCCAGAAGGCGTTTCCGCATTGCTTCAAGTTCCTGCGTTGACTGCAACAACCGCCCGGTCTTGCCATCGAGCGGGAACCATGGCCATTCGATGGCGATAGTTGACAGATCCGCCGCCCGTCTGCGCAGGACCTTGCCCTGCTGTACCACGATATTGGTCTGCTGATAGCGCACCGGCAGCGCCATCAGCGTGGCCCGGTCAAAGGGCAGCGTCGCACCCGGCTTGAGCCGCCCGCGCTTGATCATGACCGACCCCAGAACAGTCACATCTGGCAGCATCGGCTTTTGCCAGAAGGCGCGCAGGAACGACCGCCGCGCGCCAAATCGCTTGCCCAATGCGCCCAGGATATGCGCCCTTATGGCAAGGCCGGAGATATAGTTCTCCTGCCATTGGTTCGGATTGGCGAGGGCGATCTCGACATAGGTGAGCGCCTCGTCCCATTTGCTGAGATATATCCCGTTGGTGGCGTGCATCAGCGCCATGAAGGCGTTGTCGGCACCTGCATCCAGAATGCTCTGCCCGATCTCCCATGCCTCGGCCTCGCGCCCGGTTTCTTGTAGCCGACGCGCGAGTTTCACATAAACATGCGCGGCCTCGCTTGGGGTGATGAAATTCTCCACCCCGGCGTTGAACCGGTTCACCAGATGCTCATAGGCGGCGTCGCGTTCCGCAAGGGTCATCACCTCGTGAAAGCATTTGCGCTCCTGTCCGCTCAGGCGGGCGGCGGCGCGGCTGAAGGCGCTGATCGGCGGGGCCACGATCTCAGAGGCGCGTGACATCGCGAAAAGTTCTAGAAAATCGCGCTGCACCGGCTTGCACCCCTCAAGATCAACCAGATCGGTGATGCTGCGCACTTGGCTGTGCGCGGTGGTAAAACGCGCGATGCTCTCGGCCTGATCGGAAAACACCAGCGCCCCGGCCCCGGCGTTCTTTTCCAGGTAGGCCGAGTAAAGCTCGTCCGGCTCGATCTTGGCGGGCCATTCCTTGTGCTTCCACGGGTCCTCGTTGAGAATGTCGCCGCGCCGGATGTGATAGGCCACGACGCGCCCACAGCCCTGCGCCATCGCCGTCTCGATCTCCCCGATATGGCGCTGCACGACCGGGTTGAAGGCGATGCGGCTGATGAATCCGCGAAAGCGGCCGCGCAGATCGCTGCCATCTTCCCACGGGAATTCCACGATCTCAAACCCTTCGTCGAGCAGGACATGCCCGCCCTCGGCCAGATGCTCCTCCAGCCGCGAGGGGGACTTGTCCTGGAGGAAGGACCAGAGCGGCTTGGTCAGGCTGTCCAGCGCCTCGAAGCTCTCGTTGTCGATGAAATGCCGGTTGATGAATTCCTGCGCAAAAAGATCCGACGGCGTGTCGAGTTTCGGGGCCATCGCCCCGCGCGGAAACCAGTTGATGCGAAAATCAGTGCCGTAATCTTCGGCGAGGCGGATGCTGTTGAGCATCATCAGCAGCCGGGCACCCAACTGATCCTTGCGCAGACCGATGAACCATCCGCGCTCGTTATTGCCCGCCCTCGCCATAAATCAACCTTTTCTACATCCTGGAAATTTTATACACTCAACGGAAACAGTCGCAAGCGCTCCCGCTGCCGGGCAGTGGCGAAGGAGTTGGTGAGTTCATGACAACGCGGCCGAAACTGTTGCTGAGTGCCTTTGCGGCGCGGCCTCGATCGTCGTTTCTGGAATGGCTGGCCTATCACCGGGCGATCGGGGCCTCCGATGTGCTGTTGTTCACGGATCGCAGACAATCAGGCAAGCAGCCGCTGTTCGACGCCCTTGTGGCGGCAGGGGTGCTGCGCTTGATACCGGTCGCGGTCGATCCCGACATGAAGGAAGAGATCCACAATTCGGCGATCCGTGCTGCGGCGGTCGAGGCCGGGCAAAGTGGTGGCTATGGGCTCTATCTCGGGGTGGATGAGTATTTCTGTATCCTGAACTCTTCAAAGAGCGTGCAATCGCTAATGCGATCCTCCGGCGGGGCGGATGTGCTCTCCGCCCCGCTTCAGATCGCGGGCATGACGGCGCAGCACGAGCCCGGCCCGATCCTCTTTGCCGCACGCCAGACCGCCGCCGTGACATCGGATGCCCCGTTGCGCAGCGTCGTCCGGCTTGGTCTTTTCGCCGCGCGCAACCCCGAGGTGCCGACCGGCCCCGCGCAGGGAAAGGCGGCGCTCAAATGGGTGAACGGCGACGGCACGCCGATGCCCGAGCCGCATAGCCGCGTGACTTGGGCGAACGATGCAGGCGCGCGCGGCACGTCCAAGGCGGCGATCCTGAAGATAGCCGCCCCAAGCGTCGAGGCGTATCTTCTGCATATCGGTACCCTGCCCGAGAAGCAGCGCCCCGATGCCGACACGGTGATCGCGTGGCTGGAGGTGCAGCGCGCGATCACGGGCGAAGGTCCGGACCTGACGCCGCGCCTGGCCGACACGGCGCGCGAACTCGCAACCCTGATGGCCCTGCCCGGCGTCGCCGAGGCGCAAGAGGCGCTCTGCGCCGGGGAACGCGAAACGCTGGAGCAGATGCGCACCGGCGACATGGCCCGAGTGCTGGGCGCAGTCGGCTCAACGGCCCCGCAACCCACGCCCAAAGCCAAAGCCCCGCCCGCTGTAACGCCCGTGGCGGAGACCGCCGAGGTCGCACCGGACGCGGAACCCGACTCGCGCCCCGACGCCCCCGCTGCCCTGCCGCCCTGGTTTGCCGAAATCCACACCGGCGGCGACACTGAAGGGTTCTACACCCGGCTCAAGAACCATGCCGTGGTCGGCATCCTGCGGGATCAGGCGCGGCTGGTGGTGAGTTTCGACAACCTCTCGAACGTCAATGATCTCTCGCCCGAGCGCGAGCCCTGGGCCTATAAATTCGTGCGCGACAATGGCTGGTCGCACATGGCCGTCATGGCGCGGCGCAAGGATTGGTTTCGCTGCCCGCAACTGATCGCCCATCTCGAAAAGCTGGCCGCCGACGGCTTCTTTGCCGGGTTCGACAAGGTCATCCTGACCGGCACCTCGATGGGCGGTTTCGCGGCCTTGGCCTTTGCGTCGCTGGCCCCGGGGGCGACCGTCATCAGCTTCAACCCGCAAACCACGCTCGACGAAGCGTTGGTGCCGTGGGAAAAACGCTTTGGCATGGGCCGCGCGCGCGATTGGTCGCTGGCCCATAGCGATTGCGCCTTCGAGATCGACGAGGTCGAAAAGGCCTTCGTGCTCTATGACCCGTTCTTCGAGCCCGACCGCCGCCATGTCGACCGGCTGGAGGGCGACAACGTGATCCGGCTCAAGACCTGGTGCTCTGGGCATTTCTCGCCGGTCTTCCTGCGCCGGGCGGGGCTGCTCAAGCCGCTGATGCAGCACGCGCTTGACGACACGCTGACGCCGGACGTCTTCTACAAGATGTATCGTGACCGCCGATTTTTGCCGTGGTATCGCAAGGCGCTGCAAACCAACCTGCAAGAGCGCGGCCATGACAAGCTGGCGCGCATCGTCAGCCCCGCCTTTCGCAAACTCAAGAGACAGGCCGCCGAATGACCAAGCCCGGAGCGATCACCGCCGCCCTGCCCATCCCCGCCCTCGGCGGCAGCCATGTCATCATGACGACCATGAAAAACGAGGGGCCTTTCCTGCTGGAATGGATCGCCTATAACCTGACCATCGGCTTCACCGGATTCGTGATCTTCACGAACAACTGCGATGATGGCACCGACCTCATGGCCGAGCGGCTGGAGGAACTGGGCTATTGTAGTCACCGGCCCAACGATGTCTCAGACGGATCGCCGCCGCAGCACAAGGCGCTGCGCCGGGCGGTGGCACACCCTTGGGTCGAGGGGGCCGAGTGGCTGATCTGTCTCGATGTGGACGAGTTCATCAACCTGCGCGAGGGGGTGCAGACGCTGAATGAGATGATCGCCACGATGGGAGATTGCGACGCGGTGTCGTTCGTGTGGAAACTGTTCGGCTGCGGCGGGGTCGAGGACTATGCCGACACCCCCGTGACCGATCAGTTCGTTCTCGCCGACAAGGAGGGCGACCCGGCCAACGGGCGCGCCATCGGCTTCAAGACGATGTTCCGCAACAATGGTCTCTTTCGCAAATACAATCCGCACCGCCCCAAGGGCGTGCCAGAAGGGCGCGAGGACGCGGTGCGCTGGTGCGATTGCGGCGGCAACATGCGTCCGATGGGGCAGATCGGCTGGCGTGCATGGCCGGGGTTCAGCAACCGTTATGCGCGGCTGCATCACTACTCGGTGCGCTCGCTCGACAGCTTCTTGGTCAAGCGCGACCGGGGCCGCACCAACCACATCGCCCGCGAGCAGACCGAGCATTACTGGTCCGACATGAACGTCAACCGCACAGAGGATCGCAGCATCCTGCCCCATGCCGAACGCGCGCGCCCGGTTCTCGACGCGCTCAAGGCCGATCCGGTTCTGGGCCGCCTGCACCAGGACGCCTGCGACTGGCACCGCGCCAAGATCGCCGAGTTGAAGGACCGCCCCGGCTGGGACGAATTCCTCCGGTGGTTGAAGGTCAACAAGATCGAGACAAAGGACGAGGTCACTGAGAAAGATTATTGACAAGAACCCCGGCCTGACCGCTTGATAAGAGGCCGGTTGACCATGCGCAACATAAGCGCGGCACCCGACGGGCAGCAGTCAGGAGGGCGCGAAGCGGTGCCTCCGGCATTTTACAGGACCATTCGCATGAACGCAGACACAATGCTTCATCCCAAGAAGAAACACCGCCTGCAAATCGCCGAAAAAGGCGGGCCGATGGGGGCCGTTGCACGGCTCTCGGAATATTCCGAGCGTCGCGGCGCGGTGCTCGATGTGGGCGTCAATCGCGGCACCATGGCGCTGCATCTGTGCCGCCTCTTTTGCGATATGCCGATCCACCTGATCGATCCGATCCCTGCGCAATGCGACTACGTGCGCGAGCGTTTCTCTCGGTTTCCGACGGTCGAGGTGCATCAGATGGCCCTCTCGCACGAGACCGGGCAGAGCGAGTTTCACCTTGCCGATCATGTCGGCAGTTCCTCGCTCTTCACCAATACCGGCGACGAGGCGGCGCAGCATTCCGGGCACTCCATCGCCGAGACGATCACTGTCGAGACCAACCGCCTCGACGACTGGTGCGCGGTACACGCGGTCGATCATATCGCCTGCATGAAACTCGACACGCAAGGCAGCGAATTCAACATCCTCACCGGCGCGCAGAACCTGCTGTCGCGTGACGCCATCGACATCATCATGCTCGAATGGTTCGCAATTCCGCATTATGACGGCGTGCCCCTGCTCGATGAAATCCTGACCCTGATGCGTGGGCATGGCTACCTGCTATACGACATTTTCCCGTCGCGGCGGCTCAAGAACGGGCAGTTACGCTTCGGCGATGCGGTGTTCATCTCCGAGACGTTCCGCAAGACCCGCCTGCCCGCCGCACAGGGCACCTGAGCCACGGCCCGCACTCACTGAACGGAAGGACGACGCATATCCGATGGGACGTTTTGTCATTGTCACCCCGATGAAGAACGAGGGGCCGTTCATACTGGAATGGGTCGCGCATAATCTGGCCATCGGCGTGGACGAGATGGCGATCTTCTCGAACGATTGCACCGATGGCTCGGATGCCCTGCTCGACCGGTTGCACGAGATGGGCAAGCTGCATCATGTCGACAACAGCTCCAGAAAGCCCGCGCCGCAGCGCCGCGCCTATCGCCGGTTTCTCAAGATGGATCTTGCTGGACCCGAGGATTGGGTGATCCCGATCGACGCCGATGAGTATATCAACGTCAAGACCGGCGACCACACGCTGCGCGCCCTGACCGATGCGGTGCCGCAGGCGCGCACGCTGTCGATAACATGGCGGCTCTTCGGGAATGCCGGGGTCAGATCTTACGAGGATACGTTCCTCACCGATCAGTTCCGCATGGCCGCCGCCGACATGACCCGCCGCCCGCCGCAGGCTTGGGGCCTGAAAACCATGTTCCGCCGCGATCTATGGGGCCATATCGGCGTGCACCGGCCTAAGCGGCCCACCGTCGAAACCTTTGCCGAAACGCAGTGGTATAACGGCTCGGGACAGCCCATGCCCGAGCGCTATATGGAGGGCAGCTGGCGCTCGGGGCCGGATTCGCTCGGCTACGATCTGGTGCAGCTCAATCACTACGCGCTCAAGTCCTGCGAATCCTATCTGGTGAAAAAGGCCCGCGGCCGCGCCCATCACGGCGGCGAGGCGCTTGGCCTCGACTACTGGAACAAGATGAACCACAACCGGATCGAGGATCGCAGCATCGACGGCATCCGCGCGCGCAAGGCCGAGGTCTATGACGAGTTGCTATCCGACCCTGAATTGCGCCGCCTGCACGACGCCTGCTGCGACAATCACCGCGCGCTGATCACAGAACTGCGCGAGCGTCCCGATTTCAGCGATCTGGTGCAGGGCCTCTTGCCCGAGACGGCGGGCTGATCCTCAGAACGGGTTGGCAAACGCGCCGATGATCTGGGTCAGGTCCTCGCGCGGCAGGGCCATCTTCTTCAACTCGAACCGGGCCATCCGTCCGCGCATCTCGACCGGTTTGGCAAAGCGTTCCACCGCGTGATAGCGCGGCCGGTCGCCGTAATCGTCGAACAACACCACGGTCTTGCGGGTGCAGCGCAGCATCACCGCGTAAAAGCACGCCTCGCGAAAACGCCCGTCGATGAGCACGGTATCGGGGGCCTGAAACTCGGGATGATCCCAGATACCGAGCGCGTATTCGTGGTAGCGCCGATAGCCGTTGCTATCCACCGGGCGGCCCCATTTTCCGGTCTTTCCGATCGGGGCATAGTGCAAGTGCACCGGCGACGGCGCGCCCGCCTCGTCGAGATAGGCCTGAAGGCGGCGTGTCCAGCGGCGGTCGTTCTCGACGGAAAAGACCGTCTTGCCGGGCATCTCCGAGGCCAGCACAGTCGAGCCGCCGCTGCCATATTCGAGAATGACCTTGGCATTGGCATAGGTCTCTCGCACCCAGTCGCCCACCTCGGGCGAAAACGTCAATTCGGGGCGTTCCAGAACCGTCTTGTCCATCACTTGCACTCCTTCACCATGTCGCTGGACCATCGCCCCGGCAGTGCGAGGGCGGGTTTGCGCGGGTTGTGCCGCCGGTCAAGCGGGTGCGGCAGCGCGCCTGCCGGGCGCAGGCCCTGCGCCCGGTCACGTCGCAACAGCGTCGCCTCGACCACGCGCGGGATCGGCTCGCCGTCGATCTCGACACTGCCCGACACGTTGTTGGGATGCAGATGCACCGTCACGAAATCCTCACGCAGCTTTTCGATCGCGGCGCGCGCCGGGCCCATGAAGCGCGGCTTGGTCAGGATCGAGGGAAGGTGGTGCCATTCGATCACGATCATCCGGAACCGGCGCAACAGATCACGCGGCGCGGCAGACAGCGTGGCATATTCCGCCCCCTCGATATCCATCTGCAACAGCAGATCGGCGTCGGGGTCGGGATCGGTCGCCGCGACCCAGGAGGCCAGCGTCATGACCTCGCCCTCATCCTTGTCACCAAGGAACTTCCGCACGAATTCAGCCCCCGGCACGTTCAGCGGGGGGTGCTCGACCGAGGCGTCGGCCATGAAGGACGCAATGCCGCGCTTGGCCATGTCCATCTCGAAGCTGGCCTGTTCGGACACGCCGGGGGAATAGCAGGCCGCGATGCCCCGCAGATCGTCAGGCAACAGGTAGCCGCCATCGCCGAAATCGCCCATCCGGATCAGCGGCGTGTCGGTCTCATGGGGGCGCATGAAGGCGTCGATCACCGCTGCCCCCTCCGCATCATGAACGGAACGGATAGCGGGGGCTTGGGTGCTCATGACGCGGGTCTCTGCTCTGGTAACGGCCTGTGGGTGGGTGCGGGACATGCCCTGCCACCTCTATTATCTGCTATTCACACGACAATAGCACATCCGCGGCGCATTGCAGCCCAGTAAATGCCGCCTCAGACCGCCTTGGCGCGCATGCCGCCCTCTGCCGCCCCGGTGGGCACCAGCGCGCGCACCAGTTTCTGCATCTCCAGTGCGCCCACCTGCTCGCCGTCGCGCATGACGCGGTAACACAGCCCGGTATTGCCCGCGGAAATCGCGATGACCGATTCCAGCGTGTCGTCCGGGCCGACCTCGCCCGCAAACTCACGGTCCTGTGCCTTGGCTTCCTCCATCACCGACCGCACCCGCAAAACCCGCGCGCGATTGATGTCGCTGATGAAATCCACGATGTAAGGGTCGTTGGGATGCAGCAAAATCTCCTGCGGCTCGCCCTGTTGCACGACCTGACCATCCTTTAGAATGACCAGGTGATCGGCCAGTTTCAGCGCCTCGTCGAGGTCGTGACTGATGAACACCACGGTTTTTTGCAGTTCCTCCTGCAACTCCAGCAGCAGGTCCTGCATGTCGGTCCGGATAAGTGGATCGAGCGCCGAGAACGCCTCGTCCATCAGCATGATGGGCGAGTCCGAGGCCAGCGCCCGGGCGATGCCGACCCGCTGCTGCATCCCCCCCGACAACTGATGCGGATACTGCCCACCCTGCCCGCCAAGGCCCACGCGATCCAGCCATTTGAGCGCATCGTCCTGATAGTCGGCCCGTGTCTCGCCCCGCACCGCGCGGGCCATGCCGGCGTTTTCCAGCACGGTGCGATGCGGCAGCAGCGCGAAATGCTGGAACACCATCGACATCTGCTCGCGCCGCAGGCGGCGCAGGTCACCCTCGCCGTAAGCCAGCACGTCCTCACCATCGAGCAGGATCTGCCCCGCCGTCGGTTCGATCAGCCGGTTGACGTGGCGGATGAGGGTGGATTTGCCCGAGCCTGACAGGCCCATGATTACGGTGATATCGCCGCCGCACATATCGACATTGATGTCTTGCAAACCCAGCACATGCCGGTGCTTTTCCATCAGCTCCGGCTTACCCATGCCAGCGCGCACGTGTTCGAGCGCGCCCCTGGGGTCCGACCCGAAGATCTTGTAGAGATTGCGGATCGAGATCTTGACCTGTTTTTCCATGCCTGCGGCCCCGTTCATGAGTTTCTCTGCACCGCACTGGCAGCATTGACGCGGGCCAGCGCCGCCTTGGTCACGCGGTCAAGGATCACCGCCAGAAGCACAATGCCAAGACCGGCGATCAGGCCGACGCCCAGTTCAAGATTGCGGATGCCGCGCAGGACCAGCACACCCAGACCGGGAGCCGACACCAGCGAGGCGATCACAACCATCGCAAGGCTCATCATGATGGTCTGGTTCACGCCTGCCATGATGTTGGGCAGCGCCAGCGGGATCTGCACCCCATATAGCTTTTGCCGGTCGGTCATGCCGAACGCCTCGGCAGCCTCGATCACCTCCTTGTCGACCAGCCGGATACCGAGATCCGTGAGGCGAATGACCGGCACGATGGCATAGAGGATGATGGCGATTCCGTAGAGTTTCGGCTCTGTCACCGAAAAGAGGAAGATCAACGGAATGAGATAGACAAATGGCGGCAGCGTCTGGAGCATGTCCAGCACGGGGATCGTCAGCCGTTGCATCGTGTCGCTGCGCGACATGGCGATACCGATGGGCACACCCAACAACACGCATAGAAACGCACAGACAAAGATGATCGCCAGCGTCTGCATGGCGAAATTATAATGGTCAATGAAGGCCAGAAACAGGATCGAAAAGGCGACAAACCCCACCAGCTTCATGGATTTCGAAGCAAAATAGACGACCGCCAGCAGGATCGGGATCATGATGAACCACGGCGTGTTCTGGAACGCGTAGAGTGCGCCCTCCAGAAACCAGCTCAGCGGTTGGGTGATCGGGTCGAGCAGCACCTTGAGCGAATCCTTGACGCCGAGAAAGCCGGTTTCGACCCCCTTGGTCAGGTCGCGGGTCCGGGCAATCGCCGGGCACGCCTCGTTCAGCGCATCGAGAGAGGGAAAAGGCAACTCCCGGATGGGGGTGCCCTCACCGCCGCCCGAGCCCTGGGCGAGCAGGTCGGCCATGCTCATCGGGCCGGTGGTCGCATCCTTGTCGCACCACTGTCGCAGGCCGAGCCCGTCAAAGATGAAATCATATGTCGCCATGTCGGCTCTCCCTGCGCAGGCCCTTTTTCGGGCCTTGTCGTGCCTATTGGGCTGACGGGGCCGTGCACGTCGCACGGCCCCCCCCCGAAGGTATCGTTTACTTGATGATGCCGCTCAGTTTCTCGGCAGCGGCGTCATTCACCCAGCCTTTCCAAGTGTCGCTGTTCTGCGTCAGGAAGTAGACGGCGGCCTCTTCTGCAGAGGCACTGTTGTCGGCCTGCCATGCCAGCAAGTTGCTCAGCTCCTGCGTGCCGAAGGAGATGTTGCCCACCAACTCGAACACCTCCGGGTTACGCTCTGCGAAATCCGAGGTGACGACGGTCAGAACCGGAGCCGCCGGGTAGGCGGATTTGCCGGGGGTGTCGCAATCCTGCGTCTGGTTGCAGTCGTGGATTTCGGCGATATGCGGCCCCATGTCGACGGCGACCATGTTATAGCGGCCCAGCACGGCGGTCGGACCCCAGTAATAGCCGAACCACGGCTCCTTGTTCTCGTAGGCCGAAGCCATCGCGGCGGGCAGCGTGTCGCCCGAGCCGTGATTGAACACCTCGATGCCGTGGCCCTGGAAATCGAACGCCTTGACGAGGTTGTCATTGGCGATCCGGCAGCCCCAGCCGTCGGGGCAGTTGTGAAAGCGACCGCCGACCAGTTCGGGATTGGCCAGAACGCCCTCGATAGTGGCCAGTTCGGGATGCTCTTCGACCAGGTAGTCGGGCACCCACCAGTTCTCGCTGCCGCCCTCAGAGAAGACATCGGCGGCCTTGACCACCTTACCCTCTTCCTCAAGCTTGAAATAGGCGGGAGCCGAGTTGACCCAAAGTTCGGGCACCACGTCAGGCTCGTTGTTTTCGGCCAGCGAGGTGATGGCAGTGGTGGTGGCCGAGGGCACCAGTGTCACGTCACAGCCATAGCCCTGTTCCATCAGGAATTCGGTGATCTTGGAGATGATCGAGCCCGAAGCCCAATTCATTTCCGCGACAGAGATTTCGCCGCATTCGGCATGGGCCGCGACGGGCGCGGTCAGCGCGCCGAAGGCCAGTGCAAGTGTCAGTTTTTTCATGGTAATTCTCCCGGTTGAGTGATCGTTGTCATGGTAGGTCGTCTGATCGGGGGTCAATCATTGTCATCCCCCGCAGCCCCCGCCCTGGCGCGCGAGGCGTCCGAGGGCGGGGCGGTGACGCGCAATGCCAAGGCATCGAGCGCCCGCCAGTCGGTGAGTGCGATGCCCTGCGCGGGCACGCTGTAAACTGTCGGTATCGCGTCGGTATCGCGTCGGTCCGGAGTGTCGATGCGCAGATCGGCGGGGGTCTCGTCCGGTTGCCCCGGGGGCAGGGTGAGCGGCCCTCCTGTGCCTGCCGGTCGAAGCGTGATTTCCGCGCCCGCCCATCCGATCCGCAGCGGCAGGTCGAGCCGGGTGGCTGCCCGCGCGACGAAGGGCAGGATGAGGCGCGGATGCGCGACGGTGTCGATGTGCAAGCCATCGGGGCCTGGTCCCTCGGGAAGCCCCGCGTGATCGGTAAGCGCCAGCCCCGCGCGCAGCGGGCAGAGCGGTCCAGAGGTGGCCTTCCAATGGCCGGTCGCGGGCAGGGGGCGGGCCAGCATGGCGCAGTCGCGCAGCCAGTTCAGTACGATAGACGGCCCGGCCAATCCCGCGCGCGTCAGCCAGACGGCGGCCCATCCCGCCTCTTCGGCCTCGCCCCAGCTCAGCCCGGACCCGCGCGCCGCCTTGACGCACAGCGCGTTGATTTCGGAGAGCGACAGGCAGACGCGTGCCGCGTCGTGGCCATCGCGAGAGGACGCACTGTGCGCTGGATCGTTGAAAGACATCATCACGGCGCATCCCCCGGGTTCAGGTCATTGGGATAGGGCGCGCCCTGAAACAGGTTGATGCGCACCCAGCGATCCGAGCGCGGGTCGAACCGCGTGGCCCCGAAGAACGCCAGCTTGCAGCGCAGAAGGTCGATGGGCAGCATGTTGGCCGCAATCAGGTTGTCGCGTATCTCGGCGAACGGGTGCCGCGCGGTGGCCTGCACGCGGCGCACCATCAGGCGATGCTCAGGGCGGGTCAGCAGGAACCGGGCCAGCGGGGTGTCCTCGCCTTCGTCCTGCAAGGCCTGCCAGAGCGCGGCGGCCTGCCGTCCGGTATCGAGCGGCAATTCGCGGCTTGCGCCCTCTTCCTCAAACCGCTCACCAAGGCGCGGCTCCAGCTTTTCCTCGGAGATGTACCAGAACCGCGCGCATTGCGCCGGATCGCTGTAATCGGTGTGGATGGCCCAATCGTAATACGCTTGCAGGATGCCGCGCAACGCGGCCACGGTCATCGCTCCGTCGATGCCGAATTGTGCCTCTTCATCGGCCTGCATGCATTGGCCCAAGCCGTCGATCAGAGGCCCGTGCGGCTCCAGCATCGCGGCAAGCAGTGCCTCCTGCGCCTCGAGCGGCAGATGCGTTTGCCCCCAGTGCCAGAGCGTGTCCCAGGGCTGCGGCGCGCTCACGTCCCAACCCTCTGCCACGAACCGCCCAAGCCGGTCCAGGCCATCGCGCAGATCGGTCAGCTTGGCCTGTTGGATGGGGTGCGCGCTCTGCCAGTCGGTGGCGTTCTGCACTGCCGCCGCCAGCGTCGCGCGAAAGCCTGCGAGCGTCATCTCATCCGCAGACGCCTGCGCCCGCACCCGCGCGTCTTCGCGCGCCATCATCCAGTTGTTGAGCAGCACCGGGTGCCGAACGAGAAAGGGCGCCATGCCGAGGCCGGTGGAATTGCCCACGCCAAGCCCCCGGCGCAGATCCTCGCGCAGGGGCACCGCAGCGTCGCCACCCCGGGCGCGCGCCAGATGCTCGACCAGATCGACGGTAAAGGTGCGGGTGAGCCAGACCGACAGCATCTCGGCCTGAAACGGCGCGCTCAGTGCAGGCCGCCCGGCGATCATTGCGCGGTCGGCCGCCCCGAATTTGCCCGAGCCGTAAACGGCCGTGGTCCGCATCAGATACCCCGTCTCGCGCAGCATCTGCGCATCGGGCTGCTGCCCCGCCGCCAACCTCTCGACGACGTGATCGAACAGCCGCACCGAGCGGTTGGCGCGGCTCAGCGATAGCTCTTTCGGGCTGACGCGCCCGGCCTCCTGCAGCGGCACATTGGCCTGCAATCCGGTCCAGATCATCGGCATCCGGCGTGCCATCGAAGAGTGCGAATGTCGCGTCCCAGGCGGTGGCGATCACCCGGTCGGAGCGTTGGTCGGCGGGCAGATCATGGGCAAAGGCCACAAGGCTCAGGCTGCCGCCGTCAAAGCGCATCCGGTAGACGGCGCGGCCCACGCCACGCGCGTCCATCTCCCAGACCGGGCGGTCGAACACCCAGCCCTCGGCCTCGACCCGGCGCAGCAATTGCCGCAGGAACGACAGCCGCGTCGGGTGGCTGCATCCCATCCGCGAGAGTCGCATGACCTCGCCGGGCGGGCGCCGGAACGCTGCCGCTTGCGGCATGGGGTTCCGGCTCTCGCAACTCACTGTGCGGCCTCGTTGTAGCGGGGCGCGCGGCTGCCGAAACTTTCGCCAAAGAAGCGCGACCAGTTGCCGCCCATGATGCCCGCCACCTCTGCTTGGCTCATGCCTATGACGCGCAAACCCTGCGCGATATTGTCGAAATCGCGATTGTCCCGAAACCAGTCGGGCATCGGCGGGAAGCCGGGCGTGGCGGCGCTGCCCTCGCCGAAATCGACGGTCTTGGTCCACCGGCCAGAGCGCATCCACGCGACCACGCTGTCGGGCTGATCCTGACACAGGTCCGAGCCGATGCCGAGCCGGTCGACGCCCATCCACTCGGCGGTGCGCGCAACCATCTCGCAGAATTCCGTCAGCGTGCAGTCGCCGCCGCCCTTAAGGTGATGCGGATAAAGCGAAAAGCCCAGCATCCCGCCGCTTTCCGCCAGCGCCTGCAACACCCGGTCGGATTTGTTGCGCCGGGCGGGGTGCCAGCGTGCCGGGTTGGCATGGGTGATCGCGATGGGGCGCGTCGAATGCTCGATAGTCTCAATGGTGGAGCGGTCGCCGGAGTGGCTCATATCCACCACCAGCCCCACCCGGTTCATCTCTGCCACTACCTCGCGGCCCATGCGCGTGAGGCCGGTATCCTCGGCCTCGTAACAGCCCGTCGCCAGCAGGGATTGATTGTTGTAGGTCAGCTGCATGAAGCGCAGGCCGAGCCGGTGCAGCACCTCGACAAGGCCGATATCGTCCTCCATGCAACTCGGGTTCTGTGAGCCGAAGAAGATCGCGGTGCGATTGGTGGCCTGCGCAAGCGCGATATCGTCGGCGGTGAAACCCTGAAAGATCAGGTCCGGGTATTGCTCGAACCAGCGGTTCCACGCCTCGATATTCAGCACCGTCTCGCGGAAATTCTCATGGTAGGTGATGGTGACATGCACCGCATCGACATTGCCCGCGCGCATTTGCCGAAAGATATCCCCGGACCAGTTGGCATATTGCAGGGCGTCGATGCGGGGTGTCGTCATGCGGGCGCCCCCGAGAAGATGTAGGAGGTCTTGACCGTGGTATAGAATTCTTCGGCGTAGCGGCCCTGTTCGCGGGGGCCATAGCTCGACGCGCCGCGCCCGCCGAAGGGGACGTGATAATCGGTGCCTGCCGTGGGTAGGTTGACCATCACGCAGCCTGCACGCGCGTTGCGGCGGAAATGTGTGGCGCGCGAAAGCGAGCGGGTCATGATCCCCGCCGTCAGGCCGAATTCGGTGTCGTTGGCCATGTGAAGCGCCTGCGAATAGCTGCCCGCCTTGAGGATGCAGGTGACGGGCGCGAACATCTCCTCGCGGTTGATGCGCATGGCGTTGTCGGTGCCCGCGAACACGGCAGGGGCCATGTAATAGCCGTCGGTTGCGCGCTCCAGCCGGGTTCCGCCGCAGAGCAGTTCCGCGCCCTCGGATTGGCCGATTTTGATATAGTCGAGGTTGCCGTTGAGTTGCCCCTCGCTGACGACGGGTCCGATCTGCGTGCCGTCCTCCAGCGCGTGGCCGACCTTGAGCGCCTGCGTCGCCGCGACCAGCTTCTCGACAAAGGCGTCGTGGATGCCGTCCATCACGATCAGCCGCGAGGCGGCAGTGCATTTTTGCCCGGTGCCACCAAAGGCCGCGTTCGCCGCGTGGGCCACGGCCAGATCGAGATCGCAATCGTCGCAGATCACCATCGGGTTTTTCGATCCCATTTCCATCTGGATCTTGGTCATGTTGACCATCGCCGCGGCCGCGATGCCACGCCCCACGGGGACCGAGCCTGTAAAGCTGATCGCGTCCACTGCCGGGCTCTCGACCAGTCGCTGCCCCACCTCGCGCCCCGGCCCCATGACGAGGTTGAACAGGCCCTCGGGCAGGTCCTGCTTTGCTATGATCCCGGTCAGCGCAACGGCGCTCGCGGGCGTCTGATTGGCGGGCTTCCAGATCACCGCGTTGCCGAAGGCCAACGCCGGCGCGATCTTCCACGCGGGCGTGGCGATGGGGAAATTCCACGGGCTGATGATCGCCACCACGCCCACCGGCTCGCGCCGCACGTCGATCTCGATATCCGGGCGCACGCTGTCGGCGGTCTCGCCCAGCTGGCGCAGCGCCTCGGCGGCGAAATAGGTAAAGAACTGCCCGGCGCGATAGGTTTCGCCCTTGCCCTCGGCCAGCGGCTTGCCCTCTTCGCGGGCAATCATTGTCCCGATTTCCTCAGCGCGGGCCATCAACTCGGTGCCAATGGCCATCAGCACATCGTGGCGCTTCTGCGGGTTGGTGGCACCCCATGTCGCTTGCGCCGTGCGCGCGGCGGCGAGGGCCGCGTCAAGCTGCGCCGCATCGGCCTGCGCATAGTGGCCGATCACGTCCGACAGGTCCGACGGATTGCGGTTCTCCACGGTGGCGGCCCCGTCTTGCCATTGGCCTGCGATGAAATTGCGCGTCTCGAGTGTCATGCCTGTCCTCTGTCCTTCGCCGCCGACCACCGCGCGGCGCGCAGGGTCGCGGTCAATCTCAGGCACGCAGCTTGTGAGGCGCAGTCAATTAAATCAATCGCAAATTTCTTTATAAGATTTCAATATATCTGAATTTCAACTCCGCCGGTAGCGGAACACGCCCGTGCCCGTGGCGATCAGGCTGCCGGTCTCATCGCACACCGTGGCTTCGGCGAAATAGGTGCTCTTGCCTCCCCCTGTGCGCCGTGCCTCTGCGATCAGCAGCGCCCCCTGCGCCTGCCCGAGGTAATTCACCGTGAGCGAAAGCGTCAGCGCCATCTGCGCCCGCTCCGGATCGCCGGTATAGCACCCGGCAAAGCCCATCGCGGTATCGAGCAGCGTCGCATGCATCCCGCCATGCGGCAGCCCCTGCCGGTTCATCAGCACGGGCGTCAGCGGCAATTCCACCCGCGCGAAATCCGCGCGCCATTCGGTCAGGCGATAGCCCAGATGGGTTTGCAGCGCCGAAGGTGCCTCCAGCAACGCAGGGTCGATCTTGTCGCTCATGTCTCATCCTTTGCTGTTCGCAGCCCCGCCCGCGCGAATTCCGGCACGTATTGGCCAAGCGCCAGACCGCGTGTGGGGTCCGAGGCGTTGCCGTCCATCGCGCGTTTCTTCACCCCCTGCAGGATCGCCGCCATGCGAAAATAGGTGAAGGCGAGGTAGAAATTGAATCCCTCAATGGGCGCAATCCCCCGCCGTTCGCAATAGCGCGCGATGAAATCCGCATCCGACCACAGGCCAAGGGCGGCACGATCCACCCCCGCCAGCCCGCGCCCCTCGGTCGTGGCGGGCATCGACCATTGCATGATAACAGCAGCGAGATCGGCATAGGGGTGGCCGATTGTCGATAACTCCCAGTCCAGCACGGCGACACACTCCGGGCCCTCGGGGGCAAACAGGAGATTGTCGAGCCGGTAGTCGCCATGCACCAGACAGCGTTGCCCGTCCTCGGGTGGCACATGCGCGTCCAGCCAGACGATCAGCGCCTCCATCTCCGGCTGAACCTCGGTGGCGGTCGCGTGGTACTGCGCCGTCCAGCGGTCGATCTGACGGCGATAGTAATTGCCCGAGGGCCCGTAATCCGTCAGCCTCGTCGTCGCCAGGTCGACGTCGTGAATGGCGGCCAGAACCCGGTTCATCTCATCGATCACGGCATGGCGCGCGCGCGGTTTCAGTCCCGGCAGCGACGGCGCATCAAAGGTCCGGCCTGGCACCGCGTCCATGATGTAAAAGGGCGATCCGATGACGCTCTCATCCTCGCAGAGCACATGCATCTGCGCGACCGGCACGCCTGTACCCGCCAACGCGCGCTGCACGCGAAACTCGCGCTCCACCGCATGGGCGGATTTGAGCAGCACCCCGGGCGGCTTGCGGCGCAGCACATAGTTGCGCGCGGGCGTCTTCAGCAAATAGGTCGGGTTCGACTGACCGCCGCTGAATTTCTCGGCCTTCACCTGCCCGTCAAAGCCCGGCAGATGCCCGGCCAGCCAGTCTGCGACGCGGGCGGTGTTCAATGCCTCGCTCATGCCCCCGCCTCGCGCAGATCGGGATGCACGTAATCGGCAAACTGCTCGCGCAGCGTCAGCTTTGACACTTTGCCCGTCGCGGTCAGCGGCAGTGCCTCGATCCACAGCAGGTCATCGGGCAATTGCCAGGCCGCGAAATGCGCCGCCATATGTTCCTGAACCTCGGCCAGATCAGGCCGTGCCTGCCCTGCGGCCACCGCCACCAGAACCGGGCGCTCATCCCATTTCGGATGCGGCACGGCGATCACCGCGCAAGCCCGGATACCCGGATGAGAGAGGGCGGCGTTTTCAAGGTCGATGGAGCTGATCCACTCACCCCCCGACTTCACCAGATCCTTGGCGCGGTCCCGGAGCATAAGACGCCCCTCGGGGCTGATCGAGGCCACATCGCCGGTGCCGAACCAGCCCTCGGCATCCATCGCGTCGCGTGTGGCCTGCGGATTCTCGAAATAGCCGCTGATCACGGTATTGCCCCGCACGTATAGCTCTCCGCTCGCCTGACCGTCATGCGGGATGCGGCGGCCCTCATCATCCACGATCTTGAACTCCACCCCGAAAAGCCGCTGCCCGGCCCAGCATTTCGCGGCGATGCGCTCGGACTGCGCGGCACCCTCCATCATGGCGGGCAGCATGCCATGCGTGCCGATCGGGCTCATCTCGGTCATGCCCCAGGCTTGCGCGACGTTGACACCGCGCGACTCAAAGGCCTCGATCATGACCTTGGGCGCGGCAGAGCCGCCGACCACCAGATCGCCAAAGCCCTCGGGCACCCTGTCCCGCGCCCTGATCTCATCGAGCAACCCAGCCCAGACGGTGGGCACGCCCCAGGCCGACCAGACCCGTTCCGCCTCCATGAGGCGAAACAGGCTCGGCCCGTCCAGATGCGGCCCCGGCATGACCAGCGTCATGCCGGTCAGCGGCGCGGTATAGGGCAGGCCCCAGGCGTTCACGTGAAAGAGCGGCACCACCGGCAGGATGCGCGCCCCGGCCCGGAAACTGCTGGTCTGACACAGCGGCACCTGCATCGCATGCAAGAGCGTCGAGCGATGCGAATAAAGCGCGCCCTTGGGGTTGCCGGTCGTGCCCGAGGTGTAGCACAGCCCCGAGGCGGTTTCCTCTGGAAATTCCGGCCAGTCATGGCTTTCGGGCTGGCCCTCCAGCAATTCCTCGTAGCAGAGCGCATCAAGCACTGTCTCGGGCATATTGGCGCGGCCGGTCATCAGCACGAACCGCAGCCCCTGCGGCAGATCCGGCAACAGCCCCTCGACCAGCGGCACGAAGGTCAGATCGAGAAACAGCACCCGGTCGCCCGCATGGCGGATGATATAGACCAGCTGTTCATGTGTGAGGCGCGGGTTGATCGTGTGACAGACCGCGCCCATCCCCGCCACCGCGTAATAAAGCTCGACATGCCGATACCCGTTCCACGCGAGCGTACCGACCCGGTCGCCCATGCCGACGCCCAGCCCGTCCAGCCCATGCGCCAGCTGTGCAGCGCGGGCCAGCGTCTGGCCGTAGCTTTGGCGGTGAATACCCCCCTCGACCTGCGCCGACACAATGCCCTGATCGCCATACGCCTCAGCCGCATGGGTCAGGATGTCGATGATCCGCAGGTCACGGTGCATGATCTGGCCCTGCATGCTGCTCTCCTCCCTCGCCCCTCGCCCGGCGACGGTGGCATGAAAGGCGCGAGGGATCAATCGCGTGCTCCGTCGCCCTCCGGTTTGACCCGAGGATCACCGGGAAGGGACGAGAGACCCTGTGTTCAAGCCGGAGGCTGACGGATAAAAAGATACGGCAACCGGGCCGCTCTTGACCTTCGCTGCCCTAGCGCGCATGTCCCCAACATCCAGTCCTGAGAGGAGCCACGCCATGACCGTCACCCGTTCCATCAAGATCGCGCCGTCGATCCTGTCGGCGGATTTCGCCAATTTCGGGGCCGAGATCCGGGCCATCGAGGATCAAGGCTGCGACTGGGTGCATGTCGATGTGATGGACGGTCATTTTGTGCCCAACCTTACCTTCGGCCCGCCGCTCTGCGCCGCCATCCGCCCGCATATCAAGACGGTGATGGACGTGCATCTGATGATCGCGCCGGTCGATCCTTATATCGACGCCTTCGCGCAGGCGGGCGCGGATGTTCTGACCGCGCATCTGGAGGCCGGGCCGCATACCCACCGCACATTGCAGGCCATTCGCGGCGCGGGCTGCAAGGCGGGGCTGGCGCTCAACCCCGGCACAGGGCTCGACGGGGTGGAGCATCTGCTCGACATGATCGACCTTGTCTGCGTGATGACCGTGAATCCCGGCTTTGGCGGGCAGAAATTCATCCACAGCCAGATCGACAAGGTAAAGCGTCTGCGCGCGATGATCGGTGATCGGCCCATCCATATCGAGATCGACGGCGGCATCACGCCCGAGACAGCCCCTTTGATGGCTGCCGCCGGGGCCGATGTGCTGGTGGCGGGATCGGCGGTGTTCAAGGGCGGTAGCGTTGATAACCCCGGCGTATACGGTGAGAACATCCGCAGCATCCGCACCGCCGCAGAGGCGGCCACTGGCGCGATGGCATGAACCGGGGCATGGCACGCGCGGTCATTTTCGACCTCGACGGCACGCTGATCGACAGCGCGCCCGACATTCACGCCGCCGCCAACACCCTGATGGAGCGACACGGCTTTGCCCCCTTTACGCCTGCCGAAACGCGCAGCTTTATCGGCAGCGGCGTGCCGCATTTCATCACCTGCTGCCTGCGCGCCCGCGACCGGGCCGGGGATGCGGCCCTGCGCGCGCAGCTGATCGCGGAATTCATCGAGCTTTACGAGACAGCGGTGACGCTGACGCAGGTCTATCCCGGCGTCGCGGACGCGCTGACGGTGCTGGCTTCCGAACCCTACGCGCTCGGCGTTTGCACCAACAAGCCGGTCGGCCCGGCGCGCGCGGTCCTGGCGCATCTAGGCTTGGCGGCGCATTTCCCGGTGGTGATCGGCGGCGACAGCCTGACCGTGCGCAAACCCGATCCCGCACCCCTGCGCGCAGTGGTGGCGGGGCTGGGCGCGCGCGACGTAGTCTATGTCGGCGACAGCGAGGTCGATGCGGAAACGGCAGCCCGCACGGGCCTGCCCTTCGCACTCTATACCCAAGGTTACCGCAAGGGTCCGGTCGCGGACATCGCCCATGACCGCGCCTTCGACGATTTCGCCGAATTGCCGGGGATCGTCGCTGACCTCTTGTCCTGAGCGTGGCCTCGCGCGCATACTGCGCCCATGCGCACCCGTCTTACCGATGCCTTTGACCTGACCCATCCGATAGTCTCGGCCCCGATGGCCTTTGCCGCCGGGGGGCGGCTTTCGGCTGCTGTCAGCCATGCCGGGGGGCTGGGCCTTATCGGCGGAGGTTATGGCGATGCCGACTGGCTGGACGGGGCCTTTGCCGAGGCCGGTAATGCGCGCGTCGGCTGTGGGTTCATCACCTGGAAAATGGCCGAGAGACCGGATGTTCTGGATCAGGTGCTTGCGCGCGATCCGGCGGCACTTTGCCTGTCATTTGGCGACCCGGCCCCCTTCGCAGGCCGTATCGCCGAGGCGGGCGTGCCGCTGATCTGCCAGGTGCAGACCCTGCGCGACGCGCAGCGCGCGGCGGAGTGTGGCGCGCGGGTGATTGTGGCACAGGGCTCCGAGGCCGGCGGCCATGGCGAACGGCGCGGCACGATCACGCTGGTGCCCGAGGTGGCAGACTGGCTGGCGGGCAACGCGCCTGATGTGCTGCTCTTGGCGGCAGGCGGCATCGCCGACGGGCGCGGGCTGGCGGCGGCCCTCATGCTGGGAGCCGATGGCGTGCTCATCGGCTCGCGGCTCTGGGCCTCGGAAGAGGCGCAGGTGAGCGAGGCGATGACCGGGGCCGCGATTGCCGCCAGCGGGGACGAAACCATCCGCTCTACCGTGATGGATGCCGCGCGAGGCCTGCGCTGGCCCGACCGCTACACCGCGCGAGTGCTGCGCAACCCGGTGACCGAGCGTTGGCACGATGATCCCGATGCCTTGCGCGCCGCCCCCTGCGCGCAGGCCGACTGGGCGACGGGCTGGGCGGCGGGCGATCCGTCCCGTGCCAACACCTTTGTCGGCGAGGCGACGGGGCTGATCAATGACCGCCCGCCGGTATCCGAGATCATCGAGGGTATGGTGGATCAGGCCGAAGCGCTGTTGCGGCAAGCGCCGGGGCTGGATTGAGGGTTGGGGAATATGAGTATTTTTGCCATAAAGAAACAGGCTGTCATGGTCATTTCGCGCGCTGGTCTACCTGTTGGGCGGGGGTGAGACGATGACGTTCAAGGACAGGCTGACCGATGAGATCGCGGCGCGCGAGGCGGATCTGGTGGCGCTCACGCAGGACCTGATCCGCATCCCGACGCTGAACCCGCCGGGCGTGAACTATCGCGAGATCTGCAACTATCTCGACCGGCGACTGACCAAGGCGGGATTTGCGACGGAAATGATCCGCGCCCATGGCGCACCCGGTGACAGCGACCGGCATCCGCGCTGGAACATCGTCGCGCGGCGCAAGGGCGCGCGCCCCGGTGCCTGCGTGCATTTCAATAGCCATATCGACGTGGTCGAGGTTGGCCATGGCTGGACTGTCGACGCCTTTGGCGGTGAGTTGCGCGACGGCAAGATCTACGGGCGCGGTGCCTGCGACATGAAGGGCGGGCTGGCGGCGAGCATCGTGGCGGTCGAGGCCTTTATTGCCATTTGCCCCGACCATGCCGGGGCCATTGAAATCAGCGGTACGGCGGATGAGGAATCGGGTGGCTTTGGTGGCGTGGCCTATCTGGCGGAACGCGGTTATTTCAGCCCCGACCGCGTCGATCATGTGATCATCCCCGAACCCCTGGGCAAGGACCGCATCTGTCTGGGTCACCGCGGCGTCTGGTGGGCCGAGATCGAGACCCATGGCGAGATCGCCCATGGCTCCATGCCGTTCCTGGGCGATTGCGCGATCCGCCACATGGGCGCCGTGATCGAGGCGATGGAGGCGCAGCTCTTCCCCGCGTTGGCCGCGCGGCGCACCGAGATGCCGGTGGTGCCCGAGGGCGCGCGGCAATCGACACTCAACATCAACTCGATCCATGGCGGCGAGCCGGAACAGGACGGGGATTACACCGGCCTGCCCTCGCCTTGCGTGCCCGACCGCTGCCGCATTGTGATCGACCGGCGGTTCCTGATCGAGGAGGATATCGGCACGGTCGAGGCGGAGGTGCGCGCCGTGCTCGAAGCCGTGCGCGACGGGCGGCCCGGCTTTGATTACACAATCCACGAATTGCACCGCGTCCTGCCCACCATGACCGAGCGCGACGCGCCGGTGGTCGCGGCTGTGGCACGGGCGGTCACGGAGGTGTTCGGTCACGCGGCTGATTATGTGGTCAGCCCCGGCACCTATGACCAGAAACATATCGACCGGATCGGGCGGCTGAAGAACTGCATCGCCTATGGCCCCGGCATCCTCGATCTGGCGCATAAGCCGGATGAATACGTGGGCGTCGAGGATATGGTGCAGTCGGCGCAGGTCATGGCCTTTGCGTTGCAAGACCTGTTGGGCGGATAGCCGGTTATGGCAGTTGCGATCGCGCGGGCGATCCTGTTTCATCGGCGCGTTCGAAAACAGTGAGGTATGACATGCGGCGGATCGGATTGGCGGGCGCGTTCTGGGCGTTGACAGCGGGTGGGGCAGCAGCAGCCTGCGGCGGCGATTTCAACACCTTCGTCGCGGATCTGCGCGAGGAGGCACGGGCGCGCGGCCATGACGCGGCGACGGTGCAGCGGTTCTTTTCTGGTGTCCGGCAGGATGCATCGGTGCTGCGTGCCGACCGGCGTCAAGGCGTGTTTCAGCTGCCCTTCACCGAGTTTGCCCGCCGCCTGATCAGCGCCGACCGGCTCAACCGCGGCCGACAGATGGCCGAGCGCTATGACAGCACCTTTGACCGGATCGAGCGTGACTATGGCATCAGCCGGGGTGTGTTGCTGGCCTTCTGGGCTTTCGAGACCGATTACGGCGCGGTGCAGGGCGATTTCAACACCCGCGACGCGCTGGTGACATTGGCGCATGACTGCCGCCGCCCCGAGATCTTCCGCCCGCAGATCTTCGCCGCGATCGAGCTTTTCGCGCGGGGCGATTTCGACCCCGCCCGCACCACCGGCGCCTGGGCCGGGGAAATCGGCATGGTGCAGATGCTGCCAGAGGACATCCTGGAGCATGGCACCGACGGCGATGGCGACGGGCATGTCCGATTGAAATCCTCGGCACCCGATGCGCTCTTGTCCGGGGCGTCGATGCTGGCCGGGCTGGGCTGGCGCGCGAATGAGCCGTGGTTGCAGGAGGTGGCGCTGCCGCAGGGCTTCGACTGGGCGCAATCGGGGCTGGAGGTGACACGCAGCGGTGCCGACTGGGCCGCCATGGGCCTGCGCCCGCGTCATGGCGAGATCGCGAACCTGCCCGCCAGCGTGATCCTGCCGCAGGGCAAGGGCGGGCCGACCTTTCTCGCTTATCCCAATTTCCGGGTCTATTTCGAATGGAACCAGAGCTTTACTTACGTGCTGACCGCCGCCTATTTCGCCAACCGGTTGGAGGGTGCGCCTGTGTTTGACGCGGGCCACCCCGCGCCGGGGCTTTCGGGTGAGGAGATGAAGGCGCTGCAACGCAAGCTCAAGGCGCGCGGCTATGATGTCGGCGGGGTGGACGGTATTCTCGGGGCCAATACGCGTGCTGCGGTGCGCGAGATGCAGGGCAAGCTGGGACTGCCGGTTGATGCTTGGCCAACACGCGACTTGCTGAACCGGCTGTGACAAATCAATAACAAAAACCTATCGCTTTGATCAGAAAACGCAACTTCCCCTAATGTCGTGGATTTGTTAGAACGATTCTACATTTTGCGGATAAGTTGAGGCATGCGCCCGCACCGCAGCAGCGAATACCGCAGACCCAACCTGAATTGGAGGACAAGATGGACGGCAACGATATGGGCAAATGCCCCGTTATGCATGGCGGGCTGACCGAGAGCGGCACGAGCGTCACCAGCTGGTGGCCCAATGCACTCAATCTCGACATTTTGCATCAGCATGACAGCAAGACCAATCCGATGGGGTCGGACTTCGACTATGCCGAAGAGGTCAAGAAGCTCGACTTCGACGCGGTCAAGGCCGATGTCACCGCGCTGATGACCGACAACCAGGATTGGTGGCCCGCCGATTGGGGGCACTACGGCGGCTTGATGATCCGCATGTCCTGGCACGCGGCGGGCACCTATCGGCTGGCTGACGGGCGTGGTGGTGCTGGCACCGGCAACGTCCGTTTTGCGCCGCTCAATTCCTGGCCCGACAACGGCAACCTCGACAAGGCGCGACGCCTGCTGTGGCCGGTCAAAAAGAAGTACGGCAACCGTCTGAGCTGGGCCGACCTCATCATCCTCGCGGGCACCGTGGCCTACGAATCGATGGGTCTCAAGACATACGGTTTCGCCTTTGGCCGCGCCGATATCTGGCACCCGGAGAAAGACACCTACTGGGGGGCCGAAAAGGAATGGCTCGCCCCGTCCGACAACCGCTATGGCGATGTGGCCAAGCCCGATACGATGGAAAACCCGCTCGCCGCCGTGCAGATGGGTCTGATCTACGTCAATCCCGAAGGCGTCAACGGGCAGCCCGACCCGCTCAAGACCGCCGCGCAGGTGCGCGAGACCTTTGCGCGCATGGCGATGGATGACGAGGAAACCGCGGCGCTGACCTGTGGCGGGCACACCGTTGGCAAGGCGCATGGCAACGGCGATGCAGCCACGCTCGGGGCCGAGCCCGAGGGCGCGGATGTCGAGACGCAGGGCCTTGGCTGGGTCAACCCCAACCTAGGCGGCAAGGCGACCAACGCGATTACCTCGGGGATCGAGGGTGCGTGGACGACCAATCCGACACAGTGGGACATGGGTTATTTCAAGCTGCTCTTCGGCTATGAATGGGAGCTGACCAAATCTCCTGCAGGCGCGTGGCAGTGGCAGCCCGTCGACATCAAGGAAGAGGACATGCCGGTCGACACCACCGATACCTCCAAGCGCGTGATGCCGATGATGACCGACGCCGACATGGCGATGAAGATGGACCCGACCTACCGCGCAATATGCGAGAAGTTCATGGCCGACGAAGCCTATTTCTCGGACACCTTCGCGCGGGCCTGGTTCAAGCTGACGCATCGCGACATGGGGCCCAAGGCGCGCTATATCGGCCCCGACGTTCCGGGCGAAGACCTGATCTGGCAGGACCCGATCCCGGCAGGTCCTACCGGCTATGATGTGGCGGCGGTCAAGGCCAGGATCGCCGACAGCGGGTTGAGCCTGTCGGACATGGTCAACACCGCATGGGACAGCGCACGCACCTATCGCGGCTCTGACATGCGCGGGGGTGCCAATGGCGCGCGTATCCGTCTGGCCCCGCAAAAGGACTGGGAAGGCAACGAGCCCGAGCGTCTGGCGCGTGTTCTGGGCGTGCTGGAGCCGATTGCCAACGAGAGCGGCGCAAGCCTTGCCGACGTGATTGTGCTGGCTGGGAATGTCGGTGTCGAGCAGGCGGCCAAGGCCGCCGGGTTCGACGTCGAGGTGCCGTTCCATCCCGGTCGCGGCGATGCCACGGCCGAGATGACCGATGCCGCATCCTTTGACGTGTTGGAGCCGCTGGCCGATGGCTTCCGCAACTGGGCCAAGCAGGACTATGTCGTCAGCCCCGAGGAAATGCTGCTCGACCGGGCGCAGCTGATGGGCCTCACGGCGCATGAGATGACCGCGCTGATCGGCGGCATGCGAGTGATGGGCACCAACCACGGCGGCACGGCGCATGGTGTCTTTACCGACGACGTCGGCGCGCTCTCGACCGATTTCTTCACCACGCTCACCGACATGGGCTACAAGTGGGAGCCTGCGGGCAGCGGCACCTACAACATCGTTGACCGCAAATCGGGCGAGACAAAACACACCGCGACCCGCGTCGATCTGGTGTTTGGCTCCAACTCGATCCTGCGGGCCTATGCCGAGGTCTATGCGCAAGACGACAATGCGGAGAAATTTGTGAAAGATTTCGTCGCCGCCTGGTCCAAGGTGATGGAGGCCGATCGCTTCGATCTGACCTGATCGGGCGTCACGCCACGATATGAGACGTCGCCGCGCGGCCCCGACACGGGCCGCGCGGTTTCTTTTTGGGGAACGTGGCGTTTGGCCTTGAGCCGACCTTGGTTCGACAGACCCGGCGCGGAACAAGGCCGGAGGCCGCCGCGCCATCGCCAGGCCGCCCCCACGGACTGGCGATTTGTCTAAGTTCGCGCGCCAATCAGAGTTATTCGGATTTGGCAGACATAAAGTGCCCTGAAACCGCGTAAGATCACCAGTCCGCGGCCTGGCAATGGCGCGGCTCACAGCAACGGCAGCTTCAGGCCATTTTCGCCCTGCTTCAGCTTTCGCGCCGGATCAGTTTCAGGATGGCGCGCACCGCGTGCTGAAATTCCACCACCTCACCCGAATGGCCGCGCGGCGGATGCTCTGGCAAATCGGTGTGCGGGGGAAAGAGCCTGACGCGATCCGGGAAATACCGCTGCCGCATCGCCGCGTTGCGCGCCTCCAGCGTGTCGTTGATCTGCTGGCGCTCGTCCGGTCTCAGCACGTCGCCACTGGCAAAGAGCATGGGGTCTTCGCTTTGCTGTAGAAGCCGCCCGATGCGGCGGCGCGCCTTCTTGTCAAATCCGGCGGCGCGCTCGTCGAAAAGGCCGAGCGCCTCGCTGGCGAGACGCGACAGCGACCGGTTCGCGGCGACGCGCGGCAGGGTCACAGCCTCGGGAGCGACACCGAGGGCCGATAAAAAATCGGGGATCACGTCCTGTCCCGCCATCTCGTCGCGCAGGTAGAGGCGGGGCAGGATCTCGGCCTCCGGTATTTGTGTCTCGATACGTTCGAAAAGCGTGTCGAGATTCATGTAATCGGGATCGCTTTCAATCTGCTCCAGACGCCGGGCCACAAAGGCATCGACCCCTCCGGTCTGCATCGCGTTCTTGGCGCGTTGCTTGTAATCGGCCTCGATGAAATCATCGAAGCGGCGGAGATAGAGAATCACGCGCACCGGTGCGTCGATGCGGCTGAGGAAACGGTGCTGGAGGGGGGGCAGGTCGCGACCGAAGAACATCTCGCTCGAGAGGATGCAGTGCTGCGCGCTGTGTCCGGCATATTCTGCGGCGAAATCCTCGGGCTCGTCCTGCGGCGCGTTCTGCCAGCCCCGGCTCATGTGAACCGCCATGGCGTTGTGGCAGATCAGCCGCGCGGCACCGGTGCCCCGGTCGCGGCCCGTGGTCATGTAGCGGATGCCGTGACCCTCCAGAAACCCCGGCTGCGCATGCAGATACCCCTGAAGCGCCGTAGTGCCGGTCTTGGGCATGCCGATATGAAGCCAGAGCATGGGTGTCTTCCTACTCCACCGTTACGGATTTTGCGAGGTTGCGCGGCTGGTCCACATCGGTGCCCTTGGCGATGGCGGTGTGATAGGCCAGCAGTTGCGCAGGCAGCGCGTAGAGGATGGGGGCCAGCACCGGGTCGATATCGGGCAGGGTGATCGTCCGCCATGTCTCCTCGCCAGCCGCCGTGACGCCCTTCGCGTCCGAGACCAGCAGAATTTGGCCGCTACGCGCCATCACCTCCTGCATGTTCGACACAGTCTTGTCGAAGAGCGCGTCACAGGGGGCCATCACGATCACCGGCAGGGTTTCGTCGATCAGCGCGATCGGTCCGTGCTTCAACTCGCCCGAGGCGTAGGCCTCGGCATGGATATAGCTGATTTCCTTGAGCTTGAGCGCCCCTTCGAGGGCCAGCGGATACATCATCCCCCGGCCCAGGAAAAGCGCGCTCTGCGCGCCCGACAGATCGCGCGCGGCGGCGCGGATGGCGGGGCCGGTCTCCATCGCGGTGTTGAGCGTGGCGGGCAGGGCGCGCAGTTTCGACAGCATGTCGGCCAGCGCATCGCTGCTCATCCGGCCACGCAGATGCGCCGCCTTGAGCGCGAGCAACAGCAGCACGGTCAACTGGCAGGTGAAGGCCTTGGTCGAGGCAACGCCGATCTCGGCACCGGCGAGGATCGGCAGCGCCAGATCGCTCTCTCGCGCGATTGAGCTTTCGGTGACGTTGACCAGCGACAGGATCGCATCGGCGCGCCCCTTGCAGTAATGCAGCGCCGCAAGGGTGTCGGCAGTCTCGCCCGATTGGCTGACAAAGAGCGCCACGGTGCCCGGCACCAGCGGCGGCTCACGGTAGCGGAACTCCGAGGCGATATCGACATCCACCGGCAGGCCCGCCAATTGCTCAAACCAGTATTTCGCGGTGAGGCAGGCATAGTAGGCGGTGCCGCAGGCCACGAGGCTCAATCGAGGAACCTCGGCCAGATCGGGCGCGCCCTCGGGCAGCACGATATCGCGCCCGTCCGTGCTGAGGTAGTGGGTGATCGCGGTGCCGATCACCGAGGGCTGCTCGGCGATCTCCTTGGCCATGAAATGCCGATGCCCGCCCTTGTTGACCTGCGCATCGAAACTGTCGATGGTCTTGACCGGGCGCGCGACCTCAGCGCCCGTCGCGTCGGTGATGGTCACGCCCTGCCGGGTCACGACCGCGATATCGCCCTCTTCGAGATAGGTGATGCGGTCGGTCATCGGCGCAAGTGCGATGGCATCCGAGCCCACGAACATCTCGCCCTTGCCATGGCCTACGGCGAGCGGGCTGCCCTTGCGCGCGGCGATCAACAGGTCGGGGTGCCCGTCGAACAGGAAACACAGCGCATAGGCCCCCTTCAGCCGCTCGACGGTGGCGCGCGCGGCGGCCTCCGGGCTCATGCCCTGCGTCATGTGGTGATGCGCGAGCAGCGCCACCGTCTCGGTGTCGGTATCGGTTTCGTGTCCGATACCGGCCTGCGAGAGTTCGGCACGCAGCTCGCGGTAATTCTCGATGATGCCGTTATGCACCACGGCAACCGGCCCGGCCTTGTGGGGATGGGCATTGGCCTCGGTTGGTGCGCCATGCGTGGCCCAGCGGGTGTGGCCGATACCGGCCTTGCCCGCGAGCGGATGATGCACCAGCAGATCGGACAGGTTCACCAGCTTGCCCACGGCGCGCCGCCGGTCGAGCCGCCCGTCGTTCAGCGTCGCGATCCCGGCGCTGTCATAGCCGCGATACTCAAGCCGCTTCAGCGCCTCGACCAGCGTCGGCGCCGCCTCATGATTGCCGAGAACCCCGATGATTCCGCACATTATCCGCGCTCCTTGTCCTGTCGTGCCTTCCTGGCCCGCAGCATCTCCATCAGCTTGCGCCCGAAACCGGGCTTGTCGACCTGTTTGGCGCGCGCGATGGCGAGCGCGCCGGGGGCCACATCCTGCGTGATGACCGAGCCGGAGCCGGTCATCGCCTCGTCGCCGACCGAGACCGGCGCCACCAGCATGGTGTTCGAGCCGATGAAGACCCGTTCGCCGATGCGGGTCTCGTGTTTCATCACACCGTCGTAATTGCAGGTGATGGTGCCAGCGCCGATATTACTGTCACGGCCCACCTGCGCGTCTCCCACATAGCTCAGGTGATTGACCTTGGCCCCCTCGCCGATCAGCGCGTTCTTGACCTCGACGAAATTGCCGATCCGGCTGTCTTCGCTCAACTCGGTGCCGGGGCGCAGTCGTGCATAGGGCCCCACCACCGCACCGCGCGCGACGTGACAGCCCTCGAGATGGCTGAAGGCGCGGATATGCGCGCCGGTCTCGACGGTGACGCCGGGGCCGAAGATCACATTCGGCTCGATCAGGCAGTCACGACCCAGATGGGTGTCATGGGCGAAAAAGACAGTCTCGGGCGCAATCAGTGTCACGCCGTTCTCCATTGCCCCGGCGCGCGCGCGGGCCTGAAAGGCGGCCTCGGCGTGGCCCAGATCCGCGCGGCTATTGATGCCCATGGTTTCGGCCTCGTCACAGGTGACGGCGGCGGCCGAGAGGCCACGCGCGCGGGCCAGCCCCACAATGTCGGTCAGGTAATACTCGCCCGAGGCATTGTCGTTGCCGACGGCCTCGATCAGGTCAAAGAGAAGCGGGGCAGGGACCATGACAACGCCGCTGTTGCACAGGGTGATCGCGCGTTCCGCCGGGCTTGCGTCCTTGAATTCCACGATCCGCTTGAGCGCGCCACCCTCGACCACCAGCCGCCCGTAGCGCCCCGGATCGGCGGCCTCGAACCCCAACACCACCACGTCATGCGCGGCGCGCGCGGCGGCCATCTTTTGCAGCGTCTCGGGGCGGATGAAGGGCGTGTCACCATAGAGGACGATGGCATCGCCGGTGAAGCCCGCCAATGCCTCCCGCGCCTGCGCCACGGCATGGGCGGTGCCCAACTGTTCCTCTTGCAAGACAACCTGCGCCGCCTCGTCATGCTCTTGCGCCGCTTCGGCCACTGCCCTTGCCTCGTGCCCTGCCACGATCACGGTATGGTCGGGGTCGAGTGCTGCACCGGCCTGCATCGCATGCACCAGCATCGGGGCATCGGCGATCCGGTGCAGAACCTTGGGCAGATCGGAGTTCATCCGCGTTCCCTTGCCCGCCGCCAGAATGATGAGTGCAATCGACATGAGGACTCCTCTGCGCTCTCAAGACGCATTCGTTGTATCGGGTCACCGCGCAGGTGCAAGAGTGCGCGCAATCACGATGCTTGACCAGTCATGTCGCGCGGTGGTGTCAGCGATAGGTCCGTGCGTCTATCGGGGTTTCGTCGATGCGCCGCAAGAGCCGGTCGAGCAGCGACTGTTCCGCGCGGTTGAGCACGGCGCGCGGGTTCCAGACCACATGCACATCCACCGCCGCCGTTTGATCATAGGGCGGCAATTGCCACAAGAGGCCGTCGCGCACATCGCGCTCGGCCACGTGCAGAGGCAAGGGGCCGATGCCGAGACCCGCGATGATCATGCGGCGCACCTCCTCCAGATGGCTCGACGTGGCGATGATCTGATCGCCCAGTTCGGCCTGCGCGCGCATCAGCGTCACCGGCTTGAGCGCGTCCTGCAGGCGGTCGGTCTCGAAGCTGACGGCGCTTTGGCCCGCCAGATCGGCGCGGGTGAGGTCGCGGCGGCCAAAGAGGGCGTGTGGCGGGCCGCAAAACAGGCCGAAGAATTCGCGGTAGAGGCGCAGATATTCCAGCTTGGGATTGCGCTGATGCACGAGGCAGATGGCGAAGGAGGCCGAGCGCGCCGAGACTGTCTCGATCGCCTGCGCCGAGGAATGCACCTCGATCGTGAGCGTCGCGCGCGGATTCTCGGTGTGGAACTCGGCCAGCACCTGATCAAAAAGCGGGCAGATGACATGGCTTGCCAGAGACAGCCGCACATGCCCTGTCACCTCGTCGGTCATGTTGCGCATCAGGGTCGAGAGACGCAGGATCGAGCCTTGGATATCCAGCGCCTCGCGATAGAGCACCTCGCCGGCCTCGGTCAGCTCGAACCGCCCCGGCGAACGGTGGATGAGACGTTTTCCCACCCGATCCTCAAGCCTTTTCAAGGCGGTAGAGACCGACGGCTGGGTCAGGCGCAACCGGTTTGCGGCGTCTGTGACCGACCGTGATTGCGCCAGTACGACGAAGGTGCGCAAGAGGTTCCAATCCATCTCGCGCATGATCCGTTCAGGGCTGTCGCGGCTATCCATAGATCTCATCTATTGTCATAATTCTTCTTATCTATTTGATTAATGATGGACCGCTTTGCACCCTCTGGGCAAGCCCGCATTCGACGGGCAGCGCAGGAAAGGGAGACGCATGTCGGTCGAAGCCCGCGAGGCAAGACAGCCGTGGATATTGCTTTCACCCGCCCTCGGGGCGGTACTTTTCCTGCTGATAATCCCGCTGATGTTCATCGTGGTCTATTCGTTCTGGCTGCGCTCGGCCATGGGGGCGGATCAGGTCGGGTTCTTCCTCGACAATTGGGAAAAGGCGCTGAGCGACCGGTTTTATCGCGACATATTGCTCAACACGCTGAAAATCGCGGCGATCACCACCGTGATCTGCGGGCTGATGGGCTATCCGGCGGCGTATTTCATCGCGCGGTCCAAGGGCAACAAGATGATCCTGCTGCTCTTGCTGATGCTGCCGTTCTGGATCAGTTACATTATCCGCACGATGAGCTGGATCAACATTCTCGGCACCTCGGGCGCGCTCAATACCTTGCTCCTGTCGCTCGGGATCATCAGCGAGCCGATGCAGATGCTCTATAACGAGGCGACGGTGATCCTCGGGCTCGTGCATTTCCTGCTGCCGTTCATGGTGCTGAATGTCTATGTCAGCCTTGAGGGTATCGATACCAATCTCGAAGACGCCGCCACCTCGCTTGGTGCCACACGGTGGGAGGCGTTTCGCCAAGTGACCCTGCCGCTGTCGCTGCCCGGTCTGGCGGCGGGCGGATTGCTGTGCTTCGTGCTGGGCGCGGGCACCTATATCACCCCGGTGATTCTTGGTGGACCGCGTGACGCGATGTTCGCCAACCTGGTGTTCGAGGCGATCATCACGCAGCTCAACTGGCCGCTCGGCTCGGCGCTGTCGCTCTTGCTGCTGGCGGTGCTGGGCGTACTGGTGGGCATCTACAATCGTTATCTCGGCATGGCGCAACTCGCCAAGGGGCTCGGGTGATGGGCTGGCAGGCGATTCGCATCTGGACCGTTCTGGTCTATGGTTTCATGTTCCTGCCGGTGGCGGTGGTGGTGCTGCTGTCGTTCAACGCCAATCAGTTCGGCAGTTTCCCGATGACCGGCATGTCGCTGCGCTGGTTCGAGGAATTGTGGAATAATGATGCTGTGATGCGCGCCTTTCGCACCTCGATCGTGCTTGGGCTGATGACAGCGGTGATCTCGACCACCTTGGGTATCCTCGCGAGCCTTGCGCTGGTGCGCTACAAGATCCCCGGGCGCAACACGATCACCACGCTGCTGATCGCGCCCATCCTGGTGCCAGAGGTGGTGCTGGCGGTGGCGCTATTGCTGTTTCTCAACTGGCTCGGCCTCGGCAAGAGCTTTGCGCTGCTGCTGGCGGGCCACGTGATCTTTACCCTGCCCTTCGTGATCCTCGTGGTGCAGGCGCGTCTGGTGTCAATCAAGCGCGACGTGGAGGAGGCGGCGCTCAGCCTCGGGGCCTCGCCGGTGCAGACGTTTTTCGCGGTCACGCTGCCGTTGATGCTGCCCGCCGTTGCCGCTGGCGCGCTCTTTGCCTTCACCATCAGTTTCGATGACATTACCGGCACGCTGTTCTGGAAGCCGGGCGGGGTGGAGACCGTGCCGACGCAGATCTTTTCGATGCTGCGCAATTCAATCAGCCCGGAAATCAACGCGCTCGGCACGGTGATGATCGTGATGACCGTGGGCCTGCCGCTGGTTGGCGCGGCGGTGGCCCGCAAACTCGCCATGAAAAGCGGCAGTTAAGAACCGCATTAACCCTCAACAAGGAGATATGAAAAATGGACAATAGCAAACGATATGAACGCCTGCTTGAGCGTTATCGCAACGGCGATCTGGATCGGCGCAATTTTCTGGGGCTGATCGGGGCGGCGGGCCTCGCCTATGGCGTGCAGACGCCCTTTGCCAAGCTGGCCCATGCGCAGGACGTCAAGCAGGTGCGCTTTGATGGCTGGGGCGGTGTCGTGTCCGAGGCGTTTCGCGAGCATGCTTTTGATCCCTATACCGCCAAGACTGGTATCAATGTCGTCGATGGCACGTTCGCGGGCAGCGATGAATATATGGCACAGGTCCGCTCCAGCCAGGAGGGCGAATATAACATCGCGCATCTCTCGGGCGTGTTCGATTATGCCCGCTATGTGAATTTCGGCCTGACGGTGGAATTGAACCTCGACAACATCCCCAACATGTCGCTGGTGATGGATGCGCTGACCAATGCATTCCGGGGCGTGACGCCGGATTACCTCTCGGCGGTGCCCTATGACTATGGCACGACGGGGCTGGCCTATAACCGCAAGTATATCTCCGACGAGGAGATGAAGGAGAAAGGTGCCAGCATCCTGATCGACGAAGCCTATAAGGGCAAGATCGGTGGTTGGGGCGAGTGGCGCACCCGCATCTGGTACGGCGCGCTCCAGACGGGTCAGGACCCGAACAACATTCAGGATATGGAGGCCGTCTGGGACGCAATCCGCAGCCACCGCGATCTGGCGCTGAAATACTGGTCGTCGGGCGCGGAACTGATGAGCCTGCTGGCCGAAGAGGAAATCTACGTGACCGAAGGCTGGTCGGGCCGTATCGCCGCCTTGCAACAGCAAGGCCATGATATCGGCTATTACGACGCGCCGGGCAGCTTTGCGTGGCAGGAATGCCTGCATGTTCTCAAGGGCAGCCCCGTCGAGGCCTGCGAGGAACTGCTGAACTTCATGCTGGCGCCCGAGACCTCCATCGCCGTGGCCGAGGGGCAGAACTATCCGCCCGCGCTTGACGGCACCAAGGTCGATCTCGGTGACAAGATTCCGACCCTGCCGGCCTATGATCCCACGGGCACGCTCGCATCGCTCACCTTTGCCGATCCGAAATACTGGAACGGCAATGAGGCGGAATGGTCCGAGACCTTCAGCCGCGTGCAGCGCGGCTACTGAGCGATCCGGTTCTCAAGGAGTGCCAAGGCCGTTCGAACGGTCTTGGTCACGCAATTTCGAAATTGCGTGCCCGCCGCCTCGCGCGGCCTCGCAACATAGGAGACCGCGATGAGCGCCGTCACCCTACAAGACATCGTCAAGCGCTTCGGCACATTCACCGCCGTGCATCGCACCACGCTGGAGATCCCAGAGGGCGCGTTCGTCACGCTGCTGGGGCCCTCGGGCTGTGGCAAGACCACGAACCTGCGGATGATCGCCGGGCTGCTCGACCCGAGTGAGGGGGAAATCCTGATCGGTGGCCGTAGCGTCAACGACGTGCCCATTCACAAGCGCAACCTTGGCCTCGTCTTTCAGAACTACGCGCTCTTCCCGCACAAGACCGTGGCCGAGAACGTGGCCTTTGGCCTGAAATACCGCGACGTTCCAAAATCCGAGATCCCGGCCAAGGTGCAGGCGGCGCTCGATCTGGTGCAACTGCCTAATGTCGGGGACCGCTATCCCAAGGAACTGTCAGGCGGGCAGCAACAGCGCATCGCGCTTGCCCGTGCCATCGTGATCGAGCCGGACGTGCTGCTTCTGGACGAGCCGCTCTCCGCGCTTGACGCGAACCTGCGCGAGGATATGCGGGTGGAATTGAAGCGCATTCAGGAGCGTATCGGCGTGACGACTGTCTTTGTCACCCATGACCAGTCCGAAGCGCTGGCCATGTCCGATCTGATTGTGGTGATGTCAGGGGGCCGGGTGGAACAGGTGGGCAAGCCCGAAGAAGTCTACAACACCCCCGCTTCGGAATTCGTCGCCAATTTTCTCGGGGCCTCCAATATAATGGCGGCGACCTGCACCGATCACGGTGCCGCCGTCGTGCTCGAAGAGCCTACCTTTGGCCGTGTGCAGGTGCCCGCTGCCAAGGCTCCAAACCTCACCGGCACCGGCGCGGCCAAGCTGGTGGTGCGTGCCGAGAAACTGTTGCTGTCAAAAGCCCAGGCCCCCGAGGGCGTGATTTCGGTTCCCGCCACCGTCGAAACAGTGGATTATCAGGGACAGGCGGTGCGCTATTTCGTCCGCGCGGGCGAGGCGCAGCTGCAAGCCATCAACATGATCGACGAACGCCCCTTTGCGGCGGGCGATGCGGTCCATCTGCATCTGCGCCCGCAGGATTGCGCGGCGCTTCCGGGATAAGACAATGAACGTGAAACCCTCTCATCTTTTCTATCAGGGGCGCGAGCGCAAGCCGGTGCTAGATCAGGCGCGCGGCGTCTACATGTGGGACGTGGACGGCAAACGCTATCTGGACGGATCATCCGGCGCGATGGTGTGCAATATCGGCCATTCCAACGAGAATGTGCTGGAGGCGATGCGCCGTCAGATGGAGAAATCCACTTTTGGCTACCGCCTGCATTTCGAGACCGAGGCATCCGAGAAACTCGCCGCCAAGACCGCCGCCTTGTGCCCCGAGGGCCTTAACCGCGTGTTCTTTGTCTCGGGCGGGTCCGAGGCGGTGGAATCGGCGCTGAAGCTGGCGCGGCAATATGCACTGGCGATCGGTGAGGGTCGCCGCTGGAAGATCATCAGCCGCGCGCCTTCCTATCACGGCTGCACGCTTGGCGCGCTCGCCATCACGTCCTATGCACCGCTGACCGATCCCTTTGCGCCGATGATGCAGGCGATGCCCAAGGTGCCCGCGCCCCGCGCCTATCTTGACGGGCTTGACCCCGAGGACGAGGCGACGGGCCATCATTACGCCGATATGCTGGAGGCCAAGATTGTGGAGGAAGGGCCTGAGAGCGTGCTGGCCTTTGTCGTGGAGCCTATCGGTGGTGCCTCGACCGGGGCGTTGGTGCCGCCGCGCGGCTATATGGAGCGGGTGCAGGAGATTTGTCGCCGGTATGGCGTGCTGCTGATCCTTGATGAGGTAATGACCGGCGCGGGGCGCACGGGCAGGTTCCTTGCCTCCGAGCATTGGAACCTTTCCCCCGACATCATCGTCATGTCCAAGGGGTTCGCCGCCGGTTATGTGCCGCTTGGCGCGATGGCCGCGCATGAGCGACTGGTTGAGGCCGTGCTCGATGCAGGCGGCTTTCTGCATGGCTATACCTATGCCGGAAACCCGCTGGCCTGCGCCGCCGGTCTGGCCGTGATCGACGAGATCGAGCGGCAGGATCTGGTGGGCAATGCCGCGCGCTTGGGCGTGAAACTCAAGGAACGGCTGGAGGGGCTGATGCAGCGCTATGCCATCATCGGCGACGTGCGCGGCAAGGGGCTGCTCACCGCGTTCGAATTCATGGCTGATCGGGGCAGCAAGGCCCCGCTGCCCAAGCACCTGAATGCCTTCAACCGCTTCGTGCAGATCGCTTATGACAAGGGGCTGATCGTCTATTCGCGGCGCACCCGCGACGGGGTGGAGGGCGATCATATCATCGTCGCCCCGCCGATGATCGCGACCGAGACGCATCTCGACGAGATCATCGAGATGCTCGATGCCTCGCTGTCGCAGTTCACCAAGGCAATCCGCCCGGCGCTGGAGCGGGCGGTGTGATGCGCGAGATCATCATCACCTGCGCGCTCACCGGTTCGATCCACACGCCCAGCATGTCACCGCATCTGCCGGTGACCGCGGATGAGATCGCAACGGCAGGTGTCGAGGCGGCAGAGGCGGGCGCGTCGATCCTGCATCTGCACGCGCGCGACCCCGAGACCGGCCGCCCTTCTGCCGACCCCACGCATTTCCGCGCCTTCCTGCCGCGCCTCAAACAGGGCTGCGATGCAGTGCTGAACATCTCGACCGGGGGCAGTGCGGTGATGAGCCTCGATGAGCGCCTTGCTGCGCCTAAAGAGGCCGCGCCGGAAATGGCCTCGCTCAACATGGGCACGATGAATTTCGCCCTCTACCCGATGGCCGGGCGGATCACCGACTGGCAGCATGACTGGGAAAAGCCGTTTCTCGAAGCCTCCGACGATCTGGTGTTCAAGAACACCCCGCGCGACATTGCCCGCATCCTGACGGAATTGGGGCAGGAGCGCGGCGCGCGGTTTGAATTCGAATGCTACGATCTGGGGCATCTCTACATGCTGCGCCATTTCGCCGATCGGGGCCTGATCGAGGCGCCGTTCTTCATCCAGTTCGTCTTTGGCGTGCTGGGGGGCATGGGGCCGGACCCCGAAAACCTGAGCCACATGGTGCGGATCGCCGACAAGCTGTTCGGTGACGATTACATGTTCTCGGTGCTGGCTGCGGGCCGTCACCAGATGCCGATGGCGGCGCAGGCGGCGGCAATGGGCGGGCATGTGCGCGTGGGGCTGGAGGACAGTCTGACGATTGCGCGCGGCACGCTCGCGCGGTCCAATGCCGAGCAGGTGGAGAAAGTGCGCGGTATTGTCGAGGCCATGGGGCGCGAGGTGGTGGATGCGGATGGTGCGCGCCGCCTCTTGCGTCTCAAGGGCGCGGACCGGACGGCGATCTGAGCCATGGGGACGGAGTATCGCGCGGTCACGACAGAGGCGGATATGGTTCTTCTGGACCGGGCCTTGCGGTCCCTCAGCCATGATCTGGGGGATCAGCATATGGCCGGTCTGGATGCCTTGCGCGCCGGGCTGATGGGGGATACGCCAGCGGCTTACGGACTTCTGGCGGTGAAGCATGACCTGATCGGCGCGGCGCTCTATAGCCCGGTGTTTTCCACCGCGCAGGGGGCGGCGGGGGTCTATGTCTCGGATCTCTGGGTCGATGCGGCGACGCGCGGGCAGGGGGCGGGGCGGTGCCTTCTGGCCGAGGTGGCGCGCCGGGCTGAGGTGCAATGGGGTGCGGCATGGATGACGCTGGCGGTCTATGGCCACAGCACCGCGTCGCGCCGGTTCTACGAGCGCCTGGGCTTTGCGCCGCAGGACCAAGTGACACAGATGCGCCTGCCAAGGGCAGGCCTCGACAGACTGAAGGGAGAGGGCAGATGAAGGCCATTTTCGACGACCGCCAGTGGAAGCATGACCCCCAGCATTTCATGGCAAATGGCGTCATTCAGCCCAGCCCCGAACAACCCGAACGCATCGCCCGGCTAACCGAGGGTGCGCGCGCGGCGGGGTGCGAGATTGTCGCCCCGAATGATGCCGGGCTCGGCCCCATCGCCGCGCTCCATTCGCCGGAGTATGTAACCTTTCTGCGCAATATCCACGCCCGCTGGCAGCGGATCGAGGGCGGCGGGCCCGAGGTGATCCCCAACATCCACCCCGCCACGCGCGGCGATGGCTACCCCAAATCCGCTGTAGGGCAGGCGGGCTATCATCAGGCCGATACTGCCTGTCCCATCGGCGCGGGCACGTGGGAGGCCGCCTATTGGTCGGCGCAGGTGGCGGTGACGGGGGCCGATCTTGTCGCATCGGGTGAGCGCGCCGCCTATGCGCTCTGTCGCCCGCCGGGGCATCATGCCTTCGGCGATCTTGCGGGGGGCTTCTGCTTTCTCAACAATTCCGCGATCGCGGCTGAACGGTTGCGTATGGACGGGCTGCGCACCGCCATCCTCGATGTGGACGTGCATCACGGCAACGGCACGCAGGGCATCTTCTACAACCGCGACGATGTGCTGACCGTGTCGATTCATGCCGATCCCGAACGGTTCTACCCGTTCTTCTGGGGTCATGCGGCGGAGCGCGGCGCGGGGCGCGGCATGGGCTACAACCTCAACCTGCCGCTGCCGCGAAAGACCGGCGATGACGATTACCTGCGCACGCTCGACCGCGCACTGGAGCGGATCGTCAATTTCGGCGCTGACGCGGTGGTGGTCGCGCTCGGCCTCGATGCCTATGAGGGCGATCCGTTTCAGGGACTGGCTATCACCACGCCGGGGTTTGGGCGCATCGGCGGGGCGATAGCAAACCTCGGGTTGCCCACGCTTTTCGTGCAGGAAGGCGGGTATCTCTGCAAGGAATTGGGCCAGAACCTGACCGCGACGCTGACCGGTTTTGAGCGGGTGCTGTCATGAGCGATATCATCATTATCGGCGGCGGCATCGCGGGCGTAAGTGCGGCGGCCGAATGCGCCCGCGCCGGGGCACGCGTGACCGTGTTGGAGAGCGAGCCGCAGATCGGCTACCACGCGACCGGGCGCTCGGCGGCGATCTTTATCCGCAATTACGGCAACGCGACGCTGAGGGCATTGAATGCCGTGGCCGAGCCGATTTTCGAGCAGCCCGGCGAGATCAGCGACAAACCGATCCTCAGCCCGCGCGGCGAGTTGATGGTCGCCTCGGAGGAGGAGCTGCCCAAGCTTGATGCCTATCTCGACGGCGCGGTAGGGGTGGAGCGGTTGACAGGCCGTGAGGCTGCCGAGATCGTCCCCATCCTGCGCCCCGAGCGCATTGCAGGCGCGATGATCGAGCGCGACGCGCGCGGCATCGACGTGGATCTGCTGTTGCAGGGCTATGCAAGGATGCTTCGGGCGCGCGGGGGGCAGATCGTCACCGGCGCGCAGGTGCAGGCGCTCCGGCATGAGGCGGGGCAATGGCACGTGGACGCAGCGCAGGGCAGCTTTGCCGCGCCCGTCATAGTCAACGCAGCGGGCGCATGGGCCGACGAGGTTGCCGCGATGGCCGGTCTGCCGCGTCTCGGCCTGCAACCCTATCGCCGCTCCGCCGCGATCATTCCTGCCCCCGAGGGGCACGAAACTGAGCATTGGCCGATCTTCGGGTCCATCGCCGAGACCTGGTACGCCAAGCCCGAGGCGGGCAAGCTGATGGTGTCGCCCGCCGACGAAGACCCGGTCGAGCCGCACGACGCCTGGCCCGAGGACATGGTGCTTGCCGAGGGCCTCCACCGGTTCGAGCAGGCGGTGACGCATGAGGTGACACGGCTGGAACACAGCTGGGCGGGCTTGCGCACCTTCGCGCCCGACCGCACGCCGGTGGCGGGTTTCGATCCGCGCGCCGATGGGTTTTTCTGGCTGGCGGGGCAGGGCGGTTATGGCGTTCAGACCGCGCCCGCGCTATCGCAGTTCAGCGCAGCACTTCTGACCGGGGCCGTGCCCGTGCTCGACGCGGCAACTCGCGCCGCACTCGCGCCCGACCGTATTTTCTGATCCAACCGAAAGGACCCGCCCATGAGCGATATCACTCGTCACCACACTGGCCAGCGCATGAGCCAGATCGTCACCCATAACGGCACCGTTTATCTGGCCGGGCAGGTCGGTAATCCGGGCGACAGCGTCGCCGACCAGACCCGCACTTGCCTCGAGAAGGTCGAGACACTGCTAGCCGAGGCCGGGTCGGATTCCACGCGCATCCTGCAATGCGTGATCTGGCTGGCCGATATGGCCGATTTCGCTGAGATGAACAGCGTCTGGGATGCCTGGGTGCCCGAAGGTCATGCCCCTGCCCGTGCCTGCGGCGAGGCGAAGCTCGCCACGCCCGAGTATAAGGTGGAACTGATCGTGACGGCGGCAAAGGGATAGGTGGCGGCGGGAGAACTGCCTTCCCGTCCCACGTTCAGGACGCACGTCTTCCGCGTCTGGCCGTCTCGCACGGATCGCAATGGGCATTCAGCTCCTTGCGATTGCAAGGCAGTGAAGCGATACCAACCTATGTTTGGGTAAAGTGGTGCCCAGGAGAGAATTATCGGCGGCGGAGACGCGATTTCCGCCGCCCTGAAAAAGCTCCCACTTCTTCGGCACTTGGAGCTTAATCGGGTCGAGAAACCAAGGATGACCCGCGGCTCCGTTGTGTGGCAAACTGTGGAGCAAAATTTCTATGAGCGTATCCAGCGAAACGTCGTCCTCATCGGCGGCACCGGGACCGGCAAATCCCACCTTGCCGTGAGCATCGCCCGGGCGTGCATCCGGCGCGGCAAACGGGGGCGCTTCTTCAACGTCGTGGACCTGGTGAACAAGCTGGATGCCGAAGCTCGTGCCGACCGACAGGGACGTACCGCAGATCTGCTATGTCGCCACAACTTCCTGATCCTCGACGAGCTCGGCTATCTCCCGTTTGCCCAGACCGGCGGCCAGTTGCTGTTCCACCTCGTCAGTCGCCTCTACGAGCGCACGTCCATCATCGTGACGACCAACCTCGACTTCGGTGAATGGCCATCGGTCTTTGGTGACGCGAAGATGACGACAGCGTTACTTGATCGCCTTACCCACCACTGCGACATCGTCGAAACCGGCAACAAGAGCTGGCGCTTCAAGACCAGGGAGTAACCCAGGCCCCGCTGGCCCGACGCGGCTGCGCTGTGTGATGGCTACACCGCATCGGGCCAGCTACCCCTGCGCAAAATAAGGGGGTCATTTTTGGGCGCCGATAGGGGCTCAGGATTGCATGCCGATTGACACGCGCCGGGACGATCTGGTCAGCATGCGGACACTATTTTGCAGGGCTTCAGCGGCATCCTTCAGGTCGATGGCTATGCTGGCTATAACCGTTTGCTCAAACGACCGACGCAAGATGTGACACCGGCATATTGCTGGGCTCACGCCCGTCGCAAACCACATGAGGTTACTCAGTCCAGCACGGCCCCGATTGCGCAGGAAGGTCTGATCCAAATCCAGGCGCTCTATCGCATCGAAAAAGACCTGCGCGGCCTGAGCGCAGATCAACGCTGTGCTGCGAAGCAGGACCGATCAAAACCCATCATCGACGCTTTCGAGCTTTGGCTCGCCCAACACCGGGCCCGCGTCTCAACGAAATCGCTAACCGGTGAAGCCCTGAAATACATCGCCAAATACTGGAACGGCCTTTGTCTATTCCTCGACGACGGGCGCATCGAACTGGACAACAATCCCGTCGAACGCACCATCCGACCCATCGCCCTAAACCGTAAAATGCGCTCTTCGCAGGACACGATGCTGGTGCATAAAACTGGGCCGTCACCGCCTCCCTGATCGAGACCTGCAAACTCAACGGGATCGAGCCGCATGGCTATCTGTCCGGTGTCCTGACAGCCATTGCTGGCGGGCACAAACAAGCTGATATCAAACAACTGCTGCCCTGGAACTACGACAAGCCCGTGTGAACGGCGCGCCGCTTACGATGATCGGCGTGCACATGCGTCTAGATAATCCAGTCGAGCGTCAGCCCACGCCGCGCGACCTCTGCGATCATGGCATCGGCGTGATCATAGGTGATGCGGCCCGCTGCATAGTCAAAATCCAGGACGCTGTCGACGATTAGCTATATCGTAAATGATCGGTGCCGGATCCTTTACGATATAGCTAATCGTGTTGGTGCCCGCGTCGAAATGGGCTGAGACGTCTGGTTTGATCGACAGGTCAATAGGATAGGTCATGTGCACTCCTTTGGCTGGACCCGCCAGGCTTGTCCCGGACCCCCTGGGTAGTGCCCCACCGGGTGGTGTAAGAGGCCGCACGCGGAGCCTTTTGGCGTAGCGTAGCGTGCGGCCGGGCTGGCGGCCACCGCGCTTCTTAGTAGTCTGAGGTTGTTCAAAGACCGATGACAACGAAGGAGAGCACGATGACCGAGACCATGATTGACCTTCCGAGCGTGATCGCCAAGAGCGATGATGCCGATTTTCTGCGCGAGCTGATCCAGGATGCTGCACAGCGTCTGATGGACATCGAAGTGGCTGCTGTCTGCGGTGCCGGGCACGGCGAGCGCAGCCCGGACCGGGAGAACCAGCGCAACGGCTACCGACCGCGGCAATGGGATACCCGGGCAGGCACCATCGGCCTGAACATCCCCAAGCTGCGCAAGGGCAGCTATTTCCCTACGTTCCTGGAGCCGCGCCGGACAGCCGAGAAGGCGCTGATGGCCGTGATACAGGAAGCCTATATCCAAGGGATTTCCACCCGCGCGGTAGATGACCTGGTGCGTGCCATGGGGCTTACGGGCACCTCCAAGAGCCAAGTCTCGCGGCTGTGCGAAGAGATCGATGAGCGGGTGCAGGCGTTCCTCAACCGGCCGCTGGAGGGGGACTGGCCGTTTCTCTGGCTCGACGCCACCTACGTGAAGCTGCGCGAGGGCGGGCGGATCGTCTCGATGGCGGTGATAGTGGCCGTGGCGGTCAATACAGACGGACGCCGGGAGATCCTTGGGATCACCGTCTTGCCGTCCGAGGCCGAGACCTTCTGGGCCGATTTCCTGCGCTCACTCACCCGCCGCGGCCTGCGGGGCGTGCATATGGTGATCAGCGACGCCCATGAGGGCCTCAAAGCCGCCGCCCGCAAGGTCCTGGGGGTCGGCTGGCAGCGCTGCCGTGTGCATTTCCAGCGCAACCTGCTGGCCCGCGTGGACAAGACCAACAAGCCGGTGGTCAGCGCGGTGGTGAAGACCGTCTTCGCCGAGAAAGACCGCGACCAGGCCCATGCCCGCTGGCGCGAGGTTGCCGACAATCTGCGCGAGCGGTTCCGGGATGTTGCCGAGCTGATGGACGAGGCCGAGCACGACGTGCTGGCCTATACGGCCTTCGACGAGAGCCTGCGCTCGAAGCTGCACAGCACCAACCCGCTGGAGCGCGTCAACAAGGAGATCAAGCGGCGCACCAATGTCGTCGGGATCTTCCCCAACCGTGACGCCGTGATCCGGCTCGTCGGCGCGCTGATGCTGGAGCAGAACGACGAATGGGCCGTCTCCCGCCGCTACATGCCGGTGGAAAAGCTGACCGCCATATGCAACGATGATGGTGAGACGGCGATGATTGCCGCTCAGTGAACGAGCAACACCAGCTATGAAGAAGCAGGTGGACGCCAGTTCCTACACCACTCCTCGGGGCACTACCACCCCCTGCGCCTAGTGCGTGAGAACCTGCTCCAGGAATGTGCGCGTCCGGTCGCTTTTCGGCGATGTAAAAAACGTCTCGGGTTCGGCCTCCTCGATGATTTCACCGGCATCCATGAACAGAGCCCGGTCTGCGACCTTGCGGGCAAAACCCATCTCGTGGGTGACGCAGATCATGGTCATGCCTTCCTCGGCCAGCGTGACCATAACGTCGAGCACCTCACCGATCATTTCCGGGTCAAGTGCCGAGGTCGGCTCATCAAACAACAGGATCTCGGGCTTCATGCAAAGCGCTCGGGCGATCGCCACACGCTGTTGCTGGCCGCCGGAGAGCTGTCCGGGGTACTTTTGCGCCTGATTGCCGATTTGCACCTTGTTGAGGAATTGCATGGCGATCTCTTCCGCTTCTGCCTGCGAAGTCTTGCGGGCCAGCATCGGGGCCAAAGTGCAGTTCTCCAGAATACTTAGGTGCGGGAAGAGATTGAAATGCTGAAAGCACATGCCGACCTCGCGACGCATTGCCTCGATATTCGGCGCATCAGCATTGATTGTTTCGCCGTTGATCAGGATCTCGCCTGACTGGTGTTCTTCCAACTGGTTGATCGTTCGGATCATCGTGGATTTGCCCGAGCCCGACGGCCCACAAACAACGATCTTCTCGCCCTTGGCAACCGTGAGATTAACATCCTTCAGCGCGTGGTACTCCCCGTACCACTTGTTCACGTTTTTCATCTCGACTGCTGCGGTCATTGGAACGCTCCTTCAGTTGCTGTGCTTTTCAGCAGCGGTGACGATGATCTCGACTTTCAAGGCTTCGCGGGCGAGCCGGGCTTCTCCGCAGGCGCGCGCCGGGGCGTGGCCTGCTGGCACCCAAGCGTCCCAGACAGCGTTCATTTCGGCAAAATGGGTCATATCCGACAGCCAGACGATAGCTTGCAGGATATGTTCACGGTCCGAACCGGCCTCTTTCAACAAAGCGTCGATGCGCGACAGGCAATCTGTCGTCTGTTCGGTCACGCTGTCACCTGCCCCGACCTGACCACACAGATAGATCGTGCCGTTGTGCTTGACGATCTTGCTCATCCGATCACCAGTGTGAATGCGTTCGATCATACGGGCTCTCCGATCATATTGTGCGCCTTGAGCGCAGCGGAAATTTCGTCGAGAATGGCCGGATCGTCGATTGCGGCCGGCATTTTGAAGCTCTCACCATCGGCGATCTTCTGTACCGTGCCCCGAAGCACCTTGCCGGAGCGGGTCTTGGGCAGACGCTTGACCTCGATTGCATGTTTGAACGCGGCAACGGCGCCGATCTTGGCGCGGATCAGTTGCACCAGCTCACGTTCCAACTCGCTCTCATCGCGATTGGCCCCGTTGTTGGTCACGAACAGCCCCAGCGGCATCTGCCCTTTGAGCGCGTCCGCCTTGCCCACGACAGCACATTCGGCAATGTCCGGGTGACTCCCGATCACCTCTTCCATTGCCCCGGTCGACAGGCGGTGCCCGGCGACATTGATGATGTCATCAGTGCGCGCCATGATGAAGACATAGCCGTCTTCGTCGATGATACCCGCGTCGGATGTCGCGTAATAACCCGGGTATTCGGCCATATAGGACGAAATGAACCGATCCGGGGCATTCCACAAAGTCGGAAAGCCCGCAGGTGGCAATGGCAGCTTGCAGACGATATTGCCAAGTGTGCCGGGCGCGACTGCATTGCCCGCGTCATCCAGCACACGAATGTCATAGCCCGGCATCGGCTTGCCGGTAGAGCCTAACTTGACCGGGAACGCCCCCAGCCCCACAGGATTGCCGGACATTGCCCAACCGGTTTCGGTTTGCCACCAGTGATCAATCACCGGACGGTCCAGTTTTTCCTGCGCCCATTCGATGGTCGCCGGGTCTGAGCGTTCGCCGGCCAGAAACAGTGTGCGGAACTTGCTGAAGTCGTATTCGCCAATCAGCGTACCCTTGGGATCCTCTTTCTTGATCGCGCGAAGCGCCGTCGGCGCGGCGAACAGCGCCGCGACCCCGTGATCCTGAATAACGCGCCAGAACGTTCCTGCATCGGGCGTGCCGACCGGCTTGCCCTCAAAGACAACCGTTGCCGCGCCGTGCAGCAGAGGACCGTAGCAGATCCATGAATGACCGACGACCCAGCCCACATCCGAGGCGGCCCAAAAGACTTCTCCGGGTTTGATATCGTAGTGATGCTCCATCGTCCATTTCAACGCCACCATATGCCCGCCGTTGTCGCGCACGACGCCCTTGGGTTGGCCGGTGGTGCCCGAAGTGTAGAGGATATAAAGTGGATCGGTCGCATCGACGGGCACGCATTCGGTGCCTTCTCCTCTTGCCAGAGCGGTCTCGACCGCCTCTGCATAATCCACGTCGCGCACTGGTGTCAGATCGCAGAGTTGCGTATCGCGTTGCAGTATCACGCAATGATCGGGTTTGTTTTCCGACAGGTCTATGGCCTCGTCCAGCAGCGGTTTGTAGGCAATCACCCGCCCCGGCTCGATCCCGCAGGACGCTGAAATCACCACCTTGGGCGCTGCATCGTCGATCCGTGTCGCCAGTTCCTGCGGGGCGAACCCGCCGAAAACGACCGAGTGGATCGCGCCAAGCCGGGCGCAGGCCAACATGGCAAAGATCGCCTCCGGTACCATTGGCATGTAGATCACCACGCGGTCTCCTTTGGTCACACCCAGACCGCGCAGAACGGATGCCAACGCGCTGACCTGATCCTGAAGCTCGCCGAATGTGTAGCGCGCTACCTGCCCGGTAACCGGGCTGTCATAAACAACGGCCAAACGATCGCCATTCCCCGCCACGACATGCCGGTCGACACAGTTGTAACACGTGTTGCAAGTCGCCCCGTCAAACCAACGGCCATAGACGCCACTGGCGGGGTTAAAGACAGATTTGGCGGGCGTGAACCAGTCGATCTGTTCTGCGGCCTGTTGCCAGAACCCCACCGGGTCGGCCCGCCATGATGCGTAAGTTTCGGCGTATCGGGACATGTTTGGTACTCTCAGCAGGTATAATTGAGGCCCAGACGGCCTCCGTCGACATAGATGGTCTCGCCGGTGATATAGCTGGCCTTTTTCGAGCACAGGAACGCGACCACGTCACCAATCTCCCGCGCCTCGCCAGCGCGGCCCAAGGGCGTGCGGGACATCGCGGCTTTGAACGCCTCGGGGTTGGCGTTCACACCCGCCATCATTTCAGTGTCGATGGAACCGGGGCCAACCGCGTTGACGCGGATGTTGTTCTTGGCCAATGCCAGTGACGCCACCTTGGTCAGCTGCATCACACCGCCCTTGGAGGCGCAATAGGCCGGGATCGCGGGGATCGCGACCTGCGCATTGATCGAGGACATGTTGACAATCGCGCCGGCGATCTTGTGTTCGACCATCACGCGGGCGGCCAGTTGCGTGGCCACAAAGACACCGCGCAGGTTGATGTCGATCACTCGCTCGAAGGTTTCCAGCTCGTAGCTGAGAAAGTCACCGGGCATGGCAACGCCTGCATTGTTGACCAGAGCATGAAGTGGGCCATGATCGGCCGCAATCTGCGCGAACATCGCCTCGATCTGGGCAACGTTGCCCATGTCGCAGGCAATCGCGGCTTTGGCGCCGAGCGTCTTTCCGGCGGCGGCCAGACCTTCAGCGTTGATGTCGGACAGGATCACGTCATAGCCATCCTCAGACAGCGCCTCGGCGCAGGCATATCCGATGCCCTGGGCCGCACCGGTGATCAGCGCGAGTGGTTTTTGTGTCATGGTATTATTCCCCGAATCCGTAATCTTGTTTCGCTTGGTCGGGCGTGATCAGCCCGGCACGTATGTCATTCTCGAGCTGGGCGCGGTCACGGTCGCCGGGTGCGCCATAGCCACCACCACCGGGCAAGCTTAGTTTCAGGCGTTGGCCGTTCCTGACCAGTTGGCGACCCTTGCTACGCAGCTTGGTCCCGTCGGCCAGTTCCACACGACCCGCTGCACCCGCAGCGCCTCCGTCGCGACCCCGTGCGGGGTTTTCGACCCGGTCGAACATGGCGTTGAAGTAGAAATCATAACCGTCGCGCGGTTCGATTTCGATGGTCTGGCCCAGACCGCCGCGCAAGGCGCCGGCCCCGCCCGAGCCGCTCCGCAAATCCTTGCGCCAGACGGTGATCGGGCCGACATGTTCGGTGGCTTCGACGCTCATGGTCGAGACGCCCGAGGGGAACGCCGTCGCCGACAAACCGTCAAATTTAGGCCGCGCGCCGGTGCCACCCGAGTTGAACATCAGCACCTCGCGGTTCGGCAAGCCGCTGTCGGGGTCGCTGGCGCGGGCGGAAATCTGAATATTCCACAGCGCACTTGCGCCCTCCGCCGGAACGGTATTTGGCAGCGCCTGATGCAGAGCACCCAGCACGACATCCGGCACAAGGTGGCCCAGAACGTGGCGCACCGAGACCGGCGCGGGGCGTTTGGCCGCGAGAATACAGCCCTCGGGCGCAGTGATCTCGAACGGTTCCAGAGACCCGGTATTGTTCGGCACCTGCGGGGCGATCGCGCATTTCAGACCGTAGCAGGCGTAGGCGCGAGTGTAGACCTCGGGGCAGTTGACACCAAAGCGGCTCATGCCCGATGTGCCATCGAAATCTGCCTTGATCTTGTCGCCAGCCACATCGAGCCTCACCATCATCGTGACCGGATCGTCATAGCCATCCACTTGCATGGTGTGGCGGAAGGTGCCGTCGGGAACCTTTGCGATGGCCTCATGTGTCGCCTTGCGGCTGGTCTCGATGATGAAATCCGCCAGGCCGTCAAGGTCGGTAATCCCGAACTCGCCCATCATGACCTGCAAGCGCCGGTCGCCGGCCTCGTTGCAGGCGGCCAGCGAATACATGTCGCCGACCACCTGATCGGGCTCGCGCACATTGGCGCGCACAAGACGGATCAGGTCGCGGGCAACTTCACCGCGCTCGGCGAACTTCATGATCGGGATCAGCAGGCCCTCTTCAAAGACCTCGTTGGCATCGGGGCCAAAGCCGCGCCCGCCGATATCGACCACATGCGCCGTGCTGGCAAAAAAGCCAATGTGCCGACCATCGCGGAACGTCGGCGAGACGACGGTGATGTCGTGCAGGTGGCCGGTGCCCATCCAAGGATCATTGGTGATGAAAACATCGCCCTCAAAGATGTTCTGCGCACCGATTTCGCGTACGAAATGCGTCACACTTTCGGCCATCGCGTTCACATGGCCGGGCGTGCCGGTAACGGCCTGTGCCATCATCCGCCCCTGCCGGTCGAAAAGCCCAGCAGACAGATCACCCGCCTCGCGCACCGAAGTGGAGAACGCGGTGCGGATTAGCGTCGTTGCCTGTTCTTCCACCACCGCGATCAGGCGGTTCCACATGATCTGGTAGTCAATCGCTGTCGGGGTCATTGGCTGTCTCCCTTGCGGATCAGGCGCAGGCTTCCGTCGCCCTGGCCGACGGCCCGGTAGGCCGATGTAACGATGGTTGTGGTTTCATTTTCAACGATGACCGCAGGGCCGTCCACGGACTGGCCCGGCGTCATGGCGCTGCGCTCGACCTCTTGCGCATCGACCGATTTGCGCAGGGCGGCGTCAAAGAATTGGCGGCTGCGGTTCGGTGTGACCGCCGTGCCGCTGGCATGGCGTATGACCGGGGCAGTGTCGGGAAGAACCGACGCCACGACCAGTGACCAGTTGGTGATTTCGATGCCGAGGCCTTCGATCACCCGGCCAAACAGGGCGCGGTATGCAGCCTCAAAGGCGGCCAATAACCCGGTGCGGTCGTCGTCTGCGAACGTCTTGTAAGGCAGCACGACGGGGATTTCCCAGCCTTGCCCGGAATAGCGCATGAACGCGGTCAAACGAGTTGTTGTTTCGGCGTCCCCGGCACCGGCGCTGACAAAGGCTGTCGCCTCCTCTTCAAGCTCGACCAGTGCGGCGTTCACCGACGCCGCGTCAAACCCGTCGAGCCGCTGGAAGAGGCCTCGCGTCGCCTCGTAGCTGAACGGAGCTTTCAGAAAACCGATGGCCGATCCGACACCGGCACCCGGCGGGATGATCAACTCCTTGATGCCCAGCTTTTCGCACAGCCGGCAGGCATGCAGCGGCGCGCCGCCGCCAAAGCCGACCATGGTGAAATGCTCGATGTCGCGGCCATTCTCGACGGTGTGCACACGCGCCGCATTGGCCATGTTTTCGTCGACCATCTCGGTGACGCCAAAGGCCGCATCGGAGGCGCTCATGTCAAGGTGCGAGGCCAGTTTTGCGGTGACGGCGGCTTCCGACGCCTCTGTCGACAGGGGAATGGCACCGCCCGCAAAATTGTCGGGATCAAGCCGCCCCAGAAGCAGGTTGGCATCGGTCACCGTCGGCTCTTCGCCGCCTTTGCCGTAACACGCCGGTCCAGGCTCTGACCCGGCGGAGCGTGGGCCAACCTGAATGCGGCCCAACTGGTCAATCGAAGCGATCGAGCCACCACCCGCACCGATCTCGACCATTTCTACCACAGGGGTAGACACTGTCATGCCCGAACCCTTCTTGAACCGATAGGTGCGCGCCACCTCGAATGTGTTGGCAGTCTTGGGTTCGCCGTCCTCGATCAAACAGATCTTGGCCGTGGTGCCGCCCATGTCGAAGGACAACACAGAGCCCAGCCTGTGCCCGCGCGCAAAATCGGCGGCAAAGATCGCCCCGCCAGCAGGGCCGGATTCGAGCAGGCGGACGGGTTGTTCCGCCGCCACATCGACCGAGATCAAACCGCCGCCGGAATGCAGCATGAACACCGGCGCATCGACGCCCGACTCGCTCAGCCGATCCACCAGACGACCAAGGTAGTCGGCCACCTGCGGCTGGACATAGGCGTTTGCGATCACCGTATTGAAACGCGGCAGTTCGCGCATTTGCGGCGAAATCACCGACGAAATCGAGATCGACAGATCGGGTGCAGCGGCACGCAGCGCCTCGGCCATTTGTTTCTCGTGCGCGTCATTGGCATAGGAGTGCATGAGACCGATGGCGACGGCCTCGAAATCCCCGGCCAGCACGGTCTGTACCATCCGGTCGACTTCCGCCTGATCCAGCGGCAGCAGCACTTCGCCATTCGGACCCATGCGCTCGTTCAAGGTGAAACGATGCTCGCGCGGGACCAAAGGTTTGGGCAGGGTCAGGTTCAGATCATATTGTTCGAACCGGTTTTCCGAACGCATCTCGATAACATCGCGAAAGCCCTCGGTGGTGATGAAGGCCAGCCTCGCCCCGCGCCGTTCGATCAGTGCGTTGGTCACCAATGTGGTGCCGTGGATCACCTGGCCGATTTCCGAAAGCGCCAAACCGGCCTTTTGTGCGGCTATACTGATGCCGTCAAGGATGGCCTGCTCTGGCTGGGCGTAATTGGTCAGCACCTTGCAGGTGGCAAGACCGCCCGCATGGTCAAGGGCCACGTCAGTAAACGTGCCCCCGATATCTACGCCGACTCGGTTCGTGGGAATGCTCATGGGTCAGATTGCCTTGAATATTTGTTTGGCGGTAAACGCGGATTGATAGAGCCGCGACATTATGGGAGCCGAGGGAACCGTTGCAAGGTCGGTCATCGGCAGCGGCAGGTCGGCAGGGTCCAGGCCGGTCAAGAGCCCCGCCATCGCCTCGCCAAAGATGGTCCCGGTGGTGATACCGCGACCGTTGTAGCCAATCGGCGTGAAGAGGTTCGCCTCTAGCTGGTGGATGCGCGGCAGGTGATCGGGCGTCATCGCGATCTGGCCGGTCCAGGCTTCGTCGAACTCGACCGGGCCAAGCTTTGGGAAAATTCGCGCGATCTGCTTTTTTGCCCAGCGGTGTGACAACCCGTTGTCCTTGGTGCCGACTACCTTGCCCATCGAGCCGATCAGCAAGCGATCAAAGGCGTCGCGGCGGATGTTGAACATGATCTGTCCGGTGTCCCACAGCCCCTGCTTGCCCGGCAGGATGTAATCCGCCTCTGGCCCGAGCGGTTTCGTGGCCAACTGAAAGTAGTGAATCATCGTAAAGGTGCGGTTGAGGCCAGGCCAAAGCGCGTCGGTATAGGCGTTCGTTCCCAAGATCACGGCCTTGGCCGTCAGGGTGCCGCTGTCGGTTTCCACCCTCCATAAGTCGTCGTCGCGGCGCAGCCGCGTTGCCCGCACGCCTGTGCTGATCTTTGCCCCTGCGCCCAGTGCCGCGCGCGCCAGCCCCCGGCAATAGCCCATCGGGTTGATCGTGCCGCAGCGGCGATCAACCAAGCCACCGTGGAAATGCCTGGTGCCGATCATCTCGGAGACTTCGTCGCGGCCGAGCAGGTCCACCGGCTCACCCAGGCGCTGCCATTCGTTATGGCGTTCCTGAAGATCGGCGTAACCGCTTGGCCCGTGGGCCGCGTGAATCGTACCGGTTCGCGTCACTTCACAGCGGATCTGGTGCTTTTCGATCAGCGAAAAGACATACTCCGGACCTTTGCCGAATTTCTTGATGAATCGTGGTCCATAGGTCGGGCCAAGCGACTCTTTCACTTTCTGCGGCGGCAACCAGAGGGCTGCGTTGACCAACCCGACATTGCGGCCTGATCCGCCATAGCCAATCTGCTCTGCCTCGATGACATGGGCCGAGAGGCCCTTCTCGGCACAGTGCAATGCCGTCGAAAGGCCGGTGAACCCAGCCCCGACAATGGCGACGTCAACCTGCTCTTCCGAATCGAGCGGCGCAGTGTAGTCGGATTCCTGGGCCGAGGCGTCCCATAACGAAATGGCTTTGGATGCAGTCATGTGTGGTGTCTCCAGTACGAATAGCCGCGACAGCTTCGCCTCAAAGGTTGCACGACTCAATCTTATGTGTCAATATACGAAATGATTGTTCTATATACCAATACAGGAGAAATCATGAAACCGCTCACTATTTCCTCTGCCAAGATGGTGGAAAGCGCACGCGCGCGTATCGAAGAGATCGAATCCGCGGACCTCATTGCTATGCTGGAAGATCCCAATGTCGTGGTGGTCGATATCCGCGACGTGCGCGAACGCCAGCGCAGCGGCTATATCCCCGGAAGCTTTCATGCGCCGCGCGGGATGATCGAGTTCTGGGTTGATCCTGACAGCCCCTACTTCAAAGATATCTTTGCCCAGGAGGATAAGAAGTTCGTCTTTCACTGTGCCTCGGGCTGGCGTTCGGCGATCACCACCGCCACGCTTCAGGACATGGGGTTTGACGCTGCGCACCTCAAAGAGGGCTTTTCCACCTGGGAAAAACACGGCGGCCCGATCGAATTCCCTGAGAAACAGCCGTAAGCGAGTTAGCCGCGGCCCAGCTTTGCCGAGACGGAGCGGGCCGCGTGCGACACAAGCCCGCCATATCTCTCCACGCCGCCCTCAGGCAGGTTTATATCGGGCAGGGAAATACCCAGGGCGGCGATCGGTTCGCCGCTTGGCAGCGTGATCGCCGCGCCGAAACTCAGGATTCTCTCGCGAAATTCGCCGGTATCATAGGCATAGCCGCGTGCAAGCGTCGTCACGATGTCGGCTTCAAGCGCGGCGGCGTCCGTAAGTGTCTTGTCGGTATGGCGGGTCAACGCCCCGCTGATTTGATCGCGCAATTTGTCGAAATCTGCGGCCAGAATGGCTTTGCCGGTCCCGACACAATGCAGCGGGGCAGTGCCGCCAATTGCATTCCACGACCGGATCGGTTTCTGGCTGTCGATCTTGTCGATATAGACCACCGACAAGTTTTCCCGCACTGCCAGATAAATCGCCTCGCCGGTCTCTTGCGACAGGAACGTCAGTTCGGGCGCGGCCATGTCCCGCAGGTTCAGGTTTTCGACCGAGGCCCGCCCGACGCGCCAGGTCTTCAGCGTCGCGGCATAGGTCTTGTCGGGCAGGTGTTGGACATAGCCCAGCGTCACCAATGTTTGCAAAAGCCGGAACGTGTTGGACTTGGTCAGGCCCAATTCCTTTGACAGTTCCGTAACACCCTTGCCCTGCAGCGATCCGGCAAGGTTTTCAAGGATGGTCAACCCCTTCGACAGAGTAGAATCAACCTTCGGTTCGCTCGGCGCCTGTGAATTCATCTTGTCCCCGTCCATTTTACCCATTGATATCAGCTACGGTTCTGGTTCGAAAGTCGGTGGTTCATGCGCCTTGACCGGCGGAGGCGATCCGTCGAAACGCTGGAGTTGCACTAGCGCAGAATGCGCCGCCGGGCTTTGCGTCAGTGAGGATGTACGCAGATCATGCGTCAGGACATTAGGGTTTCCGTGGCGGTCGCGGGCCTGCGGCGCGGTAAAGTCGGGATCGTACCAGGCTCCGGTCCACAGAAATACACTGCCGCTTTGGATCTCATCCGTAATGCGCGCGCCGGCCAGACAGCGGCCACGGTCGTTGAACATCTCCAGGTATTGCCAAGTTGTTGGCATCAGCTTGCGAAGCTTGGCAAAGGCAGGATCATGCCACCATTTCCGCGGTGTAATCTGCCCAGAGGCTGAAAGCATCGGAGCGGGCGTGGCGGTATGAAGTTGCGT
>NZ_BDIY01000023.1 GCF_002072155.1 Roseovarius sp. A-2 | reverse complement strand
CGACGGGTGGCAGACCCTCGACCAGCCAATCGAGCCCATGACCCTTGACCTCGCCGCCTGATCAGGCACAAATCAAACCGCTCGGAGGACGCCGCTGGAGAATTTCAACCACTTTCGAGACACAACCCTTCGAGGAAGCCGATATTTTTGACGATGCAGGGCAGTTGTCACACTGGCGTTCGGGCTCTCAGCAGATGCTGCGCCAAGGTTATGGGCAATGGCTGTCTTTCTTGGCACGCAATCATGTTCAGGTTCTGAATGAATGCCCTCTGGCGCGCGTGCGACCTGCCTTGATCAGAAAATACATAAATGAGTGTCAGCTCCGTCTTGCGCCGCAGAGTGTCTACAACTTGATGGCGGACATTTGCATCTTGGTGCGCGCTGCCGCCCCCGATCAGGATTGGGCTTGGTTGCACCGCGTTGCAAAACGTCTCGCAAACAAAGTTGACAGTGTTTCCATGAAAAAGCGTGCACCCCTGACAGCGGCTCAGATATTCAACTGGAGTCTTCGCCGTATGGACGACGTCTGCGACGACACAAGCCTCTCTGAGAAAAAGCGCGCCATCCATTTTCGTGACGCCCTTATCATTGGCTTTCTCATCGCGCGCCCGGTTCGTAAACGCGCTTTGCTCGCGATGGACGTAGACACGCACCTCGTGGTTCGAGGGCAGGGCTTTTCGCTTCACTTCCCCAAGGAGGGCATGAAAGATGGTCGGCCTCGGGATTATCCGTTTCCTGAAAAACTGACGGTTCCGATGCAAGAGTATCTGGACGTGCATCGGCCCATATTGCTGGGTACAAACGGCGGGCTCGGTCTTTGGATCAACCAATACGGCAATCGGTTTGCCTACGATGGTTTCACGCGGTTGTTCGGAACCCTTATGGAGACCCATCTGGGTTGCCATCTGAGACCCCATAGATTTCGCGACATCGCGGCGACATCCATCGCTGAATTCGATCCAGTGCATGTCGGTGTTATCCGGGATATCCTCGGCCACGCGACTTTGGATATGGCTGAGAAGCACTATAACCGTGCCTCTCAGGTGTCGAGTTGTAACGCGTTGCAGTCTCTTCACGAAAAGCTCTTAAGAGATTATGCAATCTCGCCGCACAATTCTCGAACGTCACAAAACCCTTGAGTTTTCTGCGAATTGTCTAGGACCGGTTAAGCGAGGTGGGCAGGTTCTGGCCCTTCATTCAAAGTGTGAAATCCTACAAGTGTCGCCGATACATGGTGATCTGAGAAGAAATTCATTGAGATACAGAATACTCAAACAAGAAACGCAGGCCGTAGCCTGCGTTTCAATGTGGTGCAATCGAATGCTTGTTAACGGCTCGACCGCGAATTTTGAACATCTGCATTTTCGCCGAGCTCAGTCTTCTAGTCAAGCCGCAACTAACACGGCTTTTGCAGGCCAGTTAGAAATCAAACAGAGTTAGTGTGGACCCAACCTCTTCCGTGCGCTATGCTTTATCTGCTTTGATTTGCGTATAGAAACCTAGGGTGCACCAGGGCTGTAGCGTAGCATTGCATGGACCACGTAGTTTGATCCTTCAAGCTTGACAGAAACTTTCATCGGCGTCAATAATTCCTAACACGGTTTATATAGAGGAAAATGGTTATGCGCCTTGGTCTTGATATCGGAACGAACTCAATCGGTTGGTGGCTCTACGCGACCAATGGTGGTGAGATTACCGAGGTGCTCGACGGAGGCGTCCGGATATTCTCCGACGGCCGCGATCCGAAGTCCAAAGCTTCACTGGCCGTCGATCGCCGGGCGGCACGCGCGCAGCGTCGTCGCCGTGACAGGTACCTGCGACGTAAGGCGGCACTGATAAAACGCATGGCTGCGGCGGGGCTGATGCCCGCCGATCCGATCGAGGCCAAAGCTCTGGAATTGCTTGATCCCTATGCTTTGCGCGCAATTGGACTGGACCAGGAATTGCCTCTGACCCATTTCGGACGCGCATTATTTCACTTGAACCAGCGGCGCGGTTTCAAATCGAACCGCAAGGCCGACAAGGGCGACAATGAAAGCGGCAAGATCAAGGATGCGACCGCGCGTCTGGATCAGGAGATGATGGCGAAAGGCGCTCGCACCTATGGGGAATTTCTGCATATGCGCCGCGCCGCAGCCACCGATCCCAAGCACGTGCCGACCGTGCGCACCCGTCTATCCGTCGCGCGGCGTGACAATGCCGACAAGGAGGAAGCGGGGTATGATTTCTACCCTGATCGGCGGCATCTGTCCGAAGAGTTCGAGAAACTCTGGAAAGCACAGGCCACGCATTACCCGGATGTCCTGACAGATGAGCTGCGCGATGAAATCTCTGTCATCATCTTTCATCAGCGTCCCCTGAAAACGCCCGCGGTTGGTCTGTGCCTTTTCTCGGGATCGCATGGTGTTCCCAAAGAAGACAAACGTATTCCAAGCGCGCATCCGTTGAATCAGCGCCGTATCCTTTTTGAAATCGTGAACTCCCTGCGGGTGGCGGCCCGCGGGGAACCGGCCCGCGGGCTGACGCGGGAGGAGCGTGACGCGATTGTTCACGCGCTGGACAACAAGTCGCATACCAAAACCCTTTCGGGCATGTCGATGAAGCTTAAGGCGCTTGGCAAGGTGATCAAGCTGCGCCCGGGACAATCCTTTACCCTCGAAACTGCCAATCGTGACGCCATCGCCTGTGATCCGGTGCGGGCCAGCCTTTCGCATCCCAACCATTTCGGGCCGCGTTGGTCCACGCTGGACTCCGATGGGCAATGGGACGTGGTGCAAAGAATCCGTGCGGTGCAGAGCGATGGCGAGCATGACGCGCTGGTCAAATGGCTAATGGGGACGCACAGCCTTGACCGCGATCATGCTGAAAGTACTGCCAATGCCCCCTTGCCAGAAGGCTACGGCCGTCTAGGCCTGACCGCGACAAAGCGACTTTTGGCTGCTTTGGAAGCGGAGGTGATCCCCTATAGTGATGCTGTGGCGGCTTGCGGGTGGCATCATTCCGACGGGCGCACGGGGGAGGTTCTTACCGAACTGCCCTATTATGGTCAGATCCTTGAACGCCACGTGATCCCGGGCTCCTATGACGAGAATGATGACGACGTGACCCGATTTGGCCGCATCACCAATCCAACAGTGCATATCGGCCTGAACCAATTGCGGCGGCTGGTGAACAAGATCGTCATGGTTCACGGCAAACCCGATGAGATCGTGGTGGAGCTTGCCCGTGATTTGAAACTATCCGAGGATCAGAAGCGCGACGTGCAGCGCGATATCAAGAAAAACACTGACGCGGCGATTGCTCGCGGCAAGAAGCTGGTAGAGGAACTGGGCCAGAAAGATACTGGCGCGAACCGGATGATCCTGCGCATGTGGGAAGATCTCAACCAAGACGATTGCATGAAACGGTTCTGCCCTTATTCGGGCAAGCGGATCAGTCCGGGGATGTTGTTCGATGGCTCCTGCGATGTCGATCACATCCTGCCGTACTCGCGTACACTGGACGATGGGTTTGCCAATCGCACCCTTTGCCTCAAGGAATACAATCGCCACAAAACCAATAAGACACCGTGGGAGGCATGGGGCGACACGCCCGCTTGGGATGCGATCCAGTCCAATCTCAAAAACCTGCCAGCCAACAAAGCTTGGCGTTTTGCTCCAGATGCGATGGAGCGATTCGAGGGTGAGAATGATTTCACGGCCCGTGCCCTGAAGGATACTCAATACCTGTCGCGCATCGCCCGCACCTATCTGGACGCATTGTATGATGGGACGGACGGCAAGAGCCACGTCTGGGTTGTGCCCGGACGCCTGACTGAAATGCTGCGTCGGCATTGGGGGCTGAACAGCCTGCTGCCCGACAAGGATGGCGCGGTCAAAGCCAAGAACCGCACCGATCACCGCCACCATGCCATTGATGCCGCCGTTGTTGCAGCCACGGATCGTTCCCTGATCCAGCGGATCAGTAAGATGGCTCAAAGGGACGAGGTGAAAGGTGCCGAAGACGTTGCCCGATCCGTCCCACCCCCTTGGGAAGATTTTCGCGCCGACATAGCAACGCAGTTGACCCGCATCATCGTCAGCCACCGCGCCGATCACGGACGTATCGACTTCGCAGCGCGAAAGGCCGGACGGGACAGCACCTCGGGCCGGTTGCACAACGACACCGCTTATGGGCTTGGTGAAGGCAGTTCCGTGGTCAGTCGTAAACCGCTTTTGTCACTCAAGCCAAACGATATTGAAGTGACAACGAGGGGTGCCAATATCCGCGACGTCGACCTGCAGCGGCATCTCGCGCGGGTCACGCGTGGGTTAGAGGGCAAGGCATTTGAAGTAGCCTTGGCGGAGTTCGCGGTCACCTCAAAGCTTCCTGATGGGACTGACAATCCCTACTATGGTTTGCGACGTGTGCGGCTCGAAGAATCCTTGCAGCAAAGAGCGCGCATCGAGGTCCGAGACAGTAATGGCAAGCCTTTCAAAGCTTACAAGGGCGATAGCAACCATTGCTATGAAATTTGGCGTCTGCCGAATGGAAAGGTGGTGTCACAGGTCATCACGACCTTTGAAGCCCACAAAATTGATGCCGACAAGAAGCCCCATCCTGCGGCCAAACGGCTTTTGCGGATCTTCAAGCGGGATATGGTTGCTATTGAAAGGGACAATCAAACAATCATCGGATACGTACAAAAACTTGACCCCGCCAATGGCCTATTTATCGCTCCACATACTGAGGCAAAGGCGGATGCTAGACACCGTGATAAAGAAGACGATTTTAGGTTTCTTCAGATGAGTGCTGGCCCTCTGGTCGAAGCCAAAGCGCGCCGCGTCTACGTCGATGAAATTGGGCGCCTGCGTGATCCGGGTGCGCCGAGTTAAGCAAGAATTTGGTGAATCGACAGAGTTGCAATATTATCAACACGTTAATGATTCGCGCGGGGCGTGGAGTATAGCGTGTGGACCAGATTATAGACATTGCGACTGACGGTCGTCACCTGTCGCGGGATCGCGGTTTTCTGAAAGTTTCGGAGGACGGACAGGAAATTGGCCGGACTCCGCTCAATCAGATCGCCGGAGTGATCGTTCACGCCCATGGTACAACTTGGTCCACATCCCTTCTGTGCGAACTGGCAGGCCGCGGCGCGCCGGTTGTGCTCTGCTCCTCAAATCACGCGCCAAAATCTGTTTTGTTACCGATTGAGGGCCACCACGCGCAAGGCGCACGTATGCGCGCGCAATGGCAGGCCAAGACACCGATGATCAAACAGGCTTGGAAACAGATCGTGACTGCAAAGGTGCTGATGCAGGCCGCAGCACTCGCGGCAATTGGAGAACCCCCCGCATCACTTCGGATGATGGCGCGCAAGATTACCTCTGGCGACAGCACCAACATTGAGGCACAGGCCGCCCGGCACTATTGGCCCCGAATGATGGGCCCGGATTTCCGGCGTGATGCGGCGGGAACGGAAGCAAACGCCCTGCTGAACTATGGCTATACTGTTCTGCGCGCCGCCACCGCCCGTGCTGTCGTGGCCGCAGGTCTTCATCCGACAATCGGCCTGTTTCATTCAAATCGCGGCAATGCCTTTGCACTGGCAGACGATCTGATGGAACCGTTTCGCCCGCTTGTGGACAGTGCTGTCAGAACGATTTCTAAGGCGCGTGGTGCGACAGTTGATAGCGAGGCCAAGCAATCTCTCGCCAGGCTAATCGCTATAGACTTGCCCTTAGGTGATGGCCTTACGCCAGTTTCGGTGGCCTTGATGAAACTTGCCACATCGCTGGGGCAGAGTTTCGAGGCCGGAAAACTTACACTCGCGCTGCCCGCGCCGCCCGACTCGTTGACGTTCGCGGGGTTGGGCCAATGACTTCGAATGTGACATATTTATCAGGATATCGACTTATGTGGATACTTGTGATGTTCGATCTCCCGACTGACACCAAACCGCAGCGCAAGGCTGCAACAGCCTTTCGGAATTTTCTTCTCGACGAAGGTTTCGAACGCAGCCAGTTTTCGGTCTACGCCCGGTTTGTGAATGGCAAGGAAGCCTTTACCGCCCGCGTCAACCGAATCGAACATCAGTTGCCTAGTTCGGGCGACGTGCAAATCCTGAACTTCACCGACCGCCAATATCGCGATATCGTTCACTTTTCGGATCAGGGTCGCCGAAAGGCCCGTGAAAATCCGCAGCAACTGGTGATGTTCTGATGCGATTCGTTCCGAAAAAGATCAATAGCCCCCGGTTTAAGCCCTTCCTTCACAAGGACTTAGCCGGAGGTCTATTGTAGCTGTTCAAAATTCGCGGTCCAGCCGCAACGCGATGCAGCTGTTGACCGCCACCACATGCATTGTAGCTGTTCAAAATTCGCGGTCCAGCCGCAACCGCCCGAGGGCAACATGTGGCGCGCGATGCATTGTAGCTGTTCAAAATTCGCGGTCCAGCCGCAACCGAAACGGAAACGACCTTGCGTTATTATGCATTGTAGCTGTTCAAAATTCGCGGTCCAGCCGCAACTGCCAGCCGCGCCGCGTGACCGTGGCGCGAATTGTAGCTGTTCAAAATTCGCGGTCCAGCCGCAACCATTTTCCCCCACGGGCAGCGACACGCCGATTGTAGCTGTTCAAAATTCGCGGTCCAGCCGCAACGCTGGCCGTGGCGGGCGCGAGCCACCCGTCATTGTAGCTGTTCAAAATTCGCGGTCCAGCCGCAACTCGCGGGGGGCGCAGCGGCGGCGCAGAGCGATTGTAGCTGTTCAAAATTCGCGGTCCAGCCGCAACTTGTCGGTCTCCATGTCATAGGGCGGCAGGATTGTAGCTGTTCAAAATTCGCGGTCCAGCCGCAACGCCTCCATCTGCGCCGCGATCTCACTGGCGATTGTAGCTGTTCAAAATTCGCGGTCCAGCCGCAACGCAGGCTCGCCGGGGTTGGTCTTGCTGTAAATTGTAGCTGTTCAAAATTCGCGGTCCAGCCGCAACTAATTCTCGAAGTGGGAACGGATAATAATAATTGTAGCTGTTCAAAATTCGCGGTCCAGCCGCAACTAACCGACCTCCTTTGAAAGCGTAGCGACAATTGTAGCTGTTCAAAATTCGCGGTCCAGCCGCAACCCCTGCACCTATCTTGCCAACTCGGGCGTGATTGTAGCTGTTCAAAATTCGCGGTCCAGCCGCAACCGACGCAGTAGCCCCCAGAGTGAGGCGCTGATTGTAGCTGTTCAAAATTCGCGGTCCAGCCGCAACTGAATCTGCATCACCCATTCCATCGGATCAATTGTAGCTGTTCAAAATTCGCGGTCCAGCCGCAACCGCTCGAAAACTGCGACGTGCTTTGCAAGGATTGTAGCTGTTCAAAATTCGCGGTCCAGCCGCAACGGGCTTGTCGCGCCAGGCGTTGCGCAAGGTATTGTAGCTGTTCAAAATTCGCGGTCCAGCCGCAACACATCATCGCGGACAACAAGCTGGCGTTGAATTGTAGCTGTTCAAAATTCGCGGTCCAGCCGCAACCCGGTCGGGGTCAGGACACGCCGCAGATCGATTGTAGCTGTTCAAAATTCGCGGTCCAGCCGCAACTGGACCGGGGCGTGAATCTCGGTCTTCGGGATTGTAGCTGTTCAAAATTCGCGGTCCAGCCGCAACGACCGGCACGAGGTACTCGTTGAAGTATGTATTGTAGCTGTTCAAAATTCGCGGTCCAGCCGCAACGGCCAGAGCCAGCGGTCATCTTCCTTGCCTATTGTAGCTGTTCAAAATTCGCGGTCCAGCCGCAACCATTTACACCGGCGGAACAGAAAAACGCAGATTGTAGCTGTTCAAAATTCGCGGTCCAGCCGCAACTGATCGCCCCACCGTTGCGGCGTCTGACAAATTGTAGCTGTTCAAAATTCGCGGTCCAGCCGCAACTGCTTCGCCCGGTTGCTGATATTGTCCCAGATTGTAGCTGTTCAAAATTCGCGGTCCAGCCGCAACCCGTTGTCGCGCTTGGCCCGCAGACCCTCGATTGTAGCTGTTCAAAATTCGCGGTCCAGCCGCAACGCAGAGGCCGAGCGGGACCAGTTGCGACTTATTGTAGCTGTTCAAAATTCGCGGTCCAGCCGCAACGGGCGATGAATACAGGCGCTGCCCGACCGTATTGTAGCTGTTCAAAATTCGCGGTCCAGCCGCAACTTCTGTGTCTGTGGTTGTTTCGATCCACATATTGTAGCTGTTCAAAATTCGCGGTCCAGCCGCAACTGATCACGTTATTGAAGATTGCGTTTACCGATTGTAGCTGTTCAAAATTCGCGGTCCAGCCGCAACCCTTGCTCGTGACCGGGGCCAATGATCTTGATTGTAGCTGTTCAAAATTCGCGGTCCAGCCGCAACCCTTGCTCGTGACCGGGGCCAATGATCTTGATTGTAGCTGTTCAAAATTCGCGGTCCAGCCGCAACCAAATGCTGGGGTCGATGAACCTGTTTCAAATTGTAGCTGTTCAAAATTCGCGGTCCAGCCGCAACCGCGGCAGGGGTACAGAGCGACCCAAAACGATTGTAGCTGTTCAAAATTCGCGGTCCAGCCGCAACCACCGCCCCCAAGATCGGCACCCGCACCACATTGTAGCTGTTCAAAATTCGCGGTCCAGCCGCAACGGTTCAGTTCAACCGCTCGCGGCGTGTTGAATTGTAGCTGTTCAAAATTCGCGGTCCAGCCGCAACGCCACAGCCCTGCACTGCGCACGGCCCATGATTGTAGCTGTTCAAAATTCGCGGTCCAGCCGCAACTTGGTCTAGTGCAACGGACTTTGGCAGTGCGGACGGCTGCGATACGGAGTAAAATCATTTGATGAAAACAAATAGCACTGCGTGGCTATTTCTGTTCATCGATACGACGCACCAACGTCGTTGGAAGGACGTGCCATTGGTTGCAGCAGTTGAATGTGACACACCAAGCGCGCTGTCTAGGGTATTTGATTCCCGATTTGCATGTTTGGGTTCCGGTGGTTTGAACGGGGGTATCAATACAAATTTAGTTACCACAAGTATCTGATTTTAAAAACCTAGTGGTGCCGGTTCGAGTCCGGCCGCGGGTACCACGCGACCGACGGGTCACGATGGTCGGCCTGCATTGTTCTGTGGCCTGCCTTATCTGCGGAACGCCACTGGCAGGTTGAAGGCGTGGCGCTTGCCCGGCAATTGCGCGGGTTTCGAGGGCAGGCGCGCGCGCTGCACCGCCTGAAGCGCCGCCGCGTCGAGCGCGCGGTCGCCCGAGGATTGCCGTACCCGCGCCGCCAGCAGCTGCCCCGCGCCCGAAACAGTGAGCGTCAGATGCACCGTGCCGCTTGCGCGGGTGCCGCGCGGATAGCGTTTCTGCCTCTCGATTCGGCTGCGGATGCTGCCGCCCCATTGGGCCATGAGGCTGTTTCGGGTGGCGGGATCAAGGGTCCCGGCGGGCGTAGATTTGGCCGTGCCGCCCGCCGTTTGCCCGCCAGTGCCGCGCGCCACTTCCCTAGGGAGGGCGGGGGCGGATTGTGCGGGCTGTCGGCGCGGCTCAGCGCGGTCGGGGCGCGCCACGGGTCGGATGCGCGGCAGGGCGGGCGCGGTGTCGACCACCGGGGACGCGTCGGTTGTGGCGGGCCTGTCGAGCCGGGCGCTCATCGTGGGGCGAGCCGGTGCGCGGTCATCGGTGCTGGCTGTACGCGGCGCGTCCGACTGTGTTTCGGGCGCTTGTCTTCGGGGCGCGCGGTCGCTGAGTTCTGGCGCGGGCGGCGACAGGGGGGCGGCCTCGACCTCTGGCAGGTCCGGGTCGGGGGCGGCCATTTGCGGTGCCGTGGGCGTGGCCGCCGTCCGGGGGGCGGGGTCGGGGCGCAGCGCGACCGGTGTCGCGTCAGGGCGCATGGGCGGTGCGGGCTGTACCGCCTGCTGCATCATTTCGACCGGGCGCTGCCAGGCCTCGACCAGCGCGGCCATCTGCGCGCTCGACGCCTCAAGGGTGACGCTTTCGCTGCCTTGCGCTCCACCCGCGCCGCTGTGGCCTCCGGGGGCGGCGGTCCAGACCCCGGCATGCACGGCGGCGGCAAGCGCGAGGAAGCCGGTGAATTCCAGACCGCGAATCATGGCATCCCCGTCAGAAGTTCAATTTCGGCGATGCCGCGCGCCGCGAGTTCTGGCAGAAACCGCGCAAGCGCCTGCGCCTCGAGTCGCGCATCGGCGCGGATTTGCAGGGGGGTGTCGGGTGCGGCGCGGGCGGCAATCGCGTCATAAACCGCCTCGCCCCGCGCGGTGTTGAAGGCGAGCTGCCCCTGTGCGTCCATGTAGAGCGTGTCGGCGGGACGGGCCGCGTTGTCGTTTTCACTTTCGGGCAGGGTTACGTCGAAGGGGGCGGGCGGGGTGATCTGCGCGCTCATCAGAAAGAAGATCAGCAGCAGAAAGACCACGTTGATCATCGGCACGATGGCCTCGGCGGGGCGGCGGCGTCTTGGGGTGGCGAAGTCCATGACCCTACTCCACCACGATGAGCCGCGTCAGACCGACGGCGCGCAGCGCATCCGTCACGGCGATCAGCGATTGCAGGTCGGCCCCGGGGGCGGGGCGCAGAACGACGGCATCGTTCGTGTCGTCCATCAGCGGGGCGAGGGCGGCGGGTAGCGTGTCGAGCGTCACAGCGGTTCCGTTGAGCGTGATCCCCTCTGCCGCGATCCCGATCAGGCGGGGCGGGCCATCATAGGTGGCATTACCGTTCCTGCCGGTGGATAGGGGCAGGGTCATGTCATGGCCAAAACGCGAGGCCAGCATGAAAAACACCAGCAGCAGGAACACCACGTCGATCATCGGCGTGAGGCTGGGGCGACGCGGCGCGCGGGGCTGGCCAAAGCTCATCATGGCGCGCCTCGCTCGCGCGGGGTGGTGAAGATGCGGGTGGCGGCGTCCTCCATATCGGCCTGCACGTGGTCGGCGACGCTCTCGAACCAGGTGAGCGCCATCGAGGCCGGAATCGCCACCGCCATGCCCGCGGCGGTGGTCAGCAGCGCCTCCCATATGCCGCCGGCGAGGATCGAGGGATCGGCGCTGTTGCCGCTGTCCTGCAGGGCCTGAAAGGCGGCGATCATGCCCAGCACCGTGCCCAGAAGGCCCACGAGTGGCGCGATGGTGGCGATGAGTTCGAGCACGCGCAGCCCGGAGCGTGCCTCGTTCAGCAGGGATTTGGCGATGCGGGTGGTGTCTTCGCGCGCCTCGCGCTCGCCCCAATGCGGGGCCGTTGCCGCCTCCATCGCCGCAAGGGCCAGCCGGGCGCGCAAGCTGCGTCGTGGGCGCAGCAGTGCCGTGGCCTCCGTGCCTTGGCCGTGCTGCCACAGTGCCACCGCACGTTCGGTTACCGCACCGGACCACGCGCCGGTCAGCAAGAGCCGCCAGACCTTCCACAGGATGAGCGCGAGGGTCAGCACCGAGAGCGCCGCGATCACCCAGAGCGCGGGGCCGCCGCGATCCAGAAATCCGATGAGCGTGGAGCTATCCATGTTGCCCCTCCTTTGTCGGTCGGGTCCATGCCTGTGCGCCTTGGCGCACCGCGTCAAGCACCGCGCGGCCCACCGCCTCGCCCGTCTCGGTATGCAGGCCCGCGTAGCGCGTCGGGCCCTCGGGTGCCGCGATGGCGATGCAATCGGTGCCGGTGCCGGTGGCGATGCCGGTGGCAAGCCGCAGCCCGGTCTCGGCGATGGCGACGGTGCGGGCCTGCGTGGCGATGCTCAGCGCCTCCAGCCGGGCGGCGTCGGTCAGGCCCGTATCCAGCACCACCGCGATATTGATCGTGCCCCAGCCATGCGCCGAGGGGGGCAGGCGACTGCCCACGCGCTCGGCATTCGATAGGCCGACGGTGGCCACGGCGCGGGCGGTGACGGCACCCGCCGTGGCGCGCGCCTCGCGATAGGTGCCGATATCGCAGGAGGTGAGGAAACAGACCGCGTCCTTCGCCTGCCGCGCGGCGAGGTCACGGTCGAGCCAGGCCTCGACATCGAGATCCACGGGCAGGTCGGCATTGCGCACTTCGCGCCACAGGATGCGTCGCGCCCGCACCTGACCGGGGCGGTTCACCGCCCAGCTCAGCACCGGCATGTCACAGCCCAGATCGAGCGACAGCCAGGGGCGATCCAGGTGCAGGCGGCTCATCGGGTCACCTCGAGCGGTTGAAAGACGGGGCCTTGCGGCGTGTGCGCGTAATGCGCCGAGACATGGAAGATGCGCGCGAGGTTGTCGGGTGTCAAAACGGCATCGGGGGGGCCGTCGGCGGCAATGCCGCCCTCGCCCAGCAGAATGAGCCGGGTGCAATGGCGCGCGGCCAGCCCCAGATCGTGGATCGCGACGATGACGGCGCGGCCTTCCTCTGCCAGCCCTGCAAAGACCTGCATCGTGGAAATCTGGTTGGCCGGATCAAGCCCCGCGATCGGCTCGTCGGCCATGAGGAGCGGGGTGTCTTGTGCCAACGCACGCGCGATCAGCACCATCGCCTGTTCGCCGCCCGACAGCCGCGTGGCGGTGCGGTGGCGCAGGGCGTCCAGCCCCATCGTGGTGAGCGCCGCGTCGACATGGGTGCGGTCGGCCTCGCTGATGCCCTGTAGCCCTGACAGGTGCGGGGTGCGGCCCAGGGCGACCAGCGTCTCGACGCTCACCGGCCAGGCGATATCGCGCGTCTGCGGCATCCACGCGGCGGCGCGGCCACGGTCGCGGGGCGAGAGCGCGGCAAGGTTGCTATGGCCATCATGCGGGACAAGCCCGAGGATCGCACGCAAGAGCGTCGTCTTGCCCGCGCCGTTGGGGCCAATCAGGCCGACGCATTCCCGTGGCCCGACGCTGAAGCTGACATCGCTGAGGACGGGCCGCGCGCGCAGCCGCACCGAAAGGCTATCGACGCTGAGCAGGGTCATGCCATCTCCGCCCGTGTCTTGTAGATCAGGTGCAGGAAGAGCGGCGCACCGACGAGGGCGGTCAGCACGCCCAATTTCAGGTCGCGCTCGGGCAGGACCAGCCGCACGGCGAGATCGGCGGCGAGCACCATCGCCGCCCCGCCAAGTGCCGAGGCCCAGAGCAGCCGCGAGGGCCGCGCGCCCACCAGAGGGCGCAAGAGGTGCGGCACCACGAGGCCGACAAACCCGATGGCCCCCGCCACGGCGGTTGCCGCGCCAACCACGCAGGCAGTGCCCAGCACCAGCGTCAGGCGCAGTCGGGTGAGGCGAATGCCCATGGCCTCTGCCGCGTCCTCGCCCAATGTCAGCGCATCAAGCCCGCGCCCGAGGGTCGCAAGCCCGATCCAGCCTACCACCATCAGCGGCAGCGCCACCCAGACATGCGTCATCGAGCGGTCGGCAAGCGAGCCCATCATCCAGAACACGATCTCTGAGGCGGCATAGGGATTGGGCGAGAGGTTGAGCACCAGCGAGGTGAGCGCGGCGGCCAGCGCCGATATGGCGATTCCCGCAAGGATCAGCGTGATCGACGCACCGCGCGGCCCGGCCAGCATCAGCACCAGCAACACGCCGGTGCCCGCACCCGCAAGCGCCGCCAGCGGCAGGCCAAGAGTAAAGGCGGCGGCAAGCCCGGTATGGATGGCCAGCACCGCGCCGAGGGCGGCGGAGCCCGACACGCCGATCAGGCCCGGCTCGGCCAGCGGGTTGCGCAGGTAGCCTTGCATCGCGGCCCCGGCGAGTCCGAGGCTTGCCCCGATCATCAGGCCCAGAAGGGCACGCGGCAGGCGGATCTCGCGCATCACCAACGGCAGGGGGCCGTCACCGCCGAGGACCAACGCGGAGATGTCCGACAAGGCGGGGGTGTCCGACGGCCCGGTGGTGAGCGAGGCGGCGAAGAGTACCGCCACAAGAGTTGAGAGGGCGAGGGCGAGGCGGCTCATTGCGTGCCCTCTGGCAGGACGCGGCGCGCCTCGGTCAGGCGCTCGACCGCGTTCAGGACATGCGGCGTACCGCAGATCCAGTCGGGCGAGGTGATGCGCAGCCCGGCGCGTCCCTTGCGCAGCGCATCAAGCGCGGGATGGCCCAGCACCGCCTCGGAGCGCGAGGTGCCGGGCAGGGGGGCGGCGCTGATCAACAGGTCGGGGGCGGCCATGACAAGCTGTTCCAGCGGCAGGGTGCCCCCGCCGCGATGCCCCAGTTCCGCAGCGAGGTTGCGAAAGCCCGCGGCGCGCAGGATGTCATCCGCCAGCGTGCCGCCGCCGAGCGTATAGCCGTTGGGGTGGTAGAGCGCGGCGCGCGGGCGGGGGCCAGCCTCGGCCTCAAGCTCTACCATACGTGCGTCGAATTCGGCGATCAGCGCCGCACCTTCGTTTTCGCGCCCCAGAACGCGGGCCATCTGCGCGATACGCGCGCGGGTGTCGTTGAGCGACTTGGCGGTGTCGAACTGTTCCACCCGCAGCCCCACCCGGCGCAGCATCTGCACCGTGGCGGGATCGCTATAGGCCCCGGCGAGCACCAGATCGGGGGCCAGCAGATAGACCTCCTCGGCGCGGCCCCGATTGACCGGATAGCCGCGCGCGGCGTCGGCCATGGCGGAACTGTGCGGATCGGCGGCCAGATCGGAGACCGAAACAAGCTGCCCCGGTGCCGCCAGCAGCATAGCCAGCTGATCGGTGCACAGGTTGATCGACACGACCCGGCGCGGAGCCGGGTCGGCCGGGGCCTCGGTTGCGGCCACGGCCCCTGCAAAGGCGAGGGCCGCGCCAAGAGATATGAGCCTAGAAAGACGCACGCAGCCCCACGAAGGCCGAGCGCCCGGCGGTGTTGAACCCGCCCGCCGTCTCGTAATCCTCGTCAAACAGGTTCTCGACGCGGATATAGGCGGTCGCATTGTCGGTGATCGCATGGCTCAGCCCGACCCCGACAAGGGTATAGTCACCCACCTTGTTGCCTGCGGGTGCAAAGGCGCTCGGTGTCACACCAGCCACGTGACGGACATCGAAGCTGCCCGACAGGCGGTCGGTCAGGTCGGCATCAAGCCCGATCACGGCGTCATGTTTGGGCGTGCGGGTAAGTTGCTGGCCGCCGTTGCGGGCGCGGGTGTAGGTATAGTTGCCGAAGACGGTGATGAAGGCATTGATATCGGCCTCACCCGCGAGCTCGAGCCCCTTGGAGGTGGTCTCGCCCGGCACCTGCCCGAAACAGCCGAAACCCGAGCCGCAGGCGGTCGCGCCCGGGTCGAAGTCGATCAGGTCATCGACGGTGATGTGAAACAGCGTGGCCTCGATCCGGGCATTGGCAAACGTGCGCTCGACGCCGATCTCGAAGCTTTCGCTGTCCTCGGGTTTGAGGGTGGGATCGCCGAAGGCGCTGAACCGCTCGAAGAGCGAGGGCGCGCGAAAGCCGGTGCCGGCGACGGCGCGCAGCGCCCAGCCATCGGCGGGGCGCCAGACGGCGGCGGCGCGCCCCGTGAGCTTGCCGCCGAAATCGCCGTCCTCGTCATGGCGCAGCGCCAGCGAGAGATCGACCGTGTCGCTGGCAGGCAAAAGCCATTCCGCCGTCACCGCGACATTGTCATTGGAGCCGCGCACCGGCTGCGCGGTAAAGCGCTCCTCGGTATATTCCAGCCCGCCGGTCACGGTGCCGGCGCGACCCACTTCGACGCTGCCGAGATAACTGATCTCGTCGCGCTCGCCGGTGAAACGCGGGGTGAAGGCACCGGGTGAGGTGTCGCGCCGGTCGATGTCGAAATAGGCATAGGACAGCTCATGGCTGACCGGGCCGGTGCGCAGCCGGGCAAAGCCGCGCAGGCCCAGTTCCTCGGTCTGGATCTGGCCCGCCGTCGCAGTCAGGCTGGGGTCGAAATCGGCCTCGTTGTCGCGATAGATCACAGTGCCGCCGACCGTGAGCATGTCGGTCGCGTCGAACTCGCCCGAGATGGTGAGCATGTCCTGCTCGAACCCGTCATCCTCAGGGTCGCCCGCGCGGGCAGAGAAGCCGTCGCTGTCGATGCGGTTGTAGCTCAGCGCCACCTCGCCGCGCGCGCCGCGATAGCCGAGGCTGAGCGCGCCGCTCTTGGTGTCGAACGCGCCCGCCTCGGCGCGCACCTCGCCCGACAGGCCATCGCGCGAGGGCCGCCATGTGGTGATATCGATGACCCCGCCAATCGCCTCGGATCCGTAGAGCGCCGATTGCGAACCCTTGAGCACCTCGATCCGCCCGAGGCCCGCGCCGGTAAGGCCGCCGAAATTGAACTGGTTTTGCGTGCCCGACGGATCGGACATGTCGATGCCGTTGATCCGCACCCCGACATAGCGCGCGGGCAAGCCGCGCAACTGGATCGAGGACGACGCCCCGAGCGGGCCGTTGCTGGTCGAATTGACGCCCGGCAGCCGGTCGAGCCGGTTGGTGAGCGCGGTGTCGGAGGTCTCGGCCTCGCGCCCGTCAATGACCTCGACCGAGGCCCCGGTGCGGGCGAGTTCCTGGGGTGTGAGGCTGCCCGAAACGGTGATCGTGTCGAGATCGAAGGCGTCCTGCGCGAGAGCGGGGGCGGTGCAAAGCGCGCAGAGCGCGCAAAGGGCGGTGGTTCTGAGATATGTCATTCAATGTCCCTCAATACCGGTTTCCGGCATCGGCGTTCCAAGGTGCGAAGTCATTGGAAAGGACATGGCCCCTCCGCAGACGGTGAAGCGCCACCACTACGGAATAGACCGTTATCCACGGCGCGCCCCGCGCCCGGATAGGGTGATCACCTCGGCAGGTCTCCTGACTCGCGGGTCGCTGCTCTACCGGGCCTTCCCGTCACATGGGGTGACAGTGGCATCTGCCGGTATCGCTCGCCGCTTACAGTTGCGGGGGCAGTTACGGAATTGATCCAAGGCGAGGATCGCACCGTATTCCCTTTTCACCGGAAATATGCATTTCCGGACCGAAGCATGTGTGCGGATAATCCCGACACGGGATTCGTGCAAGGATAAAGATAGCGCGTCCGGTGATCCAAGACGCGAAAAGGCCCCCTCGCCGGGGGCAGCCCCTGGAAGGAAATGGTGCAGGTGAGCGATACCGGGGTTCGGAGCCCAATGTCTGCTTGGAGCCCCATACTTACCAAATGCCGCAGATTGGCCGAACGGCAGCTTCTGTTTCGTCCGGCCGACTATTGTCGCCGCTCAAGCGTCTTTCATCTGGATCAACTGAATCAGGTTGCCGCAGGTGTCATCAAAAACTGCCATGTGAACAGTGCCTGCATCCATTGGTTCGGTGGTGAACTCAACGCCCCGGTCGGTCAACTTCTTCCACTCGGCATCGAGGTCTTGGACCTGAAATGAGTGCGCGGCGATACCGTCGGCAACGATAGATTCCCTGAAGGGGTTCGCCGCGGGGTGGTCGCTTGGCTCAAGCAGCAACTCAGTTCCATCAGGGTCTTCTTCTGAAACAACGGTCAGCCAACGGTTTGTGCCCAACGGAATGTTGTGTTTTACCTTAAAACCGAGCACTTCGGTATAGAATTTTTCGGCCTTGTCCTGGTCGTCAACAAAGACACTTGTGACATAGATTTTCATTTCTTGGTTCCTTTCGGTTTGTATTTCGTCAGCCATGATGCTGCCGCGATGTCGTCTTCGCTGACACTCAAAGAATGCGCCTTTGTGCGCCCCTTCCATTCAAACTCAATTAATCCCGCTTTCTCTAAGACAGCGAGATGCTGGGAGACTGTTTGTCGGGATAAAGCAACACCACCCTCTGCAACCGATGCGGCGCACACCTCGAACAACGATTGAGCGGGCTTTTTGCTCAGGTGGTCGATAATGCGACGGCGTGTGCTGTCAGAAAGAGCCTTGAAGATTAAGTCGAGCTGGTCATTTGTCATGATCTGCAATATGCAGTATATTTACTGCATATCAAGAGGAGTAATTTTACTGCATAATTGACGACGATAGAAAAGCGGACGTAACTGGCTAGCAAACCAACAGCTGCAAAGTACGCACTACCGACATCAACTTGCAGAGGTTCCCTATAATTTCTTCGCGAGTCTTTGCTCAACATTGCCTTTTCGGGGCAAGGGGTTTCGCTCAACTAAAGTGTGCATCATTTACTGCCAAAGGCCCCCTCGCGGGGGCCTTTGTCGATGGACATCTGCCGTGTGAGCCATGGCCCGGCCTGCGGGTCAGAGCAGCGCCTTGACCTTGTCGGCCACGGCCTGCGCCGTGATGCCGAACTGCTCGTAAAGCACCTCGGCGGGGGCGGAGGCGCCGAAATCGTGCATGCCGACGAATTCGCCCTTCTCGCGGCGGCCGCGCTCACCATAGAGCCAGCGATCCCAGCCGAAACGGATGCCTGCCTCGACCGCGACGCGCACCGGGCCTGCGGGCAGCACGCGGCGGCGATAGGCCTCGTCCTGTTCCTCGAACAGCTCCCAGCAGGGCATGGAGACGACGCGCGTGCCGATCCCGGCTTCGTGCAGGATATCGCGTGCGGCCATGGCGATGGCCACCTCCGAGCCCGTGGCCAGCAGTATCGCCTGACGTTTCCCTTCTGCGTCGGCCAGGACATAGGCGCCTTGCGCGGTCAGGTTCTTGACCTTGTGCTCGCGGCGCAGCGTCGGCAGGCCCTGACGGGTCAGCGACAGGACCGATGGGGTCTCTTTCGAGTTGAGCGCCAGTTCCCACGCCTCGGCGGTCTCGACCGTGTCGCAAGGGCGGAATACCCAGGTGTTGGGCGTGGCGCGCGAAATCGCCAGATGCTCGATCGGCTGGTGGGTCGGGCCATCCTCGCCCAGGCCGATGCTGTCATGGGTCATGACGAACACGGTGGGGACCTTCATCAGCGCGGCGAGGCGCATCGAGGGGCGGGCGTAATCGGTGAAGCACATGAAGGTGCCGCCATAGGGGCGGATGCCGCCATGCAGGACCATACCGTTCATCGCCGCCGCCATGCCATGCTCGCGGATGCCGTAATGGATGTAGCGGCCCTTGCGGTTGCCCTCGTCAAACACGGTCATGTCGCCCGAGCGGGTGTTGTTGGAGCCCGACAGATCGGCCGAGCCGCCAATGGTCTCGGGCATGATCGGGTTGACCACTTCGAGCACCATCTCGCTCGATTTGCGGGTGGCGACCTTGGGGGCCTCTTCGCTGATCTGCTTTTTCAGCGCCTTGATCCGGGCCGACAGTTTCGACGGCACGTCTCGGGAAAAGATCCGCTCGATCTCGGCCTGACGCTGCGCCGATGCCTCTGCCAGGCGCGTCTGCCAGTCGGCGTAGTCGGCGGCACCGCGCTTGCCGATGGTCTCCCATGCGGATTTCACATCCGCCGGGATGTCGAAGGCGCCGTGTTGCCAGCCATAGGCCTCTTTCGCCGCCCGGAGCTGATCGGCATCGGTCAGCGCGCCGTGCCCCTTGGAGGTGTCCTGCGCGGCATGGCCCAATGCGATATGCGTCTTGCAGGCGATCATCGAGGGTTTGCGCGTGCGCTTGGCCTCGGTCAGCGCGGCGTCGATGGCCGCCGGGTCATGGCCGTCGATTTCCTGCACATGCCAGCCGCTGGCGCGAAAGCGTTTCACCTGATCGGTGCGGTCGGCCAGATCGACAGAGCCGTCGATGGTGATGTTGTTGTTGTCCCACAGCACCACGAGCTTGCCCAGGCCCTGACGCCCGGCAAGGCTGATCGCCTCCTGGCTCACGCCCTCCATCAGGCAGCCGTCGCCGGCCATCACATAGGTGTGGTGATCCATCAGCTTCTTGCCAAAGCGCGCGCGCAGGGCCTCCTCGGCGATGGCGAAGCCGACCGAATTGGCGATGCCTTGCCCGAGCGGGCCAGTGGTGGTCTCGATCCCCTTGGCATGGCCGTATTCCGGGTGGCCTGCGGTTTTCGCCCCCCATTGTCGGAAATTGCGGATCTGGTCGAGCGTCATGTCCTCGTAGCCGGTGAGGTAGAGCAACGAGTAGAGCAGCATCGAGCCGTGGCCCGCCGACAGGATGAACCGGTCACGATCCGGCCAGTCTGGGTTTGCAGGGTCGAACTTGAGGTGCTTTTCAAAGAGCACGGTGGCGACATCGGCCATGCCCATGGGCATGCCGGAATGGCCGGAATTGGCGGCGGCGACGGCGTCGAGGGTCAGCGCGCGGATGGCGGTGGCCTTCATCCAGTGATCGGGGTTGGCAGAGCGCAGGGCGGCGATATCCACGGGGCGAGCATCCTTTGGAAGTGGCAACAGATGCCCGCTGCATATCAGCCCGGCACAGAAGATCAAGCGCGCGCGCCCTGTCCGGAGCGCTCTGGGCGGGTCTGCAGCGCCAAAGGGCGCGCATTTCCCCGCAGTTTTGGCTAGACTTGAACAAAACCGGTCCGGTATGCGATTCGTAAGGCAAACGGGCCAAGAGACGTGAGGGGTCGAGGAGATGAGCCAGATAGACGAGTTGCAGGCGCGGATCACTGCCGCGCTGGACCGGATCACCAAGGGTCTCGAGGGGCGCGAGGCGGCGGGCGATGCGACCGACGTGGACAAGCTGCGTCAGGATGTCGAGGACGAGAAGCTTGCCAATGCGCAGCTGGAGGAGCGGGTGCGCGCGTTGCATGAGCGGCTTGCGGCCCGCGACGCGGAGTTGGAGGCGGCGCGCGGCGCGCAGGCTGACAATCTGCGCAGGCTTGATGCCGATCTGCAATCGCTGCGCAAGGCGAACCAGCAGTTGCGCGACAACAATCAGGCCTTGCGCGAGGCGCATCAGGCGGGCATCGCCGAGCCGCATCTGATCAACAAGTCGATGCTGGCAGAGCTGGAGGGGTTGCGCGCCGTGCGCGCCGCCGACCGCGACGAGGTCGAGGCGGTGCTGGCCGAGCTGGGGCAGGTCATTGCCACGGCGGGCGACGACACCACAACCGAGACGGAGGACGCCTGATGCCCGAGGTGAAGATCGAGATCGGAGGGCGCAGCTTCGATGTGGCCTGTCAGGCAGGCGAAGAGCATTACCTGCAGTCGGCCGCCAGGATGCTGGACGAGGAAGCCGCCGTTCTGGCTGCGCAGATCGGGCGCATTCCCGAGGCGCGGATGCTGTTGATGGCGGGGCTGATGCTGGCCGACAAGACCGCAGGCTTGCAGGACAAGCTGCGCGCCGCCGAGGACAAGCTGGCAGAACGCGAGGCGGAGCTGGATCAATTGCGCAACGCCCCCGCGCCCGAGGCAGAGCGCGTGGAGGTGCCGGTGGTGCCGCAGGAGGTGACCGAGACGCTGGCCGAGATCGCCGCGCGCGCCGAGGCGCTGGCCGAAACGGTGGACGGTGCGCGCGCGGGCTGAGCCGGGACCGGGCCGGCATCGGGGCACCTGATGAAGCTCGCCATCGGACTTGTGCTGGTTCTGATCGTGGCTGCGCTGGCCTTTGTCCGGCTGGCCCCGTCTGATCCCGCACGCTGGCACCAGATGCCCGAGAGCGTGACTAATCGCGATCTGGCGGGTGGCGCGATGCGCCGGGTCGAGGGTGATCTCGCGACGCTGGATGCGAGCATCCGCGCCACGGCCCGCACCCGGGTTCTGGCGGGCGGTCTGGATCAGGGCATGATCACCTATGTCACCCGCAGTCGCGTCTTCGGCTTTCCCGATTACACCACCGTGCGGCGAAACGACGACATGCTTGAGATTTACGGGCGTCTGCGCTTCGGCAAGTCAGATCTGGGCGTGAACGCCGCCCGCATCGACGGCTGGCTCGACCGGATCGCTCAGGCTGGATGACAGGCAGCCATCGCTGACCTTGCGCCAGATCGGCACGTTGAGCGACATCGCACATTTCGCCATGAACATCTTGCCATCGACCCGCAGGCAGATCGTTTCGCCCATCTCGATCCGCGCGCCGCTGGTATCGGTGCAATAGCATTCGACGGTCTTGCCACCGATGGTGGCATCCGAAAGCGCGGGCGTGGCCGCGAGGAGCAGGGGCAAGAGCAGTCTCATGGATGAACCGTAGCACAGCTTTGCGCCCTTGACCAAGTCACAAGGATGGGACAGAGGATCAGCCCTATGGTGCCTTTGGACAGACTGGAACAGATCACGCAGCGTTTCGAGTATATCGAGGCGCAGATGATGCAGGGCGGCGGTGATATCGCGCAGCTCGGGCGCGAATACGCCGAATTGCGCCCTGTGGTCGAGGAAATCCGTGCCTATCGGCAGGCCCTAACGGATATCGAGGCGGCGCGGGGGGTGCTCGACGATCCGGACCTGTGCGATCTGGCCCAGGCCGAGATTGCGGAGCTTGAGGCGCGTCTGCCGGAGATGGAGGCGGCGCTGCAACTGGCGCTTCTGCCGCGCGACAAGGCCGACAATCGCGCCGCGATCCTCGAAATCCGCCCCGGCACTGGGGGCGACGAGGCGGCGCTTTTCGCCGCTGACCTGATGCGCATGTATCAGCGCTACACCGAGGCGCAGGGCTGGTCCTTCGAGGTGATCGAGGAGCAGTGGAGCGAATTGGGGGGCTTGCGCGAACTGGTGGCGCGGGTGGGGGGCGAGGGCGTCTTTGCCCGGCTCAAGTTCGAATCCGGTGTCCACCGCGTGCAGCGCGTGCCCGAGACCGAGAGCGGCGGGCGCATCCACACCTCTGCCGCCACCGTCGCGGTCCTGCCCGAGGCCGAGGATGTCGATATCCAGATCGACCCGAACGATCTGCGCATCGATACGATGCGCTCCTCCGGGGCGGGCGGGCAGCATGTAAACACCACCGATTCGGCGGTGCGGATCACCCATGTTCCTACCGGGTTGGTGGTCACCAGCAGCCAGAAATCCCAGCACCGCAACCGCGAGATCGCGATGGACGTGCTGAAGTCGCGGCTTTTCGACATGGAGCGCAGCCGCGTGGACAGCGAACGCTCCGCCAGCCGCGCGGCACAGGTGGGCAGCGGCGACCGGTCCGAGCGCATCCGCACCTATAACTTCCCGCAGGGGCGGATGACCGACCACCGCATCAACCTGACGCTCTACAAGCTCGATCAGGTGATGCAGGGCGATCTCGACGACGTGATCGACGCGCTGACGGCGGATGCGCAGGCCACGCTGCTGGCCGAGATGACGTGAGCGCGCAGGCCGCTCTTGTCGCGGCCACGCGGGCCTTGCAGGCGGCGGGCATCGACGGTGCCGCCGGTGATGCGCGCGCGTTGCTGGCCGTGGCGATGGAGGTGCCGCGTGACCGGCTAACCTTGCATCTGGGGGATGATCTTGATGCGGCGGCGGCGGCGCGGCTTAATGCGATGATCGCGCGACGCATGGCACGCGAGCCGGTGGCGAAGATCATCGGGCGGCGCGATTTCTGGGGGCGCAGCTTCGAGGTGACGGCGGATGTGCTCGACCCGCGCCCCGAAACCGAATGCCTGATCGCCGAGGCGCTGCGCGGCCCGGTGGCGGCGCGGCTGCTCGATCTTGGCACCGGCAGCGGGATCATCGCGGTGACGCTGCTGGCCGACTGGCCCGGGGCGCAGGGCGTGGCCACGGATATCAGTGCGGCGGCGCTTGAGGTGGCGGCGCGCAACGCGGCGCGGCACGGGGTGGGCGCGCGGCTCGATCTTTACCGCTCTGACTGGTTCTCGCAGGTCACCGGCCCATTCGACCTGATCGTCTCGAACCCGCCTTACATTGCGGTGGACGAGATGCCGGATCTCAGCCCCGAGGTGCGCGACCACGACCCCCAAGCCGCACTGACCGATGGCGCAGATGGGCTCCTGGCCTACCGGATGATCGCTGCGGGGGCAGGGGCGCATCTGCGCCCCGGGGGGCGCATCGCGCTGGAAATCGGCTGGCAGCAAGGCGCGCAGGTGCGTGAACTCCTTTGCGCGGCGGGCTTTGCCGAGGTGGGGGTGCTGCCCGATCTTGATGGGCGTGACCGTGTGGTTGTCGGCGTCTGGCCCGCAAAGCCGGGCCGATCGGCGCGTTTCGACCGCTAAAATCCGCGCAAACTGAATAAAAATCGCGCTTTCCTCTTGTGCGACGCGGTTCGGCGTGTTTATTGGGAGGTATCAAGACGGCGGATGCGCGTAATGGGCGGTCCCGCTTGATGCCAAGCCAATACATGTCCGATTCGACAGATTTCGGTGCACAGACGCGCCAGTCGGAGCAAGCGACGCATTGACCACAAGGCTGGACTGCAAAAATATGAGATCATCCAAGTCACGTTCGCGGAACAAGCCGAACCGCAACCGCTCGGTCGGGAATATCGTCAACCGGGTCTTCGATAGCTCCGGCCCCGAGGGCAAGGTGCGCGGTACGCCGCAGCAAATCATCGAGAAATACAATCAGCTTGCACGTGATGCGCAGCTGTCGGGCGACCGGGTCGCCACTGAGAATTTCCAGCAGCATGCAGAGCATTACCTGCGCATGCTGGGCGAGGCGCAGAAGGAACAGGACGCACGCCGCGAAGAGCAGGAGCGTCAGAACCGCGAACGTCAGGCGGATCGCGACCGTGAACGTGGCGAGCGCCCGCAGGGCGGGCGTGACGACGGTCAGGCGCGCGAGGCCAACGATAGCGGTGGCCAGGGCCCGCGCCATACGCAGCCTGATCCGGCCCGCAGCGCGCAGCCGGACGTGATCGACAGCGGCGGCGATAGCGAAAGCGGTCTGGTCGAGACGCCGGAAAGCCAGGAAAAGCCGGCGCCGCAGAAACGCCCGCGCAAGCCGCGCGCCAAGAAACCGCCGAAATCCGAGGGTGGCGAGGGTCAGGCGCAGGGGGATGAGGCCAAGGATGCCTCCTCCAGCGGCCCGGCGGAAGCGGCGGAATAAGCCGCCACGCGATGGAATGCCTAAGGGCGTGCGTCCATTCGGGGCGCGCGCCCTTTTGTCTGGGTTGAGCATGAGTATTTTCGGAACGGTGAAGGGCAGGGGCTTTTCAGTTCCGCGGCCCTGTCCTAAACCCGGCGCGCCGCCTATCCGGAAAGAGAACACCGATGCCCAGTGACCGACCACAACCCGCCTTCGTGCTCGTGCGCCCGCAGATGGGCGAGAATATCGGGGCCGCGGCGCGGGCGATGTGGAATTTCGGCCTTGACCGGATGCGCATCGTGGCCCCCCGCGATGGCTGGCCCAACCCTCGGGCCGTGGCTATGGCGAGCGGGGCGGGGCGGCTTCTGGACGAGGCGCAGCTGGTCGAGACGACGGCCCAAGGCGTGGCCGATTGCGCCTATGTCTTTGCCACCACAGCGCGGGCGCGGGGCCTGACCAAGCCGGTATTCAGCCCCGAACGCGCGATGGCGCTGGCCGCCGAGAAGATCGCCGGGGGGCAAAAGGTGGCCGTGCTCTTCGGCCCTGAACGCGCCGGGCTGGAGAATGACGATATCGCGCGGGCCAACGCGATCATCAACGTGCCGGTGAACCCCGAATTTGCAAGCCTCAACCTTGCGCAATGCGTGCTCTTGACCGCCTATGAATGGCAGCGCGCCGCAGTCGAGGTGGTGCATGAGCGCATGGACATGGCCAAATCCGACTGGGCCGCGCAGATCGAGATCGAGAAGCTGGCGGAGCATTACGAGGACCGGCTGGGCGAGGCGGGGTTCTTTTTCCCCGACCACAAGGCCGAGAGCATGAAGACCAACCTGCGCAACCTCTGGAGCCGGATGCCGCTGACCCGCGCCGATGTGCAGATGCTGCACGGCGTGTTGCGGCAGATGGTCCGCTGGAAGGAGCGCGGTTGAAGCAGGAGGGGCCTCGACCTAAGCTGTCAGGCGGTCGCAACCGGAAAGGCGGGACATGAGCGGGAAACGCAGTATCTTCGAAGAGGTCGGTGGCGCCGAGACGCCGAAACAGGGCCCCAAGGGCGGCATGATCGACGCCGGTCGTCGCGGCGCGCGGCGCGGCATCCGTGTCTGGCTGATGATCCTCTTTGCGCTGGTGGTGGGGATGATCGCCGTGGGCGGGCTCACGCGGCTCACCGATAGCGGGCTGTCGATCACCGAGTGGAAGCCGGTGACCGGGGCGCTGCCGCCGATGTCGGAGGCCGTCTGGCAGGACGAATTCGACAAGTATCGCGCCATCCCGCAATACCAATTGCTCAACAAGGGCATGAGTTTGGCCGAGTTCAAGGTGATCTACTGGTGGGAGTGGGGCCACCGGCAATTGGGTCGGTTCATCGGGCTGGTCTGGGCGCTGGGATTTTTCGGGTTTCTGGTCACCTTTCAGATTCCCAAGGGCTGGACCGGGCGTCTTCTTGGCCTGGGCGCGCTGGGCGGGGCGCAGGGCGCGATCGGCTGGTGGATGGTGTCCTCGGGCCTTTCGGGTGAGATGATCGCCGTGGCCTCCTACCGGCTGGCCGTGCATCTGGGGCTGGCCTTCGTCATTCTGGGGCTTATCGCCTGGTATGTGATGGGTTTGGGCCGCGAGGAGCGGGAATTGATGCAGGCCCGGCGCGGACGTGAAGCCAAGCTTTTCAGCCTCTCAACCGGCCTCATGCATTTCGCCTTTCTGCAAATTCTGCTGGGCGCGCTGGTGGCGGGCATCGACGCAGGCCGCAGCTATACCGACTGGCCGCTGATGGCCGGGGGGCTCTTGCCGCCTGACATGATGGACCTTGCCCCGTGGTGGCGCAATTTCTTCGAGAATCCCGGCACCGTGCAGTTCATCCACCGGGTCAGCGGTTATCTGCTGTTGGGCTTTGCCGTGGTGGTCTGGCTGCGCGGTCGGCGCTCTGCGCATGGCATCACGCGCGGGGCCTTCACCGCGATGTTCGCGGTTTTGCTGTTGCAGATGAGCCTCGGGATCATGACTGTGCTCTATATCGCGCCGTGGCATCTGGCGATTGTGCATCAATTCACGGCGGTGGTGCTTTGGGTGCTGATCCTGCGGGCGCGGTTCCTGAGCCAGTATCCGCGCACCACATCCATCCGGGAGGGGACGGCATGACGGCCTATGACGATCTGATCGCGCTGGAGCGCGACACGCAGGCACTGGCGCAAGTCGCGGGGCGGCTGGGCTGGGATCAGGAAACCATGATGCCGCGCGGCGCCGCCGAGCAGCGGTCCGAGGAGACGGGCGCGATACAGGCGGTGCTGCACGCCCGGCGCTGTGATCTGCGGCGCGGCGATCTGCTGGCCCGTGCCGAGGCGGATGTCACCGACGAGGTGGCCCGCGCGCAGCTGCGCCATATCCGGCGCGACTATGACCGCGCCACGCTGGTGCCGGGCGATCTGGCGGTGGCGCTCGCGCGTCTGACCAGCCGCGCGCAGGGGCAATGGGCCGAGGCGCGGGCAGGCGACGACTACGCGGCTTTCGCGCCGGTGCTGGCCGAGGTGATCCGATTGAAGCGGGAGGAGGCCGCCGCCGTGGCGCGGGGGCGCACCCTTTATGATGCGCTGATTGACGATTTCGAACCCGACATGACGGCGGCGCGGCTGGACGCGATATTCGCCGAGATGCGGCCCCGGCTGGTCGATCTGCGTGCCCGCGCGCTGGAGCGCGACTGGCCCGCGCTGGACGCGCATTTCGACGAGCAGGCACAACTGCGTCTCTCGCGCGAGTTGGCGCGGAATTTCGGCTATGATTTCGCGCGCGGGCGGCTCGACATGGCGGTGCATCCGTTTAGTTCGGGCAGCGGCGACGATGTGCGCATTACCACGCGGGTGAACGAGCATGACCCGTTCAACTGTCTCTATTCCACGATCCACGAGGTCGGCCACGCCTGCTATGAGCAGGGCATAGACCCGGATTATCGCCTGACGCCGCTGGGGCAGGGCGTGTCGATGGGCGTGCATGAAAGCCAGAGCCGGATTTACGAGAACCAGCTAGGGCGCAGCCGCGCCTATACCGGCTGGTTGTTCGAGCGGATGCGCGACACCTTCGGTGATTTCGGGGTTAACGATGCCGAGACGTTCTATCGCGCGGTCAATCGGGTGCATCGCGGCCATATCCGCACGGAGGCGGACGAGGTGCAGTACAACCTGCATATCATGCTGCGGTTCGATCTGGAAAAGGCGCTCATTGCGGGCGATCTGTCTACGGATGACCTGGAGGCCGCTTGGAACGACCGGTTCGAGGCCGATTTCGGCTATGCCGTCGATCGGGCCTCGAACGGGGTGTTGCAGGACGTGCATTGGTCGGTCGGGCTGTTCGGCTATTTCCCGACCTACAGCCTGGGCAATGTCTATGCTGGCTGCCTTTTCCAGGCGATGCGCGGGGCGGTGCCGGATCTGGAGGTGCATCTGTCGCTCGGCGATCTGGGCGGGGCGACATCGTGGCTGCGCGCGCAGGTGCAGCGCCATGGCGGGCGGTTCGCCCCCGCAGAGGTGATCGCGCGCGCCTGCGGCGGGGCAGAGCCCACTGCGGGGCCGTTGCTGGATTACCTGGAGGAGAAGTTCGGCGCGTTCTGAGGGTCGCGGCGCACCAGCCACCGCGGGGCTCATGGCAGCCCCGGCACCGGCCCCGCAGAAATGGGACCTTGCCGGTGCCACCATGCCCGGCTGCGGATCAGTCGCGCAGCAACTCGTTGATCGCGGTCTTGGAGCGGGTCTGCGCGTCGACGCGCTTGACGATCACCGCGCAATAGAGGTTGAGGTTGTTCTTGGTCGGCATGGAGCCCGAGACCACCACCGAATAGGGCGGCACCTCGCCGATGAAGACCTCGCCGGTCTCGCGGTCGACGATCTTGGTCGATTTGCCGATATAGACGCCCATGCCCAGAACCGAGCCCTCGCGCACGATGCAGCCCTCGACCACCTCCGAGCGCGCGCCGATGAAACAGTTATCCTCGATGATCGTCGGGCCCGCCTGCATCGGTTCCAGCACACCGCCGATGCCGACGCCGCCCGACAGGTGCACCCCCTTGCCGATCTGCGCGCAACTGCCCACGGTGGCCCATGTATCGACCATGGTGCCTTCATCGACATAGGCACCAAGGTTGACGAAACTCGGCATCAGCACCACGCCGGGCGCGATATAGGCGGATTTGCGCACCACGCAATTCGGGACCGCACGGAACCCTGCGGCGCGCCACTCGGCTTCACCCCAGCCGTTGAACTTGCTGTCGACCTTGTCCCACCAGCCGCCCGCCTGCGGCCCGCCGGGATGGATTTCCATGTCCTTGATGCGAAAGCCCAGAAGCACCGCCTTTTTGGCCCATTGGTTGACATGCCAGTCACCGGTCTCCTGCCGCTCGGCCACGCGCAGCGTGCCGCTATCCAGCGCGTTCAGCGTTGCCTCGATCGCCTCGCGGGTTTCGCCGCCGGTCTTGGGCGTGATGGTGTCGCGCGCCTCCCAGGCGGCTTCGATGGCGGTTTCAAGCGCGGCATTCGACATGGGCGTTTCCTTCGGATCAATTGCGTGTGTCGTCGTCGCCTATAAGCGCAAGACGTGCCGGGATCAATGCGACCAACCGCAAGGCACGCACGACGTCAGCCGCGCCAAATCCGGTCACCCTCCGGCTTGACCGGGGGATCTCCCCGGCGATCGGCGATGTCTGCCTGCGCGCGACGCACGCTCAGCCGCGCATCCGCTCCGATTTCGGATCATAGATCGGCCGCAGACTTGCCTCGGCCCGCACGCGGGCACCCGCCACGTCGATCTCGTAGGTCGAGGCCAGCATCTCCTCCGCGCTCTCACCGGGGCAGGGGACATAGCCCAGCCCGATGGCGGCACCAAGGTGATGGCCATACGCCCCCGAACTCAGGTAGCCCACGATCTCGCCATCCCGCAGCAGCGGCTCGTTATGATAGAGCATTGGCTCCGGATCGGTCAGGCGGAATTGCAGCAGACGACGTGTGAGACCCGCCTCACGCTTGGCCAGTACCGCGTCACGGCCGATGAAATCGGGCTTGCCGGTCTTGACGGCAAATCCCAGCCCCGCCTCCAGCACATGATCCTCGCAGGTGATGTCATGGCCGAAATGGCGAAACGCCTTCTCGATACGGCAACTGTCCATCGCGTGCAGCCCGCACAGTGTCAGCCCGTGATCCGCCCCCGCCTCGGTCAGCACCTCGAAGACATGGCCGCACATGTCGGCACTCACGTAAATCTCCCAGCCCAGCTCGCCCACGTAAGACACGCGATGCGCGCGCGCCAGTCCCATGCCGATCTCGATCTGTCGTGCCCAGCCAAAGGGATGCGCCTCGTTCGACATGTCATCGGGTGAGACCGCGCGCATGAGATCGCGCGCGTTCGGCCCCATGACGGCGAGCACGCCCTCGGTAGCGGTGACATCGGTGATCACTACCATCCGCCCGCCCAGATGCCGCCGCAGCCATGTCTCATCCGCCAGCCGCGTGGCGGCGGGCGTGACCACCAAGTAGGCGCTCTCGGAAAGACGCGTCACCGTCACATCCGCCTCGATGCCGCCGCGCGCGTTCAGAAACTGCGTATAGACGATCCGGCCCACCGGCACCGCCATATCCGCCCCGCAGACATGGTTGAGGAACGCTTCCGCCTCCGGCCCCTCGACGCGCAGTTTGCCGAAACTCGACATGTCATACATGCCCACAGCCCCGCGAATGGCGCGCACTTCGGCCCCGGCATTGTCGAACCAGTTCTGCCGCCCCCAGCCATAGCGATACTCCCGCGCTTCGTCCTCACGCGCATACCAGTTCGCCCGCTCCCAGCCCGCCGCTTCGCCCATCACCGCCCCACGCTCCAGCAGTTGCGCATGAAACGGCGTGCGCCGCACACCGCGCGCCGTGGCCTTCTGCCGATAGGGGTAGTGATCGGCATAAAGCAGGCCGAGCGTCTCCTTCGAGCGCTCGAACAAATACTGCCGGTTGCCCTGAAACGGCTGCATCCTGGAGATATCCACATCGCCCAGATCAAAGGGCTTCTCGCCATCCTCCATCCATAGCGACAGCGCATGCCCCGCGCCGCCCGCGGACTGGATCCCGATGGAGTTAAACCCCGCCGCCACCCAGACATTGTCCATCTCAGGCGCCAGCCCCAGATGATAGGCATCATCGGGGGTAAAGCTCTCGGGACCGTTAAAGAACGTGTGAATCCCCGCCTCCGCCAGCATCGGCATCCGGTTCACCGCCGCTTCCAGAATGGGCTCGAAATGGTCGAAATCCTCGGGCAGCTGATCGAATTCAAAACTCTCGGAAATGCCGTCCATCCCCCAGGGCTTGGCATTGGGCTCAAACGCGCCCAGCAGAATCTTGCCCGCGTCCTCCTTGTAATAGGCGCATTCGTCCGGCACCCGCAGCACCGGAAGCTGCGACAGCCCGGCAATCGGCTCCGACACGATATAGAAATGTTCGCAGGCATGCAGCGGCACGCTGGTGCCCGCCATGCGCCCCACCTGATGCCCCCACATGCCCGCGCAATTGACGATGTGATCGCAGACGATATGGCCCGCGCTGCCACCCTCGCCCTGCCAATCCACGCCGGTCACGCGGCGGCCCGTTCGCGCGATCCCCGTCACCTTCACACGCTCCTGCACCCGCGCGCCCCGGCCCCGCGCGCCCTTGGCCAGCGCCAGCGCGATATTCGCGGGGTCCGCCTGCCCGTCGGTGGGCAACCAGACGCCGCCAGTCACGCCCTCGATGTTGAGATGCGGATAGCGGTCGGCGATCTCGGCGGGGCTCAACTCCTCCACCGGCACACCAAAGGCGCGCGCCATCGCCGCGCTGCGCTTGAGCTCCTCCAGCCGCTCGCCCGTCAGCGCCGCCGAGATCGAGCCGACCTGCCGGAACCCCGTGGCGATGCCGGTCTCGGTCTCCAGCCCGGTATAGAGATCGGCCGAATAGCGCGCGAGCCGGGTCATGTTGGCACTGGCGCGCAACTGCCCGATCAGACCTGCCGCGTGCCACGTGGTGCCCGAGGTGAGCGCCTTGCGCTCCAGCAGAACCACGTCGGTCCAGCCCAGCTTGGTCAGGTGGTAGGCGACAGAACAGCCCACGACGCCGCCGCCGATGATGACCACGCGGGCCTGTGTTGGAAGATCGGTCATGGGTTATCTCCTGTCAGGATGCAAGTGGGGCTCGGATCGCTGTCGCGATACGACTGGGGCGGGGGCGCTGCCCCCACACCCCAGGAGTATTTCCGGAACGATGAAAGCCTCAGACAAAGTCATGGCCCGCCGCGCGGATGCGCCGCGCCAGTTCGGTGATATGATCGGGGCCGATCTCGCAGCAGCCACCGACGATCGTGGCACCCGCGTCGATCCAGCCCATGACGGTTGTGGCATATGCGGCGGGGGAGAGATCGGTCCGCTGTTCGAGCGCGTCGACGGTGGGGGCGTTGCCCAGAAACCCCTCGCTGATCCGGGTGAAGCCGTTGGCATAGGCACCGAAGGGCAGGCCGAACGTGGCGATATGAGGTAACCCTTGGGTGATTGCCTCGGGCGGCGAGCAGTTGAGCAGGATCGCGGCGGGCGGCATTTCGGCTAAAAGCGGCGCGAGCGCCGAGAGCGGCTCGCCCGAGCGCAGCCGCGTGCCGTCCTCGTCCATCACCGAGACCGCCAGCCACAGCGGCACGCCCGCCGCCTGCGCCGCCAGACACGCGCCGCGCGCCTGATCGACCGAACACATGGTCTCGAAGAGCAGCAGATCGACGCGGGGCGCGATGGCCGCCACCGGCTCGTTATAGATCATCGCCGCCTCAGCCGCAGGCGGGCAAAGATCCGGCCGGTAGGATTGCACCAATGGCCCTACGGCCCCGGCCACGCGCCCCGCGCCATGCGCGTCGCGGGCGGCGTTGGCGGCGCTGACGGCCACATCGGCGAGGCGGTCGACCGAATCCTCTAACCCTACGCGTACCAGTCGGTCGCGCAGCACCGCGTAGGTGTTGGTGGTGGCCACCGTCGCCCCGGCGGCGAAATAGGCGTCATGCACCTGCCGAACGATCTGCGGGTAGTCGATCATCACCTGAGTGGACCAGAGCGGCGTCGCCCGGTCGCCGGACCGGCGCACCAGCTCCTGCCCGATGGAGCCGTCGAGGAGGGTGATTTCTGCCATGTGTCTGCCTCCCGTGGCAAAAGGAAAAGCTTGCCGTTGTGGGTCTTGGTCTGGAATTCGACCTGTGCGCGGGCGATGTCGCGCAGGTAGATGCGGCATAGATCGGCATGAAACATCGGCCCGGCGATGACCCCCACCCCCGCGTAATGCCCACCCGGGCGCAGCGCGTCGATGAGCGCGGCAAAGCCTGCTACGCCCACGAAGTCGATCACCGTGTGATAGTGGTTCCGGGGCAGGGGGGGTGCCACCACGCGTGACGATCTCCGCCGCACCCTTCAATGGCGCGGAGATGCCCGTCACCCGTGCGCCCATCCGCGCGGACAGCTGCCCCGCCGCGGGGCCGACATTGCCTGAGGTCCCGGTGATCAGCACCTCTTGCCCCGCCGTATCGCCCGTGGCCCCCGTCACCTCCGCCGCATACCAGCCCTCGTGCGTGTTGATATCGGTGTTGTTGACGCTCGCCACCAGCACACGGACCATCCCCTCGCCCACACCGGGGCGCGGGACGGGAAAATCCTCGCGCCACTCCAGCGCCTCCGGCCCGCCATGGCGGGTGAGGTATACGCCGGACATGGTGGCGGGCAGGGTCAACGCGTGGCCTCCCGTTCGATGTCCTTGAAGCCCAGCAAGACCGCCGCGCCGATCATCAGACAGCCCGAGACGCGGTTGATCCAGATCCCGGTCAGTTGCCTGACCCGGCCAAGCGTGCGGGTCGCGGCCCAGCCCCAGAGCAGCAGGATCAGGCCGTCCACCACCAGATAGCTCAGCCCCAATATCAGGAGTTGCGGCCAGATCGGCTGCCCCGGGTTGATGAACTGCGGAAACAGCGCGCCAAAGAACACCACCGCGTAGGGGTTGGCCGAGGAGGTGACGAAGCCCTGCCGGAAGAGCCTGCCACCCGGTGCGGCATCGGGCGCTATCGCCTCGGGGCGGGCAAGCAGCAGCCTGACCCCGATCCAGGCCAGATACGCGACCCCCGCCCATTTGACGATCCAGAGCGCATCCGCGTTGGTGGCGATCACCGCGGTCAGCCCGAAGGCGGCCAGTGTCATCTGAATCGCATTGGCGCTCAGGTCGCCGGCTACGGTGGCGAGGCTGCGGCGCAGGCCGTGGCGCAGGCTGTTGGAGATGATCAGCAATTGGCTGGTGTCCGGGGGCGTCGCGAAGAATGCGGCCACCACCCCCAGATAGAGCAGGTATGTCTCGAGCGTCACGCCTTGAGCCTTTCGTTCTCCGGATCCCAGAGCGGCGCGTCGGCCTGCACCGTGGCGGGAACCCGCTCGCCGTAGATCTCCACCTCCAGCTTTGTGCCCGGCACTGCCAAATCGGCGCGCAGCATGGCGAGTGCCACCGACGCCCCCACGCGGTAGCCCCAGGCGCCCGATGTGGTCTCGCCCACGATCTCGCCCCCGTGCCAGATCGTCGACATATAGGGCGCATCCGCCGCCCCCGCCTCGACGATCATCGGCGCGAACCGTTTGGTCACGCCCCTCTGTTTCTCGGCCAGCAGCGCCGCCTTGCCTGGAAACTCCTGCGGCTTGTCGAGCTTCACGAACCGCTCCAGCCCGCCCTCGAGCAGCGAGTAATCGGTCGAAAGATCGCCCTTCCACGCGCGGTAGCCCTTCTCGATGCGCAGGGAATTCAGCGCCCACATGCCGAAGGGCTTGGCCCCCGCATCCGTCACCGCATCCCAGATCACCGGTGCCTCCGCGGCCCGGCAGTGAATTTCCCAGCCCAACTCCCCGGCGAAGGACACCCGGATCAGCACACAGCCCACACCGCAGACCGTCGCATCCTGCACGCTCAGCCAGGGCCGCGACAGATCGCCATCGGTCAGCGGCCCGAGAATGTTGCGCGCCGCAGGCCCGGTGACCAGCAGGCAGTCATACCGGTCGCTCCGGTCGGTCAGCGTCACCCCCTCGGGCAGGCCCCGTGCCAGCACGTCGCGGTCATGCCATTGCGCCGCCCCGGCGGTGATCAGCCAGATCTCATCCTCCGAACGCGGGATTACCGACATCTCGGTCAGGATACGGCCTCGCGCATCGCTGAAATAGGCAAGGCCAATGCGCCCCGGCTGCGGCAGGCGCGAGGCGGTGAGCGCATCGACATGCGCGCGCGCCCCCGGCCCCTCAACCGCCAGCCGGGTAAAGCCGGAAATCGCGATGACCCCGGCATGATCGCGTACCGCCTCGCATTCCTCGCGGATACGAGGCTCCCACGGTCCCGCGCGGTCCCATGTCTGCGTCGCTTCCTCGCTCGTGTCATCCCCCGGCCCGGCGAACCAATTGGCCCGCTCCCAGCCGTTATAGGCCCCCATCTGCGCCCCCGCCGACTTGAGCCGGTCATGCAGCGCCGAGACCCTGCGGTCGGGTGCCGCAGGCCAGCGGTGCCACGGGAAGTGCATGGCGTATTCGTGGCCGTAAACCTCCATCCCCTTGGCGACACAATACTCGGGATCGGTGTAATCGGTGTAGCGGCGCGGATCGCAGGACCACATGTCCCATTCTGGCGCGCCCTCGGTGATCCATTCCGCCAACACCTTGCCCGCGCCGCCGCCCTGCGCGATCCCAAACGTAAAGACACAGGCCTCGAACGCGTTCGGCACGCCGGGCATCGGCCCCAGCAAGGGCATCCCGTCTGGCGCATAGGGGATCGGCCCGTTGATGATCTTGCTGATGCCCGAGGTGCCCAGCAAAGGCACCCGCGCCATCGCGTCGGTCACGATCTCCTCGATCCGGTCGATATCCTCCTGCCAGAGCTGAAAGCTGAAATCCTCGGGCATCGGGTCGGACGGGTCCACCCAATGCGCCCGGCAGCGCGGCTCGTAAGGGCCAAGGTTGAAGCCGTGCTTTTCCTGCCTCAGGTAATAGGACACATCGACATCGCGCAGTAGTGGCAGCTTGCGGCCCTGTTCCTTGGACCAGGCCTCGATCTCGGGGATTTCCTCGGACAGAAGATACTGATGGCTCATCACCATCATCGGTACGGTGCGCCCGCCATAGGGCCTGAACCACTCACCGACGCGCTGCGCATAGTAACCTGCGGCGTTCACCACGATCTCGCAGCGGATCTCGCCCTTGTCGGTCTCGACGATCCATTCGCCGTTCTCACGCCGCACGCCCGTGGCAGGACAAAAGCGCAATACCTTCGCCCCCATCTCTCGCGCCCCTTTGGCCAGCGCCTGCGTCAACTGCGCGGGGTCGATATCGCCGTCGTTGGGGTCATAAAGCGCGCCCTTCAGGTCATGCGTCTCGATGAACGGATAGCGCGCCTTGATCTCGCCCAGGCCGAGGATCTCCAAGTCCATCCCCTGATGCCTGCCCATCCCCTTGGCGCGCTCGAATTCCTGCATCCGCTCGCGGCTATGCGCCAGACGGATGGAGCCGGTCTGATGATAATTCATCGGATAATCGACCTCAGCCCCCAGTCGGGCGTAAAGCTCGGTCGAATAGCGCTGCATGTTCATCACCGACCAGCTTGTGGAGAAGGTCGGCACATTGCCCGCCGCGTGCCAGGTGCTGCCTGCGGTCAACTCGTTCTTCTCCAGCAGCACGCAATCCGACCAGCCAGCCTTGGCCAGATGATAAAGGCACGACGCCCCCACTGCGCCCCCGCCGATGATCACGACCCGCGCGGTTGTTGGTATCTCAGCCATCCGTAGCCTCCCTCAGCCCTTCTGCGGCACGCCGTCCGCGATGTCGTAATAGTCGCCCTTGTCGGTGACGAAGATGTGCTTTTCCAGCCGCAGGCCCGTTGGCTCCTCCAACGCGCCGAGCGCGAAACTCATCGTGTCCTCTGCATCCGCCGCCCAGAACAGGAACGACCCACAGCGCGGACAAAACCCGCGTTTCGCGGTCTCACTCGCGGCATACCATTTCACCGTTCCCGAAATACTCAAATCCGTCCGCGCCACATAGGCCGAGGCCCAGAGATGGCCGGACTGCCTCCGACACTGCCCGCAATGGCACACGCTCGGCCCTTGCGGGGGTGCGCCCACGGTGAACGTCACATCCCGGCATAGACACGATCCTGTCAACATCACACCCTCCCCGGTGTTGCGGCGCTGCCCAATGCCACGCCATAGAACACGAAGGCGGCGGCCATCGCACGCCGCAGCCAGACATTGAACACCGCACCCAATGCCGCGCGTCCCAGCCCTGCGCCAAGCGCGGTAAAGCCGGTGTAACTGATTGCCGTGATGGTCAGCGCAGTGGGAAAGATCACCCACATCTGCTCCCAGATCGGCACGCCCGGTTGCACGAATTGGCTGAACGCCGCGAGATAGCCCGCCACGCTCTTGGGGTTGATCGTGGCCACCATGAAGGCCCGCCAAAAGACAGATCCATCGCTTTGCGTGCCAGTCTCGATAGGCCGCCGCGCCCGTATCCAGCCGCGCACGCCCAGCCAGATCAGAACCCCCGCCCCCAGCAGTTTCGCCGCCTCGAACGCCACGGGCGAGGCGGCGATCAGCGCAGTGATCCCCGCCGCCGAGAGCGTCAGGAAGAGCGTGGCCTGCGTCAGGATCGCCGCCACGCCCCACAACCCGCGCCGAAAGCCCAGGGTCATCCCGTTGGTGATGCAATTGACGTGATTGGGCCCCGGTGTGATGACGAATACCACCCAAAAGAGCGCGAACACGGACCAGGCTTGATAGCTCATCCCCGCCCCCTCAATAAACCGGCGGAGCGATCACCCAGATCGCAACGCAGGGCGTGTCATAGGGATTGGCCCAGCAATAGGGCTCGCCGCGAAACCGGAAACTGTCGCCCGCGCCGACGGTGAAGCGCCGCTCTGCGATCCTCAGGTCGAGCCTGCCCGACAGGATGTAACCCACCTCCTGCGTCGGGCGCTGCGCCGGGCGCTGCATCTTCGAGCCGGGGCGAAAGGTCGAATGGATCACCTCGAACTCGTCGGTCAGGTCGGGCGAGAGCAATTCCTCGATCAGCCCCTCCTCGCCCGAGCCCATCGGCCGCCGCGCGCCTGCCCGAACCACATAGCCCTGTTCGCTCACCGGCGCGCTCGCATGGCCAAAGAGCAGCGACATCGGCACGCCCAGCACGTGCGCCACCTGCCGCAGATCGCTGATCGACGGCTCCGACAGGTCGCGCTCGACCTGTGACAGCCAGCCAACCGACCGGCCAAGCCGCCCCGCCAGCCCCGCCAGCGTAAGCCCGCGCGCCTTGCGCAGGGCGCGCAGATCGGCGCCCAGGCTTTGCATGTGCTTGATGTCGGACTGATGCATTGGCGGTGAGTCTCGTGAAAATTCGTTAGCAATTTTCACGCTGCGGTGATTCCATGAAAAAATCAATCCCTATTTCATGCGTCGACAGCCGAACCGACGCGATGCCGACGCAATACAGCCCCCGTTTTCGCGGATGACGCGCCAGCCGCATCGTGCTACGTGCGAGCCATGAGCCAGATGCCCTCCAAGGCCGATATCCTGCAATGGATTTCGGACAACCCGACCCTCACCGCGAAACGCGATATCGCCAAGGCCTTTGGTATAAAGGGGGCTGCGCGGATCGACCTCAAGCGCCTGCTCAAGGAGCTGGAGGATGAGGGCCATCTCGAAAAACGCAAGAAAACCTATCGCGATCCCGACCGCCTTCCGCCGGTATCTGTTTTGCAAATCAATGATTTGACCCCGGATGGGGAGCTTCTGGCCAAGCCGCTGGAATGGCAGGGTGAGGGGGTGGAGCCGGTGGTGCTGCTCATTCCCCGCGCCTCGGATCCGGCATTGGGCGAGGGCGACCGCATCCTCGCGCGTTTGCAGGAGGTCAAGGCCGAGGCGCATCATTACGAGGCACGGCTCATTCGCCGCATCGGGGCCAACCCCCGGAAAGTATTGGGTGTTTTTCGCAAGGGAGAAGAGGGCGGCAGGATCGTACCCATCGACAAGGGCGACGGCAAGGAATGGCAGGTGCCGCGCGACGCCACCGGCGGCGCGCAGGACGGCGAGTTGGTGGAGGCCGAACAGGCCGGCCCCAAGACCCGCCTCGGCCTGCCGCGCGCAAGGGTACTGGAGCGGTTGGGCGACCCCTCGGCCCCCAAGGCCGTGTCGCTTATCGCCATTCATCAGCACGGCATCCCGGACGAATTCCCCGACGACGTGATCGCTGAGGCCGACGCGATGAAACCTGCCGGGCTGTCTGGCCGGGACGACCTGCGCGACATGCCGCTCATCACCATCGACCCCTCGGACGCGCGCGACCATGACGATGCCGTCTGGGCCCATGCCGATGACGACCCCAAGAACGAGGGCGGGCATGTGATCTGGGTGGCGATTGCCGATGTGGCGCATCATGTGCGCCCCGGTTCCGCACTGGATGCCGAGGCCAGAAAACGCGGCAATTCCAGTTACTTCCCCGACCGCGTGGTGCCGATGCTGCCCGACCGACTGTCGGGCGATCTGTGCTCGCTGCACGAGGGCGTGCCGCGCGCCTGTTTGGCGGTGCGGATGCAGATCGACGCACATGGTGAGAAGGTCGGGCACAGGTTCGTGCGCGGCCTCATGCGCTCTGCCGCCTCGCTCAGCTATCAGCAGATCCAGACCGCGATGGATGGCGCGCCGGATGACGCATGCGCCCCCCTGATGGACGAGGTGATCCGCCCGCTCTATGCCGCGCATGATGCGCTGCAACAGGCGCGCCACAAGCGGCAACCGCTGGACCTCGACCTGCCCGAGCGCAAGGTGGTGCTGAGCGACGAGGGCAAGGTGCTGTCGGTCAATTTCTCCGAGCGGCTGGACGCGCATAAACTGATCGAGGAATGCATGGTGCTGGCCAATGTGGCCGCCGCCGAGACGCTGGTCGCGCGCAAATCACCGCTGCTTTTCCGCGTGCACGAAGAGCCCAGCCCCGAAAAACTCGATAGCCTGCGCGAGGTGGCCGAGGCGGCGGGGCTGGTGCTGGCCAAGGGGCAGGTTTTGCGCACCGCGCATCTCAACGCTCTGTTGCATGCAGCACAAGACACCGACCATTCTGAGGTCATCAACATGTCCACCCTGCGCGCCATGACGCAGGCCTATTACGCGCCGCAGAATTTCGGGCATTTCGGCCTTGCCTTGCAGGCCTATGCGCATTTCACCTCGCCGATCCGGCGCTACGCCGACCTGATCGTGCATCGCGCGCTGATCACTGCGCATGGCTGGGGCAAGGATGGACTGAGTCCGGCGGAAATCGAGCAACTCGAGAATACCGCGCAACATATCTCCGAGACCGAGCGCCGCTCGATGATGGCCGAGCGCGACACCAATGACCGCTACCTCGCGGCCTTCCTGTCGGAACGGCTGGGCGAGGAGTTCACCGGGCGGATCAGTGGCGTGGCCAAGTTCGGGGTGTTCGTTCGGCTCGATGAGACGGGCGCGGACGGGCTCATCCCGGTGCGCAGTCTCGGGCGGGAATTCTTCCATTTCGACCGCGAGGCGGGCACGCTGATGGGCTCGGATACCGGGTTGACCATCGGGCTGGGGCAGCGCGTGACCGTGCGGCTGGCCGAGGCGCTCCCGGTTTCGGGCGGCATCGCGCTCGATCTGGTGAGCATAGAGGGCGAGCAAATGCCCAAGGGCGGGCGCGGCGGACGCGGCAAGCCCCCTCGGCGCAAACAGGGCGCAGCCAAGCACAAGGCCGCCAAGGCCAAGCGCAAGGTCGCGCGCAAACGCGGCTAGGCGCGGAGTCGGCCTTTACTCCGTTGCCCGCCCGGCCTCGATTTCGCGCCAGCGGGCGACGTTCTGGTTATGCTCGGCCAACGTCTCTGCAAAGGCGTGCCCGCCCGTGCCATCGGCGACGAAAAACACGTAATCCGTGCTGGTCGGTTTGACCGCCGCCTCGATGCTGGCGCGGCCAGGATTGGCGATCGGTGTGGGCGGCAGCCCCTCGATCACATAGGTGTTCCAAGGCGTTGCCCGGCGCAATTCGCTCTGCCGCAAGCCGCGCCCCAGCACGCCCTGTCCCTCGGTGATGCCATAGATCACCGTCGGGTCGGTTTGCAGACGCATACCGCGCTTCAGCCGGTTGACGAAAACGCTCGCCACCTGACGCCTTTCCTCCGCGACGCCGGTTTCCTTCTCGATGATCGAGGCGAGGATCAGCGCCTCCTCGGCGCTGTCCAGCGGCAGCCCCTCGGCGCGCCCCTCCCAGGCCGCCGCAAGAATCACCTCCTGTGCCTCGGCCATGCGGTTGAGCACGCTTTCGCGGCTGTCGCCCGGACGCACTTCGTAGCTGTCGGGGGCGAGCGTGCCTTCGGCGGGCACCTCTTCGACCTCTCCGTCAAGTACATCGACGGATTTCAGACCCTCGACCACCTGCCAGCTTGTGACGCCCTCGGCAAAGGCGATGCGATACCGCGTGTCGGCCTGCCCGCGCACGGTGTCAAAGACTGCGGGCGCGGGCACCTGCTCGGCCATCGGATCAAAGGTGGCGCGCTCCTCATAGCGACCGGTGGAGGTGTCAAGCTCACGCACCACCACCTCGGCCGAGGTCACGCCGATGCGGTAAACCACCTCGGTGCCGCAGCTGCTCGCCCCGCCCCGGGTGACGATATCGGTGATCTCCGACATGCTCGCCCGCTCGGGGATAAGCCAGCTTCCGGCCTTCAGATCCCCCGTTTTCTCGGCATAATCCGCGCCGATGCGAAAGATCGCTCCGCTTGTCACCGCGCCCTCGCCCTCGAGCTTGCGCGACACGATGCGCATGTTGCTGCCCGGCTCGACCCGCAGGCAGATCGGATCGCCATGCGGGCCTTCGGCGGTGTATTGGCTTTGGCCCCAGAGGATCAGGCCACCCAGCAGGAACACCACAACCACCAGAAGCGTCAGGAAATTTGACGCGACATGCCGCCACATCAGCGCGGTTTCCCCAGCACCAGCGCGGCATTGGTGCCGCCAAAGCCGAAGCTGTTCGACAGCGCCACGTCGATCTTGCGCGCGCGCTTGGCATTTGGGGCGAGGTCGAGCGTCGTCTCGACTGCCGGATTGTCGAGGTTGATCGTCGGCGGTGCCACCTGATCGCGCAATGCCAGGATGCAGAAGATTGCCTCGACGGCCCCCGCCGCACCCAGAAGATGCCCGATCGAGGATTTGGTGGAACTCATCGTCGCGTGGCTCGCGGCCTCGCCGAGCAGCGTCTCTACCGCCTTGAGTTCGATCGTGTCGGCCATGGTCGAGGTGCCGTGCGCGTTGATGTAATCCACCGCCGCAGGTTCCAGCCCGGCGTTTTTCAGCGCCGCGCGCATCGCGCGCAGACCGCCGTTGCCATCCTCGGACGGCGCGGTGACATGATAGGCATCGCCCGACAGGCCATAGCCCAGGATCTCGGCATAGATCTTGGCACCGCGCGCCTTGGCATGCTCGTATTCCTCGAGCACGACCACGCCCGCGCCCTCGCCCATGACGAAACCGTCGCGATCCGCGTCATAGGGACGCGAGGCCGCCTTCGGGTCGTCTGCGCGCTTGGTCGAGAGCGCCTTGCAAGCGTTGAACCCGGCGATCCCGATCTCACAGATCGACGCCTCGGCCCCGCCCGCGAGCATGACATCGGCATCGCCGAACATGATCAGCCGCGCGGCATCGCCAATGGCATGTGCACCCGAGGCGCAGGCGGTGACCACCGAATGGTTCGGCCCCTTGAACCCGTAGCGGATGCTGACCTGTCCGGCGATCAGGTTGATCAGCGCGCCGGGGATGAAGAACGGCGACACCCGCCGCACCCCCTTGTCGCGAATGATCAGCGTGGTCTCTTCGATCGAGCGCAGCCCGCCGATACCCGCGCCCATCATCACGCCGGTGCGCTCAAGGCTCTCGGCATCCTGCGGCTGCCAGCCAGAATCCTCGACTGCCTGCTGCGCTGCGGCCATGCCGAAGAGGATGAAGTGATCCACCTTGCGGCGTTCCTTTGGCTCCATGTAGTGGTCGGGATCGAAGGTGCCGTCGCTGCCGTCGCCATAGGGCACTTCGCAGGCATATTTCGTGACCACATTCGAAGGGTCGAAACGGGTGATGGTTCCGGCCGCGGATTGCCCGTCCAGCAGACGGCTCCAGCTTTGCTCGACCCCATCGGCCAATGGGGTCACGAGACCCAGCCCCGTGACAACGACACGCCGCATGATGCTGACCTTTCCTTGCTCATTCTCCGGCTGCTCTTACCCCGGCTTGCCCCCGGGGGGCAAGAGCGCGCCTCCCGGCGCGCGGGCGCGCGCCGGTTTTGCATCCATCGGCCGATATCATGGGCCGCGATATATGCGGGTCGCCTACTGGAACTCGGCGGTGGGTTCCGACGTTGGCCGGGCCACGTCCAGCGCCTCGGCCAGATCGACATCCCTGGATAGCAGCGCCCGTCCGATCAGCGCGCCCGCTATATTGGGGATGTAGCGCAGGCGCGCCACGTCATCGACGCTGCGCACCGTACCGCGCGCCATGATCTGCTGACGGGTCTGTGCGGCAAGGCCGGAGATGACCCCGAGGCTGCCGTCGCTGTCTTCGATATCAGCGTCGATATCGGTGATGATGATGCCCGCCAGCGGCACGCCATCAAAGGCGCGGATAAAATCATCGGCCCCGAACGCACTGGCCGACCGCCAGCCGTCGCTCATCAACTGGCCCTGGAACACGTCCACGGCCACGACGATCTGATCGGGGTGGTACTTGGCCACTTCCTTGACGCCCTCGGGGTTCTGGATGGCCATGGTGCCCAGCACGATACGGCCCGCCCCCTTGTCGATCCAGTGGCTCACCGCCTCGCGCGAGCGGAACCCGCCGCCAAGCTGCACCGGGATGCCTGCGGCGCGGATGATCTCCTCGATCAGCGCCTCGTTACCGCCCTCGCCGCGCAGCCCGTTCATGTCGGTGAGATGCATCCATTCGGCACCGGCTCGCGCGAATCCACGCGCGGTTTCGACCGGATCGACATGCCAGATCACCGGCTCGTCGAGCCGCCCGCGCGTCAGGCTCACGCATTTGCCGTTGAGAATTTCCAGAGTCGGATAAAGGATCATCGCCAAGCCCCATGTCAGGTAAAGCCCCCGGCGGGCATGCCGGGCCAGCGTCTTCGTGCACCCGCGGGCGACGCCGCGCTGTTCTCAAATCGGCATGATAGCCCCTGTTCGCGCCGCGCAGGTGTCAGTTGCGCGGGAATTGCGCGGCCAACGTCGCCGCATCGCGATGAAAACGCCGCAATCCCCTGTTCCCTTCGTCGCATCCCCATGGCAGTCTGCGCGCCATGAGTACAGAGATCACCTCCCCCGACGGAACCCCGGCCAGCCAGGTTGCTTTCGGTACAATGCAATTTGGCGGCACAGCGGATGAGCGCGCCTCTCGCGGCATGTTCGACGCGTGCCTCGCGGCGGGCATCACCCATTTCGACACCGCGCATCTGTATACAGACGGTGCGTCGGAAACCCTGCTCGGCCGGTTCGCCGCACCGCATCGCGACCGGCTGGTGATCGCCACCAAGGCGGGCTATTCGGGCGGCGCGGGGGCCGACAATATCCGCGCGCAGTTCGATCTCTCGCGGCAGAGGCTGGGGATGGATCATGTCGATATTCTCTATCTGCACCGCTTTGATCGCGACACACCGCTTGAGGAAACGCTGGAGTGTTTCGCCGATCTGAAATCGCGCGGCCAGATCAGCCATGTCGGCCTGTCGAATTTCGCCGCCTGGCAGGTTATGAAGGCGGCCTGTATCGGCGTGCGCTTCGACCTGCCAATCTCGGTCTTGCAACCGATGTACAGTCTCGTGAAGCGGCAGGCCGAGGTGGAGATCCTGCCAATGGCGGCCTCTGAGGGGATGGTCGTGGCCGGATATTCACCGCTGGCGGGCGGCCTGCTCACCGGCAAATACGCCCGAGGCGAGACCGGACGGCTCACCGGCAACGAACGCTATGCGATCCGCTACGGCAAGGACTGGATGCGTGACGCAGCCGCAGGCCTGGTCGAAATCGCGGCAGAGCTTGGCACCGATCCCGCGACGCTGGCCGTAGCCTGGGCTTCGCGGCATCCCGCCCGGCCCGTGCCGCTCATATCGGGCCGCTCGGCGACGCAGATCGCGCCTTCACTGGCCGCGATGACGTTCGACATGGATGATGCGCTCTATGCGCGGGTCGCCGCCCTTACCCCCACGCCGCCCCCGGCGACGGATCGCACGGAGGAGGGCGGATGAGCGCGCGCCGCACCCTGCCGCCTTCGGCCTCGGTCGCGCATGCGGGCGAGGGTGCCAAGCTGCACGCGCCCTCGGCAGAGCGCAATGCGGCGGCGATCAGCGAAGCGCTTCGCGAATTCGCGCCGGAAACAGGTCCTGCGCTGGAGATCGCCTCTGGCACCGGGCAGCATGTCGTGGCCTTTGCCGCTGCGATGCCGGGCCTGAACTGGCAGCCCACCGAGATTGACGCCGCGCGTCGCGCCAGCATCGACGCTTATGTCGCCGAGGCGGGCCTGCCCAATCTGCGCGCTGCCATGGCGCTCGATGCGACCGAGGCAGGTTGGAGCGCACAGCAGGCAGGGCAGGCCCTGATCGTGCTGATCAACCTTCTGCACCTCATCAGCGCGCCCGAGGCGCGCCGGATCATCGCGGAGGCGGCGCAGGCACTTGCCCCCGGCGGCCGCTTTGCAATCTACGGCCCGTTCCTGCGCGACGGGCAGGCGACCTCTGAGGGTGACGCGCGGTTCGATGCGAGCCTGACGGCGCAGGACCCGGCCATCGGCTACAAGGATCTGGCCGAGGTGGAGGGCTGGCTGCGCGAGGTGGGTTTGAGCCTGCATCCGGTTCGCCAGATGCCTGCCAACAACCTCTTTCTGGTGGGCGAGCGTCCCGGCTGATCTGGATCAAGGCCAAGTCGCGCCAAGGGTGGTTTCTACGGTTGCAACCGCAGCCACAGAAAGGCGCTGACATGAGCTGGTCCAAGACCATCGACACCACCCGCCAGGATTTGCGCACGCTCAACGCGCTCATCCCCGACACCGCCCGCGCCTTCGGCGGGCTTGGCAAGGCCGTCAAGGAAGGCGGCACGCTCGATTTCAAGATCAAGGAATTTGTCGCGCTCGGCATCGCGGTGGCGACCAAGTGCGAACCCTGCATCGCGCTGCACATGGAGGCGTTGATTCGCGTCGGGACGACCCGCGAAGAGGTCGGCGATGTGCTCGCCATGTCGATACAGATGGGCGGTGGCCCGGCGATGATGTATGCCGCCAAGGCGATCGCCTGCTATGACGAGTTGGCGGAAAAAGGCTAGGCGGACGCGGAATTGGCTGACGGCGGGATACATCCGGACTAGGATCGGCGCGGGTATCCGATCCGGGGAGGCATTGATGCTGCGCGTGGTTCTGTTCTGCTTCGGGTTGACATTGACCGCGCCGGGCCTTGCGGCGGACCGGTTCGGCGACTACGACCGGGTGGATTTCGGGCCGCGCGGGCCGGGCAGCTATCCGGTGCATGGCATCGACGTGGCGCGGTTCCAGAACGAGATTGACTGGCAGCGGGTGGCGTTCTCTGAGGTCGAATTCGCCTTTATCAAGGCGACCGAGGGCGGCGACCTCAAGGATCCGCAATTCGACCGCAATTGGCAGTTGGCGGCGCGCCATGGCGTGCCGCGTGGGGCCTATCATTTCTACTATTTCTGCACCAAACCGGAGGTGCAGGCGCGCTGGTTCATCCGCAATGTGCCGCGACGGGGCAAGGCCTTGCCGCCGGTGCTCGACATGGAATGGAACCCGTTTTCGCCCACCTGCGTGGTACGCCCGCCGGGGGCGGAGGTGCGGCGGCAGGCCGAGATCTTCCTCGATATCGTCGAGCGTCACTACGGCCAGCGCCCGATCATCTACACCACCCCGGAATTCTTTGCCCAGACCGGCATCGGGCAGGTGCGGGCGGAGTTCTGGCTACGCTCGGTGGCGAAAACGCCCGATCAGGTCTATCCCGGTCACCCGTGGGTGTTCTGGCAATATACCGGCACCGGGATCGTGCCGGGGGTCGAGGGCGGCGTCGATATCAACGTCTTTCGCGGGTCTGAGAGCGCGTGGCGCAGGTGGTTGCGCCAGCACGAAAAATGAGGGGGCACCCGAAGGCACCCCCTGCATGTATCACCCATCCTTGCGGATGGTCTCGTTCTTGGGGTCGTAGGGGCTGTCGCAGGTCACGGTCGCGTCCCAGAGCCGGTCGAGCATCTTGACCTTGAGCTTTGTGCCCTCGACCGCCAGGTCGGGGGTGACGTAGCCCATGCCGATGGATTTGCCAAAAGCCACCGAATAACCGCCCGAGGTCAGGCGACCGACGCGGGTACCATCCTCGGTATAGAGCACTTCGCGACCCCAGGGATCGGCATCCTCGGGCCCGTCAATGAGCAGCGTGCAGCATTTCACCCGCACGCCGGTTTCGACCAGCTTGGCCTTGCCGCGGAACTCCTTGTCGAGATCGACAAAGCGGGGCAGATCGGCCTCGAGCGGGGTGGCGTCGCGGCCCAGCTCGTTGCCGAAGGCGCGATAGCTTTTCTCCTGCCGCAGCCAGTTCTGCGCGCGCGCGCCCACCAGCTTCATCCCGTGCTTTTCGCCCGCCTTTTCCAGCAGGTCGAAGAGGTAGTTCTGCATCTCGATCGGGTGATGCAATTCCCAACCCAATTCGCCGGTATAGGCCACACGGATGGCGTTGACCGGGCACATGCCCAGCTCGATCTGCCGTGCCGAGAGCCAGGGGAAGCGCTTGTTGGAAAGCGCCGTCGCCGGATCGGCATCCTTGATCACCTCAAGCAGAACGTCGCGCGATTTCGGGCCGGCGATGGCGAAAACGCCCCATTGCGTGGTCACGTCCTGGATCTCGATATAGCCGAACTCGGGCGCCATATCCTCGGCGGCCTTGCGCATGTAGTCGGCGTCGTATTCCGTCCATCCGCCGGAGGAGACGAGGTAATATTCGTGCTCTTTCAGCCGAACGATGGTGTATTCCGTGCGGGTCGTTCCGTGATCGGTGAGCGCATAGGTCAGGTTGATGCGGCCCACTTTGGGCAGCTTGTTGCAGGTGAACCAGTCGAGGAAGGCGGTCGCCCCCGGCCCCTTGATGACGTGCTTGGTAAAGGCGGTGGCGTCGATCAGGCCCACGCCCTCGCGGATCGCCTTTGCCTCATCCACGGCATGTTGCCACCAGCCGCCGCGGCGGAAGCTGCGGGCATCGTGGTCGAAGTTTTCCGGCGCATCAAGGGGGCCGTAATAGTTTGGCCGCTCCCAGCCGTTGACCCAGCCAAATTGCGCGCCGCGCGCCTTTTGCCGGTCATAGGCCGGGGCGGTGCGCAGCGGGCGGGCGGCGGGGCGTTCCTCGTCGGGGTGGTGGAGGATATAGACGTGGTCATAGGCCTCCTCGTTCTTGCGCGCGGCGAACTCGGTTGTCATCCAGTTTGACGAATAGCGCTTGGGATCGAGGCTTGCCATGTCGATTTCGGCCTCGCCCTCGACCATCAGCTGGGCGAGGTAGTAGCCGGTGCCGCCAGCAGCGGTGATGCCAAAGCTGAAGCCCTCGGCCAGCCACATGTTGCGCAGCCCCGGCGCGGGGCCGACCAGCGGATTGCCGTCGGGCGTGTAGCAGATCGGGCCGTTGAAATCGTCCTTGAGGCCCGACTCCTCGCAGGACGGGATGCGGTGGATCATCGCCATATATTGCTCTTCGATCCGCTCCAGATCGAGCGGGAAGAGATCGGCGCGGAAGCTGTCGGGCACGCCGTATTCAAAGCAGGCGGGGGCGTTCTTCTCATAGACGCCCAGAATCCAGCCGCCGCGTTCCTCGCGCACATAGCTCTGCGCGTCGGCGTCGCGCACGACGGGGTGTTCCTGCCCGCCATTCGCGCGATATTCGACCAGTGCCGGGTCCTTGTCCATCACGATGAACTGATGCTCGACCGGGATCGCGGGGATCTTGATGCCAAGTTTTTTCGCCGTGGTCTGCGCGTGGTTGCCGCTTGCCGTGACCACATGCTCGGCGGTGATGACGATCTGTTCGTCGCCGGGCACAAGATTGCCGCCCTTTTCGATCATCTTGGTGCAGGTCACCTCCCAATGGGTGCCGGTCCAGTGGAACGCATCGGCCTGCCACTTGCGCTCGATCATCACGCCCCGCTGGCGCGCGCCCTTGGCCATCGCCTGCGTCACGTCGGCGGGGTTAATGTAGCCGTCCTCGGTGTGATAGATCGCGCCTTTCAGATCCTCGGTATTGATCAGCGGCCAGCGGTCCTTGATCTGCTCTGGGGTCAGCCACTCATAGGCCACGCCGCAGGTCTCGGCGGTGGAGGCGTAGAGCATGTATTCGTCCATCCGCGCGTCGGTCTGCGCCATGCGCAGGTTGCCCACCACGGCGAACCCGGCGTTGAGCCCGGTCTCTTCCTCCAGCGTCTTGTAGAAATCGACCGAATACTTGTGGATATGGGTCGTGGCGTAGGACATGTTGAAGAGCGGCAGGAGCCCCGCCGCGTGCCATGTCGAGCCCGATGTCAGCTCGTCGCGCTCCAGCAGCATCACATCGTCCCAGCCTGCCTTGGCCAGATGATAGGCGATGGATGTGCCGACGGCACCGCCGCCGACGACGAGGGCTTTGACTTGGGTTTTCATGGCATGCGACTCCCTTGGGGTATGCGGTGTTTGGGCGATCTTTATCAGTCCTGCCAATTCGTGCGAAATTCAGCCGACACAAAGCTGCCCAAAAGCGACCTTCCCGGCTTTTGCCGGTGTAAAACTGAGCGGTGGATTTCCCCTGCCACCCTTGCTAGCCTGCGCCGCGACGCAGAGACAACCGAAAGACTGCCATGAGCGCCACCAGCCAGAAATCCGCCCCGCTGCCCGATGATATCAGGAAGATGAAGGGCGGCACGCCGATTGTCAGCCTGACCGCCTATACCACGCCGATGGCCCAGATGATGGACGAACATTGCGATTTCGTTCTTGTGGGCGACAGCGTTGGTATGGTGCTGCACGGTCTGTCCTCGACGCTTGGTGTGACGATGGAAATGATGATCCTGCACGGGCAGGCGGTGGCGCGGGGGCTGAGCCGCGCCATGCTGGTGGTGGACATGCCCTTCGGTTCCTACGAGGAGAGCCCCGCTCAGGCGTTCCGCAATGCCGCGCGGTTGATGGCGGAGACGGGCGCGGCTGCGGTCAAGCTCGAAGGCGGGCGGCACATGGCCGAGACCATCGGTTTTCTGGTGGCGCGGGGCGTGCCGGTGATGGCGCATATCGGTCTGACACCGCAATCCATCAACACGCTTGGTGGCTATAAGGTGCAGGGCAGGGGCGCGGCGGCAGAGGCGCTCATGGCGGATGCGCGCGCGGTCGATCAGGCGGGCGCGTTTTCCGTGGTGCTGGAAAAGGTGCCCGCGACGCAGGCAGATCAGATCACCGCCGGGATCAGCATTCCCACCATCGGCATCGGGGCCTCGGTGGGCTGCGACGGGCAGATCCTTGTGCTCGATGACATGCTGGGGCTCTTTACCGCGTTCAAGCCGAAATTCGTCAAGCGGTACGGCAATTTGGGCGAGGATGGCGAGGCGGCGATCACGGCCTATGCCGAGGAGGTGCGCAGCCGCCGCTTTCCGGCGCCAGAGCATGTCTTTTCCGACAAGGCCCCCAAGGCATGACCGCCCCGATCCTGCGCGCGCTGAGTGATCTGCGCGAGTTCACCCGGCCTTTCATCCGCGCGGGCGAGACCATCGGTGTCGTGCCTACCATGGGCGCGCTGCATGACGGGCATCTTTCCCTGGTGGCGGCAGCCAAGGCGCGTTGCGACCGGGTGATCGTGACGATTTTCGTCAACCCCAAGCAATTCAACAATCCCGAGGATCTGAAGAATTATCCAAGGACCGAGGTTGAGGACGCACGCAAGCTGGAGCGTTTTGGGGTCGATGCGCTCTGGGTGCCGGACGGCGATCAGATGTATCCTGAGCATTTCGCGACGACGGTTTCGGTGTCGGGTCTGACCGATGTGATGGAGGGGGCCTGGCGCCCCGGCCATTTCGACGGGGTGGCAACGGTGGTCACCAAGCTGTTCACCCAAACCGCCGCGACCGACGCGTTTTTTGGCGAGAAGGACTACCAGCAATTCATGGTGGTGCGGCGGATGGCGCGGGATCTGGATATTCCGATTACCGTGCATGGCTGCCCGACGATCCGCGATATCGACGGGCTGGCGCTGTCGTCGCGCAACCTGCTGTTGTCGGACCGCGCGCGCACCACGGCGCCCGTGCTCTTCGAAGAGATGGAAAAGATTACAGACGGGTTGCGCGCCGGGCGCGGTTTTGCCGATTTACAGGCGCAGGCTGCGGCGCGGCTGGAGCGGGCCGGGTTCACCGGGGTTGATTACCTTGACCTGCGGGCGCAGGACGATCTTTCGGCGCTCACCGCCCCCACGCGCCCGGCGCGGCTGTTTGCTGCGGCTTGGCTCGCGGGGGTGCGGCTGATCGACAATATCGCGGTGGACTAACGCTATTGCTTGGCCGCGCCGCGGCGGAACAGGCGCGTCACGATCACGAAGAAGAGCGGCACGAAGACCACGCCCAGCACCGTGCCCGAGATCGTGCCGCTGAGCACGCCCGAGCCGATGGCGTTGCGCCCGCCCGAGCCCGCGCCGGAACTGAGCACCAGCGGCAAAACGCCGAGCGAGAAGGCCATCGAGGTCATGATGATCGGTCGGAAGCGTTGCCGCGCCGCCGTCGCCACCGCCTCGATCACGCGATCGCCCGCCTCGTGCCGTTCGCGGGCGAATTCCACGATCAGGATCGCGTTCTTGCCCGTGAGGCCAATGACGGTGAGCAGGCCCACTTGGAAGAATACCCCGTTCTCGAACCCGCCCAGCCACGCGCCTGTCAACGCGCCGACGATGCCGATGGGCATGGCGAGCATGACGGCGAATGGGATCGACCAGCTTTCATAGAGCGCGGCCAGCGACAGGAACACGGCGGCAAGCGACAGTGCATAAAGGAGCGGTGCCTGACTGCCCGACTCGCGCTCTTCCAGCGAAAGCCCGGTCCACGCGAGCTCGAAACCCGGGCCAAGCTCTGCGGCAAGGCGTTCCATCTCGGCCATAGCCTCGCCGGTCGAGACGCCGGGCGCGGGAGAGCCCTGCAACTGCACCGAGGGGATGCCGTTATAGCGGTAAAGCCCCTGTGCCCCGTAATCCCAGCTGCCTTTGGCAAAATTCGAGAACGGCACCAGCCCGCCGCTCGCGTTGCGCACGCGCCATTGCTCGATATCGGTGGGGGTGGCGCGGGCCTCGGCCTCGCCTTGCACATAGACGCGCTTGATCCGGCCCTGATCGAGGAAATCGTTCACATAGGTCCCCGCCCAGGCGATTTGCAGCAACTCCCCCACATCGGTCGGGGTCAGCCCCATCGCCCCGGCCTTGCGCCAGTCGATATCGAGGTTGAACTGCGCCGCATCCTCAAGCCCGTTGGGCCGGGTGGAGGCGATGAGATCGCTTTGTGCAGCCATGCCCAGGAGTTGATTTCGCGCCGCCATCAGGTCGCCGTGGCTCTGCCCGGCGCGGGCCTGCAGGTAGAAATCAAACCCCGACACGTTGCCCAGCTCGATCACCGAGGGCGGCACGACGGGAAAGACCTGCGCGTCGCGGATTTGGCTGAACGCACCAAAGGCGCGACCGGCGAGGGCCTGCACGCTTTGATCGGGTCGCGGGCGTTCGTCCCAGTCCTTGAGCTGGACGAAGGCGAGGCCCATGTTCTGGCCGTTGCCGGAAAAGCTGAAGCCGACGACGCCGAACATCGAATCGACGACTTCGGTTTCCTGTTCCAGGTAGTAATTTTCCACCTGTTTCACCACTTCAAGCGTGCGCTCGGCGGTCGATCCGGTCGGGGTCTGTATGAGGGTGAAGAGAATGCCCTGATCCTCCTCAGGCAGGAACCCGGTGGGCGTGCGCAGGAACATCAGCGCCATGCCGAGGGCGAGTGCGAGGTAGACTACGAAGACCCGCGCCGGACGCCGTACCGACCAGCGCACGGTGCCGGTGTAGCCGTTGGTCAGCTTGTTGAACCCGGTGTTGAACCACGCGAAGGGGCCGCGCTGTGCCTCATGTCCCTTGGGCTTGAGCAGCGAGGCGCAGAGCGCGGGCGTCAGCGTGATCGCCACCACCACCGAGAGCGCCATCGCCGAGACGATGGTGATCGCGAATTGCTGGTAGATCACGCCGGTGGAGCCGGGAAAAAACGCCATCGGCACGAACACCGCCGACAGCACCATTGCGATGCCCACCAGCGCGCCGGTGATCTGGCCCATGGATCTATGCGTCGCCTCGCGCGGGGGCAGGCCCTCTTCCTCCATGATCCGCTCGACGTTCTCGACCACAACGATCGCGTCATCGACTAGCAGGCCGATTGCCAGCACCATCGCCAGCATGGTCAGCGTGTTGATCGAGAAACCGGCGGCGGCGAGCACCCCGAAGGTGCCCAGAAGGACCACCGGCACGGCAAGCGTCGGTATGAGCGTGGCGCGCAGGTTTTGCAGGAAGAGCAGCATCACCAGGAACACCAGCCCGATCGCCTCGAACAGGGTCTTGACTACCTCCTTGATCGAAATCTCGACGAAAGGCGTGGTGTCATAGGGGATCACGTAATCGACCCCCTCGGGGAAGAAGCGGGCGAATTCCGCCATCCGTTCCTTGATCGCGCGCGCGGTGTCGAGCGCGTTGGCGCCGGGTGCGAGCGTGATCGCCATGCCCGCCGCTGGGTCGGTGTTGAAACGCGCGGTGGTGGCATAGTTCTGCGCCCCGATCTCGACGCGGGCGACGTCATTTAGCAGCACGAGGCCGCCATCGGTTTCGGCGCGTAGCACGATCTGGCGAAAATCCTCGGGCGTGCTCAGCAGTGACTGCGCGGTGATCGTGGCGTTGAGTTGCTGGCCGTCGATCGCAGGCCGTGCGCCGAACGCCCCCGCCGAGATTTGCGCATTCTGCGCCGAGACGGCGGCCACGACTTCTGAGGGTGACATGCCGAAGGCCGCCAGCTTGGACGGATCGAGCCAAATCCGCATCGCGTATTCCGAGCCGAACACCCGCACCGAGCCGACGCCTTCGACGCGGCTCAGCTCATCCACGAGGTTGGTCGACATATAATCCGACAGATCCACCTGTTCGAGTGCGCCATCGGTCGAGATCATGCCCACGACCATCAGGAACCCGGCCGAGGACTTCTCGACCGTGATGCCCTGACGCTGGACGATTTCCGGCAAGAGCGGCGTGGCCTGCCCCAGCTTGTTCTGCACCTGTACCTGAGCGATATCCGCATCGGTGCCGGTTTCAAACGTGAGCGTGATCTCGGCATTGCCCTGCGAGGTGGAGCGCGACGAGAAATAGCGCAACCCGTCGAGCCCGGTCATCTGCTGTTCGATCACCTGCGTCACGGTATTGGCGACCGTCTCGGCGGAGGCACCGGGATAGTTGGCGGCCACCGTGACCGAGGGCGGCGCGATTTCGGGATACTGCGCCACCGGCAATAGCCGGATTGCCAGCACCCCGATGCCCATGATCAGGATCGAGATGACCCAGGCAAAGACCGGGCGGTCGATGAAGAAACGTGCCATGCTTTACGTCCTTTGCCCGGTTATTCTGAGCGTTCTTCAGGGGCGACCGTCGCCCCCGGAGAGGTTTTCTGAAAGCCCGAGACGACGATGCGATCCCCGGGGTTCAGCCCCTCGTCCACGACCCATTGATTGCCACGGTCCTGCACGATGCTGATGGCGCGCTCCTCGATCACGTTCTTTTCGTTCACCACCCAGGCGTTGGGCCGCCCGCGCCGGTCGCGCACGACGCCTTCCTGCGGGACAAGGTAGACGGATTCGGCCACCTCGACGGGCATGTCGACCTGCACATACATGCCGGGCAGGAGCAGGAGATCAGGATTGTCGAACTGCATGCGCAGCGTGACCACGCCGGTCTGCGGATCGACATTCGGCTCGGCGGCCTTGAGCTGCCCGGTCTCGGAATAGTCCGAGCCGTCGGCGAGGATCAGCCGCACCGTCGCATCCGCGCCGCGCAACTCCTCTTCGGTCTCGCCGCGCCGCCAGCGGAGCAGGTCGGCGGCGGATTGCGTGACGTCCACATAGACCGGGTTGATATTGCGGATCACCGCCAGCGGCTGCGCCTGGCTGGCGGTCACAAGCGCGCCCTGCGAGGTTTGCGACAGGCCGATCCGGCCTGAAAGCCGCGCGCGGATCGTGGTGCGTGACAGCTCGATCTCGGCAGAGTTGAGCTGCGCGCGTGCCAGTTCCAGTCCGGCCTCGGCGCCGTCGCGGGCCGATACCGCCTCATCGAGTGCCTGCTCGCTGGCCACGTTGCGCGATTGCAGTTCCACCAACCGGTTCGCCTCGCGTTCGGCGGCGCGCAGCACGGCCTCGGCCTGCGCCACGCTGGCGCGCGCCTGCCGGACGGTGGCCTCGTAGGTCGCCACGTCGATCTGATAGAGCGGATCGCCCGCAGACACGTCGGCACCCTCGTCGAACAGGCGCTCGGTGATGATGCCGTTGACCTGCGGGCGCACTTCGGCCTCGGCGGAGGCAGCGACGCGCCCGGGCAAGAGCGAGGTCAATGTCACGTCCTGAGGCGCGACTGTGACCACTGTCACCGGCACGGGGTCTTGCCCCTGCTGCGCCGTCAGGGGGGCGGGCGTCAGGAAGGCACAGGCCGCGAGTGCAGCCACGACACGGGGAAGATAAGCCATCACAAGTCCTTTCACGGATAAAGGATTGGCGCGCATGCGGCCGTTGTATTATAAAACTGTTGAGTTTTATAAATATGACGCGTCTAAAAATGGCAAGCACGCAGTTGGGCGCGCACACTGACTGTGCGGGGATGAATGGGGTCGATACCGGCAAAACGCCCGCAAACCGGGCAATGTGATCCGGGACGACGCGGGCGTCCGGTGACCCTCTCGCCAGAGGAACGGCGCGAGGCTATCTTTGCCGCACTCGAAGAGGTGCATGCCGAGGTCGGACTTGACGGCGCGACGATGCAGGTCATCGCGCGCCGCGCGGGGATGTCCAAGCGCACGCTCTATGATGTGTTTCCCAGCCGGATCACGCTGTTGCGCGCCTATATGGACAGGGTTGCGGAGCAGTTCATCCAGCCCTTGCCCGTCTCGGAAACGGATCTGCCGATTGCTGAGCGTCTGAGCCGCATCCTGACCCGCAATGCCCGTCATCAGGGCTATGGCCTGCCGCTGGAGATTCTGCGCACCTTCATGGCACAGGTGCCCGCGTGCCCCGAGATCGGGCGCGATCTGGTTGACCGGCTGATGCAACGCGATCTGCGTATTCTGACGCAGGAATTGCAGCGCGGCGTTGCGCGCGAGGAAATTCACCTCGACGACACCGGGCAGGCGGCGGCGCTCCTGCTCGACATGGTGCGGCCCTGGCCGATCGAATCACTGCTCGATCCGGCGCGGCTGGCCTCGCCCGAGGCGTTCGCGGCGCGCCGTTGTCTCGCCATCGAGGTGTTTCTCGCTGGCGTCGCGGTTCGGCGGGGGGATGGCGCGCCCTAGTCGTGCGTGCGCAGGCGCGAGTGTTGCACGACCGCCACCGCCAGCAGCGGCAGACCCACCGTCACCACGCTCACCACGATCAGCAGGATGCCGAGATCGGAATAATCGGCGGGGGTGGTGACCTGCCCGGTTTCGGAATCGGTCACTTCGCGGGTGATGACGAAGATGTTGTTGAGATATTTTGTCAGCAGCGAACTCGCCGACAGCGCAAGGTTGGTGAATGAAGCCATGACGGCAAAGAACGTCGCCTTGAGATCGTTCGGCGCGTTGCGCGCGATCCAGGCCAGCATCGGGATCATCGCGATCTGCCCGAGCGGCGATTCGATGGCCGTATCGAGAATCGCGATAAAGCGCGCATCGACAACCCCACCGGTGAGCGGCGCGGTGATGTCCTGAATTCCATAATAGAGCCCGATATTGGGCAGTGACAGCACCCCGCCCGCCAGCGTCAGCAGCACCACGATGTAGACGATGGGCCTGGCTGCCATCAACGGGCGCAGGATCACCATGCCCACGAGGGTCAGGACGGACGTGATCAGCGACAGAACCGACAGGAACTGCTGGTCAAAGCCCAGAACGTCGATGGAAAACCACGTATAGCCGTCACCCGGTCGCGGCACCGCGCGGAAGATGAAGATAACCAGCGCCGTTCCGATCAGCGCCCGCGCCTGAGCGGAGGTCAGCACCTTGATCAATTGCCGCATCAGGAGCAGCACGATCGTCATGGAGCCGACAAAGATGATCTCTTGTCCATAGGCGATATCGCTCAGCCCGACGGTCAGCGAGATCGCCACAAAGCCGGCACCGCCGATGAAATACCACGGGTTGGGCTTGGTGTCCTCGTCGGGCCGCTCGAAGAGCGCATCGGCTTCCGCCGGGTCGAGGCCGCGCCGGATGAACCCCCGCTGCGCACGGATTTTCTGGATACCCGCCAGCACCACGCCCGAGACCGACACCACCGGAATGAGCAGTGCGGTCAGGTAGATATTGGCGTAGATCTGTCGCTTGGCGTCTGCATCCATCGCCTCTATGCCCGAGAACATCGAGATATTGAGCGTCGCCACGGCCACCGTCCCCAGGATCAACGCGAACCGCCCCAGCGTCTGCATCGTGGTATGCATGGCGCGCGATTGCTCCAGCCCGATCTCGTGGCCTTGCGAATCGACGCGCGGCACCGCCTCGACCGACATCGCATCGGCCACCGCGTCCTGGACCACCAGACCGCAGGGGGCCAGCAGGTACGAGGTGATGTACCATGCACTCATCGGCATGATTGCGGTCATCATCTCGGTCTGCGTCAGCAGCAGATACATGGTTAAGACCGACAGTCCGATCAGCCCGGCACCGAGATAGACCAGCAGCCATTTCCACCGCCAGATGATATCGACGAGGTGCCCGAGCGGCATCTTGAGCGCCCAAGGAAGCCCCGCCCAGAAGGCGAGCCCCGCCAGATAGGCCGCCGAGAGATCGAGATACTCCTTCACGAAAAAGGTGCCCACGATCATCGTCAGCCCCGAAAAACCGGCGGCGAAATAGACCATCAGCGGCGGCAGGAACGTCCAGCGCATCTGCCGCCCGAGATCGAAGACGACCGCGTCGATCCAGTTTCCGATTCGGCCTGTCGCAGTCATCTCGGGTTTGCCCCGTTGGGCCAGCGGGCTGCACTCTCGGCTAGGGCGGTCACCACGATATCCAGCTTGTCCACCGGCAGCATCACCAGCATCTTGGGTGCGGTGACGGTCAGATGCACCGGCCCGGTGGCCGCGTTCGATGTGCCGCTTTGCCCGTCAGGGGCGAAGTTCAACCCGCGAATGGGCCATTGCAGCCCGTCGGACGCGCCCTCGACCGCGCCCATCGGAAACAGCGAGACGCGACAGCCCGGATCGAGGGCCAGATGGATCGCGGGGGGGCAGAGGAACATCAGATCGACCTCGCCCAGCAGGACGCAGCGTTGCGCCGGGTGGCGCGCCAGCGCGTTGCAGGCCGCCAGCTGATGATCAAGCCGGTCTCCGCAGAAGCCAACGCCGAGAATCAGCGGTGCCGCGATGCTGCGCAGGCATTTGTCGAAATCGGTGCTGTTCTGATCTGGTATGTGGTGCAGGATGGCCTCGGGCAGGGCGGCGCGCGCGTGGTCCGAGATGCTGTCGAAATCGCCGATAACCGCGCGCGGCGTTACGCCATGGGCCAGCGCCCGGTCGGCCCCACTATCGGCCGCAACGACCCGTTCCGCCAGCACGAGGGCCCGGTCGAGCAACCGGTCAGACAGGCCGGCCCCGCCGATCAGCGTGATTGGATCGTTTTCGTGCACAATCATTTCTCGCCGCCCTTATCGTTGCCTTAACTCTTGCGATGACACATTGTGACCACGAAATGATACAGTAAAGATCGAAGAATCGCGCCGCTTTGGTCTTGGCGGTCATGGTAAACACTGTCTTTGCAGGCAAGCAAAGCGAGCATTTAAATATGGTTGGTTCAAGCAAAATTCTCACCGTCTCCTACGGCACCTTCTCGTGCACGCTGGAGGGCTTTGACGATTCATTCGATACGATGAAGGCGATTGCGGAATATTTCCGCGATCTCGCCTCTGATGACCGCTATTTCGGGGCAGAACCGCCGACGCCGGATGCTGAGATGCTGGCGCGGATCGCCGAACGCGAGATTTCGCGCCGGGTCGAGGCCAGCGAACAGCAGGGCCGTATCGTGCTGCGTGCGGACACCATAGCGCGCGAGAGCGAGGTCGCAACCGAGAAGGCCACGCCGCACAAAGAGCATGCCGAGCCCACGGCGCTTGCCGCACCGCAGCCCGAATCCACCCAGGAGCCGGTGCCCGAGCCTGAGATGGCGCAACCAGAGATGGCGCCAGAAGAGCCGCGCGAGGAGCTCGCCCCCGTTGCGCCGAGCGACATGCCCGCAGAAACGCCCGAGCCGATTGTCAAGGCCGTCGAACCCCCCGAGCCCGAGTGGCAGGAGCCCGAGGTCGCGCAGGCCGAGCCGCGTGCGCCTCTGACTGCGGATCCCAACAGCTTCGCCGCGAAGCTGCATCTGATCCGGTCGGTCGTGAGCGGCGATGCCCCCTCTGTGACAGATCAATATAGTGAAGACGAGCATGCACAGGATTTCGGGCATGCGGGATCTGACGATAGCGCGTTCTGGCCTGACGATTATGAGGACGAGGCAACGGATGAGGTGACCGCCGCAGTCGCCGCTCCTGCTGCGGATTCGGAGGCGGAGGCCCCCCGCGAGGATGCGTTCGAGGACACGCTGGCAGCACTTTTGGCCGATGAAAAGCTGGAATCAGAGACCGCCGCAGAGCCGTCACAGAAGGACACCGCCGAAGACGACGCGCGGTTTGATGACGAGGATCAGGTCGCGCCCGAAATGAACGCCGAGGACGACGCCGTTGCCGAGACCGACAGCGACGTCGAAGAGGACATGGCCGAAGACGAAGCGGTTGCCGGGTCCGAAGACACCAGTGCGCTGGAGGAAATCGCTCTGGCAAGCGATACGGTGACCGAGAAAGAGGCGCTGACCGATGACGCGACGCCGGTCGAAGCGGGCCCGATGCAGGACGCCCCCGAGAACCTCTTGGAAGACGAGACACCCGAAGCTCCAATCGCCCGCGTGGTCAAGGTCAAGCGCGCGGCGCTTGACGAGATGATCGAGCAAGGACTCTTCGAGGAAGATGCGGACGCAGACGAGGCCGAAAGCGATACCTGCGAGAATATGTTTGAGGAGGAGGTCGCACTCAGCCCCGAGGAAGAGGCGGAGTTGCAGCGCGAACTCGCCGAGCTGGAGGCCGAATTCGACCCTGACGCCGAGATCGCTGACGAGCAGGACGAGGACGACCGGCAGACCGAAGCGGCCTCTCTGGCCACGCGCGAGGAATCCGCGCACCCGGTGGCGGAGCCCGCTGATCACACGCCCTCGGGCCGCCGCAAGCTTGCCCGGGCCGAGTCCGAGATCGATCTGTCGCGCATCTTTGAAGAGACCGACAGTCAGCTCGAGGCGCCTGCCTCCAGCCAGCGGCGCAACACGATTCAGCACCTGCGCGCCGCGCTCGAGGCGACCCGCGCCGAAAAAGCGGCCGGGTCCGAGCTCAAGCCCGATGTCGACCAGACGCCCTACCGCTCCGATCTTGCCGATGTGGTGCGCCCGCGCCGCCCGCAAGCGCTGCCCTCCGGGGCGCGCAGCGCGCGCCCGGTCGAGACCCGTCCCGCGCCGCTCAAGCTCGTGGCCGAGCAGCGGGTGGATACCGAACGCGGGCCAATTCGGCCGCGCCGGGTGTCCACCGAGGATATACAGACAAGGGCCGAAACCGCGCGCGACGGCGGGTTCACGGCCTTCGCCGAGAAGGTGGGGGCGAGCGCGCTGCCCGACCTTCTCGAAGCCGCCGCCGCCTATCTCGCCGATGTCGAGGGGCGTTCGCAATTCTCGCGCCCGATGCTGATGGGCAAGCTCAAGGAAATCGAGCAGGATCGTTTCTCGCGCGAGGACGGGCTGCGCTCCTTCGGCAAGCTCTTGCGAGAGGGCAAGCTGCAGAAACTCTCGGGCGGGCGCTTCGCCATCACCGAGGATACCGAGTTCCGCGCCCAGGACAAGCGGCAGGCGGGCTGAGATCAGCGCCTATCCCCTTGCCCCCATGCTTGGTGCCGCGTAAAACGCGGGCCAAGTCAGAGCATGGAGCCACGTAATGCTGGATCTCACCTACGAATCCCCGAAACCCAAGGTCATCGCCGGTGCGAAACACGACTGGGAACTCGTCATCGGGTTGGAGGTACACGCGCAGGTCGCCTCCAAGGCCAAGCTCTTCTCCGGGGCCTCTACCCAATTCGGGGCCGAGCCCAATTCAAACGTCGCCTTTGTCGACGCGGCCATGCCCGGCATGCTGCCGGTGATCAACGAGTTCTGCGTCGAGCAGGCGGTGCGCACCGGGCTGGGGCTCAAGGCGCAGATCAATCTCTGGTCGGCCTTTGACCGCAAGAACTATTTCTACCCCGACTTGCCGCAAGGCTACCAGATCAGCCAGCTTTACCATCCGCTGGTGGGCGAGGGCGAGATCCTCGTCGATATGGAGCCGGGCATCGCACGGCTGGTGCGGATCGAGCGCATCCACATGGAACAGGACGCGGGCAAGTCCATCCACGACATGGACCCGGCGATGTCCTTCGTCGATCTAAACCGCACCGGCGTCTGCCTGATGGAGATCGTCAGCCGCCCCGACATTCGCGGCCCCGAGGAGGCCGCCGCCTATGTGACCAAGCTGCGCCAGATCCTGCGGTATCTGGGCACGTGCGACGGCAACATGCAGAACGGCAACCTGCGGGCGGATGTGAATGTCTCGATCTGCCGTCCGGGCCAGTATGAGAAATACCAGGAAACACAGGATTTCTCGCATCTGGGCACACGCTGCGAGATCAAGAACATGAACTCCATGCGCTTCATCCAGATGGCGATTGATTACGAGGCGCGCCGCCAGATCGCGATTGTCGAATCCGGCGGCGAGGTGGTGCAGGAAACCCGCCTCTATGACCCGGACAGAAACGAAACCCGCTCCATGCGCTCCAAGGAAGAGGCGCATGATTACCGCTATTTCCCGGACCCCGACCTGCTGCCGCTGGAAATCGAGCAGGCCTGGGTGGATGAGATCGCGGCCAACCTGCCCGAATTGCCCGACGCCAAGAAGGCGCGTTTCGTGCTGGAGTTTGGCCTCAGCGAATACGACGCCAGCGTTCTGACCGCCGACCTCGCCAATGCCGGGTATTTCGAGCAGGTCGCGGCGGGCGCGGGCGACGGCAAGCTGGCGGCGAACTGGGTGATTAACGAACTTTTCGGACGGCTCAAGAAAGAAGACCATTCCATCGAGGACAGCCCGGTCAGCCCGGCGCAACTGGCGGGTATCGTGCGGCTGATCAAGTCCGACGCCATTTCCGGCAAGATCGCCAAGGACCTCTTCGAGATCGTCTATACCGAAGGCGGCGACCCAGAGGAGATCGTAGAGGCGCGCGGCATGAAACAGGTCACCGACACCGGCGCGATTGAAACCGCCGTCGATGAGATCATCGCCGCCAACCCCGCGCAGGTGGAAAAGGCACAAGCCAACCCCAAGCTGGCGGGCTGGTTCGTGGGGCAGGTGATGAAGGCCACCGGCGGCAAGGCCAACCCCAAGGCCGTAAACGAGATCGTGACGGCGAAGCTGGGGCTGTAACGGCCTCCGCCCGATCTTCCCCATTTGAAAGCGCCCTGAACTTGCCTAATCTCTCCGGACCCGCGAGGGAGAATCAGGGAGGGTTCGATGGGCTGGATGAAGGACGAGACCGGGCTGGAGCGTTGCGCCGCGAATTTCGTGGCGCTGACACCGTTGTCGCATCTGCGGCGGGCCGCGCATCTCTTTCCGGATCGCGAGGCGCTGGTCTATCACGGTTTCCGCAAGACCTATGCCGAATATCACGCCCGCGTCTCGCGTCTCGCGTCGGCGCTGGTGGATCTCGGGATCGAGCCGGGCGACGTGGTTGCCACGCTGCTGCCAAACATTCCCGCCCATTGCGAGGCGCATTTCGGCGTGCCTGCGGCGGGGGCAGTCCTCAACGCGATCAACACCCGGCTGGAGGCCGACACCATCGCCTATATCCTCGATCACGGCGAGGCGCGGCTGGTGCTCTGCGATCCACAATTCCTGCCCACGCTCATGCAGGCCGTCGAACTGATGGAGCGCCCCGCGCCCGGCATCATCGAGGTGGCCGACGATGAGGCCGGGGTGCATGGCCACGGTCATTACATGGAATACGAGGAATTGCTGGCCACCGGCGATCCCGAGTTCGACTGGATCATGCCGCAGGACGAATGGGAGAGCCTCGCGCTCAACTATACCTCGGGCACGACGGGGCGACCCAAGGGCGTGGTTTACCATCATCGCGGCGCGTACCTGATGACAATGGGCACCGTCGTGAGTTGGGACGTGCGGCGCTATCCGCGGTATCTGACCATCGTGCCGCTCTTTCATTGCAACAACTGGAACCATGTCTGGATGATGCCGGTGCTGGGCGGAACCACCGTGTGTTGCCGCGACATCACCGCCAAGGCGATCTATGATGCCATCGCCGATGAGGGTGTCACCCATTTCGGGGCCGCGCCCATCGTGCTCAACACCATCGTGAACGCCAAGGCCGAGGACCGGCGGGCGTTCGATCATATCGTCGACGTGTTCACCGCCGGTGCCCCGCCCCCCGCCGCGACGCTGGCGGCAATCGAGCCGCTCGGGTTTCAGGTGACGCAGGTTTACGGGCTGACCGAGACCTATGGCCATGTCACCGAATGCCTGTGGCAAGAGGGCTGGAACGATCTGGATGAAGAAGACCGCTATGCGATCAAGGCGCGCACTGGTGTCCTGATGCCGATGATGGAGGACATCACCGCGATGGACCCCGAGACCATGCAGCAGGTGCCGATGGACGGGCAGGCACAGGGCGAGATCATGATCCGCGGCAATTCAGTGATGAAGGGTTATCTCAAGAACCCCAAGGCCACGCAGGAGGCGTTCGCGGGCGGCTATTTCCATTCCGGCGACATCGCCGTGCAGCATTCTGACGGCTATCTGCAGATCGCCGACCGGGCCAAGGACATCATCATCTCGGGCGGCGAGAACATTTCCTCGGTCGAGGTGGAGGGGGTGCTGATGCGGCACCCGGCGGTTCTGCTCTGTGCAGTGGTCGCCAAACCGGACGAAAAATGGGGTGAAGTGCCCTGCGCCTTTGTCGAGTTGAAGGATGGGGCCACGGTGGAAGAGGCCGATCTGATCGCCTTCGCCCGCGAGCGGCTGGCCGGGTTCAAGACACCGAAATCGGTGGTCTTTCAGGAATTGCCAAAGACCTCTACCGGCAAGATCCAGAAGTTCGAGCTGCGCCAGATCGCGCGGGGGCTGTAAGGCCGGGTCACGCCAGTTCTTTGAGCAGCAGGACCGCACCCGAAACAAGCGTCATCGCGATCAGCAACCGCCGAAATCCCGTATCCGTGAGACGCTTGAAAACGGCGATGCCGATCTGCGCGGCACCGATCGAGAGCGGCAGGGCGAGCGCGAGGTAGATCAGCGTCTCGCGGGTATAGGCCCCCTGAAGCGCGAGCGCGGCTGCCGTGAGCGTGAGAACCGTGACGTTGAACGGTTGCAGCACCGCGCGCGTCTCGGATTTCGGCCAGGGGCGCAGGGTGCACCACATCATCGGCAACGCGCCCGAGAGCGAGGCCGCCCCGCCCAGCACGCCACCCGAGAAGCCGACGATCATGTCCCAGATCGGAGTAGGGCGTTCAAAGCGGGGAAGTTGGGCGCGCAGGCTGAAATAACCGCCATAGAGGATGAGAAGCCCGGCGATCACCAGTTTCAGGCTGCGCGCGTCGAGCACCGACAGGATCAGCACACCGATGGGGATGCCCAACAGACCGGGCAGGAGGAACCTTGCCAGCCGTCGCGTGTTTGCACGGATGGCATGGCGGACGACCCATAGCCCCTGCACGCCCGTTAAGGCCGAGAGCACGACGACCACCGCCACTGCCTGCACCGGTGGCATCACGTTGAGGAAAAACCCGAGCGCAAACAGCGCGGTGCCAAAGCCTGCCAGCCCGTTGATCAGCCCACCTGCGAGGGCCCCGGCGGCGACGTAGAGTGCGATCTCGGGCGTCATGCGGGGGCGCTCGTTGCGGCCGGTTTGAAGGCCCCGATCCCGACCGCGCCGAGCAGGGCGGTGTGAATCTCCTGAATGACGCGGATGCGGGGATTGTCGCGGCGATGCGCGAGGGTCAGTTGCCGGATTGGCGCACCCTCGGGCAGGGGCAGGCGGCGCAGGGGCAGGGGGTTTGCGCCGCGCACGCAGCGCGCGGGCACGATCGACACGCCGAGCCCGGCCAGAACCATGCTGGAGATTGCCTCCAGCCCCTGCAATTCCATGGTTACGTTGACGGCGATGGACTGCTCGCGCAGCCATCCGTCGATCAGCCCGCCTACCACGGCGTCGCGGCTGAAGCGGATGAAGGGATGGTTCGCCAGAAGGGCGCGCACGTCGTCGCCGGTGGTGTCCTCGGGGGACAAAAGCTCCATCGGTTCGCGGGCGATATCGGCATGGTCGATCTCGGGTGGCAGCGGGCCTTGCCGCGATAGCACCGCGCAATCGAGCGCGCCGCGCTCGACCTCGGCGATGAGCCCGGTCGTCATGCCGGGCACGATGCGTACATGCAGGTCGGGAAAGCTCTGCTTCAGCAGCCTAACCGACAGTGGCGTCAGGCCGGTCAACGTCATCGGCACTGCACCGAGCGAAATTTCGCCCTGAAACCCCTCATCGCCCAGAACCGATGGCACGATCCCGTCATAGGCGCGCACGATGTCGCGGGCGTGGGCCACAAAGGCCCGCCCGGCCGGGGTGAGTTCGGGGGTGCGACGCGACCGGTCGAACAGCGCCACGCCCCATTCCTCCTCAAGGCTGCGCATCTGCTGGCTGACGGCGGCATGGGTCACGAACACCGCATCGGCGGCGGCGCTGAAGGTCTTGTGCTCGTCCACGGCGATCAGGGTGCGGAGGCGTCGGATTGACATGACTTCCCTTTACCGTAAGCTTGTCTAACGTAAGCTGTAACGGAATATTGCTTATATTAAGGTTGGCTTAAAGTTACACCTGAACCGGCAGGCGTTGCAATCCGCGATCACGACCCGCGTCGCCACGCCACGACAGAGGAGGAGGACAAAATGAAACTGAGACATCTGGGCGCGCTTTGCGCAATGGGTCTGGGGCTGGCGGCGGCGCCCGTGCTGGCCGAATATCCCGAACGCCCTATCAACATGGTCATTCCCTATGGCGCGGGCGGAGCGACGGATATCTCCGCGCGCACGATAGCCGAGCCGCTGGGTACGGCCGTGGGCCGACCGCTGGTCATGTCCAACATCACCGGGGCGGGGGGGGCGACCGGCTCGGTCGTGGTGCAGAACGCCAAGCCGGACGGCTATACGATGCTGTTCGCGCGGGTCGGCTCGCATACCGTCAGTCCGGCGATGAAGGCGACACTACCCTACACGCTTGATGACTACCGCTTTGTCACGGTCTACGAGATCAACCCGGTGGCCTGTGCCGTGCGGCCCGATTCGGGTATCGAAAGCATGGAGGAACTGGTAAGCCTGACCGAGAGTGAGGGCACGAGTTACAGCTCTTCGGGCGTGGGCTCGATGCTGCATCTGGCGGCAGTGTTCGTGCTGGATGAGTTCGGCGTCAAGGACCCGCTGGAGAAGGCCACCCATATCCCGCAAAACGGCGGCGGTGCGGCGGCGACGGCAGTGCTGAACGGCACGGCGACGTTCCTGTGCACCAATACCTCGGCGCTGGCGAGTTTCGTGGCCAACGGGCAACTGAAGCCGCTGATGGTTACCACCGATGAGCCGGTGCCGGGATTTGACGCACCCTCGGCGAGTTCTCTGGGAAAATCCGAACTCACCCAGCTGGTCGGCTGGACCGGGATTGCCGGGCCGGATGACCTGCCCGACGACGTGGCCACCAAATGGGGCGAGTGGATTGCCGAGGCGGCTGGCAACGAGAAATTTGTCGAGCAGATGACCGCGCGCGGCTCGGTGATCGAGGTAATGAGTCCGGAAGAGGCAAACGACTTTATCCAGACGCAATACGAGACTTTCCGCGCGCTGGTGGATAAGCTGGGAATGCGGATCGAAGGCTGAGGCCCGATTGACAACCCCCCGGGCGCGGCTGTCCTGCGCCCGGGCAATAAAAGACATTTTCTGATCGGGGAGGGTCAGGTGTGAGCCATCGGGCAATGCAGATGCAGCTTGGCATCGGGGCTATTTTCGCAGCCCTTTTTCTAATTCTCTACGCCATTCCAAACTGGGTCTCATCGCCCAGCAATGTGCGTAACATCGTGCTGTCGCCGCTGTTCTGGCCCTATATTCTCGGCGGGCTGACGGGGCTGACCGGACTGGCGCTGCTGCTGACGGGTCGGCAGCGACTGGGCAGCGGCGACCCGGTAAACGAGCCGATCGACGATCCCCGCCAAGGTGTGCTGCGCCTCACGGCGATCGCGGGGCTGATGGTGGCAACTTTCTGGGTCATGCCCTGGCTCGGCATGGTCTGGACCTCGATGCTGGCCTTTGTCGCGCTCGCCTTTCTGGTCAGGACGCGCCATCCGGTGACGGCCTTCGTCTGCGCAATCGTGGTGCCGCTGGTGCTCTATGCCTTCTTCGCGCATGTGGCGAGTGTCGCCATTCCGCAGGGTGAGTTGGTGAGACTGCCATGAGCCTGATTGATAGCGTGATGGCGGGGCTGGCCCTTGTCGGCAATTGGGAGGCGTTCCTGTCGCTGGCCATCGGTGTGGTGATCGGCGTTGTGGGCGGCGCGATCCCCGGCATTTCGGCGACGATGGCGGTGGCCTTGGCTCTGCCCTTCACCTTTCCGATGCAGCCGATCAACGGCATTCTGCTGCTGCTCGGTGTCTACAAGGGTGGCATTTTCGGCGGCTCGATCCCGGCGATCCTGATCAAGACGCCGGGCACGCCCGCCTCCTCGGCCACCATCCTCGACGGCCACCCGCTGGCCGCGCAGGGTGAGGCGGGGCGTGCGCTAGGCATGGCGCTCTGGGCGTCCTGCACGGCGGATTTCGTATCAAACCTTGCGCTCATATTCTTTGCGGGCTTCCTTGCGTCCTTCGCGCTCAGCTTCGGCCCGCCGGAATTCTTCGCGCTGATCCTGTTCTCATTGACGATCATCGCCGGGGTGTCGGGCGAGAGCCTGTTGCGAGGGGCGCTGTCGGCGCTGTTGGGGCTGCTATTGGCCACCATCGGCCTTGATCTGGTTTACGGCACCAACCGATTCACCTTTGGCGACCCGAACCTGATGGGCGGGCTGAATTTCATCGCCGTGCTGATCGGCCTCTTCGCCATACCCGAGGTGATCAACATGGCCTGGCATCCCACCGGCCACATCGGCAAGGTGCAGAAGCTGGGCAGCAAATGGGTCACTTTCGCGGAATACAAACGCAGCTTCCGTTCGATCATCCGGGGCAGTTTCATCGGCGTGTTCCTCGGCTCCATCCCAGGTATCGGCGCGGCCCCGGCGGCGTTCCTGAGTTATTCCGAGGCACGGCGCAAATCGCCCAACAAGGCGAATTTCGGCAAGGGCGAGATCGAGGGCGTGGCGGCCTCGGAGGCGGGCAATAACGGTGTGGCGGGGGCGACGCTCATCCCGCTGCTGGCGCTGGGCGTGCCGGGCGACGTGATCACCGCGATCATCATCGGGGCCTTCATGGTGCACGGGTTGCAACCGGGGCCGATGATGTTCGTGCTCAACGTCGATATCATCTACGGCCTCTTCATCGGGTTGATCCTGTCCTCGGGCATCCTGTTCATCGTTGGCGGGCTGGCCATTCGCGGCTTTCGACCGGTGGCGGATATCCCCAAGCGGATTCTCATGCCGATGGTGCTGGTGCTGTGCATCTACGGGGTGTTTGCGGTCAACAACAACATCTTCGACGTCGGAGTGATGTTCGTGATGGGCTGGGTCGGCTTTGTGATGTCGCGCTATCACATCCCGGCCGCCCCTTTCCTCATAGCCTTCATCCTCGGGCCGTTGCTGGAGGATAATTTCCGCCAGTCCATGCTGATGTCGGGCAGCAGCCCTGATATCCTTCTGCGCGGGCCGATCACTTGGTTCTTCTGGGCGCTGACGGTGATCAGTATCGTGGCGATCACGCGCGGCACCCTGCGCGCGGCAAAATCCAAGGACTAGGCTGTGCACGGGCCCGGTCACATTTACGTGGACGCGGGATTAATTCTGTAAAAAACGACAGCGCTTTCATATATTCAGTCATGCATATGTATCGGTGCGTCGTGAGGCGCTGCCATGACGGATGAAGGAAGACGACAAATGACAGGGTTCGAAACCGAGTTCACCCCGCTCATGTCACTGGCTGGGGGCGTGTTGATCGGGTTGTCCGCAGTATTGCTGATGTTCCTGCAAGGCCGGGTGATGGGGGCCACGGGTATTCTATCGGGTCTCGTGACTGGCACCGCGCCCGGCGACAAGGGCTGGCGAGCGGCAATGGTCGCAGGGATGATCGCAGGGCCCCTGCTGGTGCTGGCGGTGAGCGGGCAGATGCCTGCGGTCGATGTGCCGGTCAGCTGGCCGATGATCGCGGTCGGCGGGTTCATCGTAGGCATCGGCGTGACCTATGGCTCGGGTTGCACCTCGGGACACGGCGTTTGCGGCAATGCGCGGCTGTCGCCGCGCTCGATGGTCGCCACGGTGACCTTCATGATTGCCTGCGGCGTCACAGTCTATGTGATCCGTCACGTGATGGGGGGCTGAGCCATGCGATTGCTGTCTGCTTTCATCGTCGGACTGACTTTTGGCGTCGGGATTGCCATTTCCGGGATGATCAACCCGGCCAAGGTGCTCAATTTCTTCGACATCGCCGGCACATGGGACCCGAGCCTGATCTTCGTGATGGGCGGCGCGCTGGTGACCACCTTCATTGGCTATCGGTTCGTGCTGCGGCGTGATAAACCTGCACTCGAAGAGAGGTTTCAATTACCCACGGCACGCGACATCGACGCGCGTCTGGTAGGCGGCTCTGCGGTGTTCGGCATCGGCTGGGGAATCGCGGGGTTCTGCCCAGGAGCGGCGGTGCCGGCACTCGGCTCGGGCAAGGTGGAGGTCGTGGGCTTTGTCGCGGCACTTCTCGTCGGGCTGTGGGCGGCGCGCCTCGTTCAGGCGAAACAGGCAGGGCGGAGGGCCATGGCATGAGCGATTACCCGGTGAACATGGATGTGCATCCGCAGGTCACGGCGTTCTTTGACGAGGCCACCAACACGATCAGCTACGTGGTGAAGGATCCCGGCTCCAACGCCTGCGCGGTGGTCGATAGCGTGATGGA
>NZ_BDIY01000022.1 GCF_002072155.1 Roseovarius sp. A-2 | reverse complement strand
ACGGATGCCGCGCCGGGATGCGCGCCTCCAGATCCACATAGCTGAACAGCGAACCGCTCGTCTCGTCCGTCCCGCGCATCATCACCCCCGCCATTGCCGTGACGAGGATGAATCATGTTCCCAACCAGCTGTCGAGGTGGGACTATTTCAGCAGCCTGCTAAGCATAAAGCCGTCTTTCGAGCTCAATAATGTCAAGTGTTCGGCCGTTAACGCAACAGTTCCACCAGAAAAGGTAAACACCCGCGCAGTCAATCGAGCGCTATCGCCAGCGTGGTTATGGGCAGTTTTTCTGGCAAAACCTACATCGGGTCGAGCCGCGTTGTGGATGACATAAGCGTGTACAGGGGCACCTCTACCACACGGCAGGTCTGCTCAGGCACGACGGTGATACTGTTGAACCATGGCGTGGCGCGACCCGTCGGTGCCTCGGCCAGCGGCCAACTCGAAACGGCAGGCGCAAGATAAACCTCACGCATGAGATCCGGTGTGCGGTGCCCCACGACGCCCGTGATCGGCGAGCAGGTGAGAAGTGGTGCAATGCGTGAGAACGATGGTGCGAAACCTGATCCCGCTGACGCGCCACGTTCCGGGCGGCAGGCAAGCGGAAGGGAAGGTGCCGAAGCGGCGATTGCCGATATCTCGGAAAGAGCGTCGTGACTTCGTCAGCGCATCGAGCGGCTCCTTCCGGGCAAGGCAAGGCAGGGCAGGGCGGGGCCTTCGGCAAGGCCCCGGAAATGGCGGATCATTGTGCCTCCAGCCCTTCGGGGGCATCTTGGGACGCGACGTGGAGCACGGTCAGAACCCGCCGCTCTCCGTCCCGGGTGTCCCAGTGGAGCGATGCGCCCTCTGCCAGGCCGATCAGGGCAATCCCAATCGGTGTCAGGATAGAGATCCGGCCGCGTGCGATGTCGGCGTCCTCGGGAAAAACCGGGGTTACCGTCATTTCCTGGCCGGTTGTTTCGTCGCGATAGGTGACCGCGCGACCGATGGCCACCACGTTCTGCGGGAGTTTCGCCGCCGGAACGATACGGGCCCGGCCGATTTCGCCGAGCAGTCGGTCTGCAAGGTCGGGGTTACGCTGGATCGCGCCCTCGACAAGTGCCTCGAGCCGTCCCAGGCAGTCGGCACTTATGACGACCCTGGGCCGCCGACCGGTGCCGCGAGAGGTGGAGCGTTGTTTGTTCATCGTAGTTTCCTTTCCACCTATTGGTGGTGTGAGTGAATTATGGGCGGCCATCGTCCCTGACCCGCCAGTGGCGGATCAGAGCATCAGGCCGCGTCGTGGTCTGGAGACGGACGCACATCCAGCACGACGACGACTTCGATCTGTCCGTCGTCCCGCAGGAGCGGAACTTTCTGCATCTTTCGCATTCCGATCAGCGTCGCCCCAAGCAATGAAGCAACGGGAATATGTCCCGGGGCCGGCACGGGGCTCATGGAAAGCACGTCGGTGCGAGCGCCCTCGCCGCTGATCATGTAGGTGACACGGCGTCCGGCCACGACGAGATCAGGCGAGGCCGGCTCGAGAGCGCCGCGCGAAATCCGCAGCTTGTGGCGCAGCAGCCCGTTCAGAAGCGGCGGATTGGGCGAGTTCCTGGTTCCGCGATAGCGAAGCAGGTGCTCGATGCCGAGCCGGTCGTCGACGGTGAGGAGAAAGCCGGCCTCGACAGTGGAGCGTTCAAAGAGAGATCGAAAGTCACTTTCGGCAGGCGGATGGGTGATTCTGGTGATGGTCATGATGTGTCTCCCGGGGCGATGCAGCCCGCGTTCTCAGATGCAAGGATGTGAGAAAGCCCCGGGTGGTCGAAGACGCGCTTATGCGCAGACCACCCGGGGACCCGGGCGGTTCAGAAGCAGAAACCGGAAAAAGTTCTCGTGCGTGACCATGAGGAGACCTTAGTCATTGGGCGCAACCTGTCAATCTTGGAGACCGGACCGGATCTGCAACGGTCAAGGATGCACAGCCCTTGAGAAGGTGAATTGATTGCGAGATTTATTCAAGGCGATCATGTGCGCTGGAATTTTGAGGTAGGCCGCGTGAGCGGCGGCGACACCAACCGGATCTCCTCCGGGGTGCGGGCCGGGGTGGCCCCGCCACCACCTTGGCGGCGTGTCTGCACCAGCCCCGCCCGGCCCGGTTTTTGCATGATTCTAATGAGATGGTTGCGGGAAAGCTGAAATTCCTCGGCGAAATCAGCCGTGGAAAAGGCCCGGTCCGGCGCGCTGGCAAGGCGCATCAGCGTGCGGAGTCCGTAGTCGGAGAATGAGACAAGGCGCATCTGCCATCCACAAAGTGGTATTTACAGTGCCTATTATGGCGCTTATCCAGAGGACTGAATAGGCCCGGCGCGGAGAATCGGCTCCTACCACGAGAATGACTACACCTGCAGCGCGGAGTTTGAACATGGGCAACAGGTCCAACAGCTTCAAGGGTGAAGGAAACTTTGCCTCCCCGCCCTGCATGTCGGCAGAGGTCGATCCTGGATATTTCGATCCCCTGGCCGTAGATCCCGAACAAGCGCGCGACGTGGCCCGGTGGCGCACGGCGGAACGCAAGCGGCTTCGCGAGGCGCGTCGGGCGCTTTCCTCACCCCAGAGGAAGGCAACAGGCGAAGCGCTAATGGCAGGCCTGGAGAGATTGTTTGCAGCGCGCTCTGCCGGGACGGGTGACGAGGTCATCGCCTTCTATTGGCCGATCAAGGACGAGCCGGACCTGCGATCTCTGATGACCGAGATGCAGGCGTCTGGCCGCCGCATTGCCCTGCCTCTGGTGGAGACGCGGGCGGCGCCTTTGGTGTTCCGCCTGTGGACTAGGGAGACCCGGATGGAGCGCGGACACTGGAACATCCCCGTGCCGCCACGGGACGCGCCGGAAATGATGCCGGATGTCGTTCTCGCGCCTCTCATGGGCTGGGACAGCGAGGGCTATCGCCTTGGCTATGGTGGGGGGTATTTCGATCGAACCCTGGCGGCGCTGTCGCCGCGACCCTTCAGTATCGGCGTGGGTCTCGCCTCGGCGCAGCTGCCCACGATCTATCCGCAACCCCACGATATTCCGATGGATGTCATACTTACCGAGCGTGGGATCGAGGTATGAGGGTAACGATGGACAGAGACCAGATTGCGCGGAAATTGTTCGAGGGCATGCCCGATGCGCTGGTGGTCGCGGACCGCAAAGGCGTTATCCGCGTCTGGAACGGGGGCGCGGAGCGAATATTCGGCTTTGCAGAGGAGGAGGCGCTCGGCCAGTCGCTGGATATCATCACACCGGAGCGACTGCGCGAGAGACACTGGGTGGGCTACGATGCCACTATGCGGACCGGCCAAACCAAATATGGCGCCGGCGATCTACTGGCCGTGCCAGCAATCCGGAAGGACGGAGCGCAGATCTCGATCCAGTTCTCCATCATTCCGTTGCGCGGCGAGGACGGAGACTTGCAGGCGATCGCGGCGATCATGCGCGACGTCACCGAGGACTTCGAAGAGCGCAAGAGATTGCGGCGCGCGCTTCGCGGTTGAGAGGACTGTCGAAGCGGTCTCCCAGCATGTTCTGGGATGCCGGGTCGCCAACCTACCCGCAATTGTGACCGCGGCGGCCAGTTCGGCGCGTGCGACGCCCCCCATACCGGCCAGGATAACCGGTACTCGTATCTCAGCAGATCGCTCCGGGGGGCGAAGTAGCCCAGGATCGACCGTTACGACGTGCTCCCCTTGAGTCGCTGCTTCAGATAGTCCCGCAGCACGACCGCCTGGTTGTGCTCCCGGTCCTTAGCGGCAAAGAGAAGGGTGACGGGTCCGGCCCGGCACCATGCGAGGCAACGTTCGACGGCGTCCGTGTTGTCCGCCAACTCGCGCAGGTAGCGGTTCCGGAATTCGCCCCACTTGTCCGGGTCGTGGTCGAACCATTTCCTGAGCTCGGTGGTCGGCGCGATGTCCTTGATCCAGTCGTCGTGCCCGAGATCGTTTTTCGAGATACCTCGCGGCCAGATTCCATCCACGAGCAACCTCGCGCGGTCCGTGTCGGACGCCTTGTCGTAAACGCGGACGATGTCGATGTCGGATTGCTTCGCCATGCGAGCCTCAAGCCAGTTTCGGGATGCCGGTGCCTTGTGCATCCTCGACCGCGAAGTTGAGCGACCGGGCGATGCGTTCGGCCCGCTGGGTGACATGGGCGGCGCCTGCGGGTGTGCAGACCTCCGCTGCTGTCTCGCGGAAGAGGCTGAGCCAGCGCTCGAAATGGCCCCGGCCAATCGGCAGGCCGACATGCATGGGCACCGGGGCGCCATGATATCGGCCTGTCATCAGGGCGACCGAGGACCAGAAGGCGGTCATCCGCTCCAGATGCGGCGGCCAGTCGTCGATGCGCGCCGCGAAGATAGGGCCGAGAACAGGGTCCTTGCGGATCTTGCCATAGAAGGCATGGACCAACGTGCGCAGCACCGCGTCATCGAGCCCGGTCCTTGCCTCGATATCTGCGGTTATCTCCGGTCGCGCGGAGGGGCTGCGGGATGGAGGTGTCGGGATGGACATCATCGGTGGGACGCCTTGGTCGCTGTTGTATTGACGTGGTATGTTTCATAACTGGCATTGTAAATACCTATTAAGGTCAAGCGCAATCGGACAAAACCACGCAAAGCCCAACAGGCGAAGACCGGGGCGGGGCCGGGATCAGGACATAGCGAGCGATGCGATGCGCGAGGTATCCAGAACCGACAGCGGATTCGTTGTGGAGGCAACCGCCATCGCGCGGGTCCTCTTGATCACTGAAGATCAGGTCCGGGAGGAGATGCGGAATTGACTCAAATGCAGCCGCTCCGAGAGCGGGTCTGGCGAAGACGAAGGACGTTGGCGCATGACTTTCTATCGCGCCGACCGCGCGTTTCGTCTCGTTGTCAACGCAGAGGGAGAGGTCCTGTCGCGGGACGGCTTTCCCGTCACTCCGCTATCGCAGTCAGGGCGCCGGGATTGACACGCGCCGGGCGGCGGGTAACGATAAACCCATGATCAGGCATCAGATCAAGTTTCGGTTCCTTCTGCTGAACCGCCCTTAGCCCCGGGCGGTTCGCGGGCGTTCCATGCGCAGCGATCTCCCGGGGCATCTCGAACAAGCGTTGAGATTGTCGGAGGTATCTCCGGGGGGGAAACATGGCCATACCTGACATTACGGGGTCAACAATACCGCGACACCGAGAGGTCGAGGCGGATAGCAGGGATTGCAGGTGCCGCCTAACAAAAGCCGATCGGCTGGGGATCGAGAGATTTCTGAGCTTCGCCAACAACAGCAGCGTCCCCTACTCCCAGCTTCTGCTGGATATTCTACACCAGAAACTACAGGTGGCGGTTGCGATAGAGGATGCGGCACCGTCCGATGTTGCCACGTTTGGCAGCTACATTTCCTGCGTGGTGGATGAGAAGGATATCGAATGCGGGGTTCTCAGTTACGGCTTGGTGGCGCGTGCCGGAGAAATCCCGATTCACTCCCTCCTGGGGGCCACGCTCATCGGAATGTCGGCCGGGCAACGCACTAAGCTGCTGTCCGAAGACAGCACAACCCGGTCATTGGTGGTAACCCAGGTGGGCACGCCTTTTGCCGTGTAGTGACAGGATGCAACGATTGTGATCTCAGTCGGGCGCTCGAGCATCCTACGCGGGAACGATCGGCATCAACGGCTTGCCTGGAGGCGAGACGGCCGTACGGGCGTTCATTTTCCGTCTCACGGAATAGTTTCCGGCCCGGCCTGAAAGGATCAGCCCAGCGGGTGGTGGTGGCATCCGCTGCTCCGAGGATCCACCATAGTTTGACTTGGCGTCGGAAACTTCATAGCGTTGCTTGATGTCTGTGTTCTCATGCAAAAACAGAGGCCGGTCTTTTCCGGGATCTCTGCTGAACCGCTCCCTGCCCCGGGCAGGGGGTCGCATGCGCTGACCTTTACGCTCGGGGATCTTCTTCACCAACAACTTTGGCGTCTTGAGGCTTGCGTCGAGCAAGCCGAGGAGAAGATATGCGAACATCAAATGACGTGGCGACTTTCGCAGGCAGATCAGGCAACCAAGCTGCCACGATTGATAGCCGGGCGTTCGGAAGCGTCGAGGCCATGCGACCGATCCAATCGTTTCTTTCCAAGCGGGACTTCTGGCACCTGCAACAGCTGCGGAGGAAATGTACCGCTATCGAAGGCGGTGCCTTTTCTCTGCTATCCCACCTGATCCGGGCTAAGCTTCAGGATGCTCATATTCTGAACCCCGCAGAAGAAGCAGGAAATGTCGCCACCCTGGGTTCACGTGTGACTTTCTCTATCAGGGAGACGGCACCACTATCTCGGACACTCTTTGACGATGGTTTTGCACATGACCAGGAAGGTATTCCGCTCAAGACATTCCTCGGGGTCACCTTACTCGGAATGAAGGTGGGCCAGACGGTACCGCTCCTAAACGCAAGTGGGACGACAGAGGCGCTCGAGCTTGTTGCTATACCGTGGCAAGTTGAGCCGAAATAGCGGCGAGTTTGCAGGTGACCGGTGCAGCAGGCCGGTTTGCGAGGAGCTTAGCAATTTGCCCGCTGACTTGAATCAGGTCGGCGGGTCGATCCCTTTGCATGGCAAGGATATAAGCACCTGAGTTGCGAAGTGTTGGAGGTATCATGACAACGACTTTGCGCAGAATGTTCGGTGTGGTCGTGACCGCCATTGGCGTCTCCTTGCCTTCTGGCATCTTGAGTGCAGAGATTGATGGGCATGGTGCTGATACTGGCGGGTGACCGGAGTGGCTGCAGATGACGTTCTGAACGCCCGGATGATCAGTGTCAGTAGGCCAAGTGCCGCGCCGCCTGACGGGCAGAGCACGGCATCGCCCACCCCCTAAACATACTGATTTTATTCAAGTCAAAGACATTGTGGTTTTCGTCATTGCGGAACGCCTCGCACGGCGTGTGGCTGAAATAATCAGGATCGGTGAGGCGCAACGTCGCGCTTCCGCTTTGGCATTTGTACGTCAGTCTGCATGCGTATATTTAGGTAAATAAAATACCTATTCGTGCAAAAAAACGCGGCACCGAAAGGCTTGGCCATGCAAAGTGACCCCGACGTTGCAGTTCCTGATGAAACCGGTGAACTGATCGCACATATCCTGTCGCGCTACCATGAGACGCATCGGCGCGAACTGCCCGAATTGCTCGCCCTCGCCCGCAAGGTCGAGACATCGCACGCCACAGACCCCAACAGCCCGCACGGGCTGACACGGGCGCTCGAATTGATGATCGCGGATCTGGAGGATCACATGCGCCGCGAGGAGGCGAATGTCTTTGCCTCGCTCGCGACCGGCGATGCCTCGGCGGGCGCAGGCATCGCCGGACTACGCCACGACCACGAAGCGCAGGAAGCGGCGCTCAACCGGATCGCGGCGATCACGCACGGTTTTCGGTTGCCTGCCTATGCCTGCCGATCCTGGACCCAGCTTTATGCCGGCTTGGGCAAGTTGGCGGAAGATCTTGACGAGCACAGATATCTCGAGGACAGCGTGCTCTTTCCGCGCCTGGATGCCGGCCGGTGAGTGGGGCCGGAAAATACGCCTCATTTCCCTGCATGGCGTCCGAGATTGATCCCGCCTATTTCGACCCGTCTGGCGTGGATGCAGATCAGGCGCGGGATGTGGCGCGCTGGCGGCGTTCGGAACCGATACGATTGGCCAGACTGCGGGAGTATCTGGGCCAGGCTGGGCGAGCGCAGGTCTCGGAGTGGATTGGCGCGCATCTTGCGAGGGTGCTTGCTGATCGCGGGACGGGGCAGGGGAGGCGATCAAATGGCGACAACGACGGCTGAGCTGATGCGTGCATGGCGCGGCCCTGTGATCCTGACCTATGGCTTTCGCCCGTTTTTCTTCGGGGCGGCGATCTGGGCGGTTCTGTCCATGCTTCTCTGGGTGCCGATGCTGTCCGGGCATGTGCGCCTGCCCACGGCCTTTGATCCGGTCACCTGGCACGCTCACGAATTCCTGTTCGGCTATCTTGGTGCGGTCGTCGCGGGGTTTCTGCTGACTGCGGTGCCGAACTGGACCGGTCGCCTGCCGTTGGTGGGCTGGCCGCTGGGCGGGCTTGCCGTGCTGTGGCTGCTGGGGCGACTGGCGGTGGCGCTCTCCCTGGCCTTGTCGCCGCTCTTTGTCGCCGTAGCCGATCTGGCCTTTCCGGTGGTTCTCGGAGCGGTGATCCTCCGCGAGATCGTCGCAGGCAGGAACTGGCGCAACCTGGTCGTGCTGGCCATGCTGACAGCCTTCGCGCTGGCCAACGCGGTCTTTCATCTGGAGGCCGCGCACGGTGATTACGCCGCCCAAGGCTATGGTCTGCGGCTTGGCCTTGGCGCGGGCATCATGATGATCGCAGTAATCGGTGGGCGGATCGTGCCCTCCTTCACCCGCAACTGGCTGGCCAAACGTGGGCCGGGCCGGCTGCCGGTGCCGCCGATGCAGACGTTTGACAAGCTGTCCCTGCTGGTGCTTCTGGCCGCGCTGCTGGCCTGGCTTGCAGCCCCGTATCATGCTGCTAGCGGCCTTGCCCTGCTGCTTGCGGGCTTGGTGCATCTGGTCCGCCTTGCCCGCTGGGCTGGAGATCGGACTCTGGGCGAGCCGCTGGTGATGGTGCTGCATGTGGCCTATGCCTTTCTTCCCCTGGGCGCTCTTGCGCTCGGTGTCGAAATACTGTCGCCCGGCGGTCTCGGAATGGCCGGGGCGCAGCATCTGTGGATGGCCGGCGCAACAGGGCTGATGACGCTGGCGGTGATGACCCGTGCCACGCTGGGGCATACAGGGCAGGCTCTGAGCGCAGGGCCCGGCACCATCTCGATTTACGTAGCGCTGGTGTTGGCCGTGCTGGCCCGGGTCGCGGCGGGGCTCTGGCCCGAACAGGCGGCGTGGCTGCACGGGCTGTCGGGCCTTGCGTGGATCACGGCGTTCGGTGGCTTTGCCATGCTCTACGGTCGGGTTCTGCTTTGCCTGCCCGCCGCAAAGCAGGTCTGAGGAGCCGCGCATGGGATGGGGCGAGTATGCGCTGGCCTTCGGTCTCGCCTATTCGGCGCTGTCGCTCGCCGTACTGGCCTCGTTTATCGGGGCGGCGGGGCGCGCCCCCCGTCCGATATCGCGGCCCGGCGCGTGTCTCCGCCCCACCCTCGGTGGGGGCTCTAGGCGACGCTGCGAAGCATGGAACGTCTTTGCAAACGATCCTGAGCGTGTCCGTTCAATCAGTGACCGCGCATATGAAAGAACGGTCAATTTATAGGGCTGTTGGTATCACTCACCGCAGCCGCTCCAATCGATCAGCGCGCCGGGGTTCATGATGTTGTTGGGGTCGATGGCCTGCTTGATCTGGCGCAGCACGGCCATCTTGCTGGAACTTGCATGCCTCTGCAGGTCTTTCCGTTTCAGGCGACCGATCCCGTGCTCCGCACTGATCGAACCGTCCAGGGCCAAGGTCGCTTCGTTGATCGCCCCGCGCACGCGGTTGGCGATGCCCGGGTGGGCTTGCAGGAAATCGGCCTTGGCGACGCCCTCTGGCGGAAAGACGTTGTGGTGAATGTTCCCGTCACCGATGTGACCGTAGCTGTTCGTCCGCAATCCCTCGTGAACGCCGGTGATTGCCGCATGCGTTCCTGACACAAACGCGTCGATCTGGCCGATCGGCACCGAGGTGTCGCTGCTGCAGAACGCGCCGGTCTTGCGGTTGGCGTCGGGTGTATGCTCACGCAGCGACCAGAGTGCGCTGCGCTGAGCTTCGGATTCGGCCATCACTACGTCGATCACGTACCCCGTCTCGATACAGTCCGCCAGCGCCGCCTCGGTTTCGTCACGCACGCCCGGGTTCCCCGCAGCATCGATCAGCAGGTACCAATGATGATCGTTGGCAAATGGTTTCCTCAGCGTCGGGAAATGCTCGCAAACAAGGCCAACGCCGAAGCCGCTCATCAATTCCATCCCATTCATGCGGTTGCCGATGGCCGTGCGCAGGGTGCGCAGGGTTCGCAAGGCATCCGCTGGCGACGTGATGGCGCAAAAGGCTGTCACGGCCTCTGGGTCGAGCGGCTTCAATGTCAGGCTGGCGGCGGTGATGATCCCAAGGGTGCCCTCGCTGCCAATCAGCAGGTGCCGCAGGTCATAACCTGTGTTGTTCTTGCGCAGGGGGCTCAACTCCTCCAGCACATCGCCCGACGGCATCACTGCCTCGATCCCCACGCAAAGGTCGCGGGCATTGCCGTGGCGCAGCACCTGTATGCCGCCCGCGTTGGTGGCCAGGTTTCCGCCGATGGTGCAACTTCCCCTCGACGCCATGTTGAGCGGGAACATCAGGTCGTGCCGCTCGGCCTCTGCGTGGATGTTCTCCAGCACGCAGCCGGCCTCGACCACCATCACGAAATCGTCCGGCGACACGCGGCGCACCCGGTTCATCCGCTCCAGCGACATGATGATGGCCGCGTCGCTGTCCAGCGAAAGCTGCCCGGCGACCACGCCAGTGCCCCCGCCATAGGGGATGATCGCGATGCCGGCCTCGTTGCACAGCCGCACGATCTGCGACACTTGGTCGGTGGTCTCGGGCAGGATAACGACACAGTCCTTGCCGGTGAAGCTGCCGCGCGGGTCTTCATAGTATCGCGCGGCATCCTGACCGGACTTGCAGCCGGTCTCCCCGACAATCGCCCTGATATCATTCAAAGTTCTGTCTTCCGCGGTCTTGAAAGCCACCAACTGCCCGGTGCTCCTGTCGTCTGAATCCTCGTTCGGGCTCATTCTGTGGCAAAAGCGTCCTTTAGCAAGGCAAGATAATTTACGATTATCTAAGCCATCCCTTTAGAAACCGTGCGCCCGCCATGCGCCGCGACCGTCTCGATCAGCTCGTCCAGGAATCGTTCGACCAGCCGGTATTTCGAGCAATCCGAGCGGCTCAGGATGCCCAGCGTCCGCGATGGCGCCGTGGAGCCCAATGACAGCTTGCGCAGGCTGCCGAAGATCGGGTCTGGCACGCAGAAATCCGGCCCGATCGACACGCCCAAATCATGCGCCACCATGCTCGCGATCGTGTCGAGCGAGCTCATCTCCATCATGTCGCGCACCTTCAGCTTGCTTCGCGCCAGCCAGTCCTCGGCCATCACCCCGATGGCCGACAGCGCACTGTGCCGGATGAAGGGTTTCGCAGACAGGATGCGCTCGGGGTTGGTTTCGGTCACCTCCACCGAGGTCAGCAGCACCAGCTTTTCCACCGCGAAGGGCGTCCAGGTCATCGTGGCCGGCGTCCGGTTCGGCTCACTGACCAGCGCGGCGTCGACGGTGCCGGTCTCGACCATTTCCTGCAAGGTCGGGCTCAACCCCGGCACCACCCGGATGCGCAGGTCCGGATACTGCCCGATCAGCCCCTTCATCGCCTTGGGCACAAGCCCGCGCAGCGTCGACGGCACCGCCCCCAGAACGATATCCCCGATCAGGCGTGGATCGCCGGTCAGGTCGTCGAGGATTGTCTCGTAAGCGGCGACGACGTCTTTGGCCTTTGGCACCATGGCGCGGCCCAGCTGGTTCAGGCGTGGGGACTTCTGCGAGCGGTCGAACAACGCCACGCCAAGCGTCTCTTCCAACCGCTTCATCTGCTGACCGACCGCCGCATGGGTTACGCAGACGCGGTCCGCCGCAGCGTTGAAACTGCCTTCCTCGGCGACGGCGATTAGGGTTTTGAACAGCGTGATCGACATGGCAGCGCACTTTCACAACAGGACCAAAAATCACGATTTACTAAAGCAGGAATTTACAAATAGGAAAAGAATGTTGGTTTGTTAAAGCTTCTCTTATCGCGCAAGATCGTGAAACGTGAACGCATCGAGGGAGGCTGAGACGTGAGTATCGACGCAAAGATCGTCGCGGATCTGGTCAAGAACCACGTCAAACTGGTCACGACCGTCCCGTGCAAACAGCTCGCCGGGGTCATAGCCGAGATCGATCGGTGCGAAGATATCCACCACATCCCCGCGAACAAGGAAGACGAAGGCATCGGCATCTGCGCCGGGGCGTTCATGGGCGGCAAGCGGTCCGCGATCATCATGCAGAACACCGCACTTGGCGTAACGGTCAACACGCTGGTGACGCTGACACAGTTCTACCGCATGCCCCTGCCCATGCTGATCTCCTATCGCGGAGAACTGGGCGAGCCCGTGGCCTGCCAGGTGGAAATGGCCGTACACACCAAGGCGCTGCTGAATCAGCTTCACATCCCGACCTATCACTTCCATCATGAATCCGACGCCGAGGAACTGGACCGGATTCTGGAATACACCTTCATGTGCATGAAGCCGGTCGCGATCCTGACGGATGCCACCTTTTGGAAAGGGTACTGACATGATCCGATCTGACGTCCTGCGCACGCTGATCCCGCTGATCTCGGATCATTTCGTCGTCTGCAACATAGGCCTGCCCAGCCAGGAATTGCACATGCTGGATGATCAGCCGACCAATTTCTACATGCTGGGCACCATGGGCCTCGCCTCGTCGATCGGGCTCGGCGTGGCGCTGGCCCAGTCGAAAAAGGTTATCTCGATCGACGGTGACGGCTCGGTCCTGACCAATTTCGGCACGCTGCCCACCATCGCCAACAACGTGGCCGACAATTTCATCCTGCTGATCATCGACAATGGCAGCTACGGCTCCACCGGCGACCAGCCGACCTATGCCGGCATGAAGACGTCGCTGGCCATGGTGGCCGAGGCCTGCGGGTGCGAAAACGTCATCGAGTGCCAGGCCGAAGACTGCGCATCCGTGATGAAAGACGCGCTGGAAGGTGACAGGATGACAGTGATCGTGTGCAAATGCGAAAGCGGGAACATCCCTGTTTCCGTCATCAGGACTGACCCGGTCGTGATCCGCGACCGGTTCATGAACGCGTTGAAGGAGGCCAACGCGTAATCAAGGCGGCGAAAACGCCGACACAATAACTCTGGGAGGAACACATGCTGAAAAGAACATTTCTGAAGATGACCGCGGCGCTGGCCGTAACCGCATCGCTGGCAACTGGCGCCAGCGCGGCCGAACTTAACGGGCCGGTCAACTATATCATCCCGTTCGGACCCGGGGGAGAGTCCGATATTTCAGCACGCTTTCAGCAACCGTTCTTCAAGGACAAGTTCGGCCAGGACATGGTGATCTCGTACCAGCCCGGCGGCGGCGGTGCGGTGGCATGGGCCACGCTTAACGGGCTGGCAGATAGCGGGCAGACCATCATGGGTGTCAACCTGCCCCATATCATCGTCAAGCCGGCGCAAAAGGACGTAGGTTTTACCACCGAGGACCTGAACGTCTTCCACATGTTCCACTTCACGCCGGACGCGATCATCGTGCGGGCCGACAGCCCTTACCAGACGCTGGAGGACCTGATCGAGGACGCCAAGGCGAACCCGGCGCAGGTCACCATGTCCGGCTCGGGAAAGGCGACGGCCAACCACCTTGCGCATATCAAGTTCGACAAGATGGCCGAAATCCAGACCACCTATGTTCCCTTTAAGGGCACAGGCGCCGCCGTGACCGCGCTTCTGGGCAACCAGGTCAAGGCGGAATGGGGCTATTCCACCGTCGCCGCCACCCAAGGCGAAGAGGTGCGGATGCTGGCCGTCGCGATGGAGGAACGCCACCCGCTTTTCCCGGACGTGCCGACCTTCAAGGAGCTGGGCTATGACATGGTGGGCGGTGCCTATCGCGGGATCGCCCTGCCCAATTCCGCCAGCGACGAGGTCACCCAGATGTGGTCGGACATGATCGCCGAAATCAACAACGATCCCGAGTTCCGCCAGCAGATGCTGGATAACGGCTTTGCGATGCTGGATATCGAAGCGGATGGCATGGACGATTTCATGGCCGCGCGCAGCGAGGAATATCTCGGCGACGCGCGCGAAGCAGGCCTGATCGAATAAGCTGACCCTGCGCAAAGGCCCGTCTCATGGAATTTGGTCACTTCCTGTCTGCCCTGACACCGCTCAACCTGGTTTTGGCGTTGTTCGGTGTCGTGGCAGGCACGATCGTCGGCTCGATCCCGGGCCTTACCGCAACAATGGCGCTGGCCGTGCTGGTGCCGATCACGTTCAGCATGGATCCCGCTTCGGCACTGATCCTGCTGGGCGCGATCTATACCGGGGCGATCTATGGCGGGGCCTACGCGGCGATCCTGCTGAACACGCCCGGCACGCCCTCAGCCATTGCCACCACCTTTGACGGTTACCCGATGGCGAAACGCGGCGATGGTGACCTTGCCGTTGCCCTTGCCTGCTTTGCCTCGGTCGTCGGCGGGTTGGTGGGGGCGTTCTCGCTCCTGCTGTTGGCGCCGCCCCTGTCGAAGGTGGCGCTGGCCTTCGGGCCGATCGAGTACTTCTGGCTATCGATCTTCGGCCTCTCGCTGATCGCGTCGCTTTCCACCGGCAACCTGATGAAGGGGCTGGCGGGCGGCGCCTTCGGCATGCTGCTTTCCACTGTCGGCGTGGCCGAGGTTTCGGCTGATATCCGGCTTACCTTCGGCAGCCAGATGCTGGTTGGCGGCTTCGGCGTGATCGGCGCGCTGATCGGGCTTTACAGTATCCCGGTGCTGATCGACCTCGTCGCGACGCCCGACCGCCACCTCAAGTTGGAAGAGGACGTGCGCTCGGTCCGCATCGGCGAGGCGTTCCGCATCGCCATGCGCTCCAAGTTCAACCTGATCCGGTCGTCCGTCATCGGCACCCTGATCGGCATCCTGCCAGGCGCGGGCGGCTCGGTCGCCGGGCTCGTCGCCTATTCCGAGGCCAAGCGCACCGGAAAGCCCGCTCAGAAGTTCGGCGAGGGCGAACCCGACGGCATCCTCGCCACGGAATCCGCCAACAACGCCACCGTGGGCGGCGGCTTCATCCCGACGCTGGTGCTGGGTATTCCCGGCACGCCACCCGATGCCATCGTGCTTGGTGCGCTGCTGGTGCAGGGCGTGCGCACCGGCCCCACGATGTTCAGCCAAAGCGGCTCGATTGTCTTTACCTTCATCTACGGCCTCTTGATCGCTACCGTTCTGATGCTGCCCGCGGGCTTGCTGATCGGGCGCTACGCCTACAAGTCGATCGTGAATATCCCCAAGGCCGTTCTCGTGCCAACGGTGGGCTTCATGACCATCATCGGCACCTTCTCGATCCGCAACAGCGTCACCGACGTGATCCTGATGCTAGGCCTCGGCGTCTTCGGCTGGGTCGTGGGGCGCTTCGGTTTCGCGGCCTCACCCATCGTGCTGGGCCTGATCCTCGGCCCCATTGCCGAACAGGGCTTCGTGCAGGGCTGGACCATCGGCTCGGCCACGGGCAATCTCTTCGGCATGTTCTTCGGGCGTCCCATCTCGCAGGGGATCATCGCGTTCACGCTGCTCACCCTCTTCCTGCCGCTCTACACAGCCAAGCGGCGCAGCAAGAAAGCAAGGGAACGGATCTGATGCCAGACCAGCAACGCCACCCGGACGGCCACATCGGATCGCTGGTGATTTCCGTGCTTTTCGTAATCATGGGGATCATCGCGCTCTACGACACCACAGGCTATTCCGACCGCGACAGCCAAGTGTTCCCGCGTACCGTCGCGATCCTGATGATCCTGACTGCCGGGTTGTCCTTCGTCACCCGCTTCCTTCACCCACGCGAGAGTGGCGGCTTCGGAACCGGCACGTGGTGGCGTCGGATCCTGCTGATCGTTACCATGTTCGCGGGATGCCTCGCCATACCGCACATCGGTTTTCTCGCCAGCGGCGTGATCGCCTTTGCCGGCGGGCTCATCGCGGCGATGCATGACAGGTGGACCCTGATGACCGCGATGCTTTATGCTGGCAGCGGCGCGGCGATCATGATCGCGTTCTTCTCTCTATTTCGCTACGTTCTACACGTCCCATTACCCTGAAATTGGGCCCCCGCTATCCGGGCGTTCCTGCCAGAAACCACCAACGGTCCAATGCGGACCTTCGTCAAGCTAACCGTTGCTACGTTGCGGCTTGCCCGAGGCAACCTATCGGAATCTGCGTGCAGCAATCGTTGTGTCAGAGATGCCGGAAACGCGGCCAAAACCGACCTTCGCAGCGGTGAGCGACGAATTCCGCTCTGCTACGCCTCAGGGAATGCGTAGACCCAACCGGCACCGGCGTCCATGGCAGGTGAACCGATAAGCCGTGCATTGAACGCGACAAGACGACAGCAAGCCCGAACAAGGAACATGGCCATGAAAATCGTTGATATCTGTGAGGTGACCAAGCCGATCTCGTCGCCCATCCGCAACGCCTACATCGACTTCAGCAACATGACGGCAAGTTTGGTGGCCGTCGTGACGGACGTGGTCAGGGACGGGCGCCGGGTGGTCGGCTATGGTTTCAACTCCAATGGCCGTTATGGCCAGGGCGGTCTCATCCGCGAACGCTTCCGCGACCGCGTCCTCGAGGCGAAACCCGCATCACTCCTGAACGACGACGGCAGCAATCTGGATGGGCACAAGATCTGGGCTGCCATGATGCAGAATGAAAAGCCCGGCGGACACGGCGAACGCTCGGTCGCTGTCGGCACCATCGACATGGCCGTCTGGGACGCCATTGCCAAGATCGAGGAAAAGCCCTTGTTCCGCCTGCTGGCCGACCGCAAGGGTCGCGCGGCGAACCCGCGCGTCTTCGTTTACGCCGCCGGTGGCTACTACTATCCGGGCAAGGACGACACCGCACTGCGCAAAGAGATGCGCGGCTACCTCAACCGCGGCTACAACGTCGTGAAGATGAAGATCGGGGGCGCGTCCATCAACGAAGACCAGCGTCGGATCGAAGCGGTCCTGGCAGAAATCGACTCCAAAGCGCAACTGGCCGTGGATGCCAACGGACGCTTCGATCTTGAGACCGCGATTGCCTATGCCAAAATGCTGCGGCAATACCCGCTCTTCTGGTATGAGGAAATCGGTGATCCGCTGGATTACCAGCTTCAGGCCGCGATGGCCGAATTCTACCCCGGTCCTATGGCGACCGGTGAGAACCTATTCTCGCATCAGGACGCGCGCAACCTGATCCGCCATGGCGGGATGCGCCCCGACCGGGACTGGCTGCAGTTCGACTGTGCGCTATCATACGGGCTTGTTGAATACCTGCGCACGCTCGATGTACTCGACCAACTCGGCTGGTCCCCGTCGCGCTGCATCCCGCACGGCGGCCATCAGATGTCACTGAACATCGCGGCGGGGCTCGGTCTCGGCGGCAACGAAAGCTACCCCGATCTGTTCCAACCCTACGGTGGCTTCCCGGACGGCGTGCAAGTCGAGGAGGGGCACATCCTCATGCCCGAACTGCCCGGTATCGGCTTTGAAGGAAAATCCGACCTGATCGAAGTAATGCGTGCGCTGGCAGAATGAACAGCGTTGGCAGTGCAGGTGAATACGTGCTGGCGCCGGCTTCCGCTGGGGACGCATTCCCCGTCAGAGTGGGCTTTCTCCAGACCTCGGATGTGGGGCAGCATAAGTCCGGTCTTGGTCGCGTGGCATGGCAATGGCGGTCCTGAATCGCCATTGATCGATAGCGCCGGTGCTGCGCCGCGCTTCACGAGACCAGCCATTCATGCGCCGCGTAGCATTTTCCAAGGGCCTCTGTCATCGTCCGCCAGCCGGAAGGCATCAGATATAGATGCCCGAAAATATCACTGCCAGTCCGGCACTGACCGCCAAGACGGTCTTGAAAACCTCGCGGGCACTAATCAGGCCGTAAGACACAAGCGTCAGGCCCAAGGCGACCCGCAGCATCGCAACGATCGCGGCGCCAGGTTCTTCGGCCAGCCGGAGCACGTCGGGGTTAGCGACCATGCCAAGCGGAATGAGATAGAGTCCGACGCCCAACGCCATCGCGGTCAGCGCGACCTTCAGCCAATTTTCCCCAATCATCCCTGCCGCGATGAACACCGCTCCGCAGACGGGCGGCGTAATCGTAGAGAGTAAAGCGAACCAGAAGACGAAGAGATGCGCCTGCAAGGGGCCCAAACCTAGTTGGGTGAGTGCCGGACCGGCAACGGACACGCAGATGACATAAGCCGCCGTCGTTGGCACCTCCATCCCCAGGATAAGACAGGCGAGAGCGGTCAGGAGCAGCGATGGCCAAAGCAAACCCCCCGATCCTTCAAGGATGAGCGACGTAATCTTGACGCCCAAACCGGTGATTGCAAGCACACCGATGATGATTGAGGCGCACAGAATGATGGCCGCAATCATCGACACTTGCCGGGCGGCATTCATCACCGCATCGTTGAACCGCCGGGCGATCTGAGCGGGGCGAAATTCGAAGTCCGCGTTGAAGAAGAGCAGCACGGCACTAGCAAGGATCGCCAGCGCGGCGGCATATTCCGGCGTAAACTTTGCCCCGAACATCGCCCAGAGCAAGACCGAAAATGGCACGAGGAAAAAGAGCGACGTAATGATGACATCGCGCCGCTTGGGCCGGTCTGCCGCGTCCACCCCCTTGAGGTCGAAGCGGGTGGCGTAGGCATTGATGCCAACCCAGACGGCGAGGAAGTAGAGAAAAGCGGGCAAGATCGCCGCCGCCATGATCGACGTGTAGGGGATGCCCGTTAACTCGACCATGACGAAGGCACCCGCCCCCATTAGCGGTGGCATGATCTGCCCGCCAGAGGACGCAACCGCCTCGACCGCGGCGGCCAGGCGCTTAGGGTAGCCAAGTTTGTTCATCGCGGGCAGGGTGATGGCCCCGGTCGAGGCGACATTGGCGGAGGCGGAGCCGGAAATCGAACCGAATAGCGCGGAGGAGATTACGGACACCTTCGCGCCTCCGCCCTTTAGGCGTCCGGCCGCAGCGGCAGCTACGTTCATGAATCCCTGACCAGCCTCTCCCGCGTTCAGCACTGCGCCGAAGATGACGAAGATCGCAACCACCCCGACGGACACTCCCGTGAGCGAGCCCCAGATGCCACCTTCGGCAATGGTAAGCGTGCCAAGAAAACTGGCAATCGGGGTGCCGGAATGGCCGAACTGGCCCGGAATGTACTGACCGTAAAGCCCGTAAAGCAGGGCAGTCGCGGCGACCAGTGGCAGAGGCCAGCCAATGGCGCGGCGTGCGGCTTCGAGTGTCACCACGAGCAGTGTGATCGCGATTGCGATCTGAAGGTTGCCTTCGAGGAATCCGTACTGATCCGCCAACCGGTCATGATTGACCGCAACCCAAAGCGCCGCGGCGATACCGAAGGCTGCCAGTATAATGCCGCTGATCGTCCCCCAGCGACTTGAATTACCCAGTACCAGCACGAACGGCAGAAGGAATGCCATGTGCAGCGGGCGGCTGACCAGATTGGGGACGAGGCCCGAGAAAACCAATGCAAGGTGGTATGCCACCAATGCGGCCGCAAGGATCAGCCAGAAAGCCGCGGCTATGCGGCCCTTGAAGATATCATACATTGATGAAGTCTCTTGAAAAACCGGGAGAAAAGGCCGGGCTCGATGCCCGGCCCCGTCGAGGGGACGGCGTTATTTCTGCACGTCACTCAGTTCGATGCCCGCTTCATCGTAGTAGCGCACGGCACCGGGATGGATCTTGCCTGTAATATTGCTCAGCAGGGCTTGGTCAACACCGTTCCACCAACGGGACGTCTCGCTCAGTTTGGCTTTGCTTTCCCAATAGGTCTTGGTCAACTCATAAGCCGTGTCGTCGTCCATTTTTGTGGTCGTGTAGGCCACGACAGGCAGCGACGTCGTTGTGATGTCGCTCTCCTGACCTGCGTAAGTGCCCGCTGGGATCGTCATTTTGGTGCGCTTGGTCTCGGCCAGCTGTTCGCCGGTCAGGGACAGCACAGTAACGGGCGTAGAGGCTGCGGCTTCGATCACGTTCGGCGCGGGCCAGGAGCCCGCGGTGACAAACCCGTCGATCTGTCCGTTTTTGAGGGCTGCGACCGCGTTGGACAGCTCGGCATCTGCGATTTTTACGCTGTCGGCCAAGTTGAAAAGGTTGAGATATTTTTCGCCCTCGGTCGCGCCGAAGGTTCCCTTGCCAAGCAGGATCGTCTTGCCTTCCAGACCCATCAGATCGGTCACACCACTGTCTTGTGACATCACGAAATGCATGGTCAGCGACGGGATTGGAAAAAGGGCGCGAATGTCATCAAACGCGGGGGCGCTCTTGCCCTCGAACATGGCCTTACCCTGCTGTGCGAGGCCGACAAGCGCAGGAGGCGTGGTGAAGACGTAATCGCCGCCCCGCGCCCTGACTTCCATTACGTTCTGGACGGAGCCTTGGCTTTCCTCGATGGTGACGGAGATGTCGCCGTCGGTGCCGACCTTCAAGGCTTCGGCCAGTTCGACGCCCATCTGATAGTAGGACGATCCGGTCTTGGCCGACTTGTAGGTGACGCGGGTCTCTGCAGATGCTGCCGAGATGGCAGCGGTTGTGAGGACGATGGCCGCCACTGTTGCCTTTAGTTTCATGTTCAACTTGGATCCTCCCAAAAGACGTTTCGCTGATATGCGGAGCCTGAAGTGTCAGGTCGTTATTCACAAGTCTCGGTTGGTCGCCTTGCCTTGAAAAAATGTTGCGCTGGCGACCTGAGAGGTGGCCGCCAGCGCATCTGTGCAGACTGTAAGTGTGCTTTGCCCAACCTTTCAACAGCATATTTAGATGTTCCGGACTTCTTGTTCATCTTAACTGAGATCGTGTAGAAACTCGTCGGTGAGGCCTGTTTCCTCCGTAACCGCGGCGGTCATCGCAGGCCCGGCAGAAATGATCTGCGGTGAGTTGCCGTCAGTTTTTGTTGTAATTGCGTGATATCCTCTTGTTTTTGACGGTACGGCCATTAATAGGTATTAAAAATACTTATTAAAGAGCGGGATCACGCTACATGCGCCTCACCTCCTTCACCGATTACGGTTTGCGCATGCTGATGCGCATGGCCAGCACTCCGGATCGGGCCTTCTCGACCGCCGGGTTGGCAGACGAGTTCGAGTTGTCGCGCAACCACTTGGCCAAGATCATGCAGCGCCTTGCGAGGGCGGGAATAATCGAGACGCGCCGCGGGGGCGGCGGTGGTGCGGTTCTCGCGCAACCGGCATGCGATATCAGGCTCGGCACCATCATTCGCGTGCTTGAAGAGGGCCAACCGCTCGTGGAGTGTTTGGGCGCCGATGGCGGCGCCTGCACGCTAGATGGACACTGTCAGCTCAAAAGCCGCCTGCGCGCTGCGGAGAACGCCTTCTTGGCCGACCTCGATCGCGCAACGCTCGCCGATATCGCGCTAAAACCACTTGAAACGACCTGAAAGAAAGACATTTGGCTTGGGAATGACGAGTAAAGGATATCCCCCATGGTCATGATCGGCACGCTGACAACCAGGGAGCGCCAGATAAGCATCGGTCTTTCGGTAATTCTCGTAATTCTCGGCCTCGCGATGGCCGGGGTCGCACGGCAGCATCGCAGCCCGATCACGTAGAGATCGGCGGCCAGCCCGGCGAGCAACAGGTCCGTATCCCCCCGCCCCGAGGCCATTGTGCAGGCAAGATTCATCTGGCGGTTTCTCAGATTCGGGCAAAGGGTTGAAACAGGACGCGCGCGCCCTTGGGCAGATGCGCGACCTCGGCGGGCAGGATCATTAACCCGTCGGTCTGCGACAACCGCGCGACACGGCTCGAATGGGTGGCATTCTCGAAATTGATGACTTCCCTGCCATCGACGTCGAAACCGGCAAGTGTAGCGGGCCTGAACTCGCAGCGACCAGCTTTGCGGTGGATGGCGGCGTCGGTGATGACGTGCCGCCGGGCCAGCTCGGTATCGGCCGCACCGGTCAGGGCCCGGACCAGAGCCAAGCCAAAGACCTGCCATGTCACGAAGGCCGAGAGCGGATTGCCAGGCAGGCCAAGCCAGACGGTGGTGCCGATCCGGCCGACCGAGACCGGCTTGCCCGGCTTGATCGCCACACCGCTGAAGAGGGTCTGGCCCTGCAACGCAGCAAAGGCTGGTTTTACGTGATCCTCCTCCCCGACCGAAATTCCGCCGGTGGTGATGACCAGATCGGCCCTTTCGGCAAGATCGCCTAATTGCCGGGTCAATCCCGCGCGGCTATCGGCCCCGAGTACGGTGGCGACAAGCTCGATATCTGCGCGCCGCAGCGCCGCCTTCAGCATCGGACCGTTCACATCCGGAATCTGCGCGGCGGTACGCAATGAGCCCGCCTGCCGGACCTCGTCGCCGGTCACCAGCAGTGCAACGCGCAATCGGCGCATGACATCGACATGATCCGCCCCTGCGGCGGCACAAGCGGCGATCGCCCGATCTCCGAGCCGCGCGCCTTTGGCCAGCACCTCTGCGCCCTCGGCCATATCGCTGCCCGCCGCGCGGATGTTCAGGCCCGACACAGGGCGCCGCAGGAACTGGATAGCCTCCCCGTCGCGCGCAACTTCTTCCTGCATCACCACGGCGTCGGCCCCCTCGGGGACCGGTGCACCGGTGAAGATGCGGGCCACCGTGCCGCGCACCAAAGCGGCGGCGCTCTCGCCTGCGGGGACGCGTGCCGCCACCGGCAGGGACCAAGGCCCCTCACCCGTCAGATCAGAGGTCGCGATCGCGTAGCCATCCATTGCGGCGTTGTCAAAAGCCGGGGCCATCTCCCCCGCCAAGACCGGTCGGGCGAGGACCCTGCCAATCGCGCGGTCAAGGGGCAGGGTTTCGGCATCCTCAATGGGTGCTGTGTGGGTCTTGACCCGGGCAAGCGCCTCCTCCACGCCGATCAGGCGCTTGAGCGCGTCTTGCCCGTCACATCCACAGTGCGCTGTCTCGATTGCCCGATGGATCGTCATGCGTTTGTCTCCTTGGTGAAATGCCCCGGCCCGATACTGCAATCGAGATTGCGCAACAGGCCGTCCTTCAACCCGTAGATCAGGCCATGCACGCGCAGATCTGCCCTGTGCGCCCACGCGCCTTGCAGGATCGGGGTCTCGCAAACGCGCCGCACCCCTTCAACGACATTCAACTCCGACAACCTGTCGCGCCGCGCCTCGGCATCCGATTCCCGTGCGAGATCAACGGCATAGCTGCGGGCGAGACGCCGGATCGGCTCCAGCCAGTGATCGGCAAGGCCATGCGGCAAGTTCTCGGTCGCGGCCTTGATCCCGCCGCAGCCGTAATGACCACAGACGATGACCTCGCGCACACTTAACGTCTCGACCGCGAATTCCAGTGCCGAGAGCAGGTTCATGTCGGCGGAATGGATGATATTGGCGACGTTGCGATGCACAAAGACCTCGCCCGGATCAAGCCCCGCGACCACGTTGGCCGGAACCCGGCTGTCCGAACAGCCGATCCAGAAGAACTCGGGCGCTTGCTGTCCGGCAAGCCGTGTGAAATAGCCCGGATCCTCAACATGGCGTGCCTTGGCCCATCGGACGTTGCGCTCAAGCAGGTCGTTCAGCATTTATCAATCCGTATTTGTTTCAAGACCGCGCCGCCGCCTCATGGAGGCACGGAGCGTTTCAAGATCGGCCTCGGTCAGGCGAAGCCGTGCAAAGGGCATGAGAACGGCCTTCTCCAGGGTAAGATGGCGTCTCACATGCCCTGCAAACCGGCGCAGGTCAGTGATATCCTTAGCCCCCAGACCTGACGCCGCTGATTGCAGGATTCTTGTTACCCCGGTGACGTCGAAATGCGCGTGGCGATGGTCGTCCATCAGCTTGTCAAGCAGTCGGTCGATGTCGTCGTCCCGCTCGCACCGCAGGCGCAACAGGGGGAAAAGATCCTGCTCTTCATCCTCGAGGTGGATCGGGAATTCATCCGACAGGAAGGCTGTCGCGGCCTCGACATTTTCCGAGGGGGCGGGGTCGCCATCTGCGATCCGTTCCAGCAGGGCGCAAAGCTCGCGCTTGCACAGATGCACGGCATGCAGGTAGTCGATCGGCGAGGTCGGCAGGCCCGGGTCGAGAGGGACAAGACCGGCCCCGTTCTGTGCTTGATCAGACTGTTGCATGACCCGCACCCCACCCAAAGATTCAGATCGGCGCGAGGCTTGCGCCGGTGATGGCGGCCCCTGCGGCCAGCGTCTCGACGAACTCCCGCGAGGCGCGTGCCCATGCCGTCTTTTCCAGTGCCTGCGCGATCTTGGGTCGGACAGTATCATAGGGCAGGACCTGCCCCGGAGCGATGGCGTTCAGGCGGATGATGTGCCAGCCGTGCCGCGAAAGCACCGGCGCAGGGCTTATGCTACTCTCATCCAGTTGGCGCAGCGCCGCCTCGAATTCGGGCACGGTGTCGTCGGGGCCAAGCTGCCCCAGATGGCCGCCCGCGTTCTTCGATCCGCAATCGCTCTCGCGAGCGGCCGAGGCAAAGCCCTTGGCTTCACCATCCAGTTTGGCCAGCAGCGCCGTTGCCCGTCTCTCGGCTGATGCACGCTCTTCGTCATCGCGCGGGTCGCAGGCGCACAGGATGTGCGACACGTCCCATAGAGGGGCGGAGCGGTAGCGCTCGGGGTCCTTTTCCCATTCGGCGCGCACGGCCTCTTCCGTCACCGGCGCGATGGATAGCGCCTCGTCCAGAAGGGCGCGGATCAGTGCCTCCTCTTCGGTCTCGAACCGGTCGGGGGCCAGTTCCACGGGATCGGGCACGAGCCCGCGCCGCCGCGCCTCCTGCAAGAGAAGCGCACGGATCGCCAGCGCCTGCGCGGCCTTGCGCCATGCGATGCCGGGCTTTTCGCGCGGACCGGTGTGATTCTGGGCCTCGGCAGCAATCGCCGCCGAGGGGATGGTCTCATCGTTCACGACGACATCGGGGAAAAGGGCCACGTTCATCGCGCTTACTCCGCCGGGGTCGTGGTTGCGGGGCTGCTCTCGCCCTGCCGCTTGTCGAACGCATGACGGCGCTCCTCAAGCGGGCGGCGACGGCGCGAGCGCACGATCTGGTAACCCGAGCGCGTCAGCAGGTAGCGGACCGGGGCGGCGAAGCCCGACCAGATATGCACCAGCCGCGTGAATGGGAACAGGATGGTGATGATCAGCCCGAGGAAGATGTGCAGCTTGTAGAGCCAGTGCACGTCCACCACCGTGACCCAGGCGTTGACGTTCCACGTCACCACGCTTTGCGACCAGGTCATGAAGCGGACCATCTCGGACCCGTCCATGTGCTGGAGCGTCTGCGTGATGGTCAGAAGGCCGATGGCAAGCTGAAGCCAGATCAGCCCCATGATGACGATATCCGGGGTGGTCGAGGTCACGCGAATGCGCGGATCGACCAGCCGCCGGTGCAACAGCATGGTCGAGCCAATGAGCGCGGCGATGCCCGCCGGGCCGCCGATCAGAACCGCCATCCACTGTTTCAGACCATAGGGGACACCGAGCGCATCCAGTACCCAGATTGGCGTGAAGAGACCGATCAGATGGCCGAAGAATACCGTCAGAATACCGACGTGAAACAGAATGGACCCCCAGACCAGTTGCTTGCGGCGCAAGAGTTGGCTGGAAGAGCTTTTCCAGGTGAAGGGATCGCGTTCATAGCGCACGACGGAACCCACGAGGAACACCGTCAGCGCGATATAGGGCATGACCCCGAAGATGATGAAATTGATATCGAAATTGCCGAACATGTCATGCGCTCCTGTTCAGGGGTGTGGTGGGGGCGTCCATGCCCGCCAGCATGTCGCGGACCTGCGGGCAGCCGCCATTCGGGTCGGGGCCAAAGGTAACTTCGGTTTCCTCCCAGACCGCATCGAGCGCCTCGAGATCGGTCGGGTCGTCGTCGGGCTGCGCCAGCATCTCGGTCAATGCCTCGGCGTCGGGCTGCGTTCCGGAAAGCTGCGATAGCGCCTTGAAAACGTCTGCGTAACCACTTTCGCGCCGCTCCAGTCGCGTGCCGAGCGCGTCGAGGATATGCGCCGCGTCGGCGAGGATGTCCTGTGCCTCGGCAAAGGGCCGCATGGAGAGGAACTCCAGAAGTACCGGCAGGTGATCGGGCAATTCCGAGGTGGCGGGCTCGACCCCGCCCTCCCGGTAGGTCTCGATCAGGCTGACCATCGCGCCACCCCGATCCCGGCTTTCGCCATGGACATGCTCGAAGAGGTTGAGCGACAGGCTGCGCGAGCGGTCGAAGAGCATCACATAACCCTCTTGCAGGGCGTAGATATCGCCCTGCGCCAGGTTTTCGGTAAGCGTTTGCAACGCCGCGCGATGGCTTGCTTCGATGCGCGCGTCACGCGCCAGAACGGCCGCGATCTCGGGCATTGCCTCCTGCAACTCTGTTGAGGGGTAGCTCAGCAGCAGCGACAGGGCTTTCAATGTACGGTCCATCATCAGAATGTCTCCGTCGGAAGGGCAAAATTCTTCTTCTTCCCGCCAAAGAGCGTCGTCTTGCCCGTTTCGCCGGAAGAACAGCCATTGCCATCGGTAAAGCCGCAGCCGCCGCGAATGTCGGCCCCGTCTTCGTTCTGTTCACGGTGCGCCGTGGGGATTGCGAAACGGTCCTCGTAATCGGCGATAGCCATGATCTTGTACATGTCCTCGATCATCCGGCCCGACATGCCGACGCGGGCGGCGATGGCCTCGTCGCGCACGCCGTCCACGCTCAGCGCGCGCATGTAAAGCCGCATGGCAGACATGCGTTCGAGCGCGTGCACAATCGGCTCCTCATCGCCCGCCGTCAGCATGTTGGCGAGGTATTTCACCGGGATGCGCAAGGAGCGCACGTCGGGCATCTGGTCGCTCATCGCGATCTGCCCCGCCTGCGCGGCGTTCTGAATCGGCGACAGCGGCGGGATATACCAGACCATCGGCAGGGTGCGGTATTCCGGGTGCAGCGGGAAGGCCACCTTCCAATCCATCGCCATCTTCCAGACCGGGCTGACCTTCGCCGCCTCGATCCAGTCCTCGGGAATGCCGTCGCGGCGTGCAGCGGCGATCACCTCCGGATCGTTGGGGTCGAGGAACACATCCATCTGTGCACCATAAAGATCGGTCTCGCGTTCGGCGCTGGCCGCTTCCTCGATCTTGTCGGCATCATATAGGATCACGCCCAGATAACGGATGCGACCGACGCAGGTCTCCGAACACACGGTCGGCTGGCCGCTCTCGATGCGCGGATAGCAAAAGGTGCATTTCTCGGATTTACCGCTCTCCCAGTTGTAGTAGATCTTCTTGTAGGGGCAGCCCGAGATGCACATCCGCCAGCCCCGGCACTTTTCCTGGTCGATCAGGACGATGCCGTCCTCCTCGCGCTTGTAGATCGCGCCCGAGGGGCACGACGCCGAGCAGGTCGGGTTCAGGCAATGCTCGCACAGGCGCGGCAGATACATCATGAAGGTGTTTTCGTACTCTCCGTAGATCTCCTTCTGCACATTCTCGAAGTTGTAGTCCTGCGACCGCTTGGAGAACTCGCCGCCGAGGATTTCCTCCCAGTTGGGGCCCTTTTCGATCTTTTCCATCCGCTCGCCGGTGATCGCAGAACGCGGGCGCGCGGTCGGGAAATGATCCATGTCGGGCGCGGATTTCAGGTGGTCATAGTCGAAGTCGAACGGCTCGTAATAGTCGTCGATCTCGGGCATCGAGGGGTTGGCAAAGATATTCGCCAGAATCCGCCACTTGGCCCCCTGCTTGGGGTGCAGCTTGCCGGATGCCGAACGCACCCAGCCCCCGTTCCAGCGTTTCTGGTTCTCCCAATCGGTCGGATAGCCGGTGCCGGGCTTGGTCTCGACATTGTTGAACCAAGCGTATTCAACGCCTTCGCGGGTCGTCCACACGTTCTTGCATGTGACCGAGCAGGTGTGACACCCGATGCATTTATCAAGATTCAGGACCTTGCCGATTTGCGCACGAACTCTCATTCCGCTGCCTCCACTTTTCCGGTTGCGGGCTGATCCAGCCAGTCGATCTTTTTCATCTTGCGCACGATCACGAACTCGTCGCGGTTGCTGCCAACGGTGCCGTAGTAGTTGAACCCGTAGGAAAGCTGCGCGTAGCCGCCGATCATATGCGTGGGCTTGAGCGTGGTACGGGTGACCGAGTTGTGAATACCACCGCGATGGCCGGTCTTTTCCGATCCGGGCGTGTTCACGATCTTTTCTTGCGCGTGATACATGAACAGTGTGCCCTGCTTGATCCGCTGGCTCACCACCACCCGCGCGGTCAGCGCGCCGTTGATGTTGTAGGCCTCGACCCAATCGTTATCGACCAACCCGGCCTTTTGCGCGTCCACCTCGGACATCCACACGACCGGACCGCCCCGGTTCAGCGTCAGCATCAAGAGGTTGTCGGTATAGGTGCTGTGGATGCCCCATTTCTGGTGCGGCGTGATGAAGTTGAGCACGACGTGCGGGCTGCCCTCGGCGGCGTCATTGTTTACGGCCTTGGTGATGGTCTTGAGGTCGACCGGCGGGCGATAGGCCACGAACCCCTCGCCAAAGGCGCGCATCCACAGGTGATCCTGATAGAGCTGTTGTCGCCCCGTGAGGGTGCGCCACGGGATCAGCTCGTGCACATTGGTATAGCCCGCGTTGTAGCTGACCTTGTCGCTCTCGATACCCGACCATGTGGGCGAGGAAATGATCTTGCGCGGCTGTGCGGCGATATCGCGAAAGCGAATCTTGTTGTGATGCTCGCCCTCGGCCAGATGCGCATGGTGCCGCCCGGTGGGTTTCTCCAGCTCTTCCCACGCCTTGACCGCGACATTGCCGTTGGTTTCCGGTGCAAGCATCAGGATCATCTCGCAGGCGTCGATGGCTGTCTCAAGCTTCGGCTGCCCCTTGGACACACCCTCGTCCAGCACCTCGCCGTTGAGGTCGCGCAAGGCTTGCACCTCAACATCGGTGTTCCAGTTGATCCCCTTACCGCCATTGCCAAGCTTTTCCATGAGCGGGCCTATGGAGGTGAACTTCTTGTAGAGGTTGGGATAATCCCGCTCCACGGCGATATAGTTGGGTGCGGTCTTGCCCGGGATCAGGTCGCATTCGCCCGTCTTCCAGTCCTTGACATGCGCCTGCGCCAACTCGCCCGGCGTGTCGTGCAGAAGCGGAAGCTGCACGATGTCGGTTTCCACTCCCAGAACTTCGGGCGCGACCTCGCTGAACTTCTTGGCAATCGTCTTGAAGATTTCCCAGTCGGATTTGCTCTCATAGGCCGGGTCCACCGCTGCCTGAAGCGGGTGGATGAACGGGTGCATGTCGGACGTGTTCATGTCGTCTTTCTCGTACCAACTCGCCGTCGGCAGGACGATGTCGGAATAAACGGCGGTGGTGGACATGCGGAAGTCGATGCAGACCAGCAGGTCAAGCTTGCCCTTGGGCGCCTCGTCATGCCAGACGGCCTCTTTCGGCATGGCCTGCCCTTCCTCGCCCAGATCCTTGCCCATGACGCCATGATCGGTGCCCAGAAGGTGCTTGAGGAAATATTCGTGCCCCTTGCCCGAGGAGCCGAGCAGATTGGAGCGCCACACGAACAGGTTGCGCGGCCAGTTCTCGGGCGCGTCGGGGTCTTCGCAGGACATTTGCAGATCGCCGGATTTGAGCTGTTCGGCGACATAGTTCTTGATGTCCTTGCCCGCCGCCTTGGCCGCTTTCGACACCTCCAGAGGGTTGGTCTTGAGTTGTGGGGCCGAGGGCAGCCAGCCCATGCGTTCGGCGCGGATATTGTAGTCGATCAGCGAAATGTCCCAATCGCCCTCGGGAGCCGTGGGCGACAGGATTTCGCCTGCGCGCAGCGTCTCGTAGCGCCACTGATCGGTATGGGCATACCAGCAGGACGTGGAATTCATGTGCCGCGGTGGGCGGTTCCAGTCGAGCGCGAAGGCCAGCGGTTGCCAGCCGGTCTGCGGGCGGAGTTTCTCCTGGCCCACGTAATGCGACCAGCCGCCACCCTCCTGCCCGATGCAGCCGCACATCACCAACATGTTGATGATGCCGCGATAGTTCATGTCCATGTGATACCAGTGGTTCAGACCGGCCCCGAGGATGACCATGGACTTGCCATGCGTTTTCTCGGCATTGCCCGCGAATTCGCGGGCCACGGCGATGATCTTTTCGGCGGCCACGCCGGTGATCTTTTCGGCCCATGCGGGGGTGTAGGGGCTGTCGTCGTTGAAATCGGCGGACACCCAGTCACCGCCAAGGCCCCGGTCAAGCCCGTAATTGGCGCAGAACAGATCGAACACCGTCGCAACGAGAACCTCTTGCCCATCGGCCAGGGTGACTCGGCGCGCGGGGATGTTGCGGGTCAGCACATCGGGGTGGTCGCATTTGACGAAATCGCCGGTGGCGACACCGCCGAAATAGGGAAAATCGACGCCCACCACCTCGTCGTGATCCCCGTCGAGGATCTGGCTCAGGCGCAGGTTTACTTCTGCTCCCTTGGCTCGTTCCTCAAGATTCCACTTGCCTTCCTCACCCCAGCGGAACCCGATGGAGCCGTTGGGGGCTACGACTTGGCCGCTTGCCTCGTCATAGGCGACGGTCTTCCAATCGGGGTTGTTCGTTTCGCCCAGCTTGCCGTCGAAATCCTCGGCGCGCAGCATCCGACCGGGCACGATGTGGCCGTCCTTTTCATCGAGCCGCACCAGCATCGGCATGTCCGTGTATTTGCGGGCATAGTCCTCGAAATACTCCGCCTGCCGGTCAAGATGGTATTCGCGCAGAATCACGTGGCCCATGGCCATCGCCAGCGCCGCGTCGGTCCCCGCCTGCGGGTTTAGCCAGATATCACCGAACTTGGCGGCCTCGGAATAGTCGGGGCTGACCACCGCCGACTTGGTGCCGCGATAGCGCACTTCGGTGTAGAAATGGGCGTCGGGCGTGCGGGTCTGAGGCACGTTCGAGCCCCAGAGCATCAGGAAGCCCGCATTGTACCAGTCAGCCGATTCCGGCACGTCGGTCTGTTCGCCCCATGTCTGCGGGCTGGCGGGGGGCAGGTCGCAATACCAGTCATAGAACGACATGCAGGTGCCGCCCATCAGGCTCAGGTAGCGCGTGCCTGCCGCGTAGCTGACCATCGACATGGCCGGGATGGGCGAGAAGCCGAACACCCGGTCGGGGCCGTAGGTCTTGGCAGTGTAGGCATTTGCGGCGGCGACGATTTCGGTCGCCTCGTCCCAGGTGGCGCGCACGAAGCCACCCTTGCCGCGCGTCGTGGTGATCGAGGCGCGCAGGGCAGGATCGGTCTGGATCGCGGCCCAGGCGGCCACCGGCGTCATCTTGGCGCGCATCTGGCGCCACGCGCGCATCAGCGCACCGCGGATGAGCGGGTTTTTTACCCGGTTGGCGGAATAGAGATACCAGCTATAAGACGCCCCCCGCGCGCACCCGCGCGGCTCGTGGTTGGGCATGCCCGCGCGGGTGCGCGGATAATCGGTCTGCTGCGTCTCCCAGGTGACGATCCCGGATTTCACGTAGATCTTCCAAGAACACGAGCCGGTGCAGTTCACCCCGTGGGTCGAGCGCACCACCTTGTCGTGCCGCCAGCGGTTGCGATAGGTGTCCTCCCAGTCGCGGTTCTCGGACGTGGTCTGGCCCCAACCGTCCGAGAATTGCTCCAGTTTCTTGCTCTGGAAGAAGTTCAGTTTATCGAGCAGATGGCTCATCTGGCTTTCCTTTCGTTACTCGGCGGGTTGGGTAGAGCCGCGCGGCGCGCGTGCGAGTTCGATGTCGTGAAGCAGGCCACCCTGGCGGGTGTAGACGGCCCAGGTGATCGCCACGCAAATCGCGTAGAAGACCAGAAAGCCCCATAGCGCCCCCACGGCCGTTCCTGTCATCGCGATGGAGGTGCCGTAGGCCTTGGGGATGAAAAAGGCACCATAGGCTGCGATGGCCGAGGTAAAGGCGGTGATCGCGCCCGATTCCATGGCGATCTGCCGCGTGCACTCCTCCTGCCCCAGTTGCGGCATGAGACGCGGCACCTCGCGGCCCATGATCACCGGGATCATCTGGAAGGTCGACGCATTGCCGATGCCGGTCAGCAGGAACAGCGCCATGAAGCAGGCGAAGAACCCGATGAAGGAGCCAATTCCGAGAAAGAAGATCACGCCGAAGGTGGCCACGATCATGGCGGCGAAGGTCCAGAAGGTCACCCGCCCGCCACCGAACCGGTCGCTGATCCAGCCGGTCGCGGCGCGGCTCAGCGCCCCCACCAGTGGCCCGAGGAACACGTAGTTGAGCGCGTTGACCTCGGGAAAGGCCAGCTTGGTCAGCAGCGGAAAGCCTGCTGAGTAGCCGATGAAGCTGCCGAAGGTGCCGGTATAGAGGACACACATCAGCCAGTTATGCTTGCGCGAGAAGATCACCGCCTGATCGGCAAAGCTGGCGCGCGCATCGGCGATGTCGTTCATGCCCAGCCAGGCCGCGATGGTGGCCGCGAGGATGAAGGGAACCCAGACAAAGCCCGCGTTCTGCATCCACATCTGGCCGCCATCGGACATGGTCTGCGGCTGTCCGCCCAAGGCCCCGAACACACCCGCCGTGATGACGATGGGCACTAGGAACTGCATGACCGAGACGCCGAGATTGCCCAGCCCCGCATTCAGCGCCAGCGCATTGCCTTTTTCGGCCTTGGGGAAGAAATAGCCGATATTGGCCATGGAGGAGGCAAAGTTACCGCCGCCGAAGCCACAGAGCAGCGCGAGCGTCAGGAAAATGAAATAGGGGGTGTCCGGGTTCTGCACCGCGTATCCGATCCCAAGCGCGGGCAGGAGCAGCGATGCGGTCGAAAGCGTCGTCCAAAGCCGCCCGCCAAAGATCGGGATCATGAAGCTGTAGAAGATGCGCAGCGTCGCCCCCGAAAGCCCCGGCAGCGCCGCCAGCCAGAACAACTGACCCGGTGTGAAATCGAACCCGATGGCGGGCAGGCGTGCCACGACCACCGACCACACCATCCAGACCGAGAAGGCGAGCAGTAGCGCGGGGATCGAGATCCAGAGGTTGCGCCTGGCGATCCGGCGTCCCTTTTCCTCCCAGAATGCCGGGGCCTCGGGATGCCAGTCCTCCAGAACCTTGGGCATGTCGGTCTTGCCGGGGACGTGGATCTCCTGCATCTCGGGCAGGGCCGGAAGCTGATCGAGTTCGGCACCGCGCGCCTTGCGCTCCATCGCGCGGACCGACATGTGCATCCAGCCGAGCGAGACGGCCACCAGGCCGAAGAGGATCACGAAGCAGGAGGTGTAGATTCCCGTCAGATCGAGCGCGGCCCCGAAGATGATCGGCAGAACAAAGCCGCCAAGGCCGCCGATCATGCCGACAAGACCGCCGACCGCACCGACATGGCTCGGGTAATACACGGGGATGTGCTTGAACACCGCCGCCTTGCCAAGGCTCATGAAGAAGCCCAGGCCAAAGAGGACGATGACGAATGGCCAGAGCCCCATTTCGGTCGAGAAGGCAATCGGGCCATCCCTGCCGACAATGACATACTCGGTCGGCGGATAAGACAGCATGAACAGAAAGATCAGCGAGAAGCCGAAGGTCCAGTACATGACCTGACGCGCCCCGAACTTGTCGCTGAGATGCCCGCCATAGGCCCGGAAGAGCGAGGCCGACAGGCTGAACGAGGCTGCGGCCATGCCCGCCGTCTTGACGTCGATGCCGTAGACGTCGATCAGGTAATGCGGCATCCAGAGCGCCAGTGCCACGAAGGCCCCGAAGACAAAGAAATAGTAGAGCGAGAAGCGCCAGACCTGCAGATTCCTAAGCGGCGCGAATTGCTCCGCGAGCGAGGGGGCCTTTGCCCCGGATTTGCGTCGCGCCACCAGTTCGGGATCGTCCTTGGCCAGCAGGAAGAACAGAACGGCGATGATCGCCAGCACCGCCGCCCAGGCATGTGCAACCCCGTGCCAGCCATAGGCGACCAGGACAAAGGGCGCGACGAACTTGGTCACCGCAGCCCCGACGTTGCCTGCGCCGAAAATGCCCAGGGCGGTGCCCTGATGGCCCGCGTCATACCACCGGCTGACATAGGCGACACCGATGATGAACGAGCCGCCCGCCAGACCGATGCCAAGCGCCGTAACCAGATACATCACATAGGTATCCGCCAGCGTCAGCGCCCAGGTCGCGAGGGCTGTCAGAAGCATCTGCACGGGAAAGACCAGTCGCCCGCCATACTTTTCCGTCCATACCCCGAGAAACAGGCGGGAGATGGACCCTGTCAGAATGGGCGTTGCAACCAGCAGGCCGAACTGCGTGTCATTCAGGCCGAGTTCGGCCTTGATCGACACGCCGATGATGGAAAAGATCGTCCACACGGCGAAGCAGGCAGTGAAGGCGATGGTGCTCAGGACCAAAGCGCGCGTCTGTTCGGCGGGTGAGGCTGTGGCAACGGTCTGCATGGCTTGATCTCCGGAAAGATTGGCGTGGGCCTCCCATAGGAAACCTTGGACAAGCCTATCGCGACCCGCGGATCGAAGGAATTGATCTGCATCATATGGAATGTGAAAATGTATTTGAAATGAATGGGTTATTATGATTTATCAATCGCGAATGAAGACCTCGTCAAATTGACGGAGTGCAAAAATCAACTCCAATATTGATATTTGTCAATTTCATCTGCGATAAACGGAATGGCCAAAGGCCGGAAAGAAACATGGATGCCTGATTCCGTCCACGAGGAGATTCGAAAGCTGCATCTGTTCGATGCCATGGCGGTGGAGCATTTCCAGACGCTCATGCGCGGTGCCTTCGTGCAAACCTTTCCGCCGCTGGTCGATCTGATCACCGAAGGAGACCCGAGCGATTTCCTGCATGTCCTCATTTCCGGTTCGGTCGATCTGTTCTCGGCGTGGAACGACCGGGAAACAAGCTTGGCCACCGTGCGACCCGTCTCGACCTTCATCCTCGCCGCCACGATCCGCGACCAGCCCTATCTGATGTCGGCGCGCACCCTGGAGAAAAGCCGCATCGCGCTCATTCCGAGCGCCGAGATCCGTCGCATATTCGACGCCGACAGTGACTTTGCCCGCGCCATCGTGACCGAACTTGCGCTATGCTATCGCTCGGTAGTCAAGGCGCAGAAGAACCTCAAGCTGCGCACATCATCTGAACGTCTCGCGAATTACCTTCTGCGCGCGCAGGCACGTGCGGGCGGTCAGGCCGAATTTGAACTCGGGTTCGAGAAACGTCGCCTCGCCTCGGTACTTGGCATGACGCCCGAGCATCTGAGTCGGGCCTTCAAGGGATTGCAACCGCATGGCGTTGTCGCCACAGCAATGCGCGTGGGCATTGCGGAGCCGGACAAGCTCAAACGCTTCGCGCGGCCGAATCCCCTTATAGATGACCCCAAGACGTGAAGGCGACGAACATGTCCAAGCAGATGTCCGGCACCGCCGGAGATTTGGCAGGGCAATACCCCGATATCTGGCAGGCCTAGGCCACACTCGGCGCGGTTACGGCCGATTGCGGGCTGCTTACGGATCGCGAGATCCGACTCGTCAACCTGGCACTTGCCATCAACGCGCTCGGCGATATCTGCCGGATGTTCACGCCGGACGAATGTTGGAGCTACTTTCTCGCTGTTGGATATGTCGCAGGTTAAAACCGAATTTCTTTAATTGAAGAGCAAAAGGAGTTGGATGCGCTGATTTCGGAGAAGCTGTACCGCAAACGCTGCATGGCGAATGCTGATGTATGACATCGGCGACTAGGCTGGTTTCGGCTGAGCCTGTGCATGAAACTTATTCTTTCGCCATGACATATATCAAAGACGGAATATGTTAATTCATTTATATTTAATATGTTATCAAGTGTTTTGATTGTCAGTCTTAGTGCAGTGTGGGGGATTTACCTTTGAGGTGCGTGCGTCCCAAGCGTATGTGTAAGCGCCATGCCAATTTGAGGAAGTATAGCCCGCGACGTTACATCGTCGCGGGCAATTTTTCAGTGATAAGCGCGTTCAGGCAGGTCATTGTCCGCACCGCGCGCCTTGAGGGATGGCGAGAATAAGTAACGCTAACCTCAACCGCCAAGAGGGGAGACCGGGGGCGTGTTAGACTTCAGAAGGTGACAAACTGGAACCGGCGGCGATAGTCATTTTTTCTTCCGGGCAGTTTGAAAGATAAAAAGCAAAACACCCTTAAGCGTTTTTTCCACGTGAGGCTTTATGTGGGGCGCTTATTCAATAGGCCAGTTTAAATCAATAAAATCAATGGATAGTGGCGGAGAGGAAGGGATTCGAAATTTGGGTCAATTTATGTGAACCAGTTTTAACCAGATGAAAATCTAGCAATTTGAATTATACATATGTGCAGCCCCAAAAGTTTGCGTCGCCTAGCCTCCGAGCACATCAACGAGCAGGTGTTCAACGGCTGGATGCAGGACAATGCGTTCGACTCCATTTCCAAGGGCTACAAGCAGATGCTGAGTTCCCTGGATCTGAGTGAGCTGTCTGATGCAGCCATCAAGGAGATCGAAGGTATTCTGGCTCTTGAGAAGGGTCAGTTAATTGAGGAAGAGCTTGATCGTATCTCTGCCCAGTTGGAGAGCAAGGCAGACATCATCAAAGCCCGCAAGGAAGCCATGGCAAGCGTTCCCAGTAGGATTGACCACATGGCGGGTGCTGGCGCCTCCCACGAGCACAAGGGCACTGCTGAGGCTGCTGAGGCTTCTGAGCCAGTGACCAACCTCAATGACATGGCTGATCTGATCTCGTCTCGGGCAAGAGAAGCCTATGACCGGATCCAGGCAGAGAAGGAAACCAAAACCAAACGACCCACGATCCAGACACCCAACAAGAACGCTCAGGACACGATGAGCGAGTTGGGTCTCCCAGTCGAGGGCTATGATAACGTGAAGTCGATGCCGGGTAATGCCCTGATGCTCATGGTCACGAAAGAGAACGGGGCTTCTCCCGAGCAGATCCGCCTGATGAACCTGGTTCGTCAAGGTGGTGGTATGGGTGGTTTGGACAACATCAAGGTGTTCGTTGGACCGGTAGAAGAGCTGAACCGTCTGAAAGAGACAGAGTATAAGTACCTTGGGGATGACAAGATCGAAGAAGGTCAGACCTTCGTCGGATCCCAGGTCATGTTCCTGACCAACTTCTCGCCCGAGACTGTGCTTCATGAGTCCCTGCATGCCTCCACATTCAAGGCAACCGTGGACTATTTCGACAACCCCGAAGCTGCTCCTCAGCCAGTGCGGGAAGCCGTGCAACGGCTGGAAGCACTGGAGGCAGAGTTCCTGAAAATCAAACCTGATACCCAGAGAGACAACATCCGGAAAGCGATGGAGACGCTGCGGGCAGATCTCTCAAATCCGAACATGAGCCCTGCACAGAAAATATCCGAGTTCATTTCCTGGAGTTTGTCGAACCAGAACCTGATCGAACTTGGTCAAGCCACCCGTGTCCGTAATCCCCTGGTTCAGGTGGTTTCGGGGGTGCTCAAGATGCTTCGCAAGATGCTTGGGCTCAAGACCAGTCCAGGCAAGAACCTGTTCGAGAACGTCCGGTTCAACGCTGAAATCCTGGGGGCCTTCTCAGGCAAGGAGCTGACCGCACGTCGTCAGTCCGTGGAGACCGATCAGGTCCTGAACCAGAAGTATCCGGGCAGTGAGCGTCTGAAGACCATCGAGTCCCGGTTCCTGTCCCGTCTGAACAGCTATCTGGAAGCCAGTCGGCCCGAGGCATCCAACACCAAAGGACGTGCTCAGTTCGACAAGGAAGTCGAGACCCGTCGCCAGCAAGCACGGACAGCCTCTGAGACAGCCATTGCCAACGGCTACGACCTCAACCCTCGTCAGGGGCAAGCCTATGAAGCTATGCACTTGGCTCTGATGTCTGGCATGCGTCTCGATCCGTCCCTGATGCGTCAGGCCACTCAGGCTTATCCTTTAGGATGTCTTTAGTCGAAACCAGTGACTGTTTTGGATCTGGTCTTTAGGAGTTGAAATTGGAAAGTTAACTTATGTTCGCTCGTTCGAGATAAAATTCGCGCACAGCTTATGCCCATCCAATCGCTATGAGAACCTAAAAAGTCCCTATATCGTAGTATTTTGTAGAGAGGGGTAGCGAGAGTTCCGAGAGCGTTTCGGCGACCGCGCTTGCAACCGCGTCAGATCCCAGCATTCCGATTTTGATCGCGGAGGGGGTGTCCTTAGCCAGGGCCGCTTTGATCTGCTCCACCACAAACGCCGCAGGCATCATTTGACTCCGACCTTGGCCGCGGTTTTGTCTGAATGCACTATGGGTTTTTCCGCTATCACGCGCGCATCCGGGTTCGATCAGCGTTGCGGGACAGCCACCTCAGGCGGCGCGGCAATCACGCGCCACATCAGACAAAATCGCTAAGAGACGGTTGTCATTACCCTTGCGCATAACGAATTGCGCCCCGACAGGCAGGCCGTTCACCTGCCACAGGGGCAGGCTCGTCGCTGCAAGATCAAGATAATTGGCTAGTCGGGTAAAGCGCGACATGGGCAATTGCGTCTCATCGATTTCGGCCACCGGCCGCGTAGGCTCTGGTGTGGTGGGCAGGATAAGCAGGTCATCGGGACCGAAACGGTTGAGGAATTCGGCAATATCCTTTTGTCGGGTCTGCCATTTTTGCTGTTGCTGCCTGTCACTTATGCTCCGACCCACAGCGATGCGGCGGCGTACACAAGGATCAAGTGCCGTCTCCGGATCGTCGATCAGACCGTGGAGCAAGGCGTAGGAATCGTGCGCCATGAGGTCGCCGCAGCGGCTCTGATATTCGGCCAACGGCAGCGGCAGGATTAAGGTCTGCGCCTGTCCCAAAGTGGTGGATACCTCGGCCAGATATGCGTCGTAACGATCGAGGATGTCGGCATGCACTGGTTCCAGATCGCCCGCGGCAAGACGAAAGATACGCCGGGGCCGACGCTGCGGAGCAGAAGCGGCAGGTGCCTTTCGGTCGGTGGTGATGGCGTCGAGGAGAAACTTCAGACCGGCCACGTCCTTGGCCAGCGGCCCGATCGTGTCCAAGCCGGCGCTGAGCGGAGCAACCCCTTCGAGTGAGGTCAGCCCGTGGCTTGGTTTCATTCCCGCGACACCACAAAGCCCGGCCGGGATGCGAACCGACCCGCCGGTGTCGGAGCCGATGGCGAGTGGCACCATCCCTGATGCCACTGCGACGGCCGAGCCGCTGGATGACCCACCGGGCGCCAAGTGACCCGGCCCTGCCGGGTTGACGGGCGTGCCCATCGCATAATTCGTGCCCCAGCTGCCAAAGGCGAATTCGACCATATGGGTCTGGCCTATGATGATCGCTCCGGCGTCGTCCAGCGCCTTGACGAAAGGTGCGGTTGCGCGCGCGGGCGTGTCAGAATAGCAGCGCGAGCCAAACCCCGTGACTCGATCCCGGATGTCGGCAAGGTCCTTGATGGCCACAGGCAGCCCGTGTAACGGCCCGCGCGATGACCCGACGGCGGTCTCGGCGTCAAGCTCCGCGGCGCGCTCCATCGCGCTGTCGGAAAAGACCGTTACAAAGGCATGCAACTTGCCATTGGTCGCCTCGATTTTGGCCAGTGACGCTGAAACGAGGGCAGCGCTTGTCAGCCGTCTGTCACGTATACCGTCAGAGAGGTCCTCAGTCCCCCAATCGAGAAAATAATCGCTGGTCATTCCGTGCACCCCTATAGACCCGTAAGCTGGCCAAGCTTAGCGCGATGCACTGCGCCACAGCATCGGATAATCACTCCGGCGCCTGAACCTGGCTGACTATTAAAAAGCGACACAAAGCGTCACCCCATGTTATCTTTCAGGTTGGCCGCCGTTCCGAAGTTAGTCCATGTTGTGCGGCAAATGTGCAGGGAGCGGATTTCAGAATGAGCATGGTGGCCATACTTGAACAGGCATTGAACGGCTTCATCGTCAGCGCCTTCTACGCGCTTGCGGCATTAGGACTTGCGATCATCTTTGGCGTCTTGCGGGTCGTCAACTTTGCGCATGGCGAACTCTACATGCTTGGGGGCTACGCCTATTTTCTGGCAGTTTCGGCGCTTGGCATGCCACCCATATTCGGCATTCTGTTTGCGACGGTTGCGCTTGCAGCAATGGGGGCGTTGGTCGAATGGTTGTTGATAAGACCCGTTTATGACGGGCGGGCCGACAGACCAGAAGAATATTCGATCATGATCACCTTCGCCCTTTCAATCCTGTTGCTTAACCTCGCAAACAGCCTGTTTGGCCCGTGGCCGCGCCGGCCTGAACCGCTGTTCCGCGGCGGTGTGGAACTGGGCGAGCTGATCGTCAGTGGCGACAGGCTGGCGGCAGCGGGCGTGGCGGTGGTGCTTATTGCGCTGCTGCTGTGCGGATTGCGCTACACATGGGCCGGGCGCGCAGTGCGCGCAGTCAGCCAGAATCGAGAAGCTGCCGCGATCTTTGGCGTAAGCGTGACCCAGGTGGGTATGTTGGCCTTTGCCCTTGGTGCGGCTCTCGCAGGCACGGCGGGGGCATTGATGGGGCCGGTTTTCAACGTGGTACCTGCGATGGGTATCATACCCGTCATCAAGGCCTATGTGATCGTGGTGCTTGGCGGGCTCGGGTCTATCCCCGGTGCGATCATTGGCGCGCTTATTCTTGGGCAGGTCGAGAGTTTCGGCACCATCCTGATCCCTGATCCAAGCCGTGCCCTGGCCTACAAAGATGCTTACGGCCTCGTATTGTTGGTCGCGATCCTGCTGTTGCGTCCGCAGGGACTTCTGGGAACAAAGGAGCGTCGGGCATGAGCCTTACAATGCTGCGCGTCACTGGTTCGGGTCTTCTTCTTGCCGGCTTCCTGATCCTCCCTTTTGTCCTTGGTGACTACTGGATCTACACGGTCACGATCGGCTTCTACTACGCAATCCTTGCGGCGAGCTGGGCGTTGTTGGTTGGCTATGTAGGACGGATCAGCTTTGCCCAGACCGCGATGGCAGGGCTTGGCGGCTACGTCTCTGCGTTGAGCGTGCAGTATATCGGTTTGCCGCCGGTCTTTGGCTTGCTGCTGGGCGTGATGATCGCTGCGGCGATCGGTTTTGCCATCGGGTGGCTGACCCTGCAACTGCACGGCGCATATCTCGGTCTGACGACCATCGCATTTGCCGAGATTCTGCGAATTACGGCAACCGCCGAGTACAATCTTACTGAAGGCTCGCGCGGGCTTCAGGTCGTACCGCTGCTCGAAAACGGTACGCGGGTCGAGTATTATTTCCTCTTCCTGATGATCACCCTAGCCTGTCTGGCGCTGATGACGTGGCTGCTGCAGTCGCGCGTCGGCTTGTTCTTTCAGTCCATACGCGAAGATGAGGACGGGGCGGCCAGCCTTGGTGTGAATGTCACGCTTTGGAAAATCATGGCTTTTGCCATTTCAAGCGCCTTTGCTGGCTTGGCGGGAGGGCTTCAGGCGCATTTCGTGCAGTTGATCACACCGTCGATGATGTCGCTGCAGGAAATGGGGCTGGTTCTTGCAATGGCGGTGGTCGGCGGGTTCCATAACGTTATCTTTGCTGCGCTTGGTGGGGTGGGGCTTCAGGTTCTGCTGGAGGCCCTGCGAGAACTCGGAGAATGGCGGCTGGTGGTCTTTGGTCTGCTCACACTGCTTATCCTGCGCGCAGCTCCGAACGGGATTTTTGGCATTATCTTTGACGCTTTGGCGAAACGGCTGCTGACGAAGGGACGCGACGAGTGAGGCACCAACTTCTGGAAATCAACGGGCTCGTGAAACGCTTCGGCGGACTTACAGCTTTGAAGGCTGTCGACATGACTGTCGAAGAAGGCGAGCTTTTGGGTTTGATCGGCCCCAACGGGTCCGGAAAGACGACCTTGCTGAATATTGTCAGCGGCTATTACAAAGCGGATGCGGGCACCATTGCCTATCAGGGGCGCGCAATTCTTGGTCATGCACCGCACAAACTGGCACGGATCGGCATTGGCCGCTCGTTTCAGATAACCAAGATTTTCAAGCGTCTTACTGTTATCGAGAATATGTTGGTCGCGGGGTTGTCTGATGGAAAGGCCGCGCGCGCCGAAGCCCAGGACCGCGCCGAAGGGCTGTTGCGCGATTTGAAGCTGGACCGGCTGCGCGATGAACGTGCGTCCAGTCTGTCGGGCGGGCAGGGCAAATTGCTGGAATTTGCCCGCATCATGATGCTATCCCCCAAAATCGTGCTTCTGGACGAACCATTTGGCGGCGTCCACCCCGAGCTGAAGCGATTCATGCACGATCGAATCCGCAAATGGAATGCTGCTGGTACAACGATCATCCTGATCAGCCACGACATGGGGTCCATTTTCGATCTTTGCGAGCGGGTTGTGACGCTGAGCTACGGCGACATCATCTGCGACGGGACGCCAGAAGAAACCCGCAACAGTCCCGCTGTACTGGATGCCTACCTTGGAGATCACCATGGCTCAGCTTGAGGTCGCAAACCTGCACGCGGGATATAGCCGCGACATAGATATTCTGCGCGGACTCGACGTAACCGCGCGCGAAGGCATGCTCACCACGATCATCGGTGCGAATGGGGTCGGTAAATCCACCCTGCTCAAGGCCATCATCGGACAGCTGCGACCCCATACCGGCGAGATTCGCTATGGCGAGACCGACATGACTATGATGAATACCCGGGATCTGATCAATCTTGGTATCGCATATGTGCCGCAGAAACACGCCATCTTCCCCGACATGACCGTACAGGAAAACGTTGAAATGGCCACGTGGGCCTTCCGCCACCAAAAGGCCCGCGCCAGGGAAGCGATTGAACGCACGTTTCAGCGCGCCACCTATCTGCACGAGTTCCGCAACCGTCGCGCAGGCCAGATGTCTGGCGGTCAACAACGCCTGATGCAGCTTGAATTGGCGCTGATGAGCGATCCGGATCTACTGCTGATCGACGAACCGACCGTGGGGCTGGACCCCAAGCGCGCCACCCAGATCTATGAGCATCTGCGCGGCCTCGTCGTGGATGAAAATCGCACCATCCTGATGGTCGATCAAAATGTGATCGCGGGCACAAATGTCGCCGATTACATCTATGTTCTCGAATTGGGCGCGAACAAGCTCGAAGGCAGCAAGCAGAAGTTCGACGACGAATATCGTGACGCCATTTCGGATTGGCTGTTTTAGACCTTTCCCAAACTGGGAAACCGGGCTGTCTCAAAGTACCCACCTGAATGAAAAGTCCCCGCCAAAGGCGAGGAGCTTGTCAAAAGTCTGAGGCGCACGGGCCCCGTGCGCCTCTTCGTTTTTCTGATCTGGAAGCGGTGTTACGGCTTCAAAAAGATCTCCTCCGTGGTTGCCTGTTCCCGCGGCCACAGGATCGCGGCATCCGACGGCGTCTGGCTTACCTCGTCATACTGGATCACGAAGATCGGAACGCCCAGCCATTGCTGGAATTTCCACGCCGGGTCCGTGGTCTCGGCAAAGCTGATGGTGCCGCGTGTGCCGTCCCACTCCAGGCTACGCAGAGCGTCTTCGATGGCATCGGATTCGGTGCTGGCGGCATTCTCGATCGCCTGTGCAAGCACCATCACGCCGTCATAGCCTTCCATCGCCACTGCGTTTGCGGGGCGGGCAAACTTGTCCTGATAGGCCTTGCCAAAGCTTCGCGACAACGGCGTGTCCGGTTTGCCAGGCAGGCCAGCGGGATTGCCGATGACGTATTTGCCAGCGTCCCCCATCACGTCCCAGAACTCGGGTTCCAGAACATCGGCCCCGGCGGCAAAAATTGCGGTCTCGGAACTTGGCGCAATTCCGAGGTCCGCAGCCTGCCTCAGCATCAACAGCAGGTTAGATCCGGTAAAGCCCGCAACAATCAAGTCCGGCTGAGGATCCGAGCGCTTGAGTTGCAGCAGCTGAGGCGTGAAATCCGAAACGGTGCGTTCCGCTGTGAAGGAGGTCACATTGGCTCCGGTATCCTTCAAATTCTCGGTAAAGACGTCAATGATGCCAAAACCCCAGTCAGAGTTTTCCGAGATGATGGCGATGTTCTCAAAACCGGCTTCCTTCACCCAGTCGGCCGCAACCGAATAGACAAGGGAATTGGCAACTGTGATGCGGAACACTTCGTCGATCTGCGCTGCGGTCACGCTGTCGGACCAGCATTCACCGGCGACAAAGACCGTGTTGGTTTTCTCCGCCACGGGGCCTACTGCCGAACAGACGGCGCTATGCGCAGAACCGGTCACGCCGACCACGCCTTCCGACGTTGCAAGGCGTTCGAAAGCGGCCACACCTTTTTCCGGCACACCGGAGGTATCTTCGATGATCAGTTCGACCTGCTTTCCCATTATACCGCCATTGGCGTTCAGTTCTTCGACCGCGACCACCATGCCGTCACGCAACGACTCGCCGGTCTGGACGCCACCCGGAGGCGACAGCGGGGCGATCCCGCCGATCTTGATGGTTTCTTGTGCTGCGAGCGTCCCGGCAGCCGCAACAAGCGACGTTGAAAACGCCGCTGCTATGAGTGCTGTCTTTTTCATCCTGAATTCCCTTTTGGCTAGAGGTTCGCGCGTTCAGATGCGTTTACCAAATGGAAGTCTGAACCACAGCAGACCTTGGAGCAATTAGCTTGGGGCTATAGATTTGTCGTGACTAGTCATCTGAACAGCATCAACTAGCGACAAATGCGAGGCGATATGCGAGACTATTTTCCCAAGAACCTGCGTCTCTTGTGCAGTTACCACAGCTCGGTCTCTCAAGTCGCGCGGCAGTTGCGGATGAACCGGCAACAGATCATGAAATACCTTGCAGGAGCGGCCCATCCATCTGCTCGCTCCATGCGCCGTCTTTGCGATTTCTTTGGCGTTGACGAACATGAGATCCTCATGCCGGACGATCAGTTTCGGGACATCGTGCGCCTGAAACCTGGTCTGCCGCTGAATTCGGGTTTGACGCCCCCGCTGTTGTCGGCACTGCTCAAGGCAGCGGCGGGTCAGATCAATCAACTCAAAAGCTATGAGGGCTATTACTACGAGTTCCGCTATTCCTTCACGACGCCGCGGTTGGTGCTCAAATCGCTCTTGCATATTCAGGAAGATAACGGGCTGATGATGTATAAGTCCATCGAACGCCTGAGGGATCAGCGTGCGCCGGCCAATCAGGACGGCGTGACGACGTCCGGCGTGGATGTGTTCAAATACACCGGCATCCTGCTGATGATTGGGCACCGGATACACATGTTGGATCAGGAGGGGGTGTTGGGGCAGGAGTTGTCGCACATGATCCTGTTTCCACCCTATCGTAACCGCATTTGTACGCTGAATGGGATGAAGATGGGCGTCACCGCAACCGCCGCGCATGAGCCCGTTGCATCGCGCGTTGTGCTGGAAAAGATCGGGCGCAGTGTCGATCTGCGTGCGACCATGCAGCGATGTGGTCTCTACGGGCCGCACGACGACGGAGTGCCTCCCAGCGTGCTCTGCTACTTGGGACAACATGGCGGCTCCGACCCAATCCTCTTCAGAAGCGAAGCCGTGTCTCAGAGCTAGTGACATCTTCGCCGTCAACTTGGGTGCTTAGTCACATATAAACTCGCCACGGCGCTTCCGACCGATTGTCCGTGCCGGAGCCTTCACAGGTTCAAGACAGAGAAGACCCCGCCGTTGAGCGGGGCCTGTCCAAGGTCGCGACGACGCCCGGGGTCAGCTTTTGCGGAATCGGCGCAATGCACCCAGACCGCCAATACCGGTCAACAGAAGCAGGCTCGCAGCGGGCAGCGGTACAGGACTGATTTCGCCCGAGAGAACTGGCAGACCGGCATTGTAGTTGCGCGCTGCCGAGGTTGGGTTACCTTCGCCGTCATCGAGGATTCCACCCCCTAGGCCGTCTCCGATATCATCCTGAAGTGCGAAATTGGTGAAAGCACCGTGAATTACGATCTCACGGTCCGTGAGGTCCAGAAGGTCGGCGACCCCGGTAGTCGTCGGCTCGATTTTGGAAGCAATCAGCGATCTTGGTGACGGTATGTATTGCGCTGAAAGGAAGAATGGGCTATTTTTTGTGTACATGGCTACATTTAGCCACGAAAAATGCGCTTGATAACTCCGTGTATTCGCGTGACGCCAAGCTTGCAATATCACCGATATGGTACAATGCCAGTGAATCTCGATTTTGCTAGATTTAGCAGATTAAGACGAACGACCTGTGCCCAAAAGTTTGACTAAAATCAAGCTTGCCCCGGCTGAATTGCACCCCCCTGAAGTCATGTTAATACGGAGAACATCCCGGCATGAGCAAAGATCTGACCTTCAGCAATAGCAGCGCTTTTGGCTCGATTTCCTGGGCGGCACAAAGATTGGGAATGTCGAAGGGCATGTTCCTTCGGCGTCGCGCGACGCTCGAAAGCGAAGGATTTCCCAAGCGGGATCCGCTCACGAATTACTATCACAAGGCGGACGTCGATGCCTGGATTGATAATCGCCGCCGCATCCCCGACGCAGCGTCGTATTCGGGTTCCAGCGAAAGGACCAAGTCGGAGGTAAATCTCCATGCCCTTTAAGGACGCGCTGTGGGATGGGTCAGACCCGCTTTACGCGCCGTGTCTGTCGTGGTCCGGGCAGGACCCGTTTGCGAGACAGGCCCGCTGGAAATGCCCTCAGAAATATCTGTCCGCAGGATACAAGGTCAGTTCTGTGAAAGTTGGCGCACCTGGTTATCCCGAAGATGAGTATCAACGCGAGCGCGCGCTGCGGTGCCGTCAACTGACACAGGAACTCGTACGATGGTGGGAGGCACTGGATCAGCCAAAGCTGCGTCTTGGAACGTGGCAATACCTTATCGGGCGTTACAAGTCCGATGAATTCTCGCCAATCTACGAAGTGAAGAAAAATACCAAGCATGGCTACCTTCAACAGCTCGCGAAGCTGGAAACCGCAATCGGGCACATGCCGATCCAGGATCTGGACTATGAGCAGATCAAACGTATCCAGAAAGCAATGGAAGAGAAGGGGCGTTCAACGTCATACATTCACCGCTTCTTCAATACGCTCAGACGCGTCGCGCGCTACGGCAAGGCACTGCAGATCAGGGAAGCGGCGGCAGTTGCACAAACGCTTGGCGAAATGCGCTTTCAAGTCGAAGCTGCCCGGCAGGTAGCGCCAACGCGTGCGCAAATCTATGAGATTGTCTCCGCAGCAGATGCAGCAGGGCTCCCGGACTTTGCCCTGGGGATACTTATTCAGTTTGAATTCACTCTTCGCGCGGTGGATGTGCGCGGCCAGTGGCTCGAGACCCATGAACGGGAAGGGGGCATAATCCGCAATGGCAAGTGGTGGCAGGACGGTCTGACATGGGACATGTTCGATGCAGACCTCAAAGGCTTCTCCAAGGTCATATCCAAGACCGCAAAGAGCCTTCCTGAGCCGTACTGGTTCGACCTGACACCATTGCCTGAAATTCAGTCGAGGCTCCGGATGCTACGACAGGAGAATCCGGTAGGACCGGTTAGATTGTCGACGCGCGCTGGCGGTCTGCCATATACAGTCAGCGGTTGGACGCAAGCTTGGGCGCGAATGCGAAAAGCTGCAGGGTTGCCCAAGAACATCTGGATGATGGATATCCGTGCCGGAGCGGTCACGGAAGCCAAAAGCCTTGGTGTCGATCCCTATGCGCTTCGCGATGCAGCTCAACATGCAAGTGTGTCGACAACAAATCGCTACTCGAGAAATCGCAGCGATGGTGCAAACCAGATTGTCCAGTTGCGACGGAATCGTTAGTTGGATCGGATCAAGAACATTCTCGATCCAACACCATGCCGGTGAAAGCGCTAAGTCCTTGAAACAGTGGTGAGCCGTGCAGGATTCGAACCTGCGACCCACTGATTAAAAGTCAGTTGCTCTACCAACTGAGCTAACGGCCCACTAGGGGCGCTATCTAGAAAGAGCGGCGCGGGGGGTCAACCCCGAAAGTGGCGCTGGATCAAAGGATCGTATGGATTCATCCCGCGCGCGGGTTTATATGCCCGGACATGAGCGATATCCGCGAGACAGGGCTGGCTTTCATGATGATGCACGGGTTGGGCAACGACTTTGTCGTGCTTGATGCCCGTGCAGGTGATTTTGCGCTTTCTCCGGCTCTGGTCGCGGGGATTGCGGACCGGCATCGCGGTATCGGATTCGATCAGCTTGCGGTGATCGGGGTGGGCGACGGGGATGCGCATCTGACTTTCTACAATGCCGATGGCTCTACCTCTGCGGCCTGTGGCAATGCCACCCGCTGCATTGCGCGCCATATAATGCAGGAGACGGGCAAGACCGCAGTCACGCTGACCACCGCGCGCGGGGCGTTGCGGGCGGTCGATGCGGGGGGCGGGTTGACTTCGGTCAACATGGGACAGCCGCAGCTGGACTGGCAGGACATCCCGCTCGCCAAGGCGATGGACACGCTGGAAATGCCAATAGAGGGCACCCCCACCGCCACCGGCATGGGCAATCCGCATTGCACCTTTTTCGTCGAGGATGCCTGTGCCGTCTCGCTCGACCAGTTCGGGCCGCGCTATGAGAATCACCCGCTTTATCCCGAGCGCACCAATGTGCAGGTGGCGAGCGTGATCGGCCCCGATCATCTGCGCATGCGGGTTTGGGAGCGGGGTGTGGGGGTGACGCTCGCCTCGGGCTCGTCGTCTTGCGCCGTGGCCGTTGCCGCCGCGCGGCGCGGGCTGACCGGGCAGCGCGTGCGGATCACCCTTGATGGTGGCACGCTCGACGTCGACTGGCGCGAGGATGGCGTCTGGATGACTGGCGAGACGGCGCATGTCGCGAGCGGCCATCTGACGCCCGCATTCCTTGCGGGGTTCCAATGACCGACGCGCCGCGATTCACCACGCTGGGCTGTCGGCTGAACGCCTATGAGACCGAGGCAATGAAGGATCTTGCCGGGCAGGCGGGGCTGAAAAATGCCGTTGTGGTCAACACCTGTGCTGTCACGTCGGAGGCCGTGCGCAAGGCCCGGCAGGAAATTCGCCGGTTGCGCCGTGCGCATCCCCGTGCGCGCCTCATCGTGACCGGCTGCGCGGCGCAGACCGAGCCCGAGACCTTTGCCGCGATGGAAGAGGTCGATGCCGTCATCGGCAATACCGAGAAGATGCAGGGCGACACATGGGGCCGCCTTGCCGCCGATTTCATCGGCGATAGCGAGCGTGTGCAGGTCAACGACATTATGTCCGTGACTGAGACCGCGGGCCACCTGATCGACGGATTCGGCACCCGCTCCCGCGCCTATGTGCAGGTGCAGAACGGCTGTGATCATCGCTGCACCTTCTGCATCATCCCGTATGGCCGGGGCAATTCGCGCAGCGTTCCGGCGGGCGTCGTTGTCGATCAGATCAAGCGGCTGGTAGGCTCAGGCTATAACGAGGTGGTGCTGACCGGCGTGGACCTGACAAGCTGGGGTGCGGATCTACCGTCACAGCCGAAACTGGGCGATCTGGTGATGCGCATCCTGAAGCTGGTGCCAGATCTGCCGCGCCTGCGTATTTCGTCGATCGATTCGATCGAGGTGGACGACAATCTCATGCAGGCCATCGCGACCGAGCCGCGCCTGATGCCGCATCTGCACCTGAGCCTGCAACATGGCGACGACCTGATCCTCAAGCGGATGAAGCGGCGGCATCTGCGTGACGATGCGATCCGCTTTGCCGAAGAGGCACGGCGCCTGCGGCCCGAGATGACCTTTGGTGCCGATATCATCGCGGGCTTTCCGACCGAGAGCGAGGCGGCGTTCGAAAACTCGCTGCGGCTGGTCGAGGACTGCCACCTGACATGGCTGCATGTCTTTCCCTATTCGCCGCGCCCCGGCACCCCGGCGGCAAAGATGCCGCAGGTGGACGGGCGTGCGATCAAGGCGCGGGCCGCACGGCTGCGGGCGGCGGGTGAGGGGCGTGTCGCGGCGCATCTGGCAGACCAGCAGGGGCGGTGCCACGCGGTGCTGATGGAAAACCCGCGGATGGGCCGGACCGAGCAATTCACCGAGGTCGCCTTTGGCAGTGACCGCCCCGAAGGCACGATTGTCAGCGCGACCGTGACCGGCCATACCGGCACGCAGCTTACCGCTTTCTGAAGGGTAGTCCACGATGCACCCCAACCCTACCTATCGTCAGGTCGACGCCGCGGGCAATATCGCCTTCGCGCGCGGGCAGGGCTTTGGCGTGCTGGCGGTGACCACGGGCGACGCGCCGCTGATCAGCCATATCCCGTTCCTGCTGTCGGAGGACGGCACACGGGCCGAGTTTCACCTCGTGCGCTCCAACCCTATCGTGCGGCTCATGTCTGATCCGCTGCCTGCGCGGCTCGCGGTGCAGGGGCCGCATTCCTACGTCTCGCCGGACTGGTATGGCGTCGCCGATCAGGTGCCGACCTGGAATTACGTCGCCGTGCATCTGGTGGGCGAGGTGCGTCTGCAGCCGCAGGAGCGGATGCGCGACCTGCTTGACCGGCAATCGGCAGAGTTCGAGTCTCGGCTGGCACCCAAGCCCGAGTGGCGGGCGGAGAAAATGACACCCGAGGTGCTGGAGCGGATGATGCGGCAGATCGTGCCCTGTGAGATGCGGGTGGACGAGATCGCGGGCACCTGGAAGCTGGGCCAGAACAAACCCGAGGACGTGCGCCTGCGCGCCGCCGATCCGCTGCAGGTAGCGGGGCAGGGGCAGGACGTGGCGATGCTTGCCCGCCTGATGCGCGAACCGCCCGCCTGACGGGGCGGGTGCCGGTTCTGCGAAGTGCGAATCAAGTGGTAAGTATGGCCTGGAGTGGCCATAGCACCCCGCCAGAAGGTGCCGCGCGAGATGCGGCAACGGCAGCGTCAGGCCAACCATGCTTTACACACGAGCCGCATCCTCCTAGCGTCTGCCTCACAACAGCCTCAGGAATCCCCCATGCAGCTCATCGCCTCACCACTCTCCCCTTTCGTGCGCAAAGTTCGCGTGCTCCTGCTCGAGACCGGGCTGTCTGATAGCGTCGAGGTGGTGAATCTGGCCACCACGCCGCTCGATACAGACCCGAAAGCCGCCTCGGCCAATCCGCTGGGCAAGATCCCGGCCCTGGTGCGCGAGGGCGCGGCGACGCTCTATGACAGCCGGGTGATCACCCGTTATCTCGACGACATGGCTGATGGCGGGCTCTACCCGCAGGCGCGACTCTGGGAGGTGCTGACGCTGGAGGCCACCGCGGAAGGGATCATGGACGCCGCCGTGCTGATGACCTATGAGGCGCGGTTTCGCCCCGAGGAGATGCAATATGCGCCTTGGGTCGAGGCGCAATGGGCCAAGGTCGCCCGGGCGCTCGACGCGGTAGAGGCGCGCTGGATGAGCCATCTGGCCGGGCCGCTGGATATGAGTCATATCGCCATGGGTTGCGCGCTGGGTTATCTCGATTTCCGCCACGAGGCGCGCGGATGGCGTACCAGGCGGCCCGCCCTTGAGACATGGTATGCCGAGTTCCGTGCGCGCGAAAGCATGGCGAAAACCGCGCCGGATGCCGCGTGAGCCTTGGGCGGCATGGTAACAAGCGCGACAGATGCGCGCTCTGATTCGGATTGAGGCAATGCAGGCTGGACGCCTCGGGAAAGCCCCGTTAAATAACCGGGCAGAGTGGTCGCGGGATTCCCGTGGCCCGAACACCGTATGAGGCCGCACGCGGCACTGATATAATGGAGTAAACCTCGTGTCCCACGCAGAAGATCACGAAGGCACCCGGAGGGATTTCCTCTACTACGCCACCGCAGGCGCAGGTGCCGTCACCGCAGGGGCCGCCATCTGGCCGCTGGTCAACCAGATGAACCCGTCGGCGGATGTGCAGGCCCTGTCCTCGATCCGCGTCGATGTGGCCGGGGTCAATCCGGGCTCGCAGATCAGCGTCAAGTTCCTCGGCAAGCCGGTCTTCATCCGTCGCCGCACGGAAAAGGAAATCGAGGCGGCCCGTTCGGTGGAACTGTCAGCGCTGCCCGATCAGAACGCGCAGAACCGCAACGACATGTCGCTGGACGCTGCCGATCAGAACCGCACGCTGGACGAGGCGGGCGAGTGGCTGGTGATGATCGGCGTCTGCACCCACTTGGGCTGCGTGCCGATCGGGGATGGTGCCGGTGACTTCGGCGGCTGGTTCTGCCCCTGCCACGGCTCTCACTACGACACCGCGGGACGTATCCGCAAAGGCCCCGCGCCCGAGAACCTCTGGATTCCCGTGGCCGAATTCGTCGATGATACGACGATCCAACTGGGATAAGGAAACGCGCACATGTCCGGAATTCCACACGATCATTACGAGCCCAAGACCGGCGGCGAAAAGTGGCTTCACTCGCGCCTGCCCATCGTCGGGCTGCTTTACGACACCATCATGATTCCCACACCCAAGAACCTCAACTGGATGTGGATCTGGGGGATTGTCCTGACTTTCTGCCTCGTGTTGCAGATCGCCACCGGCATCATCCTGGCGATGCATTACACGCCGCATGTCGATATGGCCTTTGCCAGCGTCGAGCATATCATGCGCAACGTGAACGGCGGGCATTTTATCCGCTACCTGCACATGAACGGCGCGTCGCTGTTCTTTGTCGCGGTCTACCTGCACATTTTCCGCGGTCTCTATTACGGATCGTACAAGGCCCCGCGCGAGATCACGTGGATCATCGGCATGCTGATTTACCTGATGATGATGGGCACCGCCTTCATGGGCTACGTGCTGCCCTGGGGTCAGATGTCGTTCTGGGGGGCCACGGTGATTACCGGCCTCTTTGGCGCGATCCCGTTCATCGGCGATGCGATCCAGACATGGCTTCTGGGCGGACCGGCGGTGGACAATGCGACGCTCAACCGCTTCTTCTCGCTGCACTACCTGCTGCCCTTCGTGATCGCGGCGCTGGTGGCGCTGCATATCTGGGCGTTCCACACCACGGGCAACAACAATCCCACCGGGGTTGACGTGCGCCGGACGTCGAAGGCCGAGGCCGAGAAGGACACGGTGTCGTTCTGGCCCTATTTCGTGATCAAGGACCTCTTTGCGCTCGCCGTGATCATGGTCGTCTTCTTCGCAATCGTCGGCTTCATGCCCAACTATCTCGGGCACCCTGACAACTATATCGAGGCCGACGCGCTGGTGACACCCGCGCATATCGTGCCGGAATGGTATTTCCTGCCGTTCTACGCGATCCTGCGAGCCTTTACCTCGGACGTCTGGGTGGTGATGTTCGCAAGCTGGATTACCGGCGGGATCATCGACGCCAAGTTCTTCGGCGTGCTGGCGATGTTCGGCGCGATCGCGGTGATGGCGCTGGCACCGTGGCTTGATACCTCCTCGGTGCGCTCGGGCCGTTACCGTCCGATGTTCAAGTGGTGGTTCTGGCTGTTGGCGATTGATTTCGTCGTCCTGATGTGGGTCGGCGCGATGCCGGCAGAACCGCCCTATTCGACGATCTCGTTGATCGCGTCGGCCTATTGGTTCGCCTACTTCCTTGTGATCCTGCCGTTGCTTGGCGTGATCGAGAAACCCGAGGCGCAGCCTGCCACCATCGAAGAGGATTTCGATGCGCATTATGGCAAGGCCGAAACGCCTGCCGAATAAGAAAGGACGGATGACAATGTTCAAGAAAACAGGCATTGCGGCCCTCGTGGCGCTGTCCCTTTCTGCCGGTGGCGCCTTCGCCGCCGGGGGCGCGGGGCATATCGAGGATGTCGACTTTTCCTTCGAGGGGCCGTTCGGCAAGTTCGACCAGAACCAGCTTCAGCGCGGTCTCAAGATCTATACGCAGGTCTGTTCGGCCTGCCACGGGCTGCAATACGTACCGCTCCGCACGCTGGCGGATGAGGGCGGACCGCACCTGCCCGGTGATCAGATGCGCGCCTATGCCGGGCAGTTCGAGGTCTTCGACGAGGAGATCGACGACTTTCGGGCGGCCAAACCGGTGGATCATTTCCCCGGGTCGCAACTGGAGAACGCCCCTGACCTGTCGCTGATGGCGAAAAAGCGGGCCGGCTTCCACGGGCCTTACGGCACCGGTCTGGCGCAGCTCTTCAAGGGCATGGGCGGGGCGGAATACATCTACTCGCTGATGGTTGGCTATGAAGAGCCGCCGGAATGCGCGCCGGAGGATTTCGAGGGCAGCTATAACGCCGCCTTCACCGCCGGTGGCTATCCGGAGGAATGCAAGGACGAGCATGGTCACCCGACCGTGCCCGGCAGCTGGATTGCAATGGCGCAGCCGCTCTGGGGTGACGATGTCGAGTATGACGACGGCACCGAGGCGACGCTGGGGCAACAGGCCAAGGATGTGGCGGCGTTCCTGATGTGGACGGCGGAGCCCAAGATGATGGCACGCAAGCATGCGGGCCTGTCGGGGGTGATCTTCCTTACCGTGCTGTCGGTGCTGCTCTATCTCACCAACAAGCGGATCTGGGCCCCGATCAAGGGCAAGAAGACCAGCTGACCGATCTCGCCTCCAGGGCAGGATTCAAAGCCCCGCAGGTTTGCCCTGCGGGGCTTTTGCGTGCCGCGAGCGGCGAAAATGCCCCGGCGTGGTCAAATAGCGCAGGGTCGGGATCAACGCAGCGTTTGCAAAAGCCCGCCAATCCACTATGCAGTTCGCCATCGAGACAAAAAAAAGCAGGCACATGCCCGATCATTCCAATCCCGTCCTGCCGCAACCCGAAATTCGGGCTGGCAGGGAATGGGCACAGCTTCTCGCGAAATACCGCGAGCCGAGTTCGCCGCGCGCCGCCTTTGAGCTGGCCGTTACCCTTGTGCCGTTCCTGGCGTTGTGGGGGATGGCCTGGTGGGCGCTGTCGGTCAGCTACGCGCTGAGCCTCGCGCTCGCGGTCTGCGCGGCGGCGTTCCTGTTGCGCCTGTTCGCGATCCAGCATGACTGCGGCCATGGCGCATTCTTCAGGAGCCGAACGCTCAACGACTGGTTGGGGCGTGCGCTGGGCGTGATGACGCTCACGCCCTATGACGTCTGGCGGCATTCGCATTCGATCCATCACAGTTCCTCGGGCAACCTGGGACGGCGTGGGATCGGCGATATCAACACTCTGACGGTGGCGGAATATGCCGCCCTTACGCCGTTCCAGCGGCTGAAATACCGGCTCTACCGTAACCCCGTGGTGCTGTTCGGGCTGGGGCCGGGCTATATTTTCCTGCTGGAGAACCGGCTGCCGCTCGGCTTTATGGGGCGCGCGCGGTATTGGGTCAGTGCGATGGTCACCAATGCCGTCTTGTTGGCGGCTCTTGGATTGGTTGCATGGTTCGGGGGGCTGATGCCGATCCTGCTGATTTTCCTGCCCTCGACCTTGCTGGCGGCGACGGCGGGGATGTGGCTGTTCTACGTGCAGCACCAGTTCGAGACCACCCATTGGGAGGCCGAGGAGAACTGGCAATTGCACGATGCAGCCCTTGAGGGCAGTTCGCATTACGTGATGCCCGCCTGGATGCAATGGCTGAGCGCTAATATCGGCATTCACCATGTCCATCACGTCAACAGCCGTATCCCCTTTTATCGCCTGCCCGAAGTGTTACGCGATCACGCCTATCTGGATCGGATCAACCGGATGACCATCCGCGAGAGCCTGGCCAATGCACGTTTGCACCTGTGGGATGAACGGGCGCGGCGACTGTTGTCCTTTGCCGAGGCGCGGGGGGTCATGGGCGGCGCTTGAATTCGCCGGGCCGTCGCTTATGTCCGGACAAGGAGGACCGATATGCGCCTTAATGCCGATTTCTCGCTGCGGGTCGTGATCCGGCCCGAAGATTACAATTGGGTTCAGTCGCCTGCGGGCGGGGTGGAGCGGATGATGCTCGACCGCGTGGGCGACGAGGTCGCGCGCGCCACGACCATCGTGCGGTTCGCACCCGACTCTTGGTTCGACGCGCATACGCATGGCGGTGGTGAGGAATATCTTGTGCTCGACGGCGTTTTTTCCGACGAATCGGGCGATTACCGGGCGGGCACCTATGTGCGCAACCCGATCGGCACGCGGCACAAGCCGCATACGCGCGAGGGCTGTACCATCCTCGTCAAACTGCACCAGTTCGACCCCTCGGATACCGAACAGTTCCATATCGACACGAGCTTGGCCGAGTTTCGGCCCGGTCAGGTCGACGGGCTGAGCGTGCTGCCGCTGCATGCGGCGGTAAACGAGAACGTGGCGCTTGTTCGCTGGGCTCCCGGCACCCGTTTCAACACGCATCGCCATTGGGGAGGCGAAGAGATTTTCGTGCTTGAGGGCACGTTTCAGGATGAGCATGGCGATTATCCTGCCGGCACCTGGCTGCGCAGCCCGCATCTTTCGGAACATACACCGTTCTCAGATGAGGGCTGTCTGATTTATGTGAAAACGGGGCATCTTTTGGATCAGGCGGCCGCCTGATGTTTTGGCATTGATCTGCCGTCACCGCATCCCGCGCGGGACCTTCTGGCGGGATGCTATGTCCGCTCAAGGCCACGTGCCGCTTATCTTACGGACAGTGATTGATCCCGCGCACCTGCCACCGACCTCCTGCCCAGTGCAGTTCGGTCACTGACAGATTGTCGATGCGCTGCGCGAAGGCGTCATAGGCGCTGATCCCGAGCGCCGCCTGCACTTGCGTGAGGATCGTACCCATATGGGCCACCGCGACAATATCGCGCCCCGGATGGGCCGCGCGCAGCCGTGCCACCGCACCCGAGACGCGGGTCGAGACCTCAAGCCAGCTTTCACCGCCGGGGGGGCGGACATCGCCCGGATGTTCCCAGAAGGCGCGCAGATGGGTCTGGTCGGGGATGCTGTCGAAGTCTTGCAACTCCCAATCACCGAAATGGATTTCGCGCAGGTCACGCTCGTCGGCAAGGCGCGGGCGTGGCCCGGCGATGGCATCGGCGGTGGCACGTGCGCGGATGAGATCGGACGAGACCACAAGCGCGCCCTCCGGCAGATGCGTCGAGAGCCGCGCAAGCCACGCGGTATCGCTGAGATCAGCGGGAATGTCGGACCAGCCGACCATGGATTTGGCATGTGTCGGACCGTGTCGAACCCAGAAAACCCGACTCACGGCAGCGTTCCTTTCAGCACCTGCGGTAGCCCCGCGATCACGTTGACCACCAGCCCCGCGCGCGCCGCAAGCCGTTGGTTGAGCGCGCCCTGCGCATTTTGAAACCGTCGCGCGAGCGCGTTGTCGGGCACCACCGACAGCCCGACCTCGTTCGAGACTACGACGACCGGTGCCGCGCAGCTGTCGAGCGCCGCGACGAGCGCCGCTTCGGCCTGCGCAAGATCGCTCTCGGCCAGCAGATGATTGGAGAGCCACATCGTCGCGCAGTCGAGCAGGACGACATCACCGGACCCTGCCTGTGCGAGTGCCGGGCCAATATCGCGCGCCGCCTCGACGGTGCGCCAGTCGGGGCCGCGCCGCGCGCGGTGACGCTCGAGCTTGGCGCGCATCTCGGCGTCATGGGCTTCGGCCGTGGCGAGATAGATGCGGGGCCTGCCAGCCGCGCGGACGAGCCCCTCGGCATAGGCGGACTTTCCGGAGGCAGCCCCTCCGAGCACCAGGGTCAGCGGCTGCAACATGTCTCTCAAACCTTGTTTATTTTGATCCGGTTCACATCTTGTCTCGTAACACCCCGTGAAATGCTCAGAAAGAGCACTTTGGCACCAGATGCATGACAGGGGAATACAATGCCACTTGATGCACCGCAGCAAAGCAACATGTCCCGCACCGCGATGAAAGCAGAAATGTTGGACGCCGAAACCGAACTCAAACTCGCCTATGCATGGCGAGATGATCGGGACGAGGAGGCGTTGCACCGCTTGATCACCGCCTACATGCGACTGGCCATTTCGATGGCGTCCAAGTTCCGCCGCTACGGTGCGCCCATGAACGACCTCATTCAAGAGGCCGGGCTTGGCTTGATGAAGGCCGCCGACAAGTTCGACCCCGACCGGGGCGTGCGATTTTCGACCTACGCCGTGTGGTGGATCAAGGCGAGCATTCAGGATTACGTGATGCGCAACTGGTCGATGGTGCGTACCGGCTCGACCTCCTCGCAGAAATCACTCTTCTTTAATATGCGCCGGGTTCAGGCTCGGATCGAGCGAGAAGCGATGGCCAATGGCGAGGAGTTGGACGGCTACCAACTGCGCGAAATGATCGCGCATGAGGTCGGCGTGCCCTTGCGCGATGTTGAAATGATGGAGGGGCGTTTGTCGGGCTCCGATTTCTCGCTTAATGCCAGACAATCCTCTGAGGATGAGGGGCGCGAGTGGATCGACACGATCGAGGATGAGGGTGCGCGCGGCGATGAGCTGGTTGAGAAGGATCACGATTTGCAGGCGCTGCGCGATTGGCTGGGCGATGCGATGAGCAAGCTCAACGAGCGTGAGCGCTTCATCGTCCGCGAGCGCAAGCTGCGCGATGCGCCGCGCACGCTGGAAAGTCTCGGTGCGGAACTGAGCCTGTCCAAGGAACGGGTACGTCAGCTTGAGGCGGCGGCGTTCCAGAAAATGCGCAAGCATCTTGAAAAGCACGGCGGCGAGGTGCAGAACCTGCTCGCATGAGCCTGCGCGCCCTTGCCCTGACAGTTACCCTATGCGCCGCCGGTCCGGTGGCGTCGCAGGATGTGGCGATACTGGGCGAGGTGCATGACAACCCCGACCATCACGCAGAACAGGCCGCACAGGTGGCGCGGTTGCAGCCCGCCGCCATCGTGTTTGAGATGCTGACCGAAGATCAGGCTGCGCGCGCGACCCCCGGGCTGCGCGGCGATGCCGCGGCACTGGCCGAGGCGCTGGATTGGGCCGATAGCGGCTGGCCCGATTTCACCATGTATCATCCGATCTTCACAGCCGCCCCCGAGGCGGTGATTTACGGTGCCTTGGTGCCGCGCGACGCGGCGCGCGCGGTGTTCGACAGCGGCCCGTCAGAGGCGTTCGGGCCAGAGGCCGCACGCTACGGCCTCGACCGCGATCTCGACCCGGAAGAGCAGGCCACGCGCGAGGCGATGCAGATGGCGGCGCATTGCGACGCGCTGCCCGAAGAGATGCTGCCCGGCATGGTCGCGGTGCAGCGCCTGCGCGACGCGGTGCTGGCTCGGGCGGTGGTGCAGGCAGTGGACGAGACCGGCGGGCCGGTGGTGGTGATCACCGGCAACGGCCATGCGCGCCGTGACTGGGGCGTGCCCGCAGTGCTGGACAAGATTGCCCCGGATCTCGATATCTGGGTGCTGGGTCAGACCGAGGACAACCGCCCGCTGGAGGGCGGTTTCGATGCGATCAAATCCGCCCCTGCCGCCCCGCGCCCCGATCCCTGCGCGGCGTTCGAGTAGCCGCCCGCGCCCTTGCACGCGCGCGGCAGCCGCCCTACTGTCGGCGCGGCCCTGGAAGGAACGCCCATGCTCACCTCGAAACGCATTCTACTGATCATCGGCGGCGGCATCGCGGCGTTCAAATCGCTCGATCTGATCCGGCGGCTACGCGAGCGCGGGGCTGAGGTGACGCCGGTTCTGACCCGGGCCGGGACGGAATTCGTGACGCCACTGTCGGTCTCGGCGCTGGCGGGGCGCCGCGTGTTTTCGGACCTTTTCGACCTGACCGACGAGGCCGAGATGGGGCATATCGAGCTCAGTCGCTCGGCTGATCTGATTGTCGTGGCCCCCGCCACCGCCGACCTGATGGCGAAGATGGCCCATGGTCATGCGGATGATCTGGCCTCGACGCTGCTGCTGGCCACCGACACGCCGGTGCTACTGGCCCCGGCGATGAATGTGCGGATGTGGCAGCACGCGGCAACGCAGCGCAATATCGAGACGCTGATTGGTGACGGGATCGGATTCGTCGGCCCCAATGAGGGCGACATGGCCTGTGGCGAGCATGGCCCCGGCCGAATGGCCGAGGTGCCCGAGATCCTTGCCGCAGTCGAGGCGGCGCTGGCAGATGGGCCGCTCCGGGGGCGGCGCGTGCTGGTCACCTCCGGCCCGACGCATGAGCCTATCGACCCGGTACGCTATATCGCCAACCGCTCCTCCGGTGCTCAGGGCACGGCGATTGCGCGGGCGCTGGCGGCTTTGGGTGCGGAGGTGGTGTTCGTCACCGGCCCCGCAACCGTGCCGCCCCCCGAAGGCGTCGAGGTGATCCGCGTCGAGACCGCACGGCACATGCTGGCGGCGGTCGAGGCCGCGTTGCCCGCCGATGCCGCTATCTTTGCCGCCGCAGTGGCCGATTGGCGGATGGCGCAGCCAACCGACCGCAAGATAAAGAAGACCGAGGGCGGATTGCCGGTGCTGGAATTCGCCGAGAACCCGGACATTCTGGCGACGGTGAGCCAGATCGCGGAAGGACGTCCGAGCCTCGTTGTGGGCTTTGCCGCCGAGACGCATGACGTGGTAGAACACGCCACCGCCAAACGTGCGCGCAAAGGTTGTGACTGGATCGTCGCCAATGACGTGAGCGCGGGCACGGGGATCATGGGCGGGACCGAGAATGCCGTGACGCTGATCACCGACGAGGGTGCCGAAAGTTGGCCGCGCATGGGCAAGGCGCAGGTGGCGCGGCATCTGGCCGAGCGGATCGCGCAGGCACTGGCCTGAGAATTTTGAGTATTTTTGGAACAATGAAAGAGGGCCGTACATGCTGACCGTCGCGTTTCAATGGGAGGAGGGGGCGGATCGTTCCCTGGGTCTGCCTGCCTACGAAACGGACGGGGCGGCGGGGGCCGACCTGCGCGCGAATTTTCCCGATCGGGGCGCGGTGATGCTGGCTCCGGGCGTGCGGGCACTGGTGCCGACGGGGCTGCGGCTCATGGTGCCTGCGGGATATGAGGTACAATTGCGGCCGCGTTCGGGGCTGGCGCTGAAACACGGGATCACGCTGCCAAACAGCCCCGGCACCATCGACAGCGATTATCGCGGCCCGCTTGGCGTGATCGTGATGAATGCGGGCGAGGAGCAGTTCGAGGTAAAGCATGGCGCGCGGATCGCGCAGATGGTCGTGGCCCCGGTGGTGCAGGCGCGGTTCGAGGTGGTCGAGAGCCTGGAGGCCACCGCGCGTGGCGCGGGGGGCTTTGGCTCCACCGGGGTGCGTTGATGCTGCTGGTTCTGGTGATGGCGGCGGTGCTCTGGGGCATCGGGGCGGCGATGGGCACACCCCGGCGGTTACGTTGGGGGATGATCGCCGGGCTGTGGGCCGGGGTCACGTTGGCGCATCTGGTCTTGCCCTCAGGACATTCCATCCGGCTCGCCACGGGCGAGAGCGCGGCGCTTTGGTTGATGATCGGCGGGGGTGCGGCACTGGTGCTGGTCTATCGCGCCGGGCTGGGGGCGTTGCGTGCCCGGGCCGGGCGGCGCGAGGCAGAGGCAGGGGCGGACACCGTGCCCAAGCCGCTTTTCACCGAGGCCGAACTGAGCCGCTATGCCCGCCATATCGTTCTGCGCGAGATCGGCGGGCCGGGGCAGAAGGCGATGAAAGAAGCGCGGGTACTGGTGATCGGCGCAGGGGGTCTCGGCTCGCCGGTACTGTTGTATCTCGCGGCGGCGGGGGTCGGGACCATTGGCGTGATAGACGATGACGAGGTCGATAATTCCAACCTGCAACGGCAGGTGATCCACCGCGATGCCGATATCGGCCTGCCGAAAGTGCAATCGGCCATGGCCGCGATGCAGAGGCAGAACCCCGCTGTGGCGGTGCGCCCCTATCAGCGGCGACTGAGCGCGGAGATCGCCGAGGACCTCTTTGCCGACTACGATCTGATCCTTGATGGCACCGACAATTTCGAGACGCGTTATCTGGTCAATGCCGCCGCTGTTGCGCAGGGCAAACCGCTGATTTCCGGCGCGATGTCGCAATGGGAGGGGCAGTTGAGCGTTTTCGACCCCGCCCACGGCGCGCCCTGCTACCAATGCATTTTCCCCGAGGAGCCCGCGCCCGGTCTTGCGCCGTCCTGTGCCGAGGCGGGGGTGCTGGGCCCCTTGCCCGGTGTGGTCGGTGCGATGATGGCCGCCGAGGCGGTGAAGCTGATCACCGGGGCGGGGCAAAGCTTGCGCGGGGAGATGCTGATTTACGACGCGCTTTATGGCGAGAGCCGCAAGATCGCGGTGAGCCGCCGCGCGGATTGTCCGATCTGCGGCGATAAAGGAGAGAAACATGACCAACCCATTGCTGGCTGAGTGGAACACGCCCTTTGCCCTTGCCCCGTTCGATGCGATTTCGGACGAGAATTTTGCCCCCGCATTTGAAGTTGCGATGGACAAGGCGCGGGTTGAGGTGGCGGCGATTGCCGAGAACTCCAACGCGCCGACCTTCGCCAACACCATTGAGGCGCTGGAGGCGTCGGGCAAGGCGCTCGACCGCGTGCTGTCGGTGTTTTTCACCGTGGCGGGGGCGGACAGCAACCCGAGGCGGCAGGAATTGCAGCGCGATTTTGGCCCGAAGCTGGCGGCCTATTCCTCGGAGCTTTATGGCAACAAAGCGCTGTTCGCGCGGGTTGAGGCTGTGTGGGAGGCGCGCGAGACGCTGAGCCTGACGCCAGAGCAGCAGCGCCTCTTGATGCTGACGCATCGCGCGTTTCGCCGGGCGGGCGCGGCTCTGACCGGTGAGCAAGACAAACGCATGCGCGCGATCATGGCGCGGCTGGCGGAACTGGGCACGGCCTTCACGCAGAACCTGCTGGCGGATGAGGCGAGCTGGCATATGGCGCTTTCGGAGGGTGATCTGGAGGGGTTGCCGGAGTTCGTGATCCGCGCGGCCCGCGCAGCGGGGCAGGAGAAGGGGGCGGATGGCCCGGTGATCACGCTGTCGCGCTCGCTCATCGTGCCGTTCCTGCAATTCTCGCCCCGCCGCGGCCTGCGCCGAAAGGCGTTCGAGGCCTGGATCTCGCGTGGGGCAAGGGGGGGTGAGACCGACAACCGCGCCATTGCCGAGGAGATATTGCGCCTGCGTGCCGAGCGCGCGGCGCTTTTGGGCTATGAGAGTTTCGCCGCCTACAAGCTGGAAACCGAGATGGCGAAGACGCCCGACGCCGTGCGCGATTTGCTGATGGCGGTATGGGAGCCAGCCCGCACGCAGGCCGAGGCCGATGCGGACACACTGACCGCGATGATGCGCGCCGATGGGATCAACGGCGATCTTGAGCCGTGGGACTGGCGCTATTATTCCGAGAAGCGGCGGCAGGCGGAGCATGATCTCGATGAGGCGGCGCTCAAGCCCTATCTCTCGCTCGATGCGATGATCGAGGCGGCGTTCGGTTGTGCCAATCGGCTGTTCGGGCTGGAATTCACGCCGATGGACATCCCGCTCTACCATTCCGATTGCCGGGCGTGGGAGGTGACGCGACACGGGCGGCATGTGGCGGTCTTCATCGGGGACTATTTCGCGCGCGGCTCCAAACGCTCGGGCGCGTGGTGCTCGTCGATGCGTGGGCAAGCCAAAGTCCCGCAGGTGCAGGGGGCCGTGGTGATCAACGTGTGCAATTTCGCCAAGGGCGATCCGGCGCTGCTGAGCTATGACGACGCGCGCACGCTGTTCCATGAATTCGGCCATGCGCTGCATCACCTGCTGTCGGATGTGAGTTACGAGAGCCTGTCGGGCACCTCGGTGGCGCGTGATTTCGTGGAACTGCCGAGCCAGCTCTATGAGCATTGGCTGGAGGTGCCGGAGGTGTTGGAGCGCTACGCCACCCATGTCGAGACCGGCGCGGCGATGCCACCCGAGATGCTGGAGCGGCTGCTTGCCGCCACGACCTACGACATGGGGTTCCAGACGGTGGAATACGTGGCCTCGGCGCTGGTCGATCTGGCGTTTCACGAGGGCACGCCGCCCGAGGATCTGATGGCGGCGCAGCGCGATGTGCTGGACCGGTTGGGCCTGCCGCATGCCATCACCATGCGCCACGCAAGCCCGCATTTCGCGCATGTGTTTTCCGGCGACGGCTATTCCAGCGGCTATTACAGCTACATGTGGTCCGAGGTGATGGATGCCGATGCCTTCGCCGCCTTCGAGGAGGCGGGGGGGGCGTTCGACGCCGAGCAGGCGCGGGCGCTGGAGCGGCATATCCTGTCAAAAGGCGGATCGGCGGACCCGGCAGAGCTCTATTCCTCGTTCCGGGGGCGGTTGCCGGGGGTCGAGGCGCTCTTGCGCGGGCGCGGGTTGGCGGCCTGACGTGGAAGAATGACGGCCCGCGAATCACTTCCAGTTGACGGCTCGCCCTTGGCCCGACTATATCTTAGAGTGACCCGCACCCCAAGCGGACCATACGGCTAACGATGGCAGGAATGATCGAGGGGCCGACCCAACGGCCCCCTTTCATTTTTCGGGATCAGCCGCGTGCGTCCTTGGGCGAGCCCATCACGACATAGGAGGTGATCGCGTTGACCTGCGGCAGGGTGCCGAGCACCTCGGTGTGAAAGCTCTTGTAGACGGGCAGATCGGCCATCTCGACGCGCAGCAGGTATTCCACCGCACCGGTGGTATTGTGGCACTCCACCACTTCGGGCGCGCGGGTCATGGCGCGCTCGAACGCCTCCTGGCTGGCCTTGGTGTGGCTGTTGAGGCCGACGGTGATATAGGCGGTGAAACCCACCCCGAGTGCTGCGCGATCAAGCACCGCGCGATACCCGGCGATGACGCCGCGCCGTTCGAGATCCTGCACCCGGCGCAGGCAGGCCGAGGGCGAGAGACCCACCCGGTCGGCGAGGTCAAGATTGCTGATCCGTCCATTGCGTGTCAGCTCTTGCAATATTCGCTCGCTGATCTGGTCCATAGAGATCAGTGATTGCACAGATCAGAATAAATCACAATAAAACGCAATTCAAACGCGCCATAGATCGCATATGGGTGCAGGTATGACACCGGATCTTCTTGCCGCCCTCGCCACCTTTGCCCTTGTCACGGTCATTACGCCCGGACCCAATAACCTGATGCTGATGGCGTCGGGGACAAACTTCGGTTTTGTTCGGACCATCCCGCATATGCTGGGGATCGGGCTGGGCTTTCCGCTGATGGTGTTTTGCGTGGGTCTGGGGGTGATGCGGGTCTTTGATCTCTGGCCGCTCAGCTATACGCTGCTCAAGGCCGTGTCGGTGGCCTATCTGCTGTGGCTCGCCTGGAAGATCGCCCATGCCGCACCGCCCAGAGCGGCGACGGAGCAGGCGGAGGGCACGCCGCTCACCTTCTTGCAATCGGCGGCATTCCAGTGGGTCAACCCCAAGGCCTGGAGCATGGCACTCTCGGCGATCACGCTTTACGCCACAGGGCGTGATCTGGCAGCGGTGCTGTGGGTTGCAGGGGTCTATGTGGCGATGTCGACGATCAGCACGACAAGCTGGACAGTGCTGGGACAGCAGGTGCGACGCCTGCTGAAGAGCCCCGGACGGCTCCGGCTGTTCAACCGGGTCATGGCGGCGCTGCTGGTGGCAACGCTCGTGCCGGTTCTCTGGCCTGCGGGCTGATCGTGCCGGGCCCGCAATTCGCGCGCCCCGGGCCATCATGTAAGGTGCATTCGACATTTGTTCCGGCCTAAACCCCGGGGTGCAAAGAACGGTCCGGATCATTTGAAACAGACAAAGTTTTTGTCACAAACCCTCTGGACCTTCCCAAACCGGATTGCTATAGCGCGAGGCGTGTTCCGGCGTAGCTCAGCGGTAGAGCAGTTGACTGTTAATCAATTGGTCGTAGGTTCGATCCCTACCGCCGGAGCCAAAAAACCCTGAAAGAACAGTGAGTTAAGAGCAAGCCCCCGTAAGGGGGCTTTTCTCATTTGGTCAGGGGTAACGTTTGGGGTAACGCGCCTTGCTTTTTCTGGGGCGATACACTATCTGATTTTTAACGGAATGATGATTTTATCGCTCCGAACGCAGCTTATCAGGTAAGGGGGGAAAGATGGCATATCTCACAGCGAATCAGCTTGCTGACTATCTCTTGTGCGAAGCGCGCTATCGTGGCGAAGCGCTCACACACCTGAAACTCCAGAAGCTTTGCTACTATGCGCAGGCGTGGTGGCTTGCACTTCATGGTGAACCTTTGATTGAAGAAGATTTTCAAGCATGGGTGCATGGCCCCGTGCTGACATCCCAATTCGGACGTTTTAGAGACTATCGGTGGCAACCGATTGTCCATCAAGTGCCACGCCCAGAGGTTCCCGAAGGAGTGCGCACTCACCTTGACGAGGTGATGGACGTTTTCGGAGTGGAAAGCGCCGTTGCGCTTGAGCGCATGACTCATGAGGAAGCGCCTTGGCTGGAAGCGCGCGGGGAACTGCCGCCTCACGAAGCCTCCAGAAACGTAATCCGCAAGGAAACGATGCAATCGTTCTATGCTTCGTTGAATTGAGATTTCCTTGGCCGGTAAAATTAAGAAGCGGCATCTTGCGCCTACAGACGATCAAATTAAGAAAAGACCGCCGCATGATGGCAAGGTTCTCTTTTCATTTGCACTTTTCGATGACGCGGACGAAGAACTATGTCCTTGTAATTACCCAGAGGGTTATACTGCAACCCTTATGAGTCGTCTTGCTGGCGTGTCTCAGATGACCGAGACAGAGTTTCGCTCATCACGGGGGGACAGATCCTTACGAATCCACACACATGAATGGCCTCGAACAGCCCGTCCCGACGGGTTCACGCATCTGAATGAACAGCTTCGTGAATACCAAGGATGGCAATTTTGCCTAACTGCCAATGCTCATGGCCGCGTCCATGGAATAATGATTGATAACGTCTTTTACATTATTTGGCTCGACGTTAATCATGCGCTTTATCCTTGATTTAGCATGTGCAGAATTGGCCGCGGATCAATCCGTGCCTCCTGCGCTTCCGCCAGAGCGCTGATCATGGCGGAGAAAGCCCGCCTAACTGGCTGGCAATGGCCGCTAAAACTCGCCGGGTTTGATCTCTTTATTCATCGCCCCACCCCACCAGCTTCATCACGGTATCAGCATCAACTCCCGCCTCCTTCGCCGCCGCCAAGGCTTGCACGATCCCGACAGCCGCCCGCGCCCGTCCACCAGCATCGAAGGCTTGCAACGGTCGCAGCGTGTCCAGCGTGACGATCGATCCCAGCTTGTCGGTCGCTTCTTCCGCCATGGCCTCAGCCATCGGTTGTAAGGCCCATTGGCAAAGGTGGCGTTGCGCTTCCCTGACCATGGGGCCGGTCGTGGCCGCGTTGTTCAATCCGGGCAGGATGCCAAACGCGCCGTTAATTTGGTCGCGGGCTTGATCCAGCGTCTTGTCCATCAGCGCGTCGTCCAGCTTGGGCGTCAGATCATTGGCCCGCCAGTCTTGCGCCGGGGCCGGTCCACCCGCCGCCTGCACCTGCACCGATTCTCGCACCAGCACCCGGCCCCGTGATCCACGAAAGCCCCGTGCAATGTCCGTAAGGTCGGTTTCGGGTGTCTCAGGCATTGGCACGATGGACGATCCCAGCGGGGCGTCCCCATACACCTCGACAAGCGCCCGCTCGATGATTTCCAGCAGGTCAGCCGAAAGACTGGCCCGCTTAAGCGGGGCCGTCCCGTACCACGGTTGTGTTGCATCCGCGCCGATCCGAAAGTGCAGCACCTCGCCCGCCAGCGCGGTCATGGTCTTGCCGCCGCCCACATCGGGCAAAGTCAGGCGGTAGGCCGTGGGCCGCGACAGACGGGTGGACAAATCCCAATCCGACACCGGGATAAGCATGTCGTCGGTGATGTAGAAAAGCGCCTCGCCCCGCAGGGCAAGCATCCGGCCCGCCATGGCCAGCGTCCGCTTGGTCAGCAGGTCGGTGCCGTCCACGTCAGCAACAGACAAGCCGTTTTCCCAGAGCGTGACCGCCCCCTGCACCGTTGCCGTCAGTTCGGCCCGTCCGCCCGTGCCGGTGATGTAGGCCGTCCGGGCGTGGATCATTTGCGCAGAGTATCCCGCCGAGGATGCCGCGCGCGTCTCAGTCTTGCGTTTGAATGGCCAGATCATTTCTGCCTCCGATATGGGCGCAGCAAATCAGCCGCCCCGCTGTTTTGAAGCGCACGGGCCGCATGGGCCGCGCTGCGCTGATAGCTTTCTTGGATCGCGCCACCCATGTTGACGCTGTAGCTGGACACGCCCGCCCGGTCGGTATCGTCGGCCATGTATTCGGCCAGCCGCCGGAACGCCTCAGAGACAGCCCTAGGCGGGTCGCCAGCGCCCACTTGCGCCGTGACCTTGAACACGCCGTCAGAGGGCAGGCACAGGCCCACAGGGCCGTCAGGTAGTGCCGTGGATACCCATGCGCCGCTTTCCCATTTCTCAGCCGTGTGAGACGCGACAGGCGACAGCGGGGGCGTCCAGTTCTCACCCTCGCCACCCTCGACAGTCCACACCACCTCGCGGGCCGTGTAGCGGGTCCGGGTGTATGCCTCGATCCGCTCCCAGATCATTTCAGCATCCAGCGCCGCCGCCGGGGTCGATAGCCCGGACGGGCTGGCGGGATAGCTGGCCGGGGTTGCCTCAGTCTCTTGCAACAGGTCAGTCATGTCAGGCCCTCCACCGCATTGCGGCCGGAACGGGGGCACGGATGAATTGACCAGCCTCCCAGTTTCGCGCCTCGATTTGCGCCGAGGGATAGGCCCCGCGCGTGACCGCCGAGACTTCCACCAGCGCCGCGTCCACGATCTTGCGATGCACCACGTCGCCGTCGCGGGTGACACGTTCGCCGCCCTTGGACACGCGAAAGCCCGGTGAAAGCCCCCGGATCAAGCCCGCCTCATGGGCCGCAAGAAAGTCCCGCGCCCATGTCGTGTTGCCCGCAACCGTGGCCTCGAAGATCAGAGCGCCATCGTCCTGGCGCACCTCAAGCGTCCCGGCCTTGCGGCTGGCCAGCGGCTTTTCAAAGTCGTGACCGCTCAGAAAATGCAGATCGTCGTCAGAGTTCACGCGGGACGCAAAGGCCCCCCGCGCAATGGTTTCAAAGTATCCCGGCGCAAGTTCCGTCCGGGTGTCATAGGGGAAGCGGCCCGCCACGCGCACCGCCTCGCCCTCTTGGCGAACCTCAAGCCCGCCTAGCGAACCACCCCAAAGCATCACTGCACCCCGGTCAGGATTTCAAGCTGCACCCCACGGGCCACGGTCACGTCCATGGTCGTCAAAGCGGTCAGCCGCAGTTGCCCAGACTTGGCGTCGGAATACGGATCGCGGATCACGTCCACCGCGCCCCACATGCCGCAGAACACCGGGGCCACGCCGTTCGTGGTCGTGGTCAACAGCGACTTGGACTCGACAGGGGGGCCACCAGCCGGGGCCGTGATGCCATTCGTGGTCAGCACAACCTTGCCCATCTTGGCAACCAGCCGATCCCATTCCGAGATTGCCAGACCGCTAATCAGTTCATCCATGCCGTCGAACACTTCAGGGCGCAGCAGCAGATTAACCGCGCCAAGACTGTTAGCCGCGTTTGCCGTCATGAACCGCACCGCCGCCGCCCGGAACGCTGCATAAGACGCCGCCGCGTCGATTGCGGTTTCGGTGATGCCGTAGGCGGAAGCGCCGGGAAAGATGCCCAGCGGCTCGCCCGAAGATCCCGAGCCGAGGAAAATGGCCCGATCCGTCTCTTGCTGGATTGCCGCGCTCATGTCGCGCCGCACCGCTTGCTCAAGGCCCGCGCCCGCCTGTTTCAGCGCCTTGCGGGTGATCTTCATTTGAACGCCCAACGTTTGATCCGGCTTCATCGGGCGGTCCACCGTGGTGTAGGCTTGCGGCCCCGGAACGTCGCCAGTCTCAGACCCAGCCCAGCCCGGTTGCGCGCCGCCAGTGGCCACGGGGTATTCGACCTCGCCCACGCCCACGTTAATCATCCGGCACCCCATTTGCGTGGCGCTGGAATTGGCGAAAATGCGGTCGATCGTCGGCATGGTTCGCACGGGGTCAGGAACACCGCCCGCCAGCGTTTCGCCAGTACGGGTTTCCAGAGCCTCAAGCGGAACCGGGATGCCTTGGAACCCGCCGACGTTGCGCAGTTCTTCCACCATTTCAGCGGTCGCGCCGTCTAGCTTGCGGCCTTCGTCCAGAGCCAAGGCGACTTGGCGCACCTCGAACCGGCCAGCCATTTCGGCCCATTCCTTGTCAGAGCGGGTTTCCAGTTCGGCCCCCGCTTCCCGGCGTTCGTCGTCCTCAGACACAAGGGCCGCGCGATATTGGGTTTCCTTGGCACGGTATTCCGTATCCAGATCGCCCATCTTGCGCACCTCGTCCTCAGACGGGTTTTCGATGTTGGCCAGTTGGGCCAGAGATTGCCGGATTTCAGACCGGCGCAGTTCCAGTTTCTTCGATGTCAGCATGATGTTTCTCCTATGCTCGACGGGTTGCGCTGCATGTCGCGCAGCAGGTCGCGCCATTGTTGGCGCTTTGGGGTCAGGGGCTTGTGCCCCACCTCAATTCGGGTTTTGCGCGTGTGACAGGCACCGCACAAAATCTGTAAATTGCTCAGGGTGTAGGCGAGTTCGGGGTGCGTCCTGACGGGCAGAACGTGGTCGCACTCAAGCCGCTTGCGTGTGCCGCACTGAACGCAGGCCCAGCCATCACGGTCCAGCGCCTGCATCCGCAGAGCGCGCCAGCGCGGGCCGCGCGTGACCTTGGCCGAGTGCCGGATATGCTCTTTGCGCTTAAACGAGGTCACGGGCTTGCACCTCCCAGAAATAGAGGGTGCCGCCGGGGGCATGGGGGACCACCCGGACAATGCCGAGCGTGGTCGTGCCGATCCGCAGTTTGTCGGTCGTTTCAGGCGTGATCGTCAGCCCATCGACAGACACCAGCACCCGTTGATCGCCCACATCCATCAGGCCAGCGGCAATAAATTCCTCGTTCACAGTGAAGGTCGCCACCATAGCCGTGCCGGGGTGTGCCGTGTCCGGGCCGGGGATGTATCCCCCGAAACCGTCCGTTGTGCCTTCACCGGGCCGCAGGACCTCAGCCGCTTGTCCATATTTCGCAATCAATCGTGTTGCCGTCTCAGTCAGCCCCATGCCAGCCTCCCCGCTTTGCGGGCCGGTCGGCCCATGATCCGAGCGCCCTCAGCAACGGCCAGAACCGCAGCACATGCCGCGTCGATCCGGCCCATACTGCGCCCCTTCGTGATTTTGGAATTACCCGCCGGGTCGATTTGCACCGCCGCCTCAGCCATCGCATGTCGCAGCAGGTAGTTGGCCGAGGTGGCCACCTTCCCGTCGAATACGGCGCGGCGGAACCGCTCCACATCCTCGCCCCCGTCGCGGAATCCCATGCCCCGCCAGATCACCGGGGCGCGGTTGCCGATAGCGTCCAGCCCGTCCGCAATCTCGCTTTGCTTGAAGCGGTCGCAGACAATGGCCGCGATGTTCTCGCCTTCCACCTTGCCCAGCATTGCCCGCAGGAATTGCGCCAGCGGCACCGTGCGGTCGCCCATCAGCAGCAGCTCACCCCGCTTGTGCATAATCGAATACAGATCACCCACCGCGTCAGCCTGCCCACGGGCCTCAAGGGTCGGTTGCGTCCCGAACGCGCCGAACGCCTCAAGCCGCCCCGTCTCAGGCCACAGAAACGCCGCCGCCGTCATGGATGCCGATTGACCTTGATCCAGCCCGATCACCACCTGACCTTGGCGCGGGGGCAGATCGTCGGTTTCGCAGGCCAGCCATTCGTCCAGCGTCAGCAGCGCGTCCCGATTATCCTCAGCCACCCGTTCGTTGCGGGTCAGCAGGCGGAACCGCGACAGCGCAGAACCGCCCCGTTCCATCGCCAGCGCCGCGTCCTGTTTCAGCCGTGTCAGCGTGGGGCCGATCCCATACTTGGAACCGGGGTTAGCGATTTGAAGGCTTTCCACATCATCGACAGGCAAGCCCGGTGTGGGGCGATGTTCCTGCCGGTAAACGCCGGGTGCATCCCGATCCAGCCAGAGCGAAAAGGGGTGCATGTCATTGCTGGCCGAGGTGCTGATAATCAGGGCCTTGCCGTCGCGCTTGGCCAGACCTGTCAGCAACGCCGCCTCAAGTTCGTCACCCGCCGCCAAGGGCCAGTGGCCGCGTTCGTCTAAGACGCAGAGCGTAGGGCTTGAGCCAAGCGCGCTTTTGCCGTCCGCAGAGATTGCCTTGAGAATGTGCTGCGGGCCGTTGTGATCGTCATACTGGATTTCAAACCGGGGTTGCCGCCGGATCGTGATGTTCTCTTGCACATCCTCAGGCAAGGTTTGGATAAAGCTGGCCGTGTAGTTCCACGCAATCTTGGCTTGCTCTTGGGTCCGGGCCGCGATGATGATTTCCCGCTCAGCCGCGTCAGACCACGCGCCCAGCAATTCGCCCGCGCAGAGCATCGCAGACAGCGCAGACTTACCGTTGCCGCGCCCGACACTCAGAACGCCCACGTTCACGTCAGCACCGAAAGCGCCCTCGATAAACTGGTTCTGATACGGGGCCAGCTTGATCTCGTTCCCGGCCAGCCGCCCGGTCGGAACCTTGAGCGATTTGCAGAACCGTTTCACCAGCGTGGAAGTCTTAGCCATCGGCCAGCCCTCCCGTGTGTGTCGAAAGAAAAGTCATGCCGCCGGTTTCCTGCCCACTCAGAAAAAGGGGCATTGGGACCATTCCAGCGGCCATCTTCGCCAGCGTCACACCCGTCACACTTCCTAGTGTTGTGTGACGTTTGTGACGGTCATTCTGGCCTGCACATGTGACGCACTGTGACGGGCTGTGACGATTGTGACGGTTAGTCATCATCCTGCACCCTCCACACATAGCCGCCAAACTCGCGCACCTCGTCCATGTCCATCAGCTTGGTCTTGGCGCGCATGAATGCAGTCCGGGCCGCGCTATCGCTCACACCCGTGGTCAGCCCGTGGGCGTCACAGGCTTCCCGCCAGCAGTCCACATGCACCACCTTGCGGTTGGACGGATACAGGTTGCCGCTCTTGGTCTCGCCGTGGTCGCGCAGAGCGTCATATAGCGCCTGCATGGCCACCTCATTCTTGCCCTTGAGCGGCTTGCGTTCCGGCTTGGGCGGTTCGGCCACGTCCACCACCGCGCTTGTCACGGGGTCGCCATCTTCATCGCAGCCCAGCACCACAGCGCGCAGCTTGAAATGCAGCGGCTCAGGCGGTTCTTGATCGCGTTGTTTGCGGGATATGATCTCCCAATCGGCTGTAACCTGTATCTCGTTATCCACCGCCGCCCGCAGGGCAGACGATCCACGCGCGCCCCGGTCCTCATCCTTGCCGGTGTGGTGAATGACCATGACGTGCGCGCCGGTCGCCTCGCGGATCAGGTCGCAGTTACGGACGAACATGGCCGCATCCTTGGCCGTGTTCTCATCGCCCACGCCCATAGACCGGGCCAAGGTGTCGATCACCACAAGCGCCGGGTCAGCGTCCGGCATGATCTCGCAGACGGCCATTGCATCGCCTTGGCCGTGCAGGTCCAGCCCGACAGGCAAAAGGGTGAAGGGTGCCGCCGCCAGTTCCGGGCGGTCACGCTTGATCGCCGCAAGGCGGTTGCGGATACCCGCGCCGCCCTCAGCCGCGATGTAGAGAACCGGCCCGCCGTTCACCCGTAGACCGCGCCAAGGCTTGCCCGCCGCGATGTGCATGGCAATGTCCAGCGCAACAAACGTCTTGCCCGCGTTGGACGGGCCGTAGAGCATCGAAAGGCAATTCCGATCCAGCCACCCTTTGACCATGTAGTTGCTGGTCAACACCGACTCGATTTCTGACAGGCTTACAAGGCGGGTTTCGATCTCGGACGCGCGGGAAGCGTTCATGTTGAGGTTAATCACGGTCATGCTGCCCACCTCCGCGCAATGTCGGACAGGTCAGCCCCGTTTTGACGGGCCAGCGCGGGGATGGTTGCCCAGGACACACCGCTACGCTTGAAGCTGCGCCACTTGGCGGCAACCTCGCCCTTGCGGTATTTCGATCCGGTCGCGCTCCACCGATCCGCCAGCGCGAAACCTTCGTCAGAGCCGTTGAAACGGTCGTGCAAGGCCATCAGCACGGCCACCCAATCGCCGTAAGGCATATCCGCCGGGATGTGGGTCAGCAGTTCCTCCACCTCGCCCGTGGGCGTCAGGCGGTCGAAGGTTCGGACCGGTGCCGAGGGCGTGTGCAACAGCATCGCCCGCAGACCCATGGGGACCGGGGGCAACGTCTCAGGGAAGTGGCCTAGATAGGAACCGCCCTCGACAAACGATCCAGGCGCGACCACGTAGCCGCCTTGCCCGCGCGTGTCGATCTTGGGGCCGATCTTGTTCGCCGTGTTGCGCGCACCATTGAAGTGCTGGCAATAGATGTGCCGCCCACCTGAGGGCGTGTAGACGTTCGCGCAATCCAGCAGGCCCGCGTAGCGGGGCAGAGCCTTCAAGCTGGCCTCGCCCATCGGCTCGCCCGTGGCCTTGTCCACGTCCAAGTCGATCACAAACAAGCCGTTGGCCTCGCCGCATGGGATGCCCCATGCGACAGCCCCGTGGGCCTCCCATTGCGATATGGTGTAGCCGTCGCGGGTGGCCTTATCCTGCCAGCCTGCCACAAGCGGGGCCTTGTCCGGGCCAACGGGGAAGATGTTGAACGGGATACGGGTCATGCCGCCACCCCGCAGAAATGGCGCAGGATAATCGCTGGCGCTCCGGCCCATTCTGGGCTATCTTTCGGGGGAAGCTGGACTGCTTCAATTACGGTCTTAGCGTCGGGTGCAGTTGCCGCTGCCCCGGCGTTTTTCGTTTCATAATTGCTCATGCTGCTACCTCAGCCTGAGCGTCCAACCATGCGGAAACGTCAGCTTCGCGCCAGTAGCGGCGACGGGCGATGTAGATGGGCTTGGGGAAGTTCAGCGCTGGGTCATTCAGCCAGCGCCAGAGGGTCATATCGGAGACGCCGCCAAGTGCATCGCGCACCGCCGCCGCCGTCAGCAATTTGGAAGTCATGGGCCTACCTCGTTAGAACAGGTTAGGCCCCTCAATATTCACAGGAATTAGCTTGCCGGTATTGCGGAAGAAAATCAGAAATTAAATCGCAAAGCGTCGGCTTGTTGCCATGCGTCCCGCGCCGCCTGTTCCGTTCCGTTACGGGAAGGCAGCAAGCCGGTCAGTTCTGCCCACGATGCGCCTGCCTCTCTACCGTCTAGGATGCGCAGATAGGTTAACCATTTCGTCGGATGCCGCCGCTTCTGAATAGCCTTGCCATGGGCGGTGCGTTGCATCTCCTTGAGCAATTGTTTTGCACATTCCAATTGAGGTTCAAGGGGCTTGCTCAGATCAAAGTCTACACGCTCAAATCCCTCAGGCGGTTCTTCGGAATAAAACTGTGCCACGCCTTCCGCCCAGTCACTAAATCCGATTACATCAAACGGCTGCTCTCCAATTCTCGGATTAGGTAGGCGCGGCAAGCCCAAGGATCGGGCAAGCGGATGCATGGCAGTAAAGCCGGGTTGATCCGGGCGCAGATGCGCAACGGGAAACCCTTCTTTTCCTGCAAATTTCGACCAGTAGCAATAGCTGTTTTCAGCTTCATCATCGAAGGCAGATCGCACATCATCGCGTCGTCGCAAAAACTCCCATCGCCAGCGATTGCGCGTCCAATTGATTGTTTCGCCATAGGTGAATGGGTCAAGCCAATTTGGTATGCCCCACTCATTCACGCCCGGACCTCGCCAATCCGCACCACGTTCTCCGCTGGGCCGTCCACCAGATCACCGACAACGCGCGCCCATGCGTCAAGCGCGGCTCGCTTTTCATCTGCATAATCGTGCCTTTGATAGACGCTCACAATGCCGCCTGCCGTGCCGCTCACATGGTTTAGCACCGCCTCAGTCACGCGCACGGGAATGCCAAGCCTTGCCATGCCGGTTGCAGCGGTGCGGCGCAGATCGTGAAACGTCCAATGCGGAATGTCCACCGGCTCGGCGCGTTCGTCGCTGGCAATCTCCGCCATGCGTTTGGCGATATGATTGCGGCCCTTGTGATAGCCTTGCAAGGCGCTTTCGCCGGTTGTGGTGAACACATAGCCCGCATCGCCCTTGACGCGCTCCACCGCACCCAGAACGTCCCGCGCGGCCTCTGACAACGGCACGTCATGCGCCCGCCCGTTTTTTGTCCTATCGGCGCTCAGGTGCCACAGATCACCGCTAACCTCGCGGTCGGTTATGTTCACAACCTCGCCAAGTCGCTGGCCGGTCAGCAACAGCATCTTGCCAAGGTGCCCCCACGGCTGGCCTTCCCGATCACAGGCTTGCCAGAGCCACCGGATTTCATCATCGGACAACACGCGGTCGCGGCTCTTCTCCTTGGCCACCGGCTTGACGCCCATCGCGGGGGATTGGTCGATAATATCGCGCTCGACACACCAGCTTAGAAACTTGTTCAGATAAGCCCGAACCCGGTTTGCGGTCACGACACGCCCGCTATCGGCTATCCCATCTAGCAGGTCGATCACGTCACGCTTGGCTATGTCGTGAATGTCGCGCTCACCCCAGACCGCCACCACATGCCGGTTCAACTCGCGTTTCACCGTTTCGCCGGATTTCAGGGTGGATAGGTGCCGCTTGCCGAATTGGTCCACCAGCGTCTTGATCTTATCGCGCTCAGATAGCTGCGCTTCCATCCGCGCGGCCTTGGTCCGCTTCTTCGCCGCGCTCGGATCGTTGCCGTGCTCCACCGCCTCGATAGCATCAGTTGCGGCGGCGCGCGCATCGGCCAATCCCATGACAGGCCAGCGCCCCAAGGTCAGTTTCTTTGGCTTGCCCGCGTAGCGGTAGCGCAAGGCCCAGGATTTCACCCCGCTTGGCTGGATCACAAGATAAAGCCCGGACAGCGAAGGGTCAGGAATTTCGCGGCGGTTAGCGTCCGGTTTCGCGGCTTCAATCGCCTTAGTCGTGAGTGCCTTCGCCATAGTCAATTTTCCCTCTGGGGTAACACTGGGGTAACGAATTGGCCGGTTTGCGACCGTTACCCCAAGTTAGTATCAGAGGCTCACCATTCAAGTAAATACTTTCTATGTATGGTATTTTCATGAACCGATAGCTTTACAAAGTTAGGTGACGTTTGACCGCAAATCTTGACTGTTAATCAATTGGTCGTAGGTTCGATCCCTACCGCCGGAGCCAAAATCATCCAACGAATTGATGGTATTGGTAAAATCACTCTTTCAGGGGTGATTTCTGTGTGGGTGTGATACGTATCACATCCCAAATGGCCAAATCCGGGTTCCGGTCCGCCTCCTTTGAGGGGCTACCATGGGACGACAATCCAATCTCTACCGCCGCGGTGCGAGCTATGTCTGGCGCAGGCGTCTGCCTGCCCGTCTTGGCGGCACGATCTTGCAAATCAGCCTGCGCACGAATGACCCGCTGCTCGCGCGTCGTCTCGGTGCAAGCGTCACCGCCGAAAGCTATCATGTCTTTGAACATATGACCGCTCATGGCCTGTCGCGCGAGGATGCGCGGGCATGTCTGGAACGCATTATCACCGGCGAGACGCGCAATCACGCCATTTTACAGCCGGAGCCGCGCAGGCGGGCCGATACCACGCCCCCAATCGCCACGCCTCCGGTCGATAGCACATCTGTCAACGCCTACGATCCGGCATGGTCGGCGCTGGTGGAACGGTTCGCGGCGCTCAAGGCCCAGCAGAAGATCAGCGACCAAACCATCGCCCAGATGGGCAAGGTGTTCCAGCTGTTTGCCGAAGCAACCGGCATCACCGACATCCGCACTCTGCGCCAAACCCATGTCGCACAATTTGTCGACGTGCTGCGGGTTTTGCCCAAAAGCTACCGCAAGTCATCCAGGGACAAGGGGAAAAGCCTTCAGCAAATTCTTGCGGAGGCACAGGCAAAGCCAGCCCGCGAGCCGGGTCTTTCCGACGCTACGATCCACCGGAACCTCAACTATATCGGCCAGATCGTGACCAAGGGCGCGAGCGAAGGTTATCACTCCCTGACCCTGATCGACATCTCATCCCTGCGCCCGCGCAAGAGCCAACGCGACCGGGATGTCCGGGTGGCCTACACCGAGGCTGACGTTCAGGCGATTTTCCGGCATCCGGTTTGGCAAGGCCGCAGTCGCCGCAATTCATGGGATCAGCCCGGTAAGGTCATCGTGCCAGACGGGCTATATTGGCTGCCTGTGATTGCTGCACTTTCGGGCGCGCGGCGGGCAGAGATCGCAGGGCTGATGCCCGACGAGATCGCGCTTGTTGATGGGGTCCCGACGATCCGGATCAAGCCGAACAGGATCCGAGGCCTCAAGACCCTCGCCTCCACGCGCGATGTGCCGCTGCATCCGCAGCTGGTGGATCTGGGGCTGTTGGAGCAGGCGCAGAGGTTGGTGGCCGAAGGGGCCGGGATGCTCTTTGCGGACCAGCGCACCCCGAAGAATGTCAAGCTTGGCGACAAGATCGACTACAAGTTCCGGCGAATCAAGGAACAACAGCTGGGCGAAGCGTCGGAGAGGAAATCCTTCCACAGCTTCCGGCATTACGTGACGACCCGGCTGACGCATATGGGCACTGTGCCGGAGCGGGTGATCAAGGATATCCTCGGCCATACAGGCGACAGCGTGACGACCGAGCGCTATAGCGAAACAACCCCGCTTGCGGCAAAGGCCGAGGCGATCAGCCAGCTGCCGTGGCTGCCGGTCGCGTGGCCCGATCAACGGTTGTCACAGACCACCCGAACATCGTGAGGCTTTCACTTCCGCCCTCAAGGGCGTCATGCAAGGCTGGCAACGCCAGCCGCGCAGTCTGTTCGTAAAACACATGCCCCGCATGGTTTTACGGACAGACGGAGCGCCCCCCCGGCGTAAGGGGCGGACGAGGTAGCTTTAGCTACCTATAGTCTGTCTCTCTGCATAGCTTTTCCGGATGCTGTTTTAGCATCCGACGCAGTGTTTATTCGGCAACCAAACGAAACCCGTCTGGTCAAAGATCGATAGCCTGCTCACGTTCGATCAACCTCTTTTGCCGTGCTGACTACACGGCTTTGCGGCGTGTATCCACGCAGGTTTTATACGCCTGAATCCGGGGAGGCGCAAAGAGTTAGGGCAAGGCTTGCAAGCAAGCCCTGCGGTCGGAATCTATAATGGCTTTGAGGTCGGGGAAGTGGAAAGGTAGGGTCTCAAGGGGAAAGGCAAGGTGCGTGTTGTAAGGGAGGAGGAAAGATCGTGGTCTAAATTTTAGTGCATAGTTTCGGCAGGATAAGGGGGGCGGGTAATCGGGACGAAAGCGTGAGTGGTGGGCATCGGGCGGAAGGACGAAGCCGCTCGCGCGGCAATGGCGCTTGTGGCTGGCGTATTGAATCGATCCTGACGGCGCGCATTTTGTAATTTGGCTGACCTGTTTGACGATTGGGGTTTCTCAATCTGATGACAGG
>NZ_BDIY01000021.1 GCF_002072155.1 Roseovarius sp. A-2 | reverse complement strand
AAAAGGCCCCATTCCGCCCTTGATCGGCAGACGCCTGACGACGCATATTGGGTAGGCTTGGAACAACAAGAAGCAGCATGAAACCTAAACCCGATACACCTTAGAAAAGCTGCAAACATGTCCGAAAAGGTGGGACCACTTCATTTACAACGCTACGCGGGGCGACTGGACTTTGGATCGCTCTAAGGCTGAAAAAGCCAAGTATGCAATAGCGGAATACCGAGGTCTTATCGTCGAGGTATTCCAAATAGATCAGTGGGAACAAGTTGATGTGCCGCAGGGAAAGCGTGCTAGGATACGGTTTTCCGGCAAAGTCGCAGCTGATGAGGTTCGACGCAAATACGTGAATAAATCGTTTTCACACTTGAAAAAGCAGGGCAGCGTTTTTCCTGTACGGTATTTTCTTTGACGAGGGGTGCCAATGAAGAAAACTAATCATTTGTTGGAGTCACCTATCGCATCGCGCGACTGTCGCTCACTTATACGAACCGCCGGTCAGGATGGCTGGAAACGCGCCGAGGACGTGACGGAACTGGCGCAGCTCTTCACCGTCATGCCGCCGCCCCCGCCGGGCGCGTGAGCCGATGCGCCGCCGCGCGCACGCTGCTTCTTGCCCTGCTGGCGATCACCGCGCTGCACGCGGTCGTCAACCTCTGGCGGCATACCTCCCTTGACGACGGCGCACTGCGGCAGATCACGCCGCGCACCATTCATCACATTCTCTGAAGGCCCCATGTCAGACACACCGCCCCCCGCCCCCGCCGCCGTCGAACATCGCTTTCCCTGCGCAAGCTGCGGGTCGGATTACCGCTACGATCCGGGCGCAGGTCAGTTGATCTGCGACCATTGCGGCGACATGGCCGAGATCGAGACCGGCGGGCCATGGCAGGGCGGCATCAGGGAACTGGATTTTCGCACGGCCCTGCGCGATCAACTCCCCGCGCAGGAAATGGAAGAGACCCGCACCACCAAATGCACAAGCTGCGGCGCGCAGGTCGAACTGGGCACCGACACCCACGCCACCCTTTGCCCGTTCTGCGCCTCGCCCGTCGTCACCGATACCGGCACGCACCGTCATATCAAGCCGCGCGCGCTACTGCCCTTTGCGCTGGACGAGAGTGCCGCCCGCACGGCGATGACCGACTGGCTGGGCCGACTCTGGTTTGCGCCAAACGGCTTGCAGGATTACGCGCGCAAGGGCCGCAAGATGGAAGGCATCTACGTCCCCTACTGGACCTTCGACGCCGACACCAAGTCGCAATATCGCGGCGAGCGCGGCACCGTTCACTATGAGAGCCGCACCGTCATGCGCGACGGCAAGCGCCAGACCATACAGGTCGCAAAGGTCCGCTGGCGCGCCGTCTCGGGCCGGGTCGCGCGGTTCTTCGACGATGTTCTGGTGCTTGCCTCGCACAGCTTGCCCAAACGCTTCACCGACGCGCTGGAGCCATGGGATCTGTCGGCACTGGAACCCTACACGCCGGAATATCTCGCAGGCTTTCGCGCCGAAGGCTACAGCGTCGACCTCGAAGACGGTTTCAGCCAGGCACGCGACAAGATGGACGCCACCATCGCCCGAGACGTGCGGTTCGATATCGGCGGCGACCGGCAACGCATCCACGACATCAACACCGCCGTGAGCGATGTCACCTTCAAGCATATCCTGCTACCCGTATGGCTCGCCGCCTATAAATACCGAGGCGAGACCTACCGTTTCGTGGTCAACGCCCGCACCGGTCGCGTACAGGGCGAACGGCCCTGGTCGGCGTGGAAAATCGCCGTCGCGGTCATTCTGGGCGCCGCCCTCGCAGGCGGCATCGGCTATCTGGTCGCGCTGGAACAGGGCGGCTTCTGATGCGCTCCACCGTCGCGATCCAGATCACCACGGCCCATGCCGGCGGTGAGGTGGGCGATGTGATCACCGGCGGCGTCGCCCCGCCCCCCGGTGCCACCATGTGGCAGAAATCCCGCCACATCGCCCGCGACGACCGTCTGCGCCGCTTCGTCCTGAACGAGCCGCGCGGCGGCGTATTCCGCCACGTCAATCTACTGGTGCCTCCGGTGGACAGCCGCGCCAACATGGGCTTCATCATCATGGAGCCTTGTGACACCCCGCCAATGTCCGGCTCGAACACGATCTGCGTGGCAACCGTCCTGCTGGAGACCGGCATCCTGCCCATGCAAGAACCCGAAACCCGGCTGACGCTGGAGGCCCCCGGCGGGCTGGTGGCGGTGCGCGCACGCTGCGACGGGGGCCGCGTGACGCAAGTGGCGCTCGAAAACCTGCCCTCCTTCGCGTGCCGCCTCGATGCCGTGCTCGACGTGCCGGGGCTGGGACGCATCACCGTCGATACCGGCTTTGGCGGCGACAGTTTCGTGGTGGTCGATCCCGCGACGCTGGGTCTGGCGCTCACGCCCGAAAACGCGCGCCATCTGGCCGAGACCGGCACCCGCATCACCAGCGCCGCGACCGATCAACTGGGGTTCGACCACCCCACCAATCCCGATTGGCGGCATATCTCCTTTTGCCTCTTCGCCACCCCGCCCACGCGCGACGGCAACACGCTCCATGCCCGCCACGCCGTCGCCATCCGCCCCGGCAAGATCGACCGTTCGCCCACCGGCACCGGGCTCTCGGTTCGCATGGCGCTCCTGCATGCGCGCGGGCAGATGAACCAAGACGACCGCTACAGCGCCACCTCGCTCATCGGCGCGCGCTTTGACGGGCGCATCCTCGGGGCCACCACCTGTGGCCCCTTGGCGGCGATCCGCCCGGAAATCGCGGGTCGGGCATGGATCACCGGGCAATCCACCCTTATGCTGGACCCCGAAGACCCCTGGCCCGAGGGCTATCGTCTCTCCGATACATGGCCCGGCGCAGAGGAGCCTGAATGACCAACGCCTATGACACGCTTTACGCCATTCTCGATGCGCGCCGATCCTGCCGCGCCTTCCTGCCCGATCCGGTGGCGACAGACGTGATAGAACAGATCATACGCGCCGCAGGCCAAGCGCCCTCATGGTGCAACGCGCAGCCCTGGCAGGTGACGGTTACGCGGGGCGCGGAAACCGAGCGGTTTCGCAACGCCCTGCTTGATGCGGTGGGCAATGACACCCCCGCACCCGACCTGCCCTGGCCCGACAGCTACCCGGGCGCGCATGGCGCGCGCCGCCGCGAATGCGGGCTGCAACTCTATGAGGCCGTGGGTATCGCCCGCAACGACCGCGCGGCCCGGGCCGAGCAGAGCATGCAGAATTATCACCTCTTCGGCGCGCCGCATGTGGCCATCGTCCATTCCACGGCCGCCCTCGGGCCCTACGGCGCAATGGATACCGGCGGCTTCATCACCGCCTTCATGCTGGCGGCGACAGCGCTCGGCCTGGGCAGCATCGCGCAGGCCTCGGTCGCGGCCTACGCACCGATGATCCGACGGCATTTCGATCTGCCCGACAGCCGGTTGATTCTCTGCGCCATCTCCTTCGGCCTGCCCGACCCGGATCACCCTGCCAACAGGTTCCGGACCACTAGGGCCGACCTTGACGAGGTGTTCGATCTGCGGGGGTAGTCGCGAACGGTCTGAAGCGGTCTTTGAAGCCGAGTACCAATGCGCGGAATCAAGGTGCCGCAGGCATCGCCGCGCAGCGCCCGACCGCTCCCTCACCCCCGCTTGATCGCCACCTTGCGCCCCACCGGCGCGGCCTTGTCGCGCTTCGGGATCGTGACGCTCAGCACGCCGTCCTTCAGATGCGCCTCGACCTTGTCACCATCGGCATCGGGCGGCAGCCGGAACGAGCGACTGAAACTGCCATACTGGCGCTCGGAAAAGAACCACGTCTCGCCCTTTTCTTCGCGCGCGGCGCTCTTCTCGCCCTTGATGCTCACCATCCCGTCATTCACCGACAGCTCGATATCCTTCTCCTCGACACCGGGCAATTCCATCGTGATCCGATACGCCGCCTCGTCCGACGAGGCATCCGAGGCCGGGGCCAGCCAATCCGCGACCCGCGTGCCGAAATTGCGCAGCGGCTCATAAAGCTGCGGCCAGAACCCGGCGGTATGCGATTTTTCCACCATGATGCATCCTCCTTAACGTTGAAGATGGCGCAAGCCTACTCTAATACCGGCACCACGGCCTTGATCCGTATCAAATCCCCGTACCAAAGGCGGTCTCATGCGCGCCCTCCTGCAACATGTCTCCCATGCTTCCGTCACCGTCGACGACGACACCATTGGCCAATGCGGCCCGGGCCTTTTGATCCTGGTCTGCGCCATGCAGGGCGACACCGAGGCCGAAGCCGACCGGCTGGCGGCGAAGATCGCCAAGCTACGGATCTTCACAGATGAGGCGGGCAAGATGAACCGCTCGATCATCGACGCGGGCGGCTCTGCCCTCGTGATCAGCCAGTTCACGCTGGCCGCCGACACCTCGCGCGGCAACCGGCCCGGCTTTTCCACCGCCGCCGCCCCCGACGAGGGCCGCCGCCTTTATGAGTATTTCGCCGCCCGGATCGCGGCACAGGGCATCGCCACCGAAACCGGACGTTTTGGGGCTGATATGAAAGTGTCACTGCTCAATGACGGACCGGTGACCATCTGGATGGAAAGCTGAGCCGCGGGCACGACCGCGCCCCTGTGCCCGAGAATTGCCCCAATCTGCCTGATTTTCAACGAAAACCCCGCCAATTCCCGCCGCAGACGCTGTGTATCCATTTTGGAAACAACATGGTGCGGGTGCAATGCCGACGACATTCAACTGGATATATCTGGGCCCCTCGGCCCTCGTGCTGGATCCGACAGAGGGCAACAGCAACGCCGAAGGTGCCAGTCTCTTCGCCGGGCTGACCTTTGGGTCATCCACCGAGCCGCTCTATCAACAGGTAACGCGCACCACCACCATCGACAATGGCGGAGCGGCTGGCGCGCTCGACATGAACAATGCGGTGACGAACGATCAGTTCACCACCGATATCGGCGACGGGCCGCAGACCTTCACCTTTGACGGTCTCTCCACTTTCAACGCAACAATCACATATAGCGACGGCACGACCGCATCATTGCTCGCGGTGCTGGTTCAGGACACGACCGGTCAGCTTTTCCTTGCGCCGCCACTCAACACGACCGCAGCCAATGCCAATAATATCACGGCGCTGACGGCGCGACCGATCGAATCCGTGACTTTCAATTCCGTGAACACCTCCACCAACACCAACCTTGGGGCGGACCGTGCCGAAATCGGCATCGACGACGGCGTCGTTGAAGGAACCGGCGGGAACGACTTCATCGACACGAACTACGTCGAGCCCGTCGCCAACGGGTCTGACCGCGTGGACAACAACGACGGCGTGGGCGGCGGCAATGCCGACGTGATCGAGGCGGGCGCGGGCAATGACACTGTGCTGTCAGGCCAGGGCGATGATACCGTGTTCGGCGGTGCCGGGGCCGATTCGATTGTTGGCGGTGCGGGTAACGACAGCCTGCTTGGACAGGGAGGTGCCGACACGCTCATCGGCGGCGCGGGCGATGATACGGTGCTCGGCGGGGGCGGAGCGGACACGCTTTTCGGCGACGGAGCAAGCGGTCGCTGGTCCTATGAGGTCTACACGCAGGATTTCAGTTCCGACGACGGGCAGGCCTTCACCATCGAGAACGGTACGCTCGCCGGGTCAGGCGTGCAGGATACGCTCAATGTCACACCGCTCGGGCAGGCCGCCACCGGTCAGACCGACCCCAGCGATTTCGGAGTGATCTTCACATCGACGCTGTTCTCGCCTGACGCGGGGACGTACCGCTTCACCACGACCTCGGATGACGGCTCGACCATCCGCATCCTCGACAGTCAGGGCAATGCGCTCGATTTTACCAACCAGAGCGGCAATGATGGCGCGTTTCTTGACAATGATTTCCATCAGGCTGCCACGGCCCGTTGGGGCGACGTCACGCTCGAGGCGGATCAGATCTACACAATCGAAGTGCGGCTCTGGGAAAACGCAGGGCAGCAGGTACTCTCGGGCACGATCACACCACCCGGCGGCACAGCGACCAGCCTTGATGCCAGCCCGCTCATCATCGGGGTCGAGACGACGGCGGGCGACGATGTCCTTGACGGCGGCGCGGGCAATGACCTCGTGTTTGGCGGCGGTGGCGATGATACCATCACCATCGGTCAGGGCGACACGCTGTTCGGTGGCGATGGCGACGACCTCTTCGTGCTTGAGAATTTCGCGGCCCCGGGCAGTAGCATCACCCTCACCGGTGGCGAAGGCGACGAGACCAATGGCGATACACTCTTTCTCACACCCGATGTCGGCAAGGCCGACATTACCTTCACCAATGAGGATGACGCAGCGGGGGGGCTGTCGGGCAGCTTCACGGTCAATGGCACCCTCGTCACCTTCTCGGAGATCGAGAACATCATCTGTTTCACCCCCGGCGCGCGCCTTCTGACACCGCACGGGTTACGCCTGGTAGAGAGCCTGCAAGCAGGCGATCTGGTGGTCACCCGCGACAATGGTCCGCAGCCGGTCCGCTGGATCGGCAGCCGCACGGTGCCGGGCGTCGAGCGCTTTGCCCCGATCCGGGTGGCCGCGCATGTGCTCGACGGGGCGACTGCGCCGCTTCTAGTCTCGCCGCAGCATCGGTTCCTGTTCACCGGCTACAAGGCCGAGCTGCTCTTTGGCTTCGACGAGGTGCTGGTCTCGGCAAAACATCTGGTGGATGGGCGCGATGTCGGCGCGGTGTCGCAGGCGGCGGTAACCTATATCCATGTCATGTTCGACCGCCACGAGATCATCTATGCCGACGGGGCCGCGACCGAGAGCTTTCATGTCGGCGATATCGGGCTTGGCGCCCTCTCCGATCCCGCGCGCGAGGAGTTGCTTAGCGTCTTTCCGGAATTGCGCAGTCACCCCGACACTTATGGACCAACAGCGCGCCCCTGCCTGAAACGACATGAGGCCCGGCTCTTGCAGCGGGTCGGATGAAAGGAGTTCGCATGCGCCACGATCCCGGTCCCGGCCCTGCGGTGGCCATCGCGCCCAAACTCCGCACCGCGATTAATCGAATGTCGAGATGTCTCGGATATTCCATCTGTCCATGACCCGCGCGGAGAGGCGTGCCGCACCCATTGACGTTATCGGAGGCTTGAATTGACCGAACATGTCTCACCAGAAAAATTCGAGCGGGCCAATGGCGATTGGCTGCCCGGCAGTCGCGACCGGCCCGGAACCGGGGCCGGAGGCGACCTGCACCGCGCTGTTGCCGGGCTCGAGAGCATCATCTGTTTCACGCCCGGTGCGCGCATCCTGACGCAATGGGGCGAGCGCCCGGTCGAGACATTGCAGCCCGGCGAGCGGATCATCACCCGCGATCACGGTCTGCAACCGATCCGCTGGATCGGCAAGCGAACACTGCCGGGGCAGGGCGATTGCGCGCCGGTCGCGATCACATCCGGGGGTATGGGCGGGACAGAGGCGCTGATCCTTTCACCCCGGCACAGGGTTCTGTTCACCGGCTACCGCGCTGAGCTTCTCTTCGGTGAGAGCGAGGTACTGGTTGCAGCCGAGCATCTGGTGAACGGGCGCGATATCACCGTCGCACCATGCGACGAGGTGACCTATATTCACATCATGCTCGACCGCCATGAGGTGATCTATGCCGACGGCATCGCAACCGAGAGTTTCTACGCGGGTGACGCCGCGCTTTCGGCGGTACATCCAGCGGCGCGCGAGGAGCTCTTCGCCACCTTCCCCGAACTGCGCAGCGCGCCCGGGCGGCACCGCGAAACCGCGCGCCCTTGTCTCAGGCGGCACGAGGCGGCGCTTTTGCGTGATGTAGGGATCGCACCGGCCTGGTCGGGCTGAACCCCGGACCGGTCAGGCGCTGCGCAGCACCGGGGCCACCTGCCCCGCCGCCCAGGCCCGCACCGCATCGCCGAAGGCGGTGAACAGCGGGCGGCTGACCGGATCGTTGGCGGCATTGTATTCCGGGTGCCACTGCACCGCGAGGGTAAAGCCGAGCGCGCCCTCAAGATAGAGCGCCTCGGGCGTGTCGTCATGCGCCCAGCCGTCGATCACCACGCCGTGCCCGGGCCGCACTATGCCCTGCCCATGCAGGGTGTTGGTCATCACCTCTTCGGCCCCCATCAGCCGGTGAAACACGCCGCCGGGCGTGAACCGCACCTTGTGGCGCAGGGCGAACTGTTCGTCCATCGTGCCCTCAGGCGGCATGCGGTGGTTATCGCGCCCCGGCAGATCGCGAATCTCGGGATGCAGCGTGCCGCCCATGGCGACGTTGACCTCCTGAAAGCCGCGGCAAATGCCCAAAAACGGCTGCCCGCGCTCCAGACAGGCGCGCACCAGCGGCAGGGTGATCGCGTCGCGCGCCCGGTCAAACGCGCCATGCGCCTCGGTCGGTTGCTCGCCGTATTCCTCGGGGTGGACATTGGGCCGCCCGCCGGTCAGCAAAAAGCCGTCGCACACCTCCATCAGCTCCGCCACCGATACATAGCGCGGATCGGCGGGAATGATCAGCGGCAGGCAGCCCGCCACATCGGCCACGGCAGAAGAGTTGATCGTGCCGCCCGCATGGGTGGGGTAGCGATTGTCGATCTGATGCTGGTTTGCGATGATGCCGACGACCGGGCGAGTCATTTTTGTCCTTCTTGGGCAGGCGCATTCGTCTCTTTTTCCTAAATTATAGCGTAGAATGGAATAACAAAACATCAATTCGCGCACATATTCGCGTGCGCAGATGCGACCCTGCCCAAACGCGCGGCACGGTGTCTTGACCTTTGCGCGGCGTGCCGCGCGCCGCGGGCGGGGGCTGCGTCACCGGTCAAACGCATCCCGACCGATCGTGGTTTTCCCGCCCACACCAGCCACTTTGCGCCGCCACGGCATCGAACGGCCACAGGTAACGCAGGTCTTGATCGGCAGGTCGGATGTACGGCGCGCGCGCGGCATCTAGAGATCGAGGCCCGGCGCCCACATCTCCGGCTCGACGATATCGAGCGGGATCACCGGCGCGGTCCGGTCATGCCGTGCGCTCTCATTCGACAACCTCCTCCTCGCCGGTGCGCCCATCAATTTTCACATCCGCCTCGACCGGCGCTTGCCCCTGCGAGGCGACCCAGCCGATCAGCCCGAGAAGCAGCACGAGGGCAAAGACCACCGCCCCTCGTATGCCCACCAACGCGGGCTTGTGTTGTTTCTTCTGTTTTTCGACATTCGTCTCGGGTGCCGACATCGTAGCTCCTCTCCTATGCGTCCCTATGCGTGCAACCGCGCGCATCGCCCATTGAAGCTGCACGCGCATCGCCCTAACGTCCGGCGAAACCTCTTGTTCCAGCCAACGGAGACGCCCGCGATGAAAGACGCCTCACCCCAAACCATCTATCTCGCGGATTACACTCCGCCAGCCTTTTTGGTCGAAAAGGTCGATCTGACCTTCCGCCTCTCACCGGAAAAAACCCGCGTCCTCAGCAAGATAGAGTTTCGCCCCAACCCCGCATCATCGAGCCGCACGTTCTTCCTGCATGGCGAAAACCTCCGCCTTATAAGTGCGAAAATCGACGGTGTGGCGATCACGCCCGAGGTCACCCCCGAGGGCCTGACCGCCAATGCGCCCGACGCGCCCTTCACCTTCGAGGCCGAGGTGGAGATCGACCCGGCGGGCAACACCGCGCTTGAGGGGCTGTATCTCTCGAACGGCATATTCTGCACGCAATGCGAGGCCGAGGGATTTCGCAAGATCACCTATTACCCCGATCGTCCCGACGTGATGGGCGTCTTCACCGTGCGAATTGAGGGCGACGTGCCGGTAATGCTGTCCAACGGCAACCCGGTGGCACAAGGCGACGGCTGGGCCGAGTGGCACGACCCATGGCCGAAACCGGCCTATCTCTTTGCCCTCGTCGCGGGCGACCTGGTCGCACATCCGGGCCGTTTCACCACCCGCTCGGGCCGCGAGGTCGATCTCAACATCTGGGTGCGCCCCGGCGACGAGGACAAATGCGCCTTCGGGATGGAGGCGCTCAGAAAGTCCATGACATGGGACGAAGAAGTTTACGGGCGCGAATACGATCTTGATCTGTTCAACATCGTCGCGGTCGATGATTTCAACATGGGCGCGATGGAAAACAAGGGTCTCAATATCTTCAATTCCTCCTGCGTTCTAGCCAGCCCCGAGACCAGCACCGACGCCAATTTCGAGCGGATCGAGGCGATCATCGCGCATGAGTATTTCCACAACTGGACCGGCAACCGCATCACCTGCCGCGACTGGTTTCAGCTCTGCCTCAAGGAGGGGCTGACGGTTTATCGCGACAGTGAATTCACCGCCGACATGCGCTCGGCCCCGGTGAAACGCATCGGTGACGTGATCGCGCTGCGCGCCCGGCAATTCCGCGAAGATAACGGCCCGCTCGCCCATCCGGTGCGCCCCGAGAGCTTTGTCGAGATCAACAATTTTTACACCGCGACGGTCTACGAGAAAGGGGCCGAACTGATCGGCATGCTCAAACGGCTGGTGGGGGATGACGCCTACGCCCGCGCGCTCGATCTCTACTTTGAACGGCATGACGGGCAGGCCTGCACCATCGAAGACTGGTTGCAGGTGTTCGAGGATGCGACCGGCCGCGATCTGACGCAGTTCAAACGCTGGTATACGCAAGCTGGCACACCGCGCCTGCGGGTGACGGACAGCTTTGAGAACGGCACCTACAGCCTGCATTTCGAGCAGCACACCCCGCCCACGCCGGGGCAGGAGGTGAAAGACCCCCGCGTGATCCCGATTGCCGTGGGGCTGCTGGGGCCGAATGGCGACGAGGTCATGGAAACCCGCCTGCTGGAGATGACCGAGGCGCGGCAGAGTTTCACCTTTGACGGGCTGGCCGCCAAACCTGTCCCCTCGATCCTGCGCGATTTCTCCGCCCCGGTGATCGTCGAGCGTGAAACCACCAATGCCGAACGCGCCTTTCTGCTCGCTCATGACACCGACCCGTTCAACAAATGGGAGGCCGGGCGCGCCCTCGCCCGCGACGGGCTTCTGGCGATGATCCGTGAGGGTGCGGCCCCCGATGCCGCCTATCTCGACGCCGCCCACACCATGGCGCGCGACGAAACGCTTGACCCTGCCTTCCGCGCCCTCGCCCTCGGGTTGCCAAGCGAGGATGATCTCGCGCAATCGCTGTATGACGCGGGCCACACCCCCGATCCGCACGCCATCTGGCAGGCGCTCGAGGCGCTGCGCGACGCCCGCGCGATCACGATGGAAGAGACCGCGCGCAGTCTCTACGACCGGCATCAGGTCACCGCCCCCTACCGCCCCGACCCCGAGCAGACCGGTGCGCGGGCGCTGGCCAATGCGGCACTCGCGATCCTGACCCGGCGTGATGGGGGCACGCAGGCGCAGGCGCAATATGACGCCGCCGACAACATGACCCAACAACTTGCCGGGCTGTCCTGCCTTCTGCAGGCGGGCAAGGGCAAGGCAGCGGTAGACGCCTTCTATCAACAATGGCAGCACGACCGGCTGGTCATCGACAAATGGTTCAGCCTGCAAATCCAGAACGCCGCCCCGCAGGACACCGCCGACACCGTCGCGCGCCTGACCGAGCACCCGGATTTCACCATTCGCAACCCCAACCGCTTCCGCGCCACGTTGGGCGCGCTTGCCATGTCACCGGCGGGCTTTCACGACGCCTCTGGCAAGGGCTATGCGCTGCTGGCGGATTGGCTGATCGCGCTCGACCCGCTCAACCCGCAGACCACGGCTCGGATGTGCACGGCGTTCGAGACATGGCGGCGCTATGATACGGACCGGCAGGCCATGATCACCGCGGAACTCGACCGCATCCTCGCCACGCCGAACCTAAGCCGCGACACCACGGAAATGCTCAGCCGTATCCGGGGGGCGTGAGCGCGGTCAGCGCGCCACCTGCGCCACCTGCGTGATCTGCGCCGGGCGCGCACGGGGGCGCACGGCAGAGAGCGGCTTGCAGTAGCTCTGCGCGCGCAACCACCGCTTCATGTCCTCGCGTTTCGCGCGGCTGTGGAGCGGCCCCCAATCGGCAGCGACCCCGCGCATGCCCCGCGACACCACCCCGTCGCGCGGCACGGTATAGGCCATGATGCGGATCGCACAGGACAGGTTGTCCGGGCCGTGCTGCAAGGCCACGCCATCGCCCGCACGGCAGCCATAGCCCCGCGCGGTGGCGGGCAGGATCTGCAACAGGCCATGCCAGCGCCCGCCGCCGCCGACCGCGCGCGCGTTATAAGTGCTCTCATGCTTGGCCAGGGCCGACAGGAAGCCCACCCAGAAGGCGCGCCGCCCCTTGTCCGCCGCCTGCGCGTAGGCCGGACACCACTCCGCGATATCGCTCGGCACCCGCTCGACCAGACCCGCACCATGCGCCTTGAGTGCGGCCAACGCACTGCGGGTCCAGAGCGCGGCTTGCGGCTGATGTTCCCAGCGGGTGCGCGGCAGATTGGCCTCGCGCGCGGCCTGGGGCGGAACCGGCACGAGCGCGGCAGTGGCCTGCGCGGAGACGGCCACCGGCGCGACCGGCAGGGTCAAAAGGGTCAGAAGGGTCAAGGCGCGCAGCATCGGGAGAGTGTGCCGCAGCGTCGCGGCTTTGGCAATCTCGCGCGAAACGACTGGCAATTCCCCGCCATCACCCAAGGCTTGCCGTGTTTTGGTCGAAAAGCGGCGGCACTCTGCGACGGACAAAAGCCGTTGGAGACAAAATGCCATTCGATCCTCTCGTGCCGTCGGAGCCCCATGCCGACCGCGCTACACCTTTGAAATCCCAGCTCAGAAAGCGATTCGCCAGCCTGACCTCTCGGTTTCGCCCAAAGCAGACACCCGATCTCGACAGCCTGACCCGACGCATCCTGCTGCCTGCCCTGCCGATCAGCGACGAGGAAATCGCCCGCGCCACGCATCAGGACAAGGGCCAGAAACTCGCCCGGCAAGAACAGTGGGAGGATCTGGCGGAGCTCATCGAATATGCTGATTCGGCGCGCCTGCGCACCCCGGGCGGAGAGGCGGCGACAAGCCTGCTGGCCTACGGTGCGCGCGCCGATATCGTCTGTGCCGCCGAGGATTCACTGCATGACGGGGCAACGCCCGACCCCAGCGGCATCGACGCGCTCGAGGCGATCCGCGCCGAGCTGCCCGATTGCTATCCGGTGGCGCTTGTGCTCGCGCATGCCCATGTCGACATCGGCTTGGCCTGGCGCACCACGGCGAAAGACCCGCGCACCTCCGTCCACAAGCAGCGATTTCTGGAACACTTCCGGCGTGCCGAGGATCTGCTCGCGCCCTTCGACGGGGTCGATCTAGACGCGCCGTCGTTGGCCGCCGCACAATGCGCGCTCCTGGCGGCGCGGCCCACGCCGCGGCTGCGCGTGGCCGATGATTACGCCACGTTGATCGACCTCGACCCCGACACGCCCCGCCACATGCGCGCGCTCGGCGAGGCGCTCCTGCCATCCCGTTACGGCGATTACGACAGCCTCGATCTGGAGGCGCGGCGAACCGCCGCTCTCACGCAGGACATCTGGGGCGCGGGGGGCTATGCTTGGGTGTATCTCGATGCGCTCGCGCGCGATTGCGGTGCCCTTGCCCGGCTCGATGTCGAGTTCTTCATCGACGGGCTGCGCGATATCGTCGCCCGGCGCAACAACCAGCATGTCATCAATCAACTGGCGGCCTTTTGCGGGCTGGCCATGGCCCCGAAACCCGGCGACGCGCGGTTGCCGGCAGCCCAAGAGGCGACGCGCGCGCGCATTCAGGATTGCCTGGACTGGCTGCTTGCCACCCACCTGCATGAGCTGCATCCGCTGATCTGGTCGCAAACCCTGCTCAGGCCGGGATTAACCCCCGCCCTTCCATCGCGGCACGCGCTGATCGCGCGCGGAAGGCAAGCGGCGTTACAAGTGATCGCCCTGCGCTTTGCCGAAGAAATCGCCGACGGGACCTCCATCGCGTTTTCGAGCGCGGGCATGTATCGCCTGACCTCCCTCTAGCCAACCGGACCTGCGAGGCGCGACCCGAATTTCGCGCATAGGTTGTGTTTTGACTCCAGGTGCTTGGCCTTCACGTCGCGTTGATCATAGCTGACAAGCGCGTGACATCCAGCACTGGCTAGTTGCTTTACGGCGCGTCACTTGCGACGTTCCAATCAGAGCCGCAGTGGAGGGGGCGCATGAAACACAACCCATGGGTGATACTCCTGCTGTTGGCGTGGCCGTCCAACCCTGCGGTCGCGGCGGATTCGAAACGGGGCGAACAAATTTTTCGGGATTGCCGCGCCTGCCATTCGGTGATCGACGAGACCGGCCGTTCGGTTGTGCGCGGCGGTCGCACCGGACCCAATCTTTATGGCGTCATCGGGCGACATGCCGGGAGCGTGCCGAATTTTCATTATTCGACCTCAATGGTGGCGGCGGGTAATTCCGGCCTGCGCTGGAATGAGGCGGATTTCGTCGTCTATGTGAAGGACGCCACCGCCTTTCTGCGGGATTATCTCGATGACCCCGAGGCGCGCGGCAAGATGGCCTACAAGCTCCGGGACACGCAGAAGGCACGCGATGTCTGGGCCTATCTCGAGCGTGTCGCCATACCGGCGCCGGATTGAGCCGAAACCAGCTGCGTCATCCCGCGCCGCGCATCTCGCGTTCGCACTGGTCGTCGCCGCAATGGAGCCGGTAGCAACCACGCCCGGCAGCCTTGGCCGCATAAAGTGCCTGATCGGCATCGACCATCATCTGGCCGAGATCGGGCGAGGTATAGAGGCAGCGCAGCGTTCCCCCGATGCTCGCCGAGATCCGGCAGGTCGCGCCCTCATGATCCACCGGTTCTTCAAGCTTCGCGATCAGGCGCTGCGACAGGTCCGCCAGACGGTCGCGCACGCCTAGACCGGCAAAAAGCAGGATAAATTCATCCCCCCCCACTCGCGCGATCACATCGTCCGGGCGGACCAGCGACAGCATGCGCCGCGCGACCACCTGCAACACATGATCTCCCGCAGCATGGCCATAGGTATCGTTCACCTGCTTGAAGTAGTCGAGATCGAGATGCATGAGCGCGAAATCCTCGCCGTTCTGGGTCATACGCTCCAGCACGTGATCCAGCGCGCGGCGGTTCTTGAGCCCGGTCAGCGTATCGGTAAACGCCTGTTCCTGCGCCGCGATCCGCGCCCCTTCCAGACGCAGGTTGAGCCTGCGCGACTCCTCCATCGCCGCCGATTTCGCCTCCAGCATATAAAGCATTTCCGTCGCAAGGTCGGTCGCCGCGAAATCCGCCCCGGTCAGGCCGAAATCGCGCACCGCCTCGATCACCGAGATGCCGAAGGACAGGTTGACCAGCGCGCCGCGCCCCCCGGCCAGATCGAGCGGGGCCAGAACCCCCTTGAACGCATGACGCGGCCCCGCCCGCAGCCGCATCCGCAACCGCGCCCCATCGAGCGCCAGCAGGCCCGCCATGTCCTGCACCTGCGCCGGGCGCACGAGCTCGAACAGCTCGAGAAACCGCGCGCCCGTCACCGCGCGTTGCGTGATCACCTTGGCCAGGGTTGGCCCTGCCTGCACGATGTGGCCGGTCGGCCCCAGCACCGCATGCATCGGGCAAATCCGGTCCAGCACCGGCAAGAACGCCTCAGCGGGGGTCACCCGTCTCATCCCGCCTGCCGCCCCGCGCCCAGATCAAACGCCCGACCGCTGGCGAAACCCTCGTCCAGCAACCGCACCTCGATCAACTCCTCCGTCCCGGTGGCACCGCGATGCTCGAGGACCACCAGCGCGCCGTAATCGTCAGCCATGGCACGCAGAACGCCCATCACGACCGGGCCAAAGCGCAAATCCTTGCAATCGTGCAAGCCGACCTCCAGCCGGTAGAGCCCGGCCCCCTGCGCGTGCAGGCAAATGGGCGGCAGATCAAGGTCCGCCACCGCCAGCCGCGCGCGATCCGGCAGTTCCTCCAGTGAATGCAGGAAATCGGCGAAATCGACGCCGCTGAACCGCAACAGCCGTCGGATCGGCTCCACCTTGGGATGCGACACCAGATAGGTGCCGACATCCTCCAGCAGGTCATCACGTGACCGCCTCAACCGGGAACCCAGCGCCATCAGCACCCGTTGCGTCACCTCCGGCTCATAGCGCATCAGCGGCTCGAACTCGCTATAGCCCAGATCGAGCCCCGACATCACCTCCAGCCACAGCCCGTCGCCATAGCTGTCGCGGGTAAATCTTTCCAAGGCGCGGTTCACCAGCCCGTGCATGTCGTCTCTCCCCTCGTGCCCGCGCAGCATGGCAAGCAAATCTTAACATTCGCTGAACGGCTGTAATCCGGCACCGGCGTACCGCTTGCCAAGGATCAGCAGCGTTGTTACATCTGGCGCATCCGTTGGGGTGCCCCCTGGGGCTGAGAGGCAGCGATGCCAACCCACCGAACCTGATCCGGCTCGCACCGGCGTAGGGAACGGAGATTGCGCGCCCGCGCCCGTTCCCCCCATGCCCGCGATCCGCCTGAATGAGAGGTCGCCCATGCGCCCCGACGCGCCCGCGCTCACGCTCGACGGCACCGCCCGCATCGGCGGCCTGCACGTCTTCGGCCCACTTCACCTTACGGTGCCTGCCGGGCGCATCACCTGCCTGCTCGGCCCCTCGGGCGTGGGCAAGACGACGCTCCTGCGCCTGATCGCGGGCGTTGATGACGTCACCGACTTCACCGGGACCATCACCGCCTCCGACGCGTCGCCGCTTGCCGGGCGCATGGCGCTGATGGCGCAGGGCGATCTGCTGATGCCGTGGCTCGACGTGCTGGGCAATGTCACGCTCGGCGCGCGGCTCCGGGGTGAGGCGCGTGACCGCGCCCGCGCCATGCGCATGCTCGCGCGGGTCGGGCTCGGGGATCACGCCCATAAACGCCCCGGCGCGCTCTCGGGCGGGCAGAAACAACGTGTGGCACTCGCCCGCACCCTGATGGAGGATCGCCCCGTGATCCTGCTCGACGAGCCGTTTTCGGCCCTCGACGCGCGCACCCGCACGCAGATGCAGGACCTCACGGCAGAACACCTGAAGGGCCGCACCGTGCTCATGGTCACCCACGACCCGGCCGAGGCCGCGCGCATGGGCCACGCGATCCACATCCTGACCGAGACGGGGCTGGAAGACGTCACACCGCCCCCCAGCACCGTGCCCCGGCCCGTGGACGATCCCGAAACCCTCACCGCGCAGGGCAGACTCTTGTCACGCCTGCGCGCGCCCGCCTGAAAGGACAGCCCATGCGCCCCACCGATCACCTGCAATCGCTCTGCGCCGGGGACTGGCAGGCCGCCACCCGCCACGCCTTCACCGATCAATTGGCGGCGGGCACCCTGCCCGAGGACCGAATGCTGGCCTATCTGCGGCAGGATTATCTCTTCATCGAGGGCTTCGTGCGGCTTCTGGCCTCGGCCATCGCCCATGCGCCTACGCTGCCCGACGCGATCCCCGGCGCGCAGTTCCTCGGGCTGATTTCCGGCCCCGAGAACACCTATTTCCTGCGCGCCATCGAGGCCCTTGGCGGTCAGGCAGAGCCGCCTGCCCCGGTGCATCCCGTGACCGCCGAATTCCAGACCCTCATGCGCGACGCCGCGCAATCGGGACGCTACGAACAGATGCTCACAGTGCTGGTGGTCGCCGAATGGTCCTATCTCGACTGGGCCACGCCGCATGCCGACAAGGTGGAAAACCTGCCCTTCTGGTTCGGCGAATGGATCACGCTCCACAGCGGCGACGGATTCGAAGACGTGGTCGCCTACCTGCGCGGCCAGATTGACGTGGTCTGGCCCTGTCTCTCACCCGAAGAACAGCGCGCGGTCGAGACGACCTTCACCCACGCCACGCGGCTTGAGCGCGCCTTCTTCGACGCCGCCCTCATGGGCTATCCCGAGACATGAGCCGCCTTGTCACCATCGTCACCTCCACGGTGCTGGCGCTGGCGCTCTGGCAGGCGCTGGTGGTGCTGGCGGCCCTGCCACCCTTCATCCTGCCCGGCCCCGCCCGCGTGGCCGAGACGCTTTGGCAAAGCCGCGCGCTCATTCTGGAACACGCAGGCATCACCGCAGCCGAGGTGCTGATCGGGCTGGCTTTGGGTGCAATCCTCGGCGGCCTGTCGGCCATCGGCCTCGCCGCCTCGCCGCTGGCGCGCCGCCTGATCCGCCCGATGATGGTCTTTTCACAGGCCATCCCGGTCTTTGCCCTGGCACCCATCCTGACGCTCTGGCTGGACTATGGCCTCTGGTCCAAGGTCGCCATGGCGCTCCTGATCATCTATTTCCCGGTGACTTCGGCCTTTTTCGACGCGCTGATGCGCACGCCGCAACACTGGCTCGATCTGGGCCGCATCATGGGGGCCAACGGCGCGCGCCTGATGTGGCATATCCGCGTGCCCGCCGCCCTGCCCGGCTTCGCCTCGGGGCTTCGCCTCGCCGCCGTCTACGCCCCCATCGGCGCGATCATCGGTGAATGGGTGGGCGCCTCGAAAGGCTTGGGCTACCTGATGCTGCTCGCCAACGGCCGCGCCAAGATCGACCTCATGTTCGCCGCCCTGATCGTGCTGGCGGTGTTCACGCTTCTGTTGCACATGGCCGTCGATCGCGCTTGCCGCCGCTGGCTGGATGGGACAGCTACGGGGTGAGGGCTTGGGCGGGGCGGCGGTGTCAGGATGGAGTCCGCTTGGTGCGCCCCTGGCCAATGTTGCTCTTTGAACCAATGTCAGATTCGGCCGGCTACTCTTTGATGAAAAGGTATTCCTTCGCCATTCTCAGACTGACTTCGCGCTGTATTGCGCGTTCAGTTTGCTTTCGTCTGCTGGCTTACCGTGTCGACGCACCCGGTAGTTTCGTCCCGCACCGCAGCCGCTCAGAAGTTCGTTACCAAACCGCCTCTCCCATCTTCTTGGCCCAAACACTCATTCTCGCGATCATCGCGGGACTCAAACTTGAGGGGCATGAAATGGCCCAGACCGACAGGTGCCATCGGGCCGCGGAAAGATCGACCGGAAAAACACCTCATGATCGGTCAGTTTAAGCGTGCGCGCGACAAAACCGTTTGGCAGCGTCGCCAGTGAAACCAGCGCATTCTCATTCCGAGCATTCACGAAATCGCATTCGATGCCCGCGCGCTCGAATCTTTCGTGCCGCGCCCTCGACCACTAGCGCCAAGCCCTAACCACGGCCCCTTCGCAAACCAACCCGCCATTTTCGCGCTCGAATCCCTTGACGCCCCTGTCCATTGCGCCTAAAGACCCAAAACGGATTTCGGGGCGCTGCCGGTGGCGGTGCCCGTTTGTGTTAAGCAGGGCCAGACCGCGCCCTCAACAAGAACGAGGATGACCCCATGTCGCGCCGCTGCGAACTGACCGGAAAAGGCCCGATGGTTGGCAATAACTCCAGCCATGCCAATAACAAAACCAAGCGTCGGTATCTGCCGAACCTCAATGATGTGACGCTGCAGTCGGAAACCCTGAACCGTGGTATCAAGCTGCGGATCTCGGCTCATGCGCTGCGCAGCGTCGACCATCGCGGCGGGCTTGACGCCTTTCTCGCGAAAGCCAAGAACGAAGAACTCTCTCCTTCGGCACTCAAGGTGAAGAAAGAGATTGCCAAGGCGCAGGCCGCCAACGCCTGACGCGCCGGTCTCGGTGATCTCCTGCACGGCCCTGCCCCTTCGGCGGGGCTGTTTGCGTTTGATGCTGCCGTTACGTTTTGTCGCTTGTCCCGTACGCACCCGCCCGCCTATACCTGCGGGCAATGACGATCCTGCGCAGCATAACCGCCCTCGGGCTTTGCCTCTTTCTGGCGCTGACCAGCGTCGGCCTTGCCGTGGCGCGTGGCGCGGCGCAGCCGGTGGGGCAGATGGTGCTCTGCACCGGCGAGGGCACCCGCACCGTGCTCGTGGATGCCAACGGCCAGCCCACGACACCGCCACATATCTGCCCGGAGTGCCTGCTCGCGTTCTACGCGGATGCGCCGCGCCTGCGGTTGCCCCTGCCACGCGATGTGGCCGCAACGGCCTGCAAGCCCGTCGCCGATTCTCACCATAAGAAGAGCCTTGCGTGCCCCACCCCGCTGGCGCGGGCACCGCCACTGTCGGCCTGACCCTACAATTTCCTTACATTCAGACCAGAAGGAGCGACGCCATGTCCCTCAAATCCACGCTTTTCGCCGCCCTCGCAGGCCTCACCCTCGCTGCTCCTGCCATGGCGCAGGAAATCCACGTGCTCGACACCTATGCCCGCAGCGCCAGCCCGATGGCCAAGACCGGCGCCGCCTTCATGCTGATCGAGAATATCGGCGACGCGCCGGACCGCCTGATCGCCGTCAAATCCCCCGCCGCCAAGAAGGTGGAACTGCACACCCACCGCGAACAGGACGGCGTGATGAAGATGATGCATGTCGAGGAAGGGTTCGAACTGGCCGCCGGCGAGACGCTGTTTCTCCAGCGCGGCGGCGATCACGTGATGTTCATGGGGCTGACCGAACCCTTCGAGCAGGGCAAGACCATACCGCTCACGCTTGTGTTCGAGACTTCCGGCGAGATCACGCTAGACATTCCGGTCGATCTCGAGCGCCAGCCGAAAGAAGATCACGGTCACGGCAACTGAGGTCCGGGGAGCGGTCGGGAGCACCTTGGGGCCTGTCCCGACACGGGGCGGGCTTTGGCCTTGGGCGGTCGCTGACACCTGCCCGCGCGGCACGTTCTGGCGGTGTGCAAGGTCCGCTTCAGGCGGGCCCCAACCCTCAGAAATCCGTCGGCGCGCCGCCTTCGGCCTTGCGCCGCGCCACGAAACCCGCCAGTTCCTCGCGGATGCCCTCGTCCATCGGCGGTGCCTCGAACCCCGCGATGATGTCCTGAAACACCTGATGCGCGCGCGCGGGCGTCCACACACCCCCAGCCGCCTCCCACGCCTCGTAGTTGCGCCAGTCGCTCAGGAAGGGCGCGTAGAAGGCCGTGGTGTAGCGGTCCTGCGTGTGCTGGATGCCGAAGAAATGCCCCTGCCCGCCGACCTCCCTGATCGCATCGATGGCGATCTCGTCGGGGCCCGTGGCGGTCAGCATCGGGTCCATATACCGCTGAATTTGCTGCAAAATCTCGCAATCCATGACGAATTTCTCAGGGGAAGCGATCAGCCCGCCCTCCAGCCAGCCCGCCGCGTGATAGACCATGTTTGCCCCCGCCTGCACCGCCGACCACAGGCTGTTCGAGGTCTCCCACATCGCCTGCCCGTCGGGCACATTGGCAGCGCATACCCCGCTTGCCCGCATCGGCAGGCGGTAGAACCGCGCCAGTTGCCCGGTCATCTGGGTGGCGCGCATGTATTCCGGCGTCCCGAACGCGGGCGCACCCGATTTCATGTCCACATTAGACGTGAACGTGCCGATCGCACAGGGCGCACCCGGCCGGATCACCTGCGCAAGTACCACCGCACATAGCGCCTCGGCCAGCGATTGCGCCACCGCCCCCGCCATCGTCACCGGGGCCATGGCCCCGGCCAGCGTGAAGGGTGTCACCACCAGTCCCTGCCCGCGCCGCGCCAGACGCATCCAGCCGTCGAGCATCGGATAGTCGTGCTTCAAGGGCGAGGTGGAGTTGATGTTGGTATACATACGCGGAGTGGCCTCGAATTCCTCGTGGCTGAGGCCACCCGCGATGCGCACCATCTCCATCACGTCCTCGACCCGCTCTTTCCCCAGACAATAGGCATGCGCCACCTTGTCGGTCAGCGTCAGCTTGTCATAGAGCACATCGAGGTGTCGCACGCTCGCATGGATGTCCTGCGGCTCAACCGGATAGCCGCCGACGAAATGGACGCAGTTGAAATACTGGCTGAGTTTCAAGAGATTCTGGCACATCTCGCGCGTGCCGGTGACCTTGCGCCCGATCTTCATGTCCCAGTAACTCGGCGGCGAGGAGACGTTGCCGAAGTTGAGATGATTGCCGCCGATGGTCAGCCGCCGGTCAGGGTTGCGCGGCGTGATGGTCCAGCTTTCGGGGGCCTTGCCGATCATCTCCATGACGAAATCGCGGCCCATGCGCACATTCTCGCCGCTGATCTCGCAGCCTCCGCAGGCGCGCAGGATCTCCACCGCCTCGGGGTTCAGGAACTCGATCCCGATCTCTTCGAGGATGCGCATCGCGCCGTCATGGATGGCCTGCACCCCCTCGGGGGTCAGCGGCTCTGTGGGCCGGTCGGTGTTGATCGGCGGGTTCCACGGCATCTGCTCGATCACCGCCGTGCCGCGCCGCGCGGCACTGCCCGCGCGCCCGCCTGTCCGTTTCCTGCGCTTGAGATCCTCGGCCATGTCACGCCCTCCCGGTGCTCGTTTGAATCAACGAAACACCGCGCCGATGCACGCTACATGCCGCTTTGCGACGTATCTTGTCGTTTTTGCCTTGGCCGCTTTCACGTTTGCAGCGCGAGCCCCCGCCGTCCGGTGTGCCAGAGGTAAATGGCGAGGCTGCCGACCACGATTACCCCCCCTAGCAGCATCATCGGCGTCGGCTCCTCGCCCACCCCGATCCAGACCCAGAGCGGCCCAAGCACCGTCTCCAGCAACAAGAGAAGACTGACATTCGAGGCATCGGTGTAGCGCGAGGCAAGCGACAGCGAGAAGAACGACACCGGCAGGATGATGAGGCCGCAGACCACGATGGCCCAGACCGTGCCCTCGGCCATTTGCGCCGGACCGGTGATCACAACGCCGGTCACCCCGGCAAGCGCCGCCCCCAGCCCGATCAACAGCGGAATCGGCAGGTCGGGCCGCGCGCGCAGGATCACGAAGTTGAGCGCGAGCACCATCGCCACGCCCAGCCCAGCAAACGCCCCCAGGAGTGCATCCGAGGTCAGCGTCACCGCCCCCTTGCCGCCAAAGACCGCAAGCGTGATGCCGAACAGCACCACGATGATTGTCACCCATGTGGCGCGGCGTGTCGGCTCTCCGATGATGATCCGGGCAAACAGGGCGGCAAAGACCGGCACCGTCGCCACCGCCAGCAGCATGACAGCCACCGGCGCATGCGCGATCCCGAGGCTGAAGAGCGTGGCGTTGAAATACTGGCAGACCACGATGGCGAGGCCAAAGCCGCTTCCGATCAGGGTCAGATCGCGGCCCTTGCGACGCGAGGTCAGCGCCCAGAGCGCCACCATCACCGCCCCCATCAAGAGACCCCGCCAGCCCACCATCTGATAGCCGCCCATGTCCGACAGCCGCATGAAGAGCGCGTCGGGCGTGAGCATCAGCGCGCCGAACATGGCGAGGAACAGGCCGAACAAAGGGTGTCGCGTCATCCCAAAAGCCAGTCCGGCAGATATCCGATATCGGGCAGCACCGCATCTGCCAGTGGTGCCAAATCGGCCTCGACGGCCGTGCCGGTCAGCACGCCCACCGTCTGCATCCCCGCCGCGCGCCCCGCGATCAGGTCATGCGCGCTATCGCCCACCATGACCACGCGGTCCGGCTCCAGCACCATGGCCCGGGCAAAGGCCAGAAGCGGTCCCGGCGCGGGCTTGGCCCCGTGCCCGGAATCGAAGCCGGCGACAAAGTGGAAATGCCCCAGAATGCCCGCCGTGGTCAGATGCGCGCGCGCGCCATATTCGGTATCGTTAGTCATCACGCCAAGCCGCAATCCACGCGCTGCCAGCCCGTCCAGGAAAGGCGCAAGCGGCACGGCGGGGGCAAGCGGAGCCTCGGCGGCGCTGAGCATTAGGTAAGTCTCGATCTCGTCTATCGCGCGGCCCGGCAACGCCTGTGCCAGACATTCGGCGACCTCGCGGTTGGTGCAGGCGATGATCGGGCTCGTGGGTCGAAAGGCGCGCGCCTCAAGATCGTATTGCGCCACCTCGGCGATGCGCGCCATCACCCGCGCCTCGCCGTTCGCCAGATGCCGGATCGCGTCATACGTCCAGCCGCTCCAAGTGGCGTGAAAATCGAAAAGCGTGCCGTCCTTGTCGAAAAGGACCCCGTCGGCGCGGCTCATGTCCAGCTCATCTGCGCACCGCCCGGAAGGGCCGCACGCGCCATCATCGGGGTCTCGTAGCTCAGTCCCAGACTGTCGCAGAATTCCACGACCCAGGCATCGTCCATCATCAGGAAATCGAGCACCGAGCCAAGAAAATCCGGCTCTGTCGCACGGGACCGCAAATCGGCCTCCGACGCGCCGGTCGCCCCCAAGAATACCGGGAGGAGTTCTTCATTTCCAGCCAGCCAGCCCAGGGCCTGCAAGGCGATCGTTTCGGCGGATTCCTGCTGCATCTTCATTCCGGTTAATTTCTGGAAAGGTTTTCTTAACCTCTGCCATGGATAGTCGATGATGTGCAAAGGGCAAGTCAGAAAGGCGTTGCGCCAATGTCAGGGAAAATTCTGATCGTCGATGAGCTGGCCACCAACAGGATTGTCATGAAGGTGAAACTTTCAGCGACCCCCTATGAGGTGCTGCAAGCCGCCACCGCGCAGGAGGCGCTGGACCTTGCAGCGCGCGAGCGACCCGATCTGATTCTCTCGAACAGCAGCGTCCCGGGCCTCGCCCTGCGCGAGTTCGTCAGCGCTCTGCGCGGTCTCGATCAGGTCCGCGATACCCCGATCATGATGCTGCAGGCCTCGGGCTCGCGCGAGGAGCGTCACGCCGCCTTGCGCGCTGGCGCCGATGACATCCTGACCAAGCCGGTATCTGAGCCGCTTCTGCTCGCGCGGCTGCGCAACCTGCTGCGCCAGCATCACAGCGAGCACGAACTTGTCGCTCAGGCAACCGGCGGGACCCAAGGCGCGGGTTTTGCCGATCCGCAGGCCGGCTTCGCACCCCCCGCGCGCATCGCAATCATCGGTCAGAGCCGCACCGATGCCCTTGGCCTGCGCGGTCAGATGGCCAAGCAAAGCTGCCACTCCTACATGGCCCTCGCCCTCGACACCCCGGCCCCTGCGGAATTAACCGACATCTACGTGATCCATATCGACATGGCGCAGGCCGAAGACGGGCTGCGCCTGCTTGCCGATCTCAAGGCAGCGCAGCGCACGCGCGGCTGCCCGGTGATCGCCTTGCTCGGTGCCGATGCCGGCGCGCTCGCAGTCACCCTGCTCGATATCGGGGCCGACGATGTCCTGACCGGCCCTGTCGATAACACCGAACTCGCGCTGCGGATCGACAATCACCTGCGCCGCAAGCGCCATCGCGAAGGCTTGCGCGCACATCTGCTGTCTGGGTTGCAGGCGGCGATCGTCGATCCGCTGACCGGGGCCTACAACCGGCGGCACGCCGTGCCCTACCTCGATCGTCAGATCGCCCAATGCCGCAACACCGGCACCCAGCTTACCGTCATGCTGGCCGACCTCGATTTCTTCAAGCGGGTCAACGATCAGCACGGACATGCCTCCGGCGATGCGGTTCTGTGCGAGGTGACCCAACGGCTCCGCGCCCAGTTGCGGGAGCAGGACATGCTCGCCCGGATCGGTGGCGAAGAGTTCCTGATCGTGCTACCCGATACCCCGCGCAGCCGCGCCCTGCAGATCGCCGAACGGCTCTGCGATGTCGTGCGCCAAACGCCAGTGCCGCTGCCCGAAACGGACGGCACGGTCGGTGTCACCATCTCCATCGGCGTGACCGTGGCCCGGCATCGCCCGGGCCTGCCCGGCCCGACCGTCACGGGGCTGCTCGACGAGGCCGACCGCGCGCTCTATCTCGCCAAGGCACAGGGTCGCAATCAGGCCAGTTTCTGCGCCCGATCCGCAGCCTGATCGCGCCCAGCGCGAAACGCGCGCGGCGATTGGCCCCACGCCTCGATAAAGGCGCGGGTGAAGGCACTGCGGCTGGCAAATCCGACCTTCTGCGCCACCCGCTTGACCGGCTCGCGCCCCTCGCTCAGCATCTGTGCCGCGCGCGCGAGGCGCAACTCGCGCAGGAACCCCATCGCCCCCTGCCCATAGGCCGCCTGGAACCGCTCGGCAAAACGCGACCGGCTCATCCCCGCCACCTCGGCAAGGCTCTCGACTCCGTGCGGCGCGCCGGGATCGTCCAGCATCGCGTGCAATGCGCGCCAGAGGCCTGGATCGGCCAGCCCCGCCAGCCAGGTCACCGCCGGATCGCGCGCCTCCAGCCGTTGGCGCAGCATCTCGATCATGCATTGCAGCAAGAGCGCGCGCACCATTGCCCGTGCCCCCGCCCGTACCGCCCCCATCTCCGACAACAGCGCCTCCATCGCCTGCGCCGCAACCGGGCTCGCCGCCACATCGAGGCTCAGCGGCACCCGTAAAAGGTCGATCAAACCGTGCGCCCCGCACAGCCCGAGGGATATGGTCGAACATAGCACCACCATATTGCCGCCCGCCTCACCGCGCGCGATATGCGCCTCCAGATCGAGCCCCACCGGTTCGCACGCAGGCACCCCCACCTGCCCGCCGCCCATATTGCATAGGCTATGGCGCATCGCGGCAGGCACCAGCACCAGCCGCCCCGGCTCCAGCCGCAGGGGTGCATGCCCCGGAAGCCGCAACTCGCCCCGCCCGCCAAGCACGTAATGCAGCGTCGCACGCGGCACCCGGCCCAGCCCCAGGCTGCACACCCCTTCCAGCGCACAGATCGCGAAGGGGTCCGCGCTGATGTCCAGCTCGCTCAGGATACGGTCGTGATGGGCATTGCAGGTCATGTTTGCAACCTGCCGCAATTCGGCATGAAAGGCACCAAAATAAAGTAAATAGCCACAATTTTGAGACGCAAAGGTACATTGAGCTTTCTACTCTGGGGCCACGATACGCCCTGAAACCCGGAGGAGGACACCCCGATGTGCAACGGACATGACCACAACCACGATACCAAATTCACCCGCCGCCAGGCCTTGACCGGCACCGCCGCGATCGCTGCTGCCGCGACCACCTTGACGGCCTCTGGCGCGCAGGCGCAGGACAACCCCTACGCCCCCCCGGCAGAGCCTTTCCTGCCGCCGAGCGACATGCAGCTCGACCTTGCCCGCGCCGCCCTCGTCGTCACCGATCCGCAGGTCGATTTCCTGTCGCCCGACGGGGTCGCCTGGGGCGCGGTCGGCAAATCGGTGGAAATGAACAACACCGTCGACAACATCGAACGGCTGTTCAAGGCGGCCAAAGGCGCGGGCATCCCCGTCGCCGTCTCGCCGCATTACTACTACCCCACCGATCACGGCTGGAAATTCGAGGGCGCGCTGGAAAAGCTGATGCACAAGATCGGCATGTTCGACCGCGAAAGCCCGCTCAGCCTTGAGGGCTTCGACGGCTCGGGCGCGGATTACATGCCGCAATACAAACAGTATATCGAGGACGGCAAGACCATCCAATGCTCGCCCCACAAGGTCTACGGCCCCGAGACCAACGATCTGGTTCTGCAGCTGCGCAAGGCCGGTGTCGATCAGGTGATCCTTGCGGGCATGTCGGCCAATCTCTGCACCGAAAGCCACATGCGCGAACTGCTCGAACAAGGCTTCGAGGTGGCGGTGGTCAGCGACGGCACGGCGGCGGCGATGCTGCCCGAGGGCGACGGCTATCTCGCGGCGCTGACCAATTTCCGCTACATGGCCAACGCCCTGTGGTCCACCGATGAGGTCGTGGCGATGCTCGGTTAAGCACGCCACTCAGCCCGGCCCCGGGGATGAGGTCAGGCCCGCCCGCGCGGATCACGGACCGCGCGGGCATTTTCTTTTTCGCTGAAACCGCCTACTCCTGTGACTGCATCAATCAGGCGGGGATGGCGGGACATGACACAGACGAGGATCGGGGTGATCGGCGGCTCGGGGCTCTACGAGATCGACGGATTGCAGGATGCCAACTGGCAAACGATCGAGACCCCGTGGGGGGCACCCTCGGACGCGATCCTAACCGGCACGCTCGGCGGCGTGCCGATGGCCTTTTTGCCCCGCCACGGGCGCGGCCATGTGCATACGCCCTCCTCGGTGCCCTACCGCGCCAATATCGACGCCCTCAAGCGCCTCGGCGTGACCGACGTGATCTCGGTCTCCGCCTGCGGATCCTTCCGCGAGGACATGGCGCCAGGCGATTTCGTCATCCTGGACCAATATATCGACCGCACCTTCGCCCGCGAGAAAAGCTTTTTCGGCCCCGGCTGCGTCGGGCATGTGAGCGTCGCGCATCCCACCTGCCCACGTCTGTCGGACGCCTGCGAGCGAGCCGCGCGCGATGCGGGCATCACCGTGCACCGGGGTGGCACCTATCTCGCCATGGAAGGCCCGCAATTCTCAACCATGGCGGAATCGAAACTCTACCGCGAAAGTTTCAGCTGCGACGTGATCGGCATGACCGGCATGCCCGAGGCCAAGCTCGCCCGCGAGGCCGAGCTTTGCTATGCCTCCATCGCCATGATCACCGATTATGACAGCTGGCACCCGCATCACGGCGAGGTCGATATCTCCGACATCATTGCCACGCTCTCGGGCAATGCCGAGAAGGGCCGCAACATGGTCCGCCGCCTGCCCGCGCTGCTCGGGGCCGAGCGCGCGCCCTGTCCGCATGGCTGCGACCGCGCGCTTGAGTTTGCCATCCTTACCGCCCCCGACAAACGCGACCCGGCCCTCGTGGCGCGGCTCGATGCCGTGGCGGGGCGCGTGCTCGGCTGATCGCGCGCCGCTCAACTCTTCGCGCGCGGTCTGTCACAGCACTGGACGTCCGCGCGCGCCATGCCCATTAAAAAGGGCATGTCACGGATCATCGACACCCTTACCGATCAGAAATGGCGCTACCGCATGGGCCGCCGATTCGAGGCGATGACCGACGAGATTTTCCAGGTGATCCGCTGGGTCCTCATGGTGGGTTTCGCCGATTACCTCGCCCACCTCCGCGACAGCCTGATCCTCGACCTTACCTACTGGGGGCTCTCCGCGTTGCTTTTCGGCTACATCGCCTCGCGTTTCCTGTTACGACCCGAGATCCCGTTTCTCGGTCATCCGGTTGGGCGCTTGGCGCGCTTCGCGCAATCGGGGTTGAATTTCCTGCTCTGTATCGTGGTCTTTGCCATCGTCCTGTGCATCATCGCGAACCTGACAGAGACCATCGCGACCCACCGTGGAGCGCTTTGATCTGTCCGGCGGGCCATCGCTCTTTCCCTTGGACAGCCCTAACGACGCACATACTGTTGCCATCAACTATCTGTGTAATTTCCCAAGATGGCAAATACGTTTAAAATGAGTGTCCCTAAGATATTGTTTTAAGCCAATACTATCCCGACGAGCCGTAGCCGGAAAATGTGATTTATGCCACTTACAGGTCGTGAAGCAGAAATCGCGCGACCACCTGCGTGATTGCGAAAAAATATAAAAGGTTATAGCTTTGGACAGTGTAAAAGTGCTGGGGACACGTCACATGCCATATGAACACCTGGAAAAAACAGGGTTCGACATGGAGTCTTTTCGAAACAGGCTGTCGCATCACATGACCGAAGCAGGCATGAATGCGGCTCAACTGTCGCGGCGCGCCGGGCTGAACGCACGGGCCGTGACCGATATCCAACAAGGTCGCATCAAAAGCCCGCGTGTGCAAACGGTCATGGCACTCGAGGTCGGCCTGGGGCTCAGTCCGGGGACACTCCTCGGGTTCGGTCCGGCGAAGGTATCGGCGGAATTGCAAGCGCTTCTTCATGAGCTTGACGAAGCAACTCAGCAACAGCTTCTGGTGACGCTGAGATCGTTGCGCAAGGCGTGAACCCATAGCAGCGCAACTTCGCAGCAAAAATCAAGCGGGCGTGCTCGTCCAGAGTGGCACTGACCTCTTCCATGAGGAGACCTTGTTCCAGTGCCAGCGCGCCTCACGTTCCTTGGCCGCACCATCAGCATCTGAGCGATCCCGTGAATAAGTAGCTAAAAGCCATGCCATGGCTACGCAACCTCTGCCTTATATAAAAAGACTGCATCGGGACCCCAAAGACCTCAAGAATCCAGGTCGTTAAGAAATTCTCGCTTACCGAAAGTCGTGATTTATCACACTTTCTCGTCGAGCATCAGGAAAGGTGAACTACAACCCTCGATTGAGCGATAAGTCGCCTAAACAGACGCACTCCTAAAACCTGCCACTTTACAAAATTATTTCCTTCACGATACACGCTAAGGGAGAGTTGCGATATTCGCCCCTTTTGCCCTGGAGTCGTTATGTAGCAACTGAAGGCTTAAAATTTGTGATTAATCACATATCATATACGCAACGTCGCCATGGAGGGGTGCAATGAGCTTTGAATCGCTGAAAATACCCGATCGGGCGCCCCTTCTGGAGCGGCTGGTGTCATTTCTGAAACCTGCTCCCGCGCCTGCGCAACGAACATGGGAAGAGCCGCGACAGCCCGGTCTCGCGACCCGGCTGTTCCGGGAAAGTGAGCAGCGCCTGAACGCGGTGGGCCTCGACAGCCCACAGGCGACCGCCCGCGAAATCGAGATGCGTGAGGCCTTCACCAATCAGACCGTGCTGATTCTGGCCAAGCCGTCGCATAATGTCACCAACTTGCAAATCTGGCTCGAAACGATCTTCGGCCTCGACGTGACCGTGGTTCATGACCCGGCCTATTTTTACGAATGGCTGTTCCGTTTTGCCGGTCTCGCCGGCATCGTCGTGATTGACGGCGACAGTTTTACTGACCTGGGGCCCGCCTTCGGCACGTTCCTCAGCGCCGCCGGTGAGGCTTGCGACGAGTCTCCGGTGATCGTGCTGTCGGAGAAAGTCGAAGTGAACGATTTCGCCCCGAGTTGGCAGGACAAATGGGATATCACGCTCAAGACGCCGGTGGCGCAGACCACGCTCTGGCTGGCTGTCAAGACCGCTGCGGATATGGCACTCAACGGCAAACCCCGCTGAGCGCCACACAAGATCGCGGTTGGTGTCAATCTCCAGCTTTCACCAATCGCGCAGGCAGCGCCGGGATGCGGGTTCCCCCAGACCCTGTTCCGGTGCTGCTTCCCTTATTAATGTGGCGAGGCCGCCTTCTTGTCCGCGTCGGCACACGCGCCATTGCCCAACCGCCTCGCGGTCGCCTTCAAGCGTCGAGGATACTGTCGAGGTTGTTGAGGATCGCAACCGACAGAACCACCACCCCGCCGACAAAGTGCGCCATCCAGAACACCCCTGTCAGTGGGTCCAGACCTGACGGCGATTGGTGGCGAAATTGTCGCCATAGCCGCCGGGGCGAATGTTGGTCTTGCGCTTGTGCGGTTCCTGCACCACGGCGTCTATGCCGTGCTCCTTGGCGTATTGCAGCGCCGCCTCCTTGGAAGAGAAACGCAGTCGCACCTGCGCCTGCGTGTCGGCATTCGATGTCCAGCCCATCAGCGGATCGACCTCGCGCCGGGTCTCCGACACGAATTCCAGCACCCAGTGCCTCGTCTTGGCCGTACCCGATTGCATCGCGTTACGGGCGGGTTTGTAGATGCGCGCAGGCATGGGGCTCTCCGTCGGTGAATTGTTGGCACTTATCCCAAATCGCGTGAGTTTGGGCAAGGGGCGAATGACCGCTATCCGGAACGACGATAGGCGCAAGTGTTAGGCTGAAGCGGACATAAGGGCATCCCGCGTGAATCGCACAGTAAGTGCCAACAACCACTTCAGGCCGCTCAAGCCGCCTCGCCATCGGTGAATTGCAGCCGCGCCAGCCGCGCATAAAGCCCGTTTTCCGATACAAGGCTGTCATGCGAGCCCTGCGCCACGATCCGGCCCTGATCCATCACCACGATTCGGTCGGCCTTTTTCACCGTCGCCAGCCGGTGCGCCACGATGATCGTGGTGCGGGTGCGGGCCATCGCATCCACCGCCTGCTGCACCGCGCGTTCGCTTTCGGCATCCAGCGCCGATGTCGCCTCGTCGAGCAGCAGCACGGCAGCGTCGCGCAGGATCGCGCGGGCGATGGCGATGCGCTGTTTCTGCCCGCCCGACAGCATCACGCCGCGCTCGCCCACATAGGTGTCATAGCCCCCGGGCAGGCCTGCGATGAAGTCATGCGCATTGGCCGCGCGCGCCGCCGCCTCGATCTCGGCATCGCTGGCATCAAGACGGCCAAAGCGGATATTCTCGCGCGCCGAGGCGGCGAAGATTACCGGGTCCTGCGGCACAAGCGCAAGATCGGCGCGAAACTCGTGCCGCGCCATGTCTCGGAGCGGCACACCGTCAAGCGTGATCCGCCCCTCATCGGGGTCATAGAACCGCTGGATCAGCTGAATGACCGAGGTCTTGCCCGCCCCCGACGGCCCCACCAGCGCCACGGTCTCGCCGGGCTTGATGGTCAGATTGAAGTCGTCAAGCGCCGGGGTTTCGGGCCGCGCGGGATAGGCAAAGCGCACCGCGTCAAACTCGATCCCGCCGCGCGCGGGGCGCGGCACCGCCACCGGTGCGGCCGGGTCCTTGACCGGATCGTCGACCTGCAGCAATTCCACCAGCCGCTCTGTCGCGCCCGCCGCGCGCTGCAACTCGCCCCAGATTTCCGACAGCGCCGCCACGGCGCCCGCCACCATCACGGAATAGATCACGAACTGCACCAGGCTGCCGGGGGTCATGTCGCCCGCCCGCACATCACGCGCGCCGATCCACAGCACGCCCACGATGCCGGTGAACACCAGGAAAATCACGATCACCGTCATCAGCGCGCGGGTGTTCACCCGGCGGCGCGCGGCGTCGTGGCTGCGCTCGGTCACATCGGCAAAGCGCGCCCGGCTCTCGCCCTCATGGGTGAAGGCCTGCACCGTCTGCACCGACAAGAGCGCCTCGGAGGCATTGCCGGAACTGTTCGCGATCCAGTCCTGATTCTCGCGGCTGAGCACGCGCATCTTGCGGCCCAGAAAGAGGATCGGGAATATCACCAGCGGCACGATCAGCAGCACAAGCCCGGTCAGCTTGGCCGAGGTCAGCAACATCAGGGCCATGCCGCCGATGAACAACAGCAGGTTGCGCAGCGCGATCGAGATGGACGAGCCGATGACCGACAGAATGAGCGTGGTATCGGTGGTGATCCGGCTCAGCACCTCGCCGGTCATCAGCCGCTCAAAGAACGCGGGGCTCATGCCGATCACGCGGTCAAAGACGGCCTTGCGGATATCGGCCACCACGCGCTCGCCCAGGCGGGTGACCAGCAGATAGCGCGCCCCGGTGCCAAGCGCCAGAAGCGCCGCGATAAAGAGCGCGCCGCCGAAATACTGATCGAGCAGCGCGCCATCCTCGGCACCGAAATTGTCAACCACGCGGCGCACCGCCATGGGCAGCACCAAAGCCACCGCCGCGGTCAGCACCAGCGCCGCAATCGCCGCACCCAGAAGCAGGCGATAGGGCCGCAGGAACGGCCACAACTCGGCCAGCGCCCCTACCCGCTTCGATCTCTCGCGATCCAGCTGATCGGCCCCGTTTTCGGCCTTGCGCACCATAGGTTCTCTTCCCTCGTCGTTTCGCACAGGGTCTTGGCGGGCGCACGCGCCAAGGTCAAGGGGCAGTTCAGCCGCAGGCGGAGTGCAATGGAGCGGGCGACCGAGTTCAAACCGGCGACGTCGTAGCGTCGGCATTTTCCAGTGCCCTGACGCACACTTTACGCCCGCAGGCGATTTCCTGCACATTGGCATCCGGATCGGAGGGCAGATCGGCACCGATGGCGGTGGCAGCGGCATCGCGCACGACCGGATCGCTCAGCGGGGCGGAGCCATGCCCCGGACGGCTCCGGCCCGAGCCACCCGATGTCGTATCTCTAGGTCCCTAACCCGCCTTCGGTCTTCAGGAAACTCATGATCTGATCGAGGCCCTCGCCATTGAGCAGATTGGCGAGCACATAGGGGCGCGAGCCCCGTGCGCGTGCCGTGTCGGCCTCAAGTTGCACCAGATCGACGCCCACATGCGGCGCGAGATCGGTCTTGTTGACGACCAGAAGGTCAGATTTCGTCAGCCCCGGACCGCGTTTGCGCGGAATGTCCTGTCCGGCGGCGGTGTCGATCACGTAGATTGTCAGATCCGCCAGTTCCGGGCTGAAGGTGGCCGCCAGATTGTCGCCACCCGATTCGATCAGCACCAGGTCGAGATCCGGAAAGGCGGTGTTGAGGTCCGTGACGGCGGCGAGGTTGATCGAGGCATCCTCGCGGATCGCGGTATGCGGGCAGCCTCCGGTCTCCACCCCCCGGATGCGGTCGGCGGGCAGGATCTGCGCGCGCAATAGAAACTCGGCATCCTCGCGGGTGTAGATGTCATTGGTGATCACCGCCATCGAGCAGCGATGCGCGAGCGCCCGCGCGAGGCCCGCCGTGAGCGTGGTCTTGCCCGCACCCACCGGGCCACCGATGCCCACCCGCAGCGGGCCGTTCATGGGGGTCGCGCTCATGTCCGAAAAATCCTCACATCCATCACCTCATGTTGCAGCGCCGCAAGGTCGCCCGCAAGCGCGCAGGTGCCGAGCGTGTCGAGCGGCGCACAGGCGGCGCGGTGCGCCAGATCGTGGATCAGGGGCGTGAGATGCAAGAGGACAGATTGCCCCTCGGTCTGACCAAGCGGCAGGTGGCGGATGGCGATGGTGACGAGATTGCCGACAAAGCCTTGAAGGTAGAGGGCGATGATGTCCGGTTTGGCCAGATCGAGCGGCGCGGCGGCCTCCGCCACCGCCACGGGTAGCATGCGCGGCGGCAGGGTGCGCCCGGTGATGCCGGTAACGGTGCGGGCGAATGCGACGCCCTGGTCCAACCCCTCTTGCAGCCGCTCGGCGCAGGGCACCAGCGCGCGGGCCAGATCGTCGAGCGCGTCCGCCTCGCCCTCCAGTGCGTGGCCGAGGATCACCGCATCCTGCCAGCCCGCGCCGTAGTGCAGGATATTGCGCAGCCACGCCGCGAGGCTTGTCGCATCGGTGACGACCCCCGTCGCAATCTCGCGTTCCAGCCCGTGGGAATAGGCGAAGGCCCCGGTCGGAAAGGCCGGGGAGAGCCATTGAATGAGCGAAAGATGCGCGGACGTGAGCATCAGGGATGGCTGTGGCCATGATCGTGCCCCATCGTGCGGCCCTTGCCATAGGCGCCGCCCTCGGGGCGGAAGGGGCCAGTGACGGGGGTGAGGTCCGCGCCTAGGTGCGCCAGCATCGCCTCGATCACATGATCGCGTCGAATGCACAGATGATCCGCGTCGATCTGGCAGGGCGTGTGGCGGTTGCCGATATGCCAGGCGAGGCGCGCCAGGTCGCCGCGCACCAGGGTCAGATCCTCCGAGGCCGGTTCCACCGCCACGGCCCGGCCATCGTCCAGCGCAAAGCCCCAGTGGTCGTCGAGGTTCGTCACCTCCGCCAGATCGACCAGAAAGGTCAGCCCGGCCTTGCCGGCCAGCCGCTTGCGCCGCATCAGCCGCGCGTCATAGTCGAGCACGACCGTGTCGGCGATGGTTTCGGGCGCGTGATGCAGTAGGCGGCGGGCGGTTGGCAGGTCGGTCATGAACAGGGCCTTCAGAACAGGAAATAGCGTTGCGCGAGGGGTAATTCGCAAGCCGGTTCGCAGGTCAGCAATTCCCCGTTGGCGCGCACCTCGTAGGTTTCGGGGTCGACCGAGATCGCGGGTGTCAGGCTGTTGTGGATCATGTCGCGCTTGGCGATATTCCGGGTGTTCGAGACCGCCAACGTGTCCTTTGCGAGGCCGAGCGTCGCGCCGATACCGTCCGCCTGCGCCGCCTCCGAGACGAACAGCACCGAAGACCGTTCGACCGCCCGCCCATAGGCCCCGAACATCGGCCGCGAATAGACCGGCTGCGGCGTCGGGATCGAGGCATTGGGGTCACCCATCTGCGCCAGCACGATGGTGCCGCCCATCAGCACCATCTCGGGTTTCGCCCCGAAAAACGCCGGGTTCCACAGCACCAGATCGGCGCGCTTGCCGGGGCTCACACTGCCGATATACGCGCTCATCCCGTGCACGATGGCGGGGTTGATGGTGTATTTCGCGATATAGCGTTTCACCCGCGCGTTGTCGTTGTCGCCGGTCTCTTCCGCCAGCCGCCCGCGCTGCTTGCGCATTTTTGATGCCGTCTGCCAGGTGCGGATGATGACCTCGCCGACGCGCCCCATGGCCTGACTGTCCGAGGCCATGACCGAGAACGCCCCCATGTCGTGCAGGATGTCCTCGGCGGCGATGGTTTCCCGCCTGATACGGCTCTCGGCAAAGGCCACGTCCTCAGGGATCGCCTTGTCGAGGTGGTGACAGACCATCAGCATGTCGAGATGTTCTTCGATGGTGTTGACGGTGTAGGGCATGGTGGGGTTGGTCGAGGAGGGCAAGACATGCTCGTATCCCACCACCTTCATGATATCGGGCGCGTGGCCCCCGCCCGCGCCTTCGGTATGAAAGGCGTGGATGGTGCGGCCCTTCATGGCGGCCAGCGTGTTCTCCACAAAGCCGCTCTCGTTCAGCGTATCGGTGTGAATCATCACCTGCACATCCATGTCATCGGCGACACTCAGGCAGCAATCGATGGCGGCGGGCGTAGTGCCCCAATCCTCGTGCAGCTTCATCGCGCAGGCCCCCGCCTGCACCTGTTCGACAAGTGCCTCGGGCATGCTCGCATTGCCCTTGCCCGCAAGGCCGAAATTCATCGGAAAGGCGTCGAGCGATTGCAGCATTCGCCCGATATGCCACGCCCCCGGCGTGCAGGTGGTAGCCAGCGTGCCATGCGCGGGCCCAGTGCCGCCGCCCAACAAGGTGGTGATGCCCGAATGCAGCGCGTCATCGATCTGTTGCGGACAGATGAAATGGATATGCGCGTCGAATCCGCCGGGGGTAAGGATGCGGCCTTCGCCTGCGATTATTTCCGTTCCCGGTCCGATCACGATATCGACGCCGGATTGCGTGTCGGGGTTGCCGGCCTTGCCGATGGCCGCGATCAGCCCGTCACGCAGGCCGACATCGGCCTTGGTGATGCCCTGATGATCGACAATCAGCGCGTTGGTGATGACAGTGTCCACCGCCCCGCCCGCGCGGGTGGTCTGGCTCTGCCCCATGCCGTCGCGAATGACCTTGCCGCCGCCGAATTTCACCTCCTCGCCATAGGTGGTGAGGTCACGCTCCACCTCGATGATCAGATCAGTATCGCCTAGACGCACGCGGTCGCCCGTGGTGGGACCATACATGGCGGCATAGGCGGCGCGGGGGAGGGTTGTGGCCATTTCAGAGGTCTCCCATCACCTGCCCATTGAACCCGAACACCCGCCGACCACCGCCGAAAGGAATGAGCCGCACCTCGCGCCGCTGGCCCGGTTCGAAGCGCACGGCGGTGCCTGCGGGAATGTCCAGGCGCTGTCCGCGTGCGGCACTTCGGTCAAACGAAAGCCCGGCATTGGCCTCGGCGAAATGGTAGTGGCTGCCCACCTGAACGGGCCGGTCGCCGGTATTGGCGACCTCCAGCACGGTGACCTCGGCACCGTCGTTGAGGGTGATGTCCCCCTCGGCAGGCAGCACTTCGCCAGGGATCATTTGCGGCCCCGGGCCAGAAAGTACCCGCCCGCGAGCGCAAGGAGGCCCACCACCACCTGCCACATCGCGTCGATGCCATGCGGGTGCAGATGCGGCCCGGGATGGGCCAGTGCCAAAGTCGGCGTGAGAAGGAAAAAGGCAAAGGGATAGCGCATGATAATATCCTTTCAGCGTATCGGGGTGTGGACGGTCACCAGCTTGGTGCCGTCGGGGAAGGTGGCCTCGACCTGCACGGAATGGAGCATCTCTGGGATGCCTTCCATGCATTGGTCGGCCGTGATGACATGCGCGCCCGCCTCCATCAGGTCGGCGACGCTGCGGCCCTCGCGCGCGCCCTCGACGACGAAATCGGTGATCAGCGCCACCGCCTCGGGGTGGTTGAGGCGGACACCGCGCGCAAGGCGCCCACGCGCCACCATGGCGGCGAGCGAGATTAGCAGCTTGTCCTTTTCACGGGGGGTGAGGTTCATCACGGATCTCCTAGTTCTGCCAGACGCGAGGCAGGGGGCCGGGGCGCAGGGCAAGCAGTAGCCGCATGATCTGACGCCGCAGCGGCCAGCCGTCCCCTGCCATGAGCCGGATCATCAGCTTGCCGTCAAACCCCGAAGCGCCGCCGGTGACGCCCGGCTCATCCAGCAGTGCCCGCATGCGGGGTGCGGCATCCTCGGCCCCTTGCGCGACCAGCGCCAGCGTGGCGAAGGCGCGCGCCCCGTTCAGAATGGCGGGACCGGCGGTAAGCGCCCCAGTGCTCAGGTGGAGCGGTTCCACCAGAACGGGCCGCCCTGCGCGGGTGATGCGGCGCGTGTCGCGCAGAGTGGTGCGCGTGACGGTCTCACCCATCGCGGCGCGTCCCAGAACGACCGTTTCCAGCATCAGGCAGGAGGCGTCTGTCGCGAGGTCCATGGTCGTCTCGCGCGCGAGATGGCTGCCGTCGAACAGAAGCGTTTCCTGCGGCAGCCAGTCGAGATGCGCGCCGGATGCAACGCGGTGATGCACCGTGACCCGTGCCGCCGTGCCGGTGCTGCGATAGGCGCGCTCGGCGGTTTGAGTGGTGCCGGTGGCGCGACATCCGGCCGCCAGATCAAGCCGGTAGGACAGCCGATCGCCGCCCGTGAGCCCGCCCGAAGTGTTGAGCAGCACAATCTCGGGGCCGGGATGCAGGAACGCCTTGGCCGACCCCTGCTGATGCAACCGGTCGAGCCGCCCGCCATCCGACCCGGACAAAAGCGTCACGTGCGCGGCACCAAAGCTGCGTTCCTGAGTCGGTGAGGGGGCGGGGCAGGCGCTCATGCGGGGGCTCTTGTCAGGTTCGGCCCGAGGCTACCGCGCTTGCGCCGGACCGCCAGCAGTTGGTTTTGGACAAGCATCGCCCGCACGCCCTTGCAAGGTCAGATGACCAAATAACAGGCAGGCCGCCCATCAAATGGACACTTCGCGCAAGAGGTGCTCGCGCTCCACCGTCGCCGCAGGCTCGGAGAGGCGCACCTCGCCGCGATTGAGCACCACAAGGTCGTCGGCCAGATCATAGGCGAAATCGAAGAACTGCTCGACCAGCACGATGGCGATCTCGCCCTCGTCGCGCAGAAGGCCGATCACCGCGCCGATCTGCTTGATGATATTGGGCTGGATGCCCTCGGTCGGCTCATCCAGCAACAGCACGCGGGGCCGCGCGATGAGCGCACGGGCGATGGCCAGTTGCTGTTGCTGGCCGCCCGACAGGTCACCGCCACGGCGGTCGCGCATCTGGTTCAGCACCGGGAAGAGCTCGTATATGCGGGGCGGGATGGCGTGATCGGTCTTCGGCAGGCAGGCAAAGCCGGTTTGCAGGTTCTCGGTGACCGTCAGCAGCGGGAATATCTCGCGCCCCTGCGGGACATAGGCGATGCCCGATTGCGCGGCCTGTGCTGCGGAGAGATGGGGCAGTTCGCGCCCGTCGAGGGTGATGCGCCCGCCCGTGTAGGGATGCCGCCCGGCGATGGCCTTGAGCAGGCTGGTCTTACCGACGCCATTGGTGCCCATCACCGCCGTCACCGCGCCGGGGCGCGCGGTGAGGCTGACGCCGTGCAGGATCTGCGAGGCGCCGTAATGCAGGGTGAGACTGTCGACGCTCAGCATGGATTATCTCCCGAGATAGACATCAATGACCTCGCGGTTCTGCGTGACGTGATCGAGACTGCCCTCGGCCAGCACCGCGCCTTCGTGCAGCACCGTCACCTTGCAATCCAGACGACGGACGAATTCCATGTCATGTTCGATCACCACCACGGCGCGGGTCTGCGCCGCGCGTTTGAGGATATCGGTGGTGTGCTCGCGCTCTGCCGGGGTCATCCCGGCGGCGGGTTCGTCCACCAGCAAGAGGCGCGGATCCTGCGCCAACAGCATGCCGATTTCCAGCCATTGCTTTTGCCCGTGGCTGAGATCGCCCGCGCGGCGCGGCAGGTCGCCTTCGAGGCCGATCTCGCGGGCCAGTTCCGTGATGCGTGCGGCCCCCTTTGACGAACGACGATAGAGCAGCACGTCAAGCGGCCCGCGCTTGTTTTTGAGCGCGAGGCGCAGGTTTTCGCGCACGGTCTGTTCCTCGAACACGGTGGGTTTCTGAAACTTGCGCCCGATGCCTGCGCGGGCGATGGCGCTTTCGCTCATGCCCAGAAGCGAGATGTTTTTGTCCCCCCACACAACCCGGCCCTCATCGGGTCTTGTCTTGCCGGTGACGATATCCATGAAGGTGGTCTTGCCCGCCCCGTTGGGGCCGATCACCGCGCGCAGTTCCGGCTCTGCGATCTGGATCGAGAGGTTGTTGATCGCGCGAAAGCCGTCGAATGTGACCGAGACGCCGGAGACTTCGAGAAGGGTGGTCATGATTTCCTCACCAGCATGTCGAAGAACCCGCCGATGCCGCGCGGAAAGAACAGCGTGACTGCGACGAAGCCGAGGCCGAGAAGCACCAGCCACCAGTCGGTCCAGTTGATCGTGTAAAACCCGAGGTCGATATCGGGCGCGCCGCCGCCGGTGAACCAGCTTGAGGCGAGGCTGACGACGGCGGCCCCGATCACCGCACCGTAAAGCCGCCCGCGCCCGCCTATGGCCACCCAGACGGCGAGGTAGATGGAGGCGATAGGAGCGATCTCGGCGGGGTTGATGATGCCCGCCTGCGGGTAGTAGAGCGCCCCCGCGAGGCCCGAGACCACCGCCGTCAGGGTGAAGATCACCAGCTTGTAGCTTTCGACATGGTAGCCGAGGAAACGCACGCGGGCCTCGTTGTCGCGGATGCCGCGAATGACCGAGCCGAACTTGCCCGAGATGAGCCAGGCGAAGAAGAGATAACCCAGCCCGAGGGCAGCGGCGGAGGCCCAGAAGAACCACAGCGCGATGGTGGATTGCGGCATGTGCAGCAGGCCGGGGATGTTCTGCAACCCCGAGAGGCCATTGTTGCCGCGCAGGCCGGTGTCGTTCTGGAAGAGGTAGAGCGCCAGCGCCAGCGTCATCGCCTGTGTGAGGATCGACAGGTAAACGCCGGTAACGCGGCTGCGGAAGGCGAGCCAGCCAAAGATGAGCGCGAGCAGGCCCGGCACCAACACGACGAAGAGAAGCTGCATCGCGAGGCTGTCGGCAAAGGCCCAGATCAGCGGTAACTCGTTGCTGCCCACCACGCCGAAAATCTGCGTCGCGATGGCGTCGTTGATTTCCTCTTGCGTGGGAGGGATAGGGGCGTTCGCCAGCGATTCCACCACGATGCCCTGGGTGCGGGCATACATCAGCCACATGCCGATGGCATAGCCGCCGAGGCCGAAGAAGGCGAAATGCCCGAGGCTGAGAATGCCGCAATAGCCCCAGACCACATCCATCGCCACGGCTATCAGGCACAGACACAGCGTCATGCCGAGGATCTTGACCATCGAGGTCGAAAGGAGCGCCAGCCCGAAGCCCTCGGCCAAGACCGTGACACCGAGGGTGAGGAGGCCGAGACAACCCAGAAACCACATCACCGAGGGGTTTTCGGCCAGAAAGCTGCGATTCATGTTACCCGTGTCCCGTCGTGTTGCGAGGTGTTGCGCCGCGCGATGCGCGTCGCGGGGCGCGAGGGGGTTTCACCCCCTCGCACTCCCCGAGAGTATTTGAGCCAAGAAGAAACACCGGTCATGCGGTCAGTCCCCCGCAGCACGGCCCTTGAGGGCGACGATGCCCTTGGGCCGGAATTGAATGAAGAGGATGACAAAGAGCACCATGTAGGTCTGTGCCGCCAGCGTGTTGGAGGGGTTGAACCATTCGATGCCCTTTTGCAGGAACCCGATGAGAGAGGCCCCCGCGAGCGTGCCCCAGACATTGCCGACACCGCCCACGACGACGGTCATGAAGCTCTGCACAATGTAATTGGCACCCATTTCCGAGGTGACCTGCGCATATAGTCCGATGGCCACCCCCGCGATCCCCGCGATGCCGGAACCGAGGCCGAAAGTGAGCATGTTGATACGGTCGGGATTGATACCCATCGAGGCCGCCATGCCGGGGTTTTGGGTGACGGCCCGCACCTCGAGCCCCAGCCGGGTGCGCTTGAGGATGTAGAGAAGCAGCGCGAGGAAGATGAGCGCCAGCACGAAGATCGCCACGCGGATGGTCGAGATGCTGACGATATCGTTGAGGGTGATCGCGCCGCCCAGCCAGTCCGGGGCGGTGAGGGGGCGGGCCTGCGTGCCAAAGATGTTCTTGGCCAGTTGTTGCAGGGCGATGGAAATGCCGAACGTCGCCAGAAGCGTCTCCAGCGGTCTTGTATAGAGGTGGCGGATCACCAGCCGCTCCATCGCGACGCCCGCCCCGAAGGTGACACCAAAGGCGAGCGGCAGGGCGATGAGCAGGCTGACGGTGTAATCGGGGATAAAGAGCTGCACGACATAGCCCGTGTAGGCCCCCATCATGATGAATTCGCCATGCGCCATATTGATCACGCCCATGACGCCGAAGGTGATCGCAAGACCGATGGCGGCGAGAAAGAAGATCGAGGCGAGCGACAGCCCGTCAAGCACCAGGTCGGCAGTCTGGTAGAGGCCGAGGGTGCGCGATGTGGCGGTGAGCGCGTTCTCGGCGGCCCGGGTGATTTGCGGGTCGGGTTGCAGGTATTCGGCGTAGAAGACATGAGCGGCAACGGCCTGCGCCACCTCGTCGGGGGCGGCGCGGGGCGGCACGGTGCCCGCCTGTTCCAGTGCCTCATAGGCGCGGGCACGGGCGGCGACGGTGTTAAGCTGGTGGAGTGGCACACCGCCGACACTGCCATCCACGATATGCTGCGTCAGCACGTCGCGCAGGTCGGTGGCGGTCTGGCGCGGCGGGGCGAGGCCCTCGGCCACGAGCCGGTCATGGGCCTGCGCCTCGGTGATATCCGTGCCCACCTCGAGGAGACGGGCGATATTGGCATCGTCCGGCAGGGTTGTGGCCACGCCGTCACGGGTGCCGGTCAATTGGTTGAGCACGCTGCGCGCCTCGATACTGGTATCGCCGCCAAGCCCGGCGATGGCGTCGAGACGCTCGGATTTGATCGCGCCAAACTGGGCGATCAGCAGGGTGAGCAGGCGCTCTTTGCGGGTCTTCAGGCCGGGGTCGGTCTCGCCCTCGATACTGCCTGCCAGCGGCGCGATCTGGCTGGCATCCGCACTGCGCGTGATGGCTTCCAGTGCCTCTGCACGGCGGGCGGGATCGGGGGCGTTCAACTCGTATGGCACGAGGGCGGCGGCGAGTTCGCGGCGCACGCCCGCATTGGGGCGGATTTGACCGACATCGCGGCTGGAAACTTCGGCCACCGGCGCGCCACTGTCGATGTCGATCAGGCGCAGGCCGTCGCCCGCCTTTTCGGCGTAGAAGAAAAGCCCGTCATCGGGGCGCAGATAAACCTCGCGCGACTCCCATTTGCGGAGGAAATCGGCCATGCCGGGGTGATCCGAGGTCAGCAGGTCGGCGATCACCGGGCCGATGCTCTGGCGCGAAGGTTTGGCGAGGTCGGCCTGATACTCTTGCAGGAGCGGTTGCAGCGCGCCCTGTGCGGTCGCGATACCCGGGCGCAGGATCACGGCGCAGGCGAGCATCATCAGCAGCGCCACGGCGCGGGCAAGGAGGGCGGTGAAACGCATGGTTTGTCCGGTCCTGAGCGGGAATTCAGTGTGAGGAACCGCGCGGGGTGTAGTCCGCGCGGCCCTGTTGCCTCAGTAGTTCGAGGTCATCTGCACGCAGGTCGCGGTCTCGGTGTTGTACATGCCGCAGCCCAGATCCTTCCAATCGCTCTTGAGCGGCGCGCTCTCGGGCAGGTGGTCGGTCCAGGCGTCGCCCGGCACTTCGGCGGTCTGGCTGATGATGTCGAACTGACCGTCATCGCGGATCTCGCCGATCAGCACGGGCTTGGAGAGGTGGTGATTGGCGTTCATCACCGCCGTGCCGCCGGTGAGGTTGGGGAATTCCTGCCCCCACATCGCCGCGCGCACCGCATCGACATCGGTGGTGCCTGCCTCGGTCACGGCATTCACCCACATGTTGAAGCCGATGTAATGCGCCTCCATCGGGTCGTTGGTGACGCGCTCTTCGCCAGCATAGGCCTTCCATGCCTCGACGAATTCGGCGTTGATCTCGGTATCGGCGGACTGGAAATAGTTCCACGCCGCGAGATGACCCACGAGCGGTGCGGTATCGAGGCCCGAAAGCTCTTCCTCGCCCACCGAGAAGGCGACCACGGGGATATCGGCGGCGTCCACCCCTTGGGCCGCCAGTTCCTTGTAGAAGCCCACATTGGCATCGCCGTTGATCGTCGAGATCACGCCGACCTGCTTGCCCGAGGCCCCGAGGGCGACCACGTCCGAGACGATAGTGGCCCAGTCGGAATGGCCGAAGGGGGTGTAATTCACAAATATGTCCTCATCCGCGATGCCTTTGGATTTCAGGTAGGAATCGAGGATGTTGTTGGTGGTGCGGGGATAGACATAGTCGGTGCCCAGAAGCGCGAAGCTCTCGACGCCCAGTTCATCGAGGAAGTAATCGACCGCCGGGATCGCCTGCTGATTAGGCGCGGCCCCGGTATAGAAGACGTTTTTCGAGCTTTCCTCGCCCTCGTACTGAACGGGGTAGAACATCAGCCCGTTGAGTTCCTCCAGCACCGGCAGGGCGGATTTGCGGCTCACGCTCGTCCAGGAGCCGAAGATCACGTCGACCTCGCTCACGGTCAGCAATTCGCGCGCCTTTTCAGCGAAGAGCGGCCAGTCGGAGGCGGGATCGACCACCACCGCCTCGATCTCGCAGCCCAGCAGTCCGCCCTTGGCGTTCTGCTGTTCGATCAGCATCAGCACGGTGTCCTTGAGCGTGGTCTCGGAGATTGCCATCGTACCCGACAGCGAGTGCAGCACGCCCACCTTGACGGGACAATCCTGTGCCCATGCGGGCGCGGTGAGTAGCGCGGTTGACGTGGCGAGGCTCGCCATAAGTGTATTGATCTTCATCTCTTCGGAACTCCCATGTGAAAGCAGCGCAAGCCTTATGAGGGGACCGCCTGCGCAAGCGCACGGCATCCCTGCCGAGCGATTGCGGCAGCGTGTTATTGTATTTCCACCCAGCGGTTTCCGGTTGTGCCGGGGCCGCACGGGCTTGGTCGCGGTCAAGCCAGACGTTATCTTTCAACAACGCACCACGGCGACACGCCAATGATTGGCGCCAGCCGGGCTGATGAGTATGGCGATTTGCACTATTTTTGGGAGCGTTTTGCAGGAACTGCCTGATTTTTCCACATCAAGGAATCAGAAGGTCGCTGCGCCACCGCTCTCGCCGGTCGGCCTGAAGCCAAGCTGAGGGGCACCTCGGGTGGAGGTGGAGTTCCGCCGGTTTCGTGGGTACTTTCACTGATGAAGAAGAGTGTTCTTCATGCGAGAATGAGCAACCCGTTCCCTGCGGAATTCAGCGAGCAGATGGTTGTGCTTGCGCGAACCGGGTGCAGAGAGGTTGAAACCGGCCCGCCCAGGCTATTCAAGTACCGCTTGCCGGGCGACCGATCTTTCTTGGCTTTAGTTGGCTCTCCCTCGTGGCGCATGTGATGTATGCGGTTACGGTGGATATCGCGTTGAGAGGCCTTCGTCGACGATTTGGCGCGCATCGCGCGAACCGGCGCGATCACGGCGGCCTTTCCTGAAACGATGGTCCAACCGGGGCTCTGCCCGTTCAGGCTTCGGCGATCTGGCCAGCTGGCCGACGCAAGAACCTTTACCTTCCGGCTCGCTCCGTGCCCCAACCCAGTGATGTCGCGGATGCACGATTTATGACGGTTACTCGATGTATCGCAGCCCTGATTGAGATAGTCTGAATGCCATGATTGATAATCAAGATCACTACCGGTTCAGAAAAGGAACGGGGAGCACGTTGATGATCGCGTGCGGTGCGCTTGCGCGTGAGATCATTGATCTGATTGAGATGAACAAGTGGCAACACCTGGATGTCACTTGCCTGCCCGCCCGACTTCACCATGATCCCCAGTTGATCCCCGAAGCCGTCCGCAAAAAGATAAGGGCTGCGCAAGGTAATTACGAGAAAATATATGTTCTCTACGGCGACTGCGGGACAGGCGGCCTCTTGGACAAGGTGCTTGAGGAAGAAGGCGGAATCGAACGAATAGCTGGACCACACTGTTTTTCATTCTTCATGGGAAACGACGAATTTGCCGAACGCTCAGATGACGAGATCACAACATTCTATTTGACAGATTATTTTTGCCGCCACTTTGATAAATTTGTCTGGCAAGCTTTGGCTTTGGATCGGCGTCCTGACATGGCCGAATTTGTTTTTGGCAACTACACGAAGCTCCTGTTCATGCCTCAGGTGAAGGACGAGGCGCTCGAATTCAAGGCACAGGAAATCGCGGACCGATTAGGCTTGCAGTATGAATATAAATTCTGCGGCTACGGTGACTTGTTGACTGCGATGGCTGCCCCATGAACGGCCTCTTGCAATGGGGGTCATGGGCGCGTTCTTCCCGTCGATCCAAGATCCGACGCCTTGTGCGGGAAATCGCGGGCTAAATCGCTGTAGTAGGAAATAAGAGTGGCCGCTACTGGGTGGCACGCAGAAGGATTGGGGCACGTGTGGTAGCCTATGCCTCCAATTTCGCGCGCGACCGCCGCGACTCTGCCAGCCAAAACACGAGACTCGCAGCGAGCATGACAGCGACGGCCGCGTGCAGAACCTCTGCCGCCACAGCGGTCAGCAGAAAACCTGTCGCGAGCGGACCGACGGCGGCTCCAAAGTCACGCCAGGCCTGCATGCGAGCCAGGGGGGCGATGGCGTCGTCCTCGGGCGCGAGGCCCTGCGCGATGACCGCCGGGCCAAGCGAGGCAAGCGCGCCGCGGAAAATCAACATAATCAGCGCTCCGGCCACCGTCAGCCCTGCGGCGACCATAACGAAGCCCAAGGTGGTCAGCACCGCCGCCGTGACAAAGACCTTTCGGGCGCCGAACCTGTCGGCGATCCAGCCGAACAGCGGCGCCGCAATCGCCTCGCCGAAGTGCCGAACGGCGAGGAGCGCGCTGCCGCCCATGACTGCCTCCGAGAGCGATGCCTCGCGCGCGAAGATCAGGGTGATCGAAACAGCGAAAACCCCATCAACGCCGTAGCCTTGCAGAAAGTAGACGATGTCGATCGGCGTGGGGCGGGCAAGCGACGGCGTTTTGCCACGCTTGGCCGCCTCGCCCCGCGCCTTCGGCAGAGAAAAGGCGATGAGCAGGGACAGCGCCGTCGGAATGGCCAGAAGGGCAAAGGTCATATTGGGTCCGAAGACACCGATCAGCCAAGCTCCCCCCAACAGCGCCAAGATCGGGCCAAGCCGCTGGATGGCCTGTCCGATCCCCACGCGTGTCCCGATACCCCTGCGATTTTCAATGGCATAGGAGAGCGTGGCGAGCACCAGAACCGCGTATGTAAGCCCCCAGAGAACCCGAGCGGCCAGCATGATCGCCGGGCCCTGACCAAAGCCATAGATCGCCGTCGAGGCCGTCGCGGTAATGGCTGCCACCATACACATGCGCCGCACGCCCACCGCCTGCGTCAACCGCGCCAGCAGCCCATAGGCAAAGACGCGCACGAAGCGGTTGACCGAGAGCATGACCCCGACCCAGGGCAGCGTGAGACCGAAGGCCTCGGCGTAGACCGGCAGCACCGCGTAAAGAAGCGCATCCCCGAGAAGCGCCAGCGACATGATCGAAGAGGAGCCGATGATGGCGTGCCATCCGCCATGCTCGGCTTGGGGGGTATCTGTGGTCACGAAAAATGGGTCCTTAACGGGATGTAGGAATAATCAGGGCTGTTCGGTCGTGAGGGCGGTCCCAAGGCTACATCTCGGAGCATCTATAACCGCCCCCGTCGCATGGAAGAGCTCGCGCCGGTTTCCCAGCCCTAACGCCGACGCCAGCCAGACGCGGTGTTCGTTCCAGATATGGCGCAAAGCAGTCCAAAAACCGGGCGCGATAAGAGATGGGTCAGACATTGCTATATGTCCGGACTTTTAGTTGTTTTTGGGATGAAGAATGTTCAACATCGTCATGCCGCATCTTTCGAAGGCTTGATCGTGACACCGGCACAGCATTCCGAGGTCAGGAAGGCAACGAGCCCGTGCATGGCCGGGAAGTCCACGCGGTTGAACACCTCGCGCCCCTGCTTGTCCTGCACCACCAGTCCCCCATCGACGAGCGACGAAAGATGATGCGCGAGCGTTGACGGCGGAAGGCCAAGATGCTCGCCGATGTCGCCAACCCGGAGACCATCTTCGCCAGCCTTCACCAAGAGGCGAAAGATCGACAGGCGGGCATCATGTCCGAGTGCGGCGAGCGCACGGGCTTCGGGGCTGATCGTGATCATGGAGTTAAAATAACTACATTTCTGGTTTTGTAAAGCTGTCTGTCAGCTGATGGTCACCCGAGTGCTATTCACCGGACCAAGGATATACTTGCGCTGACCGCAGTAGTGAATCGTAATGCCAAGCCCATGAATTTCGATGAGATGTTTGAACACACACTCAGCGTTCTTTCAACGCCTTGTGATATATGGAAAAACGGGATGACGAGTGGAAGATTGCAGTTCTAAAAGTCGTCTTCTCAAGCAAGCTTAGATATTGCCCAAATAAGGGACTTAGAACACCCGGAACTACGTTGCCCTTCAGGGTTTTACGCAGCGGTCGAAGGGCAAAAAATATTCTGGCGGAGACGATGGGTGCGCTACATTTCATTCATCAATATGATAATAATACATAAATACTTATAACAAATATCACATACCACACTTTGCACCACACCCTGAAGCGCGAAAGCCCATCAGGTAGAGCTGTGTCCGCTTCGCGCTTCTTCAGCTGACACACGAGCTCGTAACGCTTGCAGAATAACTTCCTCGATCTCTCGAACACGGAGTCCATGGTCGTATGCGAGCGCGTCAACCAGATTGGCGATCTCCGGGTCCTTGGGACCGTATATGGGCCAGTCGTGTAGCTCATGGCTGTCAGGGTGCAATCGCCGTTCCATCAACTTTCCTCCAAATCACACTTTGGCTAAACGGGGGAGAACCGTCCCGGCGAAGCACTACTATGCACATGGGACCCACTAAGATTCTGAATTTCAAAGACCTTTCCTAAATCCATGTCTTCATTGGATTTTATTGTCATTCGCCAACTCTAGATGCTACGATGAGGACTGCGGCTCAACCCTAGAGGCCGCGATGAGTGAGACCATGAGCAAGAACTACACGCTGTATATCAAAGCCTACACGCCCGAGACCATTCCGATGGCTCGGTTGGCTCAGTACATGCAAAACCTTGCCGCTATGCTCGGTCATGATACTGCCGTTCACTTCGATACTCTGAAGCCCGGCAGCACGCAACTTGTCACGAGAATCGACCACGAGGACGTGCCGAAGGTTGCAGCTCATATCGCCCAGGTGAAGCGAGGTGAGGGTAGTCCTGAGGCAACAAGGGCCAAGACAGAGATCGACCGCTTGCTTGCGGAAGACAACGCCACTGGCTTCGTCTACGAAGACGGCGACGAGAGCGCCGAAATCATTGTCTTTCCAGGTGTGAACCGCCCCAAACCGACAACGTATGGGCCGTTCAATCAGGAAGGCACGCTCGATGGAATACTGATCAGCGTCAGCGGCGCGGATCAGACCGTGCACCTTCAGCTACAGAACGGTGAGATTAAGTATACCGGCATCGACACCAATCGCGACACTGCTCGCCGTCTTGCCAAGCATATGTACGAGCCTGTGCGTATTTTCGGCACAGGCCGATGGCTTCGTGATCAAGATGGCAATTGGATTCTGAAAAAGTTTCGTGTGGATAATTTCACCGTGCTCGCCCCCGACGATCTTAAAGACGCTATCGACCAGATGCGTGAGATCAAGGGCAGTGATTGGGCTAGTATGGATGATCCGATTGGAGCACTGAAAGCTCTGCGCGAGAAGGGCAACGGTTTCCACTGATGGTTGTTTTCGATAGTTCGATCTTGCTGCTTGTCCTTGATCCCAACGCCAAAGCGCCGGTTGACCCTGATACCGGCATTTCCGTAGAGAAGGCAGCTGAGCGGATCGAATACCTGATCACAAATCTCACCGCCGACAAAGAGAAGATCGTTATCCCGACCCCTGTCCTGAGTGAAGTGCTGGTCCATGCCGGAGGTGCCATGCAGGCATACCTCGACACCCTCAATGGACAAGCAGCCTTCAGGATCGCACCCTTCGACCAGAAGGCAGCTATCGAAGCGGCCATTGCCATGAGTGATGCGATCAAGCGCGGTGGCCATCGTATCGACGCGGCAAATCCCGACGCGACCAAAACCAAGATTAAGTTTGACCGTCAGATCGTTGCGATTGCGAAGGCAGAAGGCGCGCACGCAATCTATTCGGACGACGCTGATGTGCACAGCTACGCAAAGCACGCTGGGTTGGACGCATACCGGACGGCCGAACTCGACCTTCCCCCCGAAGACCCGCAGCAGTCCTTGGATTTCGACGAAACCTGAACGGGTCGAATATCCAGGGCAGTGCGTGAAAACTTGAGAACCTCGCACGTCCAGCAGACGCATGACAATCAAAACGCGAATTCGTCCTGTCGGTCATCTCCTGCGCGGGTCGTGGCGGAGCTGTCGTCGTCAAAAACGCCCTCGGCCCGCAGCAACTCGGCGTCGATAAGGGGGCCGGTACAGATACGCTCCAAGAGGTCGGCCTGGTCGAGCTCCAAGGCGGTCAACAGCGTCAAAACGTGAAGCAGGTTGACGAGATCTTCGGTATAGGAAGCGGGCCAGCGGTCGGGCTGGATCTGTTCCAGCGGCGACGGCGGGCGGCGGTCACCGATAATCGGACGGCTGCGGTCAAGGCGGCGGTAACTGAACCATTGGTCAATGATGTTCTTACCTGAGACCTCGTAGGCCCTGACTTCTGGCGATACATTGTCGATGAAGCCTTCGCCGACATAGAGGCGGCGCGCGGCCTCGTCATAGCTCAACTCATTGGGGAACTTGTCAGGGTCCGCCGGGATGGCTCCGCCCATTGGGATGGTGGGGCCTTCTGCGGCCCTTGGTGGACCTGCGGGGCGGTCATTCGCGGGGTCAGTGAAGCGTTCGCCGTAGGTGTGGAGCCAGACCACACGCTTGCCGATTTCCACACCCTCTTGGAACAGATCGTGGCGGGCGGTCAGCGGTATGCGTAGACCGGGCTGGATAAGGTCGACTTGAAAGCGTGCGGTATAGGCTGGGTTGGCTGCCACAGCCGCGATGTAGACCAACAGATCGGGGGCCGCTACCGGGTTGCTCAGGCTGCGCGTGAGCGCGGCCAGAAAGGCGGGACGGATATTGGATTGGGTGGCGGCTCTATCGGCCCAGAGTGGGAACACCCGCCCCCCGCGGCCGTGGTAGTGATGGAGGTCTGGAATAAGTGCGCAAATCGAACAAGCCGGTCCGTTCGTCGGAGTTCTATCTTCGGGCGAGGTGATAAAGATTTGAGACGGCCCGAAGTTCTCCCAAAGCGTCGGATTTGCTTGGTTGATAAGTCGCCCGTCAGGGACGACCCACTGGCGGTCAAGCGAACGCATAGCATATCGCACCGGTGGTATCGCCTCGCCAGTGTCACTACGAACGGGCTGGCTTCGGAAGGGATGCCCGGAAAGTCCCGCCCGAAGTTCCTTGTCAATATGTTTATCACCCGGACGCCCATTGCGCAGATGGGGATGAAACAACTTTGCTTGTTCATCCGAATCCCGCTCTGCCTTCAGCGTTTGCCATCGCTGGTCTAAAGACTGGGAATCTGGCGAGATTACCCAAGTGCGACCTGCCATCACGCCAGACCCATCCCAAAGGAATATGTCCGCTAATGGCGCCCCAGAACCCCAAACGCCTTCTGCGGGCGGCAAGAAGGGCGCTCTTGGCTGGTTCGGACAAATCTCCCATTGCGGGTCATCAATTCCAATAGTCGCCAACGCCGTGAACTTGTCTTCACGCCGAACCGCAGGTAGGCGGCGGAAACGCACGGTGGCCGGATCGGCGGTTCCTTCGTCGCTATTCCGGGCCGCAATGACGATACAAACGGGCTGCTGGACACCTTGAAAAATCCGGCTGTTTACCGGTGGCTGGTGGCCCTCGGGCGTGGCGTCGATGACCCAAATCTCATCGGCGTCACGGCGCAGGTCTGCCCTCATTTTCTGGAAGCCCGGACCATTCAAGAATCCGGCGACTGTGATGAAGCACACCACGCCTTTGCGGTCGGGCCTCGGGGTCTCGCCCTCGACGGGCGGGTCGCCAAAGACCTTCCAAGTCGCCCAACGCCAGAAATAGACATAAAGGTTTTTGAGATGTTTGAGGTGCGCTCCCGCTCCCCATTCCGGCGGGGTCTTCCATTCGTCCAGCGGTGCTGCTTCGCCATCGCGGCCTTCTTCAACCCACCCGCCGCGCCCCTTGGCTTTCTCCTTGTAGGGTGGGTTGCCGATGACCACCGTAATCGGCTCCTCACCTTTGATGCGGTTGGCCTCCTCATAGCTGGCCGTGAGAGGGGCAAAGAGGGACGGTAGGCGGGCGCGGGACTCCTCTGGGTCGCTGAGCGTGTCGGTGACGAACAGGCGAGGGTGAATGGAGCCAGAGCCGGTCAGCTCCAACAGCTCACTCAGGAGGCGGAGTTGAGCCACTACGAAGGGGCCAAACTGTAACTCGAACCCGATGAGACGGCGGGCGATTGCTTCCATCGCGCCAGGGACCGCTCCCGCCCCAAGGTCGGCCTCAACCTGCTCGGCTATATGACTCAGGATGCCCAAGAGAAAGGTGCCGGTGCCAACGGCAGGGTCAACGACTGTCACCTCGTCGGCCCGATAGCCGCTGGTCAGGGCAAAACGGGCGGGGTGGCGCAAGATATCGTCGGTCAGGCGCACCACCGCCCGCACCACTTCGGGCGGGGTGTAATATGAGCCTGTCTGCTTGCGGAGTTTGTTGTCGTAGGTTTCGAGGAAGAACTCGTAGAAATAGAGCCATGCATCATCATCGCCCCGTGACACGGTGGGCCAGTCCACAGCGTCCAGAACGCGGGTGAGCGATTTGAGAGAGGTCGCCAGCGTGTCGGGATTGGAGGTCAGAAACCCAAGCGCCGTCCCGATGAGAGAATCCGTCGTTCGGAGGTCGCGCGCCGCATGGTCGATACCATCGGCCAGCGAGACGCCACGAGCACGAGCCATTAAGAGACCGAAAACGACCGCTTGAGCGTAACCATCCGCGAACTGCTTGTCGTCAGCCTCCGGGAACAGGATTTGTCGCCAATCGGACCGCAGCGCGGCAACCTCGGAGTCGTCGGCTTCCAGTCTTTCGATGGTCTCATCCCTGAGCAGGCGGCACAGGCGGGCGGATATACGGGCCAGCTCGCGGGCGTTGCGTGGGCTGGTAGGCGTCCAGGTTAGAAAGTTGTTGAAGATGGACACAAGGTCCGCAGAACCCGTCAGACCGCCTCCAGCAGTCCGAATGTCTCCGCTGAGACGTACTATGCCGGACCCACTCGACGCCTCCTGAAGCTCACCGTCGTGCCAGACGGAGAACTCATTGCCGTCGGTGTAGATTAGGTTGGGGAGGGCTTTCAGCTTCTCCCACTGCTTCTTGTCGTGCGCGTCTGTGAACCTTCGAGGGTCTGCGCCCTTGCCGGGAGCTTTAATCTCCACGAAGCCTATGAGGTCCGACGCTGCCCCCCGTCGCCGCATAATGGCGAAGTCTGGACGGATGGCCAATTCCGGCATCGGCGTCTCGGGCACGAGGAAGATATCGGAGACACCAAGGCCGCAGATCTGGGCGAGCCCGGGAAAGAGGGTTTCAAGCGGGCCTCTTAGCTGTTCCTCGGGGCGGCCAGAAACTACAGACGAGAGGCGGCGTTGCGCTTCGATCCCGAAGCGGGAGATCAGGTCATCGAAATCGGGCACTGCTCAGCACTTTCCTTTTAAAACGGAAACTAACTCTTGCCGCAGCAAAAAAGCAATAATTCGTTACCTTCCAGTCTTCTTCTGTCTATTGTCGCCTGCTGAGACACGGTCGACATGGCCCACTCAACCGCCGCTGCTCGGACACGAAGGGGTTGGGTGCGGGTTTTTAACGACAACCGCAAAGTGCTCGATCTCCGCCTTGCCGTTGGGAGTAACCAACACTCGAACGAATAGGCTATCGCCTGGAAAGAGACCTGTACCAACGGCGCCGCGTAGGCGATGTCGATGTATCGTCGTATCCAAAGCAATCCGCCATGGCGTCGATGGAACTTATCACGCCGTTGAGTACTGGTGCGGAGAAGCTACTGCTGCCTCCTGTCGCATAGTGACTAACCCAATTGCTAACGATCGCCGGAACATGAGAGTTCAGTACATCATGAACCTGCTGCGCCTCAAGAACAAGTGTGCCTGCCCTCTGGTGCAGATCAATCGCCTCTTTGATCGCATCAAGGCAATTGCTGACCATCTTGTTCGTGTCTTTGATCGCGAAATCGAGTGGGACAGAAATATTCACCTTTCGGATTATCTGCTGGAGCTTGTATTCTAGATACTGGCGGACAATCGGCTCGGCTTCACTGATCTGTCCAGCAGAAAGAAGGGTCGTAACGCGTGTCTTGAGGCGATCAGCGCCCTGGGCCTGATGGAGAATATCTCCCATAGGGGGCGAACCCTGCAATCTATTATGATGCCAGGCTACAGTTCCGCCTTTCGTATCGAAGTATTTTTCAAGCAGCCCATCGTGACTCAGGATGATAAATTGCAGACCATCTGCATTCTGCGGATGTTGAAGCTTGGTTCTGATCAATTCCATCAGATAGAACTGGTGCCCGGCATCGAAACTCGATGTCACATCATCAAGAACAACAAAGCGGGGCGCACCAGAATGCTTCATCGCCGCCGCTAGGAAGACGGATATCGCAAGAGCGTTGCGGTAACTCTCTGACAGCAAAGCGCGCGCAGATAGCTTGCGCTGGCCATGAAAATCGCTGAGTTCTACATTCAGGTCTTCTTTGTCTGCGGCGCGTTGCAGGTCAGGCACAACGTCGCCAACCTGCATGATGTCCTTGTACATGGATTTGTACTCGGCATCGATGTCATTGATCTTGGCCTTGGACAACGCCGCCTCAGCGGCTGCAAATTTGGATGAAGCCTTGGAGATGAACGTTTTCCAGCGCTCGCGAATATCCAACCGGGCTTGATGTTCCCTTTCCTCTGATTGGCCTTGTTTGTAGCTGCCCAAAGCATCCTTGAACTGCCGCCCGTATTCCACTTGTTCAGTGAGCTGAACGAGCGATGCGGGTAGCTCAGATTCGAGGTTCGTTTTCTTTTCCTGCGCCTTCTCCAGTAAGTCTGGGACAAGGCCCGTAAGCTCGTTTGTGCGCGTAACCGCAGCGATGGCATCGATGTCGCTGACTTCGCCTGATTTCATCCTGCCATCGAAGCGCGCGAGGATGCGGCCCCCTGCATCTACGCCCAGAACCTTTGCGAGCTCGTGGTCGGACAGACACTGCCGCCAACCTGAGCCCTCCCATAGCTCCCCAAGTTCCTTCGCCTTGGCCGCTGAATCGGCATACTGGGTGAGCTGATGCTCGATATGTGCGCTTATGGAGCTCTTGAGGTCGCTCTCACAGAGGGGGCATTGGGTATCATTTGACCAAACATCGCTCTGGACCACATCCTGCGCCGCCGAATAGAGCTTTTCAAACAGATCGCCTCGGGTAGCGGCCAGCAAAGCGTCCCGCTCAGCGATAAGCGCTTTTATCCTTTTCTGCTCTTCTTCAATCGCCGTTGCGTCGTGGGCTCCCAATTCCTCTAGAGCCGAAATATCGGCAATAGCTGTCTCGAGCTCTTTGCGCTTTTCTCCGCCCTCGGCCGTCTTGATGGCATCCTTGATGGCGCCGAAATCTATGTCATCCAGAGATTTTCCGTCGAAATGTTCCTTAAGAAGTTCGACGTTGCCAAGCGCCTTTGAAACCTCGGAGGCGTATTGGTCGAGCTTGCCAACATCTTCGAGAGGCTTCCCTGTGACCTTCTCGAAATTGGATCGAAGTGCCGCCAAGGCTTGCTGAACAGCGCGTTGCGTTCCGGCGATCTGTGTCGCCAGTACCTTCATTTCGAGGTCGGTGTTTGTCGTGCGCGTATCGGACACAGCCTGCAGCGCCTGACGGCAATCGGAGTATTCCGAAAGCCCCAGAAGGGCGGAGAATGTCCGGCCACGCTCAAGCGGCGACTCTTCAATGAACCGCGAGAAGGTGCGGTAATCAAGGAGTGCAAAGGCTTCGTTCAGCGTCCCAAGAAAACCTTCGGGATCGGCGTGCCCACTGGGGCTGCTAACCGTCCGGTTTCCGCCACCATCGCGTTCCACTTTGATGGACACCACCGCACCACCGTCATCCGGCTCCAACTCGACCTCGATCATGGCCTTGTTGCCGGAATGGAAACGATTGCAGTAATAGTCCTGCGGACGTTCGTGCGCCTTCAGGTCATCAAGTTTCGGTATTGTCCCTTGAATCGCATAGTACAGCGATTCAAAAATAGAGCTTTTTCCAATTCCGTTGACAGCAAAAACGGAATTTACGGCATCTGATTTGAAACTGATGTCGAGCGGATTGCCCTGATTATTGACTCCCCGGAAGCCTTCGACCTTTAATCTTCTGAGAAAGTAGCGGGGCATCAGTCGCTCTCCGCTTCTGCGTCTTTCACAAGACGGTCATCCAGAGCGGCGGCAATAGCCTCGTTAAATGTTGTCCGGGCTTTGGTATCCCTTTCTCCGTCGCAGACAACGGCGAGAAGCTTACTCCAGTTCGCCTCAAGGATTGCCGCCATTTCAGGGTCGCTGCTTTTCACGTTGTCCAAGAACGCCTTGCAGTTTTCGGGAAAACGCTTGCAGTCGTCGAGTGAAAAATCAGTCAAGTGGTCACCCAATGGAACTTTGTTTAGTTCGTACGACCTACCAAGCAGATCATGAAAGTTTGCTCTGGTGAGTGCTATACTACAGTATTTCTGGGAGAGGTAGTCGTCCGCGTTGGCTTGGCCTTGGCATGGGCCATGTCAGCCACACACGGTTTGCGAGCAACTATATATCGCGCAGCACTCCCTGGTTGTGGGTGACGTGCCCCGGTCGAGCAATCGGCCAAAAACCGCAAGGGCTTGGAGCGTTCCGATATTTGAGGTCTCCACGCTCTAAGCCCTTGCTACCGTTGCACGAAGGTGTGGCCGAGTACCCGAGTGCATAGGTCAGACCTTTTAGGAAAGATGCAGGCTGTTCGGGAGCGCCGCGCTCCCGAACGCGCCGGCTCATCAAAGCGATTCACCGCTACAATGCCTGTGACGCCAACCGTTTTCAGGCCGAAGCATTCGCTGTTCAAGCGCCTCGACTATCAGCCCCTCGATTTCCGCCACCCGCAGGCCGTGATCCAGCGCCAAGCGACTCACCAGTTATTCGATCCGTGCGTCCCTGAGCCCATACAAACCCCAGTCATCCAGGAGGTGACTGTCAGGATGCCTTCGGACAGGCAGTTCGTTTCCGGCTTGGGATCGAACAAATGCCTGCAAACGCTGGCGCCTCTCGGTATCGTCACACATTCTCAGCCCAACCTTTCCTCGTATTCAGATGTCGGCAATTCTTCTGCGACGACATTCCCGTGTTTATGCTGGCGATTTATGGAAAGAACGACAAGGCGAACCTGACCCAAGCCGAGCACAATGAACTGGCCCGCATCCTGCCCGCGCTGGCAGATGCCTATCGAAAAAGAAAGGAGTACTAGCATGAGTTTCGGCAAAGAGCTGATCCAAAGCGCCAAGGTGGCGCTGGAAATCGCACAGGGCAATGCGGAACCTGCCGCTGTCTATGTGCCCGAGACCGTTGACGTGGCCGCGATCCGCAAGCAGCAAGGGCTTACCCTGTCCGCTTTTGCTGAACGGTATGGGCTGGCAGAAAGCACCATCAGCGATTGGGAGCAAAAACGGCGCAGCCCGGATCGGGCTGCGGTGTTGCTCCTGAAGGTGATCGAGCGCCACCCGGACATTGTGGCGCAAACTGTTCGTGCATGACCAAGGGTTTCCGACCACTTGTCATGCCATGCGTCGAAGGACGCAACCACGCGCGCCTCGGGGCCTTACTCGTAAATGACCTTCTCCCTGCGCCCGTCCTTCCAGCGCGGCAGTATCTCGCCGGTGTTCCATTCATAGAGCCACCCGACGACCTCGCGCGTCCTGGCATCGAGGATGCGCTTGATTGCCTTTGCCTTTGCTTCCAGTCTTTCCTGTCTCGGCATGGTTTCTCTCCGTTTTCATTGATCCACGAAGCACCCCGTCCCGCGCCCTCTTCATCATTGAAGGGAGGGTAAGCGCCCGCTTACCCCTGCCGAGCGGCGAGCGTGAGAGGATGGGGGTGAAGCGAAATCGACAGGGGGGGTGCGGCCCGCAGGCGTAGCCGAGGACACGGCCCTGTCTATTTCGCTTCAGGGGCAAGGAAGCCGAAACTCCTTCCCCCTTCCAAGAATAGATGTGGCGCGGCTGGCCGCGCCCCTTCTGCTTTTCAGACCGGATATACGGGGATGCTGCTTGCGCGGACGCCATCCACTAGCCACAATGGAATAGCCCGTTGAAACCACACGGATGGCAAGATGCCCGATTTGATCCTTAACTTGTCATACGACCTCTATGGGCGGCTATGCGAGCTGGCGCGGGACGATGGGGTTTCCGCTGAAACGCTGGCCCGCCAGACCATCACCTTGAAGGTCGGCTGCAACCCGTCGTCGGAGGAGACCCCGATCTCCACCGGCTTTCTGAGGCGGCATACCGACGATGTTCTGGCGATTGCCGAAAAAGAGCCCGTCTACCTTGCGGATTCGACATATCGGAAGTTCGTTTTGGTTTCAAGCGACTACGATCCGCGGCTTCTGTCACCCGCGACTTCGGAGGGGTGAGGACCAGCTAGGGGCTGTCTGCCCCCCGTGCCTGACGGCACTCCCCCAAGGACTATGCGTAGCGGACCTCCACCACAACGGTTGCGAAGGGGAAGAATGCGGGACAAAGCCACCTTTTGCAGGCTCGGCCATTGTTAACGCAGAAATCTTTCGCTCTGGCGGCATGCTGGTCGTAGCGATGCCACGCATGTCGTCGAAGCGGTCGTTTAGACCAATTTAGACGGAAAGGGCCAATTTGAGCTATGTAGTGTCTGACTTAGCGCGGCACCCGGGAGGATAAGGTGCCGCGCATCGGTGGCAAACGTTCGGTTTGATCGGAAGCCTCTATCTGACTGCAACCACTTCGAACTTTCCATCCACCACTTCGAAGATGCGATAGGTCCCGGGAGCTTCCCCAAATTCGTCGAAGACAACACTGGTCGCGCCCTCGTAGTCGATTTCTCCACCTGAGCCCAGTATTTCGAGACCTTTCGCCAGTTCGCCGGGATAAATTTTTTCGCCCGGCGCGTTTGATACATTGCGGATGTTATTGCGGATCGCTTCTCGGTCTGCAGAACCTGCTGCCTGAAGAGCGAGCGCCAATACGGCAGCTGCGTCGTAAGACTCTGCTCTGAAGCCGCCATCGCCGTCGAAACCAGCTTCAGATGCAAGTTGAATGAACCTATCCGCTGCCTCAGATGAACTTCCGGGCTGAGTCCCAAATGCGCCCTCAAGCCCAGGCCCTACGTTATCAAGGAGAACTTGGCTGATCATACCGTCTGCCAAGACAAAACTCTCGAAAGCGCCTACATCCAGTGAAGACTGAATGATTCCTCGGCCGCCTTGGTCAAATCGGCCAAATACGACCAACACCTCAGCGCCAGAGGCGGACAACGCGCCAGCTTCCGCGGAGTAATCACCTCTCCCATCCTCGTGGGCGGCATTCATGAGCACTTGGCCGCCGCGTTCGACAAAAGCAGTCTCGAAAGATGTGCTTAGGCCCTTTCCATAGTCATCGTTGACATATGAAACTGCGACGGTATCGACACCACTTTCCAGAGCATATTCTGCCAGGACGACACCCTGCCTAGCGTCCGATGGAACCGTGCGAAATGTGTAATCCCCGTCATCCAATTCGGTGATTGCCGGAGACGTTGCGGCCGGCGAAATCATTGTCACGCCGATGTTGCCGGTGACATTCTTGGTGACAGCCACGGTGATTCCGGAACACGTGGGTCCCATAATCCCTACAACACCTTCCGAAGTTACAAGACGTTCGGCAGCTGTAACCGCTGTGCTTGAGTCCTGGCAGGTACTGTCTCCACGGACCGGGACAATTGTCGCTCCGCCCAACAAAAGGCCGGACTTGGACGCTTCCTGCCAGGCCAGTTCTGCGGATAGGGCCATATTCGTGGCCAAGGACTCGGCTGGCCCTGTAAATCCGAGCAGGATGCCCATCTTGATTTCTTCGCCAAAGGCCGGGCTGGACAATAGCATCGGGACCGCCGCGGATGCCAAAATGATATTTCTGTACATTGGTCTCTCCATGTTGAAAGTTATTACTTGGCCCGGTTGTGCGGGCGCTCTGGTATCAATCCACTGGGATTGAATCGCAGGACCAAGAGAAGGATTGATCCCATGATGAGTAATCGGAGATGCTGGGATTGGGCCAAGAGTTGGGCACGTATGTCAGAGTCCTGATTCATCCAGCTTGTCGCCATGTCGACAATCCAGAACCCGAGTGGCTCGGCCTGGATCCAGACAAGCCAGATCAGGAATGCCCCGAAGATTGACCCAGCGTTGTTTCCTGAACCGCCTACGATCACCATGACCCAGATCAGAAATGTGTAGCGGAGAGGGAGGTAGGAGTTCGGAGTGAACTGGCCTTCGTACGTGACCAGCATTGCGCCTGCAATGCCCACAACTGAAGAACCGAGAACAAGAATCTGCATGTGGCGGGCACCGACATTCTTGCCCATTGCAGCCGCAGCCGTTTCATTGTCGCGAATTGCGCGGACCATGCGCCCCCAAGGTGACTTCAGGGACAGCTCGCTCAAAAGAACCAAGAAAAGGAGAACTGCGGCGAACAGGCCTGCAAAACCGAGTTTCACAATAAGGGACGCGACTTCGGCAGAATGCAATTTCAGAGCTGCATTCATCTGGGCATCCGACATCTGCGCAAGTTTGTCGCCGTTCAACCATGCAGCGATGTCTTGCACCCACCCATTGTTCTGTAAGTTCTGGATTGGGGGAAAGGGGCTTGGCAGTCCTGTCGCGTTCTTGACCCCGCGCGTTAGCCAGTCTTCATTCTTAAAGAAGGAAACGAGGATTTCAGAGATGCCTAGCGTCGCGATCGCGAGGTAGTCCGCACGAAGTCCAAGCGAAACTTTTCCGATGATATAGGCAACGGCCGCGGCGGCGGCCCCGCCGATCGGCCATGACAATATTATCGGAAGGCCCAGCCCGCCCAGGAACCCAGAAGACGCAGGTTCAAAGGCCTCGATAGCCTCTTTCGCGCCAGAGAACGCGCGAGCTGCGATCGGAACGCTTGCGAGAAGAACAATGAGAACGAGGGGCCTTCGGAGTTTGCGGGCCGCAAAGCGCCTCACTCCAACAACGATGGCAAATGCGGCAAGCAAAATCGCCAGAGCAGCAAGTATTCCACTGCCCCCCGCTGCGACCGCACCTTGAATGGGCGGGTGCGATATGAGCAAGGCAGCGGTTCCACCAACCGCGGCAAAGCCCATGATCCCGGCATTGAAGAGACCGGCATAACCCCACTGGATGTTTACTCCGAGGGCCATGACCGCAGAGATGAGGCACAGGTTCAGGATGGATAGAGTGACAGACCACGACTGTAGATACCCAGTCGCAATAAAGAGGAAAAACAAGGTTCCGAACAAGGCGATATTCCGGGTCACAGGCTCACCCCCCGAAAGAGGCCGCTCGGGCGGAGCAGCAGAACCAGAACGAGAATGGTGAACGAGATCGAGAACTTGTAGTCCGTCGGAACCAGTTGGAGGATATACCCGTTCAGGTCGATATCCGGGTAGATGTATAGAACGACTTTCCTATAGGGATAGGTCAGCGCAATTTCGGAAAACGAGATGATGAACCCGCCGACCACCGCCCCGAGCGGGTTGCCGACACCGCCAACAATGGTTGCCGCGAAAATGGGAAGTAGAATCTGGAAGTAGGTGAATGGCTTGAAACTCTTGTCGAGGCCATAGAGAACCCCGGCAACAACAGCGAGCGAGGCCGCCAAAATCCACGTTATCCTGACAACGGCTTGTGAGTTGATTCCGGATAATGTTGCAAGCGTCCTGTTGTCAGAATAGGCTCGCATGGCTGTGCCTGCCCGTGTCTTCTGAAGGAATAAGTACAGCAGTACGAACAGGAGGATCGATATAAAGACCGTGATTGCCTGTGTGCTGCGAATGGAGACGCCCTCAGCCAAGCCGGTGTATGCCTTCACCTCCGAGGCGGTAACGATGAAGCGTTCACCGTCGAAGAATTGCCGGTCCCCAGGGCCGACAAACAGCCGTACGGCCCCATTCAGAACAAACATGATGCCCAATGACGCCATCATCAGGATAACGGGCTTGGCCTTGACCTCTCGGTAGTAGGAATAGACAATCTTGTCCGCCGCCAAGGAGAAACAGACAGTGGCAAGTATGCCAATTGGCAGCGCCAAAAGGGCCGTTGGAAGCGGGTAGATCGATATGGAGGACTTCTGAAAGACCCAAGTCACCAGGATTGTGACCATCGTTCCAAAAGACATCATTTCGCCATGGGAGAAGTTAGAGAAACGAAGGACGCCAAAAATGAGAGTTACGCCTAGTGCACCCAAGGCCAACTGCGCGCCGTAGGTTATTGATGGCACCAGCACGTAGTTGGCGAAAATCAGGAATGCGTTTGCGAGTTCCAAACCGAATTATCCTCCCAAGAATGTCTTTTTGACTTCGCTGTCTTTGAGAAGGTCAGGGCCGCTTCCCGTGAACTTGTTCTCGCCCATGACGAGCACGTAGCCGGTATCAGCGATCTCAAGTGCTTGCCGCGCGTTTTGTTCGACCATGATAATGGCCATGTCCCGCGTCTTCAGATTTGAGATTTCATACAGGAGCTGCGCGGAAACGTTGGGCGATACGCCCGCGGTGGGCTCATCGAGTAGGAGAACCTGTGGATTCGTCATCAGAGCTCTGCCGACTGCAAGCTGTTGGCGCTGTCCCCCTGAAAGCGTTCCCGCAAGCTGCTTGCGTCGATCACCGAGAATTGGGAAGAGTTTGAAAACCTCCTGTTTCGTATCGGCGACGCTATCCGCTCTAAGGTAGCCGCCCATCGACAGGTTTTCATCAACGGTAAGCCCCGGGAAGATGTTCTCGGTCTGCGGCACAAAGCCGATGCCGGCCATGACCCGTTGGCGCGTATTCAGGGCATCAATGGACTTCCCATCCAAGAAGACGTCGCCGGATGTCAGCTCCAACAAGCCAAGCAAGGCCTTCATTGCTGTTGATTTTCCAGCGCCATTCGGCCCCACAATGACCGAAACTTCTCCAGGTTCGACAGATATGGAACACCCGTTGAGAATTTTGATGGGGCCATAGCCGCCATACATATTGGATCCACCGAAGAAACTCATGTGACCACCTCTGTTGCGGTGGCACCGAGGTAGGATTCGATCACCTCCGGGTCTTGCAGGATCTCATCTGCTCGCCCCGTGGTCAAAACACGGCCTTCGACCATGACAATCACGGGATCGCAGAGGCGGGAAATAAACTGCATGTCGTGTTCGATCATGCAAAACGTATAACCCCGCTCATCGTTCAGCCTTTTGATAGCGGTTCCGATTTCCCGGAGGAGGGACCGATTGACCCCGGCACCCACCTCATCGAGAAACACGATTTTCGCATCGACCATCATTGTTCGGCCGAGCTCCAAGAGCTTCTTTTGCCCGCCGGATAGGTTTCCCGCCGGTGTATGGGCGAGATGGTCCAAGTTCAGGAAATCAACGACACTTTCCGCTGTCTGTCGCAGCGCGGCCTCTTCGTGCTTTATCTTCTTTCGATTCAACCAAGTGTTTAAAATCCTCTCGCCAGATTGTTCTGCCGGAACCATCATCAGATTTTCCAGAACGCTCAATGTCGGGAATTCGTGGGCAAGCTGGAATGTCCGCAGGATGCCCTTTGCAAAAAGCTCGTGCGGCGGCAGACCGCTGATGTCTTCACCTTGGAAAACGATCTGCCCACTATCTGCGCGATGATGACCTGCGATAGTGTTGAACATGGTCGTCTTGCCCGCACCATTGGGGCCGATGAGACCAGTTATTGAGCCGGCCTCTACATCGAATGACGCGTGATCGATCGCCCGAACGCCACCGAAACCCTTCACAATATTTCGCACCGAGATCACAGCGCTGCTCCGGTACTGCGGGCACCAATGAGGTGCCAGGCCAATGCACCCATCTCGTAAAAGGGTTCGCGGAACTTCTTGAGAACAGAATATCTGGTTTGAGATAGCTTGAGCGGGAGCATGTCTGGATCATCCGTATGGAGATAGTTGGCAATCGCCTGTCCAAACATCGTTCCGGGCGCGATACCCCTGCCACTGTACCCGTAGGAACCAATAGCCCTGGGTCCCAAATCGACAAGACGGGGAAGCTGGTCGGGCGTCATCCCCATGCTTCCATGCCACGAAAATTCTAGCGGGACTGGCCCTAATTCCGGAAAGAGTTCAATTGATCTCCGCTTCAACCAACGCAGGTGTATTCCTGACAATATCGAATCCAGCTTGCCGACGCTCCCGATTATGAATCGGCCGTCGACGTCTCTGGTAAACGACGTCATTACACGGCCGGTATCCCAGCACCCCTGCCTTGACGGCAGTATGTGGTCATAATCCTTACTGAGTGGGTCGGTTGCACAATTGAAATACCAGAGCCGCCACATCGGGTTGATTGATCCAAACCTCGTATCTCTATGGTACGCATCCGTTGCAACAACCAGGGCCTGTGCAGTCAGAGTGCCGCGCGGCGTGTGGACCAACCATTGAGTGCCGGAACGTTCGATTTTCGTGGCAGGGCTGTTCTCGAAAATACGGGCGCCGTGACGCGTTGCGGCCTGGGCCAAGCCACGCAGGTACGCCAAAGGTTGAATTGACGCGGCATCTCTGTTCCACAGGCAACTTTGGAAATACTCTGTACCGAGATGTCTCTTTGTCTCATCCGCCCCCAGGACCTGCACGTCCATGCCCTGTAAGCGTTGACTTTCAGCCCGGGCCTGAAGTTCCGACAGCCCCCGGCCATCTCGCGCGCAATGGAACGTGCCGCTAGCGTTGAACTCACAGTCGATATTGTGCTTCTCGACGAGCTTTCTGACTTCGGTCGGCCCGTTGCTCAGTAGAGAGTTGAGTTTGTTGCCAGAATTCTCCCCCAAACGCGCGCATATTTCCTCTTTGGTGAGCCAAAGACCTGGATTCAGATTTCCGGAGTTTCTGCCGGAGCACCCTGCCCCAAGCGTGCTTGCCTCCAGCAGCGTCACATCGAGACCCAACTCCGCGCCATGAAGGGCCGTTGAACAGCCCGTGTAGCCGCCCCCGATCACCGCGACGTCGCAGTCCATGTCGGCATTAAGGACATTCGCCGAAAATGAGTTCCTAGCGGATGCTTTCCAAAGCTCTTTCACGCCATCGTACCCTTCCAGTTTCGAGGAAGAGTGTCGCAGTCACGGGGTGTTTGTATTGTTCAAAATTAATTAGAAAATGAAATATTTTCATATAATGTTCATCGTTAATGTAAAAATATTTCATTAAGACCGAATTGTGTGTCGCCCTTGGAAACACGCCTTGATCAACCCAAGGGTAGCCCCTTTTCATTCGGCTACCTTGTCTCGTCGAAATGCAAGAAGGGTTCAAACTTGATGGTCTTGATCGCAAAGTAACTGTTGATCGATGCTATTTCGGGAATGACCGCCAACGGTTCCGTTATCTTCTCTGCGAACTCGTCCATGTCCGACAACATGGCCACGAACATCAGGTCGCGGTCGCCAGTAACATTCAGGCAGAATGTAACTTCTGGAATGCTCCTGATGTGCCTGATCGCGTTATCCCTGGCTTGGCGCTCGTGATTGTTGAGCTTAACTTCGGAGATGGAGATGAGGGTGCTGCCTACTTTCTCCGGATTCACCAAGGCAACCTCTCTTTCGATGTAGCCTTCCGCCCTGAGGCGCCTTGTGCGGCGCATGCACGAGGGTGCCGACGTGCCAACCTCGGCGGCCAGATCAGCATTCGTGATCCGACAATCGCGCTGCAATCGGTTCAGAATCTTGCGGTCAATCTGGTCCAAGCCACTCGGTCTCCTTGACATTCTCAAACGCCTCCTCTGATGACTGTTGTGAAATCTTTGATCGATAAGTTGAGCATGAATGATCGAATGTTTCAAGAAGGCGGTCTCAAAGTGCTACTCGGCAATAGGGGTCATGCTAACTTCAAGCGCAGGATCATGAGGGGATGGTGGCGCAAGTGCTGGATGCTTCAAACGAACAGATTTTCGATTTTCGCAGTGACACACTCACGTCGCCGAGCGACGCGATGCGCAAGCGCATGGCATCAGCGGAGGTCGGCGATGATTTTTATCGAGAAGACCCGTCAATTCGCGCGCTGGAGGATTTGACGGCGACGATACTCGACAAGGAAGACGCCCTGTTTGTCCTCAGTGGCACGATGGGCAATCTGGTTTCCATCAGGTCGCAGGTTCCATCGGGTCATTCGGCAATTGTGAGCGCTACATCCCATTTGCATGTCAACGAAACTGGTCATTTGGCTTCGATTTGCGGGATTACATCACAAGCGTTTTCAACGCCCGGGGGAAAGTTCGATCTAGGCGAACTCATGAACTTCGCAAAGGCCCCCTCGCCGAATGCGCCTCGGTCGGTTCTTACGCCACCCTTGAAGCTGATTTGTGTGGAAAATACGCACAATGGAGAAGGAGGCCGTTGCCTCGACAAGCCCTATCTCAATCAGCTAAAAAGGTTCGCGGATGAACGCGATCTGATCTTCCATATGGACGGGGCTCGATTGTTTAACGCTGCGGTTGCGCTTTCAGTAGATCCTTCTGACTTGGTCGCTCCTGTTGATAGTGTGAGTTTCTGCCTCTCGAAGGGGTTGGGCGCCCCTGGCGGCGCGATGATCGCAGGTTCCAGGGACTTCATCGAGGAAGCGCGGCACTGGAGGCAGATGGTGGGTGGCGGCATGCGGCAATCGGGAATTATGGCCGCTGCGGGACACTTTGCCCTGAAGGAAAACCTGAGAAGGCTACACGAAGACCATAGCAATGCGAAGGCGCTCGCTTTGGGCTTGGACGGGTTGGGTTTCGAAGTTGCCGTCGAAACAGTGGAAACAAACATCGTTATGGCCTTTTTGCCGAAAGAACTCGGCGAGCCTGCGTCGCTCCATAAGAGACTGTATCAGTCTGGTGTCCGCGTGTTGCCTCCAAAAGGAAATCGTCTGCGCTTTGTCACCCATATGGGATTGAACTCCGATGACATTGAGGCGGCCCTGACGGTAATTGGCAGGTTGGTTGAAGGAAGGAGCTGAAGAATGAACATCGACAAACCGACATGCGTTGTGAATGAGCGCAACACGCTGGGCGAAGGCCCCCTCTGGGACGAAGAGCAGAAAGCTCTTTACTGGGTGGATGTCACTGAGAAAATTATCCATCGATACGATCCGAAAACACAGCAATTGGAAAAGTTCGCGGCACCGGATGAATTCAGTGCAATTGCCTTGTGTGAACAAGACGGCAAGTTGATCGCCGGGACTCGGGACGGATTTGCATTTTTTAACCTCGAATCCGGCGCGTTCGACCTATTCGCCGACCCTGAACGCCCGCACCCGCAGAACCGTATGAATGACGGCGCTTGTGATCCCCTGGGGCGGTTTTGGTGTGGCAGTATTCACGAGGTCTCAGATCCAGCGCTTCGCCAGCCGATTGCATCGGTTTACAGAGTAGACGGTGATCATTCCGTAGTTAAGGAACTCTCTGGCATCAAGACCAGCAATGGGTTCGCCTGGAGTCCGGATGGGCAAACGATGTACTTTACCGATACGCCAACGCTCAACATCATGGCCTATGATTACGATCTGAAGAACGGAACGATCTCCAACGGGCGAATTTTCGCGACGGTCCCTCCGAACCAGGGTCGACCTGATGGCGCCGCTGTCGATGAAACAGGATGCCTTTGGAGTGCGCATTTTGCCGGTTCGAGAGTCACGAGGTATTCTCCTGAAGGGGAGGTGCTCGACACAGTGCTGTTACCCGTTGAGAATGTGACCTCCTGTGCTTTTGGCGGTGAGGATATGTCGACCCTCTTCATCACGACAGCTACGGAAGACCTGACCGAACAGCAGCTCAACGAGCAACCGCTCGCGGGTGGATTGTTTGCGTACTGCCCCGGGGTGCGTGGGCTGCCAATGCACCGGTTTGCAGGGTAGCGCAACCGAACCAACAGACACCAACTCGAATGCTATGGGAAAGAATATGAAACGAATTTTGCTTGTCGGCGCGGCCGGGCGTATCGGAAAAGTCTTGCGGGCAGGCCTTGCGGGCCCGGACAGAATATTGCGCCTTGTTGATATTGCGCCGCTTGGAGTCGCTGCTGAGCGCGAGGAGATATGCAATATTGATGCGACCGATCTCGATGCGTTGATCCTGGCCATGAAGGACGTCGATGTCGTCGTCAATCTTGCCGCTTTTCCGGAAGAAGCCGACTGGGAAACGATTTTCCCGCTGAACTATGATCTCACACGGACAGCATTCGAAGCGGCCCGCCAAGCCAGGGTGACACGCTTTGTATATGCAAGTTCGGTGCAGGCGGTCGGGTTCCACCCTCTCGCCACAACGATTACCGATGATGTGCGCATAAAGCCGAGTGGCTTCTATGGCGTCTCAAAGGCGTTCGGTGAGGCTTTGGGAAGCCTCTATGCAGACAAATATGGGCTAAGCGTCGGCTGCTTGCGCATTGCATCCTTTGAAGAAAGACCGACTGACGAAAGGATGCTGTCCACTTGGTTGAGCTTTGACGATGGAATTCATCTGTTCAACTGCGCGATCGACGCCCCGGATCACCACTATTATCGGGTGTTTGGTGTTTCAAACAATACGCGCAGTCGCGTCGACAATTCACATGTCGCCTGGCTCGGGTATCGCCCTTCATCCGATGCCGAAGACTATCTCGACGAGGTAAGAGCCACGGGCAAGCAATTGGGACCACTCGGGGGTATCACTCAGGGAGGGGGAGCGTGTGATGTTGGTTTCTCCGGCGATTCAGATGCCGCCCTCAAAGCCTGCTGACCGCGGCAAGATACGAAAGTGGGACCAGTGAACCTCACAAACCTTTACATTGACGGAAAATGGGTCGAAAGCGCCTCTCGCACGCGCTTCGACGTCGTCAACCCATCCAATGAACGTGTCATCGCCTCAGTGGCCTCAGCTGATTTATCCGATGCCGACAGGGCGCTGGATGCAGCAGAGAGAGCGATGGCGCTTTGGCGTTCTGAAACCCCGCGGTATCGCTCAGAAGTCTTACGTCGGGCTTTCAATCTTATGAGTGAAAGGATCGAACATTTCGCACATCTAATTAGTCTGGAAAACGGAAAGGCTTCCGCTGACGCTGTTGGCGAAGCTAGTTATGCGGCGGAGTTCTTTCGCTGGTTTTCTGAAGAAGCGGTACGCGCTGAAGGAACCATCAGCCATGCCCCCTCTTCCGGGGCTCGGATCCTCGTCCAACAAAAGCCTGCCGGAATTGGGCTTTTGATCACGCCGTGGAACTACCCTGCCGCGATGGGGACGCGAAAAATCGCCCCCGCACTCGCAGCAGGTTGTGCGGTCATCATAAAGCCAGCGGCCGAGACACCGCTTACCATGCTCGCATTGATGCCCGTGTTGGAGGAGGCCGGCGTCCCAAACGGGCTCGTGAATGTGCTGCCAACAACGCACCCCGGTGCACTCGTTGATCACATAATGGACGACCCGCGTATTCGCGTTGTGAGCTTTACTGGCTCAACGAGTGTTGGGAAAGAATTGTTGCGCAACGCAGCGGGTCAAGTCCTCAACCCAGCCATGGAGCTTGGAGGGAATGCGCCGCTGATCGTTTTTGAAGATGCCGATCTCGATATTGCGGTTGAAGGTGCTTTCCAGGCCAAAATGCGCAATTTGGGTGAGGCGTGCACTGCCGCAAACAGAATCTATCTGCACGAAAACATCGCTGCTGAGTTTATTTCTGAGTTCGTGGCAAGGATGAGTAAGCTGAAACTAGGTGATGGCACGGATCAGCGTAGCGATGTTGGTCCATTGGTAAATGAGGCAACGAGAACAAAGGTCGCTAGACTAGTTGAAGATGCTGTCGCAAAGGGAGCCATAGTGGAGTTAGGCGGATACGCTCCTGTAGGACCCGGCTATTTTTATACCCCTACAGTACTATCGAATGTGCCCGATGATGCCGATTGTATTCACGATGAGATTTTTGGACCGGTCGCGATCATCCAATCATTTACAGATCAAGACCAGGTCATTTGCCGAGCAAACGACACAGAATACGGCTTGGTAGCCTACGTTTTCTCGAAGAATATGAAACGGGCTTTGAACGTCTGCGAGCAGCTTGAATTTGGGATGGTTGGCTTAAACAGAGGTATCGTTTCCGATCCCGCAGCTCCATTCGGAGGTGTCAAGCAATCGGGACTTGGCCGCGAAGGTGGCAAAGACGGCATGCTCGAGTTCATGGAAACTCAATATATTTCAGCGGCTTGGTAGGTATTTGATGCAAGCTGATCTCGGGTGTCAGGAGTGAGGCGGTGCTGGATGCCGGTCACCACTGGGTTTAACGGCTGCTATTCGCTCTGTCATGCAGCATGGATGCCTTTGCAATTACGACAAAATTTGCGCTGCGAGCGCACGCAGCATAACTTTGCCATGTCCGAGTTGGGCTCACAGCCAGCTTTCGCCGCGCGATGCACGAACGGCAGCTCGGTAGAATCCGCAAGGGCCTTGAGCGTTCCGATATTTGGTGTCTCCACGCTCAAGGCCCTTGCTACTGATACTCAGGGATGTTGACCGAATGCACACGGTAGATACTTGGGAGAAGATGAAAGCACATCCGTCTGGCACCGGAAGAAGTGCGGAAACGAAGCGGAACGCCCGCTCCCACGGACTCCCGATCAGTCACCCAGCCTGTCGGCACGGTCTTTCATACGCTGCATCTTTGCCCCCGTGCCGGTCGAAGGGCGCTGATCGCGTGCAGAGGCCTGCGTGCGTGGTGTGTCCGACCCGGCATTCAACCTCCGGCTCGTGTCGCTTGTCGTGTTCGTAGGCGACTGGTTCCTTTGCTGTGGCCTCTGCGGCTGCGTCATCTTGCGGATACCCGCCCCAACGACCGAGGCCGCCCATCCCGAATTGATATCGCCGGTCAAAGTCCGCACGATCACAGGAATGGCGAGGACCATGCCCAGAGAGACCATGACGACAGCGAGGAAAGGCAAGGCCGCACCGATGCGACCGAGGTTCTCGACGCCGCCAACCCGGCTCTGGAGCACGCTGAAAAGCCCGAAGATGACGGACATCGTTCCGGCGATCACCACCGGGTAGAACGACCAGCTGATAATTGCCGCCAGCCAGCGCTGGAAATAGTCCTGCGTTGCACGGAATAGCGACATCGCGATCATCACCGGTGCAAGACCGATGAGAAAGGCCACCATTGCCTTGGCCAGCACCAGGATAACGCCCGCAGCACCGCCGACCAGTGCCAGCAGGGCTGTGAAGAAGAGGCTCAGCAACGCCCCTGCCATCCATGGCAAGCTATCCCCGATGGCGTTGGCATGATCGGCCAGATCGTCGAGCACCTGGTCGAACCGCCCCGCGAAATAGGCCGCGCCGGCGCCGGTCTCTCCTGTGATCGAGCCGAGGATCGTGCCTGCGAGGTTGTCGAGGCCATCGGTGATGAAGGTGCTGACCACGTTGAAATTCACCCAGTTGAAAGCGAAGGCATTGATCAGGCCGATCTTGATCAGAAGCGGGATAAGATCGTTCATATCCATGGGCTTGAACTGATAAGCCATGTTTACGAACAGGAGGATAATCGCCAGCGTGGCAGCCAGCATCACCGCGGCTCCCATCCCGGAGGTGATCGCCGCGAACTGGGATTCAGCGACGGTTTCCAGGCCTTCGTCAGCCGCTTCCACGAGAAAACTCACGACACCCATTATTCCGCCCCTTCACACAGATCGCGCACGGCATCCCGAAGTCCCGAGATCACCGGGAAATAGGCCGCATCGGCCCAGTCGTCGTATGTGGAAGACGGTCCGTCTGCGAAGCCGAGGCCTTGGTACTCGTCCTCGATGATCGACCATTCCGGCTGAAGCACGGCGCAATCGCAGCTGCCGGTGTCCAGCACCTGTTGGTAGCGGCGCAGGCTGTAGAGCTTGTCGGCTGCGACGGAGCGCCAACTATCGCGGAAGGAGGAAAAGGTCAGGTGGTCCGGTCGCGGGCGGATCGCGCAACCGTAGCGGTCGGTTTCTGCCGGTTGGATGGAATTGCTCAAATTGATCCGATCCGCCATCACCGGAGTGGCGGTTAAGGTGAGAAACAAGATAGCTCGATAAATCATGCGGTTACTCCCGTCGTTTGTTCAGTGTTCAGTGTTCAGTGTTGCTTGTTCGGTGTTGCGTGTTGCCTGTCGCTTGTCCGGTGTCGCCTGTTGCGTGTTGACTGTCCGGTGTTGAGTGGCCACGGTCGCGTGTCGCGTGTCGCGTGTCGCGTGTTCAGTGTCCGGTGCTGCCTGTCCCCTGTTCAGTGTCGCGTGTTGCTTGTTCAGTGTTGCGTGTCCGGCAGAAAGTCGGATTCCCTGATCAATGGCGCAGTCCATGCACGTCCTCTCCGATCTCGTCTGTCACCGCGTCCCGAGGCGCTTCTGCGCCTCCAGCGCGAGCGAGAGGCTGTCCTTCAGCTTCGACGGGGCCTGCGTGGTGTCGGGGCCATCCTGCATCCAGCCGTTCAAGGCTTCGACCAATGAGAGCTGCGACCTGAGCAACGCGATCATGGAGCCGCGCAACCCATCCAGTTCCGTTCGCCTGTCCTGCCCGGAGGCGGTCAATTCCTGCGCGGACGCCTTGGAGGCTTCCGTCAACTGCTCGACGTAGCCCAGCAATTCGCGTTCGAGCGGCGTCAGACCATCCATCGCTCACTCCTTCGGGATCATCAGGCAGTCCACGGGTTCCCCCGCCAGCGAACAGCGGGCCAGCGTTGCCCCGCCGCTGCGCGGGATCAGGTAGGTCGCCTCCGGACGCTCGATCACCCTGAGCCCCATCGTGTTCAGATTGGGCATCAGCCAGGTCATCACCGTCCAGGTCGAAACCCCGGCGCTGATCATCAGGCAGCAGGCCACCAGCATCGGCCACATCAGCGCCTTCCATTCCGGTCGCGCTGCGTTCGCGCTCTGCCGCATGAGGTGCTTCCTCACGCGCAGCAGGTAGCCTTCCGTATCGGTCTTGATTGTAGCCAGCGCGTTTTCGGCAATGGTCTTCAAATCGGTCCTGAAGCTCTGCAACTGTGCGTCGATCGAGGCGGCGTTCTCTGCCCTGATCCGCTCCATGTCCGCGTTCAGCTTTTCGCTCAGCCGTTGCTTCGGCTCTCCAGTCTTCATGGAAAATCTCTCCTCTCAGGCGAAACCGTTCTTCGGTCTCGGGGTCTTTGACGGTCAGGTAATTCTTGCCCGCGCGGGGCACTTCGAAGCCCGCATCGGTCAGGGCGGCGACCATCCCGGCGCGATCCTCGATCAGCCCCATGGAAATCTGGTCGGCGATCCAAGCATGGAGCCCGTCGCGCCCGGCGGCGCGGTCCGGGGCCTCCGATACCGGCTTAACCTCGGCCGCGCGCTCCACGTCCATGGGGTCGGCCCAGCCGTGAGTCTTGTTCATCAGGTCGCGCAGGCTGTCGAAGGCGCGCTCATAGCCGGGCGGGGCAATGTTGAGGCTGCGCCCGCTGTGCAGTTCCATGCGGGGCGTGCAGAAATGCAGCTCGACACGATCCTCGTGGGTGTGGCGCACCCAGAGGCAGGCGTAGCGGTCGGCATCGAGGCCGGCAAAGGCGATCTCCTCGAAGCGGTCGATCACCTCCTGCTGCTGGTCCTCGCTCGGGGCGTCCTCGCGGGCGAAGCTGACGACACCGGCGCGATAGGTCCATTTGTGCGGGCAAGCGTCGATCAGGTCGATCATGCCCTGGGGATCGCCACGCACGATCTCCGGCAGCGGTTCGCGCGTCACGGTCATGGGCTGGCCCGAGGCATCGCGTATCAGGTCGCGGTTGTCGTCATAGGCAAGCACGGTGCGGGCGGTCAGATATTCGACCGGCCCCGCACCGCCGCCTTTGCCGTTGGGGAAGAACTTGATCAGCATCCGGGCGGCCTCCGGTGCTGCGCAAGGATCTCCGCCAATCGCCGCTCGATGCCGACCAGCGCCGCCGCCACGCGCAGGGCCTCGACCTCGCTGGCCCGGCCCGCGCGGGTCGCCGTGTTGAGCCACCGCGCGATCTGGTTGAGGTTTCCGCCATAGCGGGACACAGCCAGCACGAGCGCGGGATCGACACGGGGAGCGGGCTTGCGCCGCTTCGGAGCCGCGCCGGTGGCGAGCTGCCGAAGCATGGCGGACATGGAAAGTCCGCGATCCGCAGCCGCCTGCCGGATCAGCGCCTTTTCCTCGGAGGAGCAGTAGAAGAACACCGCTTCCTGCTTTTCCGAGGGGACCGCGCCCCGCGCGGTCCGGTTGGGGTTCGAAGGGGAGGCTTGCCGCCCCTCGCAAGGCCCCGGTTCGACGGTCGAAGACCTAGAACCGGGTCGCCTTGCTCTTTGCGCTTCACCAGCACTCATGACCCCACCCGACATCAGGCCGAGGCGCGAAGTGCGCGAACCAACGGACTATTCAGGGTCGCGGCTAAAGGGCGAGCACTCTTCCCGGCCTGATTGCCGTCAATCTCGCCAGTGGCTGTGAAGTCATCCGGAAAGGCCATTTTTTCTTTTTTTGTATTTTTTGAATCTTCTCTTTTCTCTTGTGGCGGCAGGGTGTCCCCACCCTGATCGCACCCTGCCGCCACCCTGATGGCCTCCTGCATCTGAACTCTGTCAGCTGCTCGCTGCATCTTGGCTTCCGCTTCTACGAGACCAAGCATCACATCTTCGAACTCGCGAGCAACCGACGCGCCGTATTCCCGAAACTCTTCCTCTAGAAACGGTCGCAGGTTCCGAAACACGACCCCGGCAGTCGCTAGGAATACGCGAATTTCATCGACGATCTTCGGCCCGTGCTCGCTGCCCGCTTTGAAACGCTGCGCCCGAGCGAGGCACCCCAGGACGAACTCAGCGATAGAGCGGCGACAAATGTCGGTGGTCGGCAGTTCGCCGGACAGATAACCCTGCGCCAAGTTCTGGACGCGCGAGAGATTGTCAGGGCAATTTATGGACCGAAACCAACCAGAGATTCTGAGCAGTTCGACCTCTGAATCATATTCGAGCAACTGCGCATCGTTTAGTCGCTGAACCGAGACTTGCAGCTGCTCCTCTGTAATCCCTGCCTCGGATGCAAAGAGCGAACGTGGATACCAGAACAAGCCGGAATAATCGGCCTGAGAACTCAGATGTGCGGTGAAGTAGACGTTTCTGTCTGTGCAGCTTCGAAGGCCGCGAAAAGCAGCTGAGTTAAGCAGCGAGACATTGAGCATGGCAAATTTTTTGCGCGCCATAGGGCAAACCTTTCCCGTCAACCCAATTGCGGCTGGGCTGGCGATTGCCGGTGTTCGGCATCTGTCATGGGGTTGAAAACAGGGGCGCGTTTGTCCTAAGATTCCGGTGATCACGCGAATACGACAAGGCCCCGCCCCGTGTGGGGCTTTGTACTTTGGAGCCTATGCCGCATCACCAGGAGAGACGCGGTTCTCTTCGATGTAAGCGTTCAAATCGCGCCCGAGGTATTTCACCCGCCGACCGAACTTGACCCATGCCGGGCCCACCCGCCGGTGACGCCACTGCGCCCGCTTCGCGCGAGGGGCGATAAGATCAAGCTCTTTGTCGCCATCATCGTAGACACGTTCGTTCTCAAAAATCTCCATTGTTCCGACATCGCCTTTCTTCGGTTGCGTTCGACTGCATCCATATTGTCCAGCCTGCCGCAATCGTCCTAGCGCAATCGAAAAAGAAATATCTTTCTACTTGAAAACAATGACTTGCATTCTCTTCTGTTTGATCGGCTTGGTATGCGTTGTCATGTTCAAGAGGTCTCGGAACAGATATGGGAACTGGACAATGTGCGAGTGGTCAAAACCAGGAACGCGCGCAGCGAGTCGTTGCGCTTGAGCGTAGTCCAGATACACATATGCCAGCACCGGCTCATAGAGCGCCCATAATTTCTGTAGCGATCGAGGACTTCGTCCCAGGAAGTTCCGTGCGACTTCGATCCCTTTCGTATCAAGTACGCTCTTATACTCTTGCTGGGCGAACCCCTGTGCGTCAGCATATGCCGTTCCCTTGGATGACCCATGAATGACGATCCGGCGCAGCACATCTCCTAGACGCATGACGTCCTGGCACATTTCATCCTGACCCAAGGCGCATTGTTTCACTGCATATCGAACAGCGCCTTCAAGCAACAATGGATCAGAGCCAGGGGTTGGCCACAGTGCGTCCCGCCTACCGGTCTTCAGGTACTGATCCCGAGCTCGAATCTCCAGCAGCCCGGTATGCAGCTTCAAAAAGTTGGCCTTCGTCTTAGTTGCTATTAGCAGCGCTCGTATGGCGAGCCACGCGGCGTCAAACTCCGAAATGAAAGACAGGTGGGAAATTCTTGCCGCGACATGTTCGATTTCAGTTGCCACAGATCAGCCTCCACGTTGCGAACAAGCGAAATGGTTCCAATCGCGCATCAGTTCGCGCCTTCTGGAAAGAAGATCAGATCGCGCATAGGCTCGCTCCACCTCCGACCCGACCTTGTGCCCCAAGCTCATTTCCGCCACCTCGCGTGGGTGATGCCCCTCCTCGGCAGCCCAATCCCGAAATGCTGATCTGAAACCGTGCACGGTTACTCCGTCGATATTCATGCGCCGGAGCAACATCAGCATCGACATGTTCGACAGCGGCTTGTGCCGGCGCTGGCCTTCAAAGACGCATTCAGAGCGCAGTGCCTTCAATGGCTCGATAATTGCCAACATCTGATCTGTAAGCGGGACGCGGTGTTCAGCACCCGTCTTGGTGCGTTCTTCTGGGATCGTCCAAATCAAGTCGTCAAAGTCAAACTCCTCCCAGACAGCTTGCAGAACCTCGCTGGTTCGGCACCCGGTCAGGCAGGTGAACATCAACGCTTTGGCCGCCATGCCGCTTTGTTGCGAGAGTTGCGCGTAGAATGCGGGCACATCCTGCCAGCGCATTGCGTTGTGGTGCTTCACCTTCACCTTCACGCGCGGCAGCACACGGGCATCCATCACGACCGTCACGGGATTTTCACCCTCGCGGTATCCCCGCGACCGGGCCACATCGAGGACCGCCTTCATCCGCTGTGCCACCCTGCGCGCGGTTTCGTGCTTCTCGGTCCAGATCGGGGACAGCACCTGCAAGATTTCCGGCTGGTCGATATCCGAGACCGGCATCCGGCCGATCTTGGGAAAGGCATAGTCAGCAAGCGTGTTGATCCACTGCTGCCCGTGCTTCGGGTTCTTCCATGTTGGCAGGCGCTCGATGTGGACCTGCCGGGCGACCTCTTCGAAGCAGGGCACGTCCTGGTCCTTGTGGTATTTCGGATTGAGGCCCTGCTTGGCGAGGCGGCGATACTCCAGGGCGCGTTCACGAGCCACGTTGAGCGTCACGACGTCAGCACCGCCGAGGCCGAAATCGGTGCGGAGCGGCTTTCCCTGCCGATTCCGCTGACCCTTCACCGTGACGCGGACGATCCAGCGCCGCGCTCCTGATGGATCAACCACCAGATACAGCCCGTGGCCGTCGCCATGCCGGCCAGGTCCGAGCGTTCGGACCAGATTCTTCGTCAGCTTTCCCGGGGTGTAGGCCATAGAAAAATACCACAGTTCGTACCACCAAATGAACAGAACCGAGCGCAATCGAAACGAAGCCAGTGAGAACAACGAACGCAGATGAGCGCATAAGTTCAGTAACTTATACGCTATCAAGCGGCCCCATGGGGTTCAATGAAAATGGTGGGTGGCGGAGACGATGGGATTCGAACCCACGAGACCCTTCCGGGCCTACTCCCTTAGCAGGGGAGCGCCTTCGACCACTCGGCCACGTCTCCGCCGATGCGTATAGCCGGGCAATCCCCTGCATTACAAGGCGAAAATTCAAAAACTTGGTAAGCACCCCACGACGGCCCCAAATGCTTGAAATGGCATGGAAAGGAACGACGCGGAACCAGAAATGGGAAGGATTTGGTCATTTCCCTTATCGGCAAAAGTGCCTTCGGCAGCGCGGTGAGCGAGTCCCTGCAAATGTTGCCATCTGCGCCGCTCGTCTTCTGCACGCCGATTTCCGTTTTGATGAAGTGAACCGATCTCCTGGCTACAAAGGAGATTGACCTATGAAATCGCAAGACCCTCGCGACAACAATCAACGTCTTCCAGCTGGCTTCAGCCTGCCATCTGACGGGGCTTCAAAGGAAGGCACAACTGCTCAAGGCCGATACATTGGTGGCGCGTGGAGCAGACCGCGAGGTAATTGCCGCCATGCTTCAGCATGAGAACCCACTATCGCAGGAATCCATGATGGCTACCAGGTAGAGGAAGCCGTTCTTGACCGGCACGAACGTGATATCGGCGCACCAGACCTGATTGGGGTGATCGATCTGCCTCTTTCTCAGCAAATACGGGAAGATCGGATGCTGGGGATGCGGCTGGCTGGTTCGAGGGCGTTTGTAGATTGCCTCCAAACCCATCTTCGCCATCAGCCGCCTTACACGATGCCGTCCTGTGACGACCCCTTCCCGGCGCAGATAGGCTGCGATCTGGCGGCTGCCGAAGAACGGATATTTGGTGAACACCCGATCGATCTCTTTCATCATCGCCAGCGTGTCAGCATCGATCCCGACGGGCGTGTAATAGAACGCCGACCGGCTGAGCCGCACCAGCTTGCATTGTTGACTGATACTGAGCTGCGGGTGGTCCCGGTTGATCATCGCGCGTTTCTTCTCAGGGCTCATCGCTTCAGCCCTTCCGACAAAAAATCATTCTCAACCGCCAACCTCCCGATCTTGGCGTGCAGCTCTTTCACCTCGGCTTCGGTCGGCCCGCTTTGCTTACCGCCCGAAAACACATCGGCCATGCCTTCGATGGCTTGTCGCTTCCATGTGCTGACTTGGTTCGGATGTCCCGAGAGCGGACCTTCAAGCTGAGTGCAGCGAATTCAGGGGGAGAGCCCATAGCAGAAGAGCTTCAGGTCGCAGCATCGGTCGCGAATGGCGGAAATCCTGATCGAGAGCTGGCGCCGTCACTACAACCGGGATATGCAAATCCGGATCAGCAGCCGAACCGGGCGCGGTCGAACTCGAACTCCTCCGGCGCCGCGCAGCGGCTCCGCCGGTAAGGGATTTCTCCCGAGGACAGGCCAAACGCATCGCCCTCGAGACTGGAGACAATGGTCTTTTGCGACAAGTCCAGCGGCTGGCAGGTATAGGCACCGTCCCGACGCCTTGTGACTGGGTTGAAGCTGCCCGGCGGATGGCGGAAACAGACCGCTGGGATACCCCGTACGGTATCCGTTTTCCACTCCTCGGGAACCGCGCGGTCGTTTCCGGGATACCAAAGCCACGCCCTGCCCTGCGGCGCGATGTAATTAACCTGGAATCCATGCGCGCGATTGAAGGACAGGTAGGTCGTCCCGGCGACCGGGTAGGCGGGAAAGCGGTTCGTCCGCGATTCCACCTCCGCGACGCTCGTGCGCACGGCCGTAGGCGGTGTGCCGCCACAGCCCACGACCGTCAGGATGATTCCGGCACCGAGAGCGCCCCGGACAACGCGCCGAACTAGCACGACAGGGGCACCGACCAGATCTTCTGCGGCTTGCCCGTGGCCGAGCCCATTTGGCTGATGTCCGTGTCGTTGTCGATGCCGAGCGCGACGAGTGCACCGGCCCCCAGCGACCCTTGGCAGCCGGTCGCCTCGCGGACCGCGGCACTCAGATCGTTCAGGGAATGGGGGACATCGCGGCTCGTCGCCTGCACATAGGCTGTCGTCCTGTCCGCGTTCACTGCCACATAGTAATCGTTCTGGCCGTAGGTGACGGTCTCGCGAGTCTTCCACACGTCCTGGTCAACGGGCCTTGGCCGCTTGGACTTGCTGCCATCGGCAACCGTGTAGGTCACCCCGTTCCTGGTGAAGCTCTCGCCGGGTTTGTATTCCTTGCCATCGATGACGACATTGTCGTTTCCGCCACATCCTGCGGCCAACGCCAAGGCAAAGAGACCCACTGCAATTTTCGATTTCATCTGACACTCCATGGTTGATTTTCCGGCTCCGCCTACGAACCTTGATCTCAGGTTGCAACCCGAAATTCTCCATGTGACCTGCCATACGGCGTCAGATCATGTCTGATCTTGCCGCAAAATTGAGTGTTTTGCGCTCCCAGCATCGATTGCAGTCGTCAGAGCGCTCGAATCTGGCCGGATTGCTTGCCTACTCCCAAAGCGGTATTTCCTACAACTCAAGACAATCCGCTGGACGACAGATCTCAAAGGAGAAGCCGCTTCGTATTTTATGAAGAGCTAGGGCCTTCTGTGGTTGCCGCCCGTATTGCAAGTAGCTTTTGACCCTATTCGCGTGTGATCGAATGCAGTCTGGTGACCCGGCCGTCTGAATTTCGCTCTGACGTTGTATTAGCGTCCCTTTAAACAACAGTGGTTTGTGCAAATTTTGCTTCCACCGGCAAATTCTGGCAACCCCAGAGCGCGGCAATCGCACGAATGATAGCGTCCGCTATGCGCACGCGTTGTCAGAACGAAGCGCGCATTCTTTGAGGCTCTAACCCGCCGGACAAACGTCGCCAGTGCGGACTCCCGCTGGAGCAAGGATTGCCGGTCGAGCTGGATGCGACCGAGAAAGTCGTCAAAAAAGAATATGGTCGGGGTGTTGTCGTTAATCTGCGCGAAGCCTTCATCGAGTGATTTGATTGCGCAAAACTGCCAGCCCTCGTTCAAGTAATAATAGGAAAGCATCTTGGCGAGCGTCGTCTTGCGCACAGGTCTGATGCAGGATGACGCCTACGCGCGTTTCGCAGTGCAATTCGAGGCGAGGATGAAGGCCGGCCAGAAAGGCGCTGCCGAACTCCTGAAGGCCCACGACCTCAAGATCCGTGAGCTCGAGCAGCGGCACAGCGGGTTCCTGGATGCGGTTGCGCAGGGCGACCACTCGCCCCCGATCATCAAGGAGCTGAACGCGGTCGATGCCGAGCTCGAGGCTCTGCGCGCTGAGCGGGACACCCTGATCCCTGCCCCGGTCGATCTGCCGCCCGACTCGCCTGAGCTCTACCGAGAGTATGTCGACAACCTCGCCGCGACCCTGCAGGACGAGGCGGTGTCGGCCGCCGCCTCGGACGAACTACACGGGCTGATCGACACGGTGTTTGTCATCTGGGACGCCGAGGCAAACGGCCACCGACTGGATGTACGGGGTAAGTTGTTGGAGATGCTTGCAAAAGCAAAGCCCGCAGAGGAGGCGGGCCTTATTGCGAATGGTCATTCGCTAAAACTGGTTGCGGGAGTAGGATTTGAACCTACGACCTTCAGGTTATGAGCCTGACGAGCTACCGGACTGCTCCATCCCGCGACGCTTATTGGCCAATTGCCGAAGGGGCTCATGTGGCCTTTGGTTGCCCC
>NZ_BDIY01000020.1 GCF_002072155.1 Roseovarius sp. A-2 | reverse complement strand
CGAGACCAAAAACCTCATGCCCGTTACCATCCAGCTCGTCAAGGAAGGCGCTACAATGGGCGACATCGTCGAAAAACTCAAAACCATCTGGGGCACTTACCGAGAAACACCGGTGTTTTGAGATGGGTCAGCTTCGCAAAATAGCCCGAGAGCTTTCAAAACGGGCCCGGAATGGCGACAGGGGGGCGGCGCAGGAATTGCTGCGCCACTCCATCGACCTGGGGCATCGCCGGCTTGCCCTGCACCGGTTCTTCCTCGCCACGGCGATGGGGGTCGAGCCCCCACCGGAGCACCTGCGCTACTGCGCAGAGCTTTTGGGTAGCATCCCCGAGGACGCGGTGCGCGACATCGCGCGCAAGGAAGTTCGAAACGCGCAGGTTTACCTAGCGCGAGGCAGCAACCGGGAGGTTGTCAATGTCTGAACTCAGCACAGCTTTTGTCGCGCCCTATGGGGGCAGGTTCCCGACCTTCCGCAGCGCTCCGACCTTTGTAGGGCACGGCGCTGCGGTCCTGGGTCGTGCCACAATTGGCAAGGGGGCCTGGCTTGGCGCTGGATCTGTCATTCGCGCCGACGGCCATGACATTGACATTGGTGACGATTTCCACCTCGGGGTCGGCGCGACCGTGCATATTGCCCATGACATCTATCCTACACGCATCGGAAACAACGTGACGGCCGGCGAGGGCGCGGTTATTCACGCCTGTACGGTCGGCGACGACTGTGTCATCGGTGCCGGGACCGTGGTGCTCGACGCCACGGTGATCGGCCCGGGCGCGGTGCTGGCGGCAGGCAGTGTGGTCTTTCCGCGCAGCACGCTCGAGGGTGGCTGGCTCTACTCGGGCAGTCCCGCCAAGCCGGTCGCCCGCGTCACCCCGACCGAGCTTGCCAGCTGGCAGCGCAAGGCACGGACCGGCTTGGGCGCGAGCGCGCCGTCGCTGGCGCCCAAGCCGGGACTGACCTGTTTCGTCGCGCCATCCGCCTCGATCTCCGGAACCGTCATCGTTGGCGATGAGGTCGGGATCTGGTACGGGTGCCGTCTTGACGCGGGCACTCATGCCATCCACGTCGGCAGCGGCAGCAACATCCAGGACAACAGTGTCCTGTGCTGCGAGGGCGGCGACATCGTCATCGGCGAGGATGTCACCATCGGTCACAACGTCACGCTCAGCGATTGCCGGGTGGCACCGCGCAGCCTTGTCGGCATCGGCGCGAGGATCGCTCCGGGCACCGAGGTCGAGTCCGACGTGCTGGTTGCTGCCGGTGCAGAGACGGAGCCCGGACAGCGACTTGGGGCGGGCAAAATCTGGGGAGGCAGACCGGCACGGGCCATCGCCGAGATGACCGAGACCCGGCGCGAGATGATGGCCGCGACGCTGCCGACGTACCGGACCTATGCTGCCGCCTTCCGCGCCACACCGCACGATGAACTTTCGCAGATCAAGGAGGAGTAACCATGGGAAACCGGCTTTCGAAGATCGTGACCCGCACCGGTGACGGGGGCACGACCGGGTTGTCTGACGGCTCGCGCATCGACAAAGACGCGCCCCGGATGGAGGCCATCGGCACCATCGACGAGCTCAACAGCCACGTCGGCCACGCCCGCAGCCTGTTGCAGGATGCCGCGCTTACCGGGCCGCTCGAACTTATCCAGCATGACTTATTCGATCTGGGCGGCGGTTTGTCCCTGCCCGGCGCGACGCTTCTGTCCCAGGCGCATGTTGGCAGGCTCGATACGATTGCCGAGGATCTGAACGCCGGTCTTCCGGCGCTGAAGGACTTTATCCTTCCCGGCGGGTCGGTGTCCATTTCCGCGCTGCATATCGCGCGCGGCGTGGCACGGCGGGCTGAGCGCAGGCTGATTTCGATGCTCGAGCTCGAACCGCAGGAGGGCGGTTTCGGGGGTGCCTATCTCAACCGGCTGTCCGACGTGCTCTTCATCATGGCGCGGGCGGCGGCCAGGTCCGAAGCGGTACCCGAGCACCTTTGGCAATCAGGCAAGAGTCTCGCCTGACGGAGGACGAGGAGAGCCTTGGGAGGGGTTGTAGGGATGAAGGACACCGACAAAATGGCAGCCGATCGGCTACCCTCGCTGATGCTGCGCATGGTCACGGCGCTCCGGAAGCAACGCCTCGCCGACTCGGGACTCGATGGACCGGGCGCGGATCTCTACCTCAAGACGGCGGCGGCGGCCTGGGGCGAGGCACTGGCCGATCCGGCAAAGGGCATCGCCCGGCAAACCGCCTTCTGGACCGGCTCCCTGCGCGCCTGGTCCGAGGCGCTGCAGGGCAGCAACTCGGCGCCGGAATTCTGGACAGGTTATCTCGAGCGCCAGCACCAGGTGAGCGCTGATACCCTGCGTGAGCTTACCGAAGAGCTCGCCGCACTTCCCGAACGCGACCGCAGGCGGCTGGGATATTTCTCTGACCAGCTGGTGCAGATGCTGGCCCCGGCCAACTATCTCGGGACCAACCCGGACGCCCTGGCCCGTGCGCTCGAGACCGAGGGGCAGAGCCTTCTCGACGGGTTCGAGAATCTCGTGCGCGATCTTGAGAACGGCAAGGGCGCGCCACTGGTCGGGCTTGTCGATACCACGGCCTTCGCGGTCGGCGAGAATATCGCGACAACGCCCGGCCGCGTGGTGCTGCGCACTCCCATGATTGAACTCATCCAGTATGCCCCCGAGACGCCGCAGGTGCACCAGCGGCCAATCGTCATCTTCCCGCCCTGGATCAACAAGTTCTACATCCTCGACCTGCGCCCGGAAAACAGCCTCGTGCGCTGGCTGGTCGGGCAGGGGCACACGGTCTTCATGGTCAGCTGGTGCAACCCCGGCCCCGAAGGCGCGGAACTGGGTCTCGAGCATTACATCGAAGATGGCTACCTCGCCGCCATCTCCGAGGCCGCGCGGATCTGCGGCACCGAGGATGTCAACGTGCTGGGCTACTGCATCGGTGGCACGGTGCTTGCGCTTGCGCTCGCGCTGATGGCGAAGCGGGGCGATGACCGGGTGGCCTCGGCGACCTTCCTGACCACGCTGACCGATTTCTCGGACCAGGGCAATTTCACGCCGTTCCTGCAGGACGATTTCATCGACGCCATCGGGCGCGAAGCGGACCGAACCGGGATGCTGGGGGCTTCGGTCATGGCGCGGACCTTCTCGATGCTGCGGGCAACGGACCTGGTGTGGAAGCCCGCGCGGCGCAGCTACCTGATGGGCGAGGCGCCGCCGGCTTTCGACCTGCTCTACTGGAACAGCGACGCGACGAACCTGCCCGCCCGGATGGCGATGCAATATCTGCGCGGGCTCTGCCAGGACAATGCTTTTTCCGAGGGGCGTTTCGAGCTGTTCGGAGAGCATCTCGACCTGCGCGACGTGGCCGTGCCACTGATGGCCATCGCCGCCGAGGGCGACCACATCGCGGGCTGGACCGACTGCTATCGCGGTTTCCAGCGCATGGGCAGCACCGACAAGCGCTTCGTGCTGGCCGAAGCCGGGCATGTGGCCGGCGTGGTGAACCCGCCGCGGCGGCGCAAATACGGGCACTACAGTTTCGATCCGGTCGATCTTGCCGCCAGTGACTGGCGCGAGACGGCCGATTTCGAGCAGGAATCGTGGTGGCCGCTTTGGCAGGCGTGGCTTGCCGGCCATGGCGACGGCATGGTGGCGGCACGCGAGCCCGAAGAGGGGCTCTGTGCCGCGCCCGGGGACTACGTGCGCGTCCTTGCCTCCTGATCCGTCCTGAACGGGTGCCCCGTCTGCCCCAGTCTGCGGGCCAATTGGCTGGCGAGCGCATAGAGCGCGCCAGCCTCGGGCTGCCAGTTCCGGACCGCCTCTTCTTGCAGCGCGAGCACCCGGTCATCCCCGCGTGCCGCAGGGCCGGTGAGCGCAGCAGACGGACCGAGCGTGGCGACACCATCGGTCGCACCGCGCAGCAGGCGGTCGCAGAGCGCCGTCGCGACATCGTCAGGAACGCCCGCATCGCGCCAGGCCTCGCGGGCGATGGCCTGCAGCAGTACCGTGAAGTTGTTCGAAAACACTGCGGCCGCGTGGTAGAGAGGCTTGCGGTCCGGGTGAATTGGGAAGGGCAGGCCGCCGATCCTGCGCACGAGAGTTTCGGCAGTGGCAGACGCATCGCCCTCGATGCCGCAATGGGTGCCGGCGAAGCTGCGGGCGGCCTGCGCGGGGTCGTTGAAGCTCAGCACCGGATGGCAGCTTGCGACCGACCAGCCGCGCTTGCGGAGCGGGGCGAGTGCCTCTGACGTGGTGAAGCCGCTGAAATGCAGCGCGGTGGCGGGCTGCTTGCCCGTATTTGCCAGCGCCTCGGCCACCGGGTCGATCTGGTCGTCCGGTACGGTCAGGAGCCAAATTTCTGCGGGAGCCATGTCTGCAAGGCCTGCCACTGGTCGGCCCAGCCCAACCTCCGCAACAGCTGCCTCGGCGCTGTCGATACTGCTGCTGCACACATCCCCGATACAGATCCCGTCGCAGCCCTGAAACAGCATCATCAGGCTGCGCCCGACCCTCCCCGAGCCGATGATGTTCACGCTTTGCATGTCGGTCCTTCCTTCCTGCCTCGCGTGACTCTCGCGCGTGGGCTGGTCAATGCACAAGGGTGCCCCATAGAGTTTACATGACTTTTGGGGCGCAGGGTCGGCAAGGGCGAGCTGATTGGGGCTGCTGCTGGCGTCGGGACCGCGCTGGCCTCCAACCTGGCCTTGCCCGGCTATGAGCCTTCCGATGTCGCCGGTAACCTACGCTGCGGCGGGCGCTTCGTGTCGATTACCATGCCGCCACTTCAGCCCGAGATGATCTCGCGGAAAGGTGTGTGTGTGAAGACTCAAGTCCCGTTGCGACAGGTATCTCTATCCCAAGTTCCTCATCTCTTCCCTGAAGGCTTCCAAGGGTGTGCGCCAGCCGAGGCATTTGCGGGGCTTGCCGTTCAGGCGGTCGCAAACGACCTTCATGGCATCTTCGCCCAATATTGCCACCGTCGTGTCACGGGGCAGCGAGCGGCGGGCGCGCTTATTCAGGTTCTCGACCGATCCCTTTTGCCAAGTCGCCTGCGGGTCGCAGAACCATGCGGTAGTTCCGATCCCGGCCTCAAGTTTGCGCCAGTCGCGGAACTCGATGCCGCGGTAGAAGGTGATCGACTGGCGTGCTGTTTGGGGCAGGGGCTCCATCACCGCCATCAGTCGGCGCATGAAGTGGGTCGTGCTCCTGTCGTTGTTGCGGAACAGCACGGCGAAGCGGGTCTTGCGTTCAACCAGTGAGGCGACGTTCATCTTGCCCGTGGCGCGCTCGAAGATCATCAGATCGCCCGCCCATTCTCCGAAGGTTTCCCGTGACTTGACGTAGTCAGGTCGCTGGTGGATCGACCGGTCCGGCGGAACGACCCGTCCACGCGGCCTGCGGGCATGGCGTGGCTTTCTCTGTTAGCGGCGGCTGGGAAGGTGCCGCGCGAGGTCATCGGCACGACCCTCGGGGCCATAGACCCAAGTGTAGATTGTCTCGTGACTGATGCGGACATCCAAGCCCTCGAACCCGAGGCGGCCTGCGATCTGCTCTGGCGACCACCCGGCCTTGAGGCGGTCAACAATGGCCTGCCGAAGTGCTTCGAGCCTCAGTAGCTTGCGCCGCCGCGCACGCCTGGCCAATGCCTCCTTCTGAGCGACCATCCCGTAGTACCCGTTCAGTTCCGGCAATTCTTCATCAGAGATCGCGTTCCGCTTGATCTCGCGGTAGACGGTCGAGCGATGACGACCGAGTTCCGCTGCAATCCGCCTGATCGGCATCTTTGCGTTCAGCATATCTTCGATCACTCGTCGCTCGCACAAATCCATCTCAGTATGCGCCATCTTCCTTCTCCTTACTTTTCAGAAAGATAGGGGAATTGTAGCAACCCACGTGTGGATGCCCCGGCTCATGGAAGGATCGTTTTCGAAGTTTGGAATGCATGATCGGGTGCTGTCACGTGTCCGGCCTGTTTGTGCGGTTCACATGACCGCTGGCCCTTATGGAGATGCGCGAACCCGGGTCCAAATCAGATTTTCGGGCTCAAGGCCGCGAAGGGTTGCACTGGTTTTCCCGAGTTCGATCTCGTCGATCCGCTTTCCTTATTCGATATCTTCGCCCACACATGCCTGCCGATATACTAGACCTACCTTACACGGCAGCTCTAGGAATTCGATATTCTTGGCCGTTAACCAACATTGCCCACAGTCTTCGCGCCATGCGATTGGCGAGTGCTACCGCTAAGACCATCCGGGGGCGCGCCTCAAGCATACGTGCGAGCCACGGTTCAACATAACGCTTTCGTCGTTCGATCGCATTGATGACGGACATCGCCCCGATGATCAGCAATCGCCTGACGTCTTTCTGGCCCATCTTTGTTACGCGTCCCAGCCGCTCCTTGCCACCGGTCGAATGCTGGCTAGGAACGAGACCCAGCCATGCCGCAAAGTCACGACCGCTCTGGAAATTCCTTGCCGGTGCGCAAAACGCCTGAACCGCCATCGCAGGCATCAGACCAACGCCCGGCATTGTCTGCATCAGTCGCGCATCCCTCGAAGACGTTGACCGCAGCCTGATCTCGGTATCCAGAGCCCCGACCTGTTCGCTGATTGATGCAATCTGCACCCACTAACGCTGTACGAGGGAACTGGCCAGGCCAGGCAGCGCGACGGCTTTTTCTTCCACTTCGCGTCGGAACGTTTCCGGGTTTCGAATCCTGAGCCGGAGCACGATCCCAAACTCCGCAAGATGCGCACGAAGCGCATTGATGGTCTGAGCTCTCTGACGAACGAACATCTCAGGTGTCCGGAATAGCATCGCCTGGGATTGCTGGTCTGGCGTCTTCACCGGCACGTACCGCATCGATGGTCGCAATGCCGCTTCAGATATGGCCTCGGCATCAACAGCGTCGCCCTTGTGCCGTTTGACGAACGGCTTCACATACGCGGCAGGAACCAGCCTCACTTCATGCCCTGCGGCTTGAGCTTCTCGTCCCCAATGATGGGCTGAAGCACAGGCTTCCATCGCAATGATGTAGTGGGGCGTGTCGACAAGGAATTTGGTGAACTGAGCTCGATGTCGACGGCGGAGCAAAAACCTGCCACATGGCGGCGCGCGTTGCTGTTTTCTATGGTGTCCGATCGGCGTTTCGGGCCCGGCTTTGTGCGAGCCTGTTGCTCTCGCCATTCATCTCAAGGATGTTGACGTGGTGGGTCAGGCGGTCAAGGAGAGCGCCAGTCAGTCGCTCGGTTCCGAAGGTTTCGGTCCACTCGTCGAACGGCAGGTTGCTGATGATGAGCGTGGCGGCCCTCTCGTAGCGCTACGAGATCATCTCGAAGAGCAGCTCGGCGCCGGTTTTTGACAGAGGCACAAAGCCCAACTCGTCGATGATTCGCAATTTGACCGAGGCCAGCTGTTTCTGAAGCCGGAGGAGGCGGCGCTCGTCGCGGGCCTCCATCAACTCGTTGACCAATGCCGCGGCCGTCGTGAAACTGACCGACATGCCTTTCTGACAGGCGGCCAATCCCAGCCCCAGAGCAACATGTGTCTTGCCCGTGCCACTCGGCCCGAGCGCAATGACGTTCTCGCGCCGGTCGATCCATTCGCAGCGGGACAGTTCCAGAACCTGCATCTTGTTCAGCTTGGGGATCGCCTTGAAGTCGAAGCTGTCCAGGCTCTTGGCCGTCGGGAACTTCGCAGCCTTGATCCTCCGCTCGATCATCCGCCGTTCGCGGTCGATCAGTTCCATTTCGACCAGACGCGCCAGGTACTGGTGGACATTATCCAGGCCCTCGGTGGCGCATTGGCGTGCAACCTTCTCGCACTCCCGCAGGAATGTCGGCAACTTCAACGTCTTCAGATGGTGTGCAAGCAAGATTTTAGGGGCCTCGGTCATGCTGCATCTCCTGACAGCAGCGACATGTAACTTGCGGTGGATGTGGTCCCGACTTCGGCGCGCGGCAGGTAGGGGTACACATCGAGGTAGAGCTTTGGCGGCCTCTTCTCGACCTAGCAAAGCACGAGATGCTTTACGGCGTCGAAGCCTACGGCACCGAGGCACAAAGCCTGTCTGATGGCCGCGTGCAGGTCGTCGATGTCGAAGGTCTCCAGCAGGCGCAGAACCTGGACATACTCCCGGCGTCCAACCTTGATCATCCGCGCCTCCATCAGACGGCGCAGGGTCGCGAACTCCGGCGGCAAGTCCCACTCTGCCAAGGGCGCCGCCTGATCCAAGGCATTGATCTTGCGCTCGATGAGCGGAAGGTAATGCACCGGATCGAAGACCATGTCCTCGCGGTCGTAGCAGCGTGGATGTCATGCGATGATCTCGCCGCCGCAGCCGATCACGACGGCATCGACATAGCCGCGGATCCACACCTCGCGATGGCCATAGGCCACGGGCACGGAGTAATCGTTGGTCTTGTAGCGCACCAGGGCTTGGGAACTGACCCGCCCGGTGGCCTGGTCGCAGGCGTCGAACGGCGCGGCGGGTAGCTCGGTCATCGCCGCCAGATCCCGTGCGAGGCGCTCGCCGATCGTCTCTGACTTCCCCCGCCGGACATCTGCCTGACGTCTGCGACACTGCTCCTCCAAGTAGGTGTTGAACGCCTCCCAGGTCGTGAACCGCGGGACCGGCACCATTAAGTTGCGGCGGGAATAGCCGACCAGCCCTTCCACGTTGCCCTTGTCATTGCCCTTGCCGGGGCGACCGTAGTGGTCGCGGAACAGGTAATGCGACAGGAACCCGCTGAACAGTGTCGCCCGCTGGCGCGTTCCATCCGGCAGGATTTTTGCGACCAGGCAGCGGTCGTTGTCGTACAGGACCGACGCGGGCACTTTGCCGAAGAAAGCAAAAGCGTGGATGTGTCCATCCACCCAGGCTTCTGCGGTCGCGGCCGGATAGGCGCGCACGAAGCAGGCGTCGCTGTGTGGCAACTCCATGAAGAAGAAATGCGCCTTCTGCTCCACGCCGTCGATGATGACCACCGCCTCGCTGAAGTCGGCCTGGGCATGACCGGGCGGATGCGCCAACGGCACAAACATCTCGCGGACACGCCGCTCGCGCTCGCGAATGTGGTCCTTCATGATCGTGTAGCCGCCGGTGAACCCATGCTCGTCGCGGAGCCGCTCGAACACTCGCTTCGCCGTATGGCGTTGCTTGCGATGGACCTCGCGGTCCCCCGCCAGCCAAGTGTCGATGATCTCGGTGTAGCCGTTCAGCTTCGGACGCTTCACAGGCGCTGTGCGCCGGTATCCCGGCGGCGTCGAGAACGCCATCATCTTGCTGACACTGTCGCGCGAAATGTTGAAATACCGCGCAGCCTCTCGCTGGCTCATGCCCTCCGCACAGGCCAGCCGAACCTTCCGAGCCAAGTCCACGGTGAAAATCCTCCCAGCCTCCCTCAAACAGAAAGGCTTCAAGGTGGACGACTTTTACGCCGCCCGCAGCAGGATCATCCCACCGCTACCGTGGCCGACTTTCTCACCGCCGTTCTCACCAGCCCAAGGCACCAAGAGACAGGGCCAGCGTCTCGGTCGGATCGTCCGACGGTCCGCGCAACGCCGTGCATCGGTGCGCCGAGGCGCTAGCGATCTCGGCAAGCTCCTCAAGTCCAAAATCAGGTAGCATTCGGTCCACCAGATCGGAAATGTCGGGGAAATCCGTGTCCTGCGGATCGGTGGCGATCGGCGCACCCCAGAAACCGCCAATGACCTCGGCGCGAGGCAGGCTCGGCATCTCACGCACAACGCGCCCCTCGCGCGACGCCCAAAGAACACGGTCGGGGTGTGGCAGCATCAGCGGATCGCTGGCGCCTTCCGTTGTAATGCAGGCGTCGATCAATTTCGCCTCGTCACCCCCGGCGGCGCGCGCCAACGCGAGCAAAGCTGCAGTCGATGCCCCGGCGCCTCCGCCAAGCGGCATGTTGGCATGCAACCGGTAGTGCGCTTCTTGTCCATAGATCCGATCCAGAAAGGCCCTTGCTCTCTCGAAAGTCAGCAACTCCGGTGTTTGCGCAAAAGCCAATGGACCATCGCCGCATCGTTTGGCTTCAACATGCAGGGCGGCACAAGGGATTGTCACCAAGACGATCGGGCCATCGGGGCCGAGCCGCCCCTGCATCCATTCGCCGAAATGGCCGGTGACCCGTATGGTCATAAAGACAGACATTGGTTCGTGGCGATTATCGAAAATCCGTCGTCTAGGCAGCGCAGCCGTGTCAGAGAGAGCGGTGCGACCTCGAATTTCAGACCGAGCGCCGGGTGTTCAAGCGCCAATCTAAGCCCGGCGCGCGCCGTCCCGGCATGTGCGACAATTAATGTCGGTCCAACCGCGCGCACGTGCTTCGCAATCTCACGCAATGCGGGTTCAACCCGTCCGACCATATCCAAGAAACTCTCCCCACCGTGCGAGGCATGCCGCGCAAGTGCGTCAAACGACAAAGGCCCAAGGTCGGGAAGTTTCTCGAATGCGCGCCTCTCGTCTTCGCCGAAATCCTGCTCCCACAGTCGGTCATCCTGAGCGTACCCACGACCCGGAAACAAAGCCTCCGCGGTTTCGCGACACCGGCGCGCCGGACTAGACACGACCTCGCAATCTGTCAGCAAGCCCCGCAGTGGCCCCAACACGTCATCGCCGGGCAAGCAGGCTGCGACATCGGTGCGCCCGCACAGGCGTCCCCCATGATCGGCAGGTGCGTGTCTCAGGATAACCAGCTCGTTTGGTGCGATGGGGGTCAAAGGGCTCTTCCCTATTTTTGTCGTTTCTGATTTGTCACGTGGTCATGGGAAAGTCGATACTCGTCACCGGCGGCGTACGCTCCGGAAAAAGCACCTTTGGCAGAGCGCATGACGCTCGAGATCGGGACACCTGCGATCTACATCGCAACAGAGCCCGCCTAATCAAGACACCAGATTTACTCTGGAAACTGGCTCGGATGATGTGACCGCCCCCCGAAGCCATCGATGTGCCACGGTTGGTCTGTGACGATCCACAGAGGAGAGCGGTCATGTCGAAGAATACCACGGTCGGGCTCGAGCTGGCGAAGAATGTCTTTCATGTGCGCGGGGCCGACTCCTCAGGGCGGGCGATGCTGCGCAGGAAGTTGCGACGAGATCAGGTGCTGGAGTTTTGTTGGCATTTGGGGCGTTGCGTCGTGGCGATGGAAGCGTGCGGCTCATCCCGCGGGCCAACGTGAAGCCATTTGTCAAGCAACAGAAGAACGACGCGGTGGATGCCCAGGTGATCTGTGAAGCGGCCCTAAGCCCGTCGATGCGTTTTGTGCTCGTGAAGAGTGAAGTGGTCCAAGGGTCCGCGATGGTCTTCAGCGTGCGCGCGAGCTGCTGATCCGGCAAAGGACGCAGGCTATCAATGCCCTGCGCGGCCATCTGACCGAGGTTGAACCGCGCAAGGTTTGCCGGAGGCTGGTTACGGTTAGTTACCCGGCGATGTCTTCAGTTTCCAGCGCCGCGAAGAAGATTGCTTCCGCCTCGGCTGGCGGGATATTCTCGATAGGCTCGAGGAGGTGGCGGTTGTTGAACTAGTCGACCTGACCTGCTCCCTCCCGGGAGACTGCGTTTATTGGTTAACTCTGTTCACAATTATTACACAAAGCCAGAGAAAGGGAAGCCCGGGTGCCGGGCTTGAAAGGAAAGAGAGAGTCTCTTCCGGGTCCGGCGTGACAAGGATCCTGACCATGGCCAAGACCACGACCCGCCCGAAACCCACCACCTCAAAGAAGACCGAAGCGACCGGAACGGCAACGCCTGACGGCGCTGCCGACATCCGAATGATCCCGCTCGACCAGTTGGAGCCGAGCCCGCTCAACGTCCGCAAAGTCGCGGCAAGGGCCAGCGATGATGCAGAACTCCTCGCCAGCATCCGCGAGACGGGCATCAAACAGAACCTGGTGGTTCATGGGTTGTCAGAGACACGTTTTGCTGTCGATGCTGGCGGACGCCGCCTCAAAGCGCTGAAACAGCTCGCAGAGGACGGCGTGATCCCCGCGGACCACCCGGTGCCTTGCCTCGTTGAAGACGAGCGCAACGCTGTCCTCACCTCCGCCACGGAAAATCTCCAGCGCGCGGCGATGCACCCGGCCGACCAGTTCGAAGCCTTTGAGGCGATGATCGGCGAGGGGCGCAGTGAAGACGAGATCGCCCTGAAGTTCGGCGTCTCGGTCGACCTGGTGCGCCGTCGCCTCAAACTCGCCCGCGTCGCCCCCGAAATCATCGAGCAGTTTCGTGCCGGTGATCTGACCCTCGAATGCGTGATGGCCTTCACGCTGACCGACGACCATGACCGCCAGCTTGCGGTCTGGAACGCGGTAAAGGGCGGCTATCACATCCACCCGCAGAGCATCAAACGTCAGCTGACCGAGACCGCGCATTCGGCGAACTCTGCGCTTGGACGCTTCGTCGGCATCGAGGCCTATGAGGCAGCGGGCGGCGTTCTGCTGCGCGACCTCTTCGACGATAATGCCAGCGCCCATATGGAAAACCCCGAGCTCCTCGAGCGCCTCGCCATCGAGAAGCTGCAAACCGCCGCCAAACCCTTCGAGGCGGCCTGGAAATGGGTCGAGGTGCATCTCTCGGTGGATTACGGCGCGTTTCGCAGTTTCGGGCGGGTCTATCCACAGGATATCGACCCCGATCCGGACTTGCTGGCCGAAGAGGAACGTCTCATCGCTCGGGAAGAAGAACTGGAGGCGCAGAATGACGGTGAGGATTGGACCGACGCCGAAGCCGAGGAATACTACGCCATCGAGCCGCGCCTGCGTGAGATCGAGGCCCTTCAGCGCGAACGGCAACCTTACGCAGACGAAGATCGCGCTATCGCCGGTGTTGTTCTGACCATCGGTCATGACGGGGCGCTTCGGGTCGAGAAAGGCCTCGTGCGACCGGAGGATATTCCGGCCGCGCCCGAGCCCGACGATACCACCAAAAATGCGGCTGACGCCCCATCCCCTGCCCGTCCGCAAGTGACGCCGCCGACCTCCTCCACGCCGGTGCCGAGCTCCGACCCGGCCGCGACGTTGCGCAAGGCGGACGGGATTTCAGCAAGCCTGGCGGAAGATCTACGCGCCACCCGCCAGCATATCCTGCGGGCGCATCTGGCAGCGGATTTCGAGGTGGCGTTCGACGCGATGCTCTACGCGCTCTGCGAGCAGGCTCTGGGGCGGTCCTACAACAACGAGGCGCTCGACATTTCGATCCGGCCCTTCCAGGCGCAGAACCGCGAGGTTCTGCATGTGGACACCGTCGCCCAGAAGATGCTCGAGGCGCTGGAGCAGGACCTCGCCACCGACTGGATGAAGCTGGAGAAACCCGAGGACTTCCGGGCCATGTCGGCGCTGCCCATTGCCGACAAGCAGGCGCTTTTCGCCTGGGCGACGGGCCTCGCGGTCAAGCCGCAGCTTTCGTCCGACAATCGCCCCTCTCCGATCATCGAAGAGATTGGCGCGCGGCTTGATGTCGATGTGGCGGCCTGCTGGCGCCCGACCGCGCAGAACTACTGGGGTCGGGTCAATAAGGGCCATGCCGTGGCCACGGCGCGCAAGTTGATCGGCGACGACTACGCCGAAGATCGAAATCGCGAGCGCAAGGGCGATATCGCGGCCGCGTTGGAACGGGCTTTCGCGGAAACGGCCAGCGAGACAGAAGGGTTCGACGCCGCGACGGTTGTCAGGACGACGCGCTGGCTGCCCGACGGGATGGTGTTTTCCGGTGCGACGGAGGCCGACGCCAAATTGATTGGCGATACGCCCGAGGCGGAGGAAGGCGACGTGCCCGCCGCAGACGCTCTGGCCGAGGCGGAGAGTGATGTACCATCGTCCTTGCCCGCCTTCCTCAGCGGGGATGCGGCCTGACGAAGCAGAGTCTCGCCTGAACACCACATGAGCCTAGGGCCGTCCTCACATCGAGGGCGGCCCTTTCCGACTGACGGGTTGCCTACAGCCGATATCGGATCGGCTGGCCCGTCCCGGAGACATCCCATGACCACCACCCTTGACCTCGATCCCGTCCAGGAAGCCGCACTCATCGCTGCCCAGAATGACACGTTTCGACGTTCCATCCTCGGCACTATTCCGGTCGCCGATGCCCCGAAGGGCCAGTTCGTGATGACACGTGGCGTCGCGGCGCTTGGGATCGATGCGCAACTGGAATTGACCCGCCGTGTTGCAGCCTTCGACGGGTTCAATGCCGACAGCGACCCGCAGGGATGGCACGAGACGGGGGTCATCGAATTCAATGGCACGACGGTTTGGTTCAAGATCGACCTGTATGACGTCGACTACACGTACGGCTCGCCGGAACCTTCCGACCCGAAACAGACGCGTCGCGTGCTGACCCTGCTTCTCCCTTCGGAATACTGACGCCCTCCACCCCCAATCGCCGCCCCGGACCGTCCTTGCACAAAGGGCGGTCCTTTCGGGCTGGCGGGTTCGATGGGCGCGATGATCGCGCCTTGCCCCCTACAGGAGACCTCAGATGGCCAAGACACTCGACTACCAGATCACCCTCTACCCGGCGCATCGCGATGGCGCCTTCGTTGTTACTCAGTTCCAGATGATGGCGAGTTACCCCGAAAAGCGCATCCAGGCCGCAGGCATGGATGACCTGATCGACAAGGTGACGCAGTTCGCAATGGAGCATGGTGAGGGTTGCAGCGCTTCAGTGCGTTGCCTCGCTCCGCGCAAACCCCCTGGGTTCAAGCGCGCGACCGAGAACCTCTATTTCAACCTGGTTGATCGGACGGCTGAAAACCGCGGCGACGCTGCGGCTTGAAGCCCCCCAAAGGAAACTCCGGGGCGGCCTCGCGTAACGGTCGCCCTCCCCTCTTCCAATTCCAAAGGACAAAAGACATGACACACGCGACTGATTTCTACGCGCAGATGCTCGAAACCCAGAGACGTGCTGCCGAGCAGCGGGTCGAGACCCGTGCGGCGCTTCTCTCCGAGCTGCGCGCCCTCGGCGTGAGGAGCATCGAGGTGCAATACGAAGGCTACGGCGATTCCGGCAATGTCGAGGATGTCGTCGTGACCCCAGACACGATCACCCTGACCGAGGAGTTGCGGTGCCGGGTCGAATATTTCGGATGGGATTTTGCCTATGCGCTGAGCCCCGGTTTCGAGAACAACGAAGGTGGCTATGGCGAACTGACCTGGTCGCTCGAGGCGGACAAGATCGATGTCAGCCACTCGAACCGCTACATCGAGACCGACACTACCGAACACGAGGGGCTCTGAAATGGCCCATCCCCTCCACCACGCCGAAAGCTCAGCCCGAAAATTTGGCGGTGTTCCAGATGACTACCAACATGTGCATGACTGGTTTGACTCATCGAAAGAGCACCTAGCCCTCTTCGTCCACAGAGCCTATCGCCACCATACCGCAGGTATCTATGATGCCCAACGGATATTTGGACACAGCCTGACCAACAGCGCGGGCCGGGTCGTCCCGATCCGCTGGATCGGTGAGCAGCATGTGCGCGAAGACTGCCAGGGGCGTATCCCGTCGCTGGCGGACTGGCTCGGACGCATTCAGCCAGAGCCGTGGATGGCCAATGGCCGGATCGACAACGATCCGACGCAGATCGGCAGCGATCCGCGCGCGGTCTGGGTCGCGGCGGTGGCCAATCACCAGACCATACTCGGCTTCGAGGATTGGCTGCTGAAGGTCTCGGTCGAGCACATCCAGCATCGCCAGAACCGCGCCGCCGCCTGAACCGCCGGTCGGCAAGCCTACCAACCATCTGACCACGTCCAGATCGACCCGCTCGAGCCGCAAAAGGCTCGGTGGGTCGATTGCGTTTCAAGAAAGGAAATCGACATGCACGAACCCGTTTACGAGGAGGCCTATCAGGGCCACAAGATCAAGATCTACCACGACCCCGATTCTGAGAGCCCACGGGAGTGGCCCAACCTCGGCACGCTGATTTGCTGGCACCACCGCTATCGGCTGGGTGACAGCCATCCGTTCGACAGCCCCGAGGCGTTCTTGCGCAATCTTTCCGATGTTTCGGATCAGAGTGATCTCTCGATGGGCCAGCTGCGCGAGCGCGCTGAGCGCAAGGTGGTCATTCTGCCCGTGTTTCTCTACGATCATTCCGGTCTCGCGATGAACACCATCGGGTTCCACTGTCCGTGGGATTCCGGCCAGGTCGGCTTCGTCTACGTGACGCTCGAGGCGGTTCGGAAAGAATTCGGCGTAAGACGCGTCACCAAGTCGCTGCGCGAAAAGGCTGAAGACATCCTGCGCGGCGAAATTGTCAGCTACGACGCCTATCTCGGCGGGCGGGTCTATGGCTATGTCATCGAGTGGGACGGCGAGGAGGTCGACGCCTGCTGGGGGTTTGTCGGCGACTATGAGCTGGACTGTCTGTTCGAGGCGCGCCGGGCGGTGCCAGCACCGTTGCCGAGTCAAACACGCGAGTCCGCTGCCGCTCAAGCGCGGGCTCACCCTTAGCAACCGGCACAGGTGGCATACACTCCCTTTCTTGCGGCAATCCCAATCGGTCTCGCATTGCTGCAATGCAGAAATATCATGGCCTGCCTATTGTGCGACTGCAGCATAGCCACTATCTTGAAGTTGTGATCGGTTCTCTCCTCCTCCCTGAACCGATCTGGAATAATCGGCGGCATCCACCTCCTCCCGGATGCCGCCTTTTTCTTTTTCAGAGATCTTCCTGAAGGTTGTCCACGGTTTGTCGGTCGCCGTTCGGTCAATGAGGTGCCCACTAGTTGGATGCCGAGGTCGCACCTTGCCCAAAACTTGGGCGCACCGATAAAGCTTCAAGCTGACAAGGACTTCCGCGACAGCGCCCACAGCTCCATCCCCAGATTCTGGGGATAACTTTCCGAGACTAAGGCGGAGATCAGCAATGCCATGAAAGAGCGAGAGACAGGGCGGGAGGGGTGACCCCTCCCGGGTGAGAGAGTGCGCGCGCGGGTCTCGGGGCCAACCCTCAACCCCGGAGATTGCCGATGAACGCTCACCCCCATTCCGTCCAACTTGCAAGCAAGCCGGAAACCCCTGCCCTGCCGGATGCCTCGCGCTTCGCCCACAACCTGATCCAGGCTGCGAGAACCCTTGTGCCGCAGTTCGAAGCCGGCCGCCCCATCGATAGCACCACTCTTCGTGCCGCGATGGAGGAAGCCTTCGGTGCCAGCGACGCCAGCGGCGCCTGGGTCTGGAAGGACGCCTATGAGGCTGCCGAGTTGGCTCAGATCCTCATGCTTTCGCGCTACGGGGCGCTGATGCAGCGCCAGGCGGCCTCGCCGCAGGCTTTCCTCACCATGATCGAACGCCTCGCCGGTCTGGCCCCGTCGCATACGCGGCGTTCCGAGGACAGCGTCCGTCTGCAACAATTCTCAACTCCTCTGCCGCTCGCCGCCATTGTCGCGCAGGCTGCGAGGTTTCGGGCCGAAGATCTGGTGCTCGAACCTTCGGCAGGCACCGGCATGCTGGCCATCTTCGCTCGAATTGCGGGTGCGCGTGTGGCGCTGAATGAACTCGCCGAAACGCGACGCGCCCTGCTGGAAAACCTGTTCCCAGGAGCCGTTGTATCAGGTCACGACGCCTCTTCGATCGACGATCGCCTCAACCGGTCCATCACGCCCACTGTCATCGTGATGAACCCACCGTTTTCTGCTGCCAACCATGTCGAGGGTAAGTTCCGGCAGGCCACCAGTCAGCACATTCTGTCCGCCTTGGCGCGCCTCGTGCCGGGCGGACGTCTTATTGTCATCACTAGCGAGAGCTTCCGACCCTCGACGAAATCCTTCCAGTCGACGTTTCAGCGGATCGGCCAGAGCGCCGACGTGGTGTTTTCCGCCGCCATCGACGGCAAGGTCTTCGCGCGACATGGCACCACGATCGACACGCGGCTCACGGTAATCGACAAGCGTGTGGCTGGTGCTGAAGAGACCGCACCGGTCGAGAACGAGGCTGCCTATCATCCGCTCTGCGCGACCACGGGCGATCTCCTCGCGTCAGTTCTGACCCATTGCCCGGAGCGCCGCAGCTCTCCGCCCTGCCCCACCCCGTCGGCCCTGTCGGTCCCGTCTCAGCCGACCCGCACCAACCTCCACGCCCTGCGCAATGCCGCCCGCAATGAAACCCGTGCGCTCGCCGAAGAACGCGCAAGGCATCCGTTTGACGACATCGAGACGGCACCGCTCGACTACCTGCCGAAAGCCTGGAGCGAACCAGAGGGCACGCTGCAGGACGCCGTCTACGAGGCCTATGATCTTCAGGCGATCCGGATCGATGGTGCGGCGGAACATCCGACAGCGCTTGTCCAATCCGCGGCCATGGCCTCGGTTCCGCCGCCCGTGCCAAGCTATCGCCCGCTGCTGCCAAAGAGCTTCGTCGCGGACGGCCACCTGTCAGCACCGCAACTCGAAAGCGTCATCTACGCGGGCAATGCGCATGAGACGCATCTGAAAGGCTGGTTCAAGCGCGGCGAGATCGAAGGCCCGCTGATGGCTGCAACTGAGGGTGACGAAGCCGCGTTTCGTCTGCGCAAGGGTTGGTTCCTTGGTGATGGCACGGGCTGCGGCAAGGGGCGGCAGGTCGCGGGCATCATCCTCGACAACTGGCTGCAGGGCCGCCGCCGCGCGGTCTGGGTTTCAAAGAGTGACAAGCTCATCGAAGATGCGCGGCGCGACTGGATGGCGCTCGGGGGTCGTGAGAGCGATATCGTGCCACTCTCGAAGTTCCGTCAGGGCGGCGACATCAGGCTTCCCGAAGGCATCCTTTTCGTCACCTATGCCACGCTGCGCTCGGCCGAACGCGAGGGCAAAGCCTCCCGCCTCGACCAGGTGGCGTCCTGGCTCGGCGAAGGGTTCGATGGGGTAATTGCTTTTGATGAAAGCCACGCCATGGCGAATGCCGCCGGCGAAAAGTCCGACCGCGGGGACAAAAAGGCCTCGCAGCAGGGCCTCGCTGGCCTCGCGCTGCAGAACGCGGTTCCCGATGCGCGCGTCCTCTATGTATCGGCCACCGGGGCGACGGTCGTCGGCAATCTCGCCTATGCTTCCCGCCTCGGGCTCTGGGGTACGGGGGATTTCCCCTTCGTGACAAGGGCGGAATTCGTTGCCGCGATGGAAGCCGGGGGTATTGCCGCCATGGAGATGATCTCGCGCGACCTGAAGGCGCTCGGGCTCTATCTGGCGCGGTCGCTCTCCTATGCCGGGGTCGAATACGAGATGCTGGTGCATGATCTGACGCCCGCCCAGGTCGCGATCTACGATAGCTACGCGGATGCCTATCAGATCATCCACAACAACCTTGAGGCCGCGCTTCAGGCCTCGGGTATTTCCTCCGAGACCGGCACGTTGAATGCCCAGGCGAAATCCGCCGCGCGTTCGGCCTTCGAGAGCAACAAGCAGCGTTTTTTCAACCATCTCATCACCGCCATGAAATGCCCCTCGCTCATTCGCGCCATTGAGGCAGATCTGGCGGCGGGTCATTCGGCGGTGATCCAGGTGGTCTCGACCAGCGAGGCGGTGATGGAACGACGACTCGAAGAGATCCCGCCCTCGGAATGGGACGACCTGCAGGTCGATTTTACGCCGCGCGAGAACATCATGGATTACCTGATGCACAGCTTCCCGACGCAGCTCTTCGATCCCTATACGGACGAGAATGGCGATCTGCGCTCGCGCCCCGCCCTCGATGGCGAGGGCAATCCGATCATCTGCCGAGAGGCGGAGCGGCGGCGGGATGATCTTGTCGAGCATTTGGGGGCCCTCGCTCCAGTGCAGGGCGCGCTCGACCAGATCCTCTGGCATTTCGGCGGGGACGCTGTGGCCGAGGTCACCGGACGCAAGCGGCGCATCGTGAAGACGCGTGAGGGGCGGCTCAAGGTCGAGAACCGCCCCGCCTCCTCCAACCTCGGAGAAACCCAAGCCTTCGTGGATGATGCCAAGCGGATCCTGATCTTCTCTGATGCGGGTGGCACCGGGCGCAGTTACCACGCCGATCTTGGGGCGAAGAACCAGCGCCTCCGGGTGCATTACCTGCTGGAGCCCGGCTGGAAGGCCGACAATGCGATCCAGGGGCTCGGGCGCACCAATCGCACAAACCAGGCGCAACCACCGCTCTTTCGACCCGTTGCGACCAACGTGAAAGGCGAGAAGCGCTTTCTCTCCACCATCGCACGCCGTCTCGACACGCTTGGTGCCATCACCAAGGGACAGCGCGAGACCGGCGGCCAGAACATGTTTCGCACCGAGGACAACCTCGAGAGCCCCTACGCACGCGCGGCGCTGCGGCAGTTCTTCTACAAGCTGCGCGCGGGTAAGATCGAAGCCTGCTCCTGCGCCAAATTCCAGGAGATGACCGGACTGACGCTCGATGAGGCGGATGGCACGATGAAGGAGAACCTGCCGCCGATCCAGCAGTTCCTGAACCGCTGTCTGGCGCTCCGGATTGACATGCAGGACGCAATTTTTGATGCCTTCGGCGGGTTTCTCTCGGCCATCATCGAAGATGCGCGCCAAGCGGGCACGCTGGACGTCGGACTAGAGACCCTGCGCGCCGAGAAGTTCGAGATCGTCGATCGCAAGGTCATCTTCGAACATGAGGCGACAGGAGCGACGGCCACCGCCCTGACCGTTAAGCGCACGGATCGCAACGACCCGCTGACCTTGCCCCGCGTCAAAGCGATCTGCGCGGATACAAATGGCGCGACACTGTGCTGGAACACCTTCTCCAAACGCGCGGCGCTGATGGTGAATGCGCCGGCCTTCATGGACGAGGACGGTGTACCGATCCTGCGGGTAAAACTGCTGCGGCCCATGGCGACCGAAATCCTCGCGCTTTCCGAGTTCTCGAAATCACACTGGGAAGAGGTCGATGATAGGATGTTCGACCAGCTCTGGCAGGCCGAGGCCGAGGCGGTGCCGGAGTTCACCACCTCCAAGATCACGCTGGTCTGCGGCCTCCTCCTGCCGATCTGGGACCGGCTGCCCGCCGATAACATGCGCATCTACCGCCTGCAGACAGAGGATGGGGAGCGCGCCATCGGCCGCCTGGTCAGTCAGGAGCAGCTCCTAAACGCCTACGCGCAGCTTGGGCTCGATTGTCAGATCGAGATGACACCTCAGGAAGTGTTCAGCGCAGTGATGGACGCCAAGACGACCCTCAGTCTGCTCGGGGGTTACCAGCTGCGCCGGTCGCTGGTCATGGGACAGCCGAGGCTCGAGCTCATCGGTGCGTCGGGCGCGGCCCTGCCGGGTTTGAAGGTTCTGGGCTGCTTCACCGAGGTGATCCAGTGGAAGACGCGGGTGTTCATCCCGGTAGACGGCACTGAGGTTCTGTCACGGGTCCTTGCCGAGCATCCGGTTGGCGCCAGCGCCGCGGATGTCGCTGCATGAGCGCGCGGCGCAGTATCGCAGACCTCTCGGCCGATCTTGCGGACCGCGCCGAGAGTTTCTGCCGCCACTATTTCCCCCAGGGGCGCAAGCAGGGCAATTATTGGCAGGTTGGCGATACCTCTGGCGCAAAAGGCCAGAGCCTTGCCATCCGGCTCGAGGCTCAGGGTGGGCGCAAGGCCGGGTCCTGGCAGGATTTCGCGACCGGTGAGTATGGCGACTTGATCGACCTGCTGCATGAACGGCTTGGATCGGTCACGCTCAAAGAGACGCTGAGGGAGGCCCGGTCTTTCCTCGGCATTGCCCCCTGCCCTACCATGCCTCGTGAACCCCGAAGCGTTGAGCGTCCGGATGCAGCCTCCAGCAAACGCATCGGGCGGGCACGCAAACTCTTCGCCGCAGGCAAGCCGGTTCTTGGCACATTGGGCGCCACCTATCTGCAAGGTCGCGGGATCACACGTCTTGGCCCGGCCTTGCGCTATCACCCGCGGGTCTTCCTGTGGCAGGGTGAGGACGATCCCGATCCGCCGCAAAGGGCCCCTGCCCTGCTCGCGAAGATCACCGATAATCGGGGCCAGATCACCGGATGCGCGCGCACCTATCTCGACCCGTCCACCGGCGGGTTGGCCCAGATCGAGAGCCCAAAACGGATCCTCGGGCAGCTTCATGGCCATGCCATCCGCTTCTGGTCCGGCACCTCTCGCACCGATCTCATCGTCGGCGAAGGTCTCGAGAATACCCTCTCGGTCGGGACGGCTCTCCCGGAGTTCGATCTCGCCTCCTGTCTCACTGCCACCCATCTCGGCCTCTTCATTCCGCCGCCGGGGATCAAGCGTATCTGGATCGCGCGGGACAATGACGAAGCCGGACGAAACGCATCAATGAAATTGCGTAACCAACTGGAATCGCGTGAAAATTGCTGTGGTGAACTCGTGTCGAACATGGGTGATTTCAACGACGATCTGCGGGCTTTTGGCAGAGATGCGCTGCGCCGGTCCCTGCTCAAGGCCATGAAAACACAAGGTCTGGAGATCGAGGGCGGGTGACCGCCAACCTCCTCGGGGATGTCCGACAGGGCAAAGGTTCCGCGGGTTTGATCTGATCCCTTTTGGAAAAGGGGAGCGATGGACCAGCGGGTCGGGGCTGAGTGCCCCTCGCCCGGGCAGCAATGCGCCCCGAACCAGAAAATTCCCCTGCCCCTTCGGGCCATTCCTCGCGGGACCAATTTTCCGGCCCGCGGCGCATTCTCCGCTGCGCTCCGATCCTCACGGATGCGGCCCGGTCGCCGCCGGTCCTGGTATCGCCCCATCCAAATCGGGTCAGATCAAACAGAGGAACCAGACAATGCCCCATCAGACAGACATCCAAGAAGAGACCGGCGTAACCTCCGCAATCCTCGACCACCTGGCACTTCACGGCGCAACTCCCGGGCCCGGCGAGACCGATCATCGCCCCCTGCCCCAGCCCGACGAGGTCGAGCTCGCCATGGCGACGCTCTTTGACACCACCATCGGCCTCCTCACCGGTAGCCAGTTGGAAGACAATCTCGAAGAGATGCTCTGGTCTCTGACCTCGATCTTCCATCGCCGGCTCACCCATATCCAGAAACTTCTCGACGACAATGAATTCGAGGTCCGGGAAAGTCTGGCCATCCAGGACGGCTCCGAGGTCGCCTCGGTCGAACTCGAGCGCCTCCAGATGATCGGGCTCAAGCTCTGGGACCATCGCGACGCTTTCGAGCAGATGCGCGATCTGGCCGTGGACCATTTCTCGGCCGCCACAGGTTCACCCTGGCTGCCCCGCACCGGATCCAAGGTCTCGCATCGCGGCCTGACTTCCGCCGTGGTGGACAGCCGGGCCTATCTCTCGGCTAAGCGCCGCAAGGAGACCGCAGTGCATTGCCCCGAAGGCACGCGGATCGCCTTCTCGGGCGGAGACTATCAGGCCTATGATCTGATCTGGTCCATCCTCGACGCCACGCACGCGAAATACCCCGACATGGTGCTGCTGCACGGCGGCACGCCCAAAGGCGCCGAGATGATCGCGGCCCGCTGGGCATATACTCGGGGCGTCACCCAGGTGGTCTTCAAACCTGACTGGAAGAGCCACGGCAAGGCCGCCCCCTTCAAGCGCAACGACAAGATGCTCGAAACCATGCCGCAAGGTCTGATCGCCACTCCCGGATCGGGTATCACCGAGAACATCGTCGACAAGGCCCGTAAGCTGGGGATCCGCATCAAGAGGATCGGGGCTTAGGCCCCGGTTCACGCACCGCGCAACAGGTCCTGCACGACAGAAGGCTTCTTTGCGATCAGTGCCAACAGAACCTGGGCCGGACCCGTGGGGTGCCGGCGCCCGTGTTCCCAGTTCAGAAGCGTGCCTTTCGCGACGCCGATGCTCTTGGCAAATTCCGCCTGGGACAGGCCCGTCCGTTGCCGGACTTCGGCGACATCGACTTCGGCGACGGAAACTTCATGGACCTTCGCGCCGGCCAAGTCGCCATCTGCGAAGGCCAGCGCCTCTTCCAGCCCCTTGGTGATGGATTCGAATGCACTCATGTTGCGTCTCCATATTTCGCGACAAGCGCCTTGCTCATCTCTACCGCCGCGGCCTGCTCAGACTTCGACAGGTTGGCTTTCTCATTCTTGGCGAAGACCGTGATCAGAAAGATCGGCATATGGGTCCCGCCAAAGACATACACCGTCCTGAAGCCGCCGCTCTTTCCGCCTCCCTCTCTCGGGATGCGGACCTTCCGCAGTCCACCGCCAAGAGAGACGCCCGCTTCCGGATTGGCGGCAATGAAGTCGATCGCGGCCTCTCGCTCCTGGTCCGACATGATTGCCTTGGCGCGCCTCTGGAATTCGGGCAGTTCGACCACTGTTTGCAATCGTGTCATCTCTTGTCCCATATAGGATTCGGCGGCGTATGTGTCAATGACGTATAGCATGAGCACTGGAAGGGCAAGTCGGCGACGCTTGCCGGAGCTAGAGAGCATGTCCAGTCCGTTGGTAGCGGCGGCCCTTGGTCAAATGTCCTGTCACATTTTCTGACCAAACCAACCAGCCGGAACGTCATTTCGGGGGATTGGATGGTTGCAGTGTTTCTTGGCAACCCGGCTTTTCGTTCCACGCTCTGTTCGCCTCGAGCACTCATCCGCATCGTGGGCGCTTCAGCGAAGACAGTCGGCGCAGTAGTGAACCTGGGGGATGCGATTTGACATCTGCGCTCTGTCTTGCCTCCGGTGAGTTAGAAGGGAGCCAAGGCCCTCGCGGCATCTCCCTCGGCTGTTCACCCACCTTCCTTCGAGGCCACCGCACTTCTCCCTGTGTCTGAGTTGCATGACATGCTGGTCGCAGCTGTCGTCCCGTCCACAAAGGTTGTCGCCGATCTTTTTCCCCTGCCCCTGCGGGCCATTCCTCGCGGATCAAAAAGACCGGCGCCTGCCCCTCTCCGCTGCGCTTCGCCTTCGGTGTGGCCGGGCCTTGGCCAGCTGCAAGGTGACCATCATTGCAACGCAAACTAGGAGAAGAGCAATGACCACGAACTGCATCAAATTCACCAGCGCCGACATCGAAACCGCCAAGGGCGTCGGCTCCATCTCGACCCTGACCTTCGACCTCGACATCACGGTCGAACCCGTCGCGAGCGCGAACCCGATGGCCCCCACGCACCGCGTCCTCGGCCGCTCCCCGCGCGGCAAGCTGGTCGAGTGCGGCGGCATCTGGAAGAAGCAGAACAAGGAGACCGGCGCCGACTACTACACGCTGACCATCCGCGACCACGGTTTCAACGCCAACCTCGGCAAGGCCGCGAACCAGGACGATCTGTCCCTGCAGGCCATCATCCCCTGGGGACCGAAGGACGCCGCGTGACGCATAGAATCGGCTGGGGCAACCCAGCCGATTCCCGCTGTTTCCCTTCGCGCTGAGACGCATTCCCCGCATCTCGGAGTCAGTGGTTGGTGCGCTTGGTGGAGGCAAGTTATCACTGCATTGGCGCAAGGTGACGATGACGCACGCCGGTTCGGAGGAGACGGGTTCGTGGTTCAACTAGCGTTCTGAGGCTTCGAGCATCTTTCATTTTGACAGCCGTGCAGCGTGATAAAATAAAATAATAACAGATAGTTATGGCGTAACTGGCGTGAGGTTGAAGTTGACTGCACATCTGAGCTAGTGACAGTTTCCCCTAGATATTGGGTAGCTACATTCTTCGATCACTACACTTTGTCGAGACATCTAGGCACGCTGGTGGATTGGGTAAGATCTAGCCGCCGGGTGAAAATCGTTGTTAAGACTCGTTTTTCCGTGTAGATGACACTTTAACGAGCGAAATCGCTGAAAAAGCGATATTTAGAGGACAGGCGGATGCGAGAACGGTCTTTTGCGGCTGATACGAAGGATCAACCCTTCGACGAGGTCATCCTTCAGCAAGGAGAGTTGATTTCCGACCGCCTCAATATGTTGCGGCAGGAACAGTATCCTCCGGACGCCCAAAAAGGTCTACGTCAGTTTTCATTGGCCGAAGTTGCCTACTATCTCGGCGTAACACAGTCGACCATTAAGAAGCTTCATCTCGAAGGCAAAGGTCCTGAACCTGAAACATCGTCGTCCGGGAGGCGCAGCTACTCGGCCGAGCAGATGCTGGAACTGAGAGCTTATCTCGACAAGCATGGTCGTCCCGGAAAGCGCCGTTATGTCCCCTATCGGCAGCCTGGCGAAGAACTGCACGTTGTGTCTGTCGTGAACTTCAAAGGTGGTTCCGGAAAGACCACTACCGCCGCCCACCTCGCGCAGCACTTGGCGTTGAAAGGGCATCGAGTTCTTGCGATCGACTTGGACCCTCAAGCCTCGCTCACAGCTTTGCACGGCATTCAGCCAGAACTCGACGACGTGCCTTCGCTCTACGAGACACTTCGGTATGATGACGAGCGCAAACCGATCTCCGAGGTGATCCGGCCAACAAACTTCCCCAACCTAGATATCGTTCCGGCAAGTCTTGAGCTTCAAGAGTACGAATACGATACCCCGGTTGCTTTGACGAGCAGCGATTCCCATGAGGGCCGTGCCTTCTTCACTCGTATATCGAAGGCGCTTAACGAGGTTGATGACCGCTATGACGTGGTCGTAATCGATTGTCCTCCTCAGCTGGGCTACCTCACGCTCACTGCTCTGACGGCTTCATCTTCGGTAATTGTGACAGTCCATCCTCAGATGCTGGACGTCATGTCGATGAGCCAGTTTCTCCTGATGCTGGGCGGGATCATGAAGACGATCCGTGATGCTGGAGCGAACATGCGCCTGAAGTGGTTCCGTTACCTCGTAACGCGATTTGAACCAACGGACGGTCCCCAAAAGCAGATGGTTGGGTTCCTCCAGGCGATGTTCCCAAATCAGATGCTGTCGAATCCTATGTTGAAATCTACGGCGATCTCCGACGCTGGGATTACCAAGCAGACGCTATACGAAGTTGAACGGTCTCAGTTCGTGCGGACTACTTACGACCGCGCCGTGACGTCTTTGAATGATGTGAACGACGAAATCGCTGAACTGATCCACAAGGCTTGGGGGCGAGAATGACTGTGGTTTTGACAGCCGTGCAGAACGCTAGTTTTGACAGCCGTGCAACTGTCGAAATGCGGGCTGCGCGCCGGTTGGATTCTGACGAAAGGGAGATGGCTTGATGGCTCGCAAAGACCTCCTGAAGAGCGTTATGGCCGGTTCGACGGAACAGCCGAAGGATTCCGGTCGCTCTGGATACGCAATGCGCGGTGCTTCGAAATCGATGAAGGTTTCGATCGATAGCCTTGCGGAGAACTCGAAGCGTCTCCTTGAAGGAGAAACCATTGTCGAGATCGATCCGCAACTGATCGATGTGTCATTCGTTTCGGATCGGCTTAGTGATGACGATGTTGCTTTCGACGAACTGAAAGCATCGATCGCAGCGGGTCGTCAGGACACGCCAGTATTGCTTAGACCGCATCCGGAAGCGGATGGCCGCTATATGATCGTCTTTGGGCATCGCCGTGTGCGAGTTGCATCGGCGCTCAGCCGTAAGGTTCGCGCAGTTGTAAAGCCAATGGACAATGTGGCTCATATTCTTGCTCAAGGGCAGGAAAACACTGCGCGCGCAGATCTCTCTTTTATTGAGAAGGCCCTATTTGCGAAGAGCCTCTTGGATATGGGGCAAGCAAAGGACGTGATCCAGTCCGCCCTTACCATCGATGGGACGTTGCTTTCACGGATGCTGTCAGTGGCGCAGAACGTCCCCCGACACGTCATCGAACAGATTGGGCCGGCCAAGCAGATAGGGCGTGATCGCTGGGAAGATTTCAAGAAGTTGGCTTCGGAAACATCGAATGACAAGATCCTAAAGGAAGCTTTGGAGTTCGACGGGTTTCAGGACCTCGACAGTGATGCTCGCTTTGAGTTCCTGCACAGCAAGCTGGCAGAAGCGGGCAGGGCGCCGAAGCGCCGAAAAACGCGTGCCACGCCCAAAAAACGAACCTGGACTGCCGGCAAAGGCCGCATCAAGGGCGTCATCGGTCGTTCCGGTAAGGCATTCAGCATTTCGCTTACGGCACAAGATTCAACCGAGTTCGGGGACTTTCTCTCGGGGCGGCTTGATCAGCTGTACAGCGAATTCCTCGCGACGAAAGAGGAGCAGTCAGAACAATGATCTAGGCAAAAGAAAAGCCCCCAAGCAGCGTGGCCTGAGAGCTAATCTGAAAAGTTTGGTCGCTTAGAAGGTATCTCTCCCGCGAATCACTGTCAACAGGAACGCCACTTCGGCGAACGGCTTTCTTTTGCCTCCACATAACTGGAGGTGAGAAACAGGCATGAAACATACAGGTTGGCGCAAGCCGACACCGGGTCTTGGCATTGCAGAGCAGCTTGCCCAAGCCGGTGAACAGGTAGCTATACCCAAAACACGGGCCTTCGTGGCTGTGAAGCGGGTGGGAGCCTACATTGGCCTCAAGGCCGGAGACATGATGCTCCTCGACACGCTCGGGGCCTTTACCCAGGCCCAGGACTGGGAGGAGGGGCAACGCCCGATCGTCTGGGCGTCGAACGCCTATCTGATGGAGCAGACGGGGTTCTCGCTCTCCGCGCTCAAGCGCCATGCACGGCGTCTGGCCGAGATCGGCGTGATCTCCTTCCAGGACAGCCCGAACGGCAAGCGATGGGGCCGTAGGGACGCCGAAGGGCGCATTGTCGAGGCCTACGGCTTCGATCTGTCGCCGCTGTCGGCGCGTGTCGAGGAGTTCGAGGAGCTCCATGCCGATTTGCAGGCCGAGCGCGAGCTCTGCCAACGCCTGAAGCGCCAGATCACCGTGGCACGCCGTATGATCCGCGCTCGGATCGAGGCGGCCGTCAGCAGCGCGCTGCGCGGGCCCTGGACGCAATTCACGAGTCTCTTCGAGGAGCTTCTGGACCGGCTTCCGCGCCGCCATGAAACCTCCGAGCAACTTGCGCGACTCCTGATGTGGTTCAAGGAGCTTCAGGAGCGTGTCGAGGTGGCGTATCTCAAGGCAACTGAGGTCGCTCAAATTGTGGAAAACACACCCGAAACCACCGAACAAGTATGTGAGAAGACTCAAGATATGAACCCCAGGGAGGTCATTTCTGAACCTCATATACTAATTACAAACCAACTTAATCCTGTAATTAGTAATTCCTCTGAAAAAGAGGAAGCGGCGGGTGCGGTGCCCAATGCTCCACCCGAAGAGCGAGTTGATAGGGAATTGGAAGACTGGGTTGCCGAGGTGAGCAAAAAACGGACGGCGCTCGACCTGCCGACAATCATGCAGGCCTGTCCAGAATTCGCATCCTGGGCGCGCAATATGGGTGGATTCCTGAAGGATTGGGGCGATCTGCACCGGGTTGCCGGTCAACTCAGGCCGATGATCGGGATCTCAGAGCATGCCTGGAATGTGGCGCAGGACCGAATGGGGACCCAGGGGGCCACGGCCGCGTTTGCGCTCGTCTTCGAGAAGCACAGCGCGGGCGAGGTTGCTTCGCCGGGCGGATATCTGCGGGGCATGGTCGAGAAAGCCGGGGCAGGGGAACTGCATCTCGAGCGCAGCTTCTATGGTAGGCTCAGCGGGCAGGCCGCGTGATAGGGCGGGGGCTCAAAGACCGGCGGCCTTGGTCAGGTTCACGCGGAACCGGTCCCGGCGGCGCTGGTAGCGGCGGGTCATCTCGGCTGAGGCATGCCCCAATTGCTTTTGGACATAGCGCTCGTCGACTTCGGCGGAACTGGCCAGACCGGCGCGCAGCGAATGGCCGGAGAACAGCGCCAGGCGGTCTTTCTCAGGCAGGTCCGACCGGATGCCTGCGTCCAGGACCGTGCGCTTGATCAGCCGGGCAACGTGTTTGTCATTCAGTCTCCTTTCCGATGCGCGTTCGCCATCGCGCGAGGTCCCTACGAAGACCGGCCCGAAGTCGATGCGTCCGAAGTGCAGCCATTGCTCGAGCGCATGGACGGGGCAGGTCTGATCCTTGGAGCCGCGGCCGATTTCGACTTCACGCCAACCGGTCTTGGCGTTGAGGGTGAGCAGGGCGCCTTTCTCGAAGATCTCGATCCAACCTCCGGAATCCGGCGTATCGTCTTTGTGCACGTCGAGACTGACGATTTCCGAGCGTCGGAGGCCCCCGGCATAGCCGAGGAGCAGGATGGCCCGGTCCCGTAGCCCGCGCAGATCGTAGGGCAGGGTGGCCACCATTCCGAGAATGTCCTCGGCCATGATCGCTTCCTTCTGCACCGGTGGACGCGCGTGCTTGCGCTTGATCCCGGCCAGCACGGTGGCGATATGGCGGTTCTTGCGATCAAGTGTGAACCCGCGCTGCGCATAGTTCCAGGCAAGGCCTGACAGGCGACGTTCGATGGTACTGACCGATAGGGCAGGGGAGGGGCCCGACCCGGAGGCGAGATCGGCGAGGTAAAGCCCGATCATCTCGGCCGAGGGGGGCAAAGGGTCGGCACCCTTCATTCGGCACCAGCGCGCGAAATGCGCCCAATCCTTTGCATAAGCCTTAAGCGTGTTGTCGGAGGCCGCGGCGCGCGCGTAGTCGCGAGCGGTGTCGACCAAGCGATCGAGATTGCCGGAACCGGCGACATGAGCGGGCAGGGCGATGCTGTCGCTTTTCTCTTGATCGCTGTCGTCGTTCTGAGCGATACTAAACGCACCAGAGTTTGATGATGTCGACTTCTCGTCCTCTGAGGCCATTTTCCAGTGAATCCAGTGATGAAATTAGACTGATTTTCAGCATATCTTTTCACGTCCGATAATGCAAACTTATTGGACATAGCGGAGAGCTGTAAGGTGGGGCGGTTTGCACATCATATAGTGGACAAAAGCGCCGTGACGGGATAGTCTTGTGGCATGACTTTTGCCGGACCCGATCACATCAGCGACTTTGCCACGCTACCCCGGATCCCCGCCTGGGTCACCTCCGCACGCGCTGAAGCCATTGAAGATGTTGCGTTTTTGTCGGGCGCCGCGCTGAACCACCTGCATCTTGTATTGGGACGCGAGGAAGTCCCCCTAGTCTTGTTGCGGGACCGTCTGGCGCTGCGCGCAGCGGAGGCTTGTGTCGCGTACTCTGGCCGACCAGAGAGGGCAGGGGAGCTGCGCGACGCGGTGCAGTTTTTACTGCCCGGCGACCACCCCGGCCCAGCGGGTGAGGTCTACCTGTCGTGGCGGAGAGTCGTCGAGCGGCCAGTGTCGGTCAAGACGTTGTACCGGGCGCTGCCGGCCTTCGAGGCGGAGCAGATTGGTGCTTGGCTGGACGTGGGGCAGGGGATGCCGGTCACTCGGGCGGCGGCGGTGCTGGAGGCGGTTCTGGTCGCAGCGCCGCGGGCTGAGGGATCGGCGCTGATCGTGGCGGAGGCGGCACTGGCACAGGCGTGTGGCTGGGACCACCTGGTTCCCCTGCTCGCCGCCGGGCTGAACCGCACCGACCTGCGCAAGCGCGGCGGGGACCTGCGGCTGGCCTGTCATCGCGCCGTAGCCGCCTCGACCGGTGAGGCCGTGCCCCTTGCGCTGGATCTCGCCCGGCGGGCCGCCCATCTGAACGCGGTTTCGCCGCAACTGCGTGCCAAGGGGGCAGGGGAGGCGGTCGGGATGTTCCTCACGCGGGACGTCGTAGCGCCCGCGGCGTTGCCCTTGCCCGATCGCGCCGCGCGGCGGCTCTGCGACCGGCTGGTCGATCTTGGCGCGGTGCGCGAGCTGACCGGCCGCGACACCTTCCGGCTCTACGGGGTGTGAGCATGGCGAAGGATCGCTCGGAATCTGATCTGGACAGTGAATTGGCCGACCTGCTTCCGGAGCTGCGCTGGCGGGAATGGATGCGGCGGATCGAAGCGGTGCTCTTTGCCTCCGCTTCGCCGGTCCCGCGCGAGGACTTGGCCCGCGTGGTGGGGCAGGGGGTGTCGGTCGACCTGCTGGTCGAGGACCTTGCCGCCGATCTGGATGGGCGGGCCTTCGAGATCGCCCAGGTCGCTGGCGGCTGGATGTTCCGGACGCGGGCGGCCTACGCCCTCGCGATCTGCGCAGTGGCAGATGTCGGCGAACAGCTGCTGGATTTGAGCGAGTTCGACATCGCGGTCCTGGCCTCTATCGCCTACCATCAACCGATCACGCGCGACGGGCTGAAGGACATCTTCGGCAAGGAAATCAGCCGCGACCTGATCGGTCGGCTGCATGCGCGCGACCTGATCGGGACCGGGCCGCGATCGCCAAGGCGCGGGGCACCCTATACCTACGTGACGACAGAGCAGTTCCTGGTCGCCTTTGATCTGGAGTCGCTGCAAGACCTGCCGGATCGGGAGCAGCTGGTGGATGCGGGGGTTGTTAAGTAGCCGCTTCAAGTCGGCGTCGGCTGACGAACTGGCATAGAAATCATCCCGACTTTGCTCTCGCGGATGCTACCTCGCGACATCGTCGTCGGCAGCAACGAATTTCATCGTGACGACAACGTCAGTCGTGTTGAAATCTGGTCGGGAAAGCTTGATAGACCCGTTGACCGGTCAATCCAAGGGTCGCCTACTCTGTTCACCTTCGATCATTCAATCCATCATGGCCTACATGTAGTATCCGAGGCCTTACGAAACGCTGATTGAAGTGCTATCTCTATCATATGGAAGGAACGGGTTGTTGGCGTGAACAAGAAGATTACTGCCAGTCAGCGAATTGGCGAAATCGGAGAGAAGGCGGCTAATCTTCAATTCTTGCGAATTGGGTTCCAATTTGATGGGCGTTCACGGCTGGAAGCAGGGATAGACGGCATCGCTGAGGTGATGTACGATGATCAGCCGACTGCGAAGATGATTGCCGTTCAGGTCAAGGCTACTGAGCGTGGCAGCTATGTCGGCGAGACGGACGCCGGTTTCACCTATCGTGTCCGCGCTTCAGATTTCGACTACTGGCGTGGCTCCAACCTACCCGTGATCGTAGTTCTCTACAGGCAATCAGATGACACGTTCTTCTGGAAATCGCTCGAAAACCTCGTTGGCGAGGCCGAACGCACATTGCAGTTCGACAAGGAGCGCGACGTCTTGGACGGACGTGCGAAAGATCGCCTCGCTGCCCTGACCGTCGCCAAGCAAGGACACGGTTACTACGTCCCGCCACTTGGGGGAGGGGAGGAAGCGATCATCAACATGGCGCCATTGCAGCTTCCTGAGGAAATCTTCGTCGCACAGACACAGCTCTCCACCCAGAAGGCGCTCGCCCGGATGAATAAGGTCCGGGAAGGCCAACGGTACGATTGGATGATCGATGAAACCTCGCTTTGGACATTCTGCGACCCACTAACCACACCCGTTCGCGACCTGGTCGAACGGGATCAGGTCGAACGGATCGAAACCGACTTTCTGGCACAACACGACGCAGTGGATCAGCAATACAAATTTGCTGGTCTGTTGCGACATACTCTGGGCAATGACTTTCGGGATTTGCTTGGATGGGACCGAAAGAAAAAACAGTTCTACTTCTTGGCAACACCTGGAGTCGTGGCGCGCAAGTTTCGCTATCTTGGTGCGAAGCAGAAGACACAGGCCGACGTTGTCAGCGTCTATCAGAAGTCGAAGGGGGAGGGGCCCATCGACTATGTACGGCACCATTCATTCCATCCCCGGTTCGAGCGCTTGGCGGACCAATGGTACCTGATCGTCAACCCATCCTACTACTTCACTTCGGATGGAGAACGCGCGCTCAACTATCCGGATGCCTTGTTGTCCGGGAAGAAGCGCCTCGACACAAACAGCACAGTTCGAGGCCAGGTGATCATGTGGCATCGATTGCTGTCGGGTATGGAATTTGAAGATGCCGGCGCACTGCTGACACCCGACACCAAGACGGATCGCATCATCAAGTTTGGTGACCCGCCTTCCATCGAACTGCCAAAGAGCGTGCCGGAGGACGTGTGGGGCGCGAAGGCGCAGAAGTCGAAGAAGCCGTCCGGCTCGAATGAACAAGGCAGCTTCGACCTATGAGCGACTTCAAGACAAAAATCTTCCCGGAGCCGGAACTGGAATTTGGTGACCAACACCATCATCCTGATCCGCGATTGGGGTTGCTACAGGCGGGCCCGCTGCAAACGAACCTGGGGGACACGATCAAAGTCGGCGTTGTTGGCAGCGCTCTGACCGTTGAAAAATCAGGCGAGTTTTTGAATGCGATCGAAGATGGGTTCGAGGGTAAGACCGAAAAGCACCCGAACCTGCACCCAGACTTTCCCGGGCTGAGAAACCAGAACCCCTATCGGTGCCGGTTTGAAATGGTGGCTGCCGAAGATGGTGTGCTGACGAAAGGTCAGATCGAGAAGATTGCCAAGGAACCGAGCGACGCCCGTGCTGTGGAGATGGCCGTCGACGCAGTTATGGCGCAACTGGAAAAGCTGGAGGCGCATCATGAACGGCCGGACGTGGTTATGGTTTCGCTCCCTGTCAAGCTGATCGAACGAGTCTGGAGGAACGAGCAGGCGCGCGATGACGAAGTGATTGAGGACGAAGCGGCCAAGGTGAAAGCTGGTAAGGAGACCTCTCCAAACTTCCGCGGCTTGCTCAAGGCCAGAGCGATGGACCTGAGGTTCTCAACTCAGATTGTCTGGGAGGATGTCATCAACCCCGATGCCAAGATCCCTCGCAAGATCAAGGAGAACTCTGACCGCCAAACCCAAGATCGAGCTGATCTCGCATGGAACCTTATGACGACGCTCTATTATAAGGGCAGCGGCAAGGTGCCCTGGCGCCGATTGCCGGAGGAAGGTGAGTTCACCGCCTGTTACATTGGCATCAGCTTCTTCAAGGATGCCGAAACTGACGAGATATGGACCAGCGCTGCACAAATGTTCGATGAGCGGGGCAGAGGCTTCATTCTTAGAGGTGGTCCTGCGCAGTCAGAGTCACGGGGTCGCCATCCGTTTCTCACCATCGATGAGGCTCACAAGCTCACCGAGAGCGCCTTGGCCGCCTACAAGTCGGTCCATAGAACGATGCCGGCACGCGTGATCGTCATGAAGACGTCGCGCTTTCGCGAGGACGAGGCCGAGGGTGTTGGCAAGGCGCTCGACGAGGCAGGTGTGGAACTGCGCGATCTCGTTTGGATTCATGAGAGCTATTCAGTCAAGGTGCTGCGCGACGGCGACTTCCCTGTCCTCCGCGGCACCTTCGTTGAACTGGACGGCAATGGGCTGCTCTATACCAACGGCAGCATTCCCTACTATGGGACCTATCCCGGCCTCTATGTCCCGAACCCCCTGTTGCTCTGTCCGCACCCGCAAAGCGAGAGCACGATCGAACAGATTGCGAAGGAAGTTTTCAGCCTCACGAAGGTGAACTGGAACTCGACCCAGATGAACCAACGCTTGCCGATTCCGATCCGAGCAGCCCGTAAGGTCGGTGACGTGTTGAAATACGTTCCCTCGGGGCAGAAGGTCAGCAGTGACTATCGGAAGTACATTTAGAAGCTGCACACCGAGCACGCCGTCGGCTCCATGGATGCTGTTAAGAGCATCTGATCGTCGTTCCTCGAAGCTCCCGAGTTTCCAGCGGATCTTTTTTGGCAAGTGAATTCTCTGGTGTTTGATGCATAAAAGCACATCATGCGCATGCCTTGATGTAGAATTCCACATCAATCTTGAAGTCTGCTTCAGTGAATGATATGTTTATGCATATCATAAATGGTAAACGAAGCAGCAAGATAGATCATGAGTTACGCAACTGAGCACATCGCAGAGTCGCTCAAAGCCGCGCGGGAACGCAAGGGGCTCTCTCAGCGCGCGCTCAGTGCGAAGGCGGGGGTTCCACAGAGCCACATTTCCAAGATCGAGAACGGGGCGGTCGATCTGCGTCTGTCCAGCCTGGTCGAGCTTGCACGCGTACTTGATCTGGAATTGACTCTGGTCCCGCGCAAGAAGCTGCCTGCCGTTCGGGCGATCATTCGCGGTGATGATGGTCGCCGTGACGTTCAAAGCGCGCGCAAGGCGACGAACCTATTGCAGCGCCTTGATGACCAGATAGCAGCACTCCCCAGTGAAACGCTCTCTGAGATTGTCGTTCAGGAGTTGCAGCGCCGGGCGCGCGAGCTGATGCACTTCAAACTTTCAGCCGATGATCTTGTTCAGTTGCAAGAAGCGTCTGCTTCCATGCAGGAGTTCCTGAGCGATCCGCGCAACCTGGAGGCGGTCGAGCAGGCGCAGAGCCAGTTGCGCATGTTGCGCAACGCACTCGCCCATGGGGCGGGTGCATCTGCACCATCCTTGCCGCGTCCGGCCTATCGTCTGGATGGTGACGATCATGGCTGATGTCAGCGTCCTTGAAGTCCTGCTCTACGGAGAGCCGATAGGTACGCTGACGCGGGTCAGCGGCGATACCTCGCTCTTTGCTTTCTCTGAAGGCTATGTCGCCGATGTGGGCAGGTCGGTTCTGAGCCTTGGCTTCAAGAATGAGCTTGGGGAACTGACCACTGATTTCGGTACGCAGAACATGCACTTACTGCCCTTCTTCTCCAATCTTCTGCCCGAAGGTCACATGCGGGACTATCTCGCCGAGCGCGCGGGCGTAAAGCCCGTCCGTGAATTTTTTCTGCTCTGGGTTCTCGGCGAGGATCTTCCCGGCGCGGTCACCGTTCGGCCTGCTGATGGCGAGGCGTGGCCTCCCGATGCTGATAACGGTGATGATCATCATGATGATCATCGCGATCAGGCTCTGAGGTTCTCGCTGGCAGGCGTTCAACTGAAGTTCTCCGCCTTGGGAGACAAGCAAGGCGGTCTTGCAATACCGGCCAAGGGGGTTGGCGGCTCCTGGATCGTTAAGCTACCTGCGCAAGGGTTCGATGCCGTCCCCGAGAATGAATTCTCGATGATGACGCTCGCACGTCTGTGCGGCATGGATGTTCCGCCGATAAGGCTGATCGATGTTGCCGAGATCGGCAACCTGCCCGAGGGCATGGATAAGGTTAGCGGTCAGGCGCTGGCGGTCGAGCGGTTTGATCGTCTGAGTGATGGCAGCGCTGTTCACATTGAAGACTTCGCGCAAGTCTTTCGTGTCTATCCCAAAGACAAGTACGAGAAGGCAAGCCAGCGCAACATCGCACAGGTACTGGCCGCTGAATGCGGAGAGAACGACATCGCCGAGTTTATCCGGCGGCTGACTTTCAATGTGCTGATCGGCAATGCCGACATGCACCTCAAGAACTGGTCGCTGATCTATCCGGATCGAAGGCAGGCGGCGCTCGCGCCGTGCTACGATTTTGTCTCGACTATTGCCTACATAGACGACGACAAGGCGGCGCTCACCTTTAGCCGCACCAAGAAGTTCTCCGGGTTCTCGCAGGACGAGCTGTCGCACCTGGCTGCAAACGCCGGTCTATCCAAGAAGCTGGTTCTGGGAACCGCACGCGAGACTGTCGCGCGCTTCCATGAGCACTGGCAGGCCGAAAAGGGAAACCTGCCGCTGACCGCGGATGCGATCAAGGCGATTGAAGCCCATTTGCACACAGTGCCGATAGCGTAGGGGATTGACAGAATGGCAGAGAGTTTTTCGAACCGGCACGGCTACCGCAGCGCAGCCGCGGAGATAACCGTTCACGAGGACGCGCCCGAAAACCTGCGCTATGCGATCCCGCTGATTGGGCAGGACATCGGCATGAGCCCGTCCGTCATGCGCCGGATCATCTGTCAGGTGTTGCTCGTCCCGCCTGACCGGAACAACTGGTCGGAGCACCCCAACATCTGGGAAGAGGTCGTCGGGCTTGTTGCCGACTGTCCTTGGTACAAGGTCTATGACATTGCTGAAGCGTTCCATACGGCACTCGCGCAAGGGTTCAACGACAATGCAAGCAGGTTCGATGACCGGCTGAATCAGTTTTTTGTCGAAAATGGCATCGGCTGGCATATGAACGACGGCCAGATAGTCTATCGCGGCTCCGAAGCATTTACCGGCGCGACACAAGAGGCCGTCGAAATCCTCGAACAAACCGGGCGCAGTGCCGCCGCACGCGAGATCCACGAAGCGCTGCGCGATATTTCTCGGCGGCCGGAGCCGGATGTGACTGGGGCAATCCAGCATGCCTGCGCTGCGATGGAAGCGACCGCGCGGGATCTGGCCGGCGATTCCAAAGCAACATTCGGCCAGCTTGTAAAGCGATTGGACCTTCCAAAACCTCTTGATACCGCAACCGAGAAACTGTGGGGCTATGCGTCCAATAATGCTCGTCACGGGTTGGAAGGACAGCAGGTTGATACGCCAGAGGCCGAGCTGGTTGTCAGTGTAGCCTGCGCGGTCTGCACCTATTTGGCCAAACGCGCGGTGATATAGCCGGCCTGAACAGTCTGATGAAGTGACTGGGATTTCAGAGATACTGGAGTAACGTAGAAGGCCGACACTTAATTCACAGGACCGGTTCAAAATCAGTGCGATCTCAGGCTGGAAAGACCTTCTAGGTTCTCCGGCGGTGATTTGAGCTCAGAAGCTTCTCCAAATTGATGAAAATCCGTAGGTAGAAGACGCCCATCGAACCGATTAAATTCACCTCCTTGTCTGCGACCAATCTGACGAGTCTAGAATCGCCCGACATTTCGCCGCATAGACCGGGTCGATCTGACCGGCGAACGCGATAAGGCCCAACAGATGTTGGCGGAGGCCTTCAACGGAGGCGAATCCGCGCCGCGCTGCATGTTGGACCGGCCCCTGATCGGGAGCGCTTATGTGATACAAGTGCTTTCGAAGCCGCGAGCGGAAATCGCGTGTCAGCTTCGGCGTGTCCCCGTCCACCAAAAGGCCGAGCACGACTTTCCGTGCTCCCGGAGAAACAATCGTCGTCTTGGATTGGTTCGGCGCCAGTCCTCGAGCAGCCAGGGTCTCATACACTCGCCCGACCAGATCATGTGCGCGGGATCTTCCAAACGACTTTCGTGTCGTTGAAAAGGTGAGATCGTCTGCATAGCGCGAGTATCGGACGCCGTAGGTCTTCGCGATAGCAGTCAGTCTTTCATCTAGGTCGCGCACTGCGAGATTGGCCAACATTGGACTGGTTGGTGCGCCTTGCGGCAAAACGCCAAGCAGGTCTCGTGGATAAAGCGATGTCAAGGACGAGTGCCGAAATTTGGGAGTGCGTCGCTGGGGCAAGACAGCTGTATCGTTGCGATGTTTGTCGCGGAGACGGGTGCACAAGCGCGCAAGCTCAAACGCGACCAGCGGCTGGTAGCCTCGCTCCAAAAACACCCGATGCGCGTCGATTTCGGTCACCGATTCGAAAAAGTTCCGCAGATCTATCTTGACCATCCAAACTGCGCGACAGTGGCGCGCCGCGGCCTGGGCCAACCGAGACCCAGGTGCAAAAGCCGTGCTCGCCGAATGGCATGGTGCATGGCGCAGGACTTCGGACGCGATCCAGGTTTGGACTCTCAGCAAGGACGGCTCCGGCACGGCGATTGTCCGATAACGCGGAGGTTGGCCCGCGATCGGGCGTTTGCGGATCGAGAACTCCCGATAAGGGTCCGCATCCTGCCTTGAGACATATGCTGTCAAAATGCCGACATCGACGCCCGTCAAATGCCCCAGATGGCCAAGGGTCAGGATCGGCGGGCCTGGATTTGCCTGCCGCAATGTGTGTTCAGCTGTCGCAACTGCATTTTTGAGGATGGATTCATCCACACCCGCCGCAAGGCCCTCGGCGAAGTAGCGTTGAGAGTTCCACGTTCGCATCTACTATCCACCCTTCAGGGTGAGCTTGATCGGATCGCAAGTCAGCCTACCGCTGCGGCGACCGCAAGGTCGTGCGGTTCGATCAAGTTGAGCATCAAGCGAAAGCTTGACCGTGAGCTCATCGCAATCGACGGCCCAGGCATCACCTCCTGCGGGCAGGACGTGACACCAACGGTGCCGGTCGTTACCCCGGCAACCACTAGACATCGCGTGGCACTCTCAACGCATTCGGAAAGTACATCGTGTCGTCGCCTTGGGGAAGGGGGCTCTTGCGGTCCTGGCGGATCAGTCGTGACGCAACCATCCGCCCTCGTTCGGTCAATTGATGCGACGCGTTTATCCAACCCCAACCTTTCAAGCGGTCAAGGCTTTCGCACACATCATCGATGTTCATGCCGAGACGACCCGATATCGCTTCGGAATGACGGGGGGATCGGCGTAGTGCAGACAGGATGATCGTTTCCAAGCTCGTCGGGCGCAGAATTGCCCCGGTGTCCGACGCCTTGGCAGACGCTTCGATACGCGCTCTTTCTTTCTCTGGAGTGTGCGTTTCTTGGTAGGGGGAACCAGCTGTACTGGATGCTCGCTCCGGTACCAACGCCGACCATTTTCGTGCATCCTTCCAGAATATCGAAGGTGCATTGTTCGGCATGCCGTGATCAAACGCCAAAAGCGCCCCCACTTCGCCATAGCCCAGGGGTTTGGACCCCGGTGGCGCATAGCGACGACACAGCTCTTCCATCCGCCTGACTTTTCCTCGGGGAAAGACCGTTTGAATTGTTGGGCATCGTGTCACCAAGCTGACGGTGGGCGATGAGGCGTGATCCTTTACGCGTTCGACCCCAGCTTCTGTCCCTGCGTAGGCCACCACTTCGAAACAAAGGCCGGAATGACTGCGCCTCGACCACCAGCTGCGCACTGTCCGCAGCCTCCATGCGGCATTGAGATAGTTGATGACGCGATCTCCGCTTCCGATGAAGTCCGTTACCAGAACGAACCGGCGCGCGCGCTTCTCGCGAATGATGTCGGCCCCAGGGTTGAGAAGGATCGACTTTCGATGGCGCTTGTGCAACTGGGTCAGGACGTTGGCGACAACCCCTTCACTGCCTATTTCTTCGGCGACCTGTCGCTGACGAGGCACCAGCGGCGGTCCGACGCGGCCATATGCGCGCACAGTCTTTTTCCCTTTTTGCATTTTACTCGCGCGGGACGTCTCGGGAAACAAACGGTTGGGTTGCCCTTTCCATTTCTTACGCTCTGTTTCGTTGTAAAGTGCCACGGGGTTGGGACCGATCCTCAGGCGGTCTTCAAGGACCCGCGTCAAATCGCGGCGAAAAGCATCACCCGGGACAAGCCGGATGAGTGACGCGAGGATCGCAGCATCCGCCCGGTCCGCTTCTTCGAATTGATCCACCCATGCTTTCACCAACGGCTGCATGATGGTCGAGCTTGTAGTCACGTCGGTACCTCGATCTCAGTTCTTCAAAATGGTTGCGGGGTTCGCCATATGGATCGCGCGCCAAGCCAGCGTCAGGAGTCACTTTAGTCCGCGACACTCTTTCGCCCAAACGAACATCGCACCGACGGCAGCATTGGCTTGCTGCACGCTGAACACTTCCGGTTCGAACGCGCCGGCCCATTGCTTTGTATCACGATGTTCCGGGTGGCGTTTGTCGGTCAGCGCGTCGAGAAACTCTTCGTAAGAGTAGGGCCCTCCACAGTCCTCTGGCGGGCACGCTCGCTCTCCGGCAACACAGGCGGGAAAGTCCAGATCTGGTCTTCCGGTTGGTTTGCTAATCTTCTCGACAGTGACGAGGTGCCGCCAACCATCGCCGAAATCATAAGTGTATGTGAACTGACTGCCTTTCTTGACCAGCTTTCCAAGAGTAAACCTCTTCTCGTCCTTCCGGCCATCGTCAGGGTCCCAACTGTCATCACTTTCGTCGCGGGCCTCGAACCTGTCTTCGCCAATCTCGAACTCATGCAAATGATAGTCTTGCCAAGGCATAACGCCCTGGAGAACGGAATGCAGGATGTCCAAGCTGATGTCATTCGGAACGAGGATCCGGCGCCAGATGGGTGGTTTGATGCCAATAAGTTCGATTTTCAGCTCAATCAAAGTGTGTTCCGCCTGTCTCGATGGCCCTGCCGTTAAAGTAACTTTTGATTCTTAAGGTGAGGCATTCAAGGGGAACATTGGCCCCTCCTGCCCTTTGGTCAGGACCGCGCCCTACTCGGTCGGCTGCACGCAGCCGCCCTCCCCGCGCTGAAACGCCGCCTCTCCCTGCGACGTGCCGCTGGCGGTGCAGTCTCCTCCGGAGCCAGCCCGGCCAGCCGTCGCATGGTCGTGGCAACGCTTCATCTCGGCCATTCGGTAATGGTCGCTGGGGCGGGCGTGTGACATCAGTGATCACGTACCTCGCGTCTCGGCCGGTGTTGGTCCTCGCTTTGTCGGACACGCAGCTCCGCGCCGCGATCATGGGTCGCAAACGATGTCCTACGACCTCCGGATTGCATTGGCCGCAGCTGGCAGAAGGTCGGTGATGGTCGTGCTGTGCAAACCCAAGCTATCGGGTTGCCGTAGAGTGTCAGTTCGAAATCCCGGTGATCCGAACAGGTTGTCGACGCTTCGACGGTCTCCATGCTGCTCTTCCAGACAACACACATCGGGTTGCCACGGAAACCAGCCGTTGCGGCACGTGAGCCAGGGTCAGGCAAAGCTCTGACTGGTCGGGATGCGGCTCGGAGCGAGAGGACAGAAATATCGCCACCACAGGCATTTCTCTCTTTCGGCTGTTCCCCCAGGTTTCCTTCGTGGCCACCGCACTTCTCCTTTTGTCTGAGTTGCATGACATGCTGGTCGCAGCTGTCGTCCCGTCCACAAAGGTTGTCGCCGATCTTTTTCCCCTGACCCTGCGGGTCATTCCGCGCGGAGCAAAAAGACCGGCGCCTGCCCCTCTCCGCTGCGCTTCGCCTTCGGTGTGGCCGGGCCTTGGCCAGCTGCAAGGTGACCATCATTGCAACGCAAACAAGGAGAAGAGCAATGACCACGAACTGCATCAAATTCACCAGCGCCGACATCGGAACTGCCAAGGGCGTCGGCTCCATCTCGACCCTGACCTTCGACCTCGACATCACGGTCGAACCCATCGCGAGCGCGAACCCGATGGCCCCCACGCACCGCGTCCTTGGCCGCTCCCCGCGCGGCAAGTTGGTCGAGTGCGGCGGCATCTGGAAGAAGCAGAACAAGGAGACCGGCGCTGACTACTACACGCTGACCATCCGCGACCACGGCTTCAACGCCAACCTCGGCAAGGCCGCGAATCAGGACGATCTGTCCCTGCAGGCTGTGATCCCCTGGGGTCCCAAAGACGCCGCCTAAGCCAACGGCCAGACCGCTCCGGCGGTCTGGCTTTTTCTCGTTCCGGGAGAACTTGCCCTCGACCGGTGCACTATAGGTGTCCGAAGGATGCGGCATATTTCGGACGCGGCCGCAGAGCCGGGCAGTGGGACTGGATCGGTCGCTGACGCGGCTTCGATCTTTCTGTTCTGTGACAACGTGCATCGCGCGAACCCGGGTTGGAACCGAACGTCAGCAAGGAGAACTGGGAGCCCGCTGAGCGAGCCAAGCGCACCCCTACCGTCGGTCGAGCAACCTGCGTTCGGGGGTGTCTTTGCGAGGCTCCCGGAGGCGCCGAACTCACCCTGCGCCGCGAGGGTGCAAACCGCAGATCACCGTCATGCTTCGGGGGCGACGTCTCACGTCAGGGCCATAGCCGCGCGCCTTTCCGTCGACCTGTTGGCCTTAGAGATCGCTAGCCCGGGGTCGAGCGGTCGGCAACGCCGGGGGCAGGTTTCTGGACGGCTGAGCCTTAAGCGCTGCGGTGCACCGCTCACAACAAACCCGCCCCCGGCGTGCTCCATTTCATTCCGCCCCGTGCCGGGTGCAGCCCGCTCTCATGCCCCCGGTCTTTTCCACGATCCGTCCAACGACGATCAACGGAAAGGATCACACCATGACACTCGAACAATCCATCGACCTCGCCGAACTGCAAGCCGACATGGCCTTCGATGCTTACCTCGCCGCCTTTGATGAAGACGCCCATCCCGAGACCCTCGACAGCCTCGAGACCGAGGCGCTGATCGCCCGCAGCCGCTATGATGACCTGCGCGTTCGGGGGCTGGGTCACTGACCCAGATACCCCTGCGGGTCTTCGGATCTGCAGGGGTCTGACGCCGTCTCTCAGAAGCTTCGTGACGCCCTTAGAGGGCGTGACCCGCGCCATCCCGCGCGGGCCGTTTTCGTGTTCCTGGCGCCCGATCCGTGACCGGCTCGAGCGTTTGGTTTGTCTGTCATCGCGTGCGTCTTGAACACAAGTTTCCGAAGCTTTTTCGACCTGGTTGTCCTGCATCGATGAGGGCGGGATCCGTTCCATGTCGCGCCGCGACGCGGGGTCTTGATGGCGTTCAATGCTAGCAGAAATACACATCATGCAAAACGTAATATTGCGCAATGTGATGTATTGAAGTATAAGCGAAGGAGAGAAGGAAGACGTTGGCAGGATATGACCAATGTTTGCACATTTTGTCCGAGGGGTCTGACCCGTGCCGAGGCCAGCGAAAAACCTGAAGCTTGAAGAGCGCATCGAAGTCGCGCGGCGCTTCGCGGCGGGCGAGAGTGCCAAGGATCTGGCGACGGCGTTCGGCATCTCTCCGCGCCACGTGAACCGGCTGGCGAAAGAGGAGGCGGGCGAGGGCATCGCGGTGCGCGATCCGAGCGAGACGGTGGCGTTCCGGGCAAGCCGATCCGAACTGGAGGCCTTCGATGCGGAGTGGCGCGAACGGGGTTTTGCCAACCGGTCGCAGGCGCTCAATGCGGTGCTGCGCGGACGGTGCGGTTTCCTTGATGTACCCCGCGATCTGGTCGCCGAATTCTGCGCCGCGTGGCGTCAGGCGAGGGACGTGAACGACGCCGGACTGGTGCTCGCCAAGGCGGTCCATCGCGGTCGGTTGGAGGTCTCGGAGGCGGACCGCGCGGTGCTGATCGAACTGCTCGATCTGGCGCAGTCCTTGAGCCGTGAGATGGGCCGGATGAAGGATGCGGCGCAGTCGCTGCGTGCTCAGGAGTGGCCGCAAAAGGAAGACGGGCAGGGGGCGGAGAGCGCGGTTCTGGAGGGCAGCCCGCGCGAGACCGTGACAGGTTTGAGGCTCGTCAGAAATGGCTGATCCGCTCGCCCTCTACGCCTCGGTCATGGGGCGGCTCTGGGAGGATGAACGCATCCGGGGTCAGGCCGCGGCGCGGATCGACGCGCGGCTGGCGGGGCGTCGGCAGGGGCGGAGTTTCGCGCGGGTGGGGTCGCTGTCGGCGCGAAACGCGCTGAAAGCGGCCTCGGGGCAGAGCCGGGCGGCGGTCTTCAAAAGGATCCGAGCCGGAGGCTGCAAGACGCGTGCTTCGCTCGGGGCGCAGATTTCCTACATCAACGACAAGGCGGTCTATACCTATTCGACGATGACCAATGCGCTGACCGATGCGGCGGTGCTTTCTGAGGAGCAGAAAGAGGACATCATCGAGGACTGGGCCGGGACCTGGCGCGGCTCGACCAAGCTCGGTTTCACCTCGCACATGTTGCTGTCCTTCCCGACCGACGTGACGGTCGACCAGGTCCGCGACATCGCGATGGACTGGACGGAGCATTTCTTCGAGAGCGGCGAATTCGGCGACCAATGGGACTACGTCCTCGCGGTCCATGACGACCGCGCGCACAAGCACGCCCACATCATCCTGAACAATCGCGGCGTCGATAAGGGCACCTGGTTCTCCTGCTGGGCCGAGGGTGTGATGTCGCCGCAGCTGATGCGCGAGAAGCAGGCTGAGATAGCGGAACGCTACGGCGTAATGCTCGACGCCACCACCCGGCTCGAGCGCGGCATCTTCGAGAAACCCGCCGGGATCGAGGAGATCTACCGCGCGAAGGAAGAGGCCCGCCTGCCGCGCGAGATTGTCATGACGGCCCAGGAATCCGCCATCGCTCAGGCGCAGGTGGTGGGCTTTGCCAAGGACTACAAGAACCTCGCCGACCTGCTGGACCGCATGGACCGGCACCACATGGCGCGTGCCGTGCGCGGCATGGCGGATGGGCTCGGCTCCGGCACACCGTGGAACTTCACCGAAGGAGAGATAGACATGAAGGACATCAAGACCGTCGGTGACGCGATCGACTATTCCGAGCGCACGATCGAGGCGCTGCGGCTCAAGGCCGAGGAACTGGACCCGGCCGAGCGCGCCGCTTTTGAAGCCAAGGCCGCGCCGATCATCGCGGATCTCTCGCAGATGGTGCCGGATCCGGAACTGCGGGCGCGGTTCGGTAAGCAGCTCGAAGAACCCTATCCGCCGGGGGCGGGCAGCGAGGTGCTGATCGCCGCGCTGCGGTCCGGCAATGACGAAGGGCTCCGTGACGTGCTCGAGCGCGCCGAGGAGGTGGGCATGGACAGCGAGGAGCTGGTGGCGCGCATCACGGCGGCCGGCACGCGGAACTACGGCATGGCACAGGACTGGGTCGAGCGGGACATGAACGCGGTGCTGGCGAAGGACGGTCTCAGCGTCGAGACGGCCAATGACGACCAGCTCGATGCCGCGCTCGAGAAGGTTGACGGGGTGATGGACGCGCTGATGGAAAGAGCGAAGGAGATGGGCGTCGAGATCGGCCGCACCCTCGCGGACGAGGAGGAGGCGACACTGCCCCTCATCGACGAGGACGACCGGAGGCCCAACCCCTACCTGCAGGACCTCGCCGACATGCTGCGGGACGGCAAGCTCACCGAGGAACAGGAGGAGACCGTCGAGCGGACCCTGCAGTCCGAGCTTTTCAAGGAACTGGGCGAGGAAGGCTTGGCCGAACTTCGGCGCGGCAACTACGAGGTGCTGGACGTGGCCCTGCCGAGCAAACTCGACCAGATCACCGTCACGCAGGAATTCCTGGAGATGACCTTTGAGGAGACGGGCGATCAGGCCTTCACCGACCGCGCCGCCGGGTTGCAGCAAGACAAGGCGACCGAGGTCGCGCGGCTGCGCGGCCAGCAAGAGGCGCAGGAAATGGGGCGTGATCTTGCCCGAAACAAAACGCTAGACCGCGGTCTCGACGACGAGATGGAATTCTGAGGGGGATGACCACCATGACCAAGACACTTCCCCTCTGGGCCGCGCTTCTTTTCGGTGTGATCTGCGGCGCCGTCATCGGCACCATCGTCGCCGCTTTCTACCTGACTCTCGCTTTGAAAACCGGGTTTCAGAGTTTCGACATGTTGGCGCTGTGGAAGGCCAGCGCCGGCACCCGCGCGGCGCACCCAGAGGCCTTCATGGTGGGGTTTGGCGCTGTCGGCTTCGGGGCGATCGGGCTCGGCGCCCTGGCGTTGGCCTGGACCTGGAAGAAGGAGCGGGACGACTACGGCTCAGCTCACTGGCAGACCAAGGCGGAGCTGAAGAAGAACGACATGTTGCAGGCGCCGGGCAAGGGCTTTGCCTGCGGCAAACTCGGTGCGCCGACCTCCAAGGCGGAGTTCATCTCCTCGACCACGATCCCGCATGTGATGATGGTGGCGCCGACCCGGGCCGGTAAGGGTGTGGGTTTCGTGATCCCGAACCTTCTGAGTTTCGCGGGATCGGTGGTGGTGCTCGATGTGAAGGGCGAGAACTTCGAGAAGACTGCACGGCTGCGGGCGCTCAACGGCGACGAGGTCTATCGCTTCAGCCCGTTTGATTGGGCCAATGCCACGCATCGCTACAACCCTCTCGCCCGGATCGCGAAGGCCCCGACATTCGCGCAGCGTTTCACCGAGGTCTCGATCCTTGCCGACCTCTTCCTCGACAAGGACAACAAGACGCTCGACACCTTCTCCGAGGCTGGCAAGTCGATCTTCGTCGCGGCCTGCCTGCTCGCAATACAGCGCGGCACGCCGAACCTTGGCGAGGTGAACAAGATCGTCGCCGGGGGCGAATACAAGAACGCGCAGTACAAGACCTATGCTGACGAGGCCGAGGAAGACATCCTGCGCGAGCTCTGGACCAATGCGGCCTCAGCCTCGTCGCGGCTTCTCACTTCGAACATCCAAGCCCTGATGACCGCCGGTCTCAAGCAATGGGACAACCCGGCGGTCCGCTCGGCCACCGAGGCGAGCGACTTCGATTTCTCGACCTTCCGCAGGACCCCGCAGTCGCTCTACATCGCTGTCTCCGAAGATCACATCGCAACCCTTGCCCCACTCCTGCGCCTGATGTTCGCCGACCTCATCGCCTCGATCCGCCTGAACGAGCCGGGCCCGGATGAGCCCTGGCCGGTCATGATGATGATCGACGAATTCCAGCAGATGGGGGCCATGCCCTATCTCGAGCGCGCGATCCATTCGCTGGCGAGTTACGGTGGCCGCGTCGCGATGATCGCGCAGTCGCTGGCCTCGCTTGACCGGATCTACGGGCCCGAGGGCCGCGAAAGCCTCGAGAACGGGGCAGGGCTCAAGCTCTATATCACGCCGCGCGATCAGCGCACGGTCAAGGAGGTCTCCGCCGCGGTCGGCAGCACCACCCGCGAGGCGGTGACCCGGATGTATGGCCGCAACAAGGGCTTCCTCGGCGCGACCTCGACATCAGCGCGGCTGGAAGAACGGCCGCTGCTTTCCGAGACCGAAGCGCGCCTCATGGATCCCGACGAGGTGATCATCCTCGCCTCGCCCCAGCACCCGATCAAGGCGAGCCGGATCAAGTATTACGACGATCCCTTTTTCAAGAACATGCTGGCCCGCCAGGAGGGCAAGCCCTTCCCCTATCCGCCGAGTGTGCAGGGTGTTGGTCCTTGGGGCGGCGATGGCGGTGATGAGGCCGGCGCAGACGAGCAGGAGAAACCAGCCGAACGCGCGCCTGTCCGGGACCGTTCACAGCGCCGCGAAGCGCGCGCGATGAGCGTGATGGCGATGGAGGCCGGGCGTGGGCAGCCTGAGCCCGAGACGCTCGAGCGGGAAGCGGCTGTGCCGAAGGAATGGGAGGCGGCGATCGACCGGCAGGAGGATTTCATCGAGGAGTTGTTGGGTGGGTGAGTGCCTTGTCGTTGCCAATGGATCATTGCGGTCATACCACTGCGTACCCTGTTGCTAATGAGGGGCCCGTCAACGGCGACGTGGTCAGCGAACATGGCGTCGAGTACAGCGGAGGTTCGGAAAGGCCTATAGATCCATTTTGCTCTCTGTCCTGTTGACAGGCGAGTCGATTGATCCCTTTGTAGTTGAAAGCTTGGCAAATCTCTTTGTTGCAGGAGGAAAAGGATGGCCGGGGGGCAAGTTGTTTTTGTTTCGCGTAATCGAGGTATGATCGTAGTTCAGCACAACGACGGCTTCGCGGTCGTTGAACTTCTGGGAAGTGAGGGCGAACTCCAGATTGGGGATGACGTAAAAGGCGATTGGGACGCGTTGGGCGGCGAACCTATTTTCAAGGACGATGATGAGCACGATGCATACTTCCAAGGAAATTGGGGATCTTCTGCTCTTGCTGTCGAAATTGCTCGCAGCGCGGGCGGTGGGTAGGCGGGTCGACAAATGCTGATTCGATGATAGGGCTTCCGACGAGCCGCCTTCCAGAGGGTCATAGTGCCGACCGAGAGTGAAGTACTTAGACGTTTTCATTGAGCCGGACGGCAGAGAATAAATTAAGGGAGAGCTGTTTGTGCCAAATTTTCACGATCCTATTCGACACCTGAAATATCTTCGTCAATCCCTATCTCAGGACAACGAGGCAATTGGCTTCTTTATTTCTGCTGGGTGCCCACTGTCAGTTCCAATGCCTGAGGAACAGTGGCCACTTATACCAGACGTGAAAAATTTGACCGTTGCGATTAATAGAGCGCTGAATGGCAATCAAAAGTATAACTTGTTGCTTGCTGAGCTGACGAAAGCGGGCAAGGATAAGGAGAATATTGAAGACATCTTGAGCTTCCTGCGGGGACTGTTGGCGGTTTCGATCGGCGGCGATGTTCGAGGGCTGTCCGAAGCTGATCTTGAAAGCCTTGAAAAGGCAATCTGCGTTGAGATTGTTGGCAAGCTTGATGTATCGCTGCCGGAGATCGAGACCCCCTATCACCGTTTGAGTAAATGGGTGCGATCAATCGATCGCAAGGTTCCGGTCGAAATTTTCACGACTAATTATGATCTACTTCTCGAACAAGCTCTCGATGACCTAGAGGTTCCCTACTTCGACGGGTTTGTAGGATCACGTAGATCGTTTTTTGATTTGCGCGCGGTTGAGGATGATTTGATACCCGTTCACTGGTCACGATTGTGGAAAATTCATGGCTCAATTAACTGGTATCAAACAACAAAATCTGGCGAAAGGAAAGTCTGCAGGTCTTCTCAGCCTGTGAAAGATGCTTCACATCTGATCTACCCTTCGCATCTAAAGTATGAAGAAAGCCGCAAGATGCCTTACTTGGCACTTATTGATCAATTGAACCGGTTCATACGTCGGAAATCGTCTTTCTTGGTGCTTAGTGGCTACTCATTCAACGACGGCCACCTAAATGATGCAATCGTCAATGCACTAAAATCCAACCCGACGGGAATGGTGCTTGCCCTTCAGTTTGGAACGTTTGAGCTGAGCAAAGACGAAGGAGTAGGATTGCGATATCCAAAAGCCTACGAACTTGCAGAGCGGCAACATAACCTCAATGTTTGGACATATGATCAAGCGATCATTGGTACAAATTTGGGGGAGTGGAAACTCACTAAGAATTCAGATGATGAAGATAAGGACATCAAGTCATTCGTTTATCCAGTTAAAATTGAAGGCGAGAGCGGCGCCTCAAGACCAAACGTCAAATTGGGGGATTTTGCCGAGTTCACGAACTTTCTGAAAAAGTTCATTGGCTCTGGAGTGGGTGACCAAGATGCTTAGTGACGATAGCTATCTTGGCGACGTCCAGGACGTCAGCGGCACCAATGTTAGCATTTCTATGTCTACCAAATCTTTGACTGGATTTGTGTACATCGATGGGCAGGGGTACAGAGCTGGGCAAATCGGCAGCTTTGTGCGTATTCCCATCGGTTTTGAAAACCTGTTTGGCATCATAAGTCAAGTTGGTGCCAGTGCGGTGCCGGAAGCGCGAGCCGAAGTCTCCGAAAACAACAGATGGATGACCGTTCAGTTGATTGGAGAAGGCCCTAGAAACGGATCGTTTCAGCGGGGGCTTTCTCAGTACCCAACGATTGGGGACAAAGTGCATTTGGTTTCTGAGAAGGAACTCAAGGATATCTACGGGCAACCTGACAAGCCCTATTTTGTGAAGCTTGGTCACATATCCAATGCAGAGTCGATTCCGGCGTTGGTCGACGTCAACAAGTTGGTAACTCGACACTCTGCTGTCGTAGGGACGACAGGGTCAGGAAAATCGACCACGGTTGCGAGCCTAATGAACGCACTTTCGGATAAGTCAAAGTATCCATCTGCTAGGATTGTAATGCTTGATCTGCACGGCGAGTATGGGCGAGCTCTACGTGACAGGGCAAATGTCTTCAAGATTCTAGGCAACCCAAGCGAAACAAAGGTCGATAGGCAACTTCTCATTCCGTTTTGGGCTTTGAACTTTGACGAACTATGTTTGGTAGCTTTTGGTGAATTCGGGAACGAGAAAGACAGAAACATCGTGATGGAAAGGGTGTTCAAGTATAAGCTTGATTCACTCGTGAAATGCCCTCGTAAAGGTGTAACCAAGGACACGCTAAGCGTCGACTCTCCCGTACCTTTCAGTCTTCATGATTTGTGGTACGAATTATATGTTGAAACATTTGCGACCTATTATCGTGGACGAAATGGCGATCCCAAAGACAATTTGGCTTATGAAGTTGGCTCCGATGGAAAAGAGTTGAAAGGAAATTCCCAGCTAGGACTTCCTCCCACATTTAAGAATATTGTTACCGACGCTGGAGCGGACAAGATAGGCTATTTGCCGGGAGCGCTTAGCTTGGGAAAGCAAGTTCTCCTCTTGGGAACGAAATTACGAATTCCGAGATACGACTTCATCTTCAGGCCCGAGAAGTTTCTTCCAAAATCTGATGGGGAGATTGCTTCTGATATCGACGAACTCTTGCGTGAATGGATGGGTACTGATCATCCTATCTCAATCCTGGATCTTTCAGGAGTTCCGGCTGATACACTTCAGACTACAATTGGTGTCCTGCTTCGGCTGCTCTACGAGGCGGTTTTTTGGGGGCGAGATCTGTCGCAAGGGGGGCGCCATAGACCGCTCCTATTGGTGATGGAGGAAGCTCATATTTATCTGAATGATCGCGAAAAAAATATGGCATCAGCTATCGTGCGGCGCATAGTGAAAGAAGGAAGAAAGTATGGCGTTGGCGCGATGATCGTAAGCCAGCGGCCGTCTGAGATCGATTCCACGATCCTTTCGCAATGTGGAACCTTTTTTGCGCTTCGTTTGACCAATGCGTCGGACCGGTCACACATTTCATCGGCAATGTCCGATAATCTCGACGGACTTACGGGAATGTTGCCAATTTTGCGAACCGGCGAAGCGATAATATTAGGTGAATCGGTAAAGCTGCCAATGCGAACAACTATTGAACCGCCACCCAAGAATCGGCGCCCCGACAGTCAAGACCCGATAGTTTATGATGAGATACCGCTTGAAGATACTGAGTATCCTGGGGGTTGGGGCATATCAAATGAAGTTGCACCGCGATACGATGAACTCGTAGAGGCATGGCGTGCGCAGAATCCGAAGATATCACGAATTAAAGAGGACGATTAAGAGATGGAAATGCATTTGGTCGACTCTTCAAATGTTTCAGCGATCGGTTACGATGAGGATTCCCAGACGCTTCAGGTTGAGTTCAATAGTGGGGCGACTTATCAATATTTTGATGTTCCTCAGCAGATATTCGAGGGGATGTTGGATGCTGGTTCTGTTGGGCAATATTTAAATCAGTATGTGAAAGGCGTTTTTCGCTATTCTCGAGTTTAGTAAAGGCCCGTTCCGAGGTGCTTTGAGGCCATAGTCCACCTTGCTATGTCATGCATCCATTTCTTCAATCCTTTCTAATTCGAGCCGAGCCTTATCCTGATTTAAACGCCACCGTCTGACAACATAAAACGCGAGCGCCTTGCGCGTTTCGATCAGCAAATGCGTCTTGTCGTCAAAGCCGTACTCCAGCCGGACGGCCTTCGCTTGTGCATCGGATAGATCTGAACGCGGGCGTATCCACAAGCGCACCAAGCTGTTCCAGTCCGTGTCAAATCGCAGAGGGGCAGGCCTCTCCCGCGTTTCCATCTGGGTTTGTTTCGCTATTCGTATTGGGAGATAATCGCGGTACGCTTCGTGATTATAGCTCCAGGCGCGGAGATAAATTGTCTCTCCGTCAAAATGAAACTGAACTGGACTGATCCACTGCGGGTCGGAGAGGCCGCTTGTCATCGAGGTGTGGGTGATCTGGATGTCTCGTTCGCCCTTCATCGCGCGGTAGAGCTGTGCGACGACGGTGGAATCCATCACGCGAGTGGGAAGCGGGATGCTCGCGCCAAGCGATGCCGCCTTGCCATCGAGCAATTCGAAAACCTGTTCCGGGCCCGTGTCAGTCAATGGGCGCTGGTCACCGGTCGAGAAATAGGCCTTCTCTGCGGCGTCGTAGACTGGCGGCGTATTCGTCAGAGAGAGATAGGTTCGAAAGTCAACGGCAGCCTGTGCCATCGAGATATTGAAGCGTTCCATCAAGTCGCGACGGTTCGCCTGACCTCTCCAGGTCAGACATTGGTCGAGGAACAAAATTCGCTCGCGTTGCGCGTGTTTGAGATCTTCTAGGCTCATGCACGAAGCAGTACTTGACTCAGCTCCCAAAGTCCATACATTTACTATACGTATAGAAAATGGATTGATCTTATGCGAATACTTCATACGGCAGATCTGCACCTGGGGCGGCAGTTCATGGGGTTGAGCCTCGAAGAGGATCATGAGGTCATCCTGGGTCAGATCCTTGAAACGCTTGTGGCCGATCGGGTCGATGTTCTTGTCATCGCCGGGGACGTTTTTGACCGTGCCTCGCCGCCCAATTCTTCGATCCGGCAGTTCAATCGCTTCCTCAAACGCGTGGCAGAGGAGACCGAAGCCGCTGTGGTTATGATCTCTGGAAACCACGATTCTGGCGACCGGATCGAGGCAATGTCTGTCTTTTCCACTGCGTCTCGTGTGCTGGTGCGCGGGATTGCCGATGCGGTGGAAGCGCCGCTGGTGTTGCGTGACGCGCATGGCGAGGTCGCCTTTTCCGCACTGCCTTTTTCCTATGAATACGCCGCACGCGAGGTGTTCGGGGATGAAAGCATTAATGCGCCGGCGGAGGTAGTTGCCGCCCAGATCGCCGCGGCGAGGGGGCAGGTGCCTGATGGGGCACGTTGGGTCGTCGTGGCCCATGCTTTCGTCGCGGGGGGTGCGGTCGGCGAGACCGAGCGCGCCCTGACGCGAGTCGGGGGCATCGAAACTGTTCCCTCCGATGTCTTCGATGGGGCGGACTATGTTGCACTGGGGCATTTGCACAAGCCGCAGGAAGTGGGCGCGAGCCATATTCGTTACTCCGGCGCACCGCTCGCTTTTGGGTTCGACGAGGCAGGAAACGAAAAATCCATGACTGTCGTCGATATGAAAGCTGAAGGGGTCGAGATCCGCATCGTACCTTTCCGACCGATCCGGCAGGTTCGCTCGCTTACCGGGGCATTCTCGGATCTTCTGGAAGGAACGCCGTCTGATGACTTCATCCAGGCTATCCTGACGGATGAAAACCCTCTGATCGATCCGATGAAGCGGTTACGCGCGACCTATCCCAATGCTTGCCATCTGGCCTATGCCCGGCAGGAGCGCGCGGCAGAGACCAAGGCGCTCGGCAGCGGGCGGGCTGCGGTCACGCCGATCGAGATGATTGGCGACTTCGTGAAGGTTGTGCGCGGCCGAGAACCAAACGCCACCGAAGTCGCGATCGTCGCGGAAAAGCTCCACGCAGTAGCCTCCGGGGAGGAGCAGACATGAGACCCATTCGCCTATCGCTTCAAGCCTTCGGGCCATTTGCGACAACCGAGGTAGTCGATTTCCGGTCCGCGCTGGAGACGGGTCTGTTTGGAATTTATGGTCAGACTGGCGCGGGAAAGTCGACGCTGTTTTCGGCGATGTCCTTCGCGCTATTCGGGGCGCCGACCAAGACTGATCAGGAACCACGTTCACTACGCTCGGATCACGCCGCGTCGGATCTACCTACCGAAGTCGCATTTGTCTTTGAGCTGGGCGCCAAGACCTACCTGATCCGTCGTCGTCCGGCGCAGGAACGTCCGAAGGCACGCGGTGAAGGGACAACTGAGGACGCGGCAGAAGCCTCGTTATTCGACGTCACCGGGATTCCGGTGGACACTCTTGGTCCGAGTCAGTCTGGCCGTGTCATTGCGGAAAAGAAGGTCTCGCTAGTTGGGCAGCAAGTCGAGGCGCTGCTTGGCTACGGGGCAGATCAGTTTCGACAGATCGTGCTCTTACCGCAAGGCAAGTTCGAGACGTTCCTGGCCGCAAAAACGGATGCGCGGGTCGAGATATTGCGGGATCTCTTCGACGTGAAGATCTATCGCGATCTCGCCGCACGGCTGAAAGAAGAAGCCTCAGAGGCAGAACGAGCGTTGCGCGACCAGCGCGCTCTCTACGTGGCTCGACTCGAGGAACGTGGTTTTGAGAGCGCGGAGGCGCTGGAACTCGGGATTGCCGCAGCCGCAGCCCAAGTCGAAGAAAAGCAGGGCGTTCAACGTGGTGCGGAGATGGCAAACGAAGCTGCGCGCAAAGCTCTGACCGAAGGCGAGCAAATCGAAAAGGCATTTTCTGCTGTCGATACGGCGCAGCGAGCTGTCGATGATCTAGAAAAGAAAACGGGCGAAGTCGAAGAACTAGCCAAGCGGATTGAGGCTGTCCGGAATGCCATGCAGGCCCGTGATCTTGAGAAGGCTTTGCGCGATGCGGAGCAGGATAGCCGGAATGCGGTGGAGGCTGTCACAAAGGTCGAGTCGGAACTAGACATCGCCAATGGCGCGAAGGAAGAGGCGGGAAAAAAACTTGTTGAGGCACAGTCGGGCGAGGACCGGCGGCAGGAAGTTCAGGCTGACCTGACAAGGTTGGAGGCGATCGAGAACCAGGTCGGTCAGGCATCGGCTCTTAGAAGCGCGTTTGACGATGCTGCGAAGGACGAAGCTTCAGCGAAGAAGGCTCTGACCGAGGCCATAGATGCCCGAGAGAAGCTCAAGTCTCAACGCGATGCGACCGATCTGGCGCTTGATCAAGCGCGAAAGACCGAAACGATGCGAGGCCAGCTGACCGGTGAGTTGGCCGAGGTCAACCGAGAAAGAGTCAAGGCAGCGACGCATGTTAAGGCGCAAGAGGCTGTCGCGGATGCTCAACGAAATGTTGAAGCGGCATCGAACGAACTGGCAACAAGAACCGACGCGGCGCAAGCCGCTGATGCGGCCTTGGTAAATGCCGAGGCACGGCTTTCGCGCACGCAAGCGATCATTTTGGCCGAAAAGTTGACCGAAAGAGCGCCCTGCCCTGTCTGTGGTTCCTATGATCATCCTACGCCTGCCCATGGTACGCCCGAACAATCTGGTTTGACCGAAGCGTTTCGGAGTGCGCAGGTTCAAGCGAGAACTGCCTCCGAAGCCAGAGTTCGGGCCGAAAGCGAACTCGGCAATTTTCGAATGCGGCTGGACGAAAAGAAGCGGGCGCTGGAGGAACAGGAACGTCCTGAGGCCACGTTGGCGGAACTCGAAGCTGAAATTGCACGGCTTGAAGGCGACGTCGCCGCGCTTGGAGAAGTGGTCGACTTGGACGCGATGGCGGAGAAGTTGGCCCAACTCAAGCTGAAACTGACTGAGGCTGAAGCTGCCGAGGCTACGGCGCGCACCGCTGCGGGAAAGGCCGAGACCGATCTTGCCGGCGCGCGCGCCAAGCTGGACACAGTGATCGAGGCCTTGCCGGAAGGTCTGCGCACGCCCGAGGCGGTTGTCGCTCGACGGGAGGCTTTACAGAGAGAGCAAAGGCAACTCTCTGAGGCGCTGGAAGTGGCGACGCAACAGGACCGAGCCGCCGGTGAAATGCTCACTCGTGCGCAAGAGCAGCTTGAAGCAGCAAAGCGGGCGCGCGACGCGCAGCAACAGCGCGTGAAAAAGGCGCAAGATGATTTTGGTGCTCGGCTTGCCGAGGTCGGGCTGGACAAAGCGGGATATGATGCTTTCAAGGCGCATTTCCCGACCCTCGATGCCGACCAGAAGACGGTATCCGATCATCGTGAGGGCCTGATCGCGGCTCGCACGACATTGCAGAACGCCACAGCCGCTTGCGCAGATCGTGAACGCCCGGATATTGCCCCGCTTCAGCTGGCGTTGGCAGACGCCACCCAGACCTTGAACGCGGCCAACGCTGCACTTGCCGCATCGCGAACGGATGTATTGTCATTGACCAAATTCAAGGAATCGCTTGCCGCGGCTCTGACCGAAACCGAGCGGCTAGAAACTGAGACCGGTCCGCTCCGGGGGCTGGCTGATCTGGCTAACGGCAAGAACGATTTCAAGATGACACTCGAGACCTTCGCGATCGGAGCAATGTTCGACCAGGTTCTCGAGGCGGCGAATATGAGGCTCGACCCAATGACACGTGGTCGCTACCGGCTAACGCGCGGGCTCGAGGCATCTGGCGGTCGCGGCAAGCGTGGGCTGGAAATCGAGGTCTTCGACATCAACACCGGCAAGGCGCGCCCGACAGCCACGCTGTCAGGCGGCGAGACTTTTATCGCGGCGCTGGCCCTCGCGCTTGGGCTCGCTGATGTGGTCGAGAGCCTTTCGGGCAAGATCCGGATGGACACAATCTTTATCGACGAAGGCTTCGGAAGCCTCGACACCGAGAATGGGGCGGGCACGCTGGATCAAGTGATCCAAGTTCTTGCTGCGCTGACAGAGGGGAGTCGTGCCGTGGGCCTGATATCCCATGTGGGGCTGGTGCAGGAGGCTATTCCACAAGGCTTCTACGTGCGTTCAACCCCAAGCGGCAGCCGGGTCGAGGAAAGGAGGGGGCTGGGATGACGGAACGTTGGTATTACCGGAAGGCACACACCCGCCGTCTGTCGTCGGGGCGCACGGTATCCGTTCGTGGCGGTTGGGCAGTTCGAGGCGATTGTGAAAGCAAGAAGGGCGCATCCTTCAGGCGGACTTGTCCAATATGCGGGGCGCTGATCGTAAGCGTGGGCATGCCCAGAGGAGGGTGGGTCCATTTTGAGGGCGGCAAAGGCCTGACACGTATTAAACATCCGTGCCTGCATCTTGGTGAAGGCCTGAGCAGGCGGCGCGACGAAGACACGTCAGACCTTTTTGAGGCGAGGCTACCATTTTGAAATGTCACTGATGAAGCTTGCGAAAAGTTGGCTCCAATCCCACAGCTGGTATCTAGAAGCAAACCAAACACCACATGGAGGATAATATGGCGGTAAATCGTAAAGGAACTTCGACCAAGGTTGCCTCGCTTGCAGCAGACACCCTTTTCAAACCTGGCTCTTCACAGATCGCCCGCAAGCTTGCTGGTTCGGCGTTGTCTCAGTCAAAGACCAGTCGGCAAACCGGAGCGGAAATGGAGGACCTCGCGTCAAAGGTACTTCGCAGCGATCGCTATTCTGAAAAGACAAAGACACTTGCCGCTTCGGTGTTGTCCCAGTCGAACAAGAAGCGCTGACTGTAGACAGTATATCAGTGGTTTCGGGCGCAAGCGTTACAGGCCGTGTCTCGCGTAGGTAGCGCTTTGGGTAAATCATGAACAAACATTAAACATTTGAGTTGAGCAGATGCGGGCATTCATTTCTTATTCTCATAACGACAAGGCCGCGCTTGATCGGCTGCACGTCCACCTCAAGAACCTTACAAGGGAAGGGCGTATTGAGACCTGGTATGATCGAAACATCTTGGCTGGTGGCGAACTGGACGCTGAAATTGAACGGGAACTGGAGGCTTCCGACCTGTTCCTGCTCCTGGTGAGCCCCGACTTCATCGCATCCGACTACTGTGTCGAGCGCGAAATGAGACGCGCGCTTGAACGCCACGCCGCAGGGACCGCCCGTGTAGTGCCGATCATCGTGGAGGAATGCGATTGGAAAGCGATGAGGGAGTTGCGCCAATTGAAGGCCGTGCCGACGGACGGCAAGGCGATCAGCGCATGGGCCAATCCAAACACCGCTTACCTAAATGTCGTGCAGGAGCTTCGACGCATCATTGAAGCTGAAGCCCTACCTGCAGCTGCGGCGAAGGTAGCCGATGAGCCGTCGGCCACACGCCCTCCGATGGCACGCTACCGAGCAAAGCGGCAGTTCGACCAAATCGACAAGGGTGATTTCCGCGATGCTGCCTTCGCCACCTTCAAGGATTACTTCCGACGAGCGATCATCGAAATCGACTCAATCGATGGATTTCGCGGACGCTTCGTTGACAGAAGCGCGACCTCTTTTGGGGCAACGGTTGTCAACAGCGGACATCGAAATGGTACGGCCCACATCTCAGTGCACTGCCGTAGCTCGCAGGTCGCTCTTGGCGATATTTACTACTCGTTCAACGAAAACGCCGGTGACAACACAGCAAACGGCGGTTTCAAAATTTCGGCCGATGATTACGAGCAATTCCTGATTCAAACCATGAACGTCTTCGGTAAAGGTGACGAACGGCTGACTCCAGAGCGAGCAGCTGAGGTGCTCTGGAATGAGTTCATTGGCAACGCAGGTATCAGCTATGACTGAGCGTATTCAGTTCCGCTGCAACAATTGTGGGCACCGCTTCGAAGTCGAAGTGGTCGATGAGTACGAACGTCGCGAGGCTCGCCGTGAAAAGCGGCCGACCAGCGCGGTGCATTGTCCGGAATGCTATCGAACCGATATCCGGAGGGGTTGGGAATGAACGCTCGTGAGGGAGACCACACATGCGAAGCACTTTGAACGCAAAATCAGCCGCTCTAGCCGAGGAGCCGAAAGGTACGCTGTTTCTCCTCAAGAGGTACGGCCATCAGCCGATCTATGGCATTAAGCTTTCCGAACCATTGGATCAGCCCAACGACAAACCGACGGTTCTGCTATTGAACCCTGACTTCGGGCGTGAAGGCGAAGCCAATTGGCATCGGATATTCCAATGGGAAGCGGACGAGTGGTGTATCTCCTTTGGAACCGACTGGATATTACAGCCTGATTTCGCGGCTTCTTCGCTGTCTGAGATGAACGATCCGCAGCAAGAGGCATGCCTGACGATCGGGCCCCAGGGCATTCACTTCCGTGCGGCACCTGGCGACGGATTCCGGGTCTCCTATCGCCACTTCATCCATGTTGACACCCTAGATCCGGTGAAGGATCTCGGAAATGCCGCCTTCCACCTCAACTCGTACCGAATCTTCTTGAACCGAGAGGATTGGGACAATGGGCACCCCCCGATCTTTCAGCACGGCGTCTAGGCGACAGCCACCTCTCCTTCGAAGCCAGGAACAGATACTTGCTATGTCATAGGGTGATCGTTGCGCCATATGTGTCCGAACGTTTCACCGATATCACTGCACTCAAGACGTCGCTAATCTGCTTTCAATCCGTCAACGTTCAATGGCTTCGTCCACCCGGCAAATAGAACTCCGTAATCCCCCGCTTCCCCTCGGCCCGCCCAAGCTGCACGATCACATCGATAGATTTCCGGATGTATTCGCGCACTTCGGCGAAGGTCAGCGGTGTGCCGGCCTGCAGCACCATGATCGCCAGCCGGTCGATGGCGAGTTCTGCGGTTTCCGCGTGGATGGTGGAGACAGACCCGCCATGACCGGTGTTGATCGCTTCGAGATATGTCAGGGCCTCGGCGCCGCGCAGCTCGCCGACGATGATCCGGTCGGGGCGCATACGGAGAGAGGCCTGGAGAAGGGCGTTGGCGCTGCGTTGCGAGCCGGCACCGCGGTCGGCCAAGAGGGCGACGGTATTCGGCTGGCCGGGGAAAAGCTCAAAGGCGTCTTCGATGGTAATCAGCCGCTCGTGCTCGCTCACATGCGTCAGAAGGTGGCGGGCGAAGGTGGTCTTGCCGGTTGAGGTGCCGCCGCTGATCAGGACGTTGAGCCGGGCCTCGACCAGAGTCCGCAGCGCCGCCTCGAGGTTCTCCTCGGCGAGACTGGCAATGTTCTTCATCTTCTCGGCGCGGAGCGCGTCGAGCGAGACGGCCTTGCCGAAGAGATAGGCGGGGGCGTAATCCCGGACGCTGCCCGAGGCGAAGAGACGGATCGTGATCGAGGCGCCGCGATCGATGGCGGGCGGCACAGCGACCTGGACCCGGAGTGGCCGGCCCGCATATTCTACCTTGCCGGAGACGAGGGGGTTCTTTTCAGAGACGCGGGCCTTGGCGTCGCCGACGATGGTCTGGGCCATGTTGAGGGCGGTGGTGCGATCCACGGTCTGGCCTTCGTGGCGCATTGTGGCGTCACCCGCGACCTCGAGCCAAACCTTGCCGTCCGGGTTGATCGCTATTTCGACCACGTCGTCACGCCGCAGAAGGTCGCGGAACGGGTCGAGATAGCGTTCGAGGTACGAGGCTGGCGACGCCTGATCCATCAGTAAATCACCACGTCTCTATCTACGAGCACGGTGACCGAGGCCCCCTGATCGACATAGATCGTCGGCGCAATCGAGACCTGATCGGCAATGACGGACCCGACCGCGTCCTGAAGATCGCTGCCGACATCGCCCAGAACGATGCTGGTGGTTTCATTGTTGGCACTTTCCGCCGCGACGGCCGGTGCTGCCCCGATCACGGAAATCAGCGCCGCCCCGCCGAAGCGCTCGGCGAACTTGGTGTCGACGAGGCCGGTCAGGCCCGAGCGGCCGAGTTGGTCCCCGCCGACGGCGGCAATTTCCATCGAGGTGCCGTCCGGGGTCAGAACGCGGGTCCAGACGATCAATATGCGCTTCTGGTGCATGTCGATCCCTGAGCGGTACTGGCCAAAAAGGCGGGAGCCGCGGGGGATCAGGATCTGGTCCCCGGAAAAGGCCGGGACTGGCTCTGAGACGACCGCCACGACAGACCCGGGCAAGTCGCTGTTGATGGCGGTCTGGAGCGCCGCCTGGATGACCGAGCCTTGGGTCAGCGTGCGCTCGGGGTGGGTGAGGCGGGCGGCCTCCTGCACCTCGAGCGGGCGGGCTGTCTGCAGGAACCGCTCATTGGCAGAGAGCTCCGGCCCCCCGGCGCCAGCAGCAGCGGCAGGTTCGGCCACCGCCGCGCCACTTTGGCCGCCACGCGGACCATCGGCATAGACCACGGCGGGGGATTTGATCTGCGCGGTCAGAAGCTCCTCGGCGACCCGTTCGGCCTCGCGCTGGCGCTGTTCCTCTTCCTGCCGGCGGCGTTCTTCGAGTAGGCGCTGATCGGCGATCAGCCCCTCGCGATCGAGCTCAGCCTCGAGCCCCTCGCGCTGCGCCCGTTCGGCATCGAGCATCGCCTGCAGCCCCTCGATGCGGGTCTCGGTCTGGCGCCGCAGGTTGGCAAGCTCGGCCTCTTTCTCCGCGATAAGTGCTTCCAGTGCTGTCTTCTGCTCGTCGAAGGCCTCGCGCAGATCCGCGACGGCGGACTGGATTTCCGAATTCCGCGCGGCCTGGCTGGCGGCGAGGGCCTCGCGCAGCTTGGCGATTTCGGCCAGCACCTCGGCGCTTGCCTCCGGGGCAGGGGCGGCGGGTACGTCGAGCGCTTCCTCGACGGCGATCAGCGCGTCATTGACCCGTTGCTCGGTCTCGTCAGGCGGGAACTCCAGCCGTCCGCCGGTGCCGGGGCGTCGGTCCTGGAAGGTCTCGACATCAGAGGTCTCGAGCGCACTGTCGCCTTCCTGCAGACCTGTCGCCAGGAAATACGCGACCCCGGCACCGCCAAGGGCGAGGGCGGCAGCGAGCGCGCCAACCCCGAGGCTGTTGCCCCGGCGTTTGGATTTGCCGCGTTGGCTGAACTGATCGAGGCGGTCCTGCAGATCGGGAGGGGTTTGATCGGCCATGGTCAGTTGCTCACATAGATGGCGCTCTCGTCGCGCATCGCACAGATCGCCTCGTCGCCGATGCGCAGCGTCCAATAGGTGTTCACCCCGAGCACCCGGACGGTATTTCCTTGTTGGGTCCAGTTCACGGTGCGCTCGCGGCCCTGGTCGTCGGCCTTGAAGAGGGCGGGCTGACGGCCGTTTTCCGGGAAGACGAAGTAGGTATAGCGCCCGTCGTCGTAGATATGGCTGGGGCGGAAGTCGCCCTCGCCCGAGACGCGGTAGTTGTAGTTGCGTGGCGCCTCGAACCCCTTGGGCTGGGAGGCCCCCGTGGCACGGCGTTCTTCGTCGGGGTAACGGAAGCGGACCTCGAAGAACATGCCTGTCCGGTTCGGGATCGAACCCTCGCGCAAATGGAAAGAATAGGTGCGGCGGTTGGTGATGACCGTCATGTTGGTCGAGGCATTGGCCACATGCGGTTTGATGGTCAGCACATTGCCAAGCTCGGGGATCGGATCGACCTGGAAGCTTTCGGTGTCGCCGACGATCACTGCTTCAAACTGCTCGCCCGCCCCGAAATGGATCGTCGTCGAATGCCTCAGATCCGTTTCGATCCGGTAGACCTGGTTTTCATTATAGACGGCGGTGCGGATGCGAATATCGAGCGGGCCGCCTTGCGGCGTGGCCTCGGCGAAGGCGGCAACAGGCATGGCAAGCGCCAGGAGCAGCGCGGGCAGGGATTTCATGGGGGTCAGTTCTCCAGGGTCTCGGCGTCGACGCGGTAAGAGGTCACCACGAAGCCCAAGGGGTTGGCCCAGACGTCCTGAAGGCGCTGGCGGGTTACGGGTTGGAAGTCGTAGCCGACTGTGGCGGCGTAGGACCGGGTGACGGTGCGCGTGTCGCGCGGCCGGCGCAGCGTGCGGGTGAAGCGGACCTGAGCCACGCCGCGCTCGATCTGGTTCACCGACTTGATCACCACCTCGATCTTGGCGTCGCGGCCATAGACGGTGATCGGGTAGTCCTCGTTGTTGGAGGACCAGAGATCGCGCAGCGTGCGGGCGGCATCGCCATCCGAGCGGTCGAGGACCGAATTGATGCGCTGCTCGCCATCGGTCAGGTCATAGGTCTCTCGGTCATCCACATAGGCCACGAGATTGGCCTGGATGATGGCGTCACTTTCCGAGAGCGTCAGCGCCTGGACGGCGGCAACCCGGTCCATCTCGCCGGTTTCCTTGTCGACCACGACGACGAAGGTCTCGGTCGATTTGAGCGGAAAGAGGCTCGCGCCCGCAACCATGCCTGCCACGCCGACCAGCACGCCTGCCGCCGCAACGAACCAGGCAAAGCGCTCGCGCCGTCTTGGCCCGTAGATGAAATCCGCTTCAAACGCGTCGCGGTCAGGCGCGGGGGAACTAGGTACCGTCTTCTTCAAAGTCGTCGTCTTTCACATCAGGGTTTGCGGAAGGCCTTGGCGGCGGAGAGAAGCGCGCCGGGGCTTTGCCGGATCATCTCACCGGTCTTCACCACGCCTGCATTGGCCATCTGGTTCAGCTCGTGCGGTGATTTTCCGGTGACGAGGCGCGAAGTGGTGCCGGTGCCATACTGGCGCGTGTTCACAAAACCCTGACGCGCGAGGCCAGTCAGGCCCACGGCATTGGATGCAATGCCGACAACGCCGGTGAGGTTGGAGGCGATGTAGGGGACCGAGGCCATGATCCCGGCGCTGAGGATGAGGATCACGAGGAAGGGCAGGATGAGGCTGACGGTCTCGACATCGCCGGGATCGGCGGAAGCATCCCCGATGGCCTCGGCGATGGCGACGATGATGCCCGCTGCGCCTGCGGCGGCGACGGGCATGAGCGCATAGCCGATGGTGGCGCGGGTCCAGGCCTCGAAGAGGGACTGGGTCGGCTTGAACAGCGAGGTTACGATCATGAAGGGGGCGATCACGATCATCAGCGCGAAGACAATGCGGGCGAAGGCGATGATCCCCGCGGTGACGGCGGCGAAAACGGCGGAAAGGACGAAGAAGATGGCACCCAGAACCGCCCCGAAGACCCAGCCCGCGCGGTCGCCGATCGTATCGCCATAGGCTGTGATGCGGGCCACCATATTGTCGAGGCTCTCATAGACCCCGGCCTCATCGCCCGAGCCGGTAAGCGCGAGGATCGAGGCACCGATGGAGTCAGGCACTTGTGTGACCACGCCATAGATGACGCTGAAATTATCCCAGCTCTGCGCGAATATGCCCACGAGCGTCACCTTCATCCCGAAGGCAAAGCCGGTGCCGAAGGGCAGGGGACGGAGCTGCATGACCGCGTTGATGCCCAGAAGGACAAGGAGCAGGGTCGCGCCCGCCGAGATGACATTACCGACGGAGGCCGCCGAAGAAACAAAGCCGTCCTGCGCCACGGTGTTCACTGCGGCGTCGACCTGGCTCAGAATGTCGCGAATAACGCCCATCTATTCCGCACAGGCCTCCACGACTTGCGCCTCGAGCGCGTCGGCTTGCGCGTAGAGATCGAGCACCTTGAACGGCAGGCGTGGGTTGTCCGAGGTCTGGAACCGGGGCAGGGCATCAAGTGCCTGATCCCAGGTGAGGTCGTCCAGCAGGCAGGTGCAGGTTTCCGAGGCGAGCGCTTCTTCGGCGATCAGGATGCGCAGAATCGCCCGGTAGCCGTTGCGCAGGTAAGCCGTTTCGGCCAGATCGGCGGGCGGCTTCGGAACCCGGCATGCGTCCTTTTCGTCCCGCGCGATGGCCATCGAGTTGAAGGGCGTGTCGCCGGAAGGGTTCGTGCTCGGGGTCTGGGCCAGCGCGACATAGGGCAGGGGAGCCAGAACAAGGGCTGCGAGACAAAGAGACCGAACTGGAGCCAAGCTGCGGGCCATGGATTGCCTCATGGATCTACCGCCATCGAGCGGAACTTGCGCTCGTCCGCGAGGGTCGCGGCATCGACGACGCCAAGCTGGCCGGCACTGACGCCTTGCGCCGCTTCCAGCCGCCAGATCTGGGTCAGGATGATCCCGAGCTCGGCGGTGACGCGGGTGTTGAGATCGACGGCGGCTTTCAGCCCGTCCTGATCATCGATCAGTCCGACCATGGTCTCGAGCCGCTCGAGGCTTTGCCCGGCCTCTTCGTGGCTTTCCTGCGCGGCGACGGAGAGCATGGCACTGGCCCCGGCCGAGGCGGCGATGCGGTTGTCGGCAGGCTGATCCGATCCCGAGAGGGTGCTCAGGCGCTCCGAGGTGAAGCCACTGCCCGAAAGCACCCGCTCGACCGAGGCCGACAGTTCGGCACCGGGATTGAAACCGCTCAGGAAATCGCCGCTGGCCAGCGACTGCGCGGTGTTCAGCGGGGCGACCAACTTGCCGCGCAGCGCTCGGAATTCTTCGACCGTGGCGAAGAGTTCTCCGAGCCCGCTGCCCTCGATGAGGGAGGTCAGTTGTGCCTCGAGGTTCGTGAGCTGCGACAGCTGGGTCTCCAGCTCCAGCCGCATGGTGGCGAGCTGCTGCATCTGGACATTCAGGTCCTCAGCCATGTGTTCGAGCTGCGCGACGAACTGCTGTAGCGCTGAACCATCGAAAGTCGGCACGCCTTGAGCCGAGGCGGGCGAAGCAAACCCGAGTGTGGTGACCACCGCGGCGGTCAGGAGAAGCTGTCTCATTCGGGAACTCCCATCTGCATGAAGTCGCGCTCGGCCAGCCGGTCGGCGACGAGGTGCTGCGCATAGGCCGCCTCACGCTGATGGTTTGCCGCCATCAGCCGGACGCGGAGATTGAGGATGCGACCGATCTCGGCCTTGGCGTAGGTGTTGAGCTCCCAGGCCGCCTTGGCATTGGGTTGCGCGTCGATCTGCAGGATGATGGCGCGGAGGCGATTGATCACCTGTTCGGTGGTCGCCGAACTGTCAGCCGCATAATAGACGCCTGCTTCGGAAATGCTGGCATATTCGGCCAGCGCAAAGTCCGAGGGGGAGAGCGTGCCGAGCGCTTCTGCACCCCCAACGACGGCGAGGTATTCGTTGTAGAACTTCGAGATGTGGCGCACGTAGCCTTGGGTCTCGGCAAAGGGCGGCACGCCACCATATTCGATCACCCGACCGGGACCCGCATTATAAGCCGCGAGCGCATGGGGGATATTGCCGAAACGGTTGAGCTGGGTCGTGATGTAGCGCGCCCCGCCCCGCAGGTTGTCTTTCACGTCATAGCGGTCAACGCCGAGATCGGAGGCCGTGCCGGGCATGAGCTGGGTGAGCCCATAGGCCCCGACCGGGCTTTCGGCGGCGACGTTGAAGCGGCTTTCCTGTTTGATCAGGGCCTGGAAGAGACAGCGCCACTGGGTGGCCGAGAGACCGGCGCGGGCCACACCGGGCGCGCCTGCGAATTCGCCCGCGACTTCGACGATCATCATCTCGACCGTCTCCCGACCCTCACCAAAAAGGCGATTGTTCATCGGACTCGGATCGGTATTGGGATAGACCGCCGCCACCCCGAAATCCGCATTGCCCTCGAGCGCGTGGATATCAAATCCGGGGCCGGTGATGGCCGCAGTCATCTCCTCAAGGACGCGCAGCTGATCGGCCTGCACGTCCGCCAAGGTGGATTCGGTCCGATCCTTGTCCTGCTGGACGCCCAGATCCTCGGCCAATGCCGTCACCCGCGCGATGGCACGTCCGATGGCGGAATTATCCTGCGTCGGCACGCCCTGGGCGTGCGCGGGCAGGGCAACAAGGCAGAGCCCGGCGAATATGATTGCGGCGCGGCTCATTCCGAACGGGGCAGGGGTTCGAAGGTGCAGTCGGGTTTGGTCGTCTCTTGAACCGGAGTGCCCATGGTCGAGAAGGAAAGCGCGGACCGCGTCACCTGCGGCGCGCCGTTTCGGCCAAAGCAGGGCGAGGTTTTCTCGGTGTATGTCTCGCAGGCTGAGAGAAGGCTCGCGGCCGCGCAAAGCGCCAGGAGGGGTTTTGAACTCACAGTACATGTCTCCAGAAATCGGGATTGGCGCGCCAATCGGCCGGAACGCGGGCCTCGCCGGTGGCGCCGCCGCCAAGGATGGGCAGGAGGTCGCCGAGCGCGGAGAGATCGGCATCGACGAAGACGCTGTCGCCCGCCGAGCGCACAAGCGCGATGCGCTGGCCGATGGTGGGCTGGACGAGAAGGGCCGCCTCCTTAGCGTTCACGCGTAGGAAGTCGTAGTCCGAGATGATGGCGCGGTCGTTCGGGAAGAGGATCTGGGTCGGCACCGTTTCGACGATGGTCTTGCCGACGCGGCTGTCCCGCAGCTGGCTCGGATACTGCGTCATCATGATCACGACGCAGTTCATCTTGCGAAGCGTGACCAACCAGGTCTCGAGCCGCGCCCCGAAATACGGGTCGTCTAGGAGCTTCCAGGCCTCGTCGAGCACGATGATGGTGGGGCGGCGATCCTCGACCACGCGTTCGATTTGGCGGAAGATGTAGGAGAGGACCGCCATCCGCTCGGTGGCCATGTCGAGGATTTCGGTCATATCAAACCCGATTATGTCGCCGGACATCTTGAGACCGCGCCCGTGCTCTGGCGCCTCAAAAACCCAGCCATAACGTCCGCCGGGCGCCCATTCGGCGACACGGGCTTGCAACTCGCCATCGTCATCGAGCGACTGGAACAGGGTCTCGAAACTGGAAAACTTCTGGAGCGCGCTCCCGGCATGGGCGTTCTGGGTCACAGCGCTCTGGATATGGCGCGACTGCTCGCCGGTCAGCGTGCCATTCCGTGTGAGAAGTGTCGCGAGCCAGTCCGAGAGCCAGGCGCGACCACGCTTGTCGGTCTCGGTCATCAGCGGGTTCAGACCTGTCGGCACGCCTGCGCGGATTTCATTGTAGCGGCCACCGAGGGCGCGCACCGCCATCTCTAGACCGCGATCCTTGTCGAAGAAGAAAAGCCGCGCGCCGACCCGTTGCGCCTGCGCCGCGAGGAAGGCGGTGGTCAGCGTCTTGCCGGTGCCGGTCCGGCCCAGCACGAGCGTATGGCCGACGGTCGGTTCCTTGCCCGCATTGCCTGCCTCGTGGAAATTGAAGCGATAGCCCGAGGTGCCGACCGTTGGCAGGATGGAGATATTCTGGCCCCAGGGGGATTGGTCCGGGCCGCGACCCTCGACGCTGCCGTGAAGCGCCGCGAAGTCGGCGAAGTTGATCGAGGAGATCGGCGTCTTGCGCGCCCGGTAGCCGAAGTTGCCCGGGCTTTGCGCGAAATACGTCGCCTTCAGCGCCATGTTCTCGCGCACGATGACGGACATGATCTCCTGGCCGACACGCTTGATCTGGGCGGCGGCGCGCTCGAGCGTGTCGCGGTCGGGGGCATAGACGGCGATCGAGAGGTGATGGTCGCCGAAGGCGATGCGCCCCGCCTCCTGATCGTCGGCCGCTTGCCCAAGTTGTTCGCGCAAGGAGACGGCAGCATCGTCGGAGGCATGCATCTGGCGGATGATGCGCTGGATGCGTTCGGCCATGATGTTGTTCGGGATCGGGCTGAAGGAGTTTGTGAGCACGATGTCGAGCGGCAGATCGAGCGCATCGAGCAGCGTGACGTCGGTGAGCGCCGGATAGGTTTTCATCGAGAAGAGCGCGCCGTATTTGACCGTGCCTGTCACAGCGTCGGTCAAGGTGACAACGTCGCCGTCGAAGGTCGCGCGGCAATTGCTCAGGGTGTGCGAGAGGGGCAGGGCGCTCTGGCCGAAGGCAATCGGAGAGAAGCTGCCCGCATTCAGCGTATTGAGGTAGCCCAGCCATTCGCCGCCCGACTTCGTAAGCCTGACGGGGTTGGCCGAGGAGAGCGCCACCTCGAAGAAGCCCATGACCTCGTTCAGTTCCTGCACCCGCGTCGCGCGGTCCTTGACCCAGGCCTTGCGGGCGAGGGAGCGCAGGAGCGGAATACGCGCGGAGATGTCGGGGCGCCGGATGACGCTGAGATAGAGCTGGCGCTTGGCCGGGCGCAGGTCTTTGACATGGGCCTGCCAGCGCGCGTCGATCGCCGCGGCGAAACTGTCCCCTTCGATGGGGCGCATCCCGAGATCCTGCGGGACCGAGATCCGGTGAATGTAGAAACCGAAGGCGTTACCGGTCTGGGCGACGATGGCCGCGATCGCGCGCTTGAGCGCATCGAGCCGGGCGTCCTCAGTGGTCATCGGGTTCAGACCATCAAGCCGCAAGGTCGCCATCAGATCGCCCTCGCGCAGGACCATGACATCGTCATCGGCGAGGGCAAAATACGGTAGGTGCTCGGCGAGATAACTCTCCCGCGCGAACGCCCCGCCGCCAGCTTGAAGCAGAGCGGTTCCGTGAGTGGAAAGAGTGCCTGCATCAAGCGCCAAAGCTGTCGCCTCCGTGCAGGGCCCGGTTCTTCGCCGGGCGCACCGAGCCGTAGGAGACGCGCAGGACCTCGAAGAAATGCGGCTCGCGGTCGGCGACGAACCAGAGGATCGGATAGGCGACAAGGCCGATCAGGAAGAACACCATGGACTTCGTCCAGATGAACGGCAGAACGACCCCGGTCGCCAGCACCACGAGGTATCCGACAGGGAGGCCCAGATACTTGGGCGGACGGGCGAGGCCCAGAAAAAGGGGGGATCGTTCTGCCACTGCTCTACTCGGTTCTCAGGAGAAGCCGTCAACGATGGTGCCGGCCGAGAAGATCAGCACGATCCCGATGATGACCGAGGCAAACCAGCCCCAGTTGAGCCGTCCCATCATGCACATGAAACCGGTGCCGATGACCGCAAGCGTGGCGACCGCGATCCCGATCGGACCGGTCAGCGCGGCCTCGACGGTTTCCAGCATGGTCTGGATCGGCGACAAGTCTTGCGCGAAAGATGGGCTTGCGAAAGCCGCCAGGGTTGTGGCGATAGGCAAGAGGCGGCTGAGGCGATGTCGAAGCATGCGAAGTTCCCTTGTTCTACTGAAGATCGATGAGGACCGGAGCGCGCGTAGGCACCCGGACTGCGACGCGGATGTCCGGCGTGGAAACGGGTGTGCCTGCCAGCCGGGACCGGATCCGGTGGATGCGTGCGATGTAGTCGCGGGTCTCGGCGAAGGGTGGGATGCCGGAATACTCGACCACGCGGTGCGGCCCCGCATTATAGGCGGCGAGCGCCAGGTTGATGTCCTTGAACGTGGCGAGCTGCGCGAGCAGGTACCGCGCTGCGCCATCGAGGTTCTGGGAGGGATCGCGCGGATCGACTCCGAGGCTGCTGGCCGTGTCCGGCATCAGTTGGCCCAAACCATAGGCGCCCTTAGGGCTCAGGGCAGTCGGATTGTAGCTGCTTTCAGTCTCGACCAGGGCGCGGAACAGGAACTGCCAGTCGTCGTCACTCAGACCAACCTGGCGGAGGGCGCGGTTCCCTTGGTGGCGATCTGCGGTGGCGCGGATTAGAGCAAGGATTCCGCTGTGACTGGAAGGCGGCGTGGCGTCCAACGAGGCCAGAACGACCTCGGCCTCAGCGCTATGTTCCAAACCAGCCCATGCAGGGCGCTCACCGTGGAAGGTCCAGCCAGAAGTCCGGGCAGCCCCGTCGCGGGTGAAGGCGATTACGTCAGCCGCGCTCCTCGAGGGTGATGCTGTAATCAGGACCAAAGCGCAGATCGCGCCCGTCACCAAACTCGAGGTGATGTTTGAAGAGCCCCGGCCATATGTTGAAATACCGCGGCTCTGGCCCGTGCGGGGTGATCCGGGTCGAGACCAGAATGGCTTCCGGCTCGCCCTCGCGCAGGTAGATGCACTGGTAGCGCGGCTTGCCATCGTCCGTGAACCCCACGAGTTCATACCGGCAGCGGTACGCGATGCCCTTCTCGGACAAGTCTTTGACACCATCGATGGTGATCAGGATCTGGTTGCGCGCTATCGGCATGTTCGGACTCTCCCCACGAGAGCCCTTCTACTTCACGACACTAAGGCCATAAAGTCATATAGAGTCAATACGACATATTGCAGAGAAATACATATTGCGCGATAGTCTGCGCAACTTGTGCGGGAGGGTGAAATGAAGCGGCAGATCATGGCAGCTGCATTGGGAGTGATGGCGGTGTTTGGAGCCCCGGAGAAGGCGCAGGCTTATGACATCGACTGCGCCATTATGCTCTGTATGGCAGGTGGTTTCCCCCCGAGCGCGGTCTGCGCGCGGGCCTATCGCACCATGATCCGCCGCATCACGCCTTGGCCGAGCCTGCCGCCCTTCGGGGTCTGTACCTTCGCTCACGTGCCGGTCGAGCTGGGCGGACCGGGTGGAGAGGGCGAACTCGACACCAATCTGCCCGAATATGAATGGTTAAGCCGAACCCATGTGATCTGGTTCACCGGGCGATCCTACGAGCCGCGTGACGAGCCGCGTCAGTGGGACTGGTCGATCCGCTCCTGCGATCGCGAGAACCGGACCTGCCACTACATCCAGCGGGTCTACGGATCCCACACGCCCTGGCCCGCGACATTCGTCTCGGAAAGCGGTCAGGAGATCGCCTATCCGAACAGAGGGGGCCTATGGCACTTCTATTCCCGCAGCATCATGGTCGAATACGGCGACTACGAGGGCAACATGGGCCAGTCGGAGTGGTTCTCTTATTGATTTTCTTCCTGGGGCAAACCGAGCGAAAAATGTCTGATCGTGACGCGCTCCAGATCCACGTTCTGCGGATCCACCTTCCAATCTCGCCACACGACACCCGTATTCCAACGGTAATCGGTGAACACATGGGTCTCGCGCGTTTCTTCGCGTAGGTATCCTTCTTGGAAGGGCCAGCCTGTTTTTTTCTTGCGCATAGAACTCCTGCCATGCCGTTAAACTAGCGATTGCGGCGCATGAAAGCCGAACCGAGCGATGGCTGGCGGGAAGGAGCTAGCGTTTTTTGAAGAGTTCGGCTGGGTCGACCTTCAAGGCCTTGGCAATGCGCTCGAGAAGGTCGAGAGAGGCTGCGAACTTGGCGTTCTCGACCTTGCCCATATGGCCGCGACTCACGTCGGCCCGATGAGCAAGCTCCTCCTGGCTCAGGCCGCGGGCGCGTCTCAAGTCCTGGATGTTCAGTGCTACACGGTCCCGCAAGTTCATGCCGTTGAGACGGACATGATGCGTGAAATATCGCCACGCGATATATGTTACATTCGTCGTTCAGATGAGATAATGTCAAGCGCGAGTACAGTCGCCAAGTCATTTTTCTGATACGAGCGATAACCATTCTCTTGGGGGTTTTATTGCATTGATGCCGCTGGCGTTCGCTTTGCGAGACTCCTCAAAGCACTCTCAGTGCTAATCTTGGCAAATGTCTGTTGCTGGTTTTCTGTACGGGATCGTGAGAAATTTTTGCGCGCCCCAAGTCAGGTCAGAAGGATTTGAGATAACGAAGTGAATCTACCCTAAGACTGCTCAATCTCTATCAATGTTCCCTGAAAATCCTTCGGGTGCAGAAAAAGAATTGGCTTTCCATGCGCTCCAATTTTAGGATTCCCATTTCCAAGAAATGTCGCGCCTTTTGACAGAAGCTTATCTCTCGCAGCGATAATATCTTCGACCTCGTAGCAAACATGGTGAATGCCGCCTGAGGGGTACTTATCAAGAAATCTAGCGATGGGGGAGTTCTTTCCAAAAGGAGTAATCAGCTCGACTTTGGTGTTGGGCAGTTCAATAAAAGCAACCGTAACACCATGTTCGATCTCATCCACTGGCAAAGTCACTTTTGCACCCAGTAATTTTCGATATTGATTTGAGGCGAATTCAATATCGGGAACCGCGATTGCTATGTGATTCAGGCGACCAATCATCAATATTTCTCCGTGAGTTTCTATGCTCAAAGCCTTAGGGCTACGAACTCCATCCTTCGAGCCTGCATCCATGATCAACTATCCTGTTTGTTGTCTGCTTTTGAATCACCGATCAGTAGGATGGTTCGCGCTGTTTGTAGCGCAACTGGGCGAGATGTAGCACTTGCGCTGGCCGATGTGTATACGAAATTCGAAATGTTGACCTACTTTCCTCACTACGGTATCCAGAAGGGGGAGGTGGTTGAGGTAGAGACGTAGGATATCTGACAATGGAAGCACTCGCTCCTAACAAGACGCTGGTAGAGAAAGCATACGAAGCTCTGCTCGAAGCCATCTGTTGCGGTGACGTGAGACCTGGCGACCGGCTCAATCAGGACGAGCTTGCACTCAAGCTCAACGTGTCTCGGCAACCCATCAACAGCGCAATCGCGATGCTTAAGGCGCAACGCTTTGTGCAGGATACCGGCAAGCGCGGTGTCATTGTGGCGCCGATTGACCAGAACCTCTTTGACTCCATTTATCAATTCCGGACGGTGGTAGAGCCGCTGGCGGTGGAACTTGCCTGCGAGCGGATGACCAGCGAGGCCGTCGGTCTCGGACGGGAGATCATTGCGCGCGGCAAGTCATGCGTGCAAAGCGCCGATCACGCTGCGGCCCTGCAGGCGGACATGGATTTCCACAGCCTGATCTATCAGCTCAGCGGAAACCTGATCATTGTTGATACGATGATGCTGAACTGGCGTCATCTGCAACGCGCGATGAGCGAGGTGCTCAGTGTTCCGGGCACCTCCCTGAGGGTCTGGAAAGAGCATGAGCAGGTGTTCAGTGCCATGGTGCGCGGTGACGTGCGAAGCGCCGCCGAACTCATGAAGGCGCATATGGTGAACGCCGCGCCGCGCCAGATCCGCCTGCAGAGCGAATGATCCTGCGCGCGGGATGACAGCCTGTCGCCGAACGCTGCCGGAGCCTTGCGGCTCAGGGCATGTCCCTAAAGGGCATGGGAAAAATGCAGGCTTGGCGATCCGTCCGGCGCCGCATGGCGGGTTGCCGCCACGCCGAAGATCTTGGCAAGCAGGTCTTCGGTAAGCACCTCCCGGGGAGTGCCTGCCGCGACAAGTCGGCCCCCGAACAGCACCCCGATCCGATCGCAGGCGGTGGCCTGATTGAGGTCGTGCAGCGCGACCACGCGGGTGATGGGCAAGCCGCGTACCAGCGCCATCAGCGACAGCTGATGCCGGATGTCGAGGTGGTTCGTCGGCTCGTCCAGGAGCAGGACATCGGGATCCTGGGCAAGGGCGCGGGCAATGTGGACACGCTGGCGCTCGCCGCCCGAAAGGGTATGCCACAGTCGCGACGCAAAGGCGGTCATCTCGACGGCGGTCAGGGCGCGCTCCACCGCAACATCATCCGCGCCGCCCCACCCCCGAAGCGGCGAGAGATACGGCGAGCGGCCCAGCTCCACCGCGTCGCGGACGGTCAGGCGGTCCGTCGTTTCGGCCTGCTGTTCGACAAACGCGATGCGACGGGCACGGTGCCGCGCGGGCAAGCCCCCCAGATCCCTGCCATCCGCCAGGACGCAACCCGAGGTGGGGCGATGCAGCCCCGCAAGGCACCGCATCAGCGTGGATTTGCCCGATCCGTTGGGGCCGATGAGGCCAAAGAGTTCGCCCCGTCCGATGTCGACCGAGATGTTCTCGAGCAGCGGTGTGCGATGGACCCTGGCCGAAAGCTGCCGCAGCTCGACCCTCATCTGCGCGCTCCTCGCAAGAGGATCAGCGCAAAGGCGGGGGCGCCGACGAGTGCGGTCACGACCCCGATTGGCAGCACCTGTCCCGGCACGAGAATGCGGCTGATCACGTCGGCGGCCACAAGGAATATCGCTCCGGCCAGCGCCGAGGCCGGAACGAGGCGGTCGTGACGCGTGCCCACGATAAACCGCATGGCATGGGGCACGACGAGCCCGACGAACCCGATGGCGCCCACCTTTGACACCAGCACCCCGACCATCACGGCCGTCGCGGTGATGAGGCTGCCGCGCAGCACTGGAACGTTGATGCCAAGCGAGGCGGCGCCGTCCGCGCCGAAGGTAAAGGCGTCGAGCCCGCGCCGGTGCCACAGGCAGAGCGCCACCCCCGTAAGCGAGACGGCGGCACAGGCACTGACATCCTCCCATCGGATGCCCGAAAGGTTCCCCATGAGCCAGAAGATGATGCCCCGTGCCTGCTCGGCATTGGCCGAGCGGGCGATCGTGAAGGCGGTCAGCGCATTGAACATCTGCGAGCCGGCGATCCCCGCAAGGATGATCGCGGCGGCGGCCTGTGTGCCGCGTCCTCCTCCCGCGCCGCCGCTGACGGCATGGGCAAGCACAAGGACGCAGCCAAAGGCAAAGAGCGCACCGGTCAGCGCGCCGAGCGACATCGAGACCGCGCCGCCCCCCACGCCCGCGACCGTCACGAGCACCGCGCCGGTCGAGGCGCCCGCCGAGAGCCCCATCAGGTAGGGATCGGCCAGCGGGTTGCGCAGCAGCGCTTGCAGGACCACCCCTGTCAGCGCCAGCCCCGCACCGCAGCATGCGGCGACGATGGCGCGCGGAAGGCGGTAGCTCCAGATGATCCCCGCATCTATCCGGTCCACGGGATAGCCCGCGCCCCAGAGATGGTTCGCCAGTGTTCGAAGCACGGTGACGAACGGCAACCTCGTCTCTCCGATTGCCGTTCCGGCCAAAACCGTCATTCCCAGCAGGAGAGGCGCCAGCCAGAGGCCGCGCCTCACCATGACGCGTGCGGGCTCGGCCACCATGGTCATTCGAAGGACATCTCCGAGAGCGCCTCGGACAGCGTCTGGAGCCCGTAGACCGAGCGCATCGTCGCGCTCATCGCATGGGCGTCCATCTGCACGATCCGTCCGGCCTGCACGGCCTTCATCTGGCTTGCGACGGGGTCGGTGCTCAGGAATTCGAGCTTTTTCTCGACATCGTCCGCCTCGAACCGACGACGGTCCATGGAGGCGATGACGATCACGTCGGGATCTGCCCGCGCGATGCTTTCCCAGCCGACGGTTGGCCATTCCTCGGCCGACTCGATCACGTTGTCGATGCCAAGCTTCGACATCATGTAGCCCGGTGCGCCGAGCTGCCCGGCAACAAAGGGGTCGATCTCGAGATCGGCGGAGGAGAACCAGAACACGGCCGACAGATCGCCCGGCAGGTCGAGCGCCTCGGCGCGGGCGATGGCGGCCTCTTCGGTCGCCTGGAGGTCCGAGATCAGTGCCTCGCCCGCCGCCTGCACGTCAAAGATCCTTGCCAGCTCACGGATGCCCTTGTAGACCGATGCCGTTTCGAAGGCACCGATGCGCGTGCCATCCCCGCCGGTGGAGTTGTCCTTGGTGTCGCAATCGGCCGGCAGGATATAGGTCGGGATGCCGATCTCGTGGAACATGTCCCGCGTGCCGACGCTTCCGGTCTCGCCGACGTGCCATTCATACTGCACAGCAACCAGCCCGGGCCGCTTCGCGACCACGCTCTCGAAGCTGGGATCGTTGTCGGCCAACCGTTCGATCCCCGCATTCACTTCGGCGAATTGCGGCAGGACCGGGTTGAACCAGACGGAGGTGCCCGAGACCCTGGGCGCGAGGCCGAGAGAGTAGAGGATCTCGGTCGCCGACTGGCCGATGGTCACGGCGCTGTCCGGCGCGGCATCGAAGGAGAGTTCGAGCCCGCAATTCGTCAATTTGAGAGGGTAGTTCGCTTCCTGCGCGTGCAGTGGCACTGCGGCACCTGCCAGCAGTGCAGTGGTGATCAAGGTCTGTTTCATCTGATCCGTCCCGTCAGATAGGACCGTGGGGGAGGAGACGCGAAACGGACTGCAGCCAGGCGGCAACGACATGTTTCCCGCCCCGGCACACCCCGTCCGGTCGTGGTTTCAATTTCGTCGGCAGGTCTCCTGACTGACGGGTCGTCGCAGCTCTCGCCTTCCCGGGATGGTCCCAGTGGCTTGTCGAGAGGCACTCGCCGCCTACAGTTGCGGGGGCAGTTCCGTTTGCCGGCCGAGGCCGGAACGGATTCCCTTTTCATTCCCTATGGAAACCGACGCGACGATTACTGGCAGGATTTGCCGCAGGCGGCAAGGGCCACGTGCCCGGTCATATCCCGATCGGACGACGATGCCCGATCAGCCCTTCGCCCCCGTGCGGCTACCCTTCCCGGGGCCGTCTGCTGTCGCCTTGCTTGCCCTTTTGAGGGTCTTTCCGAGAGGAGCGCATGCGCGAGGCCTAGGGCGAAATTCCACTCGATTCCACCTATCCCGGGCATATGGACGACAATCGCCCGGGCGACCATCCTGATTGCGCTTAGGCTGTCTCGTTTTATTCCCGCTTTCTCCGAAATTCTTTAATGGCCCCATCGGAAGGTTTCTTCGTAGAACCACGCTAAGGGAGAACGAAGCCTGAACATGGCTTACAGCGTGGCATTTCTGATCGCCTTGTAAGCTGTTGATCTGCCTATGCCGAGGTGTTTTGCGGCTTGAGCGACGGATTTACCTGCGCCGACGAGATCTTGGAGGGCTGAGATTGTCTCGGGGTGCAATGGCGGGCGCCCAGGGGTGCGGCCATGCTTTCGAGCGTTGATCAGGCCGTCTTTGGTGCGCTCAGAGATCAGGCGGCGCTCGAAATGCGCAATGGCCCCGAAGACATGGAACACGAGCTCTCCGGCGGCGGAAGTCGTATCGATCCGCTCCTCGAGGCTGATCAGATTGATCTCTCTGGCTTTGAGGCCGTCGACGGTTTCCAGGAGTTCCTTGAGCGAGCGCCCCAACCGATCGAGGCGAATGATGGCGAGGGTGTCGTTGGGTCTGGCCTGATCAAGCAAGGCTGTCAAACCGGGCCGGTTGAACGTTTTGCCGGAGATCACGTCTTCGAACACGCGAATAGCGCCGTGTTGTAGCAGCCGATCTTTCTGTCCGGACAAATCTTGGTCGACGGTCGAGACCCTTGCGTATCCGAGGATGTCGCCAGTGCGTGGCATGGTGTCTCCAAAACGGCCGTTTTAGGGCCTAATCGCAGGTGGTGACCTTAATCCCGGATTTGTGCAGGATATCTGTCTTTTTAACAGTCTCTATAATATTGGGCGTCTTCAAACTTGCAACAACGTTTTGAGGACGCCTTATGGCCCGTAGACTTCTTTCCTCCCGCGCGTATGCGGACCTCTTCGGGGTGCCGACAGATTCTGAAGCCTTGATCCGTCACTATCTGCTGAGCGGAGATGACATTGATCTGATCCGTACTCGCCGCCGCGCCGAAAACCACCTTGGCTTTGCGGTGCATATTTGTCTGCTGCGCTACCCTGGTTTGGGGTGGAGCGAAGACATCATGCCGCCAGCTGAACTGATCGCCTGGCTTGCAGAGCAACTTCAGATCGATGCTTGTTCTCTCGGTGAATATGCCGTCAGGCGAAATACGCGGCATGAACACCATGCCCTCGCGATGCGCCATTTGGGTCTGTCCCCTTTCGGATCTGAACATGTGCAGCAGGCGGAGGATATCGCCACGAGGGCGGCCTTTGCGACGGATCATGGCGTGACGATTGTCGAGACGCTGATTGCGGACCTGCGCAAGCACCGTTTGGCGCTGCCGAGCGTGGACACGCTTGAGCGCCTCGCCTTGAAGGGCCGGGCGCGCGCGCGAAGGGAGGCTGCCGCGGCGCTGTTTGATGCCCTCTCACTGGAGCAGCGTGACCATTTGCAGGCGCTCTTGGTGAATGACCCGTCCGTAGGGCAAACGCGGCTCACGTGGTTGCGCGGCTTTCCGCACTCGACCAGCCCGGCCAGCATGGCCGCGCTTCTGGACCGTTTGAAATATCTGCGATCATTGAATCTGCCGCCAGATCTTGGCCAGGGGCTGCACCCGGACCGGCTGCTCAAGTTCGCGCGCGAGGGTGCTGTAGCGCCCGTGAGCTTGCTGAACGACTTTGGCGTGCGGCGGCGGATCGCAACACTCGCGGCGCAGATGGCGGATTTATCCGTCACGATCACCGACGCGACCATCGCCATGTTCGAGCGATTGACCGGCCAGCTCTTCTCAAGATCCCGCAACCATCAGGAGGAGGTTTGGCGTATAGGGAAGACCCGGGTTGGCAAGCTGATGCAGCTCTTCGGCGCATCCATTGATGCCATGGCCCGCGCACAAGACCTGGGTCAAGACCCCTTTGCTGCGCTGGATGCGGATGTCGGATGGGATACGCTCCTGGGCAAGCGTGACGAAATCGCCAGCTTCGGAGAACTGGCAACCAGTGACCCGCTTTCTCTGGCGACCGAGCGCTATGCGTATATGCGCAAGTTCGCCCCTGCCTTTCTGGAGGCCTTCCAATTCAATGCGACCGATGCGGGGGATGATCTCAAGGACGCCATCGCCTTGCTGCGGGATCAGAACCGCACCGGCAAACGCAAGTTGCCCGATAATCTGCCCATGCCGTTTGCCGCCAAGCATTGGCCGTCGCTGATCGTCCAAGGCGGTCAGCCACAACGGCGCGTGTATGAAACCGCTATTGTGTCCACCTTACGAGACCGCCTGCGTGCCGGGGATGTCTGGGTCGACGGCAGTCGTGAGTATCGCCGGTTCGACAGCTACCTGATGCCCCGGGACACGGCTGAAACTGTCATGCGGGATGCAGGCTTCGAGACCGATCCGGACGCGTGGCTGGCTGATCGCCGGAGCATGTTGGCGAAACGTCTTGACCAAGTGGACCGCGCCTTGAAACGCAATGCTCTTATCGGCGTCCGTATCGAGCGTGGGCGGCTGAAAATCACACCACATGATGCGGTGACACCTCCTGCTGCGGTGCGTTTGGAACGGGCCATCGACGCCGTGATGCCGCGTATCCGCATCACGGAGCTGCTTTGGGAGGTGAATGCGCAGACCGGGTTCCTTGATGCCTTCACTGACCTGCGGTCTGGCAAGCAGCACGATGAACCCGCTGCAGTTCTGGCCACGATCTTGGCTGGAGCCACCAATCTCGGCTTGGAGCGGATGGCCCACGCCTCATCGCGTGTCAGCCATGCGCAACTGACCTGGGCGCAGACATGGTACCTTCGGCCCGAGACATTCGCGGATGCCTTGGGCCGCATTGTCGATGCCCATCATGGTCTGCCCTTCGCGCGACATTGGGGCGCGGCTGAGCACAGCTCATCAGATGGCCAGTTCTTCTCTGCCAATCGTGGCAGCGGACTCATCAATGCCAAGTACGGGCCTGATCCCGGCCTGAAAATCTATTCTTTCCTGTCGGGCCAGTACGGGTCGTTCCATTCCAGCGTCATCGGGGCGACGGCGGGCGAAGCGCCCTTTGTGCTCGACGGTCTTCTGGGCAATCCGGCCAGTTTTGACCCCCTCGTTCACTACACAGATACCGGCGGCGTGTCGGACCACGTCTTTGCCCTGTTCCATCTGTTGGGGATGACGTTTGCCCCGCGCTTGCGCGACTTTCCCGACCGGCGGTTGGCGTGCTTCGGTGGCGCGAAGGCGTGGCCTACCCTGTCGCCTCTGATCGGGAAGCCTATCAATGAAGAGGTGATCCGGCAGCATTGGGGCGACGTCATGCGACTCGCGGCCAGCATCCGCGACAGATCTCTGAAACCGTCTGAAATCCTGCGAAAGCTTGGGGCGTACCGCCAGCAAAACAGGCTGTATCTTGCCCTCGGTGAAATCGGTCGGATCGAACGCACACTCTTCATGCTTGACTGGATCGAAAACGCCGCTCTGCGCATGGAATGCCACGCAGGCCTCAACAAGGGCGAAGCGCGGCACTCGCTGGCCAGGGCCGTCTTTGCCCACTCACAAGGGCGCATTCATGATCGTTCTGACGCGGCTCAACAGAAACGGGCCATGGCGCTCAACCTCGTCATCGCCGCCATCACGTTCTGGAACACGATCTACATGGACAAAGCGGCCAGCCACCTCGCACAGGCCAGCCCGCTCTACGACGCCAAGCTGCTTCCGCATACCTCGCCGCTCGGGTGGGAGCACGTCATCCTTTCCGGCGACTTTGATTGGCATTCTAGAGCCGCTGACCGCAAAATTGCGCGACCGCTGAACATCAGGCCAGCCAGAGACTGGGGAACGTGAAGATGTTCTCTGAAAGTTCCCCCTTAGCGTGGTTCTACGAAGAAACCTTCCGATGGGGCCTTAATCGTCTGATAACAAATAGCATTTGTTGGTTTCAGGGCCATATTTCCGGTTCCCCCGACAGTAATTTTCGAAGGCGCTTGACATTTTTCCAGCAATCGTATTCCGTATACGAAATTTCGACAGCGAGTCTTATAGGGAGGAAACCCATGTCGACACAGATACGCGTTCTGCTTGCGAAGGTTGGTCTGGATGGCCACGACCG
>NZ_BDIY01000019.1 GCF_002072155.1 Roseovarius sp. A-2 | reverse complement strand
GCCGCGATCTCCTGCACGGTCTTGTCACCACGTAGCGCTTCCAACGCCACCTTGGCCTTAAACTGGTCTGTAAAGTTCCGGCGCTTCGCCATTCTCGTATCCCTTCAAAGGTTTGGGATACACCTTAGCCGACTGTCCAGTTTTCTGGGACCACTTCACATCACGAGATGACCTGGAGAGGCGTGTGCGTATTAGTCGGTAGAGAAACGGTAGAAGCACGAACCTGAGCGACCCGCCAACAGAAAGCTGAGAGCATATTTCCACAAGCAAATGATTGAAAAGAGCTTTTTGGTAGCGGAGGAGGGACTTGAACCCCCGACACGCGGATTATGATTCCGCTGCTCTAACCACCTGAGCTACTCCGCCAAACCGTGGCGGTAGTTAGGATAGGTGGGCCGGGGCGTCAAGGTGGAAAATGCCCATGCTTGCCGAACTTGTGACAGTACCGGCCTTGTCGCAGCATCGTCGCACAAGCGATCCCGCCCTCGACGACCTGCGCAACCTGATCGGCGCCCGCCATGTGCGGACCGGCAACGATATGGCCCCCTGATCGCGCGATTGAGCCGGGCAGACGAATTGGCAGCCGGGCGACGAACCGGCGCTGTGTCGCGCCATTCAACTGGAGGTCGAGGCTAAGGTGATCGCTCTCGACGGCAGCTTCTCGGCCAAACATGGCATCGGGTTGTCAAAGCAGCCCGCGATGGCGGCGCACAAGGACCCGGTCGCGCTGGCCACGATGCGCTCGATTCCAACGGCAATCTCAATCCCGGCAAGGTCTTGCCCGTCCCGTGATCCGCCGCAGCCCTCTCACTCGCGCCAGTCGAAGAACCCCTCCCCGGCCTGCGACAGCAGCTTGGCGGCCATCGCGCGGCCCAGTTCCGCGCCATCCTCGATCGGCGCGCTCTGGTCATCGCTCAGGCATTCACTGCCATCGGGGCGCAGGATTTCGCCGCGCAGGCGCAGCGTGCCGCCCGAAAGTTCCGCAAGCCCCGCAATGGGCGTCTCGCAAGACCCGTCAAGAGCGGCGAGAAAGGCGCGCTCGGCGGCAAGGCGCTGGCCGGTTGCCGTGTCGTGCAGCGCGCTCAGCATCTCGGCGGCGCGGTGGTCGTCGGCGCGCCGCTCGATGCCGATGGCGCCCTGCGCCACGGCGGGCAGCATCACCTCGGGGGCAATCGCCGCGGTCGCCACATCGGCGCGGCCCAATCGATTCAGTCCGGCCATGGCAAGGAAGGTGCAGGCGGCGACACCGTCGTCGAGCTTTTTCAACCGGGTCTGCACGTTGCCGCGAAATTCGACCACCTCCAGATGCGGATAGGCGACCAGAACCTGCGCACGGCGGCGCAGCGACGAGGTGCCGACCCTAGCCCCCGCGGGCAGGTCGGCGAGCGCGGGCGCGTGGGGCGACACGATTGCGTCGCGCACATCCTCGCGCGGCAGGTAGGTATCGAGCGAAAGCCCCCCCGGTTGCAGCACCGGCATGTCCTTCATCGAATGCACGGCGATGTCGATCTCGCCGGATAACAGCGCCTCCTCGATCTCGCGGGTGAACAGGCCCTTACCCCCGATCTCTTTCAGCGGGCGGTCGATGATCCGGTCGCCTGTCGTCTTGATGACCGAGATTTCAAAGGCGTCCACGGGCAGATCAAAGGCAGCTTGAAGCCGCGCCCGGGTCTCGTGCGCCTGCGCGAGTGCCAGCGGAGAGCCGCGTGTGCCGATCTTGAACGGTTTGGTCGGGGTGGGCAGATCACGTGTCATGACGCAGGTTTAGACGCGACAAAGAAAGGTGACAAGCGGCGTGATGGTTGACATCGGGGACAGGGGCGGCGACGAGACTTAAAACGGAGGATTTCATGCCCGCTCAAAAAACCATTCTGCGCGCCCTTGCCGGCGAGACCCTGCCCACCCCGCCAATCTGGATGATGCGGCAGGCGGGCCGTTACCTGCCGGAATATCGCGCGACGCGGGCGCAAGCCGGGGATTTCCTGTCGCTGTGCTACAACAGCGATCTGGCGACCGAGGTGACGCTGCAACCGATCCGGCGCTATGGCTTTGATGCGGCGATCCTGTTTGCCGATATCCTGCTTTTGCCGCAGGCGCTTGGCGCGGATTTGTGGTTTGTCACCGGCGAAGGGCCGCGCCTCTCGACGATCACGGATCAGGCCGGGTTCGACAAACTGAAACCGGTCGAGGACATCCACGAGACGCTGAACCCGATTTACCAGACGGTGCGCAATCTCGCAGGCGCGCTGCCCGAGGAGGTGACTTTGATCGGCTTTGCCGGGGCACCCTGGACGGTGGCGACCTATATGATCGCCGGCAAGGGGACGCCGGATCAGGGCCCCGCGCATGCGCTCAAGGCCGAGAACGGGCCTGTCTTCGAGGCAATCATCGACCGGCTGACCGAGGGCACGATTGAGTATCTCTCGAGCCAGATCGAGGCCGGGGCGGAGGTGGTTAAAATCTTTGACAGTTGGGCGGGCTCGCTCAAGGGCGAGGATTTCGACCGCTACGCCCTGGCCCCGACCACACGCATCATCACCGAATTGAAGGCTCGGCATCCGGGCGTTCCGGTCATCGCCTTCCCGCGTCAGGCGGGCGACAAGTATGTCGGATTCCACGAGAAATCCGGGGCGGATTGCGTCGCGGTCGACGATTCGGTGACCGCCGAATGGGTGGCGCAGCATGTGCAGCCGTCCGGCTGCGTGCAGGGCAATCTCAAATCCTCGCATATGGTGACCGGCGGCGACGATCTGGTGCGCGAGACCCGGAAGATCGTCGAGGCGCTCAAGAGCGGCCCGCATATCTTCAACCTCGGGCACGGGATCACGCCGGATGCCGATCCTGACAATGTGCAACTGATGATCGACACGGTGCGCGGGGCCTGAGCAGGGCCGGTGATCTGCCGTCGCGTCATGGGCTTAAATAGCCGTCCGCGCGAAAGCTCACCTCGCCTGCGCGCCCGATAACCACGTGATCGTGCAGCGTGATGCCCAGCACCTCGGCGGCGCGAGCGACCTGCGCGGTCATGTCGATATCCGCCGCCGAGGGTGTGGGATCGCCCGAAGGGTGATTGTGCACCAGGATCAGCGCGCTCGCATTCAGGTGCAGCGCGCGGCGGACCACCTCGCGCGGGTAGACCGGCACGTGATCCACCGTGCCGCGCGCCTGTTCCTCATCGGCGATCAGCACGTTCTTGCGATCAAGATAGAAGACGCGGAACTGCTCGGTCTCGCGATGCGCCATGCTGGCGCGGCAATAGGACAAGAGCGCATCCCAGGACGAGATCACGGCCCGGTTCATCACCCGTGCCTGCGCCAGCCGATGCGCGGCCGCCTCGACCACCTTCAACTCGCAGATCACCGCCTCGCCCACGCCCGTGACCCCTGAGAGCCGCTCTGCCGGGGCCGAGATGACCCCGGCGAAATCGCCAAACGTCTCCAGCAGCGCGCGCGCCAGCGGCTTCACATCGCGGCGTGGGATGGCCCGAAAGAGCACCAGTTCCAGCATCTCGTAATCAGGCATCGCCTGCGCGCCGCCACCCAGAAACCGTGCGCGCAATCGCTGCCTGTGATCTCGGATATAGGAGGGTTGGCGCGCGCCCGTCGGCGCCGCCGTCTCGGGCGCAAAGAGCGGCAGTGGCCGCTCGGAAAAGGCGGGGGCATCTGGCATGCCCCCACCCTGCCGATGGAACGTTAGAAAAGCGTTAATGCCAGACCGGCATCAGCTTTTCATCGCGTCCCAAAACGTCTTGACCGAGGAGAAAAAGCTCTTGCTTTCCGGGTTGTTGTCCTCGCTCAGCGCGTCGAATTCACGCAACAGCTCTTTTTGTTTCGCGGTCAGGTTTACCGGCGTTTCCACCGCCAGTTCGATGAACATGTCACCATGCGCGCCACTGCGCAGCGCTGGCATGCCCTTGCCGCGCAGTCGCATCTGGCGACCGGATTGAGAGCCTGCCGGGATTTTCACACGGCTGCGCCCGCCCTCGATCGTCGGCACCTCGATATCGCCGCCAAGCGCGGCCTTGGTCATCGACACCGGCACGCGGCAGAAAAGGTTGGTCTCCTCGCGCTCGAAAAGCTCGTGGTTGGCGACCTCGATAAAGATATAGAGATCGCCCGCCGGACCGCCGCGCATACCGGCCTCGCCCTCTCCGGCGAGGCGGATGCGGGTGCCGGTCTCGACGCCTGCGGGGATGTTCACGCTCAGCGCGCGTTCCTTCTGCACCCGTCCCTGACCCTGGCAGAGCTTGCAGGGATTCTTGATGATCTGCCCCAGCCCGCCACAGGTCGGGCAGGTGCGTTCCACGGTGAAAAAACCCTGCTGCGCCCGCACTTTGCCCATGCCCGAACAGGTCGGGCAGGTGGTCGGCTGCGCGCCCCCCTCGGCACCCGAGCCGTCGCATTCGTCACAGGGCACCGCCGAGGGCACCTTGATGCTCTTTTGCAGACCGGCATAGGCATCTTCCAGCGTCACGCGCAGGTTATAGCGCAGGTCGGCCCCGCGCGCCGCGCGCTGCCGCCCGCCACCGCGTCCGCCGCCGCCCATGAAATCGCCGAAAAGATCATCGAACACGTCAGAGAAGGCCGAGGCGAAATCGCCCTGCCCCGGCCCGCCGCCAAAGCCGCCGCCGGGACGCGCACCGCCGCCCATGCCACCCTCGAAGGCGGCATGACCGAACCGGTCATAAGCGGCCTTTTTCTCGGGGTCCTTCAGGACATCATACGCCTCGCCCGCTTCCTTGAACTGCTTTTCAGCGTCCGGATTGTCGGAATTGCGGTCGGGGTGAAGCTCTTTCGCCTTGGTGCGATAGGCTTTCTTGATCTCGTCAGCCGACGCACCTTTGGAAAGCCCAAGCACTTCGTAATAGTCACGTTTGGCCATCGGGGATCTCCTTGATGTCGGAGCATCGGGGCCGGTCCGGCATCATGCCGCACCGGCCCCGAGTGGTCCGAAACGTGCCTCAGGCGCGCTTGTTGTCGTCGAGATCCTCGAAATCGGCGTCGAGGATGTCATCGTCGTCGCCCTGTGCCTGATCGGCACCTGCGGGCTCGTCCTGGCCTTCATCCTGGCTGGCCTTGTAGATCGCCTCGCCCAGCTTCATCGATGCCTCGGCGACGTTCTGGATGCCGGACTTGATCTTGTCGACATTGTCTCCCTCAAGCTCGTCCTTGAGTGCGGCAACGGCCAGTTCGATCGCCTCGACGGTCGTGGGATCGACCTTGTCGCCATGCTCTTCAAGCGATTTCTCGGTCGAGTTGATCAGGCTCTCGGCCTGGTTCCTCGACTCGACAAGCTCGCGACGGGCCTTGTCGGCATCGGCGTTCTCCTCGGCCTCCTTGACCATGCGCTCGATATCCTCATCCGAGAGACCGCCAGACGCCTGGATCGTGATCTTCTGCTCCTTGTTCGTGCCCTTGTCCTTGGCAGACACGGAAACGATGCCATTGGCGTCGATATCGAAGGTCACCTCGATCTGCGGCATGCCGCGCGGCGCGGGCGGGATATTCTCGAGGTTGAACTGGCCGAGCATCTTGTTGTCGGACGCCATTTCGCGCTCGCCCTGGAAGACGCGGATGGTCACGGCCGACTGGTTGTCCTCGGCGGTCGAGAAGATCTGGCTCTTGTTGGTCGGGATCGTGGTGTTGCGGTCGATCAGACGGGTAAAGACACCGCCAAGCGTCTCGATCCCGAGACTGAGCGGCGTCACGTCGAGCAGCACCACATCCTTGACGTCACCCTGAAGCACGCCGGCCTGAATGGCGGCACCCATGGCGACAACCTCGTCGGGGTTCACGCCCTTGTGCGGCTCTTTCCCGAAGAACTTGGTCACTTCTTCGACGACGCGCGGCATCCGGGTCATCCCGCCCACGAGCACGACCTCATCGATATCGGAAGCCGAGATGCCCGCATCCTTGAGGGCTGCGGCACAAGGCTTCATCGACGCCTTGATCAGGTCGCCCACCAGGCTTTCAAGTTTGGCACGGGTCAGTTTCACCACCATGTGCAGCGGCTGCCCGTCAGAGCCCATCGAGATGAACGGCTGGTTGATCTCGGTCTGCGAGGACGAGGAAAGCTCGATCTTGGCCTTTTCGGCGGCCTCCTTGAGACGCTGGAGCGCCATCTTGTCCTTGGTCAGGTCGACGCCATGCTCTTTCTTGAACTCGTCGGCAAGGTAGTTGACGATCCGCATGTCGAAATCTTCACCGCCGAGGAAAGTATCCCCGTTGGTCGCCTTGACCTCGAACAGGCCATCGTCGATTTCGAGCACTGTCACGTCGAAGGTGCCGCCGCCAAGGTCATAGACCGCGATCGTGTGCGTGTCCTTCTTGTCGAGACCGTAAGCGAGCGCCGCCGCCGTCGGCTCGTTGATGATGCGCAGCACTTCGAGACCGGCGATCTTGCCGGCATCCTTGGTGGCTTGACGCTGTGCGTCATTGAAATAGGCAGGCACGGTGATGACGGCCTGCGTCACCTCTTCGCCGAGATAGCTCTCGGCGGTTTCCTTCATCTTGCCGACAATGAAGGCGGAAATCTGGCTGGGCGAGTATTTCTCGCCGCGCGCCTGCACCCACGCGTCGCCATTGCCGCCATCAACGACGGTGAAGGGCATGTTCTTCTTGTCCTTCGCGAGATCGGGATCATCGACGCGACGACCGATCAGGCGCTTGACGCCGAAAATGGTGTTTTCCGGGTTGGTTACGGCCTGCCGCTTGGCGGGCTGACCGACAAGGCGTTCATTCTCGGTGAATGCCACGATCGAGGGCGTCGTGCGCGCGCCTTCGGAATTCTCGATCACGCGCGACTGAGCGCCGTCCATGATCGCGATGCAGCTATTCGTGGTGCCGAGGTCAATACCAATCACTTTGGCCATGTTTTTGATCCCTTCTACTTAGGCGATATGACGAAGGCCCGACCCGTTTCGGCATCCGGCCCCCGATGAGGAGCAGACCCGCGACCTGTCGCAGTGCCTGCGTTTCTGCGCGTATATAGGCAGGGCAATGTAGGGCTGCAAGCATTCGCAGACGATGGAAACGTGCAATTTGGTCTAAAATGTCCATCTGAAGCAAAGAGGAGACAGCATGACCGAACCAACCCTGACCCTGCGCGGCGTGGCGATCTACAAGGGCTGGCTCTCGCCCGGGGTCCAGGCCGCGATGGTGGAGGAGTTGCGCGGCGTGGTGGCCGAGGCCCCGCTTTTTGCCCCTGTCACCCCCTCGGGCAAGCCGATGAGCGTGCGCATGACCGCCGCCGGTCGCTATGGCTGGGTCACCGACCGGCGCGGCTATCGCTACGAGCCGCGCCACCCCGATGGCATGGACTGGCCCGCCATCCCCGAGAACGTGCTGGCGATCTGGCGCACACTGGCCAGCGAGACGCGGCTGCCCGATTGCTGCCTGGTCAATCATTATACCCAAAGCGCAAAGATGGGCTTGCACCAAGACCGGGACGAGGCCGATTTCTCCTGGCCGGTGCTGTCAGTCTCTTTGGGCGATGACGCGCTCTTTCGCATCGGCAACACCACCCGTGGCGGACCGACCGAATCGATCTGGCTCAACTCGGGCGATGTGCTGGTGATGGGCGGCGCGGCGCGGCTGGTCTATCACGGCATAGACCGCATCCGTGCGGGTAGTTCCTCGCTCTTGCGGGGCGGCGGGCGGATCAACCTGACCTGCCGGGTGGTGGACTGAAAGGCCGCCGTCAGTCGAGGCCCATGTCCCGCATCATCGCCTCGAGCCGGTCCACGTCCTCGGGATTGTTCAACTCCCAGAACTGCCGCCCCCGCGCCTCGACCTCGACGCAGAGCACGGCACGCCCGTTTTCCAGAAACCGCAACTGTTCCAGCCCCTCCAGGCCTTCAAGCGCGCCCTGCGGCCAGCCGGGATAGGCCGCGAGCGCCTGCGCGCGATAGGCATAGACGCCGACGTGATGAAAGACCGGCGTCGGCGCATCCTCTGCATAGCGCGTCGGGGTGAACGGGATCACTTCCTTCGAAAAATAGAGCGCGTGACGCGACCGGGTGAACACCGCCGTCGTGCCGCCGACGCGGCCCGCCGCGCGGTCGGCGAGAAACCCGTTGAGCGCCGCACCATCGCAGCGCAGCACCGGCGTCGCCACCTCGGCCTCGGGATCGGCGCGCAGCCCCGCGATCAGGTCCTCGACGAACCACGGCGGGGTGAGCGGCGCGTCGCCCTGCAGGTTGACCACGATCTCAAACCCGCCGCCAAGCGCGACTTGCGCCTCAGCGCAGCGCTCGGTGCCGTTGGCGCAGTGCTCCGAGGTCATCACCACCTCTGCGCCGAATCCTTCGGCGGCGGTGCGGATACGGTCGTCATCGGTCGCCACCACCACCCGGTCGACGCCCGAAACCGCGCAGGCCGCCTCCCATGACCGATGGATGAGCGAGCGCGCAGCACCCCCTGCCCCGCGCAGCGCCACCAGCGGCTTGCCGGGATAGCGCGTCGAGGCGTAGCGCGCCGGGATGACGACCAGAACGCCCATCTCAGGCAGGCTGGAGCGCGACGCCCGGCGCATGGGCGATGAAGAACGGATTGGCAAATCCCTCCTTGCCGTAGCGCAGCGGGCTGTGATCGTCGAACCGCACCACCTGCCCGCCTGCCCCCAATAGCACGGCATGGCCGGCGGCGGTGTCCCATTCCATGGTGCGCCCGACACGCGGGTAAAGATCGGCCTCGCCGGTGGCCACCAGACAGAACTTGAGCGACGAGCCGGCACTCGTCATGTCCTTGACGGCATATTTGCCGATATAATCGTCGGTCGCCTGATCGCGGTGCGACTTGCTGGCCACCACCATCAGCGCGGCATTGTCCGGCGCAGCGACGCGAATGGGGCGCTGCGTGCCGGGGGTCTCGATATCAAAGGGGCCGTCCTCCTCGACCGCCACGCCATCGGCGCGGGTGTAGAACATCCGGCCCTTGGCCGGGGCATAGACCACGCCACGGGTCGGCACGCCCGCCTCGACATAGGCGATATTGACGGTGAAATCGCCGCGCCGGTTGATGAATTCCTTGGTCCCGTCCAGCGGATCGACGATCAGGAACGTCTCCACGCTCTGCCCGTGCGAGGCGGCCTGTTCCTCGGTCACCAGCGCCACCTCGGGAAAGGCCGCGCGCAGCCCGGCGGAAATGAGCGCATCGGCGGCCTCGTCGGCCTCGGTCACCGGGCTTGCGTCGGACTTGACCTTGACGTCGAAATCGTCGGCCTCGTAAATCTCCATGATCCGTGCGCCGGCCTCCAATGCCAGCCGCCGCATCTCAGCCATAAGTGTCTCGTACTTCAAATCGCCGCTCCTTTGCCCGGAAGACGCCACTTTGCGCCCTTAATGAATGGATTACTCCTGCGTCCTTATGCTAGGCTCCGCGCGGGACAGCAAGAAACCCGTGCAAGAAATTCACCGGCAACAGGCAGATTTCCGATGTTCAAGACCGCACGCCCAAAATCGAGCCTGCATTCGGCGATCATTATCCTTGAACTGATCTATCACGCCACGGTGCGCGACATCCGCAAGGGTCATGGCAACGCGTTGATCGCGCTTGTGTTGAACATCATGACGGCGATCATCATGGTCATGGCCTTCTACGTCATGTTCTCGGTGCTCGGAATTCGCGGTGCCAAGCTGCGCGGCGATTTCCTGCTGTTCATGATGTCGGGGATTTTCCTCTACCTCACCCATATCAAGGCGCTTGGCGCGGTGGCGGGCGCCGAGGGGCCGTCCTCCCCGATGATGCAGCATGCGCCGATGAACACGATCATCTCGATTTCGGCGGCCGCACTTGGTGCGCTCTACATCCAGGTGCTATCGATGTTCGTGATCCTGTTCGTGTATCACGTGGCCTTTGTCCCGATCACCATCTATCAGCCGATCGGCGCCTTCGGAATGGTGCTTCTCGCTTGGTTCACGGGCGTGGCGGTCGGGCTTGTGCTGCTGGCGCTCAAGCCCTGGTTTCCCACCTTCGTCTCGATCTTCATGACCGTCTATCAGCGCGCCAACATGATCGCCTCGGGCAAGATGTTCGTGGTCAACAGCCTGCCGCCCTTCATGTTCAAGATGTTCGCGTGGAACCCGCTGTTTCACAATATCGACCAGGCGCGTGGCTATGTGTTCATCAACTATTTCCCGCACAAGACATCCCTGACCTACCCGCTTTACGTGGCTCTCGCCCTTGTGGTGGTCGGGCTCATGGGCGAATTCTACACACGGCAATACGCCTCCAGAAGCTGGGACGCGCGGCGCTGACCTCTGCAAGACACTCGTGCCGGGTCACACCCGGTGATAGGGGCTGCCCGCAAGGATCGAGGCGGCGCGGTAAAGCTGCTCGCTCAGCATCACGCGGACCAGCATATGTGGCCAGACCATCTTGCCAAACGACAGCGCGACATCCGCCTGCGCACGCAGCCCCGGCGCGATGCCATCCGCCCCGCCGATGACAAAGGCCACGTCGCCGCGCCCGGCATCACGCCAACCGGCTAGGCGGTCGGAAAAGTCTGGGGACGTCATGAGCGTGCCGCGCTCATCCAGCGCCACGGTCACCGCGCCCCTGGGGATCGCTCGCTCCAGCAGAACGGCTTCGGCCTCCATGCCGCCGCCCTTCTTGTCCTCGACCTCATGGAGCGCAAGCGGCCCGAGGCCCAGCGCCCGACCCGTTCGGTCGAACCGGGTGATGTAATCGTCGATCAATGCGCGTTCCGGGCCGGTCCGCAACCGGCCCACCGCGCAGATATGCACCCGCATTCAGGCCTGGGTCGCTGCCGTCTGCCCGCTGGGCATCCACATCTTCTCAAGCTGGTAGAACTCGCGCACTTCGGGGCGGAAGACATGGACGATCACATCGCCCGTGTCGATCAGCACCCAGTCACCGGTGTCGCGGCCCTCGGTGCGCGCCGGAACCCCGTGCTCCTGCTTGAGCCGATCCACCAGTTTCTCGGCAATCGCCGAAACCTGCCGCGACGACCGCCCCGAGCAGATCAACATGTAATCGCCCATGGCGGTCTTGCCGCGCAGGTCGATCTGCACGACATCTTCGGCCTTGTTGTCGGAAAGGGATTGAAGGATCGCCGCAAGCTGCGCTTCGCTGTCTGCGGTCATACCGGGCGTCATCGGATACGCCCCCTGCTCAGCGGCGCCTGCCGCATGCATTGTAAAAGACAGGACATAGTCCTCCTCTCTGGCGCACCGCAAAGCCCCGGTGCCGGACATATATTTAAAGTAGCAAGACAAACGTGACTTTTCAATGAAACGCAACGCATGTGCAGCCGATTACACGCGGATATGCGCCGAATCTACCCCGGTTGTGCCTGATCGCCCAGCATCCGCACCTCGCGCTGCGGGAAGGGGATGGAAATGCCAACCTCCTGAAACGCATCCCACAGCGCCAAATAGACATTGCCGCGAATATTGGTGAGGCCGTCAGTGGGATCGCGGATCCAGAACCGAAGGATATAGTCAACACTGCTGTCACCAAAGCCCACGATATGGCAGACCGGCGGCTGTTCGCTCAACACGCGATTGACGCTCTTGGCGGCCTTGATGGCGATCTTGCGCACCTTGTGCGGGTCGTCGCCATAGGCAGTGCCGAAATAGATATCGAGCCGCACGAAATCGTTGGAATGCGACCAGTTGACCACCTGCCCGGTGATCAGATCCTCGTTCGGAATGAGATATTCGCGCCCGTCCCGCGTGGTGATCGACACATAGCGCGCGCCCAGACTGTTGATCCAGCCAAAGGTCTCGCCGAGGCTGATCACATCGCCGGGCTTGATCGACTTGTCGAGCAGGATGATCACCCCCGAAACCAGGTTCGACACCACTTTTTGCAGGCCAAACCCGAGCCCCACGCCGATCGCGCCAGACAGCACCGCGAGGCCCGTCAGGTCCACCCCCACCGTGCGCAACCCGATGAAGAAGGCCGCGCCATAAAGCAGCAATTGCAGGAATTTGACCACCAGCACCTGCATCGAAGGCGAAATATCGGCGTTTTTGCGCACCTGCGCCGCGCTCGTGGTCGAGATAAACCGCGCCAGCGCAAAGAGCACGCCGATCAGGATCACCGCCTGCACGATCAACCATAGTGAGAACCGCGTCTCGCCGACCTCGAACGCCCAGCCATCGAGCAGCGTCTGCGCCTCCTCGGTCAGGTCGAGGATGATCAGCGTCCCCCATATCCAGCCCGCATAGCGCACCAGCCCGCGCAAAAAGCTGTTGCCGAAAAGCCGCGTCGCGATGGCGATCACCAGCCACGCAAGCGCCAGTTCGGCAAAGATCGTCAGCAGGTAGGACCGGCTGGGCCAGGTGTAGCTCTGCATCAGCCAGACCACCGGCCAGAGCAGCATCACGAAGAAAATCAGCCTTAGCCGACGGTGCAGCATGACCAGCAGGCGCATGCGCCATTTCGGCCAGCCCTCGCGCTGCCGCATCCATTCCCGGCAGACTGGGCCAAGCAGCGCGTCGAGGACATGCGCCAGCGCGAAGAGACCGACGGCAATCACGATCTGATAGGCATTCCACGGCCGCAGCAGGCTTTGCAGAAACAGCTCCAGCTGCGTCCAGAGGCCTATCGCGATATCCTGTGTCAACGTGATCGCATTACCTTCCATGCTTTCAGAGTGGCATGTGACCTGTGCGCCCACAAGGCTGCACTGGACAAGGACCGCAAATCCGGTTCTCTTCCCCGGCAACCGAAGGAGGAGCGCCATGACCACTGCCCTGATCACCCATCCCGATTGCCTGGGGCACGAACCGCCCGACAGCCATCCCGAACAGGTGGCCCGGCTGGAGCGGGTTCTGGCGGCGCTCAAAGACAAGGCCGTGACCCGTGTCACCGCCCCGCTGGTGGCCGAAGACGATCTGCTGCGCGTCCATCCCAAGCGCTATATCGAGGCAATTCGCGCCGCCGCCCCCGAAGAGGGTCTGATGCAGCTTGACGGCGACACATGGATGTCACCGGGCAGCCTCGCCGCGGCGCATCGCGGCGCGGGCGGGGCGATCCGCGGCGTCGATCTAGTGCTGATGGGCGAGGCGCAGAACGCCTTTGTCGCCACCCGCCCGCCGGGCCACCATGCCGAGCGTGAAACCCCGATGGGCTTTTGCCTCTTCGGCAATGTCGCGGCGGCGGCGAAACATGCGCTCGACCATCACGGGCTGGGCCGCGTCGCGGTAGTGGATTTCGACGTGCATCACGGCAACGGCACGCAGGACCTGCTGGAGGACGAACCGCGCGCGCTCTTCGTCTCTTCGCATCAGTTTCCGCTCTGGCCCGGCACCGGTGCCGCGCATGAGACCGGGCCGCATGACACCATCCTCAACGTACCACTCGCTCCGCGCTCGGGCGGCGAGGCGTTCCGCCGCGCCTATGAGGACACGGTGTTTCCCCGCCTGCGCGCCTTCAAGCCCGATCTGATCATCGTCTCCGCCGGCTTCGACGCGCATCGCGACGACCCGCTGGCGGAACTGATGCTCGAAACCGAGGATTTCGCCTGGATCACCGAACGGCTCTGCGATCTGGCGGATGAGCTCTGCGATGGCCGCCTCGTGAGCTGTCTTGAAGGCGGCTACAACCTGCGTGCCCTCACCGAGAGCGCGGCGGCACATGTCGATGTGCTGATCAAACGCGGTACCGCCTGAACGCAGCCCCCAAAAGGAACCCCGCGCCATGCGTGCCGGTCTGGCCCTGCTGTGCCTCGCCTATGTCCTGAGCTAGTTCTTCCGTGCCTTCCTCGCCGTGCTCAGCGGGCCGTTGACGCGCGATATCGGCACCACACCGGACGATCTGGCCGTTGCCTCGGGGCTGTGGTTCCTGATCTTCGCCGGCATGCAGATACCGGTGGGGTGGGCGCTTGACCGGATCGGCCCACGCCGCACTTCCGCCGTGCTACTGCTGATCGGCGGCGGCGGCGGGGCGGCACTCTTCGCGCTGGCCACGGCACTGCTGCATATAAGCCTCGCGATGGGGCTCATCGCGGTGGGCTGCTCGCCGGTGCTGATGGCGTCCTATTACATCTTCGCGCGACAGTTTCCGCCCGTACGTTTTACAACCCTCGCGGCGTTGATGCGGGGGTAGGGTCAAAAGGCAACCTGGTGGCCGCCTGGCCGATGGCCTGAGCGGCGGAAACCATCGGCTGGCGCGCAGCACTCTGGGTACTGGCGGGGGTGGCGGCGGTGATCGCACTCGGCATTCAGACCCTCGTGCGCGATCCCGAGGCGGTGACCGGCGAGCAGCGCGGCTCGATCCTCGACTTGCTGAAAATGCCCGCCCTCTGGGCGATCCTGCCGCTGATGTTCGTGGCCTACGCGCCCGCCGCGGCGCTGCGCGGGCTCTGGGCCGGGCCCTACCTGCGGGATGTCTTCGCGCTCGATACCGGGCAGGTCGGGCAGGCAATGCTGGTGATGGGGTTGGCGATGGTCGCGGGCACGCTCGCCTATGGCCCGCTCGACCGGGTATTCAAGGCCCGCAAATGGGTGATCTTCACCGGCAACCTGATCTGCGCGCTGGCGATCTTCGCACTGTTCGGCGCCGCATTGCTGGCCGGGCTGGTGGTCTATCTCTTCAGCCGCGACAACATGGGCTGACAACCCGCCCCTTTCACATCCCCCGCAATCCCTGTATGACCCGCACCGCAACCCCGATCAGGAGGCATGATACACATGGGTTACAGAATCGCCGTCGTTGGCGCCACGGGCAATGTGGGCCGCGAAATGCTGAACATCCTCGCCGAACGCGAGTTCCCGGTGGACGAGATCGCGGCCCTCGCCTCGCGCCGCTCGCTCGGCACCGAAGTCAGCTTTGGCGAGCGAACGCTCAAGACCCTTGATCTCGACACGTTCGATTTCACCGGCTGGGATATCGCGCTCTTCGCCATCGGCTCGGACGCGACCAAGATTTACGCGCCCAAAGCGGCCAAGGCGGGCTGTGTCGTGATCGACAACTCGTCGCTCTACCGCTACGACGCGGACGTGCCGCTGGTAGTGCCCGAGGTGAACCCCGAGGCGGTCGAGGGCTATGCCAAGAAGAACATCATCGCCAACCCCAACTGTTCCACCGCGCAGATGGTGGTGGCGCTGAAGCCGCTGCATGACCGCGCCCGGATCAAGCGCGTCGTCGTGTCGACCTACCAGTCGGTGTCGGGCTCGGGCAAGGACGGCATCGACGAACTGTGGGACCAGACCAAGGCTGTCTACAACCCGACCGACGATTATCAGGCCAAGGTCTATCCCAAGCAGATCGCCTTCAACGTGATCCCGCATATCGACGTGTTTCTCGAGGACGGCCAGACCAAGGAAGAATGGAAGATGGTCGCCGAAACCAAGAAGATTGTCGACCCCAAGATCAAGGTCACCGCAACCTGCGTGCGCGTGCCGGTGTTTGTCGGCCATGCCGAGGCGATCAATATCGAGTTCGAGGACCATCTCGACGAGGCCGAGGCGCGCGACATCCTGCGCGAGGCCCCAGGTATCATGGTGATCGACAAGCGCGAGGATGGCGGCTACGTCACACCCATCGAATGCGTCGGCGATTTCGCCACCTTCATCAGCCGCATCCGTCAGGACCCGACCATCGACAACGGCATAAACCTGTGGTGCGTCAGTGACAACCTGCGCAAGGGCGCGGCCCTCAACGCCGTGCAGATCGCCGAGACGCTCGGGGCAAGGGTGCTTAAAAAGGGCTGATCCGCCCTCAAAGCCGATCGATGCGGGCGCGTCCTCGGGCGCGCCCGTTTGCTGTTCGAGGCCGCGACGGAACCAGCGGCGGGGGTTTACATTGCCGGGCTGCTCGCGTCATCTGTCGCCGACAAAACCAGTCCCGGAGCCCCATGACCACCGCCACCGTTCAGCGTTCCAACCTGATCGGCGCCGCCTTTGCCTTGGCGGCGGTGATGTGCTTTTCGATCAACGATGTGGGGATCAAGTTTCTCTCGGATGCCTATGCCCTGCATCAGGTGGTGTTTATCCGCGCGCTGATCGGGCTCACGGCGTTCACCTGCTTCGTCATGCCGCTCGCCGGGGGGCCGCGCCTGTTGCGCACACGGCGGCCGGTGGTTCACCTGATCCGGGGGCTTTGCGTGGTCTCGGCCAACATGTGTCTCTTTCTGGGTCTGGCCGCGCTGCCGATTGCCGATGCCACCGCGATCTTCTTCGTCTCGCCGCTGGTGATCACCGTCTTTTCGGTCATCTTCCTCAAGGAGGTGGTCGGCCCCCGCCGCTGGGCCGCCATTTCGGTGGGCTTCGTCGGGGTTCTGGTGATCGTCAAGCCGGGCACCTCGGCGTTTCAACTGGCCTCGCTCCTGCCCATCGTGGCGGCGTTTCTCTATGCCACGCTGCACATGCTGACACGCAAGATCGGCGGCACCGAATCCGCGCCCACCATGGCCTTCTACATCCAGCTGACCTTTCTCATCGCCAGCACGATGATCGGGCTGGGGCTGGGCGACGGACGCTTTGCCGGGTCGGGGCACCCGTCGCTGGAATTCCTGTTTCGGGCATGGGTCTGGCCTCCGGTCGGGGATTATCCGATCTTCGCCATGCTGGGCATCTCCGGCATGCTGGGCGGGCTGTTCATTTCTCAGGCCTACCGCTTGTCCGAGGCGGCCTTCGCCGCACCGTTTGAATATGTCGCCATGCCGATGGCGATCATGTGGGGGGTGACGGTGTTCGGCACATGGCCCGATGCCACCGCCTGGATCGGCATTGCCCTGATTGTCGGCTCCGGTCTCTATCTGGTGTGGCGCGAGTCGGTGAAGGATGCAAGGCTGACACCCAAGACAAACCGATACCGACGCTAAACCGACGTGATACCGACGCAATACCGAGGAGGAAAAGATGAGCCTGACGATCATTCCATTCGCCGAAGGCGAGGCGCATCTCGATTGGCTGGGGCTCTGCGCGGCATTGCAGGCGGGGCACGATCTGCCCCGCGCCGAGATCGCCGACACCTTCCTCTATCGCGGCAAGGACACGCTTCTGAACCGCTCTGCCTGGATCGACGGAATGGGCATCGCGGTCAAATGCGCCACGATCTTTCCGGGCAATCCCGACAAGGGCGATCCGATGATCAACGGCGCGGTGAACCTCTATGACGACGCCAACGGGACACTGACAGCGCTGGTCGATTTCCACCTTGTCACCAAGTGGAAAACCGCCGGAGACAGCCTCTATGCCGCAACCCGCCTGGCCCGGCCCGACAGCGAAAATATCCTTATCGTTGGGGCGGGTACGGTGGGACGCTCGCTCTGGCAGGCCTATTCCGCCGCCTTTCCCAAGGCGCGTTTTACCGTCTGGAACCGTACCCGCGCCAATGCCGAAACCATGGCGGCGGAATGCGGCGGAATGGCCGTGGCCGACGACCTGGAAACCGCCGTGCGCGCCGCCGATATCGTCACCTCCGCCACCATGTCCACCGATCCGCTGATCAAGGGGGACTGGTTCCAGCCCGGCCAGCATATCGACCTGATCGGCGCCTACCGCCCCGACATGCGCGAGGTGGATGACGAGGCCCTGCGCCGCGCCAGGGTGTTTGTCGACAGCTATGACACCACTGTGGGTCATATCGGCGAGATCAGGATCCCGCTGGAAACGGGCGCGATCACCCGCGACCATCTGGTGGCGGACTACTATGAGCCCGAGACCTTTCACCGCCGGAGCGAGGATGAAATCACCCTTTTCAAGAACGGCGGCGGCGCGCATCTCGACCTCATGACCAGCCGCTATATCCTCGACGCCTGGCGGGCCGCGGGATGATCTGGCTCGGACTTCTGGCACTGGTTCTCGGCCTGCTTGCCGCAGCGCCCTTTCTGCGCGAGGCGGCCAAGCCCGTGATGGGTGACACCGCCCGCCGCCATGCGCCGGGCGAGTTCGCCAACCTCTCGCGCGGGCTCACGCATTACCGCTGGATGGGGGCCGCTCGCGGGCCAGTCGCGGTCTGCGTGCATGGTCTGACCACACCCTCCTTCGTCTGGCACGGGGTGGCGCGGGGGCTGGGGGCGATTGGCTTTCGCGTGCTGATTTATGATCTTTACGGGCGCGGCTACAGCGACCGTCCCGATGGCCCGCAAGACAGCGCCTTTTTCGTCACCCAATTGGAGGAATTGCTTGAGGATCAAGATGTTGATGGCGACATCACCCTGCTCGGCTATTCCATGGGCGGGGCCATCGCCACGGTCTTTGCGGCGCTTTACCCAGGGCGGATAAGGCAGATTGTGCTGATTGCCCCGGCGGGGCTTGGCCATGATCTCGGCCCCGTGGCGCGGGTCGTGTCACGCGGCAATATGATCGGTCGATGGCTTATGCGCGCGGTGTTCCCGCGCGTGTTCCGCCAGGGGTGCGAGGCCGAACGCCATCTGCCCAGCAGTGTCGAGGGCATCGTCGATCTGCAACAGGCCGAGTTGAACTATCGCGGCTTCGTGCCCGCAGTCGCGCGCTCGATGAGCGGAATGCTGTCCGAGAACCTGACCGAGGCGCATGGCGACATGGCCGAGGCCGGCGTGCCCGTGCTGGCGATCTGGGGGCGCGAGGACGCAATCATCCCGCTCAGCGCCATGGGGCGGCTTGCCCAGATCAACCGCAGCGCAAGGCAGGAGGTGATCGAGGGGGCAGGCCACGGCCTGACCTACACCCATACCGAGGCAGTTCTGCACGCGATGCGCGATCTGATGCGCCATGACCGATGACAGGTGGCGGTGCAGGCTTGCCATCGGGCACCTCGTCCTGCCATGTTCAGAATTCATGAAAGTTAAGTCCAGTTAACAAGAATTGATCAGGCCTGCGCATCTGTAACCGCCTCTCCGGCTTGCAATAAAACCCGTGTTAGGGCTAAGGGATAGCATGCAGATATACCTCCCCATAGCCGAGGTCTCGGTCGACGCCTTACTGCTTCTGGGATTGGGCGGGCTCGTGGGCGTGTTGTCGGGTATGTTCGGGGTCGGAGGCGGGTTCCTGTTGACGCCGCTTTTGTTCTTTATCGGCATTCCGCCCGCCGTCGCCGTCGCGACCGGGGCCAACCAGATCGTCGCCTCGTCCTTTTCCGGGGTGCTGGCCCATCTCAGGCGAAAGACGGTGGATCTCCGAATGGGCACGGTGCTCCTGATCGGCGGTCTGGTCGGGGCTGCCTTCGGGGTTGTGGTATTCAACTACCTCAAGTCGATGGGGCAGGTCGATCTGCTGGTCACGCTGTGCTACGTCGTCTTCCTCGGTATCGTCGGCGGCATGATGTTCTTCGAAAGCCTGCGTGCCATTCGCAACACCCGGCGCGGGGCAGCGCCCAAGCGCAAGAAACACGGATGGGTGCATGGCCTGCCCTTCAAGATGCGATTTCGCACCTCAGGCCTTTACATCTCGGTGATCCCGCCGCTTCTCGTGGGGGTAAGCGTCGGTATCCTCGCCGCGATCATGGGCGTCGGGGGCGGCTTTATCATGGTCCCCGCGATGATCTACCTGCTGGGGATGCCGACCAAGGTGGTGGTGGGCACCTCGCTGCTCCAGATCATTTTCGTCACCGCCTTTACCACGATGCTGCATGCGACCACGAACTTTACCGTCGATATCGCGCTTGCGGTTTTGCTGCTGGTGGGGGGCGTGATCGGCGCGCAGATCGGCACCACCATCGGCACGCGGATGAAGGCCGAGCAATTGCGTATCCTGCTGGCGATGATGGTGCTGGTGGTCTGTGGCAAGCTGGCCTTCGATCTGCTGGTGCAGCCTGCGGAACTTTATTCGCTCGGCGCGGCGGGGGGGCATTGATGCTCTGGCGTCTGACAGCCCTGCTGGTCCTTGCCGCCCTGCCTCTGCGCGCCGAAGAGGTGGTGCTGGGCCTGTCGAGCGACAAGGTGGCGATCACCGCGACCTTTGAAGGCTCGGCCATCCTGATCTTCGGCGCGGTCAAGCGCGAAGCCCCGATCCCCGAGACGCCGCTCGATGTGGTGATCTCGGTATCGGGGCCATCGCAGCCGGTGCAGGTCCGACGCAAGGACCGGCAATTCGGCATCTGGGTCAATACCGACATGGTCGATCTCGATGCCGCGCCGAGTTTCTATGCGGTGGCCACCACCGGGCCGCTCGACAAGGTGTTGTCCAATACCGAGGATCTGCGTCATCGCGTCTCGATCCCGCGCGCGATCCGCTCGGTGGGTGCCGCAAGCATGGCGCCCAATGTGGTTGTCGAGAATTTCACCGACGCGCTGATCCGGATCAAGCGCGATCAGGGTGCCTACCAGATGCGCGAAGGGGCGGTGGCCTTTGACGAGCAGACGCTCTTTCGCACAGCCATCTCCCTGCCCGCGAACCTGACCGAAGGGGCCTATCAAACCCGCATCTTCCTGACCCGCGAGGGCCGCGTCGTGTCGCAGTACCAGACCGTGATCGACGTGCGAAAGGTCGGGTTGGAACGTTGGCTTTTCGCCCTGTCGCGCGAACAGCCGATGCTCTACGGTCTGATGTCGCTAGCCATCGCCATCGCCGCCGGGTGGGGGGCCTCGGCGGCATTCCAGATGATGCGGCGCGGCTGAAATACACGCCCCAGCGGCCCGTCAGGCAGTTGCTCGCTCCGACCGATACCGCCGCCATTGCAGCACGAACACCGGCGACCAGAGCAGAAGGCCGAGCGCCATAGTCTGCACGCCCGGCGCGATGAAAAACAGCGACACCAGCCCGACCCACCAGCGCTCTGCCCGGCTCATCATCGCCAGAAAATAGCCGGAAAACGCCACGCCCAGCCCGGCAATGCCCAGCATCGCGCCCGTCAGGGTGATCGCGAAGGCCGCCCAGGTGAACCCCTCCGTCACGATCAGCAAGGCCGGCGAATAGACGAAGACGAACGGCACCAGCGCCTTGGCGATCCCGAGGCGGAAGGCGGTGTTGCCGGTGCGAAACGGATTGGCCCCGGCGATGCCCGCCGCCGCATAGGCGGCAAGCGCCACGGGTGGCGTGATGTCGGCCAGAACGCCGTAATAGAACACGAAGAAATGCGCGACCAGCGGCTCGACCTGCAACTGCGCCAGCGCCGGTGCAGCGACCGCGACAAGGATGATATAAGTCGCCGTGGTCGGAATTCCGGCCCCCATGATGATGCAAGAGATGGCGATCAGGATCAACGAGACGAAGAGCGCCCATTGCTGCACGGTGAAGACGCTGAGCGGCCACAGCGCGCTGAGCGTCGTGCCAAGATCGGTGGCGGTCTGCACCACGACATAGCCGAGGCGAAAGCCCACCCCGGTCAGGGTGACGACGCCCACGACCACACCGACCGTTGCGGCGGCAGCCCCCACCGCCAGCGTGTTACGCGCGCCATCGGCCAGCGCCTGCCACAGGTCACGCAGTGTCAGCCGGTTGACCGGATTGAGAAACCCCACGACGACGCAGGCGATGATGCCGTAGACGGCGGCGTAATCGGGCGTCTTGCCACTGAGGATAAGGTAGACGAGGATCGCCAGAGGAATGATCGACAGCCAGTGTTCGCGCAGCACCAGCCCCGCCTTGGGCAGTTCCTCGGCGCGCAGGCCGCGCAGGCCCAGCTTGCGGGCCTCCAGATGCACCATGATGAAGATGCCGAAATAATGCAGTAAGGCCGGGAAAAGCGCCGCCGCGAGAATGTCACGTAACGGGATTTCCAGGTATTCTACCATGATGAAGGCCGCCGCCCCGAGGATCGGCGGGGTGATCTGCCCGCCGGTCGAGGAGGTCGCCTCGACCGCGCCGGCGAAATGCGCCGGATAGCCTACCCGTTTCATTGCCGGAATGGTCAGCGCGCCGGTGGTCACTGTATTGGCGATCGAGGAGCCGGAGATCGTGCCCATGAAAGCCGAAGAGAAGATCGCCACCTTGGCAGGGCCGCCCGCATAACGTCCGGCGATCACCATGGCGAGGTCGATGAAGAGCTGGCCCAGCCCAATGCGGGTTGCCAGCACCCCGAAGAGGATGAACAGAAAGACATATTGCGCCATCACCCCGATCGCGATGCCGTAGATCCCCTGATTGGTCATGTAGAGATGATTGATCAGCCCCGGCCAACTTGCCCCGCCATGCTTGAGCGCGCCGGGGGCCCAGGGGCCGAAGATGGCGAAGCCGACGAACACCAGTGCGATGATCGGCAGGGTCGGCCCGACCGAGCGCCGCGTCGCCTCGAGCGTGAGCACCAGCAGCGCGGTGCCCATCAGCACATCGGTATCCGACGGGTTGCCGACACGGATCGAGACGACCTCGGGCGGCAGCAGCGGCAGGTAGATCGCCGCGCCCACGGCGAGCAGCGCGAAGAGGATGTCGAGCACCGGCACGCCGGAGACACGCAGCCATGCCGGGCCGCCGGACGCATCGCCGCGCCGCCACGAGAACAGCAGGAACACCAGACCGAGCACGAATGACAGGTGAATGCCCCGGTGCAGCAATTCGCGGATGAGGCCAAAGCCCGACGCGTAGAAATGATAGACCGACATGGCGACGAGACAGACCGAGATGAACAGCGCGATGCCACGCCCGGTTGGCCGAAAGGCCAGTTCAGGGTCGTATTTGCGCTCGATCTCGTGCAGCTCTTCGGCTGTCAGTTCGCGATCCGTATCGGGCTTGGGACGGGCAGCCATGCTATCGGTTCCGGGATAAGACGTGAAAAGAAACCCGGCCACCGTGGGGGTGACCGGGCCGCGTGTGCTCTACCGGGCGCTCACTCGATGAGCCCGGCTTCCTTGTAGAAACGTTCCGCGCCCTCATGCAGCGGCACGCCGATCCCGCTCAGCGCGGTCTCGGGGGTGATGGTCTTACCCTTGGCGTGACCCACATCCAGTAGTTTGCGGGAATTGTCGTTCCACAGCGCCTTGGTGATCTCGTAGATCAGGTCCGGATTTTCCTCGGCGGAGGTGAACCACTGCGCGCCGACGGCGACGGTTTCGGTTGCCGGGACGCCCTCATAGGTGCCCTCGGGGATCTCGCTTTGCGCGAAAAAGCCGTATTCGCCGGTCAGGTTATCAGCACCCTCGCCCGCGATCGGCACAAGCTTGATATCCTCGGCCGAGGCCAATTCCACCAGCGAGCCGGTCGGATAGCCCGCGACCACGAAGAAGGCGTCGATCTTGCCGTTGCGCAGCGCCTCGGAGGCGGCGTTGCCTTTGAGCGCCTCGGCGGTCACGTCATCGACCGACAGCCCGTTCGCTTCGAGAATGAGACCGGCATCGACATAGGTGCCCGAACCCGGCTCATCCAGCGAGACGCGCTTGCCCGCCAGATCCTTGACCGAATCGATGCCGCTGTCTGCGAGCGCCACGAGGTGGATATGCTCCTCAAAAAGCGCGGCGATGGTGCGCAGGTTCTCGGCGGGGGGCTGGCCCTCCATCGTGCCGGTGCCGGTATAGGCCCAATAGGCGACATCAGATTGGGCAAAGCCGGAATTGCGCAGCCCCGAGACGATGGCGTTCACATTGTCCACCGACCCGCGCGACGAGACCGCCGAGGCGATCAGCCCGTCGACGCCGCAGCTGCCACCCTCGTCGCAGGGCCGCGAGCCCGGCGGCTTGGAGATCGCGTTGGCGATGACACCGCCCACCGGATAATAGGTATAGGCTGTCCCGCCCGTTCCGATGGTGAAAAACTTGAGATCCTGCGCGATCGAAGCCGTCGCCAGACCGGCGACGAGCGCCGCGCCCGCAAGCACAATCCGCGCACCCCTTTTGAAACCGTCCATCTCTATCTCCCTGTTATAGGGGGCGTTTTCAGCCACGCCCCTGTTGTGAAACGGCAAGCCTGCGGCCTGCCCTGCCCGGACGTTATGGGAAGCGATGCGGCATGGCAACATGCCGCAGGGCTGTCCGCGTGATTTGCGGACAGCCCCGCAGCACTGGCCTCTCAACCGAGGTGATGCACCTCCTGCAACCCGTAGACGGGTGTTGCAATACCCTCCATCCGCGCCTTGAGTTGCAGCGCGAGGAACTGCGAGTAATGCCGCGACTGGTGCAGGTTACCGCCGTGGAACCACAGCGCCTCAGCTTGGGTGGGTTTCCACATGTTGCGCTGCTCACCCTCCCATGGGCCGGGGTCCTTGGTGGTGTCCGAGCCAAGCCCCCAGACCTTGCCGACGCGGTCGGCCATCGCCTGCCCCATCAGATCCGCGACCCAGCCGTTCATCGAATTGTAGCCGGTGGCATAAACGATCAGGTCGGCCTCGAGCTTCTCGCCGGTGTCGAGGAGCACGCCATCCTCGACCACCTCGGTCACCTGGCCCTTGGCCAGCTTCACCTCGCCGTCGATGATCAACTGGCTGGCACCCACGTCGATGTAATAGCCAGAGCCACGGCGCAGGTATTTCATGAAGAGACCAGAGCCGTCATCGCCCCAGTCGAGCCTGAAGCCTGCCTTCTCCAGCCCCTCGTAAAACTCCTTGTCGCGCTCTTTCATCTGCTCGTAGAGCGGGATCTGAAACTCGTGCATGATCCGGTAGGGCAGCGAGGCAAAGATCAGATCGGCCTTTTCCGTGGTCATGCCACCGCGCACCGCCTCTTCGGAATAGAGCGCACCGAGGCCGATATCCATCAGCGTGTCCGAGCGCACGATATGGGTCGACGAACGCTGCACCATGGTCACATCCGCGTCATGCTCCCAAAGCGCGGCACATATGTCATGCGCCGAATTGTTGGAGCCGATGACCACACATTTCTTGCCCGCATAGGCATCTGGGCCCGGGTGTTTCGAGGAATGATGCTGGTCGCCCTTGAACCTCTCCATGCCCGGAAACTCCGGCATGCGCGGCTTGCCCGACATGCCGGTAGCCATGACAAGCTGACGGGGGCGCAGCGTCACCTCTTCGCCGTCGCGATCCACGACGATGCTCCATTCGCCCGCCTCCGCGTCGTAGCTGGCCGATTTCGCCTCGCTCCGGGTCCAGTAATTGAGTTCCATCACCTTGGTGTACATTTCCAGCCAGTCGCCGATCTTGTCCTTGGGGGCAAAGACCGGCCAAGTGTCGGGAAACTTGATATAGGGCAGATGGTCGTACCAGACCGGATCATGCAGACAGAGCGATTTGTAGCGCCGCCGCCAGCTGTCGCCGGGGCGGTCGTTCTTTTCCACGATGATGGTGGGCACACCCAGTTGCCGAAGCCGCGCGCCAAGCGCGATGCCGCCCTGCCCGCCGCCGATGATCACGGTATGGGGCTGTGTCTCGTAACCAAGCGTTGCCGCCTCGTGTTCGCGCTCTTCCTTCCAGGTCGCCTGATTCTTGCCCGCGCCATGCTTGGCCCCGAGCGGGCGGTCAAAGCCCTTGGCCTCTTCATGACCCTTCAACTCGACCATCGTAGTGAGCAGCGTCCAGATTCGGCCGTCCCTGAGCCGGATCAGACCATAGCCGCGCGCCACCTCGGTCTCGAACTCAATCCAGGCGGTAGTCACACCATCGGCCTCGTCGGGCACCTCGCCTGTCGCGATTTTCCAGCCGCGCGGCTTGGTGGTGGCCAACTGATGGCGCAGCATGTCCTCGACCTGATCCTTGCCCTCCACGGTCTTGAGGTTCCAGGTGAAACTCACAAGATCGCGCCAGTAGCACTCCTCCTGAAACATGTCGCGCACGGCGGCGATATCACCGGCCTCAAGCGCCTTGTCGAAATTGTCCAGAAATGCCTGCGTCTGATCGACCACAGTTGAATCGAGCATGTCATCCTCCCTTGGTTACGGTTCTCCCGCCGGAAAGCTGACACGCGCCACGCGGCCCTGACCATGATTTTCTGGTGGACGTAGCGCGAATTCCTTGCCAAACGGCGCGCGACGTTGCGCACGCAACAGCGCGCAACAGACCGCCTGCACCCCACGCCGGACACATCACGCCGCAGCTCTTGACTTGATTTCTGCGCGGCAACGCGCTCACATGGGCGTGACAGAACGGAACGCGGTTTGCGTTCCGTCGATGAACACCTACATCTAAGCGATAGCTGACGCGCGCGGCGTGCCGCGTTTCATACCAACCAAAGGAGATATTGGCGTGAACCTCCCGATGATATCCGCAACGCGAGGCCCGGCAACCCCGGTTCGAGCGCTGTGGCTGATGGCGCTCGTGCTGGGCCTGCTTCTGGCGCAGGCCATCGCTGCACAGGCCCGTCCCGAAAGCTTTGCCGATCTGGCCGACAAGGTCAGCCCCTCAGTTGTCAACATCACCACCTCGACCGTCGTCGAGCGCGGCACCGGCCCCGCGCCCATGGTGCCCGAAGGCTCTCCCTTCGAGGATTTCTTCGAACAGTTTCGCGACCGCATGGGAGAGGGTGACCGGCCCCGGCGCTCATCGGCACTCGGCTCGGGCTTTGTCATTTCCGAGGACGGCTATGTGGTGACCAACAACCACGTGATCGAGGCGGCCGACGAAATCAATATCGAGTTTTTCTCGGGCGAGATGTTGCCTGCCGAAGTCGTCGGCACTGATCCCAAAACCGATATCGCGCTGCTCAAGGTCAAGACCGACAAGCCGCTGCCCTTCGTCAGTTTCGGGGACAGCGACACCGCGCGGGTCGGTGACTGGGTGCTGGCCATGGGCAACCCGCTCGGTCAGGGCTTTTCGCTCTCGGCGGGTATCGTCTCGGCGCGCAACCGGGCGCTCTCGGGCACCTATGACGACTACATCCAGACCGACGCGGCCATCAACCGGGGCAACTCGGGCGGCCCGCTCTTCAACCTCGACGGCGAGGTCGTGGGCGTCAACACCGCAATCCTCAGCCCCACCGGCGGCTCGATCGGGATCGGCTTTTCGATGGCCTCTAACGTGGTCAAGCGCGTGGTCGATCAGCTTCAGGAGTTCGGCGAGACACGACGCGGCTGGCTGGGTGTGCGCATCCAGGACGTAACCGATGACGTGGCCGAGGCGATGGGGCTTGAGAAAGCCGCGGGCGCACTTGTCACGGATGTGCCCGAAGGACCCGCCGCCGAGGCGGGCATGCTGGCCGGTGACGTGATCGTCTCGTTCGACGGCAAGGAGGTCGAGGATACCCGCGGTCTCGTACGCCAGGTGGGTAATACAGCCGTGGGCAAGGCCGTGCGCGTGGTCGTGTTCCGCGACGGCAAGACTACGACACTCAAGGTTACGCTGGGCCGCCGCGAAGAGGCCGAGAACGCGATCCCGGTGGCTCAGCCCGGCGAGGATCCGTCCGAGGAACCGCAGCAAAAGGACATCTTCGGCCTGACCATTCAGCCGCTTGATGACGAGTTGCGTGCCCAACTGGAACTCGACAGCGACACGACCGGGCTGGTCGTATCGGATGTGGACGAGTTGTCGGAGGCCTATGAAAAGGGCCTGCGCGCCGGTGACGTGATCACCGAGGCCGGGCAGCAGAAGATCGCCTCGATCGGCGATCTCGACGACCGCATCGCCGAGGCGCGCGAGGCAGGGCGCAAATCGCTCCTGCTACTGGTCCGCCGCGCTGGTGAGCCGCGCTTTGTCGCGCTGACACTCGAAGACAGCTAATGCCGGGCGGATAAATCTTCAAAGGGGCACCCCCGACGGTGCCCCTTTTCATGTCCGGGCATAGCATCTGCGCGATGCAGGCTTCGCACAACCTGAAGGATCGGCTATCAAGGCCGCGCAACCCTATTGGTTTCCCGGAGTATCAGATGAGAGTTTTGCGTGTTGTGTTGATCGGGATCGTCGGTGGCGCGCTTGCGCTTGTCGTCGCGGCGCTGTTGCTGGTACCAACGACCGAACAGGCAACGCCTGTCTCCAAACAGGCAACGGCCCCCGAGATACGTCCCGGCACGCTGGTCGAACGGCGACGTGGCTTTCTGACGCCCGCGATGCCGGGTAAGTTCGACTATAGCCCCTCCGCCGAGATCACACGACAGAGCACCCGGTATCAAAGCGACGGCCTATTCTGGCACGCCCTCGTGCCCCCCGGCGAAGCGGCGGCCCCGGTGGTCGTGCTGTTGCACGGGGCCAATCGCGACGGCCTGTCGATGCTCGACATGTGGCAACGGGTCGGGCGCACACGTTCGGTGGTGCTGATCGCCCCGGATGCGCCGGGCCAGACCTGGGCGGCAAAGGACATCACGGCACCGCGCATCGCGGCCATGCTCGACACCGTCGCCGCGACGCGGCCCATCGACCGCGCGCATGTCTACCTGTTCGGTCACTCGGCCGGGGCAAACTACGCCGCCCTGCTCGTCAATCGCGGCATTGGTCCCTGGCGCGCGGCTGCGCTGCACGGCGGCTATGGTCCGCCCGATCAGTATCGCCCCACGCCCGAGGCGCCCCCGCTGCGGCTCTATCTCGGCGAGCGCGATCACATCTTCTCGGTGGAAGGCGCGCAGGCGGCAGCGGCGGCGCTTGTGGCGGCAGGGCACGACACGGAATTGCACCTCATCCCCGATCACACCCATTGGTTCTACGAAATCGGCCCCAACCTCGCCGCCGACGCCTGGGGCTGGTTCGACAGCCTTGACGGTCCCTCCTGATCCGCGACGTCAGGGCAGCGCGGGGAAATCCATCAACGCGGTGTCCTTGCGCAGATAGAGCGGATGCTTGGCCGATCCGTCCTTGTTCAGCCCAAGGCATTTGAGCGGTCGACCGGTTTCGGCAATCGCGCGCAAGGCCTCATTCACCATGCCCGCGTAACGCGCGTGCAGCTTGCCATAGGCCATCACCACGCAGTCCGCCTCTTGCGCCATCGCCACCAGCGCGGGGATATTCGCCGCACTGCACGCCAGCGCCGGATCGGGCGGCAGATCACGCGGCGAGGTGGCGCGCCAGTCCAGCACATTGCCCTTGAGGTAGCGGGTAAAGCCCCAGTCGCGGGCGAACATCAACTCGCGGTGGCAGGTCGGGTCCGACACCTCCGCCCCGGCCACCGACGGGTTCATCCCCACGAAAAGTACCGCGCGCGCGGCATCGCCCGCAGGCGTCCAGTCGCGGGTCAGCGCCTGCCGATAGCGCCCGCAGTCAGAAAACGTCGCCCCGCCGATCACCCCGTCGGGCAGGCGCAGCCGCACCTTGCCGCCCGGATCATGCAGATGATCGGGGGCATTTGCGGTCATTGATTGAACACCCGGCTCGGGTGCAACTCGCCCGCCTTGAAGCGGCCCACGGCAACCGCGCGCCCGTCCTGCGCGGCCCAGCATTCCTCGCCATACTCCACGTCACTTGCGAACACCATGCCGGGGTTGCCGTTACGCAGCCGCGCCGCGCCCTCTTGTGTGGCGGTGACCATAGGCAGGTCGCTCAACCCCTCTTCCAAGGGTCGCAGATACGTGTCGAGATCGGGGGACTGCGCCATCGCCTCGATTTGCTCAATGCTCAGCCCGCCTTCGGCCTCGAACGGGCCCGACCAGACCCGCCGCAGCGCCACGACATGCCCGTGACAGCCAAGCGCCTCGCCCAGGTCGCGGGCGACCGAGCGCACGTAACCACCCTTGCCGCAGACCATCTCCAGCACCGCGTGATCGGCATCCGGCCGGTCCACGAGCAGCAGCTCCTCCACCCAGAGCGGCCGTGCGGCGACCTCGAATGTCTCGCCCTCGCGGGCCAGTTTATAGGCGCGCTGCCCGTCGATCTTGACGGCGGAATAGCGCGGCGGCACCTGCATGATGTCGCCGACAAAGCCGCCAAGCAAAGCTTTGATCTCATCATCCGTGGGGCGCGCGTCGCTGGTGGCGATCACCTCGCCCTCGGCATCGTCGGTATTGGTGGCCTGCCCCAGCCGGATGGTGAATTCATAGGCCTTGAGCGCGTCGGTGATATAGGGAACGGTCTTGGTCGCCTCGCCAAGCGCCACCGCCAGAACACCGGTCGCGTCGGGGTCGAGCGTGCCGGCATGGCCCGCCTTCTTCGCCTGGAGCGCCCATTTCACCTTGTTCACGACGCTGGTTGAGGTCATGCCCGCAGGCTTGTCCACCACCAGCCACCCGTTTACGTCGCGCCCCTTGCGTTTGCGTGCCATCTGCGGCCTTTTCCTGCTTTTGAACGAAGCGCAGGGCTAATCCAGCGGGGTCTCCGCGTCAACCACAAGCCCCACCATCGGCCCGAGCGGAAACCCGAGGTCGTTGCGGCCGAGCCGGGGCGCGTATAGCCGCGACACCTTGCCATCGAAATAGAGCGCCTGATCGGCGCCCAGATGATCGCGGAACACCCGGGCGAAGCGATGGAAATTCACCGGCCTGTCAGAGATCACAAACCATGCCCGCCCGTCGTCGGACGTGCCCACGCCGTTGCGAATATACCGGCTGTCACTATGCTTCAGAAACCGCGGATGCAGTGCGCCGTCAATCACCAGCATCGGGCCGGATTGGCTGGCATGACGGCAATCGGGGCGCTCCTGCGCATAGCGCAGCGTCTCGATTACCTCCGCGCGCCCGTCGCGCAGGCAAAAGACCCCATTGGGCAACAGCCCGAAATTCCCCGGCCCCTCACGGGTGACAAGCGGTGCGGCCTCCTGCCCCTCTTCGATATAGAGCCCCACGGGGCTTCGATCCGAATGATACATCCCGGCATTCATCGCAAAGCCAAGACGCTTGCCCTCGCGCGCAAGCTGCCGGTCGATGCTGGCGAAACTGCCAAGCGGCACGCCGCTCTCGGCCTCATTGAGGAACAGCCGCAGATCGGCCTCCGCCTCGACCGCGCAGATCACATAGCCCTGTCCTTCGACTTGCTCCGCCCGGCACTCCGCCACCGCGGGAGCCGCCAACAAACAGGCCGCGAGGGCCGCGCAGAGCCTAGTCCTCAACATCCCGGCGCACCTCGTCCTGCTCGAACAGCCTGCGCGTCTCGTCGATCTGATCGAAGGTCTCATCAAGCCGAAAGCGCAGGTCGGGGGTGAACTTGAGCCCTGCCTTGCGCCCGATGATCCGGCGCAGCTCGGCCTTGTTGCGCGCCAGCAATTCGATCACCTCGCCCTGCCCGCTTCCACCCAATGGCATGACATAGGCGGTCGCGATCTTGAGATCGGGCGAGGTGCGCACCTCGCCCACGGTGACCGACAGGCGGTTGAGATCGGGATCGTGGATATCGCCCCGCATCAGAACATCCGAGAGCGTCCTGCGGATGAGTTCTCCGACGCGGAGTTGACGTTGCGAGGGCCCGGGCCCGTCATTGAATTTATTCTTGGCCATGTCTCGCATCTAATCGCTGTGCCCGCGCATTCCAAGCGCGGATTTCGGGAGTCGGCAAAATCCCTCAGACGGCTCCCGCCCTCTAAACACGTACCATGCCGCGCCCGCCTGCCCCGGCGCGCCGCAAGATGACCGAAAGCCGGGCAAAGCTGTTGGCGATACCCTTGCTCTCGGGCTCGGCGAGAAAGGCGTCTAGCTCGGGCCATATCTTTACGGCCTGATCTAGATCGGGATCGCTGCCCTCGACATAGAGCCCGGCTCGGATCATCGTTTCTGACCGGGCATACCGCCCGAGCAGCGCGCGCGCCTGTGACAACTGGGCGTTCTCCTCGTCGCTCGCTGCCCCGGGCAGGCTGCGCGACACCGAGCGCAGCAGGTCGATCGCTGGAAACCGCCCGCGCTCGGCGATTTGCCGATCGAGCACGACATGCCCGTCGAGCACACCGCGCAGGATGTCGGCCACGGGTTCCTCCATGTCGGAACCGGCCACGAGCACGGTCAGAAGCGCGGTGATGTCGCCCGCGTCGTTCGTATCGCCCGGCCCGGCGCGTTCGCACAACGACATGATCGTATGCGCCGTCGAGGCCGGAAAGCCGCGCAGCGCCGGCAGTTCCCCCGCCGCGGTGGCAATCTCGCGATGTGCCTCGGCGAAGCGGGTGACCGAATCGGCAAGGAACAAGACCTGCTTACCCGCATCGCGGAAATGCTCTGCGACCCCCATCGCCGTCCAGGCACAACGGCGGCGCACCAACGGCGACCGATCCGAAGTCGCCGCGACGATCACAGCGCGCGCCATCCCCTCGGGGCCCAGCACGTCGCGCACGAAATCACCAAGCTCGCGCCCGCGCTCGCCGATCAGCGCGACGACCACGACATCGGCCTGCATATGCCGCGCAAGGTGGCCCAGCAGCATGGATTTGCCGACCCCCGACCCGGCAAAAAGCCCGAGCCGCTGACCACGCACCACCGGCAGGAACGTGTTGAACACCGCCATACCCGTCTCCAGCCGCGCGCCAAGCGCCCGACGGCGCGCCGGTGCGGGTGGATCGGCGCGGATCGGGCGAGCCCGCATCCCGCGCAGCAGCGGACGACCGTCGAGCGGCTGGCCAAAGGGGTCGATCACCCGCCCGATCCAACCCGCCGAGGGGGCGATGGTGGCAGCCCCGAGCAGGGTCACCCGATCGCCGAGCGCCACGCCCTCCGCCGCCTCTTCTGGCAGAACCAGAACCGCCGCCTGTTGCAGTTGCAGCACCTCGCCATGCAACACGGCCCCGGCCCGGGTCTGGATCCGAACCCGATCCCCGAGGCGCGCGGCGCGGGACAGGCCCGAAACATGCAATGCCCCGCCCTGCACCGCCGTCACGCGGCCAATCGGGTGCGTGGCGTTGAGCGCCGACAATTCGGCCCTGAGGCCCTCAAGCTGATTTCCGGTCATCCGTACGTTCCAATCATTGTCTGAAAACAATTTCTAAAGGAATCAGGGTTAAGCCTTGATTGAAGCCAATCGAGGGAGAAGCCCCGATGTTTGAAAATCTCGACATCTTTCGCATGTCGCATGCGATGGCCCGCCATGCCGGGGCGCGTCAGGCCGTGGTCGCGCAGAACATGGCCAATGCCGACACGCCGGGCTACGCGGCCCGCGACATCGCGCCATTCGCCGCGCTCTATGAAACCGGCGGGCAAGCCACGGCACCGCGTGCAACACGGCCCGGGCATTTGCTCGGCGACGGACCGGGCAGGTTCGAGCCCATCCGCGACGACGCGGCGACGCAAGATCCCAATGGCAACTCCGTTTCCCTGGAAACCGAAATGCTGCGTGCCATCGACGTGCAGCGCCAGCACAGCCGAGCCCTCGCGATCTACCGCTCGTCGCTGACCGTGCTGCGTACCGCATTGGGACGCGGATAAGGAGGATTAGAATGAGCGAGTTTTCCAAGGCCCTCTCGGTGTCGTCCAGCGGCCTGCAGGCACAGGCCCAGCGCTTGCAGCATGTCTCCGAGAATATCGCCAATGCCGACACACCCGGCTACCGGCGCAAGACCGTAGCCTTCGAGACCGCGCTCGGCCTGCGCGACGCGGTCGGCACGGTCGAGACCGGACCGGTGCGCCTCGATCGCAGCGAACTGCAGCGCGTCTACGACCCTGGACATCCGCTCGCCGATGAGAGCGGGCATTTCGACGGCTCCAATGTCGATCTTATGATCGAGATCGCGGACGCTCGCGAGGCGCAACGCAGCTACGAGGCCAATCTCAAAATGTTCGATCAGACGCGGCAGATGTCGTCGCGATTGATGGAATTGCTCAGACGTTAACCCGCAATACAGGAGATCCAGAATGGATATCAGCGCAGTCAACGCCGCCCGACAATACGCCGCCACCCGCCCGGCCACCGAACCGCAGGAGGCGGGGGCCGCCTTTCAGGGACTCGCCCGGGATTTTGCCGCCACGCTGCAACAAAGCGAAGACCTCGCCCAGGCGTCGATGACCGGCGGCGCGGATCCGCATGCGCTGGTGCAGGCGCTCGCCCAGACCGAGCTTGCGGTCGAGGCGGCGGTCACGGTGCGCGACCGCGTGGTCGAGGCCTATCAGGAAATCCTGCGGATGCCGGTCTAGGCAGATGCTAGATGAGGTTCTCTTCTTCGACACCCTGCGCGAGGGGCTGTGGGTCTCGGTAATCATCTCCTTCCCGATCCTCGCGGTCGCGCTTGTCGCCGGGCTTCTGGTCGGTCTCTTTCAGGCGCTGACCTCGATCCAGGAACTGACCCTCACCTTCGTGCCGAAACTCGGTGCCATCGTCGTGGTGTTCTGGCTGACCATGGGGTTCATGACCCAGACACTGGTGACATTCTTTCAGGACCGGCTTGTGCCGATGATCACAGGAGGCTGACCATGGAAACCGCAGGCTATACCACCCTGACACGCCAGACGGGGCTGATGCGCGAGATGCAGATCATCGCCAACAATATCGCCAATGCAGCGACCACCGGCTTTCGGCAAGAGGGGCTGGTGTTCTCGGAATATGTCCGGCGCACGGCGGATGATGCCTCGGTGTCGATGGCACAGGGCAATGTGCGCAGCCTCTCCAGCCTGCAAGGCCCGCTCAACCATACCGGCGGGCCGCTCGACATGGCGATCGAGGGCGATGGCTTTTTTCTGATCGAGACCCCGGCGGGCGAACGCCTGACGCGGGCGGGCAGCTTCTCGCTATCGGCGGCGGGCGACCTGGTCACCGGCGACGGGTTCCGACTGCTCGATGCGGGCGGTGCACCGGTCTTCGTGCCGCCCGATGCATCCGATCTGGGCCTGTCGTCCGATGGCACGCTGAGTTCCGACGGGCGCCCGCTGGCGCAGATCGGCCTCGTGCGGCCCGCCGAAGGGGCCGTGCTGCTGCGCGAGGACGGGGTGATGTTCCGCGCCGAAGGCGGCTTCGATCCAGAGCCGAATGCCCGCATCCTGCAAGGCTTTATCGAAGGCTCCAACGTCGATCCGATCGGCCAGATCGCGCGCATGGTCGAAGTGCAGCGCGCCTACGAGATGGGCCAGAGCTTTCTCGATTCCGAAAACGAGCGGGTGATGAACGCGCTCGACTCCCTCACCCGCTGACCCTGAAAGGAACGCCCGATGCGTATTCTCAAGATCGCCGCGACCGGCATGGCCGCCCAGCAGATGCGGGTGGAAACGATTTCCAACAATCTCGCCAACATGTCGACCACGGGCTACAATGCGCGCCGCGCCGAATTCGCCGATCTGCATTACCAGCAACTGACCCGTGCGGGCACCATCAACGCTGCCGATGGCACGGTCCTGCCGACCGGCGTGCAACTCGGCCTCGGCGTGCGGCCCTCGGCCATTTCGGTCGATCTCGCGCAGGGACCGCTGAGCGCGACCGGCGGCGATCTCGATCTCGCGATCGAGGGGTTAGGCTATCTCGAGGTGACCTTGCCGTCGGGCCAGTCGGGCTATACCCGCGACGGCGCGCTCAAACGCTCGGCGGACGGGCTGATCGTGAATTCCGAAGGCTACCCGGTCGCCCCCGAGGTCACCATTCCCGAAGACGCGCGCAGCATCTCGATCAATGCCGAGGGTGAGGTCTTCGCCTTCTTTCAGGAGGAGGCCGAGGCGCAGTCCATAGGCCAACTCAACCTCGTAGGCTTCAGCAATGCCAAGGGGCTCGAAGCGATCGGCAGCAACCTCTTCATCGAGACCGAGGCCTCGGGGCCGCCCAATGTGACCACCGCGGGCCAGGACGGGCTCGGCACCCTGCGGCAGGGCTATCTCGAGGACAGTTCCGTCGATCCGGTGCGCGAGATCACCGAGTTGATCGAGGCACAGCGCGGCTATGAACTGAACTCCAAGGTGATCACGGCCGCCGACCAGATGCTCGCCGCGACGACGCAGGTGCGCTGATGCTTCGCGTGCTGATCCTGCTGTGTTGCGTCGCGGGCCCCGCCCTTCCCGATGTGATCGTGCCCACCCGCACGATCCGCGCGCAGGAGGTCATCGGCCCCGGCGATTTGCTGCTCAAGCCCGGCGAGGGGGCGGGCCCCACCACGCTCGCCGATCTGATCGGCATGGAGGCGCGGGTCGCGCTCTATCCCGGGCGCCCGGTTCTGGCCCATCACGTGCAGCCGCCCACGCTGATCGAGCGCAACCAGATCGTGCCGCTGATCTATGCCCATGGCGGCCTGCAAATCCTGACCGAGGGGCGCGCCCTCTCGCGGGCCGGAGCCGGGGAATATGTACGTGTGATGAATCTGGGTTCGCGCGCCACGGTCACGGGCCGGGTAACCGACGATGGCCGGATCGCGGTATCTCGATGAAACGAAGAGAAAGCAAAGCCATGTTCCGGACATTGACCCTGATTGTCACCGCCTGCGCGCTCGCTGCCTGCGCGCGCCTCGACCATGTCGGCAAGGCACCGGATTTCACCCCGACCATGGACTCGCGCGAGCAACTCGCCATGTTCAACCCGGGCCTGCCCCGGCACGCGCAAGATCCTGCCCTGCTGGAGCGCGCCTCGCTCTGGAGCGGTGATCGCGAGTCGCTGCTTGGCGACCGGCGCGCCGCGACGCGAGGCGACATCCTGACCGTGGTGATCGAGCTTGACGAGGAGGCCGAGATTTCCAACACCACGGAACGCTCGCGCAGCGGCTCGGAAGATCTGGGCATCCCGGATCTTTTCGGCCTCCCGCAACGTATCAACCGCAGCCTGCCCGAGGGCGCGAGCCTTGACCGCGCCGTCGGCATCAACTCCTCCAGCCAGTCGGGTGGCGACGGCTCGGTCAGCCGCAGCGAGGAAATCACCCTGCGCGTGGCCGCCACCGTGACTCAGGTGTTGCCCAACGGCGTGCTGGAAATCCAAGGCTCGCAGGAAATGCGGGTGAATTTCGAACTGCGCGAACTTCTGGTCAACGGCTTTGTGCGGCCCGAGGATATCTCGCGGCAGAACGAGATCACCTATGACAAGATCGCGGCGGCGCGCATTTCCTACGGCGGGCGCGGCCAGATCACCGACGTACAGCAACCCCGGATCGGCCAGCAGGTGCTGGACGCGATCCTGCCCTTCTGACCCTGCGACGGAGACCGACCGGATGATGCGCATGCTTTTGCCCCTTTTCCTCGCCTTGCTCGGAACCGTCGGCGGCATCGCGGCGGGGCTTGTCCTTCGCCCCGCCGCGCAGGACGCGCATGCGTTGGAACAGACCCAGGACAGCCCGGCGGAAACGGACAGGCCAGAGACCGCACATGCCGAAGAGACGGCAGGCGACAGCGACTTCGTCAGGCTCAACAACCAGTTCGTCATCCCCGTGGTCAGCGATGCGCGGATCGACGCATTGGTCGTGCTGTCGCTCAGCCTCGAGGTCACCGGCGGTCAGACACAGACTGTCTATGCGCGCGAGCCCAAGCTGCGTGACGGGTTTCTCCAGGTGCTGTTCGATCACGCCAACATGGGGGGCTTTGACGGCGAATTCACCGGCGCGGACAGGATGGATGCCTTGCGCCGGGCGCTGCGCGACGTCGCCGCCCGCGTCCTGGGCGAGACCGCCCGCGACGTACTGATCACCGAGATCGCCCGACAGGACGTCTGAGCCGCTCAGCCGCTGCCGCTGCGGTCTCGTAGCAGCGCCAGCCGCGTGAGGATCGCGCTTTCATGCGCCAGCCGCGCCCGCGTGTCAGCCTCTCGCGTCTCTGCACGTAGCTGGCGGACCGCCTCCGCCTTACCGAATCCCGCGCGCAGCTTGCGCAACGCGCCCGCCTTGCGAACGAGAACGCGCGCCAGCTCTTCCTGAAGCCGCACCCGGTTGCGCCCGACCCAGCCGTGCCACAGCACATCCGCTCCGATCCGCCGCAATCCGTCGAGATCGGCCTGGGGCAGGGCCCGGTTGGCCTGATGATGCGCCGAGAGCCGGGCCAGATCCTGCCGGAGCCGGGTCTCGTCGCGCAGGATGTCCTGCACGCGCGCCAATTCGGCCTGATAGAGCGCCTCGGTCACCTCGGCCAGATCGTCGAACTCCGCGCGGCTCATGCCGGACGCCCCGCCTTGCGCCGCATCGCCTCGGCAAAACGGATCGCGGCGGCGACGGCGCGGTAATGCGCCGGATCAATCTCCTCGCCGATCTCGGTTCCGGCATGAAGGGCGCGCGCCGTGGGCGGATCGCTATGCACCGGCACACCATGCTCGAAGGCCAGGTCGCGGATCGCATGCGCCATGTGATCGACGCCCTTGGCCACGCAGACCGGTGCCGAGCCGGGCGCACGGCTCCATTTCAACGCCACCGCGTAATGGGTCGGGTTCACGATCACCACATCCGCCTGCGGCACATCCGCCATCATCTTGTTGCCCGCGATCTGCATGGCCTTCTGCCGCCGTTGCTGCTTCATATGGGGATCGCCCTCGTGCTCCTTGTGTTCATCGCGCAGCTCCTTGTGCGACATCATCTGCTTGCGGCGATGATCGTAGTGCTGCCAGAGGTAATCCACCGCGCCGATAGCGAGCGCGATGAGCAGCACCACCAGCAGGAATTCCAGCGTCATCTGCGCCATCAACGCGCCGATGATCAGCGGCTCGCCATGCAGGGCCCCCGCAATCACGGGCAGCCGCCAGTTCAGGTAGAGCCCGAGCAGGATGCCGTAGAGCAACAGTTTCACCGCACTTTTGGCGAATTCGAAAATTCCGCTCAGCCCGTATTTGTTGCGCGCGTTCTCGACCGGGTCGATGCGCGAGAGTTTCGGCTCAAGCCGTGAGGGGGCAAAGACCAGGCTGCGCTGCCCAAGTACCGACAGCAGCGCCATGATCCCGGGCAGCACGAACCAGATCGCGAGCGCGCCTGTCACCGCCCACACGGCCCCGCCGAGCACCGCCCCGCCGCCACCGCCCTCGGCCGCAAAAATGAGATCGGCGAGCCGGTCGGGCCGGTCGAGAAAGAGCATCAGGATCGAACTCGTATCGGTGATCGACGCCCCCCCCGCCGCCAGCGCCGCAAGCAGGAACCCGCCATAGGACCCGGCAGTGTTCAGATCAGCAGAACGGGCCAATTCGCCCTTCTTGCGCGCCTCGTCGAGCTTATGTTGCGTCGCCTCGTGGGTCTTGTCGGCGTCGTCCTCTGCTCCCTGCATCAGCCGCCTCCCACCGGATCGGCGAGAAAGCCCTGCAACGCCTCGACCCAGATCGCAAGCATGGTCGGCGCGAGCAGCATCAGCAGGAACAGCCCCGCCCCGGTAATCGCCGGCGCACCGACGAAGACGACCATCAGCTGCGGCATCGCGCGATTGATGATGCCCAGCGTCAGGTTGTAGAGCATCGATGCAATCACGAAGGGGGCCGCCAGCGTGAAGGCAAAGCCGAACGCATGCGCCACACGCCCCACCCCCCAATGCGCAACCTCGGCCCCCGAGAGGCCCTCGGCCAGCGGAAAGATCCGGTAGCTCAGCACGACCATTTCCGCCAGGCGCACATGCAGATCGAGGACCATCGCAAGCGCGATCGCACCGGTGACCAGAACATGCCCCATGGCCGGCATCGGCGTGATGCTGGCATTGCCGAGAATCTGCGACAGCGAGGTGGATTGCGCCGCGATTGAGCCCGCAGTCTGCAAGGCGAGCACGAAGAGCCGAACGCCGATGCCGAGCAAGAGGCCGATCCCGCTCTCGACCAGAACCAGCCGGACGAGAGGAACCGCGCCCCGATCAGGGCCCGCCATGTCAGGCCCGGCCGCAGCGGCAACCAAAAGCGTGAGCGCGAGCGCGAGGCCCAGCTTGATCCGCATCGGCACGGACATCTCGCCGAAGCCCGGAAAGAGGGCGATCAGCGGCGCCACCCTCAGAAAGACAATGAAATGCAGGGTCAGAATGTCCCGCGACAGCGCGATCAGATCCGCCGTCCCGCTCATGCCGCCACGACCCCGACAAGCGCCGGGCGGGCGTCAATCCCGATTTCCTCGAACGACAGGACCGGCACGCTGACATGCTTGGCCGAAAGTGCGGTGTGCAGGAAACGCCGTCGTTGCGTCGAGGTGACCACGGCCGGCGCGATCCCCTGGTCGGCTGCGCGGCTGACCTCCGCGCCTATGGCGTCGGTCAGACTGTTGAAAATTTCGGGCGGCAGAGCCACGTCGCGCCGCCCCTTGTCGCCCTCGACCTGGTAACCGGCAAAGGTGTCCTCCCATTCCGGGGCCAACTGAATCAGCGGCAGCGTCCCGTCGGGGCGCTGCAACTCGGCCACGATCTGGAAGCCGAGACGCTGGCGGACATGCTCACATATCGCATCGGGGGTGGGCAATATCTGACGCCCTTCCGCCGTGGCCTCGATGATCAGCGGCAGATTGCGGATCGAGACACGTTCTGCCAGCAAAAGGCGCAGAACCGCATGCAGCAGATCGGGCGTGACCCGGTCGGGGATCGTCTCCTCGAGCAGTTTGCGATTGGCCTCTGCGCGGGTGCGATCCGTAAGGTTGACCATTTCGTCGAGCAGGCGGCGCATGGCCTTGAGCGTGAGCAGTCGACCAAGGTTGCGCCGGATCACCTCGAGCAGGTGGGTGGCGAGCACTTCGGTCGGCGCGACCAGCGTCACGCCGTCCAGTTCCGCCGCATCGCGCTCCGCCGCCGAAATCCAGCGCGCCGGCGCCCCATAGACCGGCTCGGTCACCGTATCCCCGGGCGGTAGCGCCGGATGACGGTCCGGATCGAGCGCGAGCACCGCCTCGGCGCGCAACGTCCCACGCGCCTGTTCGGCACCGTGCACCCGGATCACGTAGCCGCCGAGGGCGAGCCCGGGCTCGTCCGTCAGGCGGATTTCCGGCAGGATCAGCCCGTATTGCGTGGCCGTGTAGCGGCGCATGTTGGCGATCCGGGCATCGAGCCCAACCCCCGGATCGAGCACCATGTTCACCAGATCCGTGGCGAACTCGACATGGATATCGTCCAGTTCCAGCAGATCGCCCATCGAGGCCTCCGGTGGGCGCGGCCGGGTCTCTTCGGATTCGGCCGAATCCGCAGTATCCGTGACACGGCGCAGGCTCAGCAGGGCAGTCAGGCCGAGGATCGCCGCCCCCAGGATGAACGGCACAAAGGGCAGGCCCGGCACCAGCGCGAAAAGCCCCATCAGGACCGCCACGGTGGCAAGTGCTGACGGGTGACGCGCGAGTTGCGCCGAGATCGCGGTATCGGTGGCCCCGAGCGTGCCGCCACGGGCCAGCATCAGCGCAGAGGCGATCGAGATGATCACCGCCGGGATCTGCGTCACCAGCCCGTCGCCCACGGTCAGGATCGTGTAGGTCTCGAACGCCTCGCGCAGCGGCATGTCATGCACCACCGTCCCCATGATCAGCCCCATCACGAGGTTGAGCAGCGTGATCAGCAGCCCGGCAACCGCATCACCCTTGACGAATTTCGACGCCCCGTCGAGCGATCCGAAAAACGTCGTCTCCTGCTGCTCGCGTTCGCGTCTCTCGCGGGCCTCCTCATGGGTGATCGCACCCGCTGACATGTCGCTGTCGATGGCCATCTGCTTGCCCGGCATGCCATCGAGCGCGAACCGCGCGCCCACCTCGGCCATGCGGGCCGCGCCCTTGGTGATGACCATGAAATTCACGATCAGAAGAACGCCGAACACGACAAGTCCGAGAAACACGCTGCCTCCCATGATGAAATCGGCAAATCCCCGGATCACCTCGCCCGCCGCAGCGGTGCCGGTATGCCCCTGGCCGATGATCAGCTTGGTCGAGGAGACATTGAGCGACAGACGTAGCATTAGCGACGCGAGCAGGATCGTCGGGAAGGCCGAGAAATCCAGCGGGCGTTCGATGAAAAGCGTGATCGTGAAGATCAGGATGGCCAGCGCGAAGGACAGCGCGAGACCGACGTCAAGGATCCATGGCGGCATCGGCAGGATCATCATCACGATGATCGCCATGAGCGCGAGCGCCAGCATCACGGTCGGCTGGAAGAGATTGGCGACGGACAGGGATTTCATCACTCACGATCCTCCTAGCGCGATGAGAGGCGCGCGCGTGCCATTCCCCAGTGGAACCAGCGAGGCAAGACCGCCCTTTCCCTGCGCGGCACCCAGCAAGGGGAAGGAATTCTCACGGGGCGCGGCAGGCAGGCGCGCAGAGCGGAGCACCTCTCCGTCGTGCGTACCACCCGCATCCGGCAGTGCGCTGCGAATCCGTTCAAATCGCGCGCGATACCGGCCCGCGAGTTCGGGCGTGCGCGAATGAAAATGCCCCGCCGCGACCGACCAATCGCCGGTCTCGTCATGAAGTGTCTTCAGAAAGCGCGCGGCGTAGGAGGCATTGGCCTCGGGGTCAAACATATGCATGATCGAGCGGAACTGCGCGCCGTGCCATTTGTAATTGATCTGGAAGCAGCCGACATCGAAACTGCGCACGCCCCGGCGAAAGGCCTGATAGACATAAGCACGTGCCGCGTCGGCATCTTCGAACCATCGCCCCTTGCCTTCCATGTTGACCGTCCATGGCCAAGGTTCCATCCGCCCCGCATGCACGCGCCCGGTCTCGGTCCGTGTGATCGCGCGCAGAACCGCAAGCGGCACGTCATGCTCCCGCGCCGCGCGTTCGGCGGCCCGGTCGCACAGATGCGCGGGGCGCGCCGTCGCGGCATGTGGCAGCGACAGGGCGACGGACCCGAGGATAAGCCAGACCACCGCAGCCCGGCGCACGCGCTCATCCGGCAAGAAGCAGGCCGTCAGGCCCTGGACTATCCTACGCATGCTTGGCCCTTTCTGGGTCATCCATCTCACGTTGCGTGATCATCGATAGCGGCGGGAGGTTGATATTCCGTAAGCACCGCAAGAGACCGTCAATTGACAGGAATATCCGGGCCCGGCGTCTCGGCCAGAAGCCGGTCGAGCACCTGTCGCGCCGTTGCCGCCGCGTCGAGCGCCCGGCGGTGCCGCGCGAGCGGCGGCGCCTCGTCGGCGGCCTCTGTGGCATCGGGTTGTCGCAGCAACTCCGCGACATCCCGCAAGATCGGGTCCTTCGCACCGGACAGTGGAGCAGGGTCCGCCGCGAAAAACGCCGCTCGCTCGGCCGCATCCGGCTGCCCGGCCAGAGCATAAAGCCGTGCTGCGGCACCATGGTCCCCGGCAAGGCTGCGTGCACGCGCGCGCAGCCGGTCGGCCTCTGGCCCCTCAAGGCCCAGCAACTCCACCTCAGCGGCTCTCGGACGCCCCTTCGCGAGGGCGATCTCGGCCCGCAAGCGCCGCGAGTCCGGCGCCTCGTGCCCGGCAAGTTTCGGTGCCACGAACCCGGCCGCCCGGTCCGCAAATCCCGTTGCCAGCAGGCGATTGGCAATAGTGCGCCCGATGGCCGGATGGACATCCGCAGGCCCCCCGAGCCGACCGGACAGCACATGGCGCAGGAAGGTGACATCGTCGGCATGCCGTGCCATCTGATCGATCAGCATGTCGGCCGTCGCCTGATCCGTGCGTGCGGGATCGATATCCGCGCGCAACCTTTCGAGTTCGCTCACCGCTTCCTGATAGGCACCCGCATGCGCCAGCGCCCCGATATAGGCACGCGTCATGCGATGCCCGAGCGCGGTACCGCGATACTCCTGCGCATAGGCACCGGCGAGTTCGGCCCTGTCGAGCGGCACCGGTTCGCCGGTCTCCAACGCCCCCTCGACCAGAGCCAATACCGCCTCTGCCGAGGCGGTCGCATTCCCCTGCACCGCAACGCGCAAGGCGCTGCGTTCCAGCTCGGGCTCCTTCCGGGCCCGGGCCAGCTCCGCGCGCGCAAGCGCGGTTTCCGGGTCATCCGTCTCCTCATGGCGGTCGATGACGCGCAGGATCGATTGCGACGTCTCGCGGTGCCCTGCACTCAGCAAGCGCCGGGCGAGAGGCGGGCCGAGCGACTGCCGCAGCCCGTCCGGCAAGAGCGCGAAGGCGCGCAGCAGACCCTTGTGATCGAGGGTCATATCCTTGGGCACATCCGGGATGGCAAGCATTGCCCAGAGCATCGCAGGCGCATCGCAGGCCAGCATACTGGCGAGGCCGGGCATGTCCCCGGCAGCCTCCTGATCGACGATGAACGACATCTCCCGCAGAAGGTCACTTTGCGAATCCGCGTGGCTGCGCAGCGTCAGGGCCAGTCGGGCCTCGGCTCCGAACCCGTGATGCAGATAGAACCGGGTCAGTTCCAGCGCGACCCCGTCATTCGGACGGTCGAATTCACCCAGCAGGTTACGATTCAGGCGACCAAGTTCTTCGTAGAACGAATCCGTACCGCCCCACGCGGCGACATTCACCCAGTCTGATTCGGGGCAGTTTTGTGCCTGAACGGCGGCGACCGGGGGCCGCGCGGCACCGCTGATCGCCATATCGACGCTGCTATGGGCACGCAGGTTGACGGCGGCGGGCGGCGCGAGGCCCGAGAGTGCCGGATCCACCCTATCCACCGGCGCACGCGCATCGCCACCGGCCATGTCGGTCTCTGGTCCGGCGACATCGCGGCGTGCCGGGGTCAGCAATCCCTGGCTTGCCGCACGGCCAAGCTGTTCGACCAGTGCATCGCGCATGGCGGAGAGGTCTGCGCGCATCGCCCTCGGCTCCGGCGGATCGCCCCCATCTTGCGAGGCGGCGGTGCCGGTCATGACATCAAGCCGGTCGGTCAGCGAGCCAAACGCGGCCGAACGCGATCGGTCCGGCATGGTCACAGGCCGCGATGATGGCCGCAACACAGCCTTTTCCGAGGCTGTTTTCGGCATCGGCGCGACGTCGAGCACCAGCATGCTGGCACCATGCCAGAACACGCTCACATCGCACGCGCAGGCAAAGTCGACCTCCAGCCGTCCGGGGCCGGACGATACCGCACCCACCCTCTCGCGCCCGATACGCTCAAAGACGGCATCGAGATCGAAATCGAGGCCGGGCACGGTGTCGGGCGTTTCGAAGATCAGCGATGCCCCCGTCTCTCGCTTCTCGACGCGCCACGCGACCCGGCGTGGCATATCGAGCACCAGACGTGTGAATTCTGGATGCGTTCCGGAGCGCACCGGCACCGTTTGCGCTACGGTGATCGCGGGCAAGATCAGCGCGAGCAGAGTGACGAGGAGCCGGATCATGCGACGTCCTGCTTCACGGCCCGCAGCGCCTCTTCCAGGTCGCCAAAGCCGGGGCGTTTATGCGACGGGGTATTCTGCCGGCCAACCTCGATGCAGATATTTGCCGCGTGGTTGTGAAGATTGGCAATCAGGACCTCGCGAATTAGCTTGTAGAAATGGGCGTCCTCCTCGACCACGTCGCGCACCTTGCTGGCGAAGGGCCCGACGAGCCCGTAAGACAGAAAAACCCCGAGAAACGTCCCGACAAGCGCCCCGCCGATCATCTTGCCGAGGATTTCCGGCGGCTGGTCGATCGAAGCCATGGTCTTGATGACGCCGAGAACCGCCGCGACGATCCCGAGCGCGGGCAAGCCGTCGGCCATGGTCTGCAGCGCATGGCTCGAATGCAGAGCGTGGTGCTGGGTCGCCTCCATGCGCTTGTCGAGCACCTCCTCGACCTGATGGGGATCATCGTAGTTCATCGAGGCCGAGCGCAGCGTGTCGCCGATCAGCTCCACCGCCTCGCGATCCGCGAGGATGCGCGGGTATTTCGAGAAGATCGCGGAGTCTTCGGGGGCCTCGATATGTTCCTCCACCGCGACTGGGTTCTGCCGCCCGAGACGGATCAGCGTGAAGAGCAGACACAGCAGGTCGCGGTAATCGTCCGGTTGCCACTTCGGCCCCTTGAATACCTTGGCGACATCGCGAAGCGTATGTTTGACCGCGCCCGCGCCATTGCTGATCAGAAAGGCCCCAATCGCCGCGCCGCCAATTATCATCAACTCGAACGGCAGGGCATGCAGGATGATGCCTAGCTTGCCCCCCGCGGCAAGGTAGCCCCCGAAGACCATCACAAAAATCACCACAATGCCAATGATACCGATCATCACCTTCTCCGCCGTTCAGACCTCCGGGCAGTCTTTCACCGCCGGGTTAAGAAAAGCTGAGCGCGGCCCGGTCATTCGCTCGGAACATCCGCATTGCGCCCGGCCAGCACGACGCTGAACATATGCGCGGCACCCGGCGTCAGGCCCGCCATGATCTCGGCTGCGGCTTCGGGGCGCATACGGGCGAGAAACCCGGCGGCGAATCGCGGGTCCATCTGTTCGAAGAGGGCTGCGGCCTGTTTCGGCTTCATCGTCTCGTAGACCTTCGTCAGACGGACAAGATCGTCCTCGGCCGCGGTTTCCGCGATCTCCAGCGTAGCGCGCAGGCTCACCTCGGCTTCTTGAAGCGCGGCCAGCCTGCGGGCGATTTCGCCATCCGCGATTCGCAGGGCCTGCATGCGGTCGGCGAGGCTCGCTTCGCGTTCGTCGAGACGGACCTCGCGCGCTTGCAGCGCGCTCAGCATGGCCTGCAGATCCTGCGGCCGTTCGCAGGTTTCCGGCGCATGTGTTTCCGGCATCGTCGCAACCGCATCGACCGCACCGACGGACACGCGCGCGACCGCCTGACCGACACCGCCGCCGAGCCGCACGAAGGCCGAGGTCACCAACAGGGCCGCGATCAGCCCGAGGGCACCTCGGGCCCTCAGGCGCGTCTGGCGGGGGCGGGCACGCCTCATCACGTGGCCTCCTCGTCGTGGGCCATGGCATGGCGATGAAAGACCGCACCGTCCTGGAGGCCGCCCGCAGCCGCTGTCTGATTCGGCACCTGCGGCTCGTCCGGCAAATCATGCATCGAGGCGACCATAAGTTCGAGACGCTTGGCCACGCGCTCGGCCCGGTCGGTCAGATCGTCCAGCGACCGGGTCGATTCGCCCGCCGTTTGCTGTGCCGCACGTAACGTCCGCGTAAGATCGTCGACCTGCGCCGAGAGCACGGCCACGGCCCCGCCGACCCCGTTTTCCAGATCGTTGAAGCGGCTGAGCCGACGGGCAAGCACGTAGCAGTAGAATCCGGCCCCCAGCGCCCCGGCAACCAGCAGAATATCGGCGATCAGTTCCATTCCGTCCCCTTTCAGTTCAATACGAATTCCATCACCAGAAGATCGTTGATCCGGCCCGCCCCAGCGACAATCTGCACCCGGCGCAACATCTGCGCGCGCAGGCGCAGAAGCGCGGCGCGCTCCTCAATGTCGGCAAGGCTGAGCGCGCGCAGATAGGTGTTGAGCACATCGACGATGCGCGGCATCAGGCGCGTGACGTCTCTCTCTTGCCCATGATCGACCTCTAGTTCGGCGCGAAAGCGCAGGTGGCGGGTCACGCCGCCTTGACTGAGCGAGATCACCAGCGGCTCGACCGGAACAAAGACCACATCACCGAAATCGACCGTCGCCCCGGCTCCGGCCTCATTGGCCTGTTGCTGTGGCACGCGGAAAAACGGCAAGAGCCCGGACGTCGCTGCGTAGAATCCCGCCCCGCCACCGACCAGTGCCAGCCCCAGCCCGAGCATCAGCGGCCATTTTCCGCGTTTGCGACCTGCCTCGGGGAGATCTTCGGTCTTGTCCTCGTCCGCCATGCTAAAATCCTCGACTTGCCTCGCGGCCAATATGACCCAGAGAAACTAACCGATTGTTAAGCCTGATCGGCGAATGATGACCCCATCGACCGGCAGAACGCCGCGGATCAGGAGGCAACACCTTGCAGCAAATTGTGACCCTCTGGCACTCCCTCGACATGCGGCGGCGCGTGATCGTGGGGGTGGCGACCCTCGCCATGTTCTGGGCGGTCCTGGCGTTGGCCCGCATGGCCTCGGAGCCGCAGTTGAGCCTGCTTTACGCGGGACTCGAAGGCGGGGCTGCGGGCGAGGTGGTCGCAGCGCTGCAACAGCGCGGCGTGGCCCATGAGGTGCGCGGCGATTCGATCTTCGTCGATGGCGCGCAACGCGACGCGCTGCGCATGACCCTGGCCGGAGAGGGGCTTCCGGCCTCCTCCGCCAAGGGATACGAGCTGCTCGATGGGCTGTCGGGTTTCGGCACCACATCGCAGATGTTCGATGCCGCCTATTGGCGCGCAAAGGAAGGCGAGCTGGCCCGCACCATCCTCGCCCACCCCGCGATCCGCAGCGCGCGCGTGCATCTCGCCTCCTCCGGCAACAACCCGTTTCAGCGCGACATTCGCCAATCGGCCTCGGTTTCGGTGACGACGCAACCGGGTGGAATCAGCCCCAAACATGCGCGCGCGCTGCGGTTTCTCGTCGCCTCTGCGGTGCCGGGTCTGGCCCCGGAGGATGTCGCGATCATTGATGCAGAGGGCGGGCTGATCGGTGTTGAGGACGCCCCGGCCAACGCCCCCGACGATCGTGCCGCGGCCCTGCGGCAACGCGCCGAGCGGCTGCTCGAGGCGCGGGTCGGGCGCGGCAATGCCGTGGTCGAGGTGACGCTCGAGACGGTGATGCGCAGCGAGGCGATCCGCGAGCGGCGATTCGATCCCGAAAGCCGGGTGGCGATCAGCACCGATTCCGAGGAAAGCGCGGAAACCTCCTCCGATCAGGGCGGAGGCGTCACCGTGGCCTCGAACCTGCCCGATGGCGATGCAGGGGCCGAAAACACCTCGTCGAGCCAGAACACCGAGACCCGCGAACGGGTGAATTACGAGGTCTCAACAACCGAACGCGAGATCACCCAGGGGCCGGGCGCGATCAAGCGTCTGAGCGTCGCCGTGCTGGTCAACGGGATCACCGACACCGATGCGACCGGCGCAACCACGGTCGAGCCGCGCCCGCAGGAAGAACTCGACGCACTGCGCGAACTGGTGGCCTCGGCGGTCGGGCTTAATCCCGAACGCGGCGATGTGCTGACCCTCAGGATGATGACATTCGAAACCCTCGAACCCGCAGGTACGCTGGCCGTGCCAGGGCTCTTCGACCGGCTCGCGCTTGACGTCATGGCGCTGATCCAGGGCATCGTGCTGGCGCTCGTGGCGATCATCCTGGGGCTTTTCGTGGTGCGGCCCATCCTGGCCCGTCCCCCGACGCCCGCCGCAGCGCGGCTTGAGGCGTCGCCCGGGCCTGATGCCGCCCCGGCCGCGCCCGAGGCGGCAACCCCGCTCACTGGTGAAATCGACGAGGGCGAGTTCGACAGCAGCCGACTTGCGCTGGTCTCCGACAAATCGACGGACACGTCCGAGCGGATCGGCCAGGACGACGATCCGGTCGCCCGCCTGCGCAACCTGATCGGCCAGCGGCAGGAGGAAACCATCGAGATCCTGCGCAGTTGGCTGGAAGGCGAGGAAGAGGAGAAGGCCCGATGACAATCGCGCATCTGCTTGAAGATTTCGGCGAGAGCCTGCGCGGCACCGCGATCTCGATCACCGATATCTCGCTCGAGGAAGAGCGGCTGGCCGCCTTCGAGACCGGCTATCAGGCCGGGTGGGACGACGCGGTCAAATCCCAGAAAGAGGACGAGCGCAGGATCACCGCCGACCTCGCCCAGAACCTGCAGGATCTCACCTTCACCTATGAGGAAGCCTATGCCGCCGTGCTCAATGCCCTGCACCCTTTGCTCGAACAGATGGTGGCGACGGTCCTGCCCCCCCTGAGCCAGGACACGCTCGCGCCCCGTCTGGCCGAAATCCTGCAGGAAAAGGCCCTGGACCACGGCCGCCAACCCATCGTGATCGCGGCCGCCCCCGGCGACATGAACCGCATGGAAACGCTGACCGAGACCCTGCCCGGCCTCGACATCACCCTTGCCGAGGACGACACCCTGGCCCCCGGCCAGATTTTCCTGCGCTTCGGCGAGACCGAGGAGGAGGTCAACCTCGACTCGGTGCTCCGGGCGATCGAGCACGCCGTCTCCGGCTTTTTCGAAGAGAACAGAAAGGCAATCGCATGACCGAGCCCGCAACCGCCCCGCCGACATCGGCCAAACCGGATTTGAGCAATCCGTTTTCCACCGTACCGATCGAGATCACGATTTCGGTCGGCAAGGCGCGCCCCCTGATCCGCGACCTGCTGAAACTCGGCAAGGACGCGGTGCTGCCGCTCGATCGCCGGGTCGATGACGCGGTTGAGCTCTATATCGGCGAACGTCTGATCGCGCGCGGTCAGCTCGAGGAGATGGAAGGCGACCAAGCGGGTCAGCTCGCCGTGCGCCTGACCGAGGTGGCCAATCTTCAGGACGGCCTCGGATGACGATCCTGCGCGCGCGGGTCTGGCTGATCGCCACGCTGACGCTCTTCTGCGCGAGCGCCGCGATGGCCCAGGACCTGTCGATCTCGTTTGGCGAGGGCGGCTCGATCACCGCGCGCACGGTGCAGCTGATCGCGCTTGTCACGGTGCTCAGCCTTGCACCGGGCATCGCCATCATGATCACCTGCTTTCCCTTCATCGTGACCGTGCTGTCGATCCTGCGCACCGGTATCGGCCTTCAGCAATCGCCGCCTAACATGCTGATCGTCAGCCTCGCGCTCTTTTTGACCTATTTCGTGATGGAGCCGGTCTTTTCCGAGGCCTGGACGCAGGGCATCGCCCCGCTGCTCGAAGAGACGGTCCCACTGGACGAGGGGCTTACCCGCGCCATCACTCCGTTTCGCGGCTTCATGGCACAGCGGCTCGACCCCGACACCTTCGCCGCAATGGCGGCACTGCGCCCCGATGCTAGCCAGATCCCGAGCGGGCCGGAGGCCCCGCTTTCGGTGCTGATCCCCAGCTTCATGCTGTCCGAGATCGCGCGGGCCTTCCAGATCGGGTTCCTGATCTTCCTGCCCTTCCTGATCATCGATCTGGTGATCGCGGCGATCCTGATGTCGATGGGCATGATGATGGTGCCGCCGGCCATCGTTTCACTGCCGTTCAAGCTCGCGTTCTTCGTGATCGCTGATGGCTGGACGCTGCTTGCCGAGGCCCTGGTGCGCGGATACATGTAAGCGCGGCGCGACGATCTCCGCGCCCGGCACCTCGCGAGGACCGCGACACATGCCGCTTTCAATCCAAAGCAAACTCCTGTAATGCGCGCGCATCTGAGACGTGATGCCTTTGACCCTGGGCGCATGTGAATGATTGGGGTCGGCGGCAATGGGGCCGTCATTGTAACGGGAGACCCGGGATACGCCCGGGAGTGCTCTCAGCTAGGAAACGACAGATGTTCAAAGAGACGAAAAAATCGATGCAGTGGGGCGAGGAAACGCTCACACTGGAAACCGGCAAGATCGCCCGTCAGGCCGACGGGTCGGTGATCGCCACCCTTGGTGAGACCTCGGTCATGGCGAACGTGACCTTTGCCAAGGAACAGAAGCCGGGAATGGATTTCTTTCCGCTGACCGTTCATTATCAGGAAAAATACTACGCGGCGGGCAAGGTGCCGGGTGGCTTCTTCAAGCGTGAGGCCCGCCCCACCGAGAAAGAGACCCTGACCGCGCGTCTGATCGACCGTCCGATCCGCCCGCTTTTCGTGCCGGGTTTCAAGAACGAAACGCTGGTGATGTGTACCGTTCTCAGCCACGATCTGGTCAATGATCCCGATATCGTCGCGATGATCGCGACTTCCGCCGCGCTGACCATTTCTGGCGCGCCGTTCCGGGGCCCGATCGCAGGCTGCCGCGTCGGCTTCTCGGATGGGGAATATATCCTCAACCCCGAGATCGACGACATGCACAACCTGCGCAACAACCCCGAGCAGCGTCTCGATCTGGTTGTCGCGGGCACCAAGGACGCGGTGATGATGGTCGAGTCCGAGGCCTATGAGCTGACCGAGGAAGAGATGCTTGGCGCGGTGACCTTCGCGCATGAGCAGATCCAGCCGGTCTGTGACCTGATCATCTCGCTGGCCGAAGATTGTGCCAAGGAGCCGTTCAACTTCACCCCGCCGGATTACTCCGACCTCTACGCAGCCGTCAAAGCCGCCGGTGAAGAGCAGATGCGCGCCGCCTTTGCCATCCGCGACAAGCAGGAGCGGACGCATGCAATCTCTGCTGCAAAAGAGGCCATCAAGGCGCAGTTGAGCGAAGAGCAGCTTGAAGACGGCAATCTCGGGTCGGCCTTGAAAAAGCTCGAGTCGGTCGTCCTGCGCGGCGATGTCGTCAAGAACGGCAACCGCATCGACGGGCGCCGTCTGGATGAAATCCGCCCGATCGTCTGTGAAACCGGCCTGCTTCCGCGCACCCACGGCTCGGCGCTGTTTACCCGCGGCGAGACGCAGGGCCTCGTGGTGACCACGCTCGGCACCGGCGACGACGAGCAGTTCATCGACGCGCTGCACGGGAACTTCAAATCGAACTTCCTGCTGCATTACAACTTCCCTCCCTATTCGGTGGGTGAAGCCGGACGCGTGGGCCCTCCGGGTCGTCGTGAAATCGGTCATGGCAAGCTTGCTTGGCGCGCGCTTCAGGCGGTGCTGCCGCCCGCGACCGATTTCCCCTACACCATCCGTCTGGTCTCGGAGATCACGGAATCGAACGGTTCTTCCTCCATGGCCTCGGTCTGTGGCGGGTCGCTGTCGATGATGGATGCGGGCGTGCCGCTCAAGACCTCGGTGGCCGGTGTGGCCATGGGCCTCGTGCTCGAAGAGGACGGCGAGTTCGCGATCCTGTCGGATATCCTGGGTGATGAAGATCACCTTGGCGACATGGATTTCAAGGTGGCGGGCACCGCGGAGGGCATCACCTCCTTGCAGATGGATATCAAGGTCGCGGGCATCACGCCCGAGATCATGAAGCAGGCGCTGGAACAGGCGAAAGCCGGGCGCATGCATATCCTGGGCGAGATGGACAAGGCGCTGTCTGGTGCTGCTGATTTCAGCATCCACGCGCCGCGCATCGAGACCATGCAGATCCCCACCGACAAGATCCGCGAAGTCATCGGGTCGGGCGGCAAGGTGATCCGCGAGATCGTTGAAGTGTCAGGTGCCAAGGTCGATATCAACGACGAAGGCATCATCAAGATCGCGTCGCCCAACGGCGAGTCGATCAAGAAGGCCTATGACATGATCTGGTCAATCGTGGCCGAGCCGGAAGAGGGCCAGATCTATGACGGCAAGGTCGTCAAGATCGTCGATTTCGGGGCCTTCGTGAACTTCTTCGGCAAGCGTGACGGGCTGGTGCATGTCAGCCAGATCGAGAACCGCCGCCTGAACCATCCGAGCGACGTGCTCAAGGAAGGGCAGGATGTGAAGGTCAAGCTCCTGGGCTTTGACGATCGCGGCAAGGTGCGGCTGTCGATGAAGATGGTCGATCAGCAGACCGGCGAGGAAATCCAGCCCGACGCGCGCGAAAAAGACGACGCCTGATCCGATTGACACTCATAAAAGGGCCCCGCCGCGCCGCGCCGGGGCCCTTTTTACGTAACATCATCCGCATTTCCATGCCAAAGGTAAGGTTTTCCTGACCCGACAAGCGTCGATTTTTCCTCCATAATTGCACCATAAAATTGGATTGAGCGTTCCAGATACGAGTGACTTGGGTTCGAGTTCAGTGCAGGTGCGACACCACTCACGGTTTCGCGTACCAGTAGGCCCCGGTGGAAACACCGGGGCCGATTTTCATATCCGTCCGGTCACACCGGCAGGGCTGTCGTGGAAAAGACTGTACGCAAGGCAAAACTCGACTGCATCTTGGCCACGCCCGGCAGGCGCGTCAGGTATTGCCGGTGAATGCGGGCAAAGTCCTCGGTGTCTTCGGCGACGATCTTGAGAATGTAATCCGCCGCCCCTGCGGTCAAATGACATTCCAGGACATCCGGCACCCGCGCCACCGCCTTCTCGAACGCCTCCAGAACCTCATCCGCCTGCGTGCTCAGCCTGATCTCGACGAATATGGTCGCGGGCACCCCCATCTTGCGAACATCCAGCAGCGCGACATATCCCTTGATATACTCATCCGCCTCGAGCCGTTGCACCCGTCTGTGACAGGCCGAGGCCGAGAGATTGACCTCCTCAGCGAGGTCCGCATTGGAGATACGGCCGCGCCGCTGAAGCACCTGCAACAAGCGCCGGTCTGTCTGATCCAGGGACATACGCACAAGACCTTTCGAAGCAAATGCAATTCCAGTGAACATTATTCACAAAAAGTCCGTCTGGACGAGGAAAAATTCAACCGCCTTGCGCGCTGTCTGCGGCATTCTCATGCTAAGTCAATCGGAGGAGAACCTTGACATGAAAATCGGCTGCCCCACGGAAATCAAACCCCAGGAATTTCGCGTCGGCATGACACCCAATGCCGCGCAGGAAGCCGTGAGCCATGGTCACGAGGTGATCATTCAGGCGGGCGCGGGCATCGGCGCAGGCTTTGACGACGCCGCCTATGAGGCCACGGGTGCCACCATCATCGACACCGCCGCCGAGATCTTCGCAACCGCCGACATGATCGTCAAGGTCAAGGAGCCCCAGGCCGCCGAGCGTAAGATGCTGCGCGAGGGGCAGCTTTTGTTCACCTACCTGCATCTCGCCCCCGATGAGGCGCAGACGCGCGATCTGCTGGCGTCGGGCTGCACCGCGATTGCCTATGAGACGGTGACGGACCGCTCGGGCGGCCTGCCGCTGCTGGCGCCGATGTCCGAGGTCGCCGGCCGCCTTGCCCCGCAGGTCGGCGCATGGACGCTGCAAAAGGCCAATGGCGGGCGCGGTGTGCTGATGGGCGGCGTGCCCGGGGTGGGCCCGGCCCGTGTCATCGTGATCGGTGGCGGCGTGGTGGGCACGCATGCCGCCAAGATCGCGGCGGGCATGGGCGCGGATGTCACCGTGCTCGACCGCTCGTTGCCGCGGCTGCGCTATCTGGATGATGTATTCGGCGGCACGTTCAAGACCGGCTATTCCTCAGTCGGCCTGCTGGAGGAATTGCTGCCGCTCGCCGATATGGTGATCGGTGCGGTGCTGATCCCCGGCGCCGCCGCGCCCAAGCTGGTCCGCCGCGATCAGTTCGCGATGATGAAACCCGGTGCGGTGCTGGTGGATGTGGCGATTGATCAGGGGGGCTGTTTCGAGACCTCGAAAGCCACCACGCACCAGGATCCGATCTACGAGGTCGACGGCATCATGCATTACTGCGTGGCCAACATGCCCGGCGCCGTCGCGCGCACGTCAACGCTGGCGCTTGGCAACGCCACGATGCCGTTCATGCTGGCGCTTGCCGACAAGGGCTGGAAACGCGCCTGCGCCGAGGATCCGCATCTGCTCAACGGCCTCAACGTTCACGCGGGCCAGTTGACCTATGCCGCCGTGGGCGAAGCGCTCGGGATCGAGACCGTCGATCCCAAATCGCTGCTCTGAGCGTGTTCTGCGTCCTCGATCCGCCCGGTGCGGGGACGCAAAACGACTATCCGTGTCGCAAATGATGCTGGACCGACCGCGCCCTGTAGACTAGCGTTTTCTGAAAACGCCAACGGGGGGCGAAAAATGGCCATGTTTATCCTGCGCAGGCTCGGGGTTATGATCCTGACTGCGCTATGCCTGACGTTTGTCGTCTTCTTCCTGACGAACCTCTATCCCAATCTCGAAAAACTGGCCAAGACACAGGGCAATTTCCGCATGACCGATGAGGAGGTAGCCAGCTATCTCGGGCGCAACGGCTATCTTGAGCCGCTGCCGGTCAAATACGGGCAATGGATGGGCGTGTTGCCCGGCTGGACAACCCAGGCCGAGGACGGCACCCTGCGCGGGCGTTGCATCGGCCCCGACACGCCAGCCGAAGAGGCCCCGCGTTTCTGCGGCATCCTGCAGGGCCATTGGGGCCATTCCACCGTGTTCAAGAAGGACGTGGGCGAGATCATCGGCGAAAAGCTGGCACTGACCGGACGACTGATGTTCTGGGTGATGCTCTTGATGGTGCCATCGGCGCTGATCCTGGGCGTCATGGCGGGGATGCGTGAAGGCTCGCGCACCGACCGGACGCTCTCGACCTTAGCGATCACCACCACGGCGACGCCGGAATATGTCTCGGGCGTGCTGTTCATCGCGGTCTTCGCCAGCACCGCCGTGGGCCTCAGATGGTTCAAGGGCACGGCGACCAGCGCGATGGAGAACCCGACCTTCGAGAATTTCTTTCTTCCGGTGCTGACCATCGCGCTCTATGGGATGGGCTATATCGCGCGGATGACCCGCGCCTCGATGGCCGAGGTGATGACCGCGCAATATATCCGCACCGCCCGGCTCAAGGGGGTGAGTTTCCCCAATATCGTGATGAAACACGCGCTGAGGAATGCACTGATCGCACCCTTCACGGTGATCATGCTGCAATTCCCGTGGCTGCTGAACGGCGTGGTGATCGTCGAGACGCTGTTCAACTACAAGGGCTTCGGCTGGACGCTGGTTCAGGCGGCGAGCAACAACGATATCGAGCTGCTGCTCGCCGTGTCGGTGGTGTCCGTCGTTGTCGTGCTGGTGACGCAACTGATATCGGATATCGGATATGTCTATCTCAACCCCCGGATCAGCGTAACATGAGCGCGGATTTTGCCCCAAAGACCGCGCCCTTGTCCGGCTTGACCGGACAATCTCTCCTGCGGTTCGGGGCCGTGGCGGAGATACCCCGGTCGAACCGGGACATCACGGCGGGATGCGAGGCCGGACAGGCCAGAACAGGAAGGGTCGAACCATGGATGCACTAAGCTGGGCCGAGATCATCCTGCGGATACTGGGGCAGTTCACGCCCGTCTGGATCGCGCTCATCGCCACCTTTGCTCTGTCGATCACTTTCAAGCGGCGGCTCGGGCTTTATGGCAAGCTCTTTGACAGCCCCATTGGCATGGCCGGCTTTGCCCTCGTGATGTTCTGGGTGTTCACCGGCATCCTCGGTGGCGCTTTCGATCTGATCACCACGCATGACGTGCTCGACCAATCGGCCTCGATGAAGAACAAGGTCCCCGGCACACCCTATACCAAGCTGATGGGCGAGGTCGCGCCGGATGCCTACCCCTATTACCTGCTGGGCGGCGACAATCTGGGGCGCGACGTGTTCAGCCGCATGATTGTTGGCGCCTGGGAGGTGATCAAGATCGCGCCTTTTGCCAGCCTCTTCGCCTTCATGGTGGGCATCACGCTCGGCCTTCCGGCGGGGTATTACGGTGGCAAGCTCGACACCTTGTTGTCCTTCCTCGCCAACCTGATCCTCGCCTTTCCCGTGATCCTGCTCTTCTACCTGCTGGTCACCCCCGAGATCGTGCTGACCGGCATCCCGGTCTATATGGCCGCCGTGCTCTTCATCTTTCCCATCGTGTTCCTCGTGCTCCTGTGGAACTCGCGCTTTCACACGCAGCCCGCGACGCGTAACCTCTATGTCGGCGCGACGCTGGTGGTTGGGCTCTGGCTCTATTCGGGCATCGCGTGGAATGCCGATCCGCTCGGCCTCGTAAGCTTTCCACCCAACCTGCTCGTGGTGTTCGTGGCGGTGGTCTTCGTCAACTCGCCCACCGTGTTCCGCATCGTGCGCGGCCTCACCATGGATATCAAAACCCGCGACTATGTCGCCGCCGCGCAGACCCGGGGCGAGGGGCCGTGGTATATCATGCTGTGGGAAATCCTGCCCAATGTGCGCGGGCCTCTGCTGGTCGATTTCTGCCTGCGCATCGGCTATACGACGATCCTGCTCGGCACGCTCGGCTTCTTCGGCCTCGGCCTCAGCCCCGAGAGCCCGGATTGGGGCAGCACGATCAACGAGGGGCGCAAGCTCCTGTCGATGTATCTCCACCCCGCCCTGCCGCCTGCCTTCGCGCTTTTGAGCCTTGTTCTGGGGCTCAATCTGCTGGCCGACGGTCTGCGCGAGGAAAGCCTGCGGGATTGAGTATTTAAAAAACGATGAAAGAGATGGACATGGCCAAGCCGGACTATGACGGACCGATCCTCGAGATCGAGAACCTGTCGATTTCCTTTTTCACCCGCCTGCGGGAAATCCCGGCGGTGATGGATTTTTCCGTCGCCGTGCAGCCGGGCGAGGCCGTGGGGCTGGTGGGCGAATCCGGCTGCGGCAAATCCACCGTGGCGCTTGGCGTGATGCAGGATCTGGGCGTCAACGGTCGTATCGTCAGCGGCTCGGTCCGTTTCAAGGGTCAGGATCTGAGCAAGATAAGCGCGGCGGAGCTGCGCCACATTCGCGGCAACGAGATCGCGATGATCTATCAGGAGCCGATGGCGTCGCTGAACCCCGCCATGAAGGTGGGCCGTCAGCTGATCGAAGTGCCGATGATCCATGAGGGTATTTCCGAGAAAGACGCCTGGGCGCGCGCGCTCGAGGTTGTGAACGACGTCAAGCTGCCCGATCCCGAGCGGATCATGAAAAGCTATCCACATCAGCTCTCAGGCGGGCAGCAACAACGCATCGTCATCGCCATGGCGCTGATGTCCAAGCCGTCGCTGCTCATTCTCGACGAGCCGACCACCGCGCTCGATGTGACGGTCGAGGCGGCGGTGGTGGACCTCGTCAAGGATCTGGGGCGCAAATACGGCACCTCGATGCTGTTCATTTCGCATAATCTCGGGCTCGTGCTGGAAACCTGCGACCGCATCTGCGTGATGTATTCCGGCGAGGCGGTGGAGACCGGCAGCATCACGGACGTGTTCGACAAGATGCAGCACCCCTACACGCAGGCGCTCTTTCGCTCGATCCCGCTGCCCGGCGCAAACAAGAACAGCCGCCCGCTCAAGGCCATTCCCGGCAACTTTCCCCTGCCGCATGAGCGGCCACAGGGGTGCAATTTCGGGCCGCGCTGCGACTATTTCCAGAGCGGGCAATGCGATGCCGGTGACATCCCCATGGCGGTGATCGAAGACAACGACCGGCATTTCACCCGCTGCCTGCGCTACCGCGACATCGACTGGCACGCCCCCGTGGAGGCGATGGCGCAGCACGAGGCGGGCGAGCCGGGCCAGGTCGTGCTCAAGATGGACAAGCTCAAGAAATATTACGAGGTGGCGGCCAACGCGCTTTTCGGCGGGGGCGGCGCGAAAAAGGTGGTCAAGGCCAACGAGACCCTCAGCTTCGAGGCGCGCGAGAGCGAGACGCTGGCCATTGTCGGCGAATCGGGCTGCGGAAAATCCACCTTCGCCAAGGTGCTGATGGGCCTGGAGACGGCGACCGAAGGGCAGATCCTGCTCGACAACCGCAATATCGAGGACATTCCCATTGAAAGGCGGGACACGCAGACCGTGGCGGATGTGCAGATGGTGTTCCAGAACCCGTTCGATACGCTCAACCCGTCGATGACCGTGGGCCGCCAGATCATCCGCGCGCTCGAAGTGTTCGGCATCGGCGCATCGGATCAGGAACGCCGCGACGAGATGCTGCGCCTGCTCGATCTGGTCAAGCTACCGCGCGAATTCGCCGACCGCATGCCACGTCAGCTTTCGGGTGGGCAGAAACAGCGTGTCGGCATCGCCCGCGCCTTTGCCGGCGGCGCGCGCATCGTGGTGGCGGACGAGCCCGTCTCGGCGCTCGATGTAAGCGTACAGGCGGCGGTGACCGACCTGCTGATGGAGATCCAGCGCAAGCAGAAGACGACATTGCTTTTCATTTCTCATGATCTCAGCATCGTGCGTTATCTCAGCGACCGTGTGATGGTGATGTATCTGGGACATGTGGTCGAACTGGGCACAACCGATCAGGTCTTTTCACCCCCCTATCACCCCTATACCGAGGCGCTCCTGTCGGCGGTGCCGATCGCCGATACCAGTGTCGAAAAGCGCCATATCGTGCTGGAGGGGGATGTGCCTTCGGCGATGAATCCGCCGCCCGGCTGCCCGTTTCAGACGCGCTGCCGCTGGAAATCCGAGGTACCGAACGGGCTCTGCGAGAGAGAGGTGCCTCCGGTGCGCGACCTCGCCCCCGGCCATCAGGTCAAATGCCACCTGTCACAAGAGATGCTCGACCGGATGGAGCCGGTGATCAAGATCGCGGCGGAATAAGGTCTTTTCGCTCAGAACCCTAAGCAACCCATGTTGAGCGCGCCGCGAATTTCGTAATCGCGGTTGGTGAGATCAGCGACGGCGGCGCTGGACACCGCACTCGATCTGACAGCGGCCATTTCCGCGAGGTGCAGGACATGCGGTAGGCCGTCGAACTCGAAAATCGGTTCAAGCCGGGTCAAAGGGCGCGGCCCGTTGCTCAACGGAATCAGCCGGGCCACGATCCGCGATCCGACGTCGATCAGATCGGTCTGCAAATCGAGAACAAGAATTTCGCTCGGCAGGCGGCAAGCGTGGAGCTGAGCCATCAGTCGTTCTTGAGGATCTGGTGATCGGCGAGCGGCAGGGCGTTACCCTCGATCCCGCTGCGGCGTTCCTGGATGGCCTCAGCATTCTCTTGGCCCCAGGCGCGCGCCTGCTTTTTCTGAACCGCTGCGGCCAGGGCCGCTTCACTGATGAATGACACATTGAACTTCATCGCACGGGCCCCTGACAAGAGCCCTGCACCAATACCGAAAAGGGCGACCCTTTGGGCCGCCCCTGCCAAGGTTATTGCCCTGCGATCATCTCGGCCTGACGCACGATCACCTCGGCCTGCTTGATCGAGGCGATATCGACGAGGCGACCCTTGTAGGTGGTGGCGCCTTCGCCGCGTGCGGTCGCCTCTTCCATCGCCTGAAGAATCTCACGCGCTTCCGCGACCGCCTCGTCGGACGGGGTGAAAATCTCGTTGGAGAGCGCGATCTGCTTGGGGTGGATCGCCCATTTTCCAACCATCCCGAGGGTGGCTGAGCGCCGCGCCTGCGCGCGAAAGCCCTCATCATCCGAGAAATCGCCGAACGGACCATCGACCGGCAAGATACCATGCGTGCGGCAGGCCGCAACAATCGCGGTCTGCGCCCAATGCCACGGGTCGGCCCAGTATTTTGCGCCCTCATGCAGCATGTAGTAATCTTCCTGCGTGCCACCGATGCCGGTGGTGGACATGCCCATCGAAGCCGCGAAATCGGCGGCACCCAGGCTCATCGCCTGCATGCGGGGGCTGGCGGCGGCGATCTCCTCAACATGGGCGATGCCGGCGGCGGATTCGATGATCACCTCGAAACCGATCCGCTTTCTGCGCCCCTTGGCGGCCTCGATTGCGGTGACGAGCGCGTCGACGGCATAGATATCCCCGCCGCATCCCACCTTGGGGATCATGATCTGATCGAGCCGGTCACCGGCCTGTTCAAGCAGGTCCACCACATCGCGATACCAGAACGGAGAATCGAGGCTGTTGATGCGCACCGACAGGGTTTTCTTGCCCCATTCCACCTCATTGATCGCCTCAATCGTATTCTTGCGCGCCACGTCCTTGTCGGTGGGGGCCACTGAATCCTCAAGGTCGATATTGATCACGTCCGCAGCACTCGCCGCCATTTTCTCGAACAGCTTGGTGTTGGAGCCGGGGCCGAACAGCTGGCAGCGATTCGGACGGGCGGGGGGCGTCGGTTGCAGGCGAAAGCTCATCTTGGGGTCGCTCCGTTGGTTAAGGAAATTACGTGAACGTCGCGGCTTTGGGTATGAAATTGCGCGCCGCTCCGCAAGCGGCTTTTCCGTCGCAGATCACGCTAGTCAGGCTTTGGCACGGATCGCAGAAAATTCGAGCGCGAGGATAATTCGCGACAGGATCATGCGATATTTCTGCCTTTCGCATTGAAATACGTATGAAATCGCGTTTGACTCGTCGGAAATTCCCCTGAATTCCGAATGCTTGGAGCATCTGCCATGATCGAGACCCCCTATCTGTTGTTTCTGGGCGATGCGCCCGACATGCTGGCCGCCAAGGTGGCCATCGGCATCCGCGACTGGCGGCCCGAGAATGCCCTGGGCCAGTTCCGGCTGCCCGGCTGCGGGGCCGATCTGGGTCTGACCGACATGACGCTGGAGGAGGCGAAAGCCGCCGGTGTGCGCACCCTCGTTATCGGCGTTGCCAATCGCGGTGGCATCATTAGCCCCGAATGGAAGAAGGTGTTGGTGTCCGCGCTTGAGGAGGGCTTCGATCTCGCCTCCGGGCTGCACAACCTGCTGCACGACGAGCCCGATCTGAAGGCCGTGGCCGAGGCGACCGGGCGCAAGTTGCATGACGTGCGGGTGCCGTCGGTGAAATATCCGATCGCGGATGGCACCAAACGCCGCGGCAAGCGCTGTCTGGCCGTGGGCACCGATTGTTCGGTCGGCAAGATGTATACCGCGATGGCGATGGAGCGCGAGATGCACGCGCGCGGTATGAAGGCGACCTTTCGCGCCACCGGGCAGACCGGCATCCTGATCACCGGGAACGGCGTGCCACTCGACGCCGTTGTCGCCGATTTCATGGCCGGGTCGGTGGAGTGGCTGACACCCGACAATGACCCCGATCACTGGGACCTGATCGAGGGGCAGGGCAGCCTCTTTCACGTGTCCTTTTCGGGGGTGACCATGGCGCTCATCCATGGCGGGCAGCCCGATGCGCTGATCCTCAGCCACGAGCCGACACGCGCCCATATGCGCGGTTTGCCTGGATACACCCTGCCCTCTCTGGAGCAGTTGCGCGACACCGCGCTGCCGCTGGCGCGGGTCGCCAATCCCGCGTGTCAGGTGGTTGGCGTATCGGTCAACACGCAGCACATGAACGAGGCCGAGGCGCGCGCCTATCTGGACAAGGTCGAGACAGAGATGGGCCTGCCCGCGACCGATCCGTATCGCTTCGGGCCAGGCAAGCTGGTCGAGGCACTCGCCGCGATGTGATCCGGCGGCACCGCGTGGGGCATCTGTCGGATGCCTCACGCGGGGTGTTGTCACATTAACGGGGCTGAGGTTGCTGGTTCATTGATCCGGGCGTAGGCGGAGTCGGGGCAGACACAAAAGTCAGCTACAAACGCCGCCGGTTTCCGCGTCGGGAAAAGCCGGTTCTCATCCAGCAGGGTCATACAGTGCCACGCGCCGGACGCTCATTTTCGATGGTAAAGATCATACCGTCCAGCAACTCATCAAGATCGGGCCGCGCAGCCGGGCCGTTTGAGATGGCGATAATCTGGGCCGTGCCATCCGGTCTGATACAGAAAACGCCGGGTTCGGCGAACCGGCGGTCGGTTTCCTGCGCGGATAACGGATCGCTGATATAAAGGCCCATCTTGCGCATGTCGTCTTCTTGCAGATCGTAACCGATATCGAATGTCCAGCCAAAGCGAGCAATGTCGTCGGTGACTTTCTCAAGAGGGTCTGCGGAAACACAGGCAACATCAAATCCGGAATTTTTCCAGTCTGCGTAGGATTTTTCGAACTTGTTCAGGTAATTCTTACACCGCCCGCAATGTTTGCCGCGATAGACAATCAGCAAGGACCAGCGGTCCTGGGTGCCGCCAAACCGAAGGGTGCCGCCGCCAGATTTTGGAACCTGAAATTCTGGAAACCGCGCCCCGCCGCAAAGCTTGGACCCAGCAGGCAAAGTGGATTGTGTCATTTTATGACCTTTCAGGTTTGAGACGCATTTCCGTCTTGGGATGCCGTTTCTATAGATCGTATCCAACCCGTGGGTTAGGTTTTTTTGCAGTGAGACCCTCAAGTGGCGCCGTTCGAATGATTCTGTCGCTGATTCAAAGGTTGGACGGGCCGGTTTTCATTCTGTTGGCTAACGTTCCCTCCCAGTTCATTGCATCTCGCAAGACGCGACCAGAGCCCGCGTATCCCTTTGCAAAACTGAAAAAACTCCCCAACTCGGCGTCCTAGAGACCGCCCTAATCGGGAACCACGAAATAAGAACGCCGGGCGTGAGCACGCGAGATCTCCAAAAATATTACTTGTAAAAATTTGTAACCTATGTGAGTTATTTTGCAATAATTTGTCCTGAGGAGGAAACAATAATGAAAATCCCCAACATCATTAGTCGTGGAGCGTTCGTCCTTGCTGCCGCAACGACTCTGGCGATGACGCCATTGGTTGCCGAAGCAAAAGACTGGCGCGGCTGGAACATCCACGTCGAGGATTATCCCGTGTCGCACGGCATGGAAGCCTTCATGGCCGAAGTCACCGAAGAGACCGGCGGCGAGATCAAAGGCAAGGTGTTTCATGCAGGCGTTCTGGGCTCTCAGCCTGATGCGATCGAACAGCTGCGCCTTGGCATTCTGGACTTTGGCGTTTTCAGTCTTGGGCCGATGGGTCAGGCCGTTCCGGCGACAAACGTCGTTTCCCTGCCTTTCGTGTTCAAAAGCGTTCCGCAGATGTATAAATTGATGGACGGTGCCCCCGGCGCGGCCCTTGGTGTGGCACTGGAAGAAAAGGGCATCGTAGCGCTCGGGTATTATGACGCCGGTGCGCGGTCATTCTATAACTCGGTCAAGCCGATCAACACGCCCGCAGACGTTGCGGGCATGAAGGTGCGCGTCATGAACAACGACCTGTTCGTGGGCATGATCGAATCCATGGGCGGCAACGCAACACCGATGGCCTTTGCCGAGGTCTATCAGTCGATCAAGACCGGTGTGGTCGACGGAGCCGAGAACAACCCGCCGTCCTACGAATCCACCAGCCACTTCGAAGTTGCAAAGTACTACTCGCTGACGCAGCACCTGATCATTCCCGAGTGTCTGTGCATGAGCAAAAAGACCTTTTATGCACTCACGCCAGAGCAGCAGGAAATCGTCAAGACGGCTGGTAAGAACTCGACCGATCTGCAACGCAGGCTGTGGGCCGAGCGCGAAGCGGCCTCGATGAAGATCATCGCGGATGGCGGTGTCGAAGTGAACGAGATTGCCGACAAAGCCGCGTTTCAAACCGCAATGGCACCGGTTTATGAAAAATTTCTGGCGGCCAATCCTGAAATGACCGATCTGGTCAATCTGTTCCGCAACGCAGACTGATCAGCGCCTTTGAAACAATGTCCGCCCTGTTCATGCCGGGGCGGACCCTCTTCAACCCAAAGGAATTGGTTCGTGGAACAGGAACCCCGCTGGATGCACCGGACTGAATGCGTGCTGGATGGACTGAGCCTTCTTTGTATGGTTGCCGCTTCGGTTGCCCTTGTGGTTTTGGTTGCAACGTTTGGCTGGCTTGTTTTTGGGCGTTATGTACTGAACGCCACGCCGACATGGGTGGAACAACTGGCACTCTTGCTGATCTGCTACATCACCTATCTGGGCGCGGCTGTTGGCATTCACGAAAATACCCATCTGGGTGTGACGATCTTTCGTGACATGATGGGGTTGAGGATCAGCACGTTCCTGAAGCTGTTGATTGATATCATTCTCGCGGGTTTCGGGCTGATCATGATGATCGCCAGTGTCGAGCTGTTCAAATTCGGCTGGGATACGTTGCTGCCTATGCTGAACATCCCCGAAAGCTTTCGGTCCCTCTCGGCGGCGCTGTTCGGCGGCCTTGTCTTTATCTTTACCGGACTGCGGGCCGCCTTTCGCATCGCCTGCCTGATGCAGGGCAAACCATATATTGAAAAAGGCAGCTATTGATCATGGGCTTGGCACTTCTACTTGGTAGTTTCGGGGTCTGCGTGGTGCTGGGTGTGCCGGTTGCTTTCGCAATGGGGATCGCTGCTGCATCGGCGTTCTGGTACGAAGGCTTTCCTTTGCTGATCACCTTTCAAAGATCGATCTCTGGCATCTCGGTCTTTTCCCTTCTGGCCATTCCGTTCTTTGTCTTTGCCGGCGAATTGATGCTGCATGGCGGCATCGCAATGAGGCTGGTCAAGTTTGCATCTGCCCTGGTCGGACATGTGCGCGGAGGTTTGGCGTCGGTAAACATCTTTTCCAGTATGCTTTTTGGTGGCATTTCCGGCTCAGCGGTCGCGGATATCTCTGCGCTTGGCTCGATCCTGATCCCGGTGATGAAAGAGCGCGGGTATCATGCTGATTACGCAGTCAACGTGACGGTAACCTCCTCCATTGCGGGCATCGTCATCCCGCCGAGCCACAATATGATCATCTTTGCAGTCGCGGCGGGCGGTGGGATTTCGATCTCCAAGCTGTTCCTTGCAGGGGTAATCCCCGGCATTTTGATGTGTCTGTGCCTGGCGATCGCGGCCTATGTGATAGCGATCAAACGCAACTATCCCGCAGAGCCGTTCCCCGGCTGGAACGCCGTCTGGACCACGTCCTTGCAGGCGATCCCCGGCCTTGTCACGGCTGTCATTATCGTGGGCGGCGTCCTGTCGGGCGTTTTCACTGTGACGGAATCGGGTGCCTTCGGGGCCATCTACGCCCTGTTGCTTACCTTTTTTGTCTATCGGTCGCTGGATTGGCAGGGTTTCAAAACCTCTGTCGTTTCGGCCGTACGCACGACAGCTATGGTCATGGTGCTGATCGGCTTTGCAAGCTCGTTTGCCTATCTTCTGGCGCTCTATCAGGTGCCCGAAAAGCTGAGCGGCTTCATGCTGGGCATATCGGAAGAGAAAATCGCCGTATTGCTGATGATCAACATCATGTTGCTGGTCCTTGGCATGATCATGGACATGGCAGCGCTGATCCTGATCTGCACGCCAATCTTTTTGCCGATTGTCAAAGACCTCGGCATGGACCCGACGCAATTCGGGATCATGCTTTTGGTCAATCTTGGCCTTGGCCTGTGTACGCCACCTGTGGGCACGTGCCTGTTCGTGGGCTGTGCCGTAGGGCGGATCAGGATCGAGGAAACGCTCAGAACGATCTGGCCCTTCTACCTTGCGATTCTGGCGGCGCTTGTCCTAGTGACCTATGTCCCCGCCGTGTCCCTGTTTCTGCCATCGCTGCTTGAATAAATGCGGCCCAAGATAAAATGCTAGCAAGAGGTTCTGAAAATGACCAACCCGACACCTGAAACCCTTGAGAAGCTGGCCCATGTCAGCACTGCGACTTTGACAACCTCACTGTTTCGCCGTGGCTTTCGCAACGTCTTCATTCAGGGGCCACAACGAATGAATCCGGGGCCGAACATGGTCGGACCTGCCTATACTCTGCGCTACATTCCCGCGCGCGAGGACCTGGATGTTCTTGACTCCTTTGCCGACCGGGAAAATCCGCAGCGCAAAGGGGTCGAGGAATGTCCGGTAGGTGCCGTGTTCGTCATCGACTCGCGGCAGGATTCATCAGCGGCGTCTGCCGGGTGTATCCTTGCCACCCGTTTGCAGATGCGCGGATGCAACGGGATTGTGACAGATGGCGGTTTTCGCGACACACCCGAAATCTCTGCTCTCCAGATGCCCGCCTACCATACGCGCCCCAGTGCGCCGACCAATTTGACAAAGCACCATGCTGTCGCAAACAATGACCCTATCGCCTGTGGCGGGGTTTCGGTATTTCCGGGCGATATCATGGTGGGCGACAACGAAGGCGTGGTTTGCATCCCGCTGCATCTGGTGACAGAAGTAGCAGAAGAAACCGCAGAAATGACAGTATTTGAGGACTTCGTTTTGGAAATGGTGCAGAATGGGGAGTCGATCTTTGGCCTGTATCCGCCCACTGATCCAAAGTCGAAAGAAAAATTTAAGACATGGCGACAGCAAAACAACAGGTAGCAGGAGCGACGGCGGTCAGGTCTAATCCTGTAAGCACCGGAAAAGACCGGACGCTTTCTGATCAAGTCTACGAAAAAATCCTCGCGATGATCCTGAGCGGGGAAACGCCTGTGGGGGCCAAACTGCCGACCGAACATGCGATGAGCGAAATGCTCGAAGTGTCCCGGCCCGTCCTGCGGCAGGCGTTGAAACAACTGCGCGAGGACGGCGTGGTCGTATCGCGGCAGGGCTCGGGATCGTTTGTGAAGCGCCGCCCTGAAACGGCAGTTCTTGAATTCGCACCGGTGGGGTCCATCGCGGATATCCAGCGCACATTCGAGTTTCGCGCCGCCATCGAAGGCGAGGCGGCCTATCTGGCCGCCGCACGGCGCACCGACCGTGATCTGGCGCAGATGCGTGCACAACTCCAAAAGCTGGACCACTGCATCCGCGAGGGCGAACTGGGCGTGGACGCCGACGAAGCCTTTCACGAGGCGATCTCTGTGGCCTCGGGCAATCAGTATTTCACCGCGGCGCGGACGTCGATGAAGGCTAACATCCTGACCGGCCTCAACCTGACCCGGAACCTATCGTTGACCAAATCACAAGAGCGTATGGAACTTGTGCAACAGGAACATTTTCTAGTTCTGGACGCGCTTGAACGCGGCGATCAGGACGGGGCGCGCGTTGCGATGCGTCGCCATGTCGAAAACGCGAGAAAACGGGTGTTTCAGGGCTAGCCCGCGCCTGATCAGTTCAATGCAAGCCCTTGGGCTGTCATGAAGTCATCGCTGCGCGGTGCAAAGCTATCCAGCAGGCGTCCTTCTTGCAGGCAAACACAGGAATGTTCAGCAATGGACGGGATGATAATGGCATCCCCCGGGTTCAGAACCGTTGTTACCCCGGCGACATTCAACCGGAGCTGACCTGCTGAGACATAGGTTGTCTGGACATGGGGGTGGGAATGTGGAATGCCCTCGCCATCCCTTTCGCCGATCATCGACGCCTTGTCCTGATACAGAATGCGGCGTTGTGCGCCCGGCCCGGACGTCATCCAGTCCTGCGGCGTTTCAGAAGTATCGACCATCAGGAAAACCTTCCTTTGAGAAATCTCGATATTTGTAATAATTTGTTATTTTTCCGGTGACTTGTCAACCATTCCCAGTTGTTCTTGAAACGATGCAGAGGGGCGGAAAGCCCTGTGATATGGTTTATATTTGGAGACGTTGATTCTGGAAACAGGCCGTCGATGGCGTTCCATTGCGATTGAGCCGGGGCAAAAATTGCCGGATTATTTGTAATAATTTGTATTGTAGCGAGCGCGGCATTGGACTATGCCAGTGCGAGAAGTGATGTGAAGGCATCGGTGTTAAACACAGCGCTCAGGTGCCCGCCCGCCAGGGTCCGGCCAGAGGCAAAACTTTGGAGGAGAAATATATGAACCTTAAAGGAAAAACCGCAATCGTGACCGGCGGCGGGCGTGACATCGGACGCGCATGCGTGATGGAACTTGCGGCGCAGGGTGCCAATGTCGCCATCAACTATTTCGCAAGCTCTGCAGGGGCCGACAGCGCGGTTGCCGAAATCCAAGCCGCTGGTGGCAAGGCGTTTGCCCTGCAAGGCGACATGACTAAAGAAGCCGATGTAAAGGCGCTGGTCAGCAAGACGGTCGAGACATTCGGCGGAATAGATTCGCTGATCCATGTGACCGGCGGTATCCTTGCACGTGTCAAAATGGACGAAATGACAATGGATCACTGGCAGGCGGTGATGGATGTCAATCTGACCTCCTTTGTGCTGATGGTGCGTGATTGCCTGCCGCATATGACAGAAGGGTCATCCATTGTCGGGCTGGCGTCGCAAGCGGGTCGCGATGGCGGCGGGCCGGGTGCGTCCGCCTATGGCGCCTCCAAGGGGGCACTGATGACGTTGACGCGCGGTCTGGCCAAGGAACTGGGGCCAAAGATCCGCGTCAATTCGCTTTGCCCCGGCATGATCGACACCGATTTCCACAACATCTTTACCAAGCCCGAAGTACGCACCCATGTTGCGAATGTCACACCGCTCAAGCGGGAAGGCACATCCGAAGACGTGGCCAAGCTGGCTGTGTTCCTTGCATCCGATGATGCCGCGTTCATCACCGGTACAAATGTGGATATCAACGGCGGCACGCTGTTTTCCTGACCAAAAACAGATAGCGTCAGCGATCTAGTCGCTGACGCAGAACGGTCTTGTCCCGACCCTGAAGAAACTTCGAGCCGATGGTGAGAGCGGAACGACGGCAGGCTGGCATGAAGAAAAGATACGGGTTGCAGATTGCATCGAGACGAAGCGCTGCAATTCACCCGGCGATCGTAAGACCTGCATTACCCGCTCTGGTTTTCGGAAAGGCAAATGGCTGTTCTCTGCGCGGTTATTGAACCTCTTGTAGCTGATCTTTTTTGTCTGCATCGACACCGCCTACGCCCGGATCAATGAACCAGCAACCTCAGGCCCGTTGACGTGACAACACCTTTGCGCCTGTTGATATCAGCAGCAATCGGGGGCATGAATGTCGTGAAGGTGCTCAAGGACGTGTGCATCATTCTGGTGCCAATGTTGTTGATCTTTTTTCCCGAGATCGCGCTTTGGTTGCCCCGGGCGCTAATGCTGATGACGTTTCAGTGACTGCGGCCTGGTTTGAGGGGATAGGACCATGAAACAAACGTGGCGTTGGTTTGGTCCGGATGATCCGGTCACTTTGAACAACATTCGGCAGGCCGGGGCGACCGGCGTGGTCACGGCCCTGCACGAATACGCCCCCGGCGCGATCTGGTCGCGCGCGGACATAGACACCCGCAAAGCCCTGATAGAGGCCGGCGGGCTGACATGGGATGTGTGCGAGTCGATCTTGATGCCGGATGCGATCAAGCTGAACGGCCGCGCGGCGCAGGCGGAAATCGCGGCGTGGATTGACACGATGCGCCATCTCGCCGGCGCAGGGGTGAAAACGATCTGCTACAACTTCATGCCGCTGCTGGATTGGACCCGCACCGATCTGGCGTTTGATCTGCCCGGACAAGGGCAGGCCCTGCGCTTTGATATGGTTGATTTCGTGGTCTACGATGTGCACATTCTGGCCCGCGAAAATGCGGCGGCGGATCATGCGTCTGATTTGCTGACAGCGGCGCAGACCAGATGGCGCCAGATGTCCCCGGACGCGCAGGCGGCACTTGAGCGTAACATCATCGCGGGCCTGCCCGGCAGTGCAAAAGGCTTTGCGCGCGCCGATCTGGCCGCCGGGATCGACGACTTCTCATCGCTGTCCCACAGCGATTTACAAGCAAACCTCGCATCATTTCTTGAGGCTGTGGTTCCCGAAGCCGAGGCATTGGGCGTCCGTCTGGCCATCCACCCCGATGATCCTCCGTTTCCATTATTTGGCTTGCCACGCTGCGTCTCTACCGCTGATGATCTGGCGTTTCTGCTTGCTGCCCAGCCCAGCCCGGCAAATGGTCTGACGTTTTGCACAGGCTCGCTGGGGGCGCGGGCCGACAACGATTTGCCCGCGATGGCGCACAGGTTTGCGGGACAGATCCATTTTGCGCATCTGCGCAATGTTCAACGTGAGGCGGACGGCAGTTTCTTTGAGGCAGCGGTTCTGGATGGCAGCGCCGAGATGCTTGGCGTGCTTGCAGCCCTTTGGCAGGCTGAACGGGCAGATCCCGCCCGCAACATTCCCATGCGCCCTGACCACGGCCACCTTCTGGCATTCGAGCGGGACCAGAAAACCAATCCCGGCTATTCGTATCTTGGCCGCCTGAAAGGGCTGGCTGAACTCAGAGGCGCGTGGGCTGCGTTTTCTGCAGTCGCCGATCATCCCCTTACCGCACCTGACAGGAACCCGTTGCAATGACTTCCATTCTCGGCATTGGCGAATGCATGATCGAACTGTCCTCCGAGGGGCGGGATCTGTGGCGGCAGAAATTCTCGGGCGATGTTTTCAATTCCTTGTGGTACGCGCGGGCACATTCCCTCAACGACACGGAAATCGGGTTTCATACCGCTGTCGGCACCGATCCGATGTCAGATCAATTGCTGTCGTTTGTGCAATCCTGCGGGATCAGATGTGACGACACACCGCGCATCGCAGATCGCCGTCCGGGGCTTTATACGATCCACCTGCACGGGGCAGAGCGCAGCTTTACCTATTGGCGCGACACGTCCGCCGCGCGGATGATGGTGCGTCAGCCCGGTTCGCTTTGGCGCAAGGTTGCGGCGGCGGATGTTATCTATTTTTCGGGCATCACGCTGGCGATCCTGCCGCAGGAGGACCTGGAAGACCTGCTAGTCGGGTTAGAGCAGCATAAGAAGGACGGCGCGGTTCTGGCCTTTGACCCCAACATCCGCCCCCATCTGTGGCAGGATAAAAACCGGATGCTGGATGTCATAACACGTGCTGCAACGCAAAGCGATCTTGTCCTGCCAAGTTTCGATGACGAGGCGACAGCTTTTGGAGACGCCACGCCTGAAATCAGTGCAAGGCGGTATGCCAATCTGGGTGTGGATCATGTCGTGGTCAAGAATGGCGCATCCGACACGATCCATCTTCAGGCAGGCCAGATGACGGCGTTTCCGGTTGCACCGGTTGAGGGGGTCGTGGACACAACCGCCGCCGGAGATTCCTTTAACGGCGCTTACATCGCGTCGCTCCTGCGGGGGCTGTCGATCAAGGATGCGATCCGCACTGCACAGAATTGCGCAGGTCAGGTGATCCGGCACAAAGGGGCAATTGTCCCTTTAAAAGAGCTTGCTCCCGACGCCTAGATCCTAGCGATAGATCAGGGTAGGCAGCCACATCGTGATGCTGGGAATGAACGTGACCAGCAACAGGACAATCACCAGCGGGATCAGGAACGGCACCGTGCCGACAACGCATTGTTCAAACGAAACCTTCGCAACCCGCGAAAGCACATAAAGCACCATGCCCACCGGCGGCGTCAAAAGCCCCAGCATCAGGTTCAGCACCATGATGACGCCAAAATGAACGGGGTCGATGCCCAGCGTCACTGCGATGGGCAGCATGACCGGCACCAGGATCGTGATCGCGGCCACCGTTTCCATGAAACACCCGACAGCCAGCAGAATCAGGTTCATCACGATCAGGATAACCCACGGCTTGTCGGACACAGCCAGCAACCCGGCGGCGAATTGTTCGGGCACGCGGTTGCTGGTCAGTATCCAGGCAAAGATTGCCGCCGCGCCGACAACCAATAGAACCACGGCAGTCGTTTCGATGGTGTCGAAACTGACCCGCAGGAACCGGGGGATCGTCAGGGTGCGATAGACTACCATTCCAAGGAATAGGGCCCAGGCACAGGCCGCCACCGCTGCCTCGGTCGGGGTGAAGGCACCCGAAAGGATACCGCCCACAATGATGACAGGGGTCAGCAACGACAGGAATGCGCGCCGAAACGTGGAAAACAGGACCGGCCAGTAGAAGGCCTGATCCCGTCCAAAGCCACGGGTGCGGGCCATGATCGCAATCATGATCATCAGCGACACCGCCATCAGCAATCCGGGGATGAACCCGGCCACGAACAACTGCCCGATGCTGGTGCCCGCAACGACACCGTAGATGACCATCGGCAGCGAGGGCGGAATGATCGGCCCGATGGTCGAGGACGCGGCGGTAATGCCCACCGCGAACTTGGGGTCATACCCGGCATCGCGCATCGCCTTGATTTCTATCGCGCCAAGGCCGCCAGCATCCGCCACCGCCGCACCTGACATGCCGGCAAAGATTACGCTGGCGCCGACGTTCACATGGCCCAACCCGCCGCGCATCCAGCCGACCATTGCAAGGGCAAAATTAAATATCCGCTCGGTGATACCGGCAGTGTTCATCAGGTTGCCCGCCAGAATGAAGAACGGAACCGCCAACAGTGGAAAGCTGTCGACCCCGTTGATCATCCGGTGTGCGACGACCATCGTGGGCGGCATCCCGTTGGCAAAAATGAAGATTGCAGAAGCACCTGCCAGGGCGACAGCGACGGGCACCCCGAACACGAGCATGCCAAACAGCATCGCAAAAAGCCAAATGATGTCCAAAAGTGCGCTCCTAGTCGATTGCGCGGACCTGATCCGCATATTTCTCGGGGTCGATCAGTTTTGACGTGCCGTCCCGCAGGTGGGTCCACATGTTCCAGGCGGAATAGAGCGCCATACAAACAAAGGCCGCAGCGACGACCCAGTAGACGGAAGATTTCGGCAATTCGATAGAGACCATCAACTGCCGGGTGCGACCAGCAATTTGCCCGCTGAGGATTGCCAGCACGACAAAGAACCCGGTGGTGATCGCGTCGATCAGGAATTGCGCAATCTTCCGGCCCGTACGGGGCACCCAACGATAGATGAACTCCACCGCGATGTGGCTTTGCTTGCGCGTGGCCATGACCGATCCGATGAAGGTCACGCCGATCAGAAGAAACCGCGCGATTTCTTCGGTCCAGGCGACTGAATCGTTGAGGATATACCGCGTGAAGAACTGCAGGAACACGATTCCCGCCAACACCCAGAACAGGATCAGCACAAGGCCGTCATCCCATTGCTGATCGGACAGATCTATCTTTTCTTCGTCTAGCTTGATCGGCGCAGTGAGAGGGGCATCATCGGAGGGCGTTTTCATCGCGAAATCCTTTGATAGATGGACAGGGCGCGCTCTGCGCCCTGTCACAAAGTGCAAGGATTGGAAGGGTTACTCGATGGCTTGCAGGCGGTCATAAGTCGCCTGATCCCATGTTGCCGCCGGGCCGTTATGCAGCTTTTTTACCGCTTCGATGAACGGGGCACGGTCGACCTCGTTCACCTGTAGACCTTCGCCACGGAACCATTCGGCCAATTCGCCCTCGGCCTTGATGATGGCGTTGGTGGCACAGACAGCGGTTTCCTTTGTCACGTCGCTCAGGGCCGCGCGATCGGCATCGTCCATGGCGTCCCACGCAGGGCCACCCACGATGGTCAGTAGTGCGTCGGTGATGTGGCCGGTCAGGTTGATGTTTTCCTGGACTTCATAGAACTTCTTGGCCTGGATCGTGGGCAGGGGGTTTTCCTGCGCATCCACGGTGCCTTGCTGCAACGCCAGATAGACTTCGGCAAAGGCGATGGGTGCCGGGTTCGCGCTAACGGCCTCGGGGAACATCATGTAAAGCGGGGCGTTCGGCACCCGGATTTTCATGCCGTTCATGTCTTCCGGCTTCAGAACCGGCTTGTTCGATGTCACATGGCGCGCGCCATAATAGGTCATCGCGGTGATGTGGTTGTTTGTGGCATCGGTGTAGCCTTGGGCCAATTCCTTGAACAGATCCGAGTTGCGATAGTGATCCCAGTGCTCATAGTCACGGAACATGAACGGCGCGCCGCCGATGGCGATGGGTCCAAACGACCGGCCGGCAAACAATTGTCCGGTGTAGATGATATCGACCGTGCCAAAGCCGAGTCCCTCGTTGATGTCGACCTCTTTACCCAGCGAGGATGCCGGGAACACTTCAATGCCATAGCGGTTGTCGGTCGCGCTCATCAGCAGGTCGTTCGCGGCTACGGCGCAGGTGTGGTAAGGTTCGCTCGTTTCATAGACGTGGGCCCATTTCAATTTGGTTTCGGCGGCGGCCAGGCTGGGCAAAAGCCCCAGCGCGGCAACAGCGGAAGCGGCAAGCGCAATTGTATTAGTGGATTTCATGTCATTCCTCCCTGAAGTGACGCGGCTTTGCCGAAGGGACTACCGCGTTCGTCTGTTAGACTTTACGTTTACGCGAGGTAAATCAAGCCACAGAGCAAGAATTGACACTTTTTGTAAAAATTTGTCAAGATTGTTCTTACGAGTGCCTTTCACATGACGGCCCCGATCTGCCACGGCACGAATTCGTAATCTCCCAACCCCAGCGCCTCGAACTTGCCGGCCTCTTCGGATGCCTCCCTCAGAAACATCTCGTAAATCTCGCGGCCCTTCTCAGCGTCGCTGGCGCCGATACCAAGGATGGTGCCGGCATCCACGTCGATATCCTCGGCCATGCGGGTTGCCATTTCGGTGTTGGTGGCCACCTTGATTGTAGGGCTGGGTTTGGACTCAAAAGCAGAGCCGCGTCCGGTGGTATAGCACACCAGGGGTGTTGTCACATTAACGGGGCTGAGGTTGCTGGTTCATTGATCTGGGCGTAGGCGCTGTCGATGCAGACACAAAAAGTCAGCTACAAGGGGCTCAATAACCGGGCCGAGAACCGCCATTTGCCCTTCAGGAAACGAGAGCGGGTAATGCAGGGCTTCCGATCACTGGGTAGATTGCAGCGCTTCGTCTCGATGCAATCTGTAATCCGTAATTCCTTTTCCGTCCTCGCCTGCCGTCGTTCCGCTCTCACCATCCGCTACCATCGGCTCGAAGCATTCGACGCCTGGAAATCCGCGGCACATGCCGCTTGATCAACGACCGGCATGCCAAATTGCAGACTGGACGAGTTAATGTGTCAATAGCTCTTCGACAGCTCGTGCAGCGTCAGCTCTTCTCGGGTCGCTTCAAGCGCGACCTTCGCCTTGAACTCAGGCATATGCGTCTTTCTCTTTGTCATTTCGGAGCGTCTCTCTCGTCATGCGATCCACCATAACGACGGGCCTGAATTTCTGCGACCACCCCTCGTTTGGATGGGTCTGCTCTACGGCGTGACAAACCGCCGATGAAGGCCTCTCAATGCGATATCCACCGTAACCGCATAGACCACATGCGCCACGAGGGAGAGCCAGCTATAGGCGATAAAGCCAAGAAAGATCGGCCGCCCAGCAAGCGGTGCCAGAATAGCCTGAGCAACCAACCACAGCAACACGCCCCATGCGATGCTCGCCCCTATTCCGCCATACCATCCAAGCAGGTTACGCAAGGCAACAAAGCTCAGCGGCATGACGACCACGCCTAAAATCAAATGCAGGCTCACCGCCAACGGCGTTCCAAGGGATACCCCTAAAAGGTTCTGACCAAGAGCCTCAAGAAGCAAATGCGGTCGCATCGGCATGCCGACGATCGACGGGGCGATGAACCACGCGAGAAATTCAAGCACGACCTCTCCGATAACCCCCGCATAGAGGATGAGCAAAAGGGTGTCGCTGTGCCGGGTCGGGCTTGGGGCGGATGATACCGCCATGGCGTCATCGGTTTGCATTTGGTCTTCCTGTATCCAAAAGGTAAGTGATCGGGTTATGGTGGCGCTACTGCGCGGAGACGGCTCTCTCAAGGGCCTGTAACGGCTCGGCTCCATGGCCGTGCCCGCCGACGATATTGGCAACATCGAGGTTCAGAAAGCGGATCGCGGCAAGTAATTCACCAGCCCAAAGCGGGTGTTGGGTATCGCGCCCCGGCGAGAACAGGTCACTGTTGAACAGTAAGCGCTCGGAAGGCAGATACACGACAAGCATGTCGTTGGCATGGGAGTTTGGCACCGTGTATAATGCCACATCTCGCCCAGATCCGGCCAGCGTCGCATGTTCTGTCACAGCCGTGATTTCAGCGGAGACACCAAGCGTTCTTTTCACAACATCGTCAAAGAGGTCTCTGGTGCCGGCGGGTACGACCAATTCAGCGCCCGCAGAGATATAGGGCTGAAGACCACCAACATGGTCATTGTGGTGATGGGTCAGGACGAGCTGCGTAACCGGCTTACCGGGCCACCGCTCTTTGAGGGCGCGCAAGACGGCTCTTGAGCGGCGATCATAAAGCGGTGCGTCGACGATGATCAATCCGGCAGAGCCTTCAATCACGAGATTATGGTGACTGCTCCCGGTGATCTGAAAAACGCCATTGCCGACCTCGAGAAACCCGACATCTGAAGATTGATCCTCATCCGCCGGGGCCGCCATGCCCGCCCGGCGCAGAAACCAATGTGACATGTCCCAACCCCAGTCATACAGGTCACCCGTGTCATCGGGCGCACCCTGCCCTTCGGGAATGGAAAACCGGCCCGCAAGGTTAGTTTGCGAGTAGCTGATATCGTCCCGGATCTCGCGGCGCACCAATGCGCCATCGACATGTTTGGCAATCCGGAACGGCGTTTTGATCCCTGCGACGGCCCGCCAATCATCATAGCTCGCGGTAACTTTCACCTGACCGAGAAGCGGATCTGTTTCCGTCACGGTAATCCGGCGGGGTAGCATCGTTGCGTGATCCAGATCGACAGTCCAGACGGTGCCCGCATCGGGCAATTTCAGAGCCAGCCGATATTGATCCGCGCCGGTTGATCCTGCCCTCTCGGAAACCGCCTCGGCATAGGCCACAAGGAATTGCGGGTTGAGCAGCCAGATATCCTTTTGCGTGGCTCCGATACGCGCAGGCGCCAGTATCCCGCCCGTACTGGGGCGAAAACCGTCCCTGCCGTTTCGATATCCCCTTGTACCGTCAAAGATTTCGACAAAATCCCAATGTCCGGGAAAGGGAAATGCTGTCTGCAGGCCGACCTCACGGTGAAATTCGCCCGATGCGGGCTGCCAGGTGACTTGAGTTGTATCATCGGATGTGTGGATGGGTGTTTCGCTCACGACATTCTCGAAGGGCTCGAAATTTGAACCACTTCCTTTGATTTCCACGGCCTTGACCGCTGTAAGCGCAGGAAGACCGCCCAAAGCTTGCAAGGTCTGATCGCGAACAGACCGGCCTTCTGCGCTCGCACTGGATACGGAGAAAAACAGCGCCACCACCAGAAAAGGCCCTATCGAAAATGCGTGCGGCACATGGTCGATGACAGATCGAATGTAGTGTCCGGTCTCTGACCCTGATGGGTCTGCTTCGACATTCTTGGCGCGCGCAAAAAGCCGTCTTACACCCATCACATTATCTCCACTTCACAGACAACATTTCAAAGGCGAGCGAGACCACATTCAGGGTAAAGTGTCACCTAACAAGGCATCACGAAAACTTGACCGAAGCCGACGCGTTAGAAACGTCTTGATCTACTGGCGTGCTTGAACTCATCGGACCACCGTTACGCCACTCAATCCCAGGTACGCCACAACCAATCGCCGCCCCTTTCGGCATCGGCAAAGCATAGACGCTTGTAAGACCGCATGCCTATCTCCAGCGGCGCGCGCATGACGGTTCAGCCTGCATTCTGATCGCATGGCGGCAAGCGCTGTCTATTTGCGGTGGAGAAAGGCATGACAAAAGAACAATCGACGATCCATGCCGGGATCGGCGTTTCGAAGGACAAGCTGGCAGTTGCAATTACCGGTGGTGGGGTGCGTGATGAGGTTCTCAGCTTATACCAACGGCCCTATAAATTGACCGTTTTTGAATATTCGAAGTCACTGATCCCCTCTCCAATTTGGCTATCCTATACCATCGTCCCGCGTAATTTGTTGCTTTTTCAGGCAAACCAAGCGGTGACCACGCGCAGACCTTGAAAAGCCTGAACGAACAGTTTGACCGCTTGGTATGACGATGGCTATGTTTGCCTGAAACACGGGGGGCGCATGACGAATTTCTGCAATCATTTACACGCCTGCAGGGTGACGATATGAAACGTTTCTGGGCCGATCACAGCCAGCGTGAATTTGCGGCGCTCGACCACGAACGCTTGATCGCGGTTCTGCCTATCGGGGCGATTGAACAGCACGGGCCGCATCTGCCGATGTCCGTTGACAGTTGCACCGTGACAGGCGTGGCGCACCGATTGGCCGATGCTCTGCCCGATGAAAGCCCGGTGATTTTTCTACCCACACAGGCCATTTGCAAAAGTGACGAACATATCGACTTTCCGGGCACCCTCACGCTGACGGCGGAAACGCTGATCCGCATTCTGAGCGAAATCGGCGCTAGCGTGGCGCGGGCGGGTGTGCGCAAGTTGGTACTGCTGAACGGGCATGGCGGCAACATTCCGGTAATGGACATAGCCGCGCGGCAATTGCGTATCTCTCACGATATGCTGGTGTTTTCGGTGAACTGGTTCGGATTTGGCATGCCGGACGGGGTGTATTCTGAAACCGAACGCACCCACGGCATTCACGCAGGCGATATGGAAACATCTGTGATGCTGGCGTTGGATGGGGACAATGTGGACATGACCCAAGCCCGCAATTTCCGGTCGCGCGGGCAGGATTTGTTCGAGGGAACCACTCATCTGGGCCTAAGCCGTGCGGGCAAGCCTGCGTGGAAGACCCAGGATCTTAGCCCCTCGGGTGCCTGCGGCGAGGCGCATCTGGCCACTGCCGAAAAGGGCGAAGCCACGCTGGATCACGCGGTTGCGCGTCTGGCCGAGGCGATGGCCGAAATTGACGCGATGCCAGCCGACTGGCTGCACAGCAAACCGGAGGTCTGAGCAATGACACCCATCCCAGCCCCCGAAGGCGACACGCCGCTGATCGACATGCGCAATGTCGACAAACGGTTCGGCAATGGCACCGTCGCCGTGCGAGATATGTCACTGACGATCCGGCAAGGCGAATTTGTCAGCTTCCTCGGCCCGTCGGGGTGTGGAAAAAGCACGGCATTGAAAATGATCTCGGGGCTGTTGTCGGTCTCGGCAGGCACAATCACCGTTAACGGACACCGTCCGGGCGAAAGCACAACAGGCAGCGACATCGGCTTTGTCTTTCAGGAGGCAACGTTGATGCCATGGGCCACGGTCTTTGAAAACGTCAATCTACCGCTGAAACTGCAAGGCGTCAGCAAGGCCGAAGCCCGCACCCGTGTCGAAGAGGCGTTGTCGATGGTGGGGCTGGCAAACTTTGCCAAATCATACCCGCGCGAACTGTCGGGCGGCATGAAGATGCGCGTCTCCATCGCCCGCGCTATGGTGACAAAACCCAAGCTGCTGCTGATGGACGAACCCTTTGCCGCGCTGGACGAGATGTCGCGCACCAAGCTGAATGACGAGGTTCTGTCCCTGTGGAAATCGCTGGGTCTGACGGTGATCTTTGTGACCCACTCAGTGTTTGAATCCGTGTATTTGTCCAGCCGCGTCACTGTCATGGCCGCCCGTCCGGGACGTGTGGTGCATGATATAGCGCTCAGCGGGAGATATCCACGCAACGCGGCCTACCGCATGTCACCGGAATACGCAGAAAGCTGCCGCAGTGTCAGCACAGCACTGGAAGGGACCATGGACCATGTCGACCTTAACCACTGAATCCCCCGCCGCACAGCTGGACCCGCGCATTATTCGCGAACGCCGTGAACAGCGATTGCGCTACATCCTGCCCCTTGCTGCGATCACCTTTGCGCTGGGGGTGTGGGAATTTCTGGTCTGGTACAATGACGTGCCGCACTACCTGATCCCCGCCCCCAGCCTGATTGCCAAAACATTGGTGACAGACGGGGCCAGCCTGATGCAAAGCGCGATGTTTACCGTCAAGCTGACGCTGATGGCCTTGGCTCTGGCAATTGTCGGCGGTGTGGTCTTGGGCATGTTGTTCGCCCTGTCGCGCCCGATTGAAATGAGCCTGTTTCCCTTTGCCGTAATCCTTCAGGTCACGCCGGTGGTGGCCATTGCGCCGCTGATCCTGATCTATGTCAGCAATACGTTCGCCGCCCTGCTGATCTGTGCGTGGATCGTGGCGTTTTTCCCGATCCTGTCGAACACGGCCATCGGGTTGCGCAGTGCCGACCATAACCTGCGCGATATGTTTCGCTTGTATCAGGCAACGCCATGGCAGCGTCTGCGCTATCTGCTGATCCCGACGGCATTGCCCTATTTCATGGCCGCCCTGAAAATTGCGGGCGGGCTGGCGTTGATTGGCGCGGTGGTGGCCGAGTTTGTGGCAGGCACCGCGGGACAGAACACCGGCCTTGCGTCGCGTATCCTTGAGTCCAGCTTTCGTAACGAGATTCCCCGCATGTTTGCCGCATTGTTTCTGGTGTCGGTCCTGGGCGTTAGTATTTTCCTGAGCACCGCGTGGCTGTCCCGCGCCGTTCTTGGCCACTGGCACGAGAGCGAGATAAAGCGCGAGGGCTAATTTTGATGACCGACAAGCGTGCAAGGTTGCAAGGCATCACTCTGGCCGGACAAAGCGGCTTTTGGGATCTAGAGCAGGAGGCGGGGCGCATTACGGCGCTGCGTCCTACGCCCACGGGCGGCGGCGGATACGTGATGCCGCTGTTGGCGGATGTGCACACCCATCTGGACAAAACCATGACAGCGCCGCGCATGCCGCATCGGGCGCAATCGCTGTTTGATGCGATTGAGATTATGGGGCAGGACGCGACCCGCTGGACCGACGAGGATCTACGCAACCGCGCGACAGAGGGACTGGCCAAGGCCTATCACCACGGCACAGCTCTGATGCGCAGCCACGTGGATTGGTCCCACGCCGATGCACCGCGCAGCTGGCACGTTCTGAACGAACTGGCGCAGGATTGGCGTGGGCGGGTCGATCTGCAACTGTCGTCGCTGACGGCTCTGGATGATCTGGCCCGGATAGGGGCTGACATCGCACCGGCCTTACGTCGTGACGGTGGCATTCTGGGGGCCTTTGTCTATCGCAACGATGATCTGGCAACGCATCTCAAGACCGTTTTTGATCTGGCCGAGACCCACGACCTGCATCTTGACTTTCACGTCGATGAAGGTCTGGACACAGAGGCGCAAGGCATCGACGCGATCATCGACGAGACCGCACGGCGCGGCATGGCGAGTCGTGTGCTTTGCGGACACGGCTGTGCGCTGTCCGTGCGCGACCCTGCCGAGGTTGAAACCCTGCTGGGTCGCGCCGCCGAAGCGGGCATCGGCCTGACCGTCCTGCCCGGTGCCAACAGCTATCTTCAGGATGCAGGTCCAGGCCGCACCCCCCGTCTGCGGGGTCTTGCGCCCTTACGAGAGGCCGCCGCCGCTGGCGTTCCGGTCATGCTCGGGTCGGACAATGTGCGCGATGGGTTCTTTCCTTATGGCGACTACGACCTGATCGACGTTTTGAGAATGGGCGTGCTGATGGGTCATCTGCCACCCGAAGACTGGCTGGACGGGATCAGCGCACGGCCCGCCGCATGGATGGGCCACGACCTGAGCCTTCGCTCTGGCGGTCCTGCCGATTTCATCCACTTTGACGCAACCGACCTGAACGATGTGATCAGCCGCCCCTCTGCTGTGCGGCGTGTCTGGCGTGACGGTGCGGTTTTGTCCCCTTTTCATGGAGACCTTTGATGTCCCGCACTTCCGATCTGAATAACTTTAAGTCCGCACTTGGTGGCATTCGCTTTCACGATGGCCAAAAACATCTGGAAGCACGCTCGCACGACTATTTCTGGTACAGCCCGATCCTGAACGACCAACTCACCGACAAACTGGGAGAGCTGCTGGTCGTCCCGCAATCGGTCGAGGAAGTGATAAAGGTGGCAGGGCTGATCGCCAAATACAAACTGCCCCTGACTTTGCGCGGTGGCGGAACTGGAAACTATGGCCAGTGCGTACCGATGGAGGGCGGGGTGATCATGGATTTAACCCGTCTGGATAAGGTGCTGGAGATCACCCAAGGCCATGTGCGCACACAGGCTGGCGCGCGGATTTCGCGGCTGGACGATGCAGCGCACGAAACCGGACAAGAGTTGCTGATGTACCCGTCAACCCGCCAGATGGCGACGATTGGCGGATTTCTGGCAGGTGGGTCGGGCGGCATCGGATCGCTGCGTCACGGGATGCTGCGCGATCCGGGAAATGTCAGCTATGTCAAAGTGATCACCGTTGAGAAAGAGCCACAGGTGATCGAACTGCACGGCGACGACATCCAGAAGGTGCAGCACGCCTATGGCACCAATGGGATCGTGGTGGAAATGGGTCTGGCCCTGACGCCCAAGACCGATTGGATTCACACCGCCGCCCTGTTTGACGGTTATGACCGCGCTCTGAACTTTGCGACACTGGCGCAAAAAGGCGGGATGGATTGCTATTTGCTGACAGCGGTAGAGCGGCGCTTTGCCCCCTATTACACCAAATTCGGAGATTTGTTCCCAGCTGATCGCGACGCTATTTTTGCGATGGTGGCACCGGATGAAATGGACCGTTTCACAGCCGAGGCCGAAGCGCAGGGCGGGCATGTGTCCTTTGCCATGACCAAGGAAAAGGTCCGCGAAGCGGGCCTGCAACCAGCCTATGAATGCGGCTGGAACCATACCACTTTGCAGGCGCTCAAGGTTGATCCGGGCTGGACCTATCTGCAGGTTGCCTATCCGCGTCCCTTCGACGTTGATCTGGTGATGCGACAGATGGCACGCCACGGCGACGAGATGTTCTGGCACCACGAAATGGCGCGACAGGACGGCGACATCCAGATTTTTGCCCTGCCTCTGGTCCGCTATCGCGGCAAGGAAGAGATGTACCGCCTGATTGCCGAACTGGAACAGACGGACGGATGCACAATTTTCGATCCCCATGTCGTCACCATCGAAGATGGCGGCATGAAAGAAATCGACACCACACAGATCGATTTCAAAAAACGGGCAGACCCATATGGCCTGATGAACCCCGGAAAAACACGCGGCTGGACCGATGATATGGCGCGCCGTGATGACCAACACCGACAAGGAGAAACAGCATGAAGAAGACAGTTACAGCATTCGCCGCCGCCTGCGCACTGCTTTCTGCCACGGTCACATGGGCCAACGATAAGGTCGTGATGGGCACCAACTGGCTGGCCCAAGGCGGGCACGGCGGGTTCTATCAGGCGCTGGCCGACGGCACCTATGAAAAATACGGGTTAGACGTTGAAATCAGCCCCGGCGGTCCGCAGGTCAACAACCGTCCGATGCTCTCGGCGGGGCGGTTGGACTTTCTGATGGCAGGCAACCTGTTGCTGTCCTTTGACAACGTGCGCAACGGTATTCCGACCACCGTCGTCGCTGCGTTTTATCAAAAAGACCCCCAAGCGTTGATGACACACAAAGGGCAATACTCCGATTTCGCCGCCCTGTCGGATGCGCCCACGGTGCTGGTATCAAAAGACGGGCAGTTCAGCTTTTGGGAATGGATGGTGCAGGCCCTAGGCTTTAAAAACGAACAATTGCGTCCCTACGGCTATAATCTTGCCCAGTTTCTGGCCGACGAAAGATTGGTTCAACAGGCCTATGGCACTGCGGAACCCATTTATGCCCGCGCTCAAGGTGCCGACGTTGATGTGTTCCTGTTGGCCGATAACGGCTGGAACACCTATGCTGCTACGCTTGAAACCCGTCAGGAACTGATCGACGAGAACCCCACATTGGTCCAGCGATTCGTGGATGCCACAATTGAGGGCTGGGTGAACTTTCTCTATGGCGATCACACGCCCGCGTACGATGCGATCATGGCGGCCAACCCCGAGATGACAGTCGAAAAACTGGACAAGGAAGTGGCCCAACTAAAGGCGCTTGAGATCATCGACAGCGGCGATGCGCTGGAACACGGGATCGGTGCAATGTCGCAAGAGCGGATCAAGGCGTTTCACGATCTGGCCGTGTCCAGCGGCATTATCGAAGAGGGCGCTGTTGATCTGTCCAAAGTGGCCACCAGCCAGTTCGTCAACAAGGGGCACGGGCTGGACATTAAGGCCGCGCTGAAAAGCAACTGATTGGAACATGGCGGCGGCGTGGGTCAACTGCGCGCCACCCTTTCCCGGCTAGTGCGCGGTAAAGCTTGTGCTATATCTGCCATTTCAGGCTTCCCTGTGATCACCCAAGGACCGTCCATGACCACTGCAAAGATACGCCGCAGCGCCATTCAAGAAGCGATCCGCGATGCGGCCATCCGCGAATTCGCGCGCAACGGTCTGGCGGGTACATCGACACAAGCGATTGCGAAATCGGCAGGCATATCCAAGGCGCAATTGCACTATTACATCACTTCGAAAGAAGACCTGTATCAGGACGTTCTGGGCTATATCGTGTCGCACTGGCGCGAGCTATTTTCGCTCTCTTCTTCGTTGGAAAACCCCGCCGAAGCAATCACCCATTACATCAGGCGTAAAATCGAACACGCGTTGGAGCACCCTGATGTATCCAGATTTTTTGCTAATGAAATGGCGCGCGGCGCACCTGAGATGAGCGACCATTGGGCCCCGCTGAGCGCGTCTGTCGAAGATGCCAACAACACCATTCGCGGATGGATCGACGCGGGCAAGATCGCACCCGTCGATCCGCTGCTGTTCCAGATTAATATGTGGGCCGTCACCCAGCACTATGCCGAATACGAAGCACAGGTGCGTATGTTGATGGAAGCACCGGACGGCCAGCCAATGGATGCGGACCGCATCGCTGCCGAAGCGACCGCGCTATTCTTGCGCCGCTGCGGTATGGACGAAAAAGGTCGCCGCATATGAAGGGGCTGACACCCGATAGCCTGCCCGCCCCCTTCGGTGCCTATGAACACGGCGTTCAGGCGGGGCAATTGATCGTCACCTCGGGCCAGTTGGCGATGTCGCCCGATGGCCGGATTCCGGCGGATGTTCGCGAACAGGCCGAGATGTGTTTTGAGAACATCCGTGTCATTCTGGCCGAAGCGGGTGCGGATTTTTCCCATGTGATGCGCTTTACCGGCTATGTCACCCGCCGCGAGGATTTCGCGCCTTATATGGCGGTACGCGATGCCTTGGTGCGCGCACACGCGGTGAAACCTGCATCGACGTTGCTGATCGTCACAGGCTTTACCAAACCCGAATTTCTGGTCGAGGTCGAAGCTTTGGCGATGGTCCCCGCCGCACGCTGATCCTAATCGAGCCGCGCCGGTCCCGCCTTCACCCGCCGCAAAGGGATCGAGCTTTTGATAGACGCGACGCCTGGTGTTTTGAAAAACGGTCCGACCAGAAACCGTTCCAATGCGTTTGTCACGATAACTCGCCGAGTTTGCAATTTGGCATGCCGGTCGTTGATCAAGCGGCATGTCCCGCGAATTTCAACGCCTCGGAAGCTTTGAGCCGATGGTAGCGGATGGTGAGAGCGGAACGACGGCAGGCTGGTACGGAGAAGGAATTACGGGTTGCATCGAGACGAAGCGTTGTAAACTACCCGGCGATCAGAACCCTTGCATTACCCGCTCTCGTTTTCGGAAAGGCAAATGACTGTTCTCTGCTCGATTATTGAGCCCCTTGTAGCTGATCTTTTGTGGCTGCATCGACACCGCCTTCGCCCGGATCAATGAACCAGAAACCGCAGACCCGTTAACGTGACAACACCTCGGTCTTTGCTCTAGTCGTGCGGGCCTGTCGCGGAACAATGTTTAGTGCGTAGCTGCGACTCCGCTTACCTCAACCCGGATCGAACTGCTAAACGTATAAGTAAGTCAAATTCTTAATATACCTCAATGCGGTTTGCCTGATCTGCATTAATCGGCGAGAACGAAGGAACCTTTCTTTCCGCAAGGTTACGAGAATGAAAGGTTACGCAATCTGGGAGGAAGAATTTTGAGAGTGAATTCTATAGTTATGGCGATGACAATCGCTGCCATATCCGCTGCCGGTAGTGCCATGGCGCAGGAAAAGACGTTCAAGCTAGCCCACGTCTTTAGTACTGACCATCCGGTGCATCTAGGAGTGATGAAAGCCGATGAGCTTCTGCGGGAGAAGTCTGACGGACGCTTTGCGCTGCAGGTCTTTCCGTCAGGCACCTTTGCGAGCTACCGTGACGCGATTACCGCTGTTCAGTTGGGAACGCTTGACATGGCGCCTCTGGACACAGCCATCGACTGCCTGCCCGCATCGGGCGTGATGCTGTCACCCTATACATTCCGGGACTACGATCATTGGCGTGCGTTCAAGGCGAGTGACGTATATACTTCACTGCTGGGAGATATTAGCGACGCTTGCGAAGTCGAACAGCTGAGTCTGTATACCTTCGGTTTCCGTCATATCACTACAGGCGACACCCCTGCGACAACGCTTGAGGATTTTAGCAAACTCAAGCTCCGTGTCGTTAATTTTGCGCCCTACCCCGAAGCGGCCACTGTGCTGGGAGCTACTGGCACTCCGTTGCCCGTCGCGGATGTCTATCTCGCGCTGTCAAACGGTGTGGTAGATGCGCAAGAAAATCCTTTCACCCAGATTAGCGCTATGAAGCTTTTCGAGGTGCAGGATTATCTTGTCCTCACCGGGCATATGCTTGCTAGTTCCGGGCTGACGATGTCGCAGCCCGCGTGGAACGGTCTTTCGGATGAAGATCAGGGCATGTTCCGCGAAGTCTTTACGGAAGCTGCAGAATATGTGGACGGCATCGTTATCGATGGCGAGGCAGATTGAAGTGGTCCCACCTTTTCGGACATGTTTGCAGCTTTTCTAAGGTGTATCGGGTTTAGGTTTCATGCTGCTTCTTGTTGTTCCAAGCCTACCCAATATGCGTCGTCAGGCGTCTGCCGATCAAGGGCGGAATGGGGCCTTTT